>DKWV01000025.1 GCA_002491905.1 Lachnospiraceae bacterium UBA7143 | reverse complement strand
CTTCGGCAACAGTACAAAGTCTTCGGTTGTATATCCCAGAAAGGAGATCATTTCAGATACTTCTGTTATGATAGTAGATGTGAATGCGATCCAGTCTATGGATACTTTCAGGGAATTGTCTAACCGTTCAGAGTTTCCGTACATGGCACACCTTGTATTTACTACCCCCGTATTACTATACCGGGGGTAGACCCCTTTCCGGCCTCGCGCAAGTTGTCTGACAACTCAATGCTGCAGTAAGTGAGTTGTGCCTCTCCGATACACAATTAGTTCCCAAAGTGGTTTGTGTATTCGAGTCCCGTCTCGCGCTTTTTTATTCTTTAGAAAGCAGTGGAAACCTTGATATTTGCAATGTTTCCACTATTTTTATATTAAATTTCCCAATTATATCTCATACCAGCCATTATAATATGTATACTAAAAGTTTCATTAAGGAATACATACAATTAAATGAGTATTAATTTTGATACAACCGAAGATATATTATACATTGAGAAAATTAATAATCGCAGGTGCAGCGAGCGCTGCTAAAAAAGGAATAATTCAGACTGATCCCGAATGAAGTTCTCTGGTATCTGAATCCATAGACATATTATCGCCCATGCACATATAAAAGTCTCCGTCAGAGTCAATGCCCATATTTCTGGATGTCGGATAAATGAAGTTTCCCTCATCATAATCAAAAATAGGATTACACATAATTTAAGCCTCCTTTTCCTCAAAGTAATTGATAAAGGTGTCGTATGTTTTGTTCATCTCATCAATCAGGAACTGAACTTCCGGGTCAGATGAGGTGACCGTCATATGGATAATGTTTGTTATAAAGCCACGGATTGAATGCTTTATATACATAGGTATGGTGAAAGCAACAAAGCCCGTTTCGGGATAGATATAATGGATCATTGTTTCAACATTTGATGACTCTGGCAGTTTCTTATCTGTGAGAGTATAGTGCATCACATGATTTAAAGTATAAAGCATCGGGATTTCTCTGGCATGGAGACGGTTTAACATGTCAAGGTCCTTGTCTCTTATGGCAAGAGAAATCATTTTAAAACGAAGATCATCCTGTGCTTTCATCCGGTATTCAAGAGGATCATGGAATCCAATTTCCCGTCTCTTAATACTTGTCCCTGCACCAAAGCCAACGTTATATTCCTTTTCCTCATTTCCGACAAACCAGATATAGCCATTGTCCATGAGGAATTTAAGAAATGGATAGTTGCCGGCTTCAAGGGCATAGTCTATAACGGTTTTATCGTATTCATCAGGATTTAAGAAGAGTTTGTCATCTCTCTTCAAATAGGCGGTCCATTCTGCCGGATCCTTTGAATAGGCAATGGAGTAGTTTGACATTCTGTGAGATGCAGGTACAAGAGCGGTACCAGCGCTTAGTATATCTTCTATGGATATTACCTTTTTTATCTGACAAATGCGATTTGCCATCTTCTGAATATCATCAGACTCCACGGTTCCATACCGAAGTCACAGATAAACAATCCCAAATTGCCTGTCACTTTTATAAATGCTTTTGTTAATAAGATCAGCAAGATGCATGCCGATTTTTTTGTTATCTATAGCAAACATTTTAAAAATCTCCTTTGAGTTCATATTAAAGGGTTGTATACAGAAAAGATATAATAAATTTGCATATATAAAAACATATACAAATTATAGGGCAGAGAAATATATGCGTAAAGCATATATTGAAGACAGAAAGATAGAGCCGAAGCGATTCCGGCTCTAATAATCAGAAGCTGCCAAAGAAGTTACGTGCTGCACCGAAGGCTTCCCCTTATCCTTTCTTCTTCAAAGCCCTTTCTACCAAAAGAATTGTCGCAAGCAATACGATGCATTCCACTGTTATGATGCCCCCGCCCACTCCGCCTACAATATCATCGTTCTTCCCGGCCACAGGGAGCATACTGACAACCGACAGTGGCAGCATAATCCACCCGGTCTTCCACCACAGCTTTCCGCAGTATAAATGGGCAAAGTCCCACGTATCCTGATTTTGCATTGACCTTCTGGTCCGATAACCGTAAATATGATTAATTGTTTTGGGCGGTCTCTTCACAAACACCTTTCCAATCACAATCATCAATACAGGCAACATCAGATTGCTGACTGTGATAAAAATCCAAAATCCCATCACACGCCACCCTGCTTTCTATAATACATGCGGTTCAGCTTATTATGATACGCAATCATGGCTAGGATACCGCCCATCGCCTCAATCATACACAGATATCCCGCGATCAATCCCCCAAAGGGCAGTCCGCACACAAAGCAAACAATAAATCCCACCCCATACGATATCCACATCAGGCCATGCTTTCGGTTGTAAGCTCTCACATCCGTAATCTGCTCCCTTTCAGGCGGTTTCTTTCCGGACCAGAATCCAACAGGATCCTTACTTCTATACTGCGCAATTCCCAGAATGATAATCGGCCCTATGCTAACCAGCAGGATTACCGCACAAAAGATTGTTTCCGTCACTGCACTCTCCCTCCATCCGTCCCCTACCTCACATAAATGCCCGCAAAGCGCATATCTTCATCATATGTCAGCCGATAAGTGACGCTCACATTTTCATAGGTGACCGTCATCTCTCCGACTGCCAAATGCCTGTTTCCCTGTATCAGTTCCACCATGTATACCGCGCCGAACTGTTTTCGCTCCCCCCAGTCATCAGACAGCGTACTCCGCATATCGGCTCTTGTCTCCGCATTGAGCAGTGCCTTCATCTGAGGCACGGCATTTTCCTGCAATGCCGCATAGTCCTCCGCATCCAGCAGCTCTATCGTCTCCTTCATGACTGCTTCCACCTGATCTTTGTCAAAATATTTACTCCGCTCTATGTCGGCCGTCTTAGGAAACAGCCAGTATACAAGCAGTCCCAGAAAAAGCACTGCAAGAACAATCGGAGTGGTAATTTTCAGCACTTTATTTCTGGCGTATTGTTTTTGCTCCTGCGCCGGAATATTTTCGTTAAATCCATCCGCTATTTCCTCCGCTGGACCCATCCGGGCAATAATATCCTCCAGCCGTTCTCCCTGTTTCTCCCGCATCTGAATGTCCGTCAAAAGTTGCGTCTTAATCTCCTTTTTCCTTTTTCCACTGCACTTAATTTTTCCTGCCACAGCGTTTGCATACCGCTTTTCATCCATTGGCTAATCCTCCATAATCCTTACGACTCCATCGGAAATCCGCTTCCAGACATCCTCTATCTCAGCAAGCGCCTTTTTCCCCTCCTCCGTGATTTCGTAGTATTTTCTCGGCACCTGTTTCCCCACGGCCCCACTCCACCTGCTTACCACCAGCTGATCGTCCTCCAACCGGTATAGAATCGGATATAAGGTGCCATCCTTCAGCAGAAAAGTTTCACCGCTCTTCTCTCTCATCTCCTGAATAATCTGATATCCGTACTTGGCTTCCGATTTCAGCAGTCTCAGGACGAGCATATCCAAAACACCCTTCTTCATTTGTCTTTCATATTTATCATTCATAGCTACCTACATTTCTGCGCTTCATTTTTGTATATATCTAATTGCCATCATACTGATTGCAGGTGTAAATACTACATACTATGTATTACTAAGTATATTATAAAGTCAAAATCGCCCACAGTCAAGTACTCCCGATTTAGTGACATGCCATAGTCGCCGCCACCCGTAAAACGGGTGGCTCGGGACGCTGGCTGTAAGCCCTTGTTGCCAGACAGCGTCTCAAGGCGCCCTTGCCTTTCTCTCCGTTCAGGTCACTATTGCACTTGACGCGTTGCTCATACCCCTGAAGGGGTGTTTGTACTACTTCGACTTAACCCTTAAAAGGGTCTTCATACTCCTTTACGCCAAGTTTATCCTGCATGATATCGTTCTTCTCTTGGTCTTGGATATATTTTTTGATTGTCGCCTCATTAAGACCCACTGTGCTCACGTAATACCCTTCTGACCAGAAGTGACGGTTCCCAAACTTATACTTTAAATTTGCATGTCTGTCGAATATCATAAGGGCTGACTTCCCTTTCAGATATCCCATAAAACTTGATACGCTCATTTTGGGTGGTATGCTTACCAGCATATGGATATGATCTGGCATTAAATGCCCTTCTATAATTTCTACTCCCTTGTAGGAACACAACTGTTTCAAGATATCCCTTATATCACTTTTTAATTGATTATAAATCACTTTTCTCCTATACTTAGGAGTGAATACGATATGATATTTGCACATCCACTTTGTGTGTGCCATGTCATAATTCTTATTCGCCATAAAATCACCTTTCCTTTCTACTGCAATAGTGCCTGAACAACTCTATTGTAGTGGAAAGGTGATTTTTTGTATAACGAATCGTCTCCACCCGCATAGCAGGTGGGTTTTGGTTTCGGGCATTTCCATTTTTCGGAACGCGAAAAACTCCAATACCCTCAACAGGCTAAAGCCCATACAAAAACCGGCCTCATACAAAGCACAAGGCCGGTGATAACCCTCAAGTCAATTCGCATCTTAAATTATTTTAATCCCACAAAGGAACCCACACTTCGTAACAGTATTGATCCGTCTGCCGGTGCTGCCATATTTTGCAGATTATAAACAGGATTCTAGTTCTCCAGCTTCCCCGCGCACTTCACCCGGTAAATCCGATCCAGAGACTCGTTGATCCGCTCCTCCGAAATCGTCCCGTCCTGAACCGCCGCGAGCACCGCATTGTACGCCTTCTCAAAATCCTCCGGCATAAGCAGCATATCCGCACCGGCCTCCAGCGCCATTACAGCCGCCTCCTCCGGCGTATAGTAATCCGTAATCGCCGTCATATCCAGCGCATCCGTGATAACCACGCCCTCAAATCCCAGCTCTCCCCGCAAAGTATCCGTAATCACTTTCTTTGACAGGGAACTCGGCACATTGTCCTCATCCAGCGTAGGCGCCGTAGCATGGCTCACCATCACGAAATCGGCCCCTGCCTCTATGCCCGCGGAAAACGGCACAAAATCTGAAGTCCGCATTTCCTCTACCGACTTCGTAATCTCCACCCTCCCGTCATGGGTATCCTCCGAAGTGCTGCCCAGACCCGGAAAATGTTTCAGGCAGGCGCTCACGCCTGCACCTTCGATTCCGCCTACCGCATTGGCAACCATCTCACCCACCATCTGAGGATCAGAGCCAAAGGAACGGTTCCCCAATGCGCTGCCCTCTCCTGCCACATCCGCAACCGGCGCGAAATCCACATTAAAGCCAATTTCATTCAGATAGGAACCAATCGTTGACCCGGCCGCAGATGCCTGGGATGCATCACCGGCCGCACCGATCGCCGCCATATCATCCACCTTTGTCACTTCTACCTTGCTGTTGGCAACCCTGCTGACGTCGCCGCCCTCCTCGTCCACAGCAAGAAAAACCGGGTAATTACTCATAGATGCCGTGTTTGCAAGCATCGTTGTGATCTGGTCCTTATCCAGAATATTCTGGCTAAAGTAAATCAGACCACCCACCGCATACTGGTTCAGCGCCTCCTGGGTTCCGTCCCCAGCCTGGGTCGCCGTTTTGACCCCCGTTATCGCCTCCGGCGTCACCATAAAAAGGCCGGCCACTTTGTCTTCTATCGACATTTCGGAATAATAAGACTGCGCCAATTCTCCCAGAATATCTTCCTCCTCCGGCTCTTCCTCGACAGGCTCCGGCGTATCGATGACCATTTCCTCTTCAGGCAGTTCTTCCTCCGCCGCTTCTTCCAGCCTTTTCGCCTCTTCGGCTGCCTGTTTTTTTTGTCTGACAAAAGAGGCCGCCTTTCTTCCGACCGCGATGCCTCCCCCGGCAATACCCACTGCCACGAAAAAGATCACCAGATAGACAATGATCTGATTTCGGATCCGACGCCTGTGCCTGTACGCACGACGTTCCTCTTCCTCATCATAATCTTCGTCTTCTTCTATTTCATCGTCCTCGTCTTCTTCCCCATCTTCTTCATCCTCGTAATTTGCCTCTTCCTCATCCAGCTCCTCGTCCGAATATCCCTTTCTTCTCTTATGCAGCTTTCCCATCGGCTGTAACCATGTCCTTTCTGAAATCTTTTATCCTGACCGCTTCTGTATAACAGGCTCTCAAAATCCGCCACATACTATATCTAGTATGCATAAGTATACTATAACCTATTTTTAGTGGAAAAGCCACCCCGATTTTATTAAGATTCCCATAAGAAAACAGAACAGGACACAACGCGAAACGGGTATTCATTCTCCAAGGAATCAATACCCGTTTCTAAAACTCACTGTCCAATGGCCCTTACCTCCGTCTTTTCCCTCACGTCCTCTTTCCATCTCTTCTCTCGTATCTTTGATACTGTGGCGTCCTGTTCCCTCTCTCCCCTCGGATTTCTTCTCTTTTCCATCATCCGCTCTCTTCTCTTCATCTGTGGGAGCTTTCCCGGGATCCGTTTTCTGATTCGCCATCCTCTACCATGTACTCGATTCCGCTCGTCTTTTTCAGTGGTCTCCTATTCACTTGTACTTCTTTGAGATGTTACTTTAAGTTTTTGGTGGACCGTACCTCTCTTTCTCTTATTTTATCTATGTGAAGTGTTTCTTTATGAGTTTATTATATCACTTAAGCATAATTTGTCAACACATTTTTTGAAATTTTTTTAAAAATTTTTACTTTATTCAATATCGTATACTGTTTTCATATTTTTATAAACATTTATATTAAATTGACAGTCAATTTAATACAACAAACCGAAAATGCGTGTTTTCTATAACAAAGCAGGAATTCCTCCCGCACCGCCTCCGCCCGGCTGATATCAGACTAATTCCCTGCTTGCACAGTCCTGACGCGGAGTGATACAATAGGGAAAAGCTATGCAATATGATATCATTGATATGGAGGAAATACATGTGTCACCTAAAAAAACTGCGCTGGCAAAACAGGCGGAAACCATTATCAAAAATCTGGAAAAAAGAAATATGGAGGGTTATTACTTTGAGACATCTTCATCCTGTGTCGAGGCAATACTCTCTACAATGCCGTCAGGCTCCATCATAGGCTGGGGCGGCAGCGAAACCCTGAAAGAGTGCGGTCTGATGGACGCTATCCACAGCGGCTCCTACGAACTGTTGGACCGCAGCGCCGCAAAGACGCCGGAGGAATCCCGGCAGATCTATGGCAGGACCGTTCTTGCAGACTACTTTCTCATGAGCGCCAACGCCATCACTTTAGACGGTGAACTGATCAACATCGACGGCAACGGCAACCGTGTTGCCTGCCTGATTCAGGGGCCCTCCAACGTCATCGTTGTAGCAGGTATGAATAAGGTGGTTCCCGATACAGAAAGCGGTGTCGCCAGAGTCAGAAACACAGCTTCCCCAGCCAACGCAATCCGTCTGGGGCGCAATCTTCCCTGCGCCGCGACAGGCGTCTGCCACGACTGTCTTTCCCCGGAGTGCTTCTGCTGTCAGATTGTGGTGACAAGGCGGAGCATGCATCCCGGACGGATTAAGGTCTATCTTGTGGGTGAGGAGCTGGGCTATTAAATATGTGCATAGAAAAAGACCGAAGCTGTCAGAACTTCGGTCTTCTTTTTGTTATTTTTCCATATTTAACTGTTTAATTGGGCAAGCTTCTCCTTCAGATCGCCGGAAATCGTGCTTACCATATCGGCCGACGCAGCAATCTCCTCGGTAGATGCCGCCAGATTGGTCACCCGCAGATTTACGCCGTCAATAACGCTGATCAGCTTCTTGGCATCCGTCAGAAGTTCCGTGATTGCCGTCTGTATCTGCTCTTTATTCGCATCGGAGTCACTGGCCGTGTCCTTGGAAGAATCTGCCAGCTTTTTGATATTCTCGGCAATGATAGCAAAGCCTCTCCCGGATTCCCCGGCTCTTGCCGCCTCGATGCTCGCATTCAGCGCAAGGAGGTTCGTCTCCTCCGCCACATCCGTGATTTCCTCATTATTTTCTTCCAGCTTGACAAGCAGGGTCTGGATCTTCCCAAGCGCCTCATTCAGCTGATCACAGAAATTCACCACATCGCTCATGGATGCAGAAATGCCGGTACTCTCCTCTGCATTGCTGTTATTACCCTCAGACATTTCACTGATAGAGATATCCAGACTGTCAAAATCCACCTGCACCTCGGCAATCAGTTCCGCAATCTTTTCATTCTTCGCCTGAAGCTCTGCGTTCTTCTCTTCCACTTCGGATGCCATCGTTTTGGCGATCTCGCCTTCCTTCTCCACCTCGCCTTTTACAAACTGGATGCAGTTATAGATGTTGTTGCAGCCGTTATGAATCGCGGTAGCCATCTTCTTACAGGTGTCGTAGCCGCAGGCGGAACAGTTGATGTTGCGCTCCGCATCCGTGCGCTTGTCCATAGATACAAAGATGTTCTCAAGTTCAGAAGCGCTGGGCTTCTTAGCCGTTACCATCGACGACTTGTCAGTATAATGTCTGATAAAGTCATTGATATCCAGCTGCGCGAACTGCTTATTGAGTCTTGCCAGTCTCTGTTTGGGCGTAAGACTTCTGCTGAAAGCGTGTCTCTTATCATTCTTTTTGCTGGCTTCCCTGATCTTCTGCAGCTCGTAGAGCGTATCGTCGGACTTCGTCTTCTCCTCCTCGACGCCGGGCCCGTATATACATCCCTTAGAGCAGTTTAGGGCATCAACCATAAACGGCAGTTCCTTGTTGCCCAAAACCCTTCTCTTGTAATCCGACAGGAACCTGTACGCATGTTTTTCGCCCTCAATCTGCCGGATAAAGATATCCTCACCACAGAACCAGTACACATTTTCCTTTAAACCACCCGGCATAGGATAAATGGAACCCAGACCATACTCGATCTCATCCGTCACCGCAGGGCCGGAAATACCGTGCTCCCTCACATACTTCATCAGATGATCAAAAGTCACGTTATAGGAAACATAACCGCCGCAGTTCGGATCGTCAATCTCATTCTTCTTCGCAATACAGGGACTGATAAAGGCAAGCTTATCCGGCACCTTCATGTACTTTTTCACATAGACCGCGCCACACATCATCGGGGAATGCACCGGCATCAGACTCGGGAGCAGCTCTGGAAGATACTTTTCTATGTACCCCACCACCGCAGGACAGGGCTGTGAAATGCCACCCGTAAAATTATGCTCCGTTATGTATTTGACATATCCCCAGGTCGTGATATCCGCACCGAAACTGATGCTGATAATGCGGTTTACACCCAATTTCTTCAAACCGCCCAAAACCGTGGCATACTCCCTCGGATAATTCGCGAGAAAAGCGGGGGCCAGCAGCAGAGAAATTCTTTCTCCCTTCTTTAAATCCTCAAAGAAGCGCTCCGTGTCATCGTTGTAGCTTCTCGCATTGTGCGCACACACATCAAAGCATGCGCCGCAGCTGATACACTGGCTGCCATCCACAATAATCTTATTCTTTCCGTTTTCCTCTACCGCACGGTTTGCCGTCAGCACAGGACAGGCGGAAATACATTTGTTGCACCCTACACAGTTGTCGTTGGTATATACCAATGCCTCTAACGGTTGATTAGCCATTGTACCCTCCAAAGTCATTTGTTTTCGCACTTATTTATGCTATTTGCACAATGCCAATTCTATTTTAGCACAATTTTATTTTAAAAACAAACAATTTTTCTCCTGTTTCCAAAACACAGCACAAAATATTGCATATTTTATAATGTATTAAATCTGGGAAAGTACAAAAATATCATAAATCGCCTTAATCGCCGTCTCAAAATCTGCGTTTGCCACACCAATAATAATATTCAGCTCGCTGGAACCCTGATCGATCATCTTGACATTGACATTGGCATGGGCCAGCGCGGAAAAGATTCTGCCCGCCGTACCCCTGGTGGACTTCATACCGCGCCCAACCACCGCAATCAGCGCAAGATCCGCCTCTATGTCGATGGAATCCGGATCCGCCAGCCTGTGAATGCCGGAAACTACCTTCTGTTCCTTGTGCATAAACTCGTCCTGGTGCACAAACACCGTCATGGTGTCGATGCCGGAAGGCACATGCTCAAAAGAAATCTCATTTTCCTCAAAAGCCTGCAGTACCTTGCGGCCAAAGCCGATCTCCGAGTTCATCATTTCCTTTTCTATATTGACCGCACAGAAACCTTTCTTTCCCGCGATACCGGTAATCACATATTTGGATTTCTGACAGGTGCTCTCCACAATCCAAGTACCATTGTCATCCGGCGCATTGGTATTGCGGATATTGATCGGAATTCCCTCGCTCCTGACCGGGAAAATGGCGTCCTCATGCAGAACCGAAAATCCCATATAGGCAAGCTCCCTCAGTTCCCTGTATGTAATCGTCTCCACGCCCACCGGCTTAAAAATAATCCGGGGATCCGCTACGAGCACGCCTGATACGTCCGTCCAGTTTTCATACACGTTCGCCTTAATCGCCCTGGCCACAATGGATCCCGTGATATCGGAACCTCCTCTGGAAAAAGTCTTTACCTTTCCGTCCTCACAGGCGCCGTAAAAACCGGGAATCACAGCTGCCTCCACGCCTGCCAGACGCTCCCTCAGGAGTTGGTTTGTCAGCTCCGCGTCATGCTCGCCATCTGCCTTAAAGCGGATCACATCCGCCGCGTCCACAAACGCATATCCCAGATACTGCGCCATGATAATGCCGTTTAAATATTCGCCGCGGGAAGCCGCATAATCGGAACCCGCCTTCTCCTTAAAGTTTTTCTCGATGCTCTTAAACTCCTTATCCAGAGAAAGCTTTAACTCCAGTCCGTCTATAATTTCCTGATATCTGTCCTTAATCGCCTGCAGCTGCGCGGTAAAGTCCTTACCCTGCTCCGCCAGCTCGTAACAGGCATACAGCATATCCGTGACTTTCGTGTCGTCCGAAGATCTTTTTCCGGGTGCGGAAGGCACTACAAACTTTCGCTCCTTATCCGCGCGGATAATCGCACCAACCTTTTTGAACTGTTCCGCGCTCGCCAGAGAACTTCCGCCAAACTTAACAACCTTATTCATGTCCTTTCCCCCTGCTATGCCATGATTCGGATTCTGTTTATACATCCGCCGATTTTCTCAATCTTTTCGTCAAATTCCCTCTCGGTCATCTCCTGTGTCATGAAAGCAAATTCCCTGCCTATGCCCACATTCACCTCGGCCATAGCGCCGAAGACCGCCATCGACGCCTCTCTCTTATCCGCCGGCACCCTGACAAAGAACTTCCTTCTCGCGCACTTTACATCCGCAATCTCTATGTTTTCCTCGTCCCAGAAGCACATAATGGTCTTGCCCTGATGTCTCGCGCAGTCCACCACGTCTGAGACCACCGCGCTGGCCGTCGGCAGTTTTCCCGCCCCCCGGCCGTAATACATAGAGTCGCCCAGCATATTCCCATGCACATACACTGCGTTAAATACGCCGTTTACACTGTAAAGGGGATGTTCCCTTGAAATCAGGAAGGGAGCAACCATAGCAAAAAAGCCTTCCTCCGTATCCCGACTGAACGCAAGCAGCTTGATGGATTTGTTCATCTGCTTCGCGTACTTGAAATCCGCCGAAGTAATCTTCGTAATTCCCTCTGTATAGATATCCTCATAACTCACATTCTTTCCCGACATCAGGGAAGAGAGGATGGCAATCTTGCGGCAGGCGTCATAGCCCTCCACATCCGCCTCCGGGTTTCTCTCCGCATAGCCCTTCTCCTGAGCCTCCTTCAGGACATCTTCAAAATCAGCGCCCTCTTTATCCATCTTAGTAAGAATATAGTTGGTCGTCCCGTTCAAAATTCCTGTAATGCCGTCGATATGCTCCGCCGTCAGGGAATAGTTCAGCGGACGGATAATCGGAATACCGCCGCCCACGCTCGCCTCAAAGAGATAGTTACAGTGATTCTCCTTAGCGGTTCTGATGAGTTCCGGGCCATGCGCTGCGACCAGCTCCTTGTTGGAAGTGCACACGCTCTTCCCCAGAAGCAGCGCCTGCTTTGTAAAATCGTAAGCCGGTTTCGTTCCACCCATAGTCTCGCAGATGATCTTTACCTCCGGGTCATTTAAAATAATGTTATAGTCGTGCACCACCTTACTCTCGTAAGGATCCCCCGGAAAATCCCGCAGATCCAGAATATACTTTACCGCCAGATCCTCCGCCGCCTTTTTATTGATATCAGCCTTATTCGTCTCAATCACTTCCACGACACCGCTGCCCACGGTGCCGTATCCCAAAACCGCTATTTGAATCATTGTTATCCTCCCTGTATGAATCTGCGCGGAGAATGCCGTTTCTCAGGCATTCTCCCGGGTGAAATGGAGTTGCAAAGCAGCTCCTGAAACTTCTTAACAAGACAGCCTCTGCTGTCGAGTTTTAGAAGTTCTTTTCACTCTGCTATATCAGCGGATACTTGTCCGTCAGTGTCCTGATAATAGCCTGCGCCTTGCCTACGCCTGCCTCGCCCTCCTTGATCACAATGGAGATCGCCTCCGCCACCTGTTCCATATCCGCCGTATTTAAGCCCCGGGATGTAACCGCCGGTGTGCCCAGACGGATACCGCTTGTCACGAACGGAGATTTCGGGTCGTTTGGAATCGTGTTCTTGTTGGCCGTGATATGCGCCTCGTCGAGCAGCTTCTCCACAGCCTTCCCCGTCAGATCGTAGTTCGTCAGGTCAACCAGCATCAGGTGATTATCCGTTCCGCCGGAAACAATTTTAATATCACGCGCCTGTAATGCCTTGCAGAGCGCCTGCGCATTATCCGCCACATTCTTCATGTATACCTTGAAGTCATCGGACAGCGCCTCCTTGAAGCACACCGCCTTCGCCGCAATCACATGCATCAGGGGACCGCCCTGAATACCGGGGAAGATGGCCTTGTTAAAGTTGTATTTATCCGCCACCTCCTGGCTGGACATAATCATACCGCCGCGGGGCCCCCGCAGGGTCTTATGGGTGGTGGTCGTCGTTACATGGGCATAGGGAATCGGGCTCGGATGAAGCCCTGCCGCCACAAGTCCGGCGATATGCGCGATATCCACCATCAGCACCGCCCCGACCTCATCGGCAATCTCCCTGAATTTCCTGAAGTCAATGGTTCTGGCGTAAGCGGAAGCGCCTGCCACAATCATCTTCGGTCTGCACTCCAGTGCAATCTTTCTCACATTATCGTAATCGAGGAATCCTTCATCATTGACGCCGTAAGGCACACACTTAAAATACTTGCCCGACATATTGACCGGTGAACCGTGGGAGAGATGTCCGCCGTGGTCCAGATTCATACCCATGAAAGTATCTCCCGGCTCCAGCACCGCAAAAAAGACTGCCATGTTCGCCTGTGCGCCGGAATGGGGCTGCACATTGACATACTCGCAGCCGAAGAGTTCCTTCGCGCGGTCCCTCGCCAGATTCTCCACCACATCCACGCACTCGCAGCCGCCGTAGTATCTCTTCCCGGGATACCCTTCCGCATACTTGTTTGTAAGCGGACTTCCCATTGCCGCCATAACCGCCTTACTCACCCAGTTTTCGGAAGCAATCAGCTCAATATGGGAATTCTGCCTGTTCTGCTCGTCAACAATCGCCTGCGCGATTTCCGGGTCTACCTTCTTTACCTCATCAAATGAATACATTCCTCGTTCCTGCCTTTCTGCTGGTTTCCACACTGATACCCACATAAATAGAGACAATTTCAAGACAATATTATAAGATATTATGTTATGTATTGCAAACAAAATTTATGACACTCTCCCTAACCCGCGTGTACATGGAATAATATTTGGCATAATGGACAGATTTTTATGAAAAATTAAGAAAACTTTATGGAAATCTTATTTTGACTTTTCACCCTGATCTGCTATTATGTATCATGTCAGCAGACAATCAGGCGCGGACAACGCAGGCACCCGGTTCCGGCTGGCATGTAAAGGGCAGAATTATCAGCCGGACTGACCGGCAGGCATAAGGACCGTAAGAATATGAAAACAAAAAAAACACTTGTAAACATCTTTGAAAAATACAGGCACGCGCTGCCGCTTCTCCTTTATGGGATCATATATATGCAGTGGTTTGCCCATCTGGAAAAGACCGTAACCAGCCATTACCGGCTGATCCATTTCAGGCCGGATGACTTTATCCCCTTCTGTGAGGTATTTGTCATCCCCTATCTGTTGTGGTTCGCCTATGTGGCCGTGGTAGTGGTTTACTTCTTCTTTCGGGATAAGGATGACTATTTCAGGGCATGTACCTTCCTGTTTACGGGAATGACCGTGTTCCTGATCGTCAGCACACTCTGGCCGAACGGGCACGATCTGCGTCCTGCCGTTATGCCGCGTGATAACCTGTGCACAAGGCTGGTTGCCGCGCTCTATCGTACAGATACCCCGACAAACCTGTGGCCCAGTATTCACGTTTACAACTCTCTTGGCTGCCATTTTGCAGTGATGAAGAGCGCACGGCTGGAGAAGAAAAAGGGAATCCGTATCTGCTCGTTGGTTTTATGCGTATCCATCATTTTATCGACCATGCTCATCAAGCAGCACTCCGTATTTGACGTGACTACCGCGTTTATCATGGCCGCTGTCATGTACGGTATCGTATACCGCTCCGATGTGCTCATCAATTTCTATCACGGCCTGCAGCAAAAGCGGAAGCGCAAACCCGGCACACTGGTATAAAAGACAGGCAGGGAGAGTCCGATATCGGATTCTCCCTGTTTCCGTTTCGGCATAAAAATTTAATTAAACTTGAAAAATCTCCGACATATCTTGTACCCTTCCACAGAAATTTTTCTTCCTCCTTTCCCCGGCAGATTCATGGAATTGCCGAGTACACCGTAACGCAGCCTCATATACAGACCAATATCCTTTTGCCTGATATACTTCCAAAGCTCCGCCTTCTTCTCCAGATTTTCCTCCGTCCCGGAGCGTATCAGCATGATAGACGAAATAACCGTGATAATCTCCAGATAATTAATCATATATTTTTTCAGTCTGCCTTTACCGTAGATTTTCGCCCTCTTATCCACGAGATAATCTATCATGATCTTATTGACCCTGATCTGCTGGTCAATTCTGTTGATCATTACCTCCTCGTTGACTGACTGCCCCTCCCTGCCAATATAATAGCGGTAGAAATTCACATCGAGATAATACATGTTTTTCACAAAGGGCAGCGGCTCAAACACAAAAATATTATCCACGTAAAAGGTATTTTCCGGCAGTTCCAGCCCACATTCGCGAAGCAGTTTCGTGCGGAAAATAACTGAGTGCATAAGAATATACTGCCCTTTGCGGAAATGCTTCACCTCGTTCCAGCCAAAGATCTTATCCTGTGGGAGCGCATGATGGTATTTCATCACCTTATGTTTCTTTTCCCCTTCCTTCTCGTAAACAAAGTTACTGATCAGCATATCCAGCGTGGTATCCCCCGCGATGACGTCACGCAGCACTTCCAGAATCTTCAGGTACGCACTCTCCTTCACCCAGTCGTCGCTGTCCACAACCTTATAGTATAGGCCGGAAGCGCAGGCCAGCCCCGCATTTACGGCAGACCCATGTCCTCCGTTCTTCTTGTGGATCGCCTTAATGATAGAGGGATAAAGCCTTTCGTAAGCATCCGCGATCTCCCCCGTCCCATCCGTAGAGCCGTCGTCCACAATCAGTATCTCCACATCCTCACCGCCGGGCAGCAGCGATTCAATGCACTTTTTCATATAGTTTTCCGAATTGTAACAGGGTATTGCAACCGATAATAATTTCATTCCAAAATATCCATACCTTTCTCAAGTCTCGTCCTGCTGGCCATTCCAGGCCTGCGCGTCTTCGACTATTTTAGCATATAAGTTCCCGCATTTTGTTACAGAATTCTTATATTTTCCTTATTTTTCACCGCGGCACGGCTTTTGACTTCACCGCAGTGCCTGATTCCGGCTATTTTTCTTTCGGGTGCCGCATCTCCACCCACTCTGCATAAGCCGCAAAGGCAGAAGGTATCGGATAACTTGTCCGCGTCTGTTCCGGCTCCACAAAGACAAATCCCTGCAGTTCCTCCCCAGGCTCCTTCACGGCAAGTTCGTCCACCCGGATCAGATACCCCGTCATATGCCATTCCCTGTGGGTAAACACATGCTTTGCCGCCGGAAGTCTCCGGATTCTGATGGGCAGAAGACCGATTTCTTTCAGGTAGGCGCTCACCTCCGCCTCCTCACAGTGTCCCTCCAGCGACGGGAATTCATACATGCCCGCCAGAAGCCCTTTCCCCGGTCTCTTGTGAAGCGCCACACGCTCCGCGTCCTGTATCACCAGAACCGTCTTTTTCTCAATGCTTCTCGGCTTCTTTTTCGCCTTCTTCGGGAACTCCCCCATCCGTCCCTGCGCCCTCGCAAGGCAAAGCTCCCTCCACGGGCATTCCCCGCATTTGGGCGCGCCGTTTGGAATGCACACCATCGCGCCAAGCTCCATAAGCGCCTGGTTAAAGTCGCCGGGACGGTCTTTCGGCATCACGTCAAGCAGTTCTTCCTCCACAGCCCTTTTCACCTTCGCATTCAGAATATCCCTGTCGTCGGCCCTCAGCCTTGAAAGAATACGCAGCACATTGCCGTCCACTGCCGGATACGGCCTCCCAAAAGCGATGGAGGAGACCGCGCCTGCCGTATAGCTGCCGATCCCCGGAAGGGCAGCTATCCTTTCAAAGTCGTCCGGCATCTCTCCGTCATATTCCGAGACAAGAATCTCCGCCGCCCTCTTCAAATTCCTGGCCCTGTTATAATATCCGAGACCCTCCCAGAGCTTTAACAGCCTCTCCTCCTCCACCGCCGCCAGACTTCCAATATCGGGAAGCGCCTGCAGAAAGCGGTCATAGTAAGGTTTCACCGCCTCCACCCTGGTCTGCTGCAGCATAATCTCCGAGAGCCATACATGATAAGGGGTCGGCTCCTCCCGCCAGGGCAGGATACGGCGTCCCTTGTCATACCAGGCAAGAAGGGGCTCTGCGATCCTGTCCAGGCTGTCCAGGCATACCGGCACCGGGGCGTCCATCTCAAGACTGTCCTCTCCCACCAGACAGTCATATGCGAGAAGCCGCACTCCCGCTCTCCTTGCCCGCCTAAGCGCATCCCCAAAAGCCGGCTGCGTGTCCCAGTTCGGCTCCACATAGCGGGCCCCTTTCATCTGGACCACAAACAGGAGATACGCTTCATACCCCTGGGCGCACGCCTCGATCAGTTCCTCCACATGCTTGAGCGCCCGCTCGGAAGGGGCATCAGGAAAAGCTGCCACATGATCCCGCTCCAGCGTCACACCCTTGACCTCAATAAAGGCCTTCCTGCCCGAGGCGCTCTCCACGTAAAAATCAAACCGGGAGCTGCCGAAAGTTTTCTCAGACCTGACCAGACTGACGTCCTTAAAAAGACCTCCTGCCCGCAGCCATTCGCCCGCCACCCTGTTCGGCGCGCCGGAGTCCATATTGACCAGACGGCCCTCCTTCTCCACTGCAACGAGATCATATGCGGTGGAACGCGTCTCCTTCCCGCTCTTCTCCAGATATACCTTCGCGTGATCCGTCAAAAGTTCCAGACATCTGCCTGTATTTTTCACATGTACCTTCGTTCGCACGCCCATCAGCTCCACATAGGCGACAAAACGGTTCGGCCGCTCTATAAATTCAGCGGAAACAATCCCTGTGTACTTCATATCCTGCCATTCCTTTAACTGCTGTCCTTCGCCTCGATCTCTCCGACGGCTTCTCTGTTTTTATAGGGAACCCGGGCGGAGGGCACCACTTCGGAGGCCGGCAGCGTATGGACAGACTGGTCGTCAAAAAATATATGCGCACCGAAAGCCTGCAGCACATCCTTCTTCCTGATGCCTCCCAGAAAGAACACCTCGTCGATACGCACATCCCAGGCCCGCAGCGTGCGGATGACGCGCTCGTGGGCCGGCGCGCACCTTGTCGTGACAAGCGCGGTCCTGATCGGGCTTTCTTCCTCCGGGTAATTTTTCTGTAATTCGGACAACGTCTTTAAAAATTTTGCGAAGGGGCCCGCCTGCAGAGGGTTATCCGCATTCCGCCTCTCGTTTTCCTCGAAGGCCTCCAGACCCTCCTCCTGAAAGATTCTCTCCGACTCATCCGAAAACAGCACCGCATCGCCGTCAAAAGCCACTCTGATCTGCCTGATCCTGTGGTCGCAGTCGTAAGTTGAAATTCCTTCCGTACAGATGATTCCGGCCGCAATATTCGAGTCGATCGCCCGCTGCACATCCTCCTCCCAGGCCGACAGAAAAAGATCCGTCTTAAACGCCGTGAGATAAGGAGCCAGGGAAGCGCCTCCGGCCAGCACCGCCCTCGTTATGCGCAGGCCGTAATGTTCGATGGCCTTGAAAACCCGGAGGGAAGTATCAGGACTGTTTCTGGACATGATAATCACTTCCACACGTCCCTCCATGCCCGGCAGCTCATTCAGTTTCAAAAGCGCCCGTACCAGAGGGAACCCTGGACCGGGACGGAGCAGTTCATCCTCATGCTCCACCTGATAACGGCTGTACGCTTCCAGACCCTCCTCCTCAAATATTCTGTTCTCAAAAGCCAAGTCAAACAAAGTTCTGGACGAAACGCCCACCACAAGCTTGTTTTCCAGTTCGTAAGCCATAAAGCACCCCCATCCGTGATCTCTCCGGTGGGGCCTGCTTCCTCATACAGATAACCGCTTATCTCAATCTGCTGCACTCGAATTTTTCAAACGTGCGCAGACAGTTCCTAAGCTCCATATATCTGTCCTCCAGATCTCCCTCCTTAATCTCCAGATCAGCCGACACCGCCATCGTGTTAATCATGTCGTCCGTGATCCGGTTATGAAGGGAATCAAGAATCGTAAGCCTCTGTTCATAGGAATCCGCGTCAAGAAACGCCAACACCAGAGGATCAATATTCAGTTGCTCTTCCTCCGGCGCTGTCTTCGCCGGTATTGCTTCAGGTACGGCAGCCGCGGCGGGTTCCGTCGAAACGGCGGTCTCCTTTTCCGTGGAATGCGCCGTAAAGGCTGCCTGCTCCTCATACTCCATATCCTGCAGAAGCTCAAAGCGGTATCTCTGTTTGGCATCGGGATATTTCCTGCGGTCTACCTCCTCCATAAACATGGACAACGGCCGTACAAATATCTCAAAAGTACCGTACATAGCCTGGTATACCACCATCAGTTCCCTCGTCTCACTGTGTCTCGCAAGACAGCGGATCTGATATAACTCGCCCTTAAAATGCCTGTACATTTCCTGTGGTCTGGGATTATGTCTCATAGAAATCTCCTTTTCCGTAATTATTCTCTACCAGTATAATCCCAAAATTTCTAAATGTCTATCCACGGCGCAGACCAAACAGTCTGCGCCCAAAGACTTGCCGCGCAATTCTTTCTTAAATGATTGTCGCTGCAGCATCTGTCTTTTCCCTCATCACAGCCCGCAGAAAGAACACTTGTTCTATTAATTCCATTTTGGAACAGATGTTCTTTTCCGTCAAGTGTAAATGATACAAAGCTCCTGCGCTTCTCTCGCAAGCTCTCCGTCCCTTAGCTCCTCGGTCAGTCTCTCCCTCTCATCATCCCCGAGATTTGCGATTCCCCTGTGGTGAATTTTCACCAGGTAGCTCCTCGGACAGCCCTGCTCTCTGGTCCATGTGACCGTCACGCCGCTGTTTCTGAACCCGCACTCCTCCAGAATCTGCCTGGCCCGCTCCGTAAACGCATCCTCGAGCAGTGCATACCGTTCGTTCTCCCGCGTGTAATCGTTCCGCCCTTTGCTCATCACTGTCCCGCTCACGCAAAGAGCGGCAGCCAGAACCAGAAACACCGTTATCATGCCTAAACCCTTTTTCATCTGTCGCACCCCCTTGTTGAAACCACTATAGCATTCCATGTGTCCAATAAACGGGACGCAAAAAAAGAAAAGACAGAAAATCCGTTTTCACAGACTCCCTGTCTCCTCACTCTCCCTATTCAGTTTACATAATATGTCTTACTCCTCTATCGGCTTATACCTGTCAAAGACCTTTTCCCCGCTGCACACATGCCGCGAGCCGTCCGCCTCGGTAATGATATAATCACCCTCGGCGATGAATGTCTTTCCTCTTTTATGGAGAATATACGGGCAGACAATCGCTCCGTTTTCTTTCTTAATCTGGATCAGGGAGTCGGTGGCAAACCAGCCTCTCGTCACCACATCGGTCCACAGCTCAACGCCGTCCTCCATGCCTTTGCCCGCCTCATATTTCTCCACATCGGCCTCAAAAGCCACACGCATACATTTCATAATAAATTCCTCCTTTCACCTTTCGCCGAAACCACGGCCTCTCTTCCGTTCTGTCAGAAATTACCCCGCCAACGCTTGCTCAATGGCATTTAACAGTTCCTCATACGTCTCATAGGCGGGGATCTGCGGATAATCCTTTTTTATCTGTTCCGTGCTTCTAAATAAAAAGCCTGTCTTCCCCGCCTGGATCATTCCCAGGTCATTGTGGCTGTCCCCGGCCGCTATCGTCTCATAACCGATAGACTGCAGCGCCTTCACCGTGGTAAGCTTGGAATCCCTGACACGCATCTTATACCCGGTGATTTCGCCGTCAGGCGCCACCTCGAGGGAATTGCAGAAGATCGTCGGCCAGCCCAGCTTTTCCATCAGCGGCCCCGCAAACTGTGTAAAGGTATCGCTGATAATAATAACCTGCGTCATACGTCTTAACTCGTCCAGAAATTCCTTCGCACCCGGCATCGGATCGATCTTTGAAATCGTCTCCTGGATCTGTTTAAGCCCCAGCCCGTGTTCCCGCAGAATCCCAAGCCGCCAGTTCATCAGCTTATCATAATCCGGCTCTTCCCTTGTCGTCCTCTTAAGCTCCGGAATACCGCTTTCCTCCGAAAAAGCAATCCAGATCTCCGGCACCAGCACGCCCTCAAGATCCAGACAAACAATATGCATACTCATGAAATGCCTCCAATATCTAATGTAAGTAAATGACGGTAAACAATCATTCCTGTTATTATTGTACAGTAAATGTGCCCTGTTCCGCAACCAGAAGTTTTTCGCCTTCTACATGCTCTCCCGCACGATCAGAAGTTCCACGCTCATCACGTCGTTCATCCTGCCCGTCTTGACAGCCTCCTCCGTCTCCACACAGTCGACAAGAGCCCGCTTTAACTCCGCCTCCTTAAACTTCGCCGCCTGGCTGACATATTTCCCGGCAATAAAACCTTTAAGCCCTACCTTTTCACCGATGCCGCGCGCGTCATAGCCCTTATTCTTTAACTCCTTCACCTGTAAAAGCAGGTTAAACTGTCTGGCGATCAGAAACAGAATCCGCATGGGCGGCTCCTTTAAAGTCAGCAGATCATAATACAGCTCCATAGCGCGTCTCTGCCTCTTATCCGCGACGGCCTCCACCATATCGAAAATACGGCTGCCGATCTGTCTGACGCAGACCGCCTCAATGTCCTGTGCGGTAACGGTGTCCCTCTCCAGACAGTAGCAGACAAGTTTCTCCACCTCGCCCCGGATGTTTTCCATATCCGTCCCCGTCTTTTCCAGAAAGAGATCCAGATCCCTCTGGGTAATCCGCTTCCCTTCCTTTGTGAGAAGCTCTACAACCCAGCGTTTTAACACCCCCTCGTCGGGCGTCTTACACTCGATTACCCTCCCCTTTGCGGTGACTGCCTTATAGAGCTTACTCCTCTTGTCGACCTCCGTCTCCACAAACAGGAAGTAAGCGCTGGGCGCCGGATCCGCCAGATACTCGGCAAGCGTCTCTCCGCCTTTCTTAAAAAAACCACTGTTCTCTATCACCAGCACCCGCCGCTCCGCCAGAAAAGGCATGGTCTGCGCCAGATCGACCACTTCTCCCGGCACGATTCCCTTTCCCTCGAAGCAGTTCAGATTCATGAGATCCCCGTCCCCGAGCAGGGCCTTCTTCACCCTGTCCCTGTACTGTCTGCGCAGATAGGCCTCCTCCCCGCACAGTAAATACGCCTGTTTTAAGTTTCCTTCCCGGATTTCCTCATTTAATTTTTTCATAACTGATCCTGCAACCCTTTGCTGATTATCTGCCCCATTCTTAAGATGATTATATGTAATGCAGGGTAGCCGGTCAAGGTGGTTATTTTTAGTTTATTAGATTTCCGTTACTTTCTTTCCGGCTGTTCATCTGGTCAGATACTCCTCCACCCGCACACACCCACGCTTCACCCGGACGGTAACCGCCCCACTCACCGGCGTCTGATAAATCAGACATCCTCTCTCCCCGAGCCGGTCAAGCGTCTCCCTGTGGGGATGCCCGTAGGAATTGTCCCTCCCGGCTGAAATCAATGTAATCCGCGGATTTACAACCGCAAGAAACGCTTCTTTCGTGGAATTTTTTGAGCCGTGATGGGCTGCTTTGAGCAGAGTAACGCGCTGCGGCAGAACCGTGCTTTCACCGCTTCTCATATGAGAAAGACGCTCCGTCACAAGCTCCTCCCCCTCCCCTTCCAGATCCCCCGTAAAGAGAGCCGAAAAGTTTTCGTAAGTCAGGAAAAGAACCGTGGAACCCGCATTGGCGTCTGAGTTTACATAACTTTCCTGCGGATGCAGACAGGTTAACATAAGTTTTCCACTGCCAAGACTTTCCCCAGCATGGAGCGGCCGCACAGGAACGCCGCGGCTCTCCGCCAGTGCCTGCAGTTTCCAATAATTTTCATCCCTGCACTCCTCAGCCACATCAGGTAAAAACAGGCAGCCAATCTCGATTCCAGTCTCCCCGTATTTCTCCAGCATTGCGCAGATCCCGTTTATGTGATCCGCATCCGAGTGTGTGATAAACACGGCGTCCAGTCTCCCCACACCCCGATGCTTTAAAAAAGGAATGATCTGGTAAGTCTCCACCTCCTTTTTGTCGGAGCTTCCGCCGTCGACAAGGTAGTGCCCGCCCTCTCCGTCCGCCAGATAAAAGCAGTCTCCCTGCCCGATATCCAGCATGGTGATTTCAAACCCCTGCGGCAGCCTGACTGCCAGAAGAAGCACCGCAGCGCCAAGCGCGCAGAAAAAGTGCCATCTTTTCATTTTTTCCGCAGAGACCACCAATGCCGCCAATATACCAAGGAAAGCCGCCACCTGCCACTCCCCGGGGCATCCCGTGATCCACCTTTGTCCGGGGAGCTTTAAGCACAGACCGCAGCATTTTTCGTAGAAAGCCAAAATCCAGATCCCGGGGACAGCCGCCAGACGTCCCAGCGGAAGGAAGCAGGCCGCGGCCCCCATCACCGCGAGCCCGCTTAAGAAAAGCACCCCCATGCAAGGAATCACGATCAGGTTGAGAAGCACGGAATAAGGCGGAAATTCATAGTAAAAGCACAGATACACGGGAAGGGTGCAGAGGGAAATCCAGCCGCCCGTAAATACCGACTTAAGAAAGCGGTTCCCGGAGGGAAACTGCCGCGACACGGACGGCAGCAGCCCAATGCCGCACACCGCGCCGAAAGAGAACAAAAAACCGCTCTGCGTCAGGTAAAGCGGCTGCTGCACCAGAACCAGAACCGCCGCCGTCATCATTGCCGTCAGCAGATCATAGGTCCTGCCGAACAAATCCGCGCACAGCTTCATGCCGAACATCACAAACGCCCTGACAACAGATATTCCCATGCCCGTCATCATCCCATAGCAGTACATCAGCGCCAGGGATAATATTATGTCAACTAATTTAGGAACCCTCAGACGGTGGAGCAGCCTGTGAAATCCCATTCCCAGAATGGAGAGATGGAGCCCGCTGATGGCCAGGATATGTATGATGCCGTTCTGCCGGTACAGGCTTTTGACCTCCCCGTCCAACATTGCCTTCTCCCCCAGAAGCATGGCTCCCATAACGGAGGCCTCCTTTTGGGGGTAGCATGCCCCGATAAGGAGCGAGAGGTATTCCCGCAAACGGTAAAGTCCTTCCCGGAAAGCAGAAAACTCCCGGCTTTCAGCCAGACAGGACGCCCGCATAAGTCTGCCCTGCTGCCCCGTAACGCGGTAATAGTCCGCCGCGTCAAACTCCCCGGGATTCGTGGCGTGCGCAAACGGACGCCACTTACCCTCCACCAGCACAATGCTGCCCATAGCGGGATTTTCCTCCCCTTCCAGATAGCACAGAAGTCCTCTGACTTCTCCCGCGTTCTCCGGACAGAGCGCTTCTCTGTTTTGTTTTAAGAATGTTTCTGTTTTCTTTACGGAATCTGTATCAGTATGATTTGACAAAGCTGTTTCAGAATCTGTTATGATCTGTTTCAGAACGGATATTTGATCCGGTTTCAGAATGACGGCCTCTTCCAGGGTGACCACAAGAACCTCCTCCGTGCCGGTAATCCTGTGCTCCTTCCACTCCACACGCCCTGCGGCGGCGATCGTTTCCCCATCCGGGACGCCGCAGGGACGCGCTCTCTGGGGAATCAGATGTATCCCGAGAAGCAGAACCATCACAAATGCCAGTCCGATCAGGCATAGTGGTCTGCGCATACTTGTCCTCCTGTATATTTTCAATTTTTCGTGTTGATAATACATGTACAAATAACATAATTATAAGCAGACCCTTGGAAGCCGTCAGCGCTTAACGAGGTATTTTCGAGTTTAGCGCTGTTACGGCTGGAGCGGAGCGCAAGCGCGTCTGCGTTAATTATGTTATTTGTACCCCCATTCATCAATCCAATATATCCAGATTTCTCTCAAACACATTGTTCAGGCTCATATTCTCCCGGTATGAAATATTTGTCTCCCCATTTACGGATATCTGCACCCGGTTCACATTGGACAGCTCCACCAGCGAATTGGTGATGGAGTATATGGTCACATCGGAAGCCACGTTGTAAGGCTGGTTGAGGAAATCGCTGCTTAAGTTTACATAACATGTTCCATCCTTCACGGTGACACTCACGATCTTTGTGGTCGGATTGACGGTGGGATACGCCCCCTCCGCCATAGGGCCCTCCACCAGCTTCTCCACCACCAGCTTCTCCAGGGAAATATTGCTGTTATACACTACGTTGCGGCGGTTCTCCTCCACCAGACTGTCCCCCGCCTCATTTGCAAAATAAAGCCGCAGATCCACCTTTTCATAGGCGTTGATCTCATTGCCCGCATTCTCGATAAAGGTGTCAGCCGCCATCACACCTACGGCCGCTCCCTCCGCGTCCGTAAGCTGCTCTCCCCTCACCGTGAATGCGATGCGCTCCACACCCGGAAGCTGTGTAAACGTCCTCACAATGGATGCGCGTACAAGAATTTCCCTCGTCCCCCGCAGACTTTTGTAGCTCTCGTCAAAATCCAGCGTCAGCAGGCCGTTGTCCAGCGTGTGTCCCAGCACTGAAATTTCCTCCGCAAGGGGCGTCTCATACTCCATTTTTTCCGGTATACTGGAAAGCTGCTCCAGAAGCTCCTCAAATAAAAGCGCCCCGTCAGAAGTCCCGCTCACATACTCCCGCTCAACAATTTTTGTCTCCTCATTGTTTACATAATATATCTTATACGAGGCGCCCTCCTGTGCCTGCCGCCTGTCCCCACAGGCCGTACACAGAACAAGTCCCATGACAAGAACAGCGACAGACAAAAGGCGTCCTGTCTTTTTTACACCAGCCTTTTTCATACCGGCCTCCTTAAACCACAATGGCTGCAGTTCCATACCCCACAGTTACACAGCGATATACTTTAAGGGGATTTTCACCGTAAAGTCCGTCCCCTCGCCCTCAATGCTCGACACTTTGATGGAACCTCTGTGCATGAGAATTGCGCTCTTGGTAATGGAAAGCCCCAGACCCGTGCCCCCGATTTCCCTCGACCGGGACTTGTCCACGCGGTAAAACCGCTCATAGATATGCTCCAGCGCATCCGCCGGGATACCTATGCCGGAATCTTCCACCTGCACCGTAAAAAACTGGTGGTCGGCATCCAGGGTCACTTTCACGAAACCATGCTCCTTATTGTATTTAACCGCATTTTCCACCAGATTGGAAAGAGCCTGCGTAAGCTTGACCTCATCCACCGACGCCGTTACGGGCCGCAGGCTCTCATACACAAGCTGTACGTCCCGGCGCTGTGCAATAGGCCGCAGCCGCCTCATAATCAGTTCCACCAGCGCGTTGATGTCCACCTCGGAAATATTCAGGTCAGCCGACGTCCTGTCCATTTTCACCAGAGAAAGCAGGTCGTTGATAATTTTATCCTCCCTCTCGATCTCGGCAGCGATATCGGTCATAAATTCCTGATAAACTTCTAACGGCACATCCTTCTGCGTAATCAGGGAATCCGCCAGCACCTTCATGGAAGTGATCGGCGTCCGCAGTTCATGGGACACGTTCGAGACAAACTCCTGCCTGGAATCATCCAGCATCTTCATCCGCCCAAGCACCCGGTTAAAAGCATCCCCGATATGTTCCGTCTCCAGACAGTCTGTCACGGAAATCGGATCGTTGGTATAGCCCTCCTGTACCTGATCCAGCGCCTGGATCATCTTTTTAAAAGGAGAAAAAAGAAATTTAGACACGAGAAGCGTCACCACGAAAATCAGCACACCCACAATCGACATCACGATCACCGCCTGACGGTTCAGGATATCCATCGTCGCGATAATGCTGTCGTTGGATGCGCTCACCAGCATAATGCCCCTCACCAGTTCAATGCGCTCCCCGGCTCCTACCGGCAGATCCGCATCCAGCGTCTCCGTGATAGGGATGGTCATCTCGATATAACCGTTCTCCCTGTCGTACCGGTTGGCGCTCTCACCACGCAGACAGCGGATCACCTCCTCCGAGATAATCGTTTTTCCCTCGCTGATGCCGTAGGTATCCTTCACAATCCGAAGATCCGCATTGATGACAAGCACGCGCCCGTCATACAGGTTCGAAAGCTGCTCCAGCTCCGCATTGATGACCTCGGAAGAAGTATCCTGCAGATAGTGGTAAGTAATCAGGTGGTTCGCCAGAATCCTGACCTGGGTGGAAATGTCAGAAGTCCTGACATTTACCGCCCGCTGTTCGTAATTCTGCAGGATCGCATAGCGCATGATAAAGCACGGGATCAGCCCGACGATGAGCAGGATCAGAAAAATGCGCCCCTTCAGGCTCCTTAAGAATGTAATTTGACGTAAATGTAATTTAAGCAAAGTAGTATCCAACGCCCCACTTCGTCCGCACATACGCAGGCTCTCCGGGCACTTCCTCTATTTTTTCGCGCAGTCTTCTGATATGTACGTCCACGGTTCTCACATCGCCCGGATAGTCGCTGCCCCACACCAGCCGGAGAAGCTCCTCACGGCCATAAACTTTGCCCGCGTTTCTCATCAGAAGCTCCAGTACCTCAAACTCCTTGGCTGTCAGGTTGATCTCCCGGTCCCTGATGTACACTCTCCTGCCCTCGCAGTCCAGTCTCATATCGCCCCGCTCCACTGTCCTGGCCGTCTCTTCCCGCCCCGGCGTCTGCCGGTTCGTCCTGCGCATAATGGCCTTGATTCTGGCCTTTACCTCCAAAATGTTAAATGGTTTCGTTATATAGTCATCCGCACCGTTATCCAGCCCAAGAATCTTATCCATATCGTCGCCTTTGGCCGTCAGCATGACGATCGGCACATTGGAAAAACCGCGGATCTGCTGACATACCTCAAAACCTGTCATTTTCGGCAGCATCACGTCCAGAAGGATCATGTCATAAGCATTCTCCTCCGCCAGTCTCAAAGCTTCTTCCCCGTCATAGGCGCAGTCCACCTCCATACCGTCCTGCTCAAGACTGAACCGAATTCCCTTCACGATCAATTTCTCATCATCCACTACCAAAACTCTCTGTGCCATACTCCCTGTCCCTGCCTGCTTTTTCAGGGAAACGCCGATTCAGTCTGCGTTTCCCTATTTTACACTGATGCTGTCTTTTATTTTTTCGTACATGCCTTCCTTGATACCGTTCACTTTCATGATATCCTCCGGCTTCTCGAAACCGCCGTGGGATTCCCGGTAGGCCGCGATAGCTGCTGCCCGCGTGGCGCCGATTCCCGGAATCTCGCAAAGCTGCGCCTCCGACGCGGTGTTGATGTTGATCCGGCCGTCCGACGCCCCGGCTTTGTCCCCGCCCTGTCCGTCCCGGGACATACCGCCCACAATACCAAGCCCTTCCGCCGTACGGTCCTGCACAATGCCGATCTCTTCCGCTGCACCGTCCTGCATCGTTTCCGCCTCAGAGACTGTCTCCCGGTCTCTGGCGTCCGCAGACTCCTCCTTCGTGGGAATCACCAGCATCACGCCGTCTTCCAACGTCTGCGCTTGGTTTACATAATTCTGATCCGCACTCTCCGTGAAACCGCCCGCCTGCCGTACCGCCTCGTAGACACGGCTTCCCGCCTCCAGCTCGTAGACGCCGGGGCGCGCCACCGCGCCGCAGACATGGACGTAAATCACACCGGGCTGCGCCGCCGCTAAGTTTCTCTCCGAACTCCCGCCCTCACCGTCCGGGGTACGCTGACCCGCCTCCTCCGAGACGCGCCCGTTTTCTCCCTGCTGGCACATTTCCTGTTCGGTATCTTCCGCCGCCTCCGTGGTCTCCTCCGACAAGAGCAGAAGCTCTTCCTTCCTCGTACAGCCGCACAGCAGTAAAAGCAGCGCGGACACCAGCCCCGCCTGCCAAATCCTGCCTGCCTGTTTTCTTCTCTTTTTCATCTGCATAGTCACCCTTTCCGGCCTTTGGCCATCAGGGAGGTTCCCGCTATGCACCGTATTTTTATTGTAAGATAAATCTCGCCCTATGTCCACTTAAAAATAACGATTCCCGCAATCATCACGCCCGTTCCCAGCAGCTTTCTCATTTCCAGGGGCTGCCTCTCCACCCCGAAAAGGCCGAAAATTTCAATAACATAGGCGATAATAAGCTGGGAAACCACGATAAACATCACTGACCGCGCAGGCCCGAGCTGCTCCATACTCTTAATCACCGTGTACGTGATAAATGTGCCGATGGCGCCGCCAAGCAGCATATACTTCGGTTCCACATTCATAAGCGAGGCGAAAGAGGCCCTGTCCGTGACAAGCCAGACGGCCAGGCAGACCAAAAGCGCCGTAAACTGTACAAAGGCGTTTGCCACCCAGATCCCCGACTGCTTCGTGACCTGCGTGTTAAAGACTCCCTGCACGCTCATCAGCGCGCCTGATAAAATGGCAATCCAAAATCCTAACATAATTACCTCCCGGTCAAAAGTAAAACAAGACAGTTTACCCTGTCTTGTCTTAGGTTGACCATATTAGTCGGTAATTATTCCGCTTCCTGTCCTTCCGTTTCTCCAGTTTCCCCGTCTTCTCCTTCTTCCTCCGTCTCCTCAACGGGTATCGGCACATCGATATATTCTTCCGTGTACGCTTCTCCGAGCACCTGTCCCATAATCTGCTCTGACAGCGCCCGCAGCTCGTCGTTGGCGTCCGCACCCTCCCAGATTCTGGCAAACGCGATCTCGAGCTGTACCCAGAAATTACTGGTCTCTATCATCTTCGGCATAGGTACCGATCTGGTATATTCCTCCAAAAAGGCCGCCGCATTCGGGTCGTCGTAAGTTTCCCCATCGCAGTACACCGGCAGTTTTCCCGTTCTGGCATAAAGCTCCTGCGTGTTGTACTGCGTCAGATACACGGCAAAATCGTTCGCCATGTCTTTTTTTTCGGAATAGCCGTTGACCCCGACGCACTGTGTCACGGACAGGGACGCGGAAGCCAGCTCCCCGCTCACATCCGGTACCCGGGTCACGCCATACTCATAGGAAAACCCGCCCTCCTCACGCGCCTTCTCCAGCTTTGACAGGGCGTCCGTGGTGGCCACCGTGTAGACGATCTTTCCGTCCAGGAAATCCTGCAGAACCCCGTCGTAGCTGATTTCTTTTGTGTCTATGGAGAAAAACTGGTTGAGATTCTGGTACACCCTGAGCGCCTTGATGGCGTTTTCGTTGTAGATCCCGATGGAATCCGCATTGTCGCCGTTTACGCCACCCACGTCAATATAGTTTCCCACAATGAAATAATTATAAAAAATATCCGAAACATCCCATTTAAAGACCGCCTCCACCTGTTCCGGCGCGTCGTAAACATCCGCAAAGGAAAGGATTTCGTCTATTGTCTCAGGAATGGCCTCTTCCAGTTTGGCCTCGATTTCTTCCCCGGAAACTTCTTCCTCCTCCTGCGCCTCCTGAATCACTTCCTCCACGTCGCCGCTGTCCGCCTGCTCCTGGGCATCCTCGGCAAGCGCCTGATCCCGCTCGGCCGTGATCTGCGCCTTTGCCCATTCCTCCAGATAGGTCCTGTTGTAGAGAAGACAGCTTGTCTCGTAGTAGAAGGGATAACCGATCTGTTTGTCATGGTATGTCACCGCCCGGACCGCTGTCCCCGGCAGCAGTTCCTCCATAGGCGTCACGCCCTCCGGCAGCTTTACCTCACTTGCCAGCCCCGCCAGATACGCCTTTTCCAGAGAGTCGTTGCTGACAATATACAGGTCGGGAATCTCCTCCCCCTGCAGGGACGCCTGGTTGATCGTCTCCAGATACTCCAGTCCCTGCGTATAAACCGGGACCACACGCACCTCATCCTGATACTCGCTGTATGAGACAGCCGCACCGTTCAAATAATCCGTAAGGCCCTCATCCGCATACCACAGATACAGGGTTTCCCTGTGTCTGAATAAAGACTCCTCCTCCGGCGTCTGCTCTTCTTCCGGCAGCACCGCAAGCCCCAGCCTCCCCGCCCCGTAAAGACCGCCCGCAACCAGGGCGATGGCAAGAATCATGGCCAATCTTTTCTTAAACGTCACTTCCGCTCTCCTTCTATCCGCAAACCTTCCGCACACATTCATGCAGAATCGTTATCATATCATCCACGTTTTCCTCCGTGATGACAAGCGAAGGCACAAAACGGATGATGCTCGTCCCTGCATTGATCAGCACAAGCCCTCTCTTCATCGCCTCCGTGATCACGTCCCCCACTGGCCTGTCAAACACGAGCCCCTGCATCAGACCCACGCCGCGCCTTGTCTCTATGCAGGGAAATTCCCCGACAAGCTCCTCAAGCCGCTTTTCCAGATAAGCGCCCACCCTGTTTACATTGGCGAGCACATCCTGCTCTTTAAAAAGATCGATCACTTTGCTGACCGCCGCGCAGGCGAGAGGATTGCCGCCGTAGGTGGTGCCGTGGTCTCCCGCCACAAGGGAATTTGCGCCCACCTTCTCCGTCATCAGGAATGCGCCCACAGGCACGCCGCAGCCCAGCGCCTTGGCCGTCGTCATCACATCCGGCTTTATGCCGTAACGCTGCCACGCAAACATGGTTCCAGTACGCCCCATGCCGCACTGAATCTCATCCAACATCATCAGGATGTCCCGCTCGTCGCAGAGCGCCCTGACTTTGCGCATAAATTCCTCCGTGGCAGGGTAAATGCCGCCCTCTCCCTGGACGGTCTCAAAAAGAATCGCACAGGTTTTGTCCGTCACCTGCGCCATCACACTGTCAAAATCGTTCAGATCCGCAAATCTGATGTTGCCGATCATGGGTTCAAACGCCTCCCTGTAATGGGGATTTCCTGTCACCGAGAGCGCGCCCATCGTGCGCCCGTGAAAGGAGTGGTTCATGGCAATGATTTCGTGGTCCGTTTTCCCATCCTTCAGATAAGCGTACTTGCGCGCCGTCTTGATGGCGCCCTCCACGGCCTCCGCGCCGCTGTTCGTAAAGAAGACGCGGTCCATGCCGGAAATCTCTTTGATCTTTTTGGCCGCCTCGATGGCCGGCGCATTGTAATAGTAGTTCGAGGTATGGATAATTTTGTCGATCTGGCTTTTGAGCGCGTCATTGTATGCCTCGTTGTGATAGCCCAGGGCAAACACAGCAATTCCCGACACAAAATCCAGATATTTCTTTCCGTCCATATCGTAGAGGTATACGCCCTCCCCCCTGTCGAACACCACCTGATAGCGGTTGTAGGTGTGAAGCAGCGCCTTCTCCGCCTCATCTATATAACTTTGCATCTCTGCGCTCATAACATCGTCTCCTTGTCTTTATCCGCAATAATCGCCGTGCCGACACCGTGATCGGTAAAGATCTCCAGCAGCAGGCAGTGGGCGATACGTCCGTCCAGAATATGCACCCGGTTTACGCCCTCCCTGATGGCATCCGTGCAGTTTGAAAGCTTCGGCAGCATCCCGCCGCCGATGCAGCCGCTCCCGATCAGCTCCTCCGCCTGCGTGGCCGTCAGTCTCGAAATAAAGCTGGACTTGTCGTTGATATCCTTATACAGTCCCTCGATATCCGTGAGGAATACCAGCTTGTCCGCACCCACCGCCTTGGCGATCGCGCAGGCTGCGTCATCCGCATTGATGTTGTAGGTCATAAACTGATCATCCAGACCGATGGGCGCCACAATGGGCAGGAAGTCCTTCTCTAAAAGATCATAGAGCACCTTCGGGTCAACGCCGCAGATCTCGCCCACGAAACCGATGTCCTCGCCGTCCGAATATCTCTTCTTACACTGTAAAAGTCCGGCATCCTTGCCGCTGATGCCGACTGCCCTGACGCCCAGCTCCTCCACCATGCGCACCAGGTTCTTATTCACTTTGTTTAAGACCATCTCGGCAATCTCCATAGTCTCGTCGTCCGTCACCCGAAGCCCGTTCACGAACTTCGCCTCCTTGCCGACCTTGCCGACCCAGCGGCTGATCTCCTTGCCGCCGCCGTGGACGATAATGGGCTTAAATCCCACCAGCTTCAAGAGCGTCACGTCCTTGATGACGTTCTTCTGCAGTTCCTCATTACTCATGGCGCTGCCGCCGTATTTTACTACAATGATCTTCCTGTTGAACTTCTGGATGTAGGGAAGGGCCTCGATCAGGACCTCCGCCTTCGCCAGAATTTTGTCCATTTCCTGCTGTTCCATGCAATTGTGCCTCTTTTCCTGTAAATGATAAAATTCCGCCCGGAGGGGCGCATATTCTACGTCGCCTGCGCTCCTATAGTCAGCTGCGGTAGTCCGCATTGATATTGACATACTCGTGCGTGAGGTCGCAGCCCCACGCGGCGGCCTCGGCCTCACCTCTGTGCATGTCCACGATCACGCTGACCTCGGGGGCGGACAGTATTTTTGTCGCCTCCTCTTCACTGTAATCTGTCAGCATGCCGTCCTTGCAGATCTGCATGCGGCTGCCGCCGCCCTCGCAGAAGAGATCCACCTGATTCGGATCGAAATCTACGCCCGCATACCCGAGGGCGCACATAATCCGTCCCACATTGGCGTCATGGCCGTAGATCATGGCCTTGGTCAGACTGGAACAGACCACGGATTTGCATAAGATCCGCGCCTCCTCTTTCGTGGCCGCGTGAATCACCTTCGTCTCAAAAAGGGCTGTCGCACCCTCTCCGTCCCCGGCCATCTTTTTCGCCAGTGTCTCGTCTATATAATGTAAAGCTTCCTTAAACCTGTCGTAATCCGCATTTCTCTCAGTAATCTCCAAATTTTCCGCAAGACCGTTTGCCATCACAATCAGCGTATCGTTGGTGGAAGTATCGCCATCCACAGAGATCATGTTGAAAGTGTCCTTCACGTCCTCACTCAGAGCCTCCTGCAGAAGCTCCTTGGAGATCGCGATATCCGTCGTGATAAAGCCGAGCATGGTGCTCATATTCGGATGAATCATGCCGGAACCTTTGCACATGCCGCCTACGGTCACGGTCTTTCCGCCGATCTCGATCTGCACCGCCGCCTGCTTCGGTTTCGTGTCCGTGGTCATTATCGCCTCCACGGCCGCAAGCCCCGCCTCCGGCGTATGCGCCTTTACCTCTACCAGCCTGTCCACACCCGCCACGATTTTTTCCACGGGAATCTGCCAGCCGATCACGCCGGTGGATGCCACCAGAACGGCATCTGGTGAAACGCCGAGCGCCTCGGCAGCCTTCTGCGCCGTCTGCCTGCAGCACTCGTACCCCTGTTTTCCCGTGCAGGCGTTGGCGATGCCAGCGTTGACAACAACCGCCTGCGCATACGGGGCATGCGCCACAATCTCCTTATCCCATAAAACGGGAGCCGCCTTCACCACATTGCCGGTAAAAACTCCCGCCGTCCGGCAGGGCGCCTGACTGTAGATCAGAGCCATATCCTTTCTGTTCTGATATTTGATCGCCGCCTCCACGCCGGCCGCCTCAAACCCCGCCGCCGCCGTCACGCCGCCGTCTATGATTTTCATCATTTTTCATCCTCTTTTCCATTAAATTCGAGCGGAGAATGCTGTTTTTGGGCATTCTCCTGCGTGAGACAAAGCTGCGCTGCAACTCCTGCACTGAAATCAACGCGGAGAATGCCGCTTTTCAGGCATTCTCCTGTGCAAAATATAGAACTTCCAAGGCAGCTCTGCTGCCTTTGCGAAACTGCCCACTGGCATGAGTCTTAGAAGTTCTTTTTGCACGCTTCTCGCATTAATATACAATAAAACGGCGAGGATTGCAACCTCGCCCTCACCGCTATCCAAGCGTCTCTCCGATCACCTTCTCCAGTTCCGTCACCATAAGCTCCACCACCGAAATTGCCGCCGGGTCTTTAAACATGCTGTTGAGCAGCAGTCGGATATTCAGTTCAAATCTGGCGGGCAGAATGCCACACTCCTCCAGACTGACCTGTATCAGACGCTTTTCCCCGGGGTGAAGCTTCTCATTCAGCGCAAAGAGAATATCGAAATAGGAAGCCAGAAACCTGTTTACACTCTGATTAATGTTTACCATATCCCCCCGCTTCATGGCTTTGTCGATCTGCACTATATAGGAAGGTATGCCATACTTAATCAGATTCATATGATGGCTGATGATGTTATTTTTCAGTTCCTGTGGATAGGGCACCTGATACTTTTCCTTGGCCGCTCCCAGAAGACCTCCCTTATCATAAGCAATCCGCCCCGTCAGGAGATTATGCCACATACAGGTGGTACAGCCGTCAAGTACCTCGCAATGCTCCACCACCCGGTCAATGCCCGAAAGGAACTCGTCAAGGTTGCGGTATATGATATTCAGCTCGGTGCCGTCCTCCATGATGCAGACGTCCTCATGCTCCCTGTAATGGTTGTCAAGCGCCATGCTGCCGCAGTACTTTTCCAGCACATCCCGCCTCTGCGCCGTTGGAACCGGCTCCGTGCAGTAAACATAAACGTCATAATCTGAAAATGCATCGTTCCTTTTAACGGCGCGGGAGCCTCCTATCGCCATAGCGCGCACCTGTGAAAACCTTGCGTATTCGTTGAAAATATCCTGTACCATCTCTCACTCCCTGTCCGCCCTTTCCGTACCGGTCAGAATTTCTCCCTTTGTCCGGTCTGGCCCGATGTATTTTATGCCGCTGTCTCCGACGGGTATCTTCCTTTACAGAATCTCCTCCCACGCGCTCTCCTTGAATCCCGGACACACACCTTTATCGCTTACGAGAATCGGCCGCTTTACCAGCATCCCGTCCGTGGCGAGAAGGGCAAGCTGTTCTTCTCCGCTCATGTCCGGCAGTTTATCTTTTAGTCCCATCTCTTTATAGAGCAGCCCGCTGGTGTTAAAAAACCGCTTGAGCGGCAGTCCGCTCTTTTCGTGCCAGGCTCTCAGTTCGTCCGCTGTCGGATTCTCCTCCTTAATCGGACGGCTTTCATAGGCAATCCCCTTTTCTTCCAGCCATTTCAATGCCTTCTGGCAGGTGGAACATTTTGCATAACAAAGTACAGTGGGTTTCATCAGCCATTCCTCCATGTCGTATTCGCCTGTTTGTAGCACCATTTTATCAGCACTCTCCACCTTTTGGCAATCCTTATTCCAAAAAACATTGCTTACTTCCAGATAAACTTTTCAATACAGACCTGTACATAAAAAGCGGCAGTTCATCTCCCGCGAACGAACCACCGCCATAGTCTCCTATTCTTCTTTGGTCATATGATGCAGATAGATCATATTGTTGACCGTAATCTCCGCCCGCCACCAGTTCTTACTGACCGCCCATGCATCCGGGTAGGCATCCCAGCTCCATGTCACCCCGTAGCCGCCATCCGGCATCTGCGTTTTCCTGATAAATTCGCACTCGTACTGCGCGGCTTCGCGGTTCTTTTCATAGAAAGGGCATTCCTTATCACAGAAAAACTGGGACGGCCTGCAGATATATTCTGTCTCCCATTTAGAAATATCCTGCGTGACGGTTCCCGCCACAAGTTCCTGCAAAAGCGCCGTCAGCCGCTCCATGTCAAAGCGGCCGGTAAGCCCCGCCTTACCGATATCCTCATGAAGCTGTACAAAGCAGGCGAGCACATGCATATCCTGCGGGTCGCCCATCTGAAAGAGGGCATCCACCGCCTCCTTTGCGATAGCAAACGCCTTATTCCAGAAGCCGCTGTCCGCCTCCGCATACCTCAATATGAATCCCGCCAGCGAAGCGGTCGGATTATACCGGATACAAAACTTTTCGCTCTCCGTACCCTGATACCAGGGCGCATGAGGGTATGTCCACCAGGGCGCATGGGGCCAGTCATTGTTGGAGGCCGTCACATAACTCCATTTCTCCCCGTCAAACTCGGGTGTATGCTCCAGATAATCCAGCAGCTTTTCTATGATCGGTTCAGATTTATGTAAACCATCTATTTCACGCAGGGCAACCGTCGCCCGCCACGCCTGCATCGGTATGGAATGTGGATTCATATTGTCCTCCTCCAGCCCATGACCGAATCCTCCGTCCTCATTCTGATAGGCGGATAAAGCGTCAATTATATCCTGTCCGCTGCCGTTTTCAAAATGGTATTTCCACCTCGCCAGATCAAGCGGTCTGGCATTGCGGTATACAAACCTGCGCGCTCTCTCAAAAACCTCTCTGTCCTGTTCTCTCATAACCGGAAATCCTCCTTGTCGAAATATGTTTTATTCATCTTATCCCGACTTTCCGATCCTGTCTTGTCAAAAAGCGACAGATTTTCCTGCCAGGGCACGCGCCTGCGGAATCGTCATCCCGTGATAACGCTTAAATTCCCGACAAAGATGGGCCTGATCCGTATATTGCAGCAGACATACCTCATCCATGACCGGCCTGCCCGGCGTCGTGAGGATATCCCGCCAGAGATTCTGATACCGCACCAGCGAGGCAAACGTTTTCGGAGAGACACCCATATTTTCCCGGAACACACGCTGCAGCTGCCTGTCGCTCACATGAATGTCCCGCGCAAGTTCCTGCATCCGCAGGGCGCCGCGCCGTGAAAGGATCTCTGCCACAGCCTCCATGAAAACCGGCTCCTCCCGCCGCCAATCCATTCTCCGCAAAAGCGCCTTCTCCGCAAGCCGCACCTGCTCCTCTATCGCCGTCTTCTCCCACAGTTCCTGCTCAAGCACCCGTACCAGCCACGAAAAATAAACCGACGCATCGCCGCTGAAATTCCTGCACGCCCGCATGGACTCCTCCGCAAACAGAACCGCGCTCCAGGCATAAAAACGAATGGCAAAGACCGACAAGCGCTCGCTCCTTTCGTTCCTGCCATTCACCCGAAATGCCCTGTCGTCTATGCCGCAAAAGCACCCCGACAGACTGTTCTCCGTATAGTTGACCGTAAATATGATATCCATACAGGTATCCGGCACCACCACATTCTCTACCGCCGTACCGGCACTTTGCGTATAGATATCCCTGCTCCCCCAGAAACAACGGATATAGGGCTTCAGCGCCGCACAGGGTTCGATCTCCACATACGCCTCGCTGTGGCGGCAGGGCATCGCCGTGATGGGTGTGTAATTTTTAAAATGCTTCATCAGTCAGAAGAAACCTCCGCCTCTGCCGCCGTCTCCATGCCCTCCGGCATTCCCACATTTGTCTCCGCATTCCGGGAAGCTTCAAAGGGATCGTCGTACTCCTTCTCTTCCTCCTCACCCCAGAGGGAATCCCATTCTTTATGCTTCCCTTCCATATTCATGGCCGCCATCTCTTTCGCCATCTGATAAATTTCCATGTTGAATTCCATCAGCTTCTTTTCATCCTGCGCGGGCACATGGTCACCCCTGCTGATTCTTCTGGCAATCTCCAGACACTTGGCCATCTCCTCGCCGTACTCCCTCATGGCATCGCCCTGCTGCTCGGCCACCACACTGTTAAAGATACCAACCTCCTGCTCGATCAGGTCATCAAGGGTCTTTTCGTTATTTTTGATCTGTTCGGAAAGCTCGTCGATCTTCTCCTGCAATTCCTTTTCCCGCTCCAGATAAGCCTCGGAAAGCTCAAAGGTCACGCCCTGTTCCCCGCTCTTTTTCCGGGCCTCCTCCATTTTTTTGCGGTTTTCTTCCCGCTGCCTCACAAAATCACTCTTCTGTCCCCGCAGGAGGGAAAGCTGCTGTCTGTAAGCTTTCTGTGCTTCACCGATTTTCATCGTATCACTTCCTTTGAGTAAATATCGGCATATTGGACGGATTTCTACAGACTTTTTGTATATTATAAGACATAGTAATTACACGGTAAACATCAAACCGTATCACATCTCTCCATATATATCCAAAACTACAAATTATACAACAGTTTCTGACCTGTACGTCCGAAACTTCTTTATGTGATACAATAAACACAAATCCACCCACGCTGCCGCCCCGACAAAACAAACCACACAAAGTCGGGCAAGCCACCTCTCGCCGGGTTATACTGCAAGTACAGCAAACGCAAAGGAGACAACTCATGGAATGGATGAAGACAATCGAAGACGCCGTAGACTACATTGAGACACATATCACAGAGGATATTGACACAGAAGCTGTGGCAAAACATGTCAGTATCTCGCCCTTCTATTTTCAGAAAGGGTTCAGCATGCTCTGCGGCTACACGGTCGCGGAATACATCCGTAACCGCAGGCTTGCCCTGGCGGGCGGAGAGCTGATCGCGGGAAGTGCGAAGATCATTGACCTCGCCCTCAAATACGGCTACGACTCCCCCGACAGCTTCACCAAAGCATTCACCCGTTTCCACGGCATCACCCCTTCTATGGCGCGCAGGGAGGGGGTCATGTTAAAGTCCTTTGCCCCGCTGAAACTGACAATCTCTTTGAAAGGTGGTTATCTTATGGATTACAGAATTACGAAAAAAGAAAGTTTTACGGTACTCGGCGCTTCCCGCACCTTTGGCTACGAGAACGCCAAGCAGGAAATCCCTGCCTTCTGGGATGAGCACTATGCGCAGAAAAAATGCAGATATGTGGAAGGTCATTTCGGTGTCAATATCGACTGCTTCATGGGAAATGAAAGTTTCGAGTATCTGATCGCGGATCTCTACAATCCCGTCATGGATATCCCGGAGGGCTTCGTGACAAAGACCATTCCCGCTTTCACCTGGGCTGTCTTCCCCTGTATCGGCCCCATGCCGGACGCCCTGCAGGACGTCAACACCCGGATCTTCTCCGAATGGCTCCCTGCATTAAAGGAGTATGAGTTTGCGGCGGGCTACTGCATCGAAATGTATGACCGGCCGGACAACTACCCGAAGGGGACTGCCGATGAGAACTACCGCACGGAAATCTGGATTCCGATTACCCGGAAATAAACACCAGCCATAATCATTACAAGGGCAGCGTGCATCATCCCTGATGTACGCTGCCCTCACTCTTATCTTACCTTTCCTCCCGTTTCATTTCCCCACAATCCGATAGTATGTCTTTGCCGTCATCATGAAACTTCCCGCATACAGAACCGCTACCGCCGCTGACACGCCCACGCAGCAGCGGATCAAAAGCGCTGTATCAAAGAACTGCAGCGCCGCCAGAAGGCCGTTTACCATCACAAGTCCGGCGGCGGTGTGCAGGAGCGCACCCGCAAGAGGCAGGAAAAACACCAGCAGAATCTGCCTGCGTATGGTCACCCTTATTTCATCATCGCTCATGCCCACCTTCCGCATGATTCCAAAGCTGTCCTGATCCTCATACCCCTCCGAAACCTGCTTGAAATACATGATGAGCAAGAAGCATACGAAAAAAAGGGTGCCAAAGACCATACCGATAAAGAGCAGGCCACCGTTCATGATGCGGTTCTCATCTCTTCCCTCCAGACCGTTTTCCATCCGCAGAAAGTCCTGCTGTTCCTGACACCACTCTGACCACTCTTTGAGATACGCGTACCTCTCTGTTTCTTCCCCGTCAAGCAGCAGGTTAAGCTCCCGTGTCCCGCTGTGTAAAAATCCTTCCAGATCCGTCACCCCGTTCACCTGTGCCCACGCCGTCACAAATCTGTCAAGCGTCTCTTTGTCCCTCACCACGATCACATACTGCGAGGTAAAATTAAACATCCGGTTCTTCGCCTGCGGGTAGGGATAAATCCGCGCGGGCTCGTCCTTCACCGACGCCTCCACGCCCATAAAGTTCACCGTGTCAAAACCAAAAGGCGTCCCCGTTGCGTAGAGAAATACCTCGTTTTCCTTAAGGCTCCTGCTCTGTCCTTCCAGACGGTTATAGTCATCCAGCGTCAGCAGGGTAACATTATACTGATCGGCAAAGGCAAGCCCTGCAGCGGACGTAAACACATTGCTGCCATCCTGTCTGCCGCAGTCCAGTTTCATGGCCTGATAACAGTCCAGCCTTTCTATGCCCTGCCCGTATTTTCCCGAAAGCTCCTCCGCCTTTTCCCATGCCTTTTCCATCACATCACTGTTCTCCGAATAGGATGCCCGCAGATCATACGGGTAGGCATAGTAGGCGATCTGATCCATCCCGGTCCACATAGTGACCGTACAAGTCAATGTAATCAGCAGCATAGTAGAAAAGATACAGATGTTAGACAGTCCCGCCGCATTCTTTTTCATGCGGTACAGCATGCCGGAGATCGTGACCTGGTTGGCCGGCCTGTAGTAAATGTTTTTTCTCTTCTTTAAAAACTTAAGAAAGGCCACGCTGCCCGAGGTGAACAGAAAATAAGTGCCCGCCACAACCAGAAATACCGCCAGGAAAAAATCCGTAAAAATCATGCTGTCCATCTTGCTTGTGACGGAAATATAATAACCGCATGCAAGCAGAATGACCCCCACCGCTGACCACAGCCAGACCCGTTTCACCTCTTTCTCGCCTTTCCTGCTCTCAGACATAAGCTCCGTCGGTTTCATGCGGTAGAGCCCCCACAGACTTCTGATATAGACGCAGAGGAAAACAAACGCGAAATACCTAAGTGTCTCCATAACCGCCTCTATGGAGAAATAGAACGCAGCTTCCACATTCAGCCGCGACATGCGAAGCAGCAGCAAAAACATCAGCTTATTTAGCACAAACCCCAATATGATTCCCGCCGATACGCTGACCAGATACATCCCTGCATTCTCCCAGAAAAGCAGGATGCCGATATGTTTCCGCTCCAATCCCAAAAGGCTGTAAAGGCCCAATTCCCGCTTGCGTCTCTTCTGCAGATAGCTGCCCGCATAGAGCAGAAACAACAGCAGAATGACAGAGAGCAGCCCCTTTCCGATGGTTAACATCACCCACGCATAGGCGGCCTTTGGCAGTCTCCCCATCAGGTCGTTGTGCAGAAGGGACGAAAACAGATAGTAACTGAATACGGAGAAAAAGCACGCCAGCAGATAAGGTCTGTAAACCAGCCGGTTCTGTTTCACTCCTCTGTAAGCCATCACGGGCAGTAACTTCATTTTATTTCTCATTCACGTTCGCCTCCCATTTTCTTCCATGCCTGACCTTAGACTGCCATCCCGTCTCCGCTGCTCTGCTGTGCCTGCATCACCGTCAGGGCATCCGATATCATGCGGTACATCTCCTCCCGGTCGTGGCTGCCACGGTAAATCTGGTGGAACACACAGCCGTCTTTGATAAAAAGCACCCGCCCCGCATGGGCCGCCGCCTGAATGCTGTGGGTTACCATGAGAATCGTCTGTCCCTCCCCGTTGATTTCCCCAAAGAGCTTAAGCAGCTTCCCGGACGCCCGGGAATCTAACGCCCCTGTCGGCTCATCCGCCAGCACGATATTCGGTTTCGTGATCAGGGCACGGCACACCGCCGCCCGCTGTTTTTGCCCGCCCGACACTTCGTAGGGGTATTTATCTAAAAGGTCGTCAATCGCAAGTTTATGGGAAAGCGGTGCAAGGCGCTCCTCCATCTCCCGGTAGGGCATACCCGCTAACACCAGCGGCAGGAAAATATTGTCCTTTAAGGACATGGTGTCAAGCAGATTAAAGTCCTGAAAGACAAAGCCCAGATGGTCACGCCGGAACGCGCACAGATCTTTCTGGCTGACTTTGGAGATCTCCTGCCCGTTCAACAGCACCTGTCCGCTGGTAGCCGTATCCAGGGACGCCAGAATATTTAGCAGCGTGGTCTTCCCGGAGCCAGACTCGCCCATAATGGCCACATACTCCCCCTCCTCCACTGAAAAGTTCACGTCATACAGCGCCTGCACCTTGACTGAGCCGAAGCGGGTAGTATATATTTTCTTTACATTTTTTACGGTTAAAAGTGACATGATTGTCCTCTCCTTCTTGTAGATTTTGCGTATCCTGATGCGTTTCGCATGACATGTTTCCATCATAAGCAAAAAGGAAATGTCCTGCCATGTATCCGGCTTACATTTCCCTGTCGTAACTTACATTTTTGTAAGGACCTCCTCCTGCGAGGTTCCCAGAAACACCTTCGTTCCCTCGCCGCGCCTAGACTCCACACGGATCGGTAACCCCAGCCTGTCCATGATCTGCCTGCACAGATACAGGCCGATTCCCGTGGCCTTGTTTCCAAGACGGCCGTTATATCCCGTAAAACCCCGCTCAAAAATGCGGGGCAGGTCGCTCTCCTCAATCCCGATTCCCGTATCTTCAATGACGAGATAACTGCAGCCTTCCTCCGCGCGGCAGCCGCTTTCATCCGCCCCGTAAATGGAGATGGCGCCCTCCTTCGTGTACTTTAGCGCGTTGGACAAAACCTGTTCTATCACAAAGGAAAACCACTTGCCGTCCGTGACCACCTGGGCATGGCACTCTTCCAGCTTAAGCCCGATGCCTGCCCCGCTAAAGAGAATCCAGTACTTTTTGAGCGCTCCCTTTACCAGCTCTCCCACATCCAGTCTGGCAAAAGAAAGATCGGCGGAAATGTTCTCCATTCTGGCGTAATGGAGGGCCATATCCACATACTGCCCGGTTTTAAAAACTTCCTCCCGTAGCTGTTTTATGGTCTGCTCCTCCCCACTGCCCTCTGCGTTTTTGTCCGCATTCTGCAAAAGCAGATCCATAGCCGAGAGCGGTATCTTAATCTGATGGGTCCACATGGTGTAATAATCCGCCATGTTCTGCTGCCTCTCGTCAAGCTGCGTGACCAGCGCTTTTTTCTCCTCCTCCTGAGCCGTGATGATCCGCTGGTAAGCCTGCTCCGTGGCGGATGAGGTCTGCGGCAGGCCGTCTGCTCTCTCCTCCGCTGCGAGAAGTCGCTGTAACTCCTTATATTTTCCCCGGTATCTGCCGTAATCCCACACCAGATAACAGCCGCCGAAAAACGCTACAATCTCCAGCGCATAAGTCATATTCGCAAACACGCCCTCATAGCCGTAGAGAGCGGCTATCACCATAAAAATAAGTGCCTCCGCTATATAAAAGGAAACCGGGATGCCCCGCTCCCGCAGATATGCCGCCGGAATGTATGTTTTCTTCTCCATCGCTGCCTCCATGTCAAAGCCGTCTCCCACAAGCCGACCTGTAATGCCGTATCGCTACCTTTAGCCTTCCGTCTCGCCCAACAAATACCCCACGCCCTTCTTCGTCTGGATCAGTTCGGAAAGCCCGATTTCCGCAAGCCGCTTGCGCAGACGGTTCATATTTACCGTGAGGGTGTTGTCATCCACAAAGCACTCGTCATCCCAGAGCCGTTTCATCAGCATATCCCGGCTTACCACGCCACCAGCTGCCTCGAAGAGCGACTGCAATATGCGGAACTCGTTCTTCGTCAGCTCAATACGCCTTTGCTGAAAAGAAATCGACATATCTGTCATATTTAACAGGGCACCCCTGTACTCCAGCACCGTCCCCGGCGCGGTAAACGCGTAAGCACGCCTTAAGAGCGCCTGTATCTTGGCCTGCAGAATCTCCAGGTCAAAGGGCTTCACCACAAAATCATCGCCGCCCATATTGACTGCCATCACCACGTTCATATTGTCCGAGGCGGAGGAGATAAAAATGATCGGCACCTGCGATACCTTGCGGATCTCACCGCACCAGTAGTAGCCATTGTAAAAGGGCAGGCCGATATCCATCAGCACAAGCTGGGGCTCGCAGGATACAAACTGTCCCATCACATCCGCGAAATCTCTGACAGTCTCCACCTCGTATCCCCATTTCCCCAGATATTTTTCGATCTGTCCCGCAATGACCGCGTCGTCCTCCACCACAAGTATTCTGTACATCGCCGTAAACGCTCCTCTTCTAAAAATCCCCATAGCCGATTCTTATATGAAAACGAACCGGCCAAAATCTGTCCCAACTCAATATACCGCATTACGGAGGGCATTTTCAACGGCTTTCTTTATAACGGTGCTTGAATTGGTTGCTCCTGAAACAGCAGATCGATGCCGAGATACGCTATTTTCATCATTTTGTACTTCCATCCGCCTTCCGCCTCATCATCCCCGCGACATGGCAGTCCATGGTCCAATCCCGCAAAAACTTTCTCCATCTGATCACATCGTTTATCTCATCATCCACAGCGTACCCTCTAAGCACAATCCTTCCTCTCTCATCCCAATATGCCGTTGCGCGCTCCATTCTCTCGTTGATGTGGCTGCACAGAAGCGCCGCCTCCCCCGCATCCTGATATCCCGCAAATTCCGTCTGCGCCGTGAACGTAAACTCTCCGCGCTCTATATCCATCACCTTGCAGCCAACCTCCATGATATAATCTGTGCCCATACAATAAATCCTGATCATGACCTGCGGAAGCATATGTATGGAAAGCGACATATCGTACTCTTCTCCCTCCTCCTCAAGCATACGGGTAAACGGAGTAAGCCGGGAAAGCATAAGACCGCCCATTTTTTCCGGATCCGCAAACGCCATGTCCGCCTGCAGTTCGGCGTCGCGAAAAGAAATGCTGTCCATGTCGGGATCACTCCATATCCAGACATCCGCGCTGATTTCTTCCGCTCCCTCAGCAAGGCATGCCGCCTCGGAAGTCTGCGGCAGATACAGCGCCTTTACTTCTGGACGGATCCGACCGGTTTCCTCCCTGACATAGGCCCAAAGCGCTCTGAGACTGTCCTCACATCCGGGAAGCAAATAGATGCTGTTTGCCCTGACTATTCCCCGGTAGTCAGAGCAGAATACGCCAGCCTCGGCCCTCCCGTTCTGCAGATAGACCGCACACAGCTCAGGAATCGGACTCCCATCATAGCCCGCATCCTCTTCCTCTTCCACCGTCATCATCAGTGCAATGAGAGACTCCCTTTCCTCTTCGCCAAGTCCGTCCACCAGACGTATGGCATTCCTGTCGTAAGAAACACCGGCATCGTTATCCCCCTCAAGCGTCATTTTCCACATCCTGCCCGACTCTTCCAGCACAAGAAACCCTTCCCGCAGAAAGATATTCTCGACATCCTCTGATATCTGCCCGATGATCTCCTCTTCCATCCTTGCGATCTCCCGCTCCCTGCAGTGCTGCCTGAGTCTCCGATATAACCGCCCCAGCGTGACCGCAGGATCGTACCCCTCCGTCACCCCGTGGGCAATCACCTCCACTGACTCGTCCGACAGATAAAACGCCAGATACGATGCCACGCAGGCCTCCTCCTCGTCCACACAGACATAACCATATAACGTTCCCGTATCGAATCCGTCCCTGATCCATTTCGGACAGTCAAAGCGGTATCCCGCCAGCTGTTCACTGCTCCATCTGAGTATTCTCATGTTTTTTCTCCTCCTGTGCCGGCGCTATTGTCACGCCGTTTGTTGTATTGCTTTTTAACCGTTTTATTCCGTTATGCCGGTACCGAATCCCAGTGCGTTTCCATCTCCGCAAACCGCCTGAGCTCCCCGGCAGACCATTATTTTGCCAATCTTTTTATGTCCGCACTGCATCCCAACAATAGATTACGTCCGCAAATCTTTTCAACTCCAGAAGAAATACGCCTTCCTCCCTCTCGCCGTCCTTTTTTCCATAAACAGCGTGTTCCTCAATTCCATCTTCCTCCACGCTATAGACCACTCCTTTTTCCGCCCACGGATTCATAACGACAAAAAAGAGGCGTTCCTCCCCGTCAATCATCTTTTTGCGCGTGTTTAAGATGGCGTAAGCATGTGTTCCCACCAATCCGCCCTGCTCGCTCTCTCCGTTCCGACCGGTTCTTTCCCTGGAAAGCTCTCTTGTAGCAAACGTAACATATTCTCCCCCCGCGAGCGCTGTATTGATCTTCTCATACAATTTACGATCTTTTGCCGTATAATAACTGCCCGGAGCCTGCACCTCCCTGCCCTGTTGTCTGCTGAGAATCAGATTCAGATGCCGGTTTTTCAGAATATCCACGGTATCTGCAAACTCCTTTGGCGTAATCTGAGAAAAATAGTCACAGAATTCCGGCGTATAATACTTTTTCTTTACATCAGCTATCATTTTATCCTCATCACTCAATTCCCTTTTCGCGGTAACGGATTGATGATAATGTCTAAACATATCCTTCATCCTGTCGTAATATTGTATAATCTCTTCGTCACGATTCAGACTCCGAATATCCGGTTTCCTATTCTGCGCTAAGGTATTCACAATATCCAAATGAACTAGGCAGGACTTCACATATTGTCCCATCAAAGCTTTTTTGCCCTTGTATTCACGTTGAAGTACATCTATATCTGCATCTCCCTGCGCCGGCTTTTTTAACTCCACGAAAAAATCGTTCACCTCGTCAATCGTAAGCTGCTTTGCTAAAAACTCATAGAAAATGGAATCCGCACTATCGTTTCCGTATCTCCTTGCCGGATCCTGAATCCATTCAGGTTCCATAATCGAAGGCAGCCATCTGCCAATCTCATCAGCCAAATGATCGAGTCTGTTTTTATCCCGAATGATATGGTGTCCTTCTTTTCCCAGCAACAGACTCACCAGCTCTCCCGACTGTCCTGCGCTGATATCGTCATAGTCCAGCTTCTCTGCTCCGTTTTTTATCAACTGCAAAAAATCCTGATACGTTTGGGGCCTCCGCCCTTCTTTTGCGTTCTCCTCATTTCGTTTTCGCAGCAAATGAATCCCGGACGCAGCATATGCCTTTTCTATCATCTTGACCCACAGCGCCCCTCTTGAAAAAGCATCGCTTTCTTCCCCTTTTAAGACCGGAATCGTCTTTTCCACCGTAATATAATAAGGCGTAAAAACCATTCTGTCATGAATCCCCATTCCCACGGTTTCCCTATGCTTGAAACATACGGTCACGGTTCCGTCGCCGTTGTCCTTCATGATATGCATGATCTCTTCGGCATTTTGATCTACCACAGTTATCAGTCCGGCCAGCAGATAGCAGTCGCCAAGATTTCCCTGCTCTATGTCCTTGATATTCGGCCTGTGCGTAAACAGCGGCATATTTTTACAATCTCTGTATGTCCGTTTCCGCGCTTCGCCCGGTTTACTCTTATTCCCCAAACCAATACTTTCATCCTTTATGCTATGTATCTGATTGGGAGGCACCCCCGGCGGTACCTCCAGATAACCGCTGCTCTCCTCCATGAGCAGTCCATGCAGGATCGCCGCGTATCTGCCGCTTTCGCCCCCGGCAAATTTATGTATCCTGACAAGGGCCTCTTCCAATGCTAAGAGAGCCTCTGCCTCTCTTTCCTCCGTCTCTCTTCTACTCCCAAACGTTTCCCTTTCTGTCATTACATAATTGCTGATAGATCCTCCCAAAAACCGAAATGCCCTGCTGTCTTTTCCGGGATGTTGCGCAAATCTTTGCATCAATGTATTATAAATCATGAGAAGCCTCATCTTGATATGCTGATGTTCCTGCTTTCCCCGATAATCCTCTTCAGCAGCCCGGAGCCTATCTCCCGCATTCGCCTGATCGACTGCGCCCACTCTGCGGGCGTAAGCTCTCATGATCCGCATGTCTTCCCCTCTAAATTCTTGTATCCCGAGCTCCGACTCCAGCACGTCCAGCTTCGTTTCGACTCTTGTCTGCACTGGTCTCTCCTGCTCCCCGCCGGGAAGCAGTTCTTCTTCCTCACCTATGTTTGCATATCTTCTTATGCCATGATAAAATCTCAACGCACCGTTTTGCAGGTATGCCCATCTCCTTTGGACAATCGTTTCGTCGTTTTCTGTAACCTCCCTGATCTGAAGGGTCTCATAATCAATCGCCAGCCCATGTTCCCACAGTACGCTCTCCACCACATTGACATATTCTCTCACTGCCTCAAGCTTCAGCCTCACGGGCGCATAAGCCGCTTCCGTCATATCCTCACGATGCGCAGGACTCATCTCCTCCGCGCGTCTGATCAGCTCCACATTATGCAGACAATCCGCCAGATTCTGTATCACATAGTCCGCTTCCAGCGCGCGCGGCGAAAAATCAGCCCGTAAAAAATCCCGCATGGTCTCTGCGATATTCTCAGGCGCCCTCCTGTTCCTTTCCATTTCAACAAGAACTGCTGTCGTGAGCACTCTCAGATTGTGCTCGGCGGCGGCTTCCTGATATGCCGCCTCCTCCTTCGCAAATTCTGCCGCCTGTATATTCCTGCGTTTTGTCTGTCCCCCCTTCTCTATTTGCCCATCAAAGCAATCCAAAATATTCTTACGATATTCTCTGATATTCCCAAGGCTCTTAGCCCTGATCCGTTTTGCCGCGGTCTCCTTACCGAGAACAGAAGCCGTCAGCAGACGCATTTCCATATTGTTTCGCTCCATTTGAATCAATAGTTCATAATACTTGATTGTCATTTGCGCCGAACTTTTTTGCAGCGCTAGTTTATCGAGTTCTTTTTGACATTCCCGCTGTATGGACTGATACTGTTCCATCCTTGTGGTCTGCTCTGCGTTCATCCTGCCCGCAAGCTCCGCTTCTCCTACCGTCCCCAGAAAAAACGGGGCAGAGCGTTCCATATTTCTTACAGTCTGTCTGTCTATCGCATCTCTCTGCGCGTTTATGAGCGCATCCATCTCAGCTTCGCTCCTATGAATCTGCATGATCGGATCCATTTATGAAACCTCCCTATCTTCTTAGTTATCATTTGACCAGTGTCACGAGGAGGATCATGAATACCATACATGTAAAGCTTGCGCAAAATCCTTAAGTTCCAGATAAAATAGACCCTTCGCTTCTTTGAGTAAATCAGATTTTCCCCTGACTCCATTCTCCTCTGCATGATAAACTACGCCTTGATATGCCCAGGGATTCCTAAGAGTCAGAAACAGGTACTCTCTGTCCCCAAGCCGTTCTCTGCGTGTGTTTATAATCGTGTAAACATGCTGTCCCACCAATCCTCCCGACATCGGCTCCCCGTTCATTGCGGTTCCTGCTTTTCCAAAATCTTTCGTTATGAAGGTAACATCGTGTCCTTCGTAAAGTTTTTGTTGAATACGATGATACAAGTCGAGCTGCTCCGCCGTGTAATACTGAACAGTATTTATATTTCCTTCTCTCTGCGTGATCTGCTGATTTTCGTAAAGCTGTTTCAAATGCTGCTGCTTACAAATATCCATAAAAGCATTAAATTGCTCTATTGTAAGCTGTCCCAAACTTCTAAAATAATCATAATAACTGCTATTTTCACTCTCATCCGGCAACCCGTTTCCATTCCTAAAGCTATTTTTGTAATATGCAAATAATTCTTTTTGCTTCTCATACCATGCTCCAATTTCATCTGCAGAATCTGATTTAAAAATTTGAATTCCCTCCGCTGTTACTGCGGGAATACTCAACATCCGCCGGCCGTCAACTCTGTCCCCGAACTCCCTTAATCCGTTCTCGCTATAAAAGTGTTCCTCACTATCCCTTCCTAACAACAAACTGAGAAATAAACCCGGATTCCCGCCGCTAATATCACCATAAGCCACCCCCGGCTCTACATTATCTATGTATTGCTTCACCGCTTGATAATCCCGATCATTCATTTCCCTCCCCATTCCCAAATAGAGTCCGGATGCAACATATGCTTTTTCCATCATCTTGACCCAAAATGCCCCTCTGGAAAAAGCATCTGTTTCATTTCCTACATAGACCGGAATTGTTTTTCTCACCGTAACGTAATGCGGTACATAGCTTCTCCTTCCGTCCGCCTGTACTTCCCTGCGCATAAAACGAACGGTCACGGTACCGTCGCCGTTGTCTCTCATAATTTTCATAATCTCCTCAGGATTTCGTTCCACTACGGCTGTCAGCCCGGCCAGCAGGTAACAATCTCCCAATTGCCCCTGTTCTATGTCCCTGATATTAGGCCTGTGGGTAAACAACGGCCTATTCAGACGTTCTTTGTATTTGCGCGCTACAGGGTTTGGGGATAGAAAAGGAGATATTCTATTTTCCAAACCTATTCTGTTATCCTCTACGACACATATCTCATCAGGCGGCACTTCCAGATAACCGCTGCTCTCCTTCGCGAGCAGCCCCAAAAGAATCGCCGCATATTTGCCGCACTTATTCTTACTATCCTTTCGTATGTATTCGAGCCTGTCTATTAAAATCCTAAAAGATTCTGTTTCGTTTTCATGATCATCGCAGTCTTCTTTGACATACATGTCTATCGCAGACTGCAATTGCAGAAATTCAACTATATCTTCTTTACTTTCATATTTTTTTTCAAGTCTCTCTTTGAATGTGTAGTAAATAGCGCCAATCCTCTTCTTTACCGCCAGATGCTCCCCGCTCCTCTGTACATCTTCGTCAGACGCCCGAATCTCATCTCCCGGACGTACAAAACCAAGTTTCCCGACGCTACGTCTGAAAAATCTCATAATAGGAACGGTGTGCTCTCCCTGCACCGGTATCTGATATCTTGCCTCCAACATACTCAGACTTGCTTCAACCCTCGTCTTCCTCGGATCCTCCCAGTACTCATTCGGAACCACACCACGATTCTTATTGATACTTTTAAATCTCCTCATATCAAGATAAAACCGCAGCATACTGTTTGCCAGATATGCCTGTCTCCTTCTGGCAAACTCTTCATCATTTTCATTAATCGCCACAATCCGATAAGTATTAAAGTCTATCCTCCATCCAGACTGCCACAGCACACTATCCACCACATTGGCATACTCCTCCACAGCCTCCAGCTTTTGCTTTACAGGAGCAAATTCATCACTGCTCAACCTTGATTCCAAACCCTTCGCACATCTGATCAACTCTATTTTTTTAAGACATTCATACCAATTTGCCATGACATAACCGGTTTCCAGCACTTTTGTCGAAAACTCAGCTCTGAGAAACTCCCGCTTTAGTTTCTCTGCTTTTCTCCTTTCCTCTTTCTTTATTCTTTCTGCCTCCTCCTTCATAAATTTTCCCTGACTTATGCGTCTGGGCAGCGTCTGTTTTCCTCGGAGTCCCGATTCAAAACCGTAATACTCCGAAACGTTCTGGCGGCGTTCTCCCATTCTTTTTTGACTTCCCGCTTTCGCACATTTCGCCGCAAGCCCCCTGCCCCGAATCAGGGCAGGCCTTAGATCCGTTCTCGATCGATAACGCTCCGCCCTCACAGTCTGACCTGCATTCATCCTGTCTCTGAGCTGCGCTGCTCCGGGCTGACTCTCTATCAAAAACGGCCCCGGTTGTATGGGCGAGCTTATATTTATCTCACTCACTTCCCGTGCCAGCTGGTTTACAAGCTCGTCCATCTCATCGCCCCTATGTTCATTCATCTGCATAAACGAATCCAATACCCGACACCTCCTCACCAAACCATGCTCAATACAAATACCTGTACGCCGTCACCAGATACCCATCCGGCTCGCGCTCTGTCAAAAGCCTTTCAAATATCCTCCGTGACCTGTCCGTCCTGCAGACGATCTCAAAAGCGGGATAAATCTCATCCCGCACCATTTGCAGAATCCTTCTGAAACAGGTGAGAAAAGCGGGCGCACCGTCCCCTCCCGAAAAGGCATAGTACAGGCGCATACTGCTCTCCGCCGTGCGCTCCGTCAGCATGCAGGCGTCAATGTCCGCGCCATTTGCATGGCACAGGCAGGCTTCCTCCACCCATGCATGGCCGCCAAGCAGCCCGTCAATCTCCTCCTCGTTTTCATGCATCTCGTTCTTCATAAACCTGCGCACGGCATATTCCTCCATGCGGAAGAACTCACTGACTTCCACGTTTTTCCCCGGCAGTTTTAAGCTGTCAGCCTCCTCTTTTCCCACTACATACACAGGATAGCCCCCGTCCTCGAAGAAAAAGTCCTTCCTGCTTCTTATAAGCCGGTCAAAAGCTGGATAGCGGTTTTCCTGATAGCCGCATGACATCCTGAACAGTCCGGGAAAGCTCTTTCCAATCTGATCAATCAGGCCCGTCGCCACGCCGCGTCTTCTATAGCCTTCTTCCACAAATATTTTTTCCAGATGGGCTTCTCGCGCTTTCACCGTAAAGAGAACAACGGCGCATGGCGATATGCCGGCCACCGCCCCCAATGCCGCCGCCTGCGCTGTCTTCAGGCGAGTTTTCTCCTCCGGCGCAAGATACGGTTCAAAAAACTGTAGATTTTCTGTCGTTACCTTCAAAATTCTCATCATGTCCTCCCTGTCAGAATGATACACTGTGGTTCTGTCAATCCTCTTCCTCCCCGCCAAGCCCGACCATGTAGGCGTAGGGTTCAAAATCGGCGCGGGTGAACACCTTCCCCGTCTTTACGAACTCGTACTTGACAGCCTGCAGATAATGACGCATGTGCACCCTGTCCCCTTCCCCGTCAGCGGCGGCGAGAAAGGCGGCGTTTAAGATACAGTTCTTGATATTGCCGCCCACAAACTCAAAGCGCTCCGCCAGAAAACGGATGTCCACGTCGTCCGCCATCGGCGTCCCTTTCGGGATTGTGGTCTTCCACAACATCTCTCTGGTGTCCGGATCGGGAAACTGAAATTCGACGATATACTTCATCCGCCTGAAAAATGCCGGGTCAATGTTGTGCTTATAGTTCGTGGCCAGTACAGACACGCCGTCGTAAGCCTCCACTTCCTGTAAAAGCAGCGCCGTTTTATTGTTGTTTGACGCCTGATTGGAACCGCCGTCGTCGGAGCGCTTCGCAAACAGGGTATCGCACTCATCAAAAAAGAGCACCACATTACACTTTTTTGCCTCCCTGAAGATCATAGAGATGGATTTTTCCGTCTCACCCACATACTTGTCGATGACTTTGGACAGGTCTACCCGGTAAAGCTCCAGATTCAGCTCGTGCGCAATCACCTGCGCGCACATGGATTTCCCCGTGCCGGGCGCGCCGAAGAGCAGGATGGAAAGTCCCCGCCCGTACGGATATTTCTTTGTGTAGTTCCAGTTGTCATAGACCTGCTTCTTAAAGTTCATCTGATCAATGGCATGCTGTAAGGTTTCCCGCTGGCTGTCATTCATGACGATATCCTCAAACCCGAAATTCGCCTTCACCTTGGTAGCCTTCTGTGTCAGTTCAGAGCTCATCTGGCTGTTGCAGCCCTCAAAAAGCCTGGCTCTGGAAATCCGTGCCTCTTTGGCCATGACAGCATAGCTCTTTGCCTGGTAGAGGGCCGATTTAATTTTGCCCGGTGTAAAGAGGAACTTAGCCGCCATCTCCGGCAGACTCACATCTTCTGCCATGTCATAATCCTTTGCAAAATACTGCCAGCAGTCCTCCCTCTCCTTTATGGCCGGCGTAGGGAGTTCAAGCTCCGTGAAATCCAAATCAGTCACCGTATTTAAGGAAAGTTTCTCCCGGCTTATCAGAAAGAGCAGGATATCGTGCCCCCGCAGCATGCTCACAGCAAGATCCATATAACCTATGTACTTTGCCTTCTCCTCCTCCCTGTGATCGAGTTGTGTCATGCAGCAGCAGGCATCCGTAAAGATACATTCCCTGCTCACCGCCCACAGCGCTTTCTCCACAAACGTCAGGTCATAGGCAAATAACTTTTTGCAGTTGACGCTGATTGCCCGCATCCCCCGTCTTTTACAGAAATGCTGAATAAAAAATCTGCGGCCGCTGCCTTCGTCCCCCATCCAGTTAAAAATCCGCACGCCCTGGTCATAGGAAATCTCCATAGCCTCCAACTGGGTTTCATTGGCCATGATCGGATCCTGTTCCTTATCGTCTGTCAACATACTAAAAAAACGACTGTAGTTTTCATCAGGCCGCAGCGGATTTTTGCCAAAAAGAAAATCGATCAGACGCTTATCCGGCGTCAGAATGGTGGAGAAAGGCATATAACTGTTGACCCTCAGATCCATGATGGGAAGCAGTTGTTCCAGACAGACGCTCATCTCGCCGTAAACCCTGGTAATAGAGAAATCTTTCCCAAAATACAAGCGGCCTGTGGACTCCACCGTAGGCGCGATCAGTGAACCGTTCTCGTTTACCACCTGATAGACGGCAGCATAACTGGTCTGTGTGGATGAGAGAACCGCGCCCGCCAGCGCAAAAGTACTGAAATGCCCGAAACCCAGCTTGCGGCACAACTCATAAAAGGGAAATTTTACATCCGCGGTATCCGTGACGGCAAGTCTTTCGTCGATGAAATCCATCATCTCCTCAATGGACAGACTGGCTTCCTCCTCCCCGCTGTCCATCAACGCGTCATTCTTCTCTCCGTCGGCGTTCATATGGAACGCCCCCAGAAGCTCGCTCAACTCCCTGTCGATCTCTACATTCTCCTCCCCGTCCTCCCAAGTGTTCTCCCCGCTCTGTGCCACAGCCTCCCCGCCACTGTCAGATATGACAGATTCCTTCTGCATAAACCGCATCGTCTGGTCACAGCACAGATCATGCGCAATCTTGATATCCGGATACATGACATTTTTATAATTGCCCTGTCCTGCATCGTATTTTTTCATCAGACTCCCGATATAGTCGGAAAGCCTGTAATTGACGCAGGCAAAGATGTAATCCATATACTCGCTATAGTCCGCAAAGGGTTCCCTTTTTTGCTTCGCGCTAAACTTCCCGCTCAAGTTCATCCTGCTCTTCTCCCCTTATTTCTCATGCTTCTCAAGTGACTGTAACAATCGTCACCCCGCCTCACGACAGTGTCAGAATTTTATCAAATCCCGTCATTTCAAGTACATTCCGCACTGTCTCATTCACATTCGCAAGCCTCATGGAACCGCCTTTCGACTCCGCAGTCTTCTGCCCGATCAGCAGGGCGCGCAGGCCAGCGCTTGAAATCATGGGAACATTCAGGAAATCAACCACTATGTCATTCTTCTTTTGAAATGCACTCAAAATAGCCTGCTGCAAATACGGACTCGTGTTTGTGTCCACCCTGCCGTCCACGATCAGTCTCATGTAATCTCCGCAATCGCTCGTCACAATGTTCATTCTATCTCCTCCTCGAAACATTTCTGTCTGAAATTCATCCTATTGCGTTGCTTCAAACAACCCCTTATCTTGTCATTTGCATTGCATTATCAGTTTACATAACTATATTAAAACAACCGCCCCATTTGTCAGCGCCGAGATATCCATGCTCCCCTCCTCTTCGGAAAATACGACCGCATTTCGGTCGAGATAGGTATGCGTATCGAGCACTCCCCTGTTCTCCAGAAACAGGATATACATTCTGCACCGAACCGGCTTGAACTGTTCCAGAAGGTGTAAAAGCTGTTCCTTCCTGTGCCCGTCCAGGGAAACCTCCAGCATCAGCGTCACATCATAGGGACTTTCCCCGTAGAGACTGTCGTACACTTCCTGTTCCACACTCCTTGCATAGCGCTGCATCAGGCTTTTTTCCAAAATCACGGGGTCCTCCCCCACAAAGAGCCTGCAGATCTGCCGGATACATTTTGCGGTGCCCTTGTACCGAATCAGCTCCGGCGCCTCCCGCAGCAGCGCCCGCAGAAATTCCTCCTCCAGAAACCCGCCGTCCACATCGATTCCGATCCATTTCAGGAAAAGTTCCAGATGATGCTTTGGCGCCTTTCTGACATCCAGCATATCCGCCCTATGATCCAAAGCCTCCTGAAAATCATTGTAAATGCTGGAAAAAATAGAAAGATATCGGTGAAAGAAGCTGTTTTTCTCCCTGTAGATTTCCGGGAACACTTCCATAAAACTGTCTCCCGGCACATGTACGACCACATCGGAAAAAACTGCTCCCCCGCTGGTCACCTCCACGGCAATCCACAGATATCGTCCTTCAAGCTCATACAGCAGCACATCCTGCCTGTTGATAAACCGCAGACAGTGCATACCGCTCAGACAGCGCTTCTTCTCCGCAAAGGGAATCTTAGGATCCATCAGATAATCTTTTCTTTCCAACTCATTGCTGGCCGCTGTATAAAGATAGCAGGCGCAGTCTGCCGGAAGCGTCATCTTAAAATGCAGCCGCCCCCATGGGCAGTCCTCTATCCCGCTGTCCAAACTATCTAACATACAGTAAAATGGGCCCTCCTTTGCACTGCAGACAACCGCGCCGTCCTCCCTGAGCGTCATTCCCCTGTAGAGCGCTTTCTCAAGCTGCGTCTTTCTGATTGAAAAAGTAAATCCTGCCATCCAATCCGCCTCCTTTACAAACGACCGCCTGCCTGCGGCAGAACATTCAGTCTGATATGACCCGCATACAACAGACAGTCCGGCGCTGGTATGATATCTGTACCGTCCATTGTCACATTCGCCGCGTTCTGCGGGCTGACGACAAGCTCGTGTATATACGAAACGCAGTCTAAGTTTTCAACGGCGTGAAAAATTGTGTCAAAACACAGTCTTTCACCAAAACCCATGGAACCGTGCACGTAGTCAAGACCTGCCCGCACGGCAGCCTCGATCTGTTCCCGACAGTCGTCATAATGCGGTTTTACATAGATTGTCCCGCTGATCAGTACTGCCGTGTACACTGGCTGCCTGATCCGTATTCCGGTGGATAACAGCCGCCTGCCATTAAGCCACTTTTCAATCTCAAGCCGATACTTGCGGGATAAGCGCGGGAACGCTTCCTCACTCCCGGGAAGCACTGCGATCTGTACTTCGTTTTTTCCATGATCCATCCATGCGTGCACCTTGTCGATGCAAAGTCCCGGCAGCCGCCTGACAAGCGCCTCGTAATCTGAAGGTGTGACCGCAGTCTCCGCCCTGCCCAGATCTTTGACAAAGCGCCTGCGCATCTCCTCAAAAGATTCCTGGAATACCCCACCTGTGCCATGCGCTGGATTGCTAAAACAGATATTTTCAGCGCCGGCAAGCCGCACCGGCACAAATACGTTGCCCGCCCTCACGTTTCCCTCCGGACCGAGCGTCACGGCAATACCACCCAGATAGAGCTTCGCACCCACAAACTTTCCGGGATCATGAATCACCAGTTTTCCCTCATCTTCCTGTAAAGAATAGTACATTTCCTGACCATCCTGCCGTCCGGGTTTCAGAAAGTCATAAACGGTCTCCCCGTCCGCCTTTTCCCGCCCTGCAATGATGGAGAAGGCGGACAGGACCACATGTTCACGCGGCAGCCCGATCTCCTGCCCGTCATAGCCAAAGACGTCGCCCAGATAAAAATTGCGCATCATCTCTTCACTGTAACTCACAATCTTAACGGCATCCTGAAAATGGCCGGGCGCACGGCCAAAGCGCTTTTTATCAAAGACAATGGCATAATTCCCCTGACCCTGCCTCTCCTTCCTGTAGTAACGCCCTCTGTCATGCTCTCCCATGCTCTCCTCATAAGCCACATAGGATCCGCCCTTCTGTTCCCTGACATACACTTTTGTGTAACCGTTTTCCGCCACGGTGCCGCTCACAGCGACATTTGACGCTCCCGGAAAGGAATGCGTGTCCACCATCGTCTCCTTCTGATATACCGGAAACAGAAATTCAGAAATATACCGTAACACCGGCGGCGCGTCGTACTCGCTGTGGATCAGACGCGCCCGCCACACATATCCAGAAATTCCATCTTCCTCCACGCGCACGGCTCTGTGCCCCTTCGGCTGCGTCAGCCTCAGATAGCCGTCCGCCAGAAATCCGTGCGTGCCGTCTTCCACCCGCATAGCCACAAAGCCGTCCTCCGTGCAGCATTCCCAGCAGATTTCGCCAAAGGAAACCGACTTTTCTTCCAAGAAAGGGGTGCGGCCCTCTCTGCCGCCCACCGCCACATAGATGACTTTCTCCTCCCCCTCCTGCGGCGGTTCATCCATGACCAGCCACAGGGCGGAACCTTCTAAAACACCGTCCCCGAAAGCCTCCGCACACAGCGTCACGTTACGGTCAAGAAGATAACTGCAGTCCGTCGTAACGCCCGCCGACCGACTGAAGACGCTCACGATATGGCCCGCACTTACACGCCTTGGAACCGTCGTCTCAAAGCTGATATCCCCTGCCATAAAACGTTGATTCGCCGGCATGTCAAAAGCCTCCCTGACTCCTGACGCTTCCAGCCAGACCTCCGCGCACTTCCCGCTTCGCTGCCGGTAACCCAAAAGCTCCAAGAGCCTGACTTTGACCTCCGCAGGCACCTCATCGATTCTGTTCTGCTGTATGATCTGCAGCGCTGTGAGATTTTCCAGCACAGTGATGCCCGGATCAGCCGGATTAAAGTTGGTCCACTCCCCGGAGTAAACCGGTATTTTACCCAGATTTTCCTGAAACAGTTCCTCATATGTCTTTGCAGGAATATTCTTCGTAAATAGCATACTCTGTCTCTCTCCTGTATTCTGCCGCCAGTATGTCTATCTGACCTTATTCAAGATGGATCCTGTGCTGTCCGCTCACCACAAGCATATAGGGATTGCCGCTCAGACTCTTAAGCTCCGTCTCATGAAAGCCTTCCCTGTCCCGATACCTGCCGGAGACCAGAATCCTGCGGATCAGAACACTTCTTTTCTCCATATTCAACCGCATCCTGATCTGATTTTCCGTGACGCTGCCGCCGATTTCCCAACTGTTGTTCCTCACCGGGTCAAGATAATCCGTCAGCATATTTACAAAGGTCTGCCGCACCTCAAAATTATCTTTCCCGTCCGCCTTGCTGATCCACGCCTCCACCGATACCTCCACATACAGAGGCTCCACAACCTCCAGCAGCTCCGGATTCACCGTCAGTTCACACCGTGAGAGCAGATGCTCTTTCAGTCTCTTCCTGAGACTTACAAAGGAGGCGGAACCATCCTTGTAGTCCTCCATCAGAATCACAACGGAGATGACACCTTCCTGCACCGTCCCGTCCCTGCGCACGCCAGTCACCACCCGCACCTGGGAGATGCTATGGGAAAAGTCCAGTACCTCCCGCTCGTAGTCCATCACACTGACAAGGCGGCTGCGGCTGCCAAGCAGCACGGTTCCCCGCCGCAGCGCATCCTCTACCGTCTCCATATCCATACCGCCGAAGGCGTTCACCGGATTGCGGATATTCTCCACAAACCTCACAATTCCCTTCGTATCGTTAACGCTGTCAGCAGGCACATTGGCTCCCGCACCGTCACAACATCTGACCACTGCCTTAAATGCAGGTCCCACGGTATTTTGAGGAATGCGCACATTCACCCCGTCCCCGAAACGAATCCTGTGATTGATCCTGTCTACGACAAAATGCCTGTCTCCCGGCCGGGAACGGTCAAAATTGTCAACCTCCTGCCACTTTACATAGAGTTCACGGATATTTCCCTGAGAATCAGTCTCCGCGCGGGTGAGCGAAGGGCGCTCCCGCATAAAACCTCTCATCTCGCTGCCGGAAAAGCCTGCCGTCTCGTTGACCCAGACATCTACCCACAGAATATTTACCGCTCTCACAGGAAAATCCATATCCGGCTCACAGGTGTCAATATAATACTCCTCTTCCGGAAGCGTCTCTATATTGTCAATCTCCGCCGCATTGACCGCAACCTCCTCGATGACAGGCCGGCAGGCCGGATTCTTTTCCAGTGCAAAATCCTCGTCCGTAATCCTGATCCAAAAGGCCTCCTGCCCTTCGATCGTTCTTTTGACCATATCCGCGGGCGGCATAAAGAGGATACTGCCCGTATGCCTGAATCCATCCGTGTGGTCGGCCATCTTTAGTTCCGAAAAACCATCCCTGGTGGAATACGTCACCAAAAGCCGTCCTTTCCTGTCATCTCCGCTCCCTTTTACACGAAACAGCAGTCCTGCCGGGCCATCTTCCATCTTCCTGTCAAAGCCCAGATAAAGCGATGTCTCGTGGTAGCTGCCCTTAAAAAGGATCGGCGTCGCCTTGTCCTGCGCAATCCTCTCAGTGATATCCCACTTGCGGCTTCCCTGAAAGCTCACCAGTTTCTGCGGCCGCATAAAATGTTGGTTATAATCGTATGTAATCCGCATATGCCGGATCACCGGACAATGGTGCACGGCCGGCTGGTAATAGCAATTGTCCGAACGCAGCAGCTGTGCACGGATGCATCTGCCCACGTAGCTTGCCGTCTCCGTCTCCTGCCAGTCCTCAGGGCACGTAAAGCTGATTTTGCAAACGCCCGCTTCGCCCCATGCAAAAAGCGATTCTGCCGGTGTGTGCAGGATAAGCTTCCGCCAGCCTGTGCCGTTGTAATACGAAAAGGACACTTCGTCCGCATACACCTGCGCCACTCCGGCTGTGTCTCTTTTGGGTTTGCGCTTAATAATCTTTAGCTCCCCGTCCTCTTCCCGTGCGGGCATCTTCACTACAATATCCTCGAACGACAGTTCAAATTCCAGCGTCACCCTTGCTCCCGGGTTTCCAAAATACCGATGTCCAATATAAAACTCTGCAAAAAGTGACATCATCCTGCCGAAGGGATAAAAGTCTTCCGCATCCATCTCTACATTGCCGTTTACCACATACTCCGCTGATGCAGCCCCGCCTGACGCGCAAAACCGGATATCCGACGCCGTAACATTCTTTTTCAGCACACCTGCAGGCTCCAGCAGCAAAACGGAATACGCTCTGTCCCCAAGATACACCTTGCGGCAGGCCGTATACTTCCTGAATACCAGATAGCGGTTCTGCTCGATTTTTAAATCTGTGATGGGGTGAAATCCGTCTTCCCCATAATAGAAAAGTCTGTAGTCTCCCTGAAAGATCTCCTCCACAAGCCCGCAGGCACCCGGTATCTCCATCCTGATATCGTTATCCACCCCGTCAAAGAGATGCGAATGGTACATGACAAGCCCCGTCTTCCCATAACCTTCCCCTGCAAAATCAAAGAGAGTAAATGCTCCGTCTGGCTCCGAACAGATCTCCGTATCTCCGTCAATATATGTAACCGGCTTAAAATCCCCTTTCAGGGGAATGACCTTCCCCGTGATGCCGGATGCCATAAACATGCACTTTAACCGCGCCTGCGTGAGATAAATACCATGAGCGGTTTCAAACACCAGTGGGGCGCCGCCCTCTCTATCAGCAAGGAACTTCGTCCCGCCAGGAAGCCGCTGTCCCGGAATGGTATTTTGTATCATATCCATCAATACAACACTGTGGGCGGGGCAGGCAGGCCTCGGGGAAACACCGGTCAGATTCATAAGCTCCACATAATCCCTCTCAAGCGTCAGCTGATAGCGCCTGATATTCTCCTGCATCTGGTCGGCAAAGAGCAGGGCGAGCACGGAACCGATATCCGGATCCTGTGTGTCAAACTGCCATTCCGGGGTATAGGAAGCCGCCAGCTTTCTGATCGTATTAAGAATTTCCTCCCTTTTTCTGTCATCTATCGGATGATCACCGAATTGGATCGTCTGCCACTGTCTCATATTCTGCGCTCTCTTCCCCGGCTTCCCTGTCCAGATAAAATGGGAAAACCATATTCTCCGGCGTGCTGCTGCCGCTCACCGTGTAACGGATATGGACAAACAGACAGTCGGGCCTGGTGTCATTATCCATTTGAATTTCCACATCCTGCACTCTCGGCTCATTGCGCGTGATATCCCCTTCCAGCTCGTATGCCATGATATGCAGCATCGTCAGATTAGTGTCCGAAAACACATAACCGGAAGTCCGGCTTCCAAATCCCGGACGCATCAGTCTTTCCCCCTTCTGCGTCATGAGGATCAGATAGATACTCTCTTTTACACTCTGTTCATTCTCCGACATGACAAAACGTCCTGTCACGGGGTTGATCTGCGGCGGAAACTTCATGCCACGACCCAAATGGGTATTCTTTTCCATGTACGCCCTCCTTTTTCAGCCAATCTTAACAGGCGATCCGCCAAGACTTGTCATACCGCTGCTGGTAAGCTTAAATGACGCGGTTGCATCCATCGAAACATTGCCGCCGCTTATGCTTACTTTTCCGTTCGCGGACAGTCCGGCGCTCCTGGCCGCCTCTGCTTTCAGCTTATTGCATTTCAGACTGACCGTGCCGGTATCGCCGTTCATGCTAAGCTCTATGCTGTCCCCCACAGTCACCGTCAGCTTATGTTCCGTCTTTATCCTGATATTCCCGGTATTGCTGCAGATCTCGACGCCATTGTTTCCCTTCTCATCTTCCAATAAGATATTGCCTTTCTCATTGTCCATGATCAGCCTGTGCTTCTCCCCTGACGTAAAGAGCGATATCTTATCCCGGTCACCCTCACCCGGCGCCACATCCTCGAACTGTAAGGTATTACCGTTTTTGGTGACGATCTTCTTGTACCGGTTATCTCTGTCTACGGAATCTGTGAGAAATTTGTTGGAATCCTGAGGAATACAGCCGATCACATAAGGGCGCTCAATATTGCCGTTCTCAAAGGCCAGAAGTACCTGATCCCCCACCTCCGGCAAAAAATAATGTCCCCAGCTTTTGCCGCTTGCAGCCATCGAAACCCTGGCCCACTTAAGCTCATTGGCATCCGCATCCCGCACCGGGATCTCCACACAGACGCGGCCCGGCATCTGTCCCGGCGCCCGGTCCGCATAGTTGGCCGTCACAATGCCCAAAGCAACGCCGTGCATGCGGTTATCACCCGTCTCCGATTTCGTTACCTGCCTCGCCGCAATCTCATCCATAATGTCATATAATCCCATCTGTGCTTCTCCCTCTTTGCCGTTCTGCGCCTGCGTTTCCTCTTTTTTCTCCACAGGCCTTACCTTCCAGTTTCACGGTATATCTGCCGTTCTTTAGCATCCTGTGAACCGCGCGGGTGATATAAAATGTATTGTCTACATTTTCGCCAACGCCTGACACCTCCACAAAATATCCCGGCAGATATTCCGGCAGACCCTGCACCTCGCACTCCAGAGAGCCATAGCGGTAAGAGATGTCTTCCATCAGGGAATCCGCCCGATATCCCGTCTCTTCCATGGAGGTGGCCGACGCGTCGATATAGACCTTTTCGCTGCCCTTTATAAGCGCCTTTGCCTTGCCGGGCAGAGACGCCCGGTTCTTTACTTTCGAGGATATGACCTTCGCCCTGCCCGCGTCAGCCGCACGCACCGTCACCTTGTTGACCAGTCCAGTCACATCATAGGATATGTCGAAACGGTAAAGCCCGCATTCTGGACTTATAACCATACGGACACCCTTGTCCGCCTTGGGCTTTCGAAACAGCACAATCCCGCACTCCGTATAAAATTCATAGTTGTACCGTCTGGCCGCCTTCACCACAAATTCGTAATCGCTCTCCGCCACCATCTCCACACTGCGCTCCGTGACCGCCGTCCCCTCCGCCGGAACGGACGACAGCTGATCGGGAGTGTCCGTCACCTGTATGCCCCTGATAATACCGCTGCCCTGCATACCCGCATACGCGCTTCTCTGAAGGATCTCCTTCACCGCCGCCGAGTAACTGGCGGCTGTCAGTTGTCTGGAATAAGAACCTGCCATCATAACCCCCTTGACATCCATCGCGCTGATGCGGATACAGGGAATCTCATCCGGCTCAAACCGATAGCTCACCCGCGTGACAACACCTACGAAAAGAAGCTGCGCCGACCCGCCATACCCCAGGGCAATCTCTGTCTTTGCTCCCGGCGCAATGGATTTCTTTAATGCATCCGACACCTCAAAAGAATCGGTTCCCTTGTTATAGACATGATAGAGGGAAAACTCCGCCACGGACGCTTCATAACCGCAGGTAAGATCGATCTCCACATCGGATATGGGATACCCCGTCTTGCCGCCAAGATCCCTGTCCGCCATCCTCAGCACCGCTATGGGCTGTTGAAAGGCCTCGTATTTTCTTTTGAGCTCCTTAAATTGATAGGTTGCCATTATATTTCCTCACCCCACTTTGATCTGATATCACATGCGAAACAGGTTGGAAGCAATATAATTTCCTGAGGAAGCTGTCAGGCCTTTGTTTTTAGCAAGCTTCTCCGCCTCATCGGGAAGCTTATCATACGCCCTCTTCCATATTTTTTCAAAGTCACCTTTTGATCCTGCCTTCCCGCTCTGGCGGATGCGGATAGAAACCTTGGAACGGATTGGATTTCCTCTGTTGTTAAACATCGTATAGTCCACCTCCACCTCGCAGAGTTCACCCCAGAACACCATCTTATTCCAGACAAAACACACAAGGCGGCTTTCGGCGGACATCGTGGCCGCCACAAACAGCTCCGAGACCGGCGCCACCGAGTATTCCCTGCCCTCCATCCCTGATTTCAGATTCATACCGGCCTTTACCATACCCGTGGGCGACCCCATGCCGGAATCCAGCATAAAAGCGTTGGCGTTGTCCGTCTCGTCAAAGAGCAGCTCCACGGACATCGCCGTCTCCACCGGCATCGCGCTGCGTTGATACTTCGCCGCAGCCGAAGGATCTGCCGAATTGCCCTCGCGCGTAATCATCTCTCCGCCCCGGCTGTGCATGGTGATAGATGTGGGATTGTAATGAACCTTGACCGGGACATAACCCGCCTCTTTTACTTTTTCCGCTCCGCGTTTTTTCCCCGTTCCATTCGCTTCACTCCATATTGCCGCTGCCATATTTGATACCGCCGCCGCCATTTGTGAAAGTCTGTCGACATCCGAATCAACCGAAACAGGTTTTGCATCCGTTTTTGCGGGTGCGGTATTTGCACGAAACAAAATGCACGCTTTCTCTACCTTACCTACCGCCACATTGAATACCGATTTTAATTTGCTGCCCGGAAGGCTTAATTCGGACTTTCTGCCCTCCATAAAAGCATGATAACGGTTTTCCCATTCCTTCCCGTTATCATGGCCACCGTGGCAGCTGCACACCAGAGCCAGATCAACCTCCGCGCGCACCGCCTCCCCCTCCATGTCAAACATCGTATAGCGGCACTGCGCCTTATTCAGATAACCGCCATACCGCAAACTTCCCCACTGAAAGATAACCCCTCTCGTGCTCCTGTTCCTGACTGCTGCCAGAAAGCCCTCCGCGACCGGCTGGACCGTGTGCGGCGCGGACTTGATCAGATCAGCGCCCTGCCTGACCAGATTGGTTGGGCCTGGGTTGATCCTGTCAGACAGGAATGCCCTCTCGTTTCTCACAGCGTCGAATATCACCTTGAAGCTCACCGTCACCGTCTCATCGACCGGCCCGTAATCCACCTGGTCGCTCCCTGTGCCCTTTGCCTTTCCAGCCTCCGGCCCATAGTTTGTCATCGCCGCCATACCGCCGCCGTAAGCGCTGATGTGCAGCGACGCAGGATTAAACTGAAACGTCACCTTACTGTAATTTCCCTTTTGCTTCGTAAATTCCGCCGCCTGTTCCGGCAGCACCTCCCCGATCGAATTGTCTATCCGGTCCGCGGCCGTCTTAACCTGTTCTTCCACCCTGACAGAATCGTTTGACATATAGAAGAGCAGCGCTGCCTTTACCGTCGTCATAGAACCCGATGCCACATTTGTAAATTTCGAAAAATCCAGTTTCATCTATAACCCCCTGCGCCGCCTCTCGGCATCCATGCGCTTCTCCAGTTTCCCATAAACCTTCTCGGACAGTGTATCAAGCTGCCGTTTCACATTTTGGCTGATCATCCGTGCAATCTCCTCATCCTGCTTAACCTTCATCTCATTTACCTTTGATTGGACAAGCTGCGCCACCTGCACATCCTCCTGAAACGTCTTTCGGATATCCGTGTTTTGTACGTGCTTATCCTTGTTCCATGTCCGTATCAATTCCTGCACGCTCTCCTCATCGACCGTCTGACTATTCTGTCTGTGGAACAATTCCACAGTATTCTCCGTCTGTCCTAACGTCCTCCCGTGCCTGCGCGTGTCTGGCTGCACGCCCCGCCCCAGCTTTCCAAAGGCCCACCCTGTCTCATTTTTTGCCTCATGCTCTGTCTCTTTATATACGACCACCCCCTGCTCTTTTGCCGTGGCAACCGTCTGCGGCTCCCCGGCGGCCGCGATATCCCGCAAAAACAGATTCATGGTCTTCTCTTCGGCGGCCGTCACATTTGGGTATTGCTCAGGATTTTCCTGAAAGCCGCGGATTGTCTCAAACACCCGCACCGTCTCATCCCCCAGAATCTCCCGAAGCTTTTCCGTCTCCCGTGCTGCCTGCGCCGCCTGCGGCGTTTCCCGCTCCCGATATGCTGATGTGACCTGTTCCTGCCCGGCGGATATCTTAAGCGGGGCGGCCTTTGTCGTCTCACGGTCAATCCGCAGCCGCTCAGATTCTTTCATCCGCTCTGTATATTTGGACAGTCGCTCCACCCGCTCTAGATTCTGCCGGTTGATGCGCTCAAGCTGCCTTCGTATCTCTTCCTCCCGCTCTATGCGAAGCTTAGTCACTTCCCGCGGCGGATGATCCGGCGGCGGCATATCCTCCTGCCGCATGGCGCCGACGTTCTTATCCTGCCTCTGCATCCCAATAACCGTTGTCCGATCCTGTGACAGAACCTGCACAGTCTGCGCATCGTGCGTCGCGTCGGCCGTCCTCTGTCCGCTTATGGCAAAAAGATGTTTCAGGGCGCTGATCTCCTGTCTCTCAAAATGCTGCACCGTTCGATGGTATGCTTCCCGGTCCTGTATCGTAAAGGAGCTCATCGCGGAAAGGTTCTCAAATCTTTGGAACGTGTTCCTGACGGACACATGCAGTGCATCCGTAAACTCATGCCACAAACCGGTGTTTTTCTTAAACTCCGTGTAGCGCAGATGAAAGATCTGCCCGACCGCGTGAAGCAGAGCTGTCCGCAAAAAATTATTTATGAATTGTCCATGGTTCTCATCCGTAAGATTTAGATGCCACGCCTCATACCGCTCCGGCAGGTTGTAGACAGTATGGGGACCCTGCTCAAAAACTCTGCTCCTATAATCGTTTAAAGTAAGGTAAGAGGCTGCAATACTCTGCTCGCCAAAGGACAGCTCAAAGCGGTCAATCATCGTCCTGCTGCCAAATCGGAAAGCGGCGTATCTGCCTACCTCCCGATAGATATCGTTTGTCCGCAGGCGTTTTAAAACAACGGCTGCCATGCGGTCTGCCGCTTCCAGCTCCCCCTCCCCTTTCTCTTCTTTCTTTTCCTGTATCCTTTGCATCTGCGTATGTTTTACGCGGTATTCCTGTATCGCTTTGAGCGTATCCCATCCCGACTCGTAAAGAGTAAGAAGTTCCCTGACCGTTCCGGTCTCTTCCTTGATCCTCTGTACCTGCCTGATAAACTCCCGCACATCCGTCACGCCAATCTTTTTCAGTATATTCTCCACAAAGACCCGGTCCTGATAAGTAAACTCCATGTGATCTGATACCAGAATGCGGTTTAAAACGTTATTGACGAGAGATAACTCCAGATTTTTGATTTCCGTCCCGTTCTGTTGATTGACCAATGTAGTCATATCTGTTGCCGCCACGTAAAGCTCCGGCGGCGCTGACAGAAAATGCAGAATCTCCACAGGGTTGATGCGCCCCTGCATCTGTTCATAGTTTCCGCGGATTCTCTCCCCGAACATCCCGCCAGGCGTTCCCACATCTCTTGCACTTTTTAATGGAATCGGTCCCCCCATGGTCAGCATAGCTTTTCCCCTTTGCCCGTCTGTCCTTTCGATTTTCCGCTTTTGCTACATATGGTCGGAATACGCGTTCCATGGCGTATCCACGCAAAGCATCTCCCGAAAGGCAATGGTGGTGGTCTCCACCAGAAGACCGCTTTTCTCTGCGTTTAACTCTCCGTAATCCTTGGCAGTCACCGTGCATCCCATGAACGTATATGCCCTGTGCACATTGATTATCTGGTCCGGCCTGTCGTAAACGAAGAGGAGCACCGGCAGGGCAAGTTCTGTCCCCAGTGTCAGCGGATCCACATAGTCAATCCCCGCATACCGCTCCACCTGAAAGGAAAAGGGCTTGGATATAGGTTTTCTCTTCAGATGCACATAATCGTTTAATCCGCCCTCCTGAATATAGTCGAACTCGTTTTCCCGCCTAAGATTCCTGACTGCCCTGCAGGGGACATCGACTGCCGCCTCCACCCGGAGAATAAAAGAATAAGCCGGCATCACGGCCGTGCCCTGATTGTACGCAAAATAATTTGCCACCCCGATCATTCCTCCATTTTTTACATTTATCGTAACTGTTCAGAACCCTGTTCTTCACAGTTACCATTTATCACTGTCACGGGAAAGCTGTGGGCCGCATCCGGGATAGCGGCACCTCACCCCGGTTTTCCTTCGAGGGATTCACTTTCCTGTGGATGTCCGAAATCTCCAGACACCACCTTCTCCGGCTCCTGTGATCAAGCTTCATCACCTCATCGCCCGACCAGTGGAAATAGTAGGCAATGAACGACATTTCCTGATACAGGGACTGCTCCGGATAGAGCGTCAACCCTCTGTCGTAAAATTTACCGGCGTTTCAATCTCCCCGCCGCACTTCGGGCATACCACCCTGATAACGGGCGGCTCCACATCGTTTATTCTCTGGTACATATCCTGCAAAAACGCGAGATCCGCCGTAAAAAACTTTCCGATTGTCGTGCCGGTAATCATGTTATAGTTTTCCAGTTCCGTGATCACTTTACTTAAGAGCACAACAGTCAGATAAGAAGGGTTGCTTAAAACTCTGGGATCCTTCGTGGCACTGATCTCATCCTCCGCCGTGGCAAGGCGCATCTTTCCCTTCCTGTGAAGGACCCCGTTCTCATCCAGAAAGCCTCTGGGAAGCGTAAATTCATATTCTGTCTGCATCTATGGATTCTCCTTTATGCGGACGGATTTTCCGCTGCTGTGCCACCCGCTCCCGGCAGTTCAAGACGCTCGAAAGCAATCTCCACCGTCTCGATGGCAATCTCGCTCTGCAGCGCATTCATATCCGGGGCCGTATATTTACTGATCCACGCATCATGCAAAAGATACTGGTTCGCCGCGACGTTATCTTTGCAGAAATTGGCGGTGCCGATACCCGCCGTTACATCGAGCAGCTCAATCTTTACATCATGGCGAGGCATCGCGTTCGCCCGCCGGTCCGACGTACAGGCTATCGCCCAGCTCCTGAAGGCATTGGAATCGGTATATCCGTATTTCAACGTCACATTACCGTGCTTGACAAGCCCCGGCACCTTGACGGGAGAAAAGCTTCCGGAATTGCCCTGTCTGAACTCGATCACATCAACGGTCGCCTCCATCCCCGTCGCCTCGCTGAAAGCTGTCGTGCCTTCTATACCGTCCACCGTCACCAGAAAATTCATCTTTGTCCACGGATAGGCATGATTTATTGAATTGTTTTTTCCTGTATTCTCTGATTTATCCGCCATATTTTACAGTCTCCTTTTTCTCCTTGTGCCTCCGTGTATGGCCCGGAGGCTCTTTCCTCTCATTTCCACAATTTTTGGCCGTTTATCCCCTTTATCCTGCTCCGCCGGAAGCCTCGGAAGCCCCCGCGGTAAACTGCGTCACGCGGAAAACCACAAATTCCGCCGGTTTGGAAGGTGCGATGCCGATGTTGCAGATCAGTCGCCCGTTCGCGATATCATCCCTGCTCATTGTGGAAGGCCCGATCTCCACAAAGTATGCCTCCGACGAAACGGCTCCCGCCAGCATACCGTTTCTCCACATACCATCCAAAAAACTTCTGATCATTACACCCACACGGTCCCACAGGGATGCATCGTTTGGCTCAAACACCACCCAGTTGGTGTTTGCCTTGATACTCTCCTCCACATAGATAAAGAGTCTTCTTACATTGACATACTTGAAATTTGCGTTGCTGGAAGCCGTCCGCGCACCCCACACGCGGATGCCCTGTCCGGGCAGCGCGCGGATCAGGTTGACACCCGCCGGATTCAGGAAATCCTGCTCATTCTTCGTATAGTTCACACTCAGCCCGGTAGCAAACACAGTCTCGTTTGCCGGCGCCTTATGTACGCCCCTGGTATTGTCCGTGCGCGCATAAACGCCGGCCACCGCACCTGAAGGCGGCACAAACTCCGTCTTGTTGGCGGAACGGTCAAACACCTGCAGCCATGGATGGTACATCGCCGCATAGGAAGAGTCGATCATCTCGCGGTATTGCAGAAGATCCTTCACTTTATGACTGTCCTTTGGCATATCGATAATGGCGAAACGGTTTTTCAGGTTCTCACACTGTCCCACCATGGCCACGATCACCTCAGGGATCGTTACGCCCGGTACAGCCAGCATGTTCACGTTCGAAATCTCCGTAAACGCCTCCAGCCCCGTTCTTTTTCCCGGCCCGTTGTCCTCCCCGATAAAAGTCCCCGCAGTCGCCTTGCCGACGCTGCCGTCCTGCCCGTTCTCCAGCATGAACATGCCGTCCGCACTGCCCTCGCCCAGGATAGCTTCCACGGGATTGCCAACCCATACGTCTGCCGTCACCGTAATTTTGACCAGCTCGCTGCCAGCCATGCGAAAGGCGATATAATTCGGATTTGCCGTATTGAAGCTCACTCCCCTGTAATTCTCGGCTTCCTCCCCGCAGCGCACAGAGATATCGGTCTCAACCAGATATACCTGCGTAGCCGGGATCAGCGCGGTATCCACAATATCCTCCACAAACTCCTGTTCAAAAACGACACTATTGTCAATAATAGACTTGATGCGATTGTACACACCTCCGCAGATGACGAGATCACCCTCTCGGAAGCCGTCCACATTCTTCGCCACATACGTCTCGCCATTCCTGCCCAGCATCTGCATCCTGCGTCTGGCGACGCTCGTCAGGGTAATCTGTATCCTGTTGCCCCACTTGCCCACATTTACCGCCTCCACGCCAAGAATCCCCTTCTTTGCCGAAGCCGCCTTCGCGTCCGGCACACTCACGCGGGACACATAGCAGCTGCCGCCTCCATTGACAAAAAACTGTTCTACAGCCGCGGCGAGATAACGGTACTCACCGTACTCAAACTCGCTCAGAGGTCTGCCGTACTGACGGACAAAATCCCGATAGCTTGAAATGATGGAAAGCGCGCCCTCCGTGGAACCTTTCTCCGCAAAGCCAACAAAGCCTGCGACGGAAGTTCCGACGCCCTCCATAGGTCTGGGGGAGTTATCGTATTCCTCTACATAAACTCCCGGTGAAAAATACTGCGCCATATTCGTTCTCCTTTCTTTACACAACAACCTTATTCTGTCCGGGCAGCACCACGCGGATATTCCCGGCGCCAAGACTGCACATGAGAGCCGCGTCGCTTATGAGGCAGGGAATTCCCCCCGCCAGCACTTTCGGGTTTGATGCGATCCATGGTCCTGCAGGAACCATATTGCAGGGCTGCGGGGTCAACACCCCTAAGGCTGCCGCCGTAGCCGCCGCCACCGTCGGATTCGCCAGCGACGTACACATGCCAAATCCCTGCAGATTGATTCCCGGCTGCCCATCCTGTATCGTGGCGACCGGCTTGCCGTCCGCCATACATGTCATCTGTGATACGGCCTGCAAAGTGCAGGGAAGCGTCCCGAAAGAGCATTGACAACACGCTCCCGACACTACCAGCATTCCCATCCTAATCCTCCCTGTTTCCCGGATCGCCCGCAGAGTTACTTTTCACGGCTTGGAAGCCGCTCATAGTAACATTCGGGGCGATATTCCAAGTTTTGCTTCGCAAAAATCGCCCCTCACACTTGAATCATGTTCTCACGGAATGCGCAGTAAATGCGCATTCCTGACCCGTGAAAAGTAACCCCTCAGACTCCGCGGTGATCTTCTTAAAAGTTGTCCTGCCCTTTATCACGTAACGGACAAGATAATGCGTCCCCTGTCCATCTTCTCTCAGCCGCAGCAGATAGTTTCCGTTTTTTTCCGTCCTGCCCCTCACAATGCGCGAAATTTCCTCCTCAGGCTTAAGCTCTGTCTCCAGAGGCTGGGTGAGCCGCAGAAGAAGTTTGTTTTTTGCGGACGCTACATGGAACTCTTCGAAGCACTCTGCCTGCTCGTGGATCAGGGCATATGCCTGCTCGTCTAATTTTCTCGCCGCCGAAAGCTTTATCTGCCGCTTCCCCGCATTGTAGGAGACAACCTTGCCAAACGGATCTGTCAGACTAACGGCCGAAATGGATGAAATACCAGACAGCGTACCGCTGATATCCACGAAATCACAGCTGCCATACTTTGGTCTGTCAGGTATCAGTGCCACATACACCTCAGGATATCTTCCCGTCAGCTCCCCATAGCGGATATCCACCGCAGTTTCCAGATATCCTCTGACAGCGACCGTCATCTTCCCATCCTTCCGCTCCCCGTCAAGAAGCACATACACGCCCGCACCGCGAAAGTGAAATGGAAGCGTCTGGCCGTCCTGCACAAAGAGAACCTGCTGTTCTGTCACCGGGCAGCCGGTGGTGGTATCCAAAAGCCAGACCACAAGATCAAGCTGATAATGAAACGTATTTGCCATTTATTCCGGATCACCCCCTTTTTCTCCTGCCATGCCAAGGCTAAACAGCGCCTCAATAACGCGGGGAGGATCTATCACGGCCGCGCTGGACACATAGACAGGCGCCGCCTTATAAAACAGGCTGATCTGATAGGGTTTATTGATTGCCTGCCACACCCGCACCTTCTCGTCGAGCGCCATCTTCGCCTGAGACAGCACAATGGGCGGTTCCATGACTTCCAGCCATGGCTGCAGTTCGTGAGGGTATACGGCATTGTTGTCACTGACGATCTGGGCCACCCTCCCGATAATCTTCTGAATATCCGGCGCTTTTAATCCCATCTGGGATGAGCCGTTGATAAACACCATATAGTAAAGGCTATACGGCACAGGCGGCCTGCAAAATCCGGTTTTCCCTGTCGGGACGCTGGGCGCCCGCGCCACGATCGTCTCCTCCTTCACGTCATACAGATACACCCCGATAATATAATCCACATCCTGGGACGCCGGGGAAGATATCTCAATGTTGTTGGGAGAAGGCACTGGCTCCGGGCACATCTTTTCCCGCAGCATTTTGCAGATGAAACTGCTGACGTCTGCTATAATCGTATAATCTGCCATTGTTTCCTCCATTCCGAAGCGTTTTTACTGAGGAACGTGAGCAGAATCTCGAATTCTGCTCTGCGATCAAGGAGTTTGTGATGCTTCAACACAAACTCCAGATTGAAAAATCAGCACATCAGTGTGATTTTTCAATCATTTCCTCCTAATCCGCATGCATCAGTCTTTCATATACGCTCTCGATCACCGGCTCCATGGCTGCCGTCTCAGCCGCCGCATATGAGCATTTCGGCACATAATATCCCTTACAGCCAAAAATCCGGTCTGCGTCGTCACTGCTGATATAGAGTGTGCCCTTCACAGCCGTTCCGGCCGAAAGCTTTCCTTCGGAGCCTTCCGTAAACGCATAGGCCATACCGCCGGCGGTAAAAACGTAATACGCCTCCGCTTTCTGCAGGGTGACGACACGGTGCACATCGTCAAACAGATACCGGTATCCAAAGATGCGGCTTACCGTCTGCAAAGAGACGTAAGGGACTGTTTCCCTGTCATATTTTCCATAGAGATAAGGGCTGCCCTCCGCTGCGAAGCGATTGGCCATGGAAACCGAAAGCATCCCCGCCGCCTCGTTGTGCGTATCCTGCGCATAGCGGGAGAGCGCAATCAATGCCCCTGTCCTGTCCTGATCGGAAGCCCCGGAAGAATCATCTAAATAATCCGCAAGCAGCCCGGTTAACTGTTCCTCCGAGAGCATCCCTCCACTCCCACCTTCCGCACTGATCTGCCGCTCTATAACAGACATCTGCGCGCTTATATCCGCCACAGGCCCCGTATCCGTATCCGCTTTGCCATCCAGCGCGTCCTGTATTCTGGAGACTGCCGCCGAAGCCGCATCAGCATCGTAAGCCGCCAATTCCGACAGCGCCGCCATATCATTTTCCAGACCGCTTACATCCGCGCCGTCCAGAATCCCGGAAGTAATCTGGCCAGCCAATTCGTCAATCAGTTTGCCGGCGCTTCCCTCCGTCATGCCCGCTGCCGCCCTCGCCCTGTCCGCCGCACTGCTGTCAGGACTCGTCAACTTGTTGTAGAGCTCTTCCCGCAGACCGTTCACGTCATTTTGTACGGCTTCCATCTCGGCGGCCAGCCTCCTTGCCTCCGCCAGATCATTCTCATCCAGAGCGTCCAGCCTCTGCCGTTCCAGGACGCTTTGTTTCTCCAGAAGCTGATCGAGCGCAGTGGAATCCGCGGAGGCAGCAGCCAGCTGCGCCAGAGACTTTCTAAGCCACTCCATGTGTTTTTCCACCGTCCCCAAAAGCTGACTCTGCGCGGCGTCCCCGGGCGGGAGCGCCTCCAGCTGCGCGATACCGTTCATGCGCTCCCCGGCGTCGATCTGCGCAAGGGAATTGCTCATGCGTTTCCACATCTCCGTGAGCATGGTCTGATACTCCAGACGGGCGTTATCGGCGTCCGTCTCACGCTGCGAAAGGAAAGCTGTCAGCGCAGACTGAGCCGCCCCCTCCGCCTCCGCCGTCCGATACTCCCCGCCTGCGCCATCAGACAAAATATCCCGCCAGACCGAGAGCGCCTGATCCACCAGTCCATCCTCCAGGGAAGCGCGTTCACTGTCCGAATCCTCAATCACGCTCCTCAAGACATTGAGAAGATCCGCCAGTCTGGCTGTCGCCCCGTCGCTGCCCGGGGTATCATGGGCTCTCGCACAGTCAATCAGCTCCTTACTGTACCGGTAGATCGCCTGTGTGGAAGCCGACGTGCCCTCCGCAAGCAGCTTACCCATGTATTTACTGATGCTTGTCTTCACATTGGACTTGGCCTCGCCGATGGCCATGATCATGTCAGTGTCAACCTGAAAATCCTCATCCAACGTGACGCTTCTGTAAGTGCCCGCCCTTGCCAGAAATTTCTGATAGCTTTCGCTCATACCGCGCCATTTCTCGAACCAGCTTTTTTTCTCTTCCGTACCGTCATTATTGTCATTGTTATTGGCATTACTGTCATTGTTGTAGACATTACTGTCATTATTGTAGACATTACTGTCATTATTATAGACATTACTGTCATATTGTCTGCCTTCCTGCTCACGCAGCGAATCATAAAACGCTTCCATCTCTTCCGGGCTCAGGCCCTCCTGATCCTGTCCGCCTGCCTTTTTGAGCAGCTCATCCAGATAGATATCCAACGTGTTTAAAGACTGTACCCGGCGCCTCGCGTCCTCCCCCTCCATAACCATGGTCACTGCCTCCGCCCATGAGCCCGGCCTGCCGCGCGCGATCACATCCAGCTTATAGGGACACAGCGCATCCAGTGAGGCGTCACAGTCTCTAGTGGTATCGTCCTCGATACTCAACCCGTAAAAGATTTCCATGATCTCCAGATATTTCTCATCGCTCCATGTCTTTGTCTCCTTGGACTGAAGATACTGATAGCGCATCTTGACAGGCGTCAGCTCCTCCATTTCCATCAGGTCATAGGGATCCGGGATATCAAACTCATTGACGGCGGCCTGCACCCGCAGATCCGTCACAGTCCCGTCCGCAGCCACCCGATGGGTAAATTCCAGCGCTTCGATCACCTCGGCCAGGACCGGCGTACCCGCACTTGTGATATCGCGGATGGAAGTGGCGTCCGTGATCTCAAACCACTGTCCTTTCGCCAGCTCTGATTTGTAATACATCCTGCTCTGGGAAAACGCACTGGCGGAATCCTTCGCGATCTCATAGACATGGTCGTCCAGGCCGGCAAGATCTATGAGGTAGGAACCGATGATCAACGTCGATGCCGCGATCTGACCGTCAGATACCCTGACGGAGCGGATGCTGTTATCCCTGTCGCTCTCCACTGCCAGAACCGGTACCTTTCCTGTGACCAGAAGCACGGCCGCCAGCATAACCGCAATGCATCCAGCATGTCTCTTATGTTTTTTCTCTCTGCTTCCTCTTCCCTGCATCTTCTCTCCTAATTTTTGTATCAATTCCTTGTCAGGCGACTCCTCATCCGGCAAGTTTTCTGATCGTGCTGTCGCTTATCCTAAACCGCGCGTCGTAGAGAGGCGCACCGTCAGCGTCGTAAAAGCTGATTGTCACTTCTTCCAGATCGCCGGCTATCGCCGCCAGATACTGAAACGGCTCCTTTACAGGCACCACGCTCCCGTCCAGTAGAGGAACGCCGTCCGCATCCCGGATGGTGTAGCCCGCAATTTTTTCACCCGGCTCCGGTGTGATGGTGATGACCGCCAGCCCTGTATCCGTAGTCTCCAAAGCGTAAGTTCCCACTTTCCCATCCTCGTTCTTTTCAATCCGATACCCTGTCACGATCCTGAGCCGTCCCGTATATTCTGAGGGATCAATGCCACAGTCATCAATAAATTCGGAACCGTCGTAAAGTCTTATAAACACCTTGTCCACAGAGGCCATGTCCAGTTGTAAATGTTTGAGTTTTCTATCTACTGGAATGCGCCCGCCCACCTGTACCTGCTCAGACTCCTGCCTGATCCAGAGTTCAAAGTCCGTGACAGAAACCTCGTCATAGTCCTCGGGCACATCCAGCCCCAGTTCAAAAGCAGTGCCCGATGCCAGCGTGCGGATATAGTAATAAATGCCGTCGCCCTCGTCTGCTACCACATAGCTCACTCCGCCTTCCCCGGCATGCAGGCCTGTTCCGCCCCCGGTAAAGAAATCCTGTACCCTGCCGCAGGTCAGCCTGTTAAAGGTATAGAGAATACCGCTGTAGTCCGCCTGGGCCTGAAGATAATCACTCTGCAAATCCTCGTACTCCTCCTGCACCTCCTGATACTCTTCAAAGTTCATCTGCCCAATGGCGTTTAAGGCCGCGCCCTTTTCTAACTCCTCCTCCTTTTTGCCAATACTTTCCTTTGTGTCGAGACAGGCGTTTCTGGCTGAGATATAATTCTCAAAGGTATCTTTTACCTGCTGGATGATCTCCTTTTTGACAGATTCCTCTTCCGCCCGCGCATTCTGGTACTCGATGGCGGATTCATAGAGAGCAAGCGGTTCATCCTCCACATAGCGGACACCGTCAATGGCGCCCTTGATCCAGACTTTGGGAATCCTGATAAACCAGATCTTAAAACTGCCTGTCCACGGGGCGTCCACCGCCGTCAGGAGCTTGTTGTATGCCTGCTTGAACTCCTTTGTGCTTACCTTCTGTCCGTTTTTTACTTGGTTTACATAACTATCTATCAGACTCATGTTTGCAGCGCCGTACTGCTTTTTCATCAGGTCGTAATTCGTATTTAGGGCCAGAAGCGCATTCCCAGCCGCACACTGCGCCTTATAGTAGGTATCGCTGTTGTCCAGCGTGTACTCGATCAGTTCCTCCAACATCTCCCTGTCCATATCCGCGTCCACAAAAGGCGACAGCAGCGTATAGGAGTCCAGCTTCAGGCCCGTCTGACTGTAGAGTTTATCCGTGACCGCCGACAGACTTCTCATATCAGAGGCTATCGCCTTCTCCAATCGGCCAACCTTCTGCTCCATGGCCGCAATGTCTGGCTCCTTCGCCTGCCCGACGGCAAATCTGGCACGATTCTTTTGAAGTGTCCTGTCGGCCGCGTCAAGCCTTTCCTCATTGAACGCAATGGTTTCCTGCAGACGATAAGCCTCCACAAAATTGCGTTCCACAGCCTCATAGACCGCATACACGGTGTCCTTACGCTCGTGCTCCAGCTGGTCGATCTCGGACTGCAGTGCAAGAGGCGTGTAATTATAGTCAAACTCATCCGTCAGGTTTGGCTTCTCTGGAAGCTTGAAATTTAAAAGCGGTGACCAGCGGAAGGAGCGCTGGTTTTCCTCCTTCAATTTCAGTTTCCTGACGGACTGGGTATACTTTGCCTGCGCCAGTTCCAGCTTATTTTCTATCCTCTCATAGGCATCGCTGCGGTTTAAGGCCGTACTCTTCACGACAGAGATGTCTATCGTATTCTGTTCCACCGCAAGAACAGTCTGCGGCGGCTGCGCGCCCACTGCCACAATGACCGCTGCCAGAACAGCAAGCAGCGCCTTTTTTTGTCTTCTCATATGATTTTCCTTTCCGATTCCGCTGTCTGCAGGTCCATCACTCAATCTCGTACAGGAAAAACGCTCCCGTCTTCCCCTCGGATACAAAAGTGTAAGTCCTCTCCCCGATCCAATAGGCGTGCAGATAAACGACTGCGTCCGTTTGGTAAGCGTCTACCGTATTCACCTCGTCAAACACGGGCGTCATATCAATTCCCGTCCTAATCCCCATAGCATGGCCCCGTTTCTGCAGGATATCAACAGCCACTGCCTCCGGGAACGTCACATAGCTGTTTCCCTCATAAACAGGCGCCCCGACAGCCTCCGTCAGCTCCTCTATGGTATGGAAAACCCCTCCGCCGTACCCGAAACTATCCTTTGTCACACAGACCATATCGTACTTGAGAGAATCCGACAGACTCGTCCCGTTGTCCTTTGCAAAACACAGGGCGTCAATCTCACTCAGCCAGACTGCGGTCTCATCCGCCTGTCCACTGCGGTAGATAATCTGCTCCCCGGTATAAAGTTCCTGTATCTCTTCCGCCGTCCTGCCAAGAAACTGTGTATAGACGATGTCATCCAGATGGAACCGTCCGCCAAAAACCATATTACCCGAAGCATTGTACAAAACACCCTCCCCGTCCTTCATGCCCTGTGAAAAACCGCCCTCATAGAGTTTGACTCCGCTCTCCCGATACTGGATTCCACTGCCCTCAAACAAATCGTTGGAAAAACTGCCTTCGTAGAGCTTCGCGCCGTTCTCCCAGTACTGGACGCCCTCTCCCTCGAAGCGGTTGTCCGCGAAGCCGCCGCTGTATTTGATCTGGCCGGAGTCAAAGTAAAGCGTGCCCGTACCGTGATACCGATTCCTGTCAAATTCCCCCTCGTAAATCATCTGTCCTTCCTCACCGTAGAGAATCCCCTCACCGCAGACATACCCTTTGCTGACTTCCCCTTCGTACGCGATAAATCCCTTCTTTGCCTGAATCCGCACCCGTCCATTGGCCAGACGCAGAGGGATTGCCGAATAGCGGTACGTTTTGATCTGTGCTCCTTCGCTTTCTGCGCCGACGGGTCTTAACCAGAACAGATATATCAGGCAGGCAGCCCCTCCCAGAATCACAATTGCATTGACCAGCCTGCGGCTGACCATCCATCGCCCAAAAGTGTCATAATCCCTGTTATGCCTCGGCCTGAAATCTAAGAGAATGCCGACCAGACCACTGAATTTCTGAACGACCCACCCCATCACATACTGTGGTGACGTAAACCGGCGAATGCCCACCAGAAATCTGGTCAGCTTCGTGGTTACTGCCGTAATCAGGGCTTTCCATAACTGCATCATACACCGCTACTCCTTATTCCCCTGAAAATAAACCAAAAGACTGCCGTTTTTTCTTTTTACCATTCAATGCACCCTCGCACAAAAAGAGATACCACTTGGCCACCTCGTCCATAGGACAGCTTCTTAAAATATCAGAAAACAGATTTCTGGCCAAATAGAAATCGCTTTGATAAAAGAGTCCGAGCGCCTGCTGAAACCTGGCTCCACTTGCGAGCCGCCGACTCCTCTCCTCCTCCGAATGGGCATCCAGAATCTCGTAGAGATTGAAACGGTGTTCCTCCTCTATGTAGCCGATATAACGGGATACCGCTTCTTCCTTTTCCATCTCCCACACGTAGTCTGTGACCACCATGCGCACGCCCATTGCACGCAGACTGTCTGTATATTTCTGTAAAATACGGATCTCCTCAGAATATATGTAAGGGAAAGACTGTTCCTCATCTCCCGCCACCCCGTAGACAAGAGGAGTCCGGTGCAGGAACACAAATGCCTGTCCGGCCCTTTGATCCGCCATCTCCCTGATCGTCATCTTAATGCCAAACTGCAGAGCCAGACGGCTCTCGTCATAAAACAGTACCAGCATAACGCCGGGATTGCTGCCGCCGGAAACGATACTGCCGCCAAACTCACGGCAGCCCTCGCATAAAAGCGCATAATCCCTGTTCATCTGCCGCAGGTACTCTCCCTGGGAAACTCCTTTTTTCTCTGCAAAAGAGACGAAAGCTATCGTACTCTCCGTCTCCGCCTGCTCCATAGGCGCCACATCCAGAATGGACTGTTTCCCCAGAATCTTTTCAATCTCTTTCGGCGCAAATCGGTAATATGCCTGCAGTATCTGATATTTGTTATAATTCATGCGCTCGGTATTGATCGCAATCTGCCTTAAGCTGCTGTGGAGCGCACGGGTTTCATTGCTCTCCCTGCAAAAAAGGGATTTTCCGGCACGCTTTAGCAATGAGGAAGTCTCCTCCCGCCCTTCTGCCGCCCGCGCAAGCAGCCGCAGTACCCTGTGCATTTCCTTTTCCTGCATCAGGATCACCAGAACCACCAGAAGCGTCGCCGCCGTCATAAAAAGCAGACTGTAGTAAAAATACTGGGTCTTTAGCGCGTCAAGCGCCTCCAGGAGCGGTTTTCTGGAAACCAGCACAACCAGCGCATATGCCGGCGCAATTCTCGACTGTTCCACCGCCGCAAAGATGGTTGTCTCACTTTCATATTCCTGCCAGACTATCTCACGGCTGCGCAGAGCCCGGCCGATCAGCGGCGTTGCCGCATTTTGCAGACTCTCCCAGCTGTGATTCGTTTCGCCCGCAGTAAAGCATTCTCCGTAAACGCCCTTCTCATCCTTCCTGACCAGAAAGATGTTTCTGAAAGTGTAACGCGCCTCCCCGGACTGTAAAACCGGCAGCGCATCTTCCACAATTTGCTCCGCCTCCCGTAAAAAAGTCTCATCACTGCCGCCGTACACTTCCAGCTCATCCTCCAGATCCGCCAGATAGGGGGCTGCGCTCCCCAGAGAGGCCGCCAGCATCTGATGATACTGTTTTCCCGTAAAATCAGCCGCCTTCCAATAGCCAAACAGGGCGCAGCCGCTAACCGCCGCTGCCATCACAAGCTCCATACACCCAACCCTCTGTATCATTTGGGAACGTCCAAACATACAAGCCACTGCTGCCGCTGTCCAGACAGCCGCACACACAATGATGATCGTATTCATATCCATATTTATCATTTTTTCGTCCCCACCATACCCATTATCCTGTCAACGATTCCGTGCCGATCACCTTAAAATGATTGACCATGATTCTTAAAAACGGAATCTCTCCCCACACTGCCCTGGACAGCAGAATTACCACCGTAAAAAGCATCACTCCGATACAGAGTACGCGCAGAAGCTTGAAAAGTTCCTCCCGACGGCCTGTGATAAGCAGCCAAAGGCCGGTGAATTTTCCCGTTTTTTTCATGGTGCGCTTCACCAGTCTCATGTCCCGGTACAGCGCGCCAAAATCCTCATAATCCCACTTTTTCATAAAAAACCGGTAGGCCATGCTCTCCCTGCCCTTCCCGGACTCTAAGAGTTTTCGGATCACTCCGGCGCACTGCCTTGCGCATTCTCTTTCCCCAATCTCTTCATCCAGCTCATCCAGATCGATGGTGTACCCCGGCTCCACGCTTTGATCCCTCCGCAAATGCAGCTGCTCCTGCTCCAGTGTCAGATAGAGAAGCGGGTAGGGAAGCTTCGAGAGCATACATGCAAGAATCAGATTTTCACAAATTTCCCCGCAGGTTTCCGATGTGATCTGCGCCGGCATGTAGAAACTTTTTAAGTACCGTTCCTTCACATGGGGGAATACGGCGCAGTACACATCGCCCTGCTGGAAGATCTCCACACAGCATTCATAGCCGTGGGTGGATCGTTCCATCACACAAAGCAGCCGCTTCACAATCCCGTGATCGTGGATCACGAGAAGCGTATAATAGTTTTTCCTCCCTGAACCCGCATCCCTGCAGATGAAAATATCATTTGCGTCCCCCTTCCATACTTCCATGACGGGGACATATGTCGTTTTATCCGATCGGTACATCATAGAAGCGCTTTCCCTTTATCTGTCACAAAATCTTCCGCCTGTGTTTCCTCCACTGCCTTTCTCTTGACAATCGCATAAGCATATGTATGGATTCCCGGCCTGTCCGTACAATAGATACGGATCTCATACACCCCTTCTCTGGACGGCGCCGTATAGATGCCGTCTGTGGAAATCTCACCGCTGTCGTAATCCGTCAGCGCGTAAGTGACAGAACAGGGCTTCATGTTATGGTATTCCACCTGGAAAAAGTATCTCTCCCTTGTGCCAAGGATGACAGTGGGAGTCACCACACTGATGCTCTGTGAACTGTCCGTTTCCATCTCCTCTCTCGATTTCTCATAATCGCAGCGGATCGCTATCCATCGGTAAGTTAATACAATCATGTCAATAGCCGCTTTCAGCTTCAGACCTACAACAAAACTTCCCTTATCGTTGTATACTTTTACCGCCGACTCTACCGCTATCTTCTGTCCGGCAGGCTCAAACAGATTCGGATCCCCGTAAATAGTCGTCCTTGCCGTCTGCGGCATGAGCTCATTCTCCTCCAGATACTCATAGCTGACCGCCACGTAGACATTGCCTGTTCCCAGACCGTGCATGATCTCATCGGAATAGCAGATATCCCCCTTTTTCGCACGATCACCGATGGGAATTTCCACAATGCCCGTGGCTATCCCAGGCATTTCCTGAAGCAAGCCGCTCTCTGCCTGATCCGCCGTCCCACCGTCCCGCTCCTCCTTCCTGCTGCCAAGGAACGGATATTGCCTGAAAAAGCATCCGGCGTACGCAAGACGCTTCCACTCGCTCGCGATCGTGGGAATATATTTTCTCACAGACTCGTCTACGTTTTCGATCAGGTAAGCCGATTCGGTGCGCACCAGCGTAATATCCGCCAGCCGGATGGCCCCCGCACCGGCGCCCGACGACAAAAGTTCCAGATTCACACGGTTTATCTCCCGCGCCGCCAGAAATTCCGGTGTGACCCCCAGAATATGCAGCTTATAGGAAACCCCGGCGGCTGCCGGGCACTCGGCACCGCCAACCAGAGCCCTTGCGCTCCCCGCTTTCACCACAATGCACGTGTCCTCACAGGGCTCCTTCTGCGCCAGCATCCAATACTCCTTCACAGTGCGGCAGCCTTTTTCCATCTCCGCTTCTTCCACGCCCACAGATAATTCCTGACCGCCCTCCGGTGTCACAAGCGCCGGCGTCTGCAGGATTGCCGCGTAGCTTAAAGCAGCCTTTGCACCGCTCACTTTCACAGCCTCAACCTCAATCTTCACATAGTGCCCGGCACAGATGTTGATCGGAAGCCGAAGCTGCACCCTGTAATCCTGATTTTCAAACAGAATGCCCCCTGTGTAGAATTCGGTCTCCACCTCAAACTCTTCTCTCATCCCGGACGCATCAGCCAGAAACAACTCGTAGCCGTCCTCAATGCGATTGTACTCAAATTCCCTGTCACTATCCTGTCTGCTGATCGCGTAGACTGGCTGTATCTCATTTTCCTGATAGCGAATACACAGACTGGCCTGTCCAGTCTCCAGATTCTCAAACCCGGCGATTGCGGACAGTTTCTTGACAACCGAACTTTCCACCACGATCTCCCGTCCCATATCATCGATTGCCACTCCGCTCTCGACCATAAAGGACAGATCATCCAGGCTGATCACATTCAGTCCGCAGACTATCCCAGACCCAGTAATCATCCGGTTTACAAACTGTCTCTTATGATTCATATAGAGCTGCTCGGCGGCAAAATCCGCCGATGTCAGCATTTTGCCCTTGTAGTACCTGTTTCTGCTAAACGGTAATGATTCGTTGCTCTTCACCTGACAGTCCCTTTCTTTCTCCACAAAATCCGCCATCCCCTGTATGCCGGGAAACCGGCAGCTGTATATAGATACCCATTCCGTCTGTGCTGCGGGCGCATACCGTACCCCCGCAGTGACAGACAACGGCCTTCACCTGGGCAAGCCCCAGCCCGCTTCCGCCGGCACGGTTGGAGCCCTGAAAATTCAGATCGAAGACATGGTCGGTCTCCCTCTGCGGCAGACCCATGCCGTCATCCTTAAACGCCAGGAAAATACTGTTTCCCAGATGGGAAAGTGTGATGACAAGGCTACCGCCCCGCCGCATATACTTCAACGCGTTATCAATGATGTTATGAAGTATCAGACGTATATAACGCTCGTCCGCCCTGTAGAGGAACCTTTCATCTGGACAGGACAGCCGCAGCCGTATGCCTGACTTCCTGCAGACATCCTCCATCTTAGCGATAACGCATGTGGTAACCATCACCAGATCCAATTCCACCGGATTTTCATCGGGCGGCAATATACTCTCCGCCGCCTCCCGCATGGAAACGCTGCTCTCCCGCAGTTTTGCCTCCTCAAGCAGCTGCGTCAGCGTACCGTTCTCCTGCAAAAGCTCTTCCAAACGGTTCTGTGCCTGCTCTCTCTCGCAGACAAGCTCCTCCTTTTCCTGCCGCAGCCGCTTTAGCTGTTCATGCGCCTTTCCCGCCTGATTCGGATCCTCCCTGAGCAGTGCGTTGTCCAGACTGCTTTGCAGGATCAGGATCTTATGTGCCTGTTCTTCCCGCCAGAGTACAAAAAATACGATGACCAGACAAAAGCATAAACCCGCAAAGATAATTCCATAGTCAATATCACCCATGATGATAAAGGCAAGTTCCGCCACAAAACACAGATAGGTAGCCGCCAGCAGAATCCATTTAGAAACGCTTCTCTTTTCCCTTCTTGTCTTATTCATTCTTCTTTCCTTCCACATCATGCAGTCTGTACGCCAGTAATCCGCTGGCGATACCGGCGGCGCTGATCAGGATAAGCGCCATACAGATTTTCTGCGCATACCGGTTCACCGCCTCCGACATTTCTGCGAACTGCACGGGCCTTTTCTCAAAATCAGAGGAAGTTCTTTCCGTTCTCCTCCTTCCATGCATCACCGTCATCTCCTCCCCCAGCATTCCCGCCGAGATACCTGCAGAAGGGAGCACATCCGCCGTTTTGCCCGCGGAAGGTTTCACCGTATTTTCCGAGAGGGACTCATCCAATGTATTATCCGATACCCCTCCTGCGCCTGCCTTTTCCTTTTCAGTCCTGTCCGCTGCAGCCTTCTTCTCTGTCTGTCGGGCGTCCGTCACACCCGCCGCGGCAGCCGTCGTGCCCGCGGCACGGCTGGAACCTGCCGCATCCCCATCCGTTCTTCCCAAACCGGAGCTGTCGGCGGGAAGATTCGTGGCCGGAGGCTCAATACGGAAGGAAGTTCTGGCCGCCCCGTCCGACCAGACAATCTCCACCTCATGATCTCCCTCCGCAAGCGTCTCCAGATAGGAGCGAAGAAGCGTGATCTCCGTGAATGGAGTCTGACTGCCGCCCTTATTGTACTCGCCGGCAGTGATGCGGCTCCCGTCCACGCTGACCCCGTTTAACTTTGCGTAGGCGCCGCTTCCCTGAAAAACCAGCCCCCGGCCGCTCGATCTCACCCAGACAGACTGTGCGCCGCCTACAATGCTGTAATAAATGGTCAGTTTTGCCGCGCGGGATTTCACACAGTTATCACTGGAATCTTCCACATCTTTGTCACCGCTTTTTACTTTACATTTATACATATAACCGTTCATTGACCCGTCAAAGACCATGACCTGATACAGCTCTCTGTCGGCGCCCGCTATCTCCTGAAAGCCGCTGCCGTCCCCCCTGTCCACCAGCCACTGATATGTCAGCTCCTTGCCTGTGGCGGACACGTTGAAGGACGCATATCCGCCCGCCTCCACCCGTACGTCCTCCGGCTCGGAAGTGATGGTGGGCGGCGTTGTTGTTGTATCTGCTGGAACCTGCTGTCCCGGATTTTCCAATTTTTCTTCCTCGCCGTCAGCCTGCCCTTGATCGGACCCATGACCGGAACCCGCATCATTCCCCGACATCGATTCTATCTGCGCATACGGCGTAAAATCGGCATTCACCGTTTCCCTGGCCTGCAGGGGGAGCACCGCCGAAAATTCCGCAAAAACCATAACCGCCGCAAAAAAAACAGCGCATTTCCCACATTGCTTTCTGATCCCATCGTTTTCTCCACATCTCATCATGCCAATCCTCACCAATGTTCAAACTGATACAGCGAGAGCTCCGCCCAACTGTACTGTTTCATATACTCTCCCCTGTAACTGTTGACCGCGGCTGCGTCCCTATGTAAAAACCTGTAATAATCACACTCCATTTTTTCGGGATTGACAGAATACCGGTTTCGTCTGCATAGGAAAACATCCTCTGCATGACAATTCCGCAGCGCTTTGCGGATATCGGCAATCAAATTGCGCAGATAATGCTTATTTTTCTCCACATCCACGGAATCCTCCCACAAAATACCGCATAACTCCCCTGTCGTCGCTGTGGCTCCCTTCAGGTCCACAAGATAGGCAAATATCTCCTTTGCTTTTTCCCGTGCAAACGTTACGGGTTTTCCTCCATAAAACACTTCAAAATTTCCGAAGCACTGCACCCTCAGTCTTTCCTGTTGATATACGACCGGATAACGCAGATTTCGGATGGCCTTTCCCACATCCTCCCTCCGCAGCGGTTTCATCAGATACCCGCTGGCAAACATACCGAACGCCTTCAGTGCGTATTCCGCATAGGCCGTCACAAAAACGATATTGGTATCGGGATTTTTCTTTTTCAGTTTTTCCGCCAGTTCCAGTCCGTCCATACCCGGCATCTCTATGTCCAGAAATGCAATGGCAATTTGTTGTCTGTCAGCTATATGAACCGCTTCAAAAGGGGAACTTGTGCAGATAATTTTCATGTCAGGCAGCTCCAGCCCTACCGTTTCCTTTGTTTCCTGTAACACCATTTCCTCATCGTCAACAATCAGTACCTTCATGCTATTATCCTTTGTGTTTTCCTCTCATGGGTATTTTGATCAACACCTCCGTACCCTCCCCGAACCGACTCTCCGTATGTACCGTCCCGCCGCACATGCTTTCCACACGGCTTGTCACATTGACCATTCCGATATGCGTACCCTTAGTTTTCATCTTTTTGCCAACCTGATATCCTACGCCGTCATCCCTGACCCTGATCCAATAATCCGTGCCGTCTTTGCCCGACGATATATGAATCGTACCGCCCTGCTCTCTCTTGGTAATGCCATGCTTTACCGCATTTTCCACGATAGGCTGCAGAGTCAGCGCCGGAACCATAAACCCCTCTTCCTGAATATCATAGATCACACAAATCCTTTTCCCGAACCGCTTCTGTTCTATGGCAAGGAAATTTTTGACATGGTCAAGTTCCTTTGAAAACCATATCATTTTATCCGCTGTCAGCGAGTCGAGATTCCCCCGCAAATACCCCGAGAACTCGTCCACGGTCTCCGCGGCAAGCGCCGCATCCTTTCTACAAAGATGCTTGATGGTCGTCAATGTATTGTAAATAAAATGCTGGCTGATCTGTGCCGTCAGAATGTTAACCCGCATGTCATAGAGTTCCTGCTCCTTCTTCTCCAGTTCCCTTTTCTGTTCCATAACCGCTGTCATAGACAATAAAAACAGGAAAAACAGATAAACTGCCAATGAATCGTGCAAAAACTGTACTGTAATCATCCCTTTCATCCCCTTTTACAGATTGTTTTATCGCAAAACCATCTTTATTTTATTTCTATCATATCTACCGCACTAAAACCGCACCATGAAAGTTCCTAATTTGAATATCTTTTTATCAAAAAAACACCTGAAAGCATCCACATGCCTTTCAGGTGTTCCCATTCCTATTGATAAAAGTATCTTGTTTTACCTACACGCCACTATCTGTTGAACGCCGTGATATTGGCCTCGTTCAGCGTAAAATCGTAGTAGTTTAAGTCCTCGCGCTTAGTCCATCCGATCTGCTTCCAGAAGGCGTTGCCGATATCATTTCTGGTAAAGGCGATCAGCGACACCTTGTTGATCTGCTCCGCCTTAAGCGCTTCCATACAGAATACCACCATCGCCTTCCCGATGCCCCGCATACGAAAATCCTCCGCCACACACACATGATACAGGCATCCCCGCCTGCCGTCATGGCCGCAGAGAATCGCACCCACAATCCTGCCGTCCTCCTCAGCCACCACGCTGGTGCCCGGGTTTCTTATAAGGAAACGCGCCACGCCCTCTCTGGAATCGTCCAGACTCCGTATGGCAAATCCCTTAATTGTCATCCAAAGCGCTTTTACGCCGTCATAATCCTCTATCGTCATTTTGCGTATCATATGTATGCTCCGTCTCCCTCTCTTAAATATAATGTCAGCGTCTGTGCATGTTATACGACTCATTTCATGTCCCTGTAGTTTACATAATTTATATCGCAAATTATGTAAACTACTCTCCCACCAGCTCCACCGCCGTGTACTCGTGGCCCACACAGGGCAGAAACTTTTCCAGAATATCCTTCATCCGCAGTTTCAGGCTCGACGTATTCACGCACGGGTGGCATCCCACATACTCATCCTGTAAAAGCTCCCTGTCGATCAACAACCGCACCCGGTGTTCCTTATCGTTCATCAGCCCCATCACGCTCACAGATCCCGGCGTAATGTCTAAAAATTCCTCCATGTACTCCGCCTCGGCAAAAGACAGTCTCGCCACGCCGAGCTGGGCGGAAAGTTCTTTCGTCTTAAACTTTTTCAATCCGGGCATCATCAGAAGATAAAAGTCTGTCTTCTGCCTGTTGCACAGAAAAAGGTTTTTGCATATATGAATGCCCAGCGCCTCGTCCACGCCCTGACAGTCATCCACCGTCGCCGCCGCCTCGTGATCCACCCTCAAATACGGCATGTTTAATTTTTCAAGCAGTTCATATACTGCCATTTCTTTCAGAAGTCTCCCGTTGGGTGAGGGTTTTGTTGCGACTGGCGTTTTCGCCATATCCCGCTCGTCCATCTCAACACTCCTTTCCATATTTCTTTATTTTGGGTTTAGTAGCCGAACGTCCCATCCAGCGACTCATCCTCGTCAATCCACTTCTGCACCGGAATCACCCGGTATTCGTCCTCCGTATCGCGGACGTACACCGTCTCAATCCCCGCATTGATGATCTGCCGTTTGCACATGGAACAGCTGCAGGAATTTTTCACATACTCCCCAGTGTCCGCCTCCACCCCGGTCAGGTACATGGCACTGCCAATCATCTTGTCCCGTGACGCGCTGATAATTGCATTGGTCTCCGCATGGACGCTGCGGCACAGTTCATACCGCTCCCCTCTGGGAATCTCAAGCTTCTGCCTGATGCACTCTCCTATATCCGTGCAGTTTTTCCGCCCTCTGGGCGCACCCACATACCCTGTGGAAATCACCTCGTCGTTCTTCACAATCACCGCACCGTAATGCCTGCGCAGACAGGTGGAGCGCTGCGCCACCATCTTTGCCAGATCCAGATAATAATTTACCTTGTCTCTTCTTTCCATCGTATTGCCCTCCAAACCCGAACCCATTATTCAAAAACAACGATATCATTTTCCTCAAAAGTGACTGCCTGTGTGTTGCCCAGGTTGATACACTCCGTTCTGTTCCTGTCATACCGTCCTGCCTTTTCACGGACTTCATCGCCGCAATGTACATGTAAGCCACACTTCAATAAGCCTAAATTGTCCAGCATATCGTTTGCGAAAATCATGCTCCCCGCGCTCACGCCAATTACAATTCCGCCTGCAGAAATAAATCCCAAAAGCTGCTTTCGGAAATTTTTTTCATTAATCCTTTTTAGCAGATAATCCGGACTTCCACCGCACAAATATATGACATCATATATTACGTTATCTTCCATCTCATCGTGCAGATCATACACAAAAATGTTTTCGCGCTTTATCCCGCACTTAAGCAAATCGTTCAGGCATTTTGGCAGCACCTCTATGGCATCCGGGGAATTAGCCGCCGTAGGAATAAACATCGCCCTGATTTCCGAAGGCGGTTTCGGCAGCATGTCCATAAACGCCTTCTCAATTATTTTTGTTTCCAATCCGCAGGAAGTAAGCAGTACCTTCATAATCAGTCTCTCCTCTCGCTATATGCAAGCTCTGTCGGTAAATCATTCCAAAGCTCCGTTCTCGTCCTGTACTTTCCGAGCTTTTCCAATATCTTTTTATCGGGATCAGGATATATAATAAAGCTGTCCTCCTTGATATCGGCAGAATGAGAAATCTGATCCCGGACAAATTCATATGCCATCCTGATAAATTCCAACTCGTTTTCCGCTTTTTGAGACAACTTATCTGCCAATTCTGCAATCGTCTCATTGTCATAGTTAATCACATTATCGCACTTTAAATATGCCTCTATCTGATTCGAATATAAGACAATATCCATCACCCCAGATCCTTTCGAAGAATAATCTCCAGCGGTTCCCCCGGCAGCAACAAGGAACCACAATCCGTATATCCGCTCTTCCGATAAAAAAACTGCGCCTGCTCATTTGACAGTGTGGAAGTCAGAACCATTTTATATCCGCTGTCCGCCATTTCCTTTTCCCAGAAATCAACCAGCCGTCCGCCGTATCCCTGCCCCCTATATTCCTCCAACAGATACAGCATATTCATAAACGGTATCTCATCCCAGAACAGGTTGAACCGCAGCCATCCCACAAAGCAGTCATTCTGACACATTACCAGAACCCGCTTCGCTTGGATCGCGTTTTTCAGTTCTTTTTCGCTGATATGTCTGTCGTGTTTTCTTATTATATCAAACTCTCTCTCTTCGGCATACCGAATCATATCGCACCTTCTTCACCAGAGCGGTATCATCAACCCATTCTCTTTTTTACTGTTTCCACGGACGCTTACTTCCCGTCCATCCCTTTTCTTTCCAATACCTTGCATCGCTTTCATTAAATCCCTTCCTCTGCATCAGATGCATCGCAAAAAAGAATACTCTTGTTTTGATCCCCGGCTTTCCTTTCCCGTGCCGCCTGACGATCTTTTTCGCCAGAGACGTAGTCGCCCTGTCAATCGAAGCCCTCTTTTTCTCGTCAACACCTTCCCACGCAATCGCCGCGACCCCTCTGCCGTATCTGTAAATCCTGCCAACACCCCAGAAAAACAGACTGTCCGCCATGTCCTTGTTGGTGGATGTAAGACCTGCGCCCGCCGCGGTGCATATACAGACGCCCTGCTTTTTAAACATGGATTCCTCCGGGCGGTGAACCATCCACCGATATCCGTAATGGTCCAGAAATGCTTTCATGGCACCTGTTGCGTGATACACATAAACAGGGCTTGCCAGTATAATCACATCCGCCTCATCCATCGCGTTTGTGACTGGCAAAAGCGCCTCATAATGCGGACATTTTTTCTCCCCTTCCATAAAGCAGCGGTTACAGCCCACACAGAATTTGCCAAAATCTTTCGGCAGAAAAAACTCCCTGCACTCCCCGCCGATCTTTTCGCCCAGTGCGTGAGCAATATGGTAGGTGGAGCCTTTGTGGCTCTGCCCATGAATGATAACTGTTTTCACACTAATTGCTCCTTCAATACTGCTTTCCCATCGAATGCAGTTGTTGCATCATTTACAACAACTGCATTTCGCTGCCGTTTTGTCATTCCTTCAAGCCCTGTGAACATACATTCTAGACATTTCTTCCTCCCCGTCCCCCTGCGCCATGCACAGAAATTCCCAGCCGTAGCGCTCATAAAACGAATCGTGGTCCGTCAGAAGATACAACGTGCCGATTCCCCTCTTTTTCATATCCTCACATACATTATTTAACAGCGCACCGGCAACGCCCCTGCCGCGCCTGTCTTCTTCCGTATAGACGGCGCAGACATTCGGCGCCAGGTCCTTTCTGTCGTGGAAATCATTCTCGATCACTCCCATGCCGCCGATGATTCTATTGCCTTCCACAGCCACATACCACTGGGGGACCGCCCCTTGCCCTGCAAGGCTCTCCTCCATGCTTTCCAGATATGCCTCCAGCGGAATATTCCATTTTTCATGGAACCACTGTGCTGCCTGCTCCTTTATTTCCGGCTGTTCCGACAGCCGTATGATTTTATACTCCATTTTCCTTCACTCCCATATCCCTGTTTTTTCAAATATACGAAATCGGAAGTGCAACCAGATTCTCCCTCAAATACGTTTTTTTATCTATCAGACAGAGAATGACACCCATCCCTCTTGTTTTCTCTTTCACCTTATCCAAGACGGGATTTGCCGCTCCCATATTTGCCTTAGGATTCGCTGACATTTTAATTTCAACCGGATATAGTACCCCGTTTTCTTCTATAATAAGATCAATTTCATTTTCACCAGCCGCATTTTTATCCCTGCCTCTGTAATAAAAGATACTAAACTTATAATCCATCCCTTCATTCGTGTAAGATTTCAGGATTTCTGATACCATAAAAGTCTCAAACATATTGCCCGCAACAGCCGAACACTTCAATGTATCAGCCGTCAGCCATCTTGTGAGATAGCAGGCAAGACCCGTATCCCTGAAATAAAGTTTCGGTGTCTTAACGGCCCTGCTTAACGCGGAAGCGCTATAGGGCTGTAATAAAAATACGATTCCTGTCCTCTCCAAAATAGAAATCCATGTTTTGACCGTCGGCTCACTTACTCCCACCTCACCTGCAATATTTGCATAATTTAACATTTCGCCGGTTCTTGCAGCGACAGCAGTAAGAAATTTTGTGAAGGTAATGCTGTCCGCAGAGATCAGTTCGTTAATATCCCTTTCAAGGTAGGTCGATACATAGGAAGCATAATATTCCTGCCAGTCTCTTTGCACATCATACAGTTCCGGATAGGAACCCCTGTGTATGGTTTCCCACAAATCAGTATAAGGTTTCAGTTCCTTTTCCCGTTCCCTCAGATATTCCGCAGTGGGGACAAAATGTCTGTTAAACTTAACCCCATGTATCTCGCGGAGAGACAGCCCGAAAAGCTCCGTGATAGAAACTCTTCCCGCAAGGGACTCACTCATTCCTTTCATCAGCTCCAGATTCTGGGAACCTGACAAAAGGAACATGCCTCTTTCTTCGGTCTCGTCAACAATACGCTTTATATCCTCCAGAATACCGCTTTCCTTCTGCACCTCATCGATAAACAGGGGACACGGATTATTCAAAAAAAAGAGTCCGGGTTCCTCCTTAGCCTGCAGTCTGGCTAATCTGTCATCAAAATTAACTCTGTTATACCCAGAAAATTCATGCCTAATAAGCGTTGATTTCCCAACCTGTCTGGCTCCCGTGACAAGTGTACATTTGCTGTTTGATACCCGCCCCTTTAACACTGATGCAACTGCCCTCTCAATATATGACACCTTACGCCCTCCTCTGGCAAATCTAAAATCTAATTTTATTTTATACAAAGCAACAAGGCTTGTCAAACTCTTTTCCCTACCTAAGGTGTCCTATAGCCGCAGCAACTTCTTTCCAGCCTGTCATCATCCCTATATCTAAACGTTTACCTTCTATACCGCTAACATTCGTTTTTTGAGTACCTTGCCATTATCCTAAAATAATATATCAACTTAACAGTATCGCCTTCGACTTCCCCGCATAAAAACATGCACGCGAATAACTATACACTACAAATGCATAATATTCAATACATTTTTTCCTTTATGCATATTTTCCGTAAATATTCATATAAAATATGCATAAATTTACACTTGCATTCTTTCCCGTCCTGTTGTATATTGTTTTAGGGACAGACGCTGCCTGCCTTTTCCGGCAGGCGTTATGCGTAGATCAAAATAACCGTTATAAAAAGTATATTACATATTTAAGATGGAGGAAACTGAAATGAAAGAAAAAGTAGTTCTTGCGTATTCCGGCGGACTGGATACAACCGTTATCATCCCCTGGTTAAAGGAAAATTTTGACTACGAGGTCATCTGCGTGTGCGGCAACTGCGGGCAGGCGGAGGAGCTTGACGGTCTTGAGGAGCGCGCTCTCTCAAGCGGCGCATCCAAGCTCTACATCGAGGATCTGACCGACGAGTTCTGCGATGACTTTATCATGCCCTGTGTACAGGCGCACGCTGTCTATGAGAACAAATATCTGCTGGGCACTTCGATGGCGAGGCCCGTGATCGCCAAGAAGTTAGTCGAGATCGCCCGCAAGGAGGGCGCAACCGCGATCTGCCACGGCGCCACAGGCAAGGGCAACGACCAGATTCGTTTCGAGCTGGGCATCAAAGCACTGGCTCCCGACTTAAAGATCATCGCCGCATGGAGAAATGAGAAATGGACCTTAAACTCCCGCGAGGAGGAAATTGAGTACTGCAAACAGCATGGCATCAACCTGCCCTTCTCTGCGGATTCCAGTTACAGCCGCGACCGCAACCTCTGGCATATCAGCCACGAAGGATTAGAGCTGGAAGATCCCGCCAACGAGCCTAATTATGAGCATCTGCTTGTGCTCGGCACCACGCCGGAAAAGGCTCCCGACGAAGGGGAGTATGTGACCATGACCTTCGAGAAAGGCATCCCCACCTCTGTCAACGGCAAAAAGATGAAAGTGTCGGAAATCATCGCCACCTTAAACGAGCTGGGCGGCAAGCACGGCATCGGCATCGTTGACATCGTGGAAAACCGTGTGGTCGGCATGAAGTCACGCGGCGTCTACGAGACTCCCGGCGGTACCATCCTCTACGAAGCGCACCAGCAGCTCGAGGAGCTGATTCTCGACCGCGACACCTACGCGCTCAAGGCTGACCTCGGCAACAAATTCGCACAGGTGGTCTACGAAGGCAAGTGGTTCACACCGCTGCGCGAGGCGCTGCAGGCTTTCATCGAGTCCACCCAGAAATATGTGACCGGTGAAGTGAAGTTCAAGCTCTACAAGGGCAACATCATCAAGGCAGGCACCACCTCACCGTACACACTCTATAATGAGAGCATCGCCTCCTTCACCACGGGCGACCTTTACGACCACCATGACGCGGAGGGCTTCATCAACCTCTTCGGCTTATCCTGCAAGGTTCGCGCCATGAAAATGCAGGAGCAGGGCGAGAAGCTTCTCTAAAACCCAAAATCAAAAAAAGATCCCCGCGGCACATTCCGAGCGAATGCCGCGGGGATCATTTGTCTTTTTTTTTCTCCATAAATGTGTTATGATATACGAAATAGCAATGAGCACCGCGACATACAAAAGGGAAAGCCTTATTTCACATGGACGTAATTACACTTATTACCATATATTTGGTCGTTGTCAACTTCATAAGTTTCACCGTTATGGGGATAGATAAGCTGAAAGCGCGGAAACACGCCTGGCGCATTCCGGAAGCCACTCTTTTCGTGCTTGCCATCATCGGCGGCAGCGTCGGTTCCATTATCGGCATGCATCTGTTCCGCCACAAAACCAGGCACTGGTATTTTCTGTACGGAATGCCTGCCATTCTGGTGATTCAGGTTCTGATCGTGGTTGCATTGCTGTCATCCCCGATTGAATTTATGATTCTCTAACCGAATAAATACCCGAAAACAAGCCGGAAGTCATTACGTCTCCCGACTGTGTGACAGAAAACATAATAATCATGGAGGGTTCTATATGCACATTGCAGTTTGTGATGATAATATTGCGGACAGAAAACAGATGGAGCGGCTCCTCGGGCGTGCCTCTGACAGAAGACTCCACACCACGGGCGTGCTCTATATTGATTCCTACGGAAATGTGGAGGCGGTTCTGCGTTCTCCCATGCTCTACGACGCCTTTTTCATCGACATGACAAACGGGCCGGTAAACGGATTCCAGCTCGCCAGAAAGCTGATCGACGCAGGCGTTGTAGCCCCTATCGTGCTGTGCATTTCCACCATAGACTACCCTTCCGTCATCGAGACCGCTCTCTCTAAGGTGCCGGAAGACGTTACCGAAGCCTCCAACCACGATATTCTGCGCAGACAGCTCCAGAAGCAGATCCTCTATCTGCACAAGCCGATCAAGGTGAACGAGCTGGACGAGATGCTGGATCACGCGCAGAGTCTGAAAGCGGAAACGGTTCCCACCATAGAACTGCGCGGAGAGAAGGACACGCTCTATGTCCATGAAGATGAAATTCTCTATGCGGTGAAAAACGGCAATTATCTCCATGTGGTTCTGACCGAGGGACGCACCCTCGATATCCTGAGCACACTGCCCAATCTCTACTCACAGGTAGCCATGTTCACCCATTTTATCATTATATCCGAGCACTGCTTTGTCAACACCGTCTCCATAGAAAAACTCTCCCTGCTGAAGCTGACCATGAAGGACGGAAAAAGTTTTAGCGTGTCGCCGCTGGAACTGCCTAAACTAAAAAAGGCGTTGCGCGGAAATGCCTCATAAAGTTACAATCACGCCGCCGTCGTTGGCATACATGCTGCTGACCCCGGCGGTGTCCATAATAAGAATCCTCCTGTAGGAAGCTCTCTTTTCCATGAGGCCGCGCATAAATTCCGCACGCTCCGGGCAGTTGCAATGCGTAATCATCAATATTCTCTCTTCCGGCTTCGCCACATCACCCACGATGCAGTCCGCCATTTTGGCAAGCGCCTTTTTGATACCGATGGCCTGTCCCTTCTGCTCGATCACGCCGAGGTTTCCCACCATCACCGGCTTAATATTTAGGGTGGATGCAACCAGCGCTTTGACGCTGCTTAGGCGGCCGTTCTTTCTGAGCGTCTCCAGATTATCCAGCACAAAATAAGTGCGCATCTGCCGCTTAAAGGTCTCCACCGCCCTCACCGTCTCCTCGAAACCAAGCCCCGCCTCCTTGCAGGCTACAATCTTTTCCACAAGCTGGGTCTCCCCGCAGCTCGCGGACTCGGAATCCACCACATGGATTTTCTTTTCACCGTACTTTTCCCCGTAAAGGTTCTTTCCCAGCTCCGCGCTGTTATAGCTGCCGCTCAAATGGGAAGAGAGAGTCACCGCATAGATTTCCTCCGCCTCATCATGGTATGCTTCCCGGTACTTTTCCGGGGAGGGGCAGGAGGACTTGGGACACTGCGGATAGGCCGCCACCTTCTGCAGGAACTCCTTCTGATTGAAATTCCCGTCGTCCTGAATCACATAATCGCCCACCTCTAAGCCAAGCGGGACGATCTGGAATCTGCTGTCATTTTTATAGTTTTCAGGCAGCTCACAGCAGCTGTCCACCACAATCTTATAACTCATAAAGCCTCCGCAACCGTTTCATCTGGTTTTTATTACTACTTATAATAGCATGAACTAAACAGGTTTGTAAACTCTTTTATTACGCTTTACACTTTCTGCGAAAGCCATTATAATTAGAGATAATAATTACAATTAAATTAAAAGGCGGTGAAAGGATGGTAACAGATATGGGGATGACAAACAAACAGTTTCAGGGTTTTATCCGGCTTGCTTTAGGATAGCTTGAAAATGCTTTGGAAGAATCACCGAACAATAAAAACCTTCATGCATTAAAAGATATATTCCAATCAATGCTGGAAGATGATTAAAACGAAATACGAACTACCAAAAACAGAATGAAAATAATAAAACAGAAAGGCCGCGCATGATTTCCTTGCAAATAAAAAACATCAGGCAATTTATGAACCAATTTCTTGCCGGGGATGCTTTCGACTCCTTTTTACTGGAGGAGGCAACGATCAGCACCTACAACACCTTCACCATAGACGGCCGCGAAAACAGGGCTTTCTACACCTCCGAGGAATGGGAGGATAAGGAAATCCGTCCGTATGAATTTACGCAGTGGAAGAAAATCAGGCCCGTGTGCTTTGATCTGATTAAGGGGAAGCGCACGCCCACAGCCTTTCATTTCGTGCTGCATCTGATCCCCGAATACATGGCCTCCCTTCTGGAAAAGGGCGAAACCGCCGTGACGCCGGACCAGGTGAAAGCCTTTGTACTCAATATAAAATATGACGGCGCTGCCCTCAAGCTCATAACCGGCACCTCCTTCCACACCTTTCTCATGGACAGGACGCCGGACACGCTCTGGGACAACGCCGTCAGACAATTTTTAACTAAGCGGCAGATTGCATATGAAGATGAGTAATTCACTATGCGGAGAATGCCGTTTTCAAGCATTCCCCCGTGTGAGAAAAGTCTGCAAAACAGACTTAGTACTTCTCCACGAAACAGCCCCTGCTGTGAGTGGCTAGAAGTACTTCCAACACTGATACCGCATGGAAAACTCCGCCGCCGCCATTATCATGGCAAACAGGAGCAGTATGACCAGCATCAGTATCGCCGGAAAATCATAGATAAATCTGCAGTCCTCGGCTCCGCTTCTGTGATTTTCCACCAGTATCTCAATGCCCAGCAAAACAAAGACAACGGGCCAAAACTGAAAAATAAACTCGTAATGCAGCCACGGCACCACGATATGTAGGAGGAATAAAACACCAAACAAAACCAGCGTCAGCCCGAAGGTTACAGAGCCGACCCGGCGGGTCCGCAGACCCCCGGTTTTCTCCTCGCACACGTTCTTTTCCTGCGTATCCATCTATTTACTCCCCTTTCTCCTGCACATTCTCCTGTTCCTTCCTTTCATCCGCGCCCTGCACATCGGACTGCTGCTCCTGTGCACGATATTCATCCGTCTTCTGCTCTATCGCTTTCTGCCCGGCTGACACCACAGGGTTCTCCACGGGATCCGCCTCAACCGTCCTGTCATTTTCCGCAAAATCCACCTTTTTCCCTCTCAACAGCGACACACCGAACCAGATGACCGCTATGGCAATGATCGTCCTCGGCACCTCGTCCCTCATGGTGTAATATATGTTCCTGATAACCGGGTTATCCCAGCCCACATAATCACTGACCATGCCAAATGCCACATTCCACAGCATACAGACGCCCAGTACAATGCACACCACTGCCGCAATATTTCTGTTTTTCTTATTCAGTTTCAAACGGCTGGTATCCCACTCCCCGAAGCCGAAAAGATACGCGTCCTCCAGAGCTGCAAACTGTTCCGCATCCATCCCGCCGATATTGTTGGCGTGGAAGAAACTGTATATGTAAAGCGTAACGGGAAGTACCGCCAGCACATCAATTCCCGTGATCGCAGTCACCGCGATTAAAAGCATAAAGCCCAGCATAAAGCTCAGTCCCATCCGCATCAGTCCCATATACATATGTCCTGCTCCCGGACAAAGGGAAAATACAAACAGCCAAAATCTGTTTTTCTGTTTTTTCATCTCATCAATCCTCCCATTCTCAATGATTCCTTAATTTCTCCGAAAACTGCCGGAAATACTGTCTCCTGGCGTCCGCCCTCTCCTGCCCTTCCCGGTATCTTGCCCAGGTTTTCTCTATGTCACGCTGCCTGTCAATGAGATCCTGTTCCCATTCGTCGACGTTGCGTGTTTCCCCTCCATACATCGCACCAAGAATACCGGCCTGCGGCATATCCGCTTTCTCCGTGCCGTCCACAGGCACGAGGAAGAGCACGGCAAGGGCCGCCGCCATACCTGCAATTACCTTAGCGCGGTAAGAAAAAAGCGCCCGCTTTTTCGTCTGCCTTCTCTCCGCGCTGATCTTCGAAAATACATTTTCCCTCAAATGTCCTGGTGCGTGCAGCAGCTCCCGCTCCTCAACCGCCCCGATCAGCCGCGCCAGTTCCTCATCAGTCAAAGGGGCCGGGAGGGAAACGTCACATCTATTCAGTTTTTTTCTCTCTTCCGTAATATTATGTATCATGCGCCCTTCTCCTTTTCATACATCCTGCGGAGCATACTTCTCGCCCTGTAAATCTGCGTCTGTATAGTCTTTTTCTTAACGCCCTTCCGCCTTGCAATCTCGCCCGCATCCAACTCATCATAATAATAAGCCTTGGCGATTTCATTGTAGGGCGGTTTCAGGGACAGGCACCGGGAAAGCAGCGTCTCCCGCACTTCCTTCTCCAGACAGATGCTCTCCGGCGTCTGCCGCACGACCGCCTCATCTTCCCCGGCGCTCCCTGCGCCTGTGCCGGAAGGCGTTCCCTGATCCGGCGCCCTGGCACTTTGAAAACCCAGATCCGCCGTGGGAATGCTGCGCCTTCCCGCGCTCTGCAGCCAGTCCAGACACTTGTTGGTGGCAATCCGGCAGATCCACGCCTTTTCATATCTGCCGTCAAACTCTTCCAAATGCTTATAGGCCGACAAAAACGTTTCCTGTGCCAGATCCTCGGAGGCAAAATAGTCCGCTGTCATTTTATAGCATATAGAAAACACAAGATGCTGGTAAGAATCAATCAGCGCTGACAATTGTTCTTCCCTGTTGATGGTATCTGCCTCCTTCCCTGTTGTGTATACTCGCAACTTCGCGCTTACGCGCTTTTCGTCCGATTGCATCGGACAGTTGCTCGTTATCCGTGCAGAAAAAACAAATGTCTCCTGCGGAGCCGCTTGTTTTTTCTTTGCACTTGTATATTCTAACGGGAGAGACCCTGTATTGTCTTCAAAAATATATAAAAATTTTATTTTTTGTTCTTCGGCTGGAAAACAAGACTCGCCAGATACCCAAAAACCAATGCCGCCGCGCATCCCACCGCTCCGGTCTTAAAACCGCCCTGAAACAGACCGATAAAGCCATTCTCATCCACGGCTTCCTTCACGCCCTTCATCAGGATATTGCCGTAACCAAGGAGCGGCACACTGGCTCCCGCGCCGGCGTATTCCATAAACGGCTCGTACCATCCGACAAAGCTGATCACCGCTCCCACACAGACTAAGAGCACCATGACCCGGCCCGGCAATAGTTTTGTCTTCTCCAGAAGAATCTGCACCAGCGCGCAGATCAGGCCGCCCACCCAGAAAGCATTGATATAATCCATAGTATTTTCCTCCACATAAATAATGAAAAACAGAGAATACCTCTCTTTGGTATTCTCTGCCCTTTCTCATAATTTATGCAGTTATTTCCACGATTTTTTTTACGATTTCCCGGATTGACAGTCCTTCACAGTCCACCGTAATATCTGCATACTTTTCATAAAGCGGCCGCCGCTCCGCATAAAGACTGTCCAGATCCTGCCCCGCCTTAAGCGTCACGCCCCGCTCAGTGAGGTCGCCAAGCCGCTCACGGATTCCCTCCAAAGGAAGATGCAGATACACCACTGTACCAATCTGTCTGTAATGCGCCATAGCGCGTTCCCCGTATACTGCGCTGCCGCCGGTGGCAATCACCGTCCGTCTTCCATCTATGGATTCGCCCACAGCTTCTTCTGTCCGCCAGAAACCTTCCACACCCTGCTCCGCTATGATTTCGTGCAAAAGCTTTCCTTCCCTGCTTTGAATCACCAGATCCGCGTCCACGAAAGAATACCCCAGTTTCTTGGCCAGCACCACGCCTACTGTACTCTTTCCCACGCCGGGCATACCGATCAGAATAATATTATTTTTATTCAAAACTTATGTAAACCTTCCTTTTTGTCCTAGTTTTACTTTAAGTATGCCATAACCTCCACCTCGCAGAGTACATCCTTCGGAAGCTGCTTCACCGCCACGCAGCTTCTCGCCGGTTTCTCGGTGAAATACTTCTCATACACTGCGTTAAATGCCGCGAAATCAGCCATCTCGGCGAGAAAGCAGGTGGTCTTCACTACCTTTGTGTAGTCCGTGTCCGCCTCAGCCAGAATCGCGCCCACGTTCTTCATGACCTGCTCCGCCTGTTCGGTCACATCCTTGCCCCTGATCTCCCCGGTGGCAGGGTCAATCGGAATCTGCCCCGACGCAAAGAGGAAATCCCCCGCAATGATTCCCTGTGAATAAGGCCCAATGGCCGCCGGCGCTTTGTCTGTAGATATTTTAGTTAACATAATATTTCCCTCTCTTTTCCTTTTTTTATTCCCCGAATCTGGCTTTCACATAGAAGCCTCTGGCGTTTTCGATGACTTCCGTCACCACGCCTTCCCGCTCCAGCATCCGCTCCCTGAAGGGAAAGTTGCCCGACATCGCAAGGGACGGGTCTATGGTATAATAATAGTTGCTGGGAAGAACGCCCTCCGTCACTGTAACCCGGTCGCCCTCCTTGAGAAGCCCCGGACGCTCCATCTTAAATTCCATCTCCCTCATGCTTATCCCCGCTTCCTTTCCATCACCCACACAAAATGCCGGGCAGTTGTTCTGCACTCTTTTACATGCCAGATCCATACCAGATAAGTCTACCACATACGTGGGCAGGCTGTCACCCAATTTTTCAATCCGCTTTCTTTTCGCTTCTTTTCGTTGAAAATTAAGGTGAAATTGAACTCATCCTCCCCTCAAAACGCTTCTATCCCCTGATGCTGTTTCATCCATGAAATCAACTCTGACATAGGAATCGGTTTGCTGTAATAATACCCCTGAAACGCGTCGCACCCAAGCGAAAGCAGCATATCCTTCTGTTCCTCCGTTTCCACATATTCCGCTATCGTCCCAAAGTGCAGCGATTCGCCGAGTTCCCTAATGGCCGCGATACAGCGTTCCAAGGCTTCCCATAGAAGCGATTCGTTTGTGATATTTACTGATATCTTGAACTCAGTGTGGATTTCGTTTTCCATTTCCGATATCGTTTGCGCCACTTCATCAAACATATATATTTCTATGTCATGCAGCAATTTTTCTTCCTTCGCGAGCTGAATGATCAGGGGCGGATAAATAAATCCGGCCGTCGGATGAATCCAGCGGATCAGAGCCTCCGCGCCGATACAATGCCCTTCCGTATCTATCTGCGGCTGATACAGGAAAAACAGCTTTTTGTCCCTGATTGCGTCTTTCAGATCCTCGGCAGGCACCCTCGCTGTTCCTCCCAACGCATCCTTTCGCCCTGTCAACGTCATAATGGCATTTGCTTCCTCCTGCCTCTGCAGTTCTTCCGTCAGCTCTTTTACCTTTTTCACCATCTGTCTCTCCTTCTGCTCCTCAAACAGACGCAAAAAAGGCAGATAAATAAAAACTCCCGCTGCCAGGCATACCGCCTGCAGAATGCTCCCCGCAACAGAACCGATCGCCAGATAACCGCTTAAAAATATCGGTGTCGTCCATTCCACTTCCGACACTACGTGCGGAACAATTCCCGTATAAACCGCCGCATAGGATATCACACACATAACCACTGGAACCAGCAGATACGGAATTACAAAAATTGGGTTTAAGATAACCGGAAGTCCGAAAGCGATAATTTCACTGATGTTAAAAATAACAGTCGGAAACGAAAGCTTCGCAATATTTTTAAAGCTGCCTTTCTTTGAAAATAATAATATAGCAATCACAAGACACAGGACGGAACCTGTGCCTCCCATGCAGACAAACGCATCCTGAAACGTCTTATTGTATACCACTTCCGCACTGATCACTCCAAAATTTGCTGCATGGAGTCCACATGAAAAACAGCCACAAACACCTGGCGCAGTATGATAAAGAACGCCATAACCAACAGGGCCGGTATCACGCCTGACACCGCCTCCGCATAACTCACATCCGCCCCTGTTCCACGCCAGCGTGTACGGAAAAACTTAATGTCTTTGATTTTGAAGAACAACGCGCTGCATCCGAGCGCGATGACCAGCGCTGCAAAAGTATTATGGCTCCCTAACGCCTCAACAGAAACGCTTCCCTGCAGGATTCCCGAAAATGCAATCAGGGCTGCTGTCGCTGTAAGCATCACCGTAACAGCCTCTCCCCTGCTCCTTTTTCTCTGCATCGCATAGCTAAAGCAGGTTGTGAGAGCCAGCCCTATCGCGAGAGAGCCCTCCGACGCACTTCGGATCAACTCCAGAAACGCTGCTATCCGGCCATTCCAAAGTTTTTCAAGGAATGCCTGATATCCCGGAAACGGAAGGCTGCTTAACATCAACGCCACAGCGCTGCTTACCAATACCGGTATCATCATCACCATGCCCTGGCGGACTGCCTGAAACAAAAGGTTATTTTCAAAATAATCTGTAATTCGGAATAATCTGTTTTTTATCCGTTCTTTCATTCACGCCATCCTCCTTTTTGTCTGTGACATTTTAACACGCCATAAATTTGGGAGGATAAACTTTGTCTATTTGGCTGCTTTTCTTGTGCATTCTGTCATATGCGAGAAAGGCCGGGCACCGCCCGGCCTTTTCCTTTCCCTATCCTAACTTTACCCATGATAATGCTCCAGCACCACCCCATGCGCAATGCCCGGGATCGACTGCCCCTCGTTATAGCTGGTCTTAGAAAGGAGCGCACCTGTAGGCAGAAAAAGCACTCTCTTCCAAATGCCCTCCTCAATTTTCTTCAAAATATACGCCGACAGCACCACCGCGCTGCACCCGCATCCCGAGCCTCCCGCATCCGTGTGCTGTTTTTCGCTGTCGTAGATCTCGATGCCGCAGTCCATATGCTGTCTGGTAATATCGATATTCTTCCTGGCAAGCAGATCAAACAGAAGCTGCTGTCCTACCAGTCCCAGGTCGCCAGTGATGATCCTGTCATAATCCTCCGGCTCCCTGCCAAAATCCGCCAGATGCTGCTCGACCGTGTCCGCCGCTGCTGGAGCCATGCATGCTCCCATATTCATGGAATCCTTCACCCCGTAATCCACAATCTTACCGACCGTCACACCCTCTATCACAGCCCGCGTCTGTTTTCCCGGCTGTGACGAGACAAGAAATGCGCCGCTGCCCGTCACCGTCCATGTAGCCGACTTCGGCCGTTGGTTTCCGTAAGAGAGTGGAAACCGAAACTCCTTCTCCGCGCTGGCGAAATGACTTGAGGTGATGCACGCCGCCTTCTCGACAAACCCCGCCGAAACCATTGCGCTGCCCATAGTTAAGGAAAGGCCGCAGGTGGAACAGGCGCCGTAAAGACCTATATGCGGAAGCTGATACCCGGCTAATCCAAAGCTGCTGGCGATGGACTGCCCCAGCAGATCCCCCGCAAACACCATCTGCAGATCCTGCCTGGTAAGTCCCGCCTTGGAGAGAGCGATCTCAAGCGCCTCCTTCTGCAGACGGCTCTCCGCCTCCTCCCAATTTTCCGCGCCGAAGCTGTCGTCATAACCGACTTTATCAAAAAGCTCCCCCATAGGTCCTTCCGCCTCCTTGCTTCCCACGATGGAGGCGCTGCTTATAATGTACGGTTTTTTCCCAAACTGAATACTCTGCTTTCCTAACATAACGGCATACTATCCTTTCTTACATGATTAAGGATAGTATGCCGTTTTTTCTTACATAATATACAAAAACAGGAATTTACGAGAATACACCCTCTTTAATATCTTCCTTCATATCAAGAACCGCCGCCCTCGATGCATCGGCATAGTTCTCCGCTCCATATTTGGCATAAGCCTCCTGCTGGTAGGCTGCAATGATGCCTCTGGAAGAATTGATGATGGCTCCCAGACCGTCCTCATTGAAAAAGTGTTTCAGATCCTTGCCTTTCCCGCCCTGTGCGCCGTAACCGGGCACCAGAATATAGGACTTGGGCATGATCCGCCGCAGAATCTTTCCCATCTCGGGGTAAGTTGCACCCACCACCGCACCGATATAGCTGTACGATTCGCCCATGTGGTCTGCGGCCCACTCGGCCACCTTCTCACCTACGACCTCATAAAGCGGTCTCGCCTTGGATGCATCCGTACTTCCCTCCGGCAGCACCAGACGGTCCTGAAACTCACCGCTGCTGGGATTGGAAGTCTTCACCAGAATAAAGAGCCCCTTCTTCTCCTTCTTACAAACCTCGATAAAGGGTTTCACGCCGTCAGAGCCGAGATACGGGTTGACCGTGGCAAAATCCTCGTCAAAGCCGCGGCACATGGTATCTCCGACCTGCACCTGCCCCAGATGCCCCACCGCGTAGGCATCGGAGGTGGATCCGATATCACCGCGCTTAATGTCGCCGATCACAATAAGCCCCTTCTCCTTACAATAGGCCACCGTCTTCTGAAACGCGTGCATACCCTCCACGCCGAACTGCTCATACATGGCGATCTGAGGCTTTACCGCAGGCACCAGATCGCAGACCGCATCCACGATTCCCCTGTTAAAAAGCCATATCGCCTCCGCCGCGCCCTTCATGGTTTCGCCGTACTCGTCGAAAGCCTGTTTTTTGATATGCTCCGGCACAAATTTCATAGTCGGATCCAGACCGACCACAATGGGCGCTTCCAGCTTCTTAATTTTCTCTGTCAGTACATTAATCACAGTTCCTTACCCTCCAAGTCCTTCAGCACATACTGGTTCTCAATATATTTCGGGAAATCTTTCCTCTTCACCCACTCGTAGCTCCCATAATCCTCAGACAGAACAATATTGGGTTCCTCCTCCTCCGGGATGGAGCAGATGTAAGCGATTCCGACACAATGGGTCTCGCCGAGAAGCTGGGACCAGGTATACTCAATCTTTTCAATCCTGCCGTTCACGGAGAGAAGCTCCGAGATCGCGGACAGCATTGTCTCATCGGGCGCAACCCCGTGCGGCACCTCCGCATCGATAAACTCCCAGACAAAAGGATCCGGAATGTGGTCGTCCACCCATCTTTTCAAGAGCAGATAAGTATCATCCTTCTTGATAATGCCTTTCACACGCAAATAAGTATTCTTCATAATAAGCCACTCCCTTCCTGATTTTCTGTATAAATTATTATATGGTTATCTTGTCTGCAGAAATTCGTACTCCCGTTTCGCCGTCCCATCATCCGGGTAGCTTCGCAGATAATTGTTCATCAGCGCCGCCGCCGTCTTAAAATCGCCCATATACTCATAGGTGATGATCTCATTAAACTTCAGGGTCTGCATCATATCGTTTCCCTCAATGTTCATTGCCGTCTGAAATGCGTCCAGCGCGGTCTGGTATTCCCCAAGCTGCATACGGCACAGCCCCAACTGGTTGTAAATCTCTGCCTTCGTCTGGTCAAACTCCGTGTAACCGGCATAAATACTTGCCGCATAGTTATAATCGCCAAGCGCCTCGTAGGTTCTTCCCAGATAAAGAGCCGCTCCGTAATCCGTAGTGGTCTTGAGCCTTTCCAGAAAATTCTTGGCGTTGTCAAAGTCTCCCATATAGTAGCAGATGCGCCCCATATCATAATCTGAAATGGACTTCTCATTTTCTTTCATGGCGTTCTGCAGATAAATCTGCCCCGCTTCCTTGTATCCGTACTCCTCTAGCACCATATAGATACGGATCATGCGGTCATAATTCTTCGGGTCCTGACCGACTGCCGTGTCAAAGTCGGCCTGCGCCGCCTCGAAGTTCCCCTCCGCAAGCTTTACGCATCCCCGCAGATAATAGGCGTCCGTCTCCCCGGGCCGAAGTCCCAGGATCGCATCATAGGCGCGCACCGCCTCCTGCATCTGCCCGTTCTTATAATATGCCGTGGCAAGATAATAATTGATATCAAAATCCAGATCCTCCACCCTGCCGTTTCCAAGCCGCAGAGCCGCCTCCAGATACGAGACAGCCGACTCATAATCCGTCTTTCCCAGATAGGCAAGTCCCATCCCCCGGTAGAGCAGCCGTTCGTCCTCCCCGTTTTCCTCCGCAGTCTGAAAAAGGGTAATCGCCTTCTCATAATCAAGCGCCGCCACAGCTTCCATGCCCTGCTTCGTATAGCTCGGTGCAGCCTCCGCCCCGCAGCCCACCAGACAGACACACAGCAGTGCCGCCGCAAATCCCGTTATTTTCCTGCCTTTTCTCCTCTGTACCTTCACTTTTTATCTCCATGCCATTCCACTATACTTGTTTTATTCTAACCGCTCTATCTACCGCAAGTCAAGGGACATTTATGCCTTTCAATTCGCAGTTCAGCCCACGCACATCCGCAAAACCGCGCGTTCCGCGCTCTCCGCTGTTAAATTAGGTTTCTGCACACCAGATCCTTCATAATTCCAAAAAATTCCCGCACCAGATTATTGGGCTGGAAATAGATATTTGACCTGGCCGAAATCCCGCAGGCATTCTCAAACCCTGCGTGTCTGGCCAGCATTACGCCCCGAAACACATGAAAGTTGTTGGTGACGATCCCCACATCCTTGTCTGTCCCACCGATGAGCGCCGCGCTGAACGCAATATTCTCCGAAGTGTCCGTGGACTTATCCTCCATAAGGATTCTCTCCGGCGCAATCCCCCGCTCCACCAGGTAATCCCGCATCCCCTGGGCTTCCGTGCACGGCTCGTTTCTTCCCTGTCCGCCGGACACCACACAGAGGGTATCCCCATTTGCCGTCAGATAGTCGTAAGCCGCGTCCAGCCGGAACTTGAGGACCGCGCTGGGACCGCCGGGCTTCATCTGCGCGCCCAGCACAATAATGTAATCCAGGTCAGGCCTTCCCTTATCCCTGTAGTGCGCGAAGATACAGGCCTCTGCCGCCACAAAAAGAACCACGCCCACAATCAGAAGCACGGTGAGCGCCCGTCGAAGCGGCATGGGAATCCTGCCCCACAAATCGTAGCGCAGCATGACGGCCAGCCCCAGAAAGGAAAACCCGCCAAGCGCCCAGATCAGATAAAAGCGGCTTCCCGACCTGATCCGAAACACAATAAAGCAGTATAAAAAACACAAAAACGCCGCCAGGATACACAGAACGGTCATTCTCTTTTTCCTCATACAATCATTTCCTCAAACACTTCCTCCGGCACGGGCTTACAGTAGCGGTAACCCTGCGCCACATAGGCGCCGATTTCCATCATCAGCTCCGTATCCTGCTCGGTCTCCACGCCCTCGCAGACCACCTGCGCCTCCAGATCCTTCGCCAGATTTACGATATTTTTCATGATCTGCACCTGTCTCACCCGGTTCTCATTGTTGAGTAAGAAAGATCTGTCCAGCTTAATCACCGACGCGGGGATCTGCTCAAATACGCCGAGGGAAGAATAGCCGGAGCCGAAGTCATCTATGGAGAGATGTACGCCCTTTTCCCTCAGAATGGCCACATTCTCCTTCACCTTCTGCTGCTGCATCTCCTCCACCACCAGCGTCTCCGTGATCTCCACCTCAATCAGGTCTTTAGGGATCCGATACTTTTCTATCATGGAAACGAACCGTTCCGGGAATCCGTCTTTCACAAAATGCGACCTGGAAAAGTTACAGGATACAGGAACCACGGAAAGGTTATGGTCCAGCCTTCTGCGGAGCATTTTGCAGACGCTCTCCATCACGAAGAAATCAATCTCCGTGATTCTGCCCGTCTGCTCATAGTAGGGCACGAAAAATCCGGGAGCGCGGATCGCCCCGTCCGCCGTCGGATCCCTAAAGCGCACCAGCGCCTCCGCGCCTACCACGCGCTCGTTCCGGATATCCACTTTTGCCTGATAGTATGCCACGAAATCCTTCCGCAAATCCGCAGAATCCAGAAGTTTCTCCCGCTCATGCTGCTCTTTCAGCCTGATTCTCATCTCATCATCATAGATCCTGATCGCGTTGCTGTGGCTGTCCTTCAGCGGATCAACCGCCTGTATCGCATAGGAAAGGGCAAGCTGGATGTCCGTATCTCCCTTTTCGATGCCGCAGACGCCCATAGCCTGCGCCATACGGATTCCCTCCTTCTCATAAATATGTTCAGAGATACGGTCGGACATTGCCATCATGCGCTTCTTCAGGGAAGCCATATCCTCGTACCGCAGGAAGAGCACAAAATGGCTGCCGTAGCTTCTGGCATACAGTTCGCATTCGCTGTCGACCTCCTCAGCCATCACCTCAATGGTAAGCTCCAAAAGTTTCTGTCCCGCGTTCCATCCATAGAGCGCATTATAGCTCTTAAACTGGCAGATGTCCGTATAGACAATGGCATATTTTCTGTCCGCATCCGTCTCCAGCTTAAGTGACGCCCTGTATTTCAGATAATTCAGATTCCAGATATTAAAATCCGCGTCCTTGTACATCAGCTTCTGGAGCCGTCTGCTGTTTTCCAGCATACGGTACATCGTAAAAATAACAAGGGCCGCCACAAGCAGCACCACCAGAATGATCGTGATGCTGTGATCACGGATAAAGTTGTCCACGCTCATCCTGGAGTAGAAATTATCCTGCAGCATGTAATCGTTCACCATCTTGTCGGTGATTTCCAGAAGCTCTTTGTTTAAAATACCGAGAAGGGGCGACTGCGCATCATTTTGTACCACCATGCGGATACTGTGTACGTCACTTAAAACGGTATGGATCTCCAGCTTCCCGAAACCGAGCTGGGAACCGAGCAGATACTCCGCAAGATACCCGTCACAAAGAGCCGCCTCCGCCTTTCCCCCGCGCACAGCCTGCAGACATTCCCTTGGACTTTCCATAACCAGAAGCTCCGTCTGGTCCCCCGCAAAGGGAATCTCTTCCTCCTCCGAGATATTTTCTCCCGTCACCGCCAGGGTTTTCAGTTCCTCCGTCCGGCCGCCGCGCTTCATGATAATCACGCGGGGCACCTGTGCATAAACTTTTGTGAGGGCGCCTCCCATCTGCTTGATGTCGCCTGCGCGCTCACCGCAGTAACCTATCACATCGATCCTTCCGTCCGCAAGCGCCTGCTTGGCCTCATTCATATCCTGCATCCTTACATAGTCGAAGGTAAGACCGGTGCTCACGGACACCTCCTCCAGCATCTGCCTTGTAAGCCCCCTGTAATTCCCGTCCTCATCCTCATAGGAAAAAGGATAGTAACCGTCCAGATAGCCCACCGCCAGCTCCTGCGTACTCTGAATATACGCTTTTTCCTCCCCTGTCAGGAGAATCGTATGGTCCAGACGGCTGTCATAGTATTTCACCATCAACTCATTTTCAAGTTCAGGCCGGTTCATCTTAAGATCCGCGATTCCCTGATTCATCTCCCGCAGCAGATCTTCGTTGCCTGGGTATGTAATATAGTAGAAAGGCATCGGGGCAAACCGGCCGATTACCCGCTGTCCCTCCCTGATCTCCGTGAGGGAATGCACAAGGGCGTCAATCTCCCCGACTTCCAGCGCCCCACGCAGGGCGGACGTGTTCTCATACTCCCTCACCTTGGGATTTTCGATGCCGTGTCCTTTCAGATACTCGTAAAACTCCTGCTTCCTGATATAGGTGCCCACAATACCGTAAGTAATGTCCTTCATCTCGCTAAAGTCCTCATAAGCCAGTGGGCTTGTTCCCTTCACGGCTATGGCGCCGAAGGTATAGCCGCTCGCCAGGTCGGCATAACGGTAGCTTTCCGCCCGCTGCGCCGAATATTGGGCGGAGCCTACCAGATCCACCTCCTTATCTGCCAGCATCTGCAAAGCTTCATCCCAGCTTTCACAGGGAACATACTCCACAGACCAATTTACATAATCGCACAGGTTCTCCAGATATTCTACATCCATTCCGGAACGGCTCCCGTCAGGCAGCGTTTCATGATAACCGTCCATAGGGAAGAAACTCACCCTCACTGTGCGCTTCTCCGCACCGTAGACAACCCCTTCATTTCCCTGCCCCGGAATAAATGACATCAGCAATGCGGCGCTTAACATCCCTGCAGCCGCCCTCACCGTTTTCCGCTCCCTTTTTCCACATACGATTCCCATAAATTACCAGCCTTTCTCATCCCTGCAGATAACGCCCCAGAAACTCGCTGATCTTTCCAAAATAGACATCCGGGTCCTTATCCTGCGCCTGGGCGTGGCCCGCACCCTCCACGATAAAAAGCTCCTTCTCGCAGGCCGCCGCCTCAAACAGCTCATAAGACATGTTCACATCTATCATCCGATCCTCATCCCCATGTATAAAAAGCGTGGGAATACCGCTTTCCGCCACCGCCCGGACCGGTGAGGCGTCCTTCAGGTTATAGCCGCCCCGGAGCTTAAGCATCAGGCAGGCCGAATCCACGAAAAACGCAGCCGGCAGATGAAACCATTCCGTAATCTTGTCCCCGAACATCTCGTAGCCCGACGTGTAAGCACTGTCGGATACCACAGCCCTGATGTGTTCGGACACCTCCGGGGAACCTGCCATCAGCAGCGCCGTAGCCGCTCCCATAGACTGCCCGTGAAGGACAATCTGGGCCTCCGGCGCCTGCTCCAGTATATGCGCGATCCAGAGTTCACAGTCGTAGTGATCTGTCCAGCCCATGCCGATGAAGTCTCCCTCGCTCTCACCCTGGCACCGCAAATCGGGCACGAGCACGGAATAACCCTGCCTATAATACCAGCAGGCGAACTGGTACATTTCCTCCTTCCAGCCCGTGTAGCCGTGCAGGAGAAGCACCCATTTATCCCCCATCTGTGCAGGAAACTCCGCCGCGGTGAGCAGATAACCGTCAGCCGTCCGCACCTGTATCTTCCTGCGCTCCGTCTTCTCCAGCCACTCCTGCGTTTCGGAGAGAAGCTTCGTCCTGTTTTCATGGATATCCGCCGTCTGCACCTGTTCGCTGTAACATTTCCTTGTGATATCCTCAAATGCGTTCAGCTTATCCATAAAGGAAGGGACAAGGCAGGCGCTTACCAGAAAGTAGACAAATACGGCATAAACTGCAAAAAGCGCTGCAAAAACTGCCACAGCAATCCGTATCCTCTTTCTTCTGCGCATCCCGCCACCCCCTGTCAATAGAAATCCACCGGTATCATGCCGTAGGCAATGTCCGCGCTTTCCTGCACGCAGACCGCCGTGCAGTACCCCTCGATCTCCCGGTATTCCCTCATATGATAATATTTCGCATCCACGCTATGCCGCACCCTGACCCGGCCCGATTCCTCATCCATGTGGATCACAAAATCTTTAAGCGACAGAGACATCCCCCTGCCCACAGCCTTCACAAAGCTCTCCTTCATCGTCCAGAGACGGAACATCCGCAGGGTCTGTTCCTCCTCCTGCCTGGCCCCATAAAGCCAGTCAAGCTCCTCCCTTGCGAAAAAACGGTCCGCCACCTTAAGCCGGCCGGCCCTTACCCGCTCAATATCATTTCCCACCATCTTATCCCCGATGGTGCAGATGGCATAGTCGCCGGAATGTGACAGGGAAAAGCATATCTCCGGGTGATATTTCAGGACGGGCTTTCCCCACTCACCGATTTCATACTCCACACTTCTTTCCTGTAAACCGTATACCGCCAGCGCGTGGTCTAAGAGCAGTCCCGCCGCAAGGCTTCTGTTCCTGTCCTTCTCATGCCGCAGAATTGCAATCTTCTGCTGCCTGTAAGGGGATAGCTGTTTCAGCCTTTCCCGGAACAGGGCGCCGTTCTCAAGACACCTCACATCCGCATAATAGGTGCAAATCATAACTGCTCCCTCTCCATCTTCCGATAACAGCGGTCGCAGATCGGATACGCGGCATTCCATGCAAGCGGCCTGCCGCAGATGCGGCATTTTCTCTCAAACTGCCCCTTGTCGTCCTTTAAAAGCTCCCCGATCTCATGCTGCGCCCATTCCCTGTTGGCGGCCACCTCTTCCTTGTCCACCACCCAGTCCATTCTGGCCGCGAACTGGGTATAAAGATCAAGCTGCTTATAATAGGATTCCAGCCCTTCCAGGGAAAAGTCTTTCGGCAGCATCGGACAATTCTGCTGTTTTTCCGGATTTTCGCAGTAGCGCAGCCAAAGCTTAAGCACATCCCTGTCTTTCACGTCAAAGGGACAGGTAATCAGGGAAAGTACCAGTTTTCTGTCATCCATGTAAGTGATTTTCTTTCGATAATCCCGCAGATATCTGTATTTATCCACACTTTCCTTCATGGAAATCTTATCGTACATGGGGGGATTGCCCGTCTTTTCCCACGCCTCTATGATCTCATCCAGCTCGATATCGATATCGAGCAGCAGCTCAGGAAACCCGACACGCGCCCGCCGTAACGGATAAAGCGGCTCCGACAGTTTTTTCCCCACGTATTCCGGTTCCATCGCCGACTGTACATAACCCGTATCATAAAAACCATACCGCCCGGCCCGGCCCGCGATCTGCCGGATCTCCTCCGCCAAAAGTCTGCGTTTCCCGACGCCGTCGAACTTGGTCGTATTCATAAAAACCACGCGGCGGATCGGCAGATTGATCCCCATTCCGATGGCGTCCGTGGCCACCACCACCTGATTGACTCCTTCGGTAAACAGCCGCACCTGCTCCTGTCTGGTCTGGGGCGGAAGATTCCCGTAGATCACGCTGGCCTTAATCCCACGTCCTTCCAGCGATGCCGCGATAGCCAGCACGTTTTTCTTGGAAAAAGCGATCAGCGCATCGCCCTGCTCCACATCTTTCGATATATCATAGCGTTCGGGAATAAAAGAAAGCTTCGTGTTCCGCTCATGGCGGACAATCTCGTATTCGTCGCCGCAGCGCTTAAGCATCCCGACCAGAAGCTTCTCTGCCGTGCCTGAGCAGCACACATGAACCTCCTCGGCTCGGATGCCAAGGATCGCCCTCGTCCAGTAGCTCCCCCGGTTCTCATCCGCCATCATCTGCGCCTCGTCTATGACGGCAATGTCATAAGATTCCCTGATATCCAGGATTTCCACCGTGGAAGCCTGCACGAAGCTGCCAGGCGTCAGGATGGTTTCTTCCCCGGTAATCATATTGCAGGGAATGCCGTCCGTCATCATGCGGTCATAAACCTCCAGTGCCAGAAGACGCAGGGGCCCAAGATAAACGCCGTGATAAGCCTGCTTGAGCCGCTGCAGGGCCTCATAAGTCTTGCCGCTGTTGGTAGGGCCGATATGCAGGATAAAACGCCGCTTCATCGCCCTGGCTTCAGGGTACTGCTTCTCCGGCTCCGCCTCCATCAGCTCCTCGATACGCTGCCCCACCAGATACTGCATGTACTCGTCTTTGTAGATCTCATAGAGAGATTTCGTTCGGAGAAGCTGCGCCGTCCTCTCCATCTCCGCAATATCTTCCGGAACTGCCCCGGCAGCCATTTTTTTCAGAAAAGTTATGTCCAGCCTGGCCAGAAGCCGCACAATCCGGCGGTATTTTTTCATCCATCTGGTATCCTTAAGCACCACCGTATAGCCGATCTGCGCCACTTTTTTATGCAGATCCTTCATATCCGCCAGCACCTGATGATTTTCCTGCTTTCTCTTGCGGAGGATGCGCCGCTCCAGCTGTCCTAACTGCTTTTCCGTACTTCTGGTAAATCTGCGGTTATCCTCCGGTGAAAATGAAAAGAAAGCCTTCTCGTAGACCGTCCATATCTTTTTGGGGATACCGTCCAGCTCCGACGTCTGCCGCGCCTTCATTTCCGCTGTCTTATCGTTCTGCATTTTACTACCTGTTTCCATGTTTCCTCTGCCTATGATTAACGATATGTAAAAAGATCTTTTTATTTTATAATAACATAGAATCACACGATTAGGCAAACCTTTCCCCTGTTAATATCTTCCCCTTTTTTCGCATTTTCGGTTTCTTGATTTTATACCGGGATTGTTTTACAATGAATAGTGAAAATCTGGTAAATTTTCCTATCATTTATTATGAATGCAAAAGGGAGTATTCCGAATGAAAAATGTGATTCTCGTGGTGGACGATGACAAAACCAATCTGTCGCTTGCACAGCGGATTCTCGGCCCGCAGTACCGCATAGCCGCCGGGAGTTCCGGGGAAGCGGCTCTCAAATATCTGGAAACGCACCGTCCCGACCTGATCCTTTTGGATATCAATATGCCGAATATGGACGGTTTCGAGGTGATGGAAAAGCTCCGTTCAGACGTACATACCGAAACCATTCCCGTTATCTTTCTGACAGCAGACTCCCTGGCGGAAACAGAAATCAAATGTTTCCAGATGGGCGCTATGGATTTCGTGACGAAACCCTTTGTGCCGGATATTCTCTTAAGCCGTGTCAGCAAGACCATCGAGCTTGACCAGTACCGTCACAATCTGGAGAACATGGTAAATATCCAGGCCCAGAAAATCACGGAGAGTTCCCTGCGCCTTGGGCGCATTCAGGATTCCGTCATCATCGGCATGGCCAACCTGATTGAAAGCCGGGACGGCAGCACCGGAAAGCATGTGAAAAATACCCAGACGTATGTCCGTATGATCGCTACGGAACTGCTTGCCAAGGGGTATTATACGCAGGAACTCACGCCCTCATATATCGAGGATCTGTGCAAGGCCGCGCCTCTGCATGACGTGGGGAAAATCAAGATCCCCGACGCCATTCTGCAAAAGCCCGGTAAACTGACTGCGGAAGAATTTGAAACCATGAAGCTGCACACCACCCACAGCCGCAAAATCATCCAGACCATCATCGGGGATATCGAGGATGAACACTACGTGCGGCTTGTGGAGGACATTGCCCTCTACCACCATGAGAGATGGGACGGCACCGGCTATCCCACAGGACTGACCGAGGACAACATCCCCCTTTCGGCGCGCATTATGGCCGTGGCGGATGTGTTCGACGCGCTCTACGAGGAACGCTGTTACAAGCCGCCCGTCCGCCCCATCGAACGGATCATGCAGATCATGTCGGAGGGCCGGGGCACACAGTTCGACCCGGTGATCATTGACGTGTTTGTGGGAATGCTGCCGCAGCTGAAAGAAATGCTGGAAAAGTAAGAGAGAATGGGTGGTGATTGGTCTTGCACAATACACAGTTAAGAACGGAACAAAGCGAGAAAAGACTGGAGCGCATCGTGCTCATTATCTTAAGTCTTTACACGGCTGCCTCTTTCGCCACCGGACTGCTCTCCGGCTGGAGCGTCTATATCAGGGAACTTCTTTTTGTTCCAACGGTTTCCGGCTGGTTTATCTATCTCCGGGAATACTGGGACCACTCCCGCCGGGCAAATTTTATCTGCATCGCATGCTGGGCGGAGTTCATTCTCTATGCCCTGTTTACAGACAGTTTCTCCGCCATGCTGGTCACCATGTCGGGGGTGATCGTCCTGCTCAGCATATTCAACATCCGGGAAATTCTCTATCCCGGGCTTGTCGTCCCCTTTTTCCTCTTTTTATATCACGGTTTTGTCAAAAGAACCATCGCCATTACCGGGCCCCGCAGCGCTTTGAGACTCGGCATCCAATTTCTCTCTGTGTACATGGTTTCCGCCGTCATCTGGATCATCCAGAAAAACAGGCAGGAAGCAAACGAGCTTCTGTTTGAGAATATCAGGGAGCTGGAGCTCGCGGAGCGCAGCAAGGATGATTTCCTGGTCAATGTCTCCCATGAGATCCGCACCCCCATCAACGCCGTCTGCGGCATGAGCGAGGCCATTTTACAGGAGGATCTGCCTGTCAGCGTGCGGCGCGACGTGGTGGATATCCAGACCGCGGGGCGCAACCTTCTCTCCACTGTCAGCAATATTCTGGATTTCTCAGAGCTGGAAACAGGGAAACTTACGCTTGCGGAGGAAAGCTACAATATCACCTCCACCATCACCGACATCATCAATATGGCCATGACGCTGGACAACGGCAGGCACATGGAGCTGATCGTGGACTGCGACGCTGATCTGCCGAGCAACCTTTTGGGGGATGAGCAGAAGCTTCGGCGCATTGTTATGAATCTGCTCGGCAACGCCATGAAATTTACGAAGGAGGGCGGCGTGATTCTGCGCATCAGAAGCCGGAAAGAAGAGTACGGCATCAATCTGCAGATCAGTGTCCGGGACTCCGGCATCGGTATCGAGCGCGCCGACATGGAGAAAATTTTCACAAGCTTCAGTCAGGTGGACTCCAGGCGGAACAGGGAAGCCGGCGGCGTCGGCCTCGGCCTTGCCATCACGCAGGCATTGGTTTCCAGCATGGGCGGTTTTATGACGGTGGAAAGCGAACCCGGCACCGGCAGTGAGTTTCAGTTTACGGTTCCACAGAAGGTTCTGGACGAAACACCCATCGTGTCAATCAGGGATAAAAATAATCTCTTCGCAGCCTGTTACATCAATCTGGACAAATACGACTACACCGTGGTGCGGGAAGGCTATGAAAACTGTATCCAGCACATTGTCAGCCAGTTCGGTTTTCCCTTCCGCGTCTGCCGCAATCTCCCCGAGCTGAAACGCCGGATGGAGCGCGAGGCCTACACCCACATCTTTATCGGCTGGGAAGAATATGCCGAGGACCGCGGCTTCTTTGACAGGCTCTGCACGGAAAAGACCGTGGTTCTTCTTATGGACTACGATCAGGAACTGCCCGTGCATGGAAACATGCTGCGCATCTACAAGCCCTTCACCGTACTGTCCATCGCCGCCGTCTTTAACGGGCAGAAAATTCTTTACGGAGAAGACCAGCAAGCAAGTTTACATAATAAATTTGTTGCCCCTCAGGCGAACGTGCTTGTGGTGGATGACAACGCCATGAACCTGAAAGTTATGGCCAGACTTCTCCTGCCCTACCAGTTCAAGGTCACTATGGCCGGAAGCGGGCAGGAGGCTCTGGAAAAGCTGAATACGCCGAATTTCGACTGCGTTTTTCTGGATCATATGATGCCAGAGATGGATGGTGTGGAAACCCTGCACAAGATCCGCCAGAAGCCGGGCGCGTATTACCAGTCCCTCCCCATCATCGCCTTTACGGCTAACGCCATCGGCGGCGCGAGGGAAATGTTTATTTCGGAAGGCTTCAACGACTTTATCGCCAAGCCCATTGAGCTTAGTGTGCTGGAACGGATTCTGCGACGCTATATTCCGTCACAGATGCAGATCCCCGTGGAGGAGGACGGTCCCGACAGGACAGCCCCGGCTGAAGGAATCGCGGCCGAAACGACAGCTGCGGAGCCAGACGGAGACGACGCTTCCAGTGGCCGTCTCCACCTGACCAGAGCGGGAATCGACATAGAGCAGGCTCTCGCATACTGCGGAGATGAGGAGGGCTTCCGGGAAATTATCGCCATCTTCCATGCGGAAGGTGAGAAACGCCGGGACAGCCTTTCCCGCTATTTTAAGGAACAGGACTGGAAAAACTATGTGATCTGCGTCCATGCCCTGAAGGGCAACGCCAAGGGCGTCGGCGCTGGCGAACTGTCAGAGATGGCAAGAGAACTGGAAATGGCCGGAAAGGAAAACCGGGTTGACTATATTCTGGAACACCATGAGGCCATGATGGAATATCACGACCGTCTTTTAGAAGCGTTGGACGGTAACGCCTATGTCTATCCTGACGGCGCCCCCGGCGGCTCCTCCGGGCAGACAGCTGACAAACCGGCGGACTCTGCAGCGGAAAATGACGTGTCCCCGGAGGACGGGCTGTCAGCCGCGGCGGACGAGGATACCTTGTCTGCGCTGCTTTCACAAATCGGGGAGAAGCTGTCGAGTTTTGAGAGTGAAGGACTTTCTGAACTGCTCGACCGGCTTTCCCAGTGCAGCCGCGGCGACGCTTCGCTGACAGAACTTGCCGAAAAACTGCGGGAACTGACGCAGGATTTTGATTTTCTCGGCGCCTCCGAAGTTCTGGAAAGGATAGGGAAATAGCGTATGTTTAAGAAAATACAACGGTTTATGAAAACCCTGTTTCCAGGGCAGCTTGCTTTTAAAGAAAAAATCAACCGCATCATAATGCTCCTGGTGTTTGCATCCTCCGTGATCGGCATTATACTTGTGCTTCCGGGGGCCGATCCCAAAGTTTTATATTCTCTTGTACCCATATGTGCGCTCTCCGGCCTTTCCATCCGAATCACCCTCACGCAGGGCGACAGCAGAAAAGCCTCCTGGCTTCTCGTCATCGGCACCAATGTGGTTTTCTTTCCCATGCTCTTTATCACAAGCGGCGGCACACAGAGCGGTATGCCGGTATGGTTTGTGCTGGGTCTTGTCTATATTTTCCTGTTGTTTGAGGGACGTGACTTTGCGATCGCCATGACGCTCTCCGGCCTCTCTTTTCTGGGGACTTATGTGCTGGCCTATTACCGCCCGGAACTTGTACCCGAGTCCACCCGGTTTTACAGCTTTTCCGACTCCTTTATCGCACTGCTCCTTGTAAGCCTGTTTATCGGCATCCTCATAAAAATCCAGAGCAGGACCTACGAACAGGAGAAGCAGATTGCGGAACAGCAGAAACGGGAAGTCGAACAGATCGCCCGCTCCAAGGATACCTTTTTCGCAAACATGAGCCACGAGATCCGCACACCCATCAACACAATTATCGGGTTAAACGAGATGATTCTCCGGGAAGACATCTCCGATGAGATCGCCGAGAATGCCATCAACATCCAGAATGCCAGCAAAATGCTGCTCACCACGATAAACGACATCCTCGATCTCTCGAAACTGGAATCCGGCAAGATGGATATCGTTCCGACCCAGTATGCGATCAGCTCCATGTTCAGCGATCTGGTAAATCTGATCTGGATCCGGGCGCACCAGAAAAACCTGGAATTTAAGGTGGATATTGACCCTGAAATTCCTTCCATGCTCTACGGCGACGAGGTGCGGATCAAACAGGTGGTCACCAACATGTTGACCAGCGCAGTCAAGTATACGGAATCCGGCTCCGTCACTTTGTCCGCCAAAGGAGAGCGCGTCGCAGCGGACCAGATTCTCCTGCGCATCTCGGTGGAGGATACCGGCATGGGCATCCGCAAGGAAAGTCTGGACGACCTTTTCCGCTCCTTCAAGAGGGTGGATGAATCGGATAACCGCAACATTGAGGGCACGGGTCTCGGCCTTACCATCTCCAAACAGCTTGTGGAAATGATGGGCGGTAAAATTACCGTGGACAGCGTTTATCACAAAGGCTCCGTCTTTACCGTTGAACTGAAACAGCGCATTGTCAATGTGCGCCCCATCGGCGTCATCAATTTTGCCGCCCAGAAACAGTTAAGCCAACGCGCCGTATACCGCCAGAGTTTTATCGCACCGGATGCCCACATTCTCGTCGTGGACGACAATTCCATGAACCTGATGGTGGTAGTGAAGCTGCTGCGTGACACAAAAGTAAAGGTCGACACGGCGGAAAGCGGCAAAGAAGCCTTAAAAAAGACAGCGGAAAACACTTACCATGTCATCCTCATGGATCACATGATGCCGGAGATGGACGGCGCCGCTACCCTGCGTGCCGTCCGCAGCCAGACAAAGGGCTTCTGCCAGAAAACCCCTGTGATCGCCCTGACCGCCAATGTCATGTCTGACGCGGAACAGGTTTACCAGAATATGGGCTTCGACGGCTACCTGGCCAAACCCATCAGCGCGCCGCTTTTGGAGGCGGGACTTCTCAAATATCTGCCGCCCGAGCTGATCGAGTATATGGCGCAGGATGACGATGACGAACCGGATGAGATGGAGGGGCCAAGCCAGATAAGCAGCGCCCGCAAGCGCAAGATCGCGATCACGGCGGACTGCATCTGTGACCTCCCGAAAGACCTTCTGGAGCGTTACCACATCCGCCTTATGTACTGCTATGTACACACCAATGAGGGACGGTTCTGCGATCTCTTTGAGATTTCCTCCGACAGCCTGCTTGCTTATCTGCAAAAGGAGGGCAACCACTCCCACTCCTCCACGGCGGATCCATCGGAGTACGAATACTTCTTTGCGGAGACACTGGCGGAGGCTGAACACGTGATCCATATCACTGCCACCGCGGACTTGAGCGGCGCTTATCCGAATGCCACCCAGGCAGCCAAAACTTTCGATAATGTCACCGTGATAGATTCCGCCCACATCAGCAGCGGGCACGGTCTTATGGTGCTCTACGCCGCCGCACTGGCAGAGGAGGGGCGGAGTGTAGACGAAATCTGCAAAGCGCTTGACGAGTACCGGGAACGGGTTTTCTCCAATTTCCTTGTGCCAAACACCGCCACCCTCCACCGAAACGGCAAGGTGGGCGGTGCCGTTCACAGGCTCTGCACCGTGCTGAACCTACACCCGGTTCTGTCCATGTCCAAAAACAGGTTAAAACTGTGTTGGATCGAATCCGGCAGCATGCACCGGGTCGTCAGACAGTATATCAAAAAGCTGTTTAGGCACAGCAGACAGATCGACACCCGCATTCTCTTCGTCACCTACGCGGGCTGCAGCGTGAAACAGGTCGACGAGATCATAGAAATCGTGGAAAGGTATATCCATTTTGATAAAGTCATTCTGCAGAAGGCGTCCGCCACCGTGTCAAGCAACTGCGGTATCGGCACTTTCGGGCTGATGTTTGTGAGAAAGGAAAAGCAGGAGTCGTGACGGCTCCTGCTTTAAAAGAATCTCATTTTCCCTGCGCGATTGCTTTCAGGCAGGTCTCCAGCGCGCTTTCTCCTTCGGGACTCACCATATCAGGCACGGTGCCGCACTCTTCGCTCCCCGTACCGTCCGCCGTCACCCCGTACATGGGGCTGTACTGTACCACCAGGCCGCTGTTTGGGAGAATCAGATACACCGGGGCTGTGCCGATCCCGTCCCCGGCCGTCGTCCGGCCCACCAGCGTGGCAAAGCCGCTTGCCTTGGAAAACATGGCAGCATACTCTGAGGAAGAATAATTGTTCTCGCTCACCAGAAGCCATATTTTCCCACCGAACCCGTCTCCTGTCGGCTCCACCGTATAATCCTCCCGCAAAAACCAGTCGCAGTCCGCGGCGTCCTCCTGATTCAGTTTCGGCATCGCCGGAAGTTCACTGATTGGCTGATACAAGCCGGATGCAATGCCTTCCTCCATCCGCAGGAAGGTCCTGTTGTTCTCCCCGCCCTTGAGAAGCTGGTAGGTCGGAACGGTAAAAGGTTCCTTAATGAGCGGCGCCGCCACCAGCTCGTCAAAATACCGCATACTCCCACCCAGATTATTGGTGATATCAATGATCAGATTGTCATAGTCCATGACCTTCTCATAAAAGGGCAGTAAAATCTGACGGTCCGTCTCCATACATTCATAATCAAATGTATCGATAAAGACATAGGCTGTTTTTCCCGGCTCCAAAATCTTCGTCTCCACATTGGCAGGCATCGTTTCCTCAGATGTCTCCGCGGCTTCTTCGTCTGCCTCCGCCTCCGCGGACTCCCCGCGCCATCCGCCGCTTTCCTCTGCCCGTTTTTCCTCCGTCAGACGTACCTCCTCCTGATAGAACTTTGTCATGGAGGCATAGGTATTGTGAGAGACAGGATTGTCAAGCGCCTCTAAGTACGGCTCTCTCTCTGCCTCTCCCGTCTCCCTGACATATGCCCGCCAGGACGCAAGCTCACTCTCATAGCGCCGCCCCCAGAGATCCAGATGACCGGTAAAGGAAAATTCCCTGATAAAGTCGCGCAACGTCTCATAAAATGCATTGTCATTCGCGCACTGTTCCACCTTTGTCCGATACGCCGTTTCCAGCGCATCCAGATCCGCCCCGGTCTGCCTTTTGACCAGTTTCACATAAGGGTAGTTCTCCCGCAGACCATCGCACAGACTCTCAAAATCCGCCAGACGCTGCTCTTTGGACAGACCGCCCATCCAGTTCTTCTGTTCATCGCTCATTTCCGCGAGAACCTGCTCTCTCACCGCATCAGCATTCTGCGTGCCTGCTTCTTCCTGTGCGACAGGCTGCCGCCCGCCTGCGCCACAGCCCGTCACAGTCATGGCAAGACCAAAGGCAAGCGCCACTGTTGACAAAATCCTCTTTCCCATGCTCATACCGGCTCCACCTCCGTCCTAGGCTCCGGCCCTTCCCCGGCGGCGCCCGTCTGCCAGTCCGCCGCCGTTCCCTGTCCGCTCACCGGGAAAGACACCGTCACGGTAAACAGATCCGCGTCCGTCTCCACCGTAAGACTCCCGCCGCAGACTTCCGTAAAGCTCTTCGCAATGGACAGCCCAAGCCCGCTTCCGCCGTCGGTGCGGCTTGCGTCTCCGCGCACAAAGCGCTCGGTAAAGTCCTTACTGTCCGTCAGCTCCACACTGGAAGTATTCTTAACGCGAACCACCGCCCGTCCATCTTCCCCGGTGAGCGTCAGATAAATCCTCGATCCCTCCAATGAATAGCGCAGCGCGTTCTGCAGGAGGTTCTGGAACACCCGGTAAAGTCTCTGCCCGTCCGCAAACACCGGCACTGGTGTTTCTGGTATTGCCGTCTTCATTATGAGGCTGCTTTGACTAATCTGGTCATTCATATCCGCCAGCGTCTGCCGCAGAAGTTTGCCCAGATCCAGCACTTCCATCTGAATCGGAAGCTGCCCCGAGGTGGCCTTGCTAATCTCAAACACGTCCTGCACAATACCGCGCAGCCGCTCCGCCTTCTCCCCCAAAATCTGAATATACTCTTTCACATGCTGAGGCAGTCCTTCCTCCTGCCGCAGCAGCTCTGCATAACTGATAATGGAGGTGAGCGGCGTCTTGATATCGTGGGACACATTGGTCACCAGGTCCACCTTCATCCGTTCGCTTTTCATCTGTTCCCTGAGCGCCGTCTCCATGCCCTTCTGTATCTGGTTTAAGTTGTCCGCCGCCTCCCGCAGATCCGTTTCCTCCGACAAGGTCAGTTCTTCCGTCAGATTGCCCTCCCGCACCGCCAAAATCTGGTCGGTGAGTGCGCCGATATCCACAGCCAGCCGGTAGTTCTTCTTTAAACTACAGAAAGTAATCATCGTAAAACCAAACAATGCGGCAAAGACGACACAGGGCATCAGCATCCATGCCATATGGCCTCCTACCAGTTCGAGCGGATAGCCCAAATCCTCCGCCATAGCTTCATAGACATCATATGTGTAGCTGTAGCTGTATCCTCCTGTGAGATAATTCATGTACTCTTCCGTGAGCAGCCACAGCACACAGACACCCACCGCGAACAGCACAATCAGACTAAGTTCCGCAATCAATGTCAGCCGCTGTCTCCTCACCAGCCTTTTCTGGATCGGATACTTGAAATCCTTCACCTTGAGCAGATCAAAGAGCGGCGTTTTCTGTCTTTTCCTGTTCATCCGCCAGTCCAATACAACCAGACAGACGAGCCAGAACCAAATTGCCAGATATCCACCTGCCTTTATCAGCCGCTTCATCTCATGGATATAGTCGCCGCTCCAGTTGTAATAGGAGAACCCGTTTCTGAGCCACCAGCCGAGCTGCCCAAGCGCTCCCGCACTCATTCCCACAAAAAGAACTATCATGACAAGCAGCAGGAGCAGCTTGATTTCCAGACAAACTTTCCCAAAAACCCCCGCGATCCATTCCACCGCCCGCCGTCTGCTCTTTCTCATGAGAAAGGCAATCGCCAGGAGAATGAGTCCGGCCGTCATGAAAATCGTGATCTTCTCTGCGGCTCTGCTGAGATAGAGCGCATTCCACCGCATGCGGTAGAGGCTGCCGCCATACTTCGTAATACTGCTGGTTCCATCCTTTCTCACCAGATAAAGCTGCGGATATCTGGCCGCCGCCAGAAAGATGACAGCGTCCTTACAGGACTCCCCTATCGTAAAGTTCGCGTAGCCGGGCACCCGCCACCGACTGGCATCGCTGTAGATACCGTCGCCGTACACATTCTCCTCATGGCCGTCCTTTACAATCTGCACCTTGCCGTCGCCGGCCCTGTTATACCAGAGCGTGAAATTGTACGCAGCCTCGTCAAGCGCCTCCGCAAAGTCCTCGCCCTTCCATTCCTCCCCCGCGCTTTCCGCGAAACCCTCGATATTTGAGTAGAGCAGCTTATTCTGGTAAATCACGGCGTAACGGAGGTTCTTATTCTGCGCCACATCCGCCATATAGGCATCCCGGCTCTCCTCGTCCCCAAAGTTATAATTGTAATAATCGCTGTAGCCGCCATAATACCCGGTATAATCATACGTGCCGTCTGATCCGTATTCCGCCATCATCTCATCATAGTACGCCTGCTGCTCCGCCAGATATGCCTGATAATCGTCCCAGTTGCCGTCGAACGCCTCCGGCCCTTCCACATTGCTCCAAAAATCCGCGGCAATCGCATCCGCATAATCGGCAGACTCCTCCACGACAGTCTCTTCCTGCGCCAGAGGCGCCCCGTTCTGCGCTTCCCCGATCCGCACCTCGGATGGTTCGCCCGTGGAATCGGAAAAGTATCCTGAATAAGCCTTTCCCCCGGTGGCTACCCCCATAAGCTCTGACAGTCTTTCGCCGATCAGATACCGAAACTCCTCGCTCTCCTGATAGTCCTGCTGTCCTTCAAAGATACCCGTTCCGAAGGCCGCAGCCATGCCCGCTGCGGGAACCATATTGATGACCAGCAGAGTCAATCCTGTGACAAATGCCAAAAAACTGCATATTGCGTTACCTTTTTTCCATTTTGTATCCAATGCCCCACACCACCTTTATATATTCTGGCTCCTTCGGATTGAGTTCGATTTTCTCCCGGATGTGGCGGATATGCACCATCACCGTATTCTCCGGCGAAAAGGACGGCTCCTCCCAGACTCTCTCATAGATCTCCTCCGCCGGAAAAATACGTCCCCTGTTCTTCATCAGAAGCTCCATGATCTTCGTCTCCGTGGCGGTCAGTCTGACCGGCTCCCCGTCCGCATAGAGCGTCCGCTCTCTCAGGCGGTAACAGAGTCTGCCGTTTACGATCTCGTCCTCCTCGTTCTGTGCATGGATGCCGCCCAGCAGTGTGTACCTGCGGAGCTGGCTCTTCACCCGGGCCGCCAGCTCCTGCGGGTTGAAAGGCTTGGCCACATAGTCGTCCGCCCCCATAGAGAGACCCAGAATCTTGTCCGTGTCCTCCGTCTTCGCGCTCAGCACGATAATCGGCAGATTCTTGCGCTCCCTGATCTTCATCATGGCAGACAGCCCATCAAGTTTCGGCATCATCACATCCATGATGATAAGCTGCACCTCTGCTTCCGCCAGAATCCGCAGCGCCTCCATGCCGTCGTAAGCCTTTAGCACACGATACCCTTCCTTCTCCAGAAGAAGGGCAATCGCCCGCACGATCTCCCTGTCGTCATCCACCACCAGCACACATGCATCCATCTGAAAACCTTACCCCCTTTTTGTTCCGCGGAACAGTTCATAACCACATTGCTTTATCCGCAAAAGGATGAATGAACAGTTCCTAAGCCTGAATCCATCATAAAAGTCAGTCCTTATAAAAAAGTCGTGGGATTTCTTATAAAAATCTTAAATAAACATAGCCATATAAAGAGGCATTGTAATTTTTGTCCCGCTTACGCCCACGTTGCCTGCAACTAATTTGTAAGCATAAGGCGGGGCAAACTCCTCTATAAAATTGTTCAGGGAAACAGTCGCTCCCCGCTTTGACTTTACCTCCACAGGAATGACCGAGCCATTCTGTGCAAAGAGAAACTCTATCTCCTGCGTGTTTTTTTCATTCTTATAATAATTCGGCACAACTCCTCTCTTGATCAGCATATCAAACACAAGATTTTCATAAATACCGCCCTTTGCAGGTCCTGTCAGCGTGTCTTTTAACAGTGCAGCCTGCGTTTCATATCCGTAAAGCGAAGTCAGCAGACCAATATCCGTCGCATATACCTTAAACTGATCCGGCTTTTCATAGGCCACCAGAGGAAACTGCGGGGTGGACACATTCACGCACAGCTTAACCATACCCGCATCGACAAGCCAGTTCAAGCTGTTCTCATATCTGCGGGCATTCCCTTCCCGGCTCACGACCTTATATTGAAATTTGGTATACTCCTTTGCGAGCTGCCTTGGTATGGAAAGATAGCAGTCGCTGATCTTCTGTCTGGCCGCCGCAGAGGCATAATGCTTAATATCCTCCCGATAACTTTCCATGATTTTTTTCTGGGTTTCGTAAGCCTCCTGATAATTGTTCGTCCGCAGAAAAGTGTTTACAACTTCCGGCATACCACCCACTACCAAATATTCCCGAAGCGCCGCCATAAACTGCCTGTTTACGCCATCATCAACCTTTTCCCTTCCGGCAAAAAATTTTCGCAATTCTGCAATGGCGTTCGGATTTTTCCCAATTGCCCAGAGAAATTCCTCGAAATCGAGGGAAAACATTTCCATCGTGCGCTCGTACCCGACAGGAATAGAAGTCATCTCCCTGTAATGAAGTCCAAGCAGCGACCCTGAGGCAATCACATCATACCGATTATCCATTGCCAGGAATTTCAATGCTGTCCTGGCATTGGGACATTCCTGTATTTCATCAAAAAAAAGCAGCGTGTCATGCTCTGCAAACCGGATATTCCTGACATAGAGAGATATCTTTTTATAGATTTCCACCGCTTCCAGAGAGCCTTCAAAAATTTTTTTATGTTCGGGATTCTGATAAAAATTCAAATAGATATAACTCGCATAATTCCTCTTCCCAAATTCTTCAATAATAAAGGTTTTTCCGATCTGTCGGGCACCCTGCACAAGGAGACACTCTCTGTCCTTTTTATTTTTCCATTCCAAAAGCACATCATATATTTTTCTTTTCAGCATAGGCTCGCACCTCTTCCCATCCTTTTCTCTTATTATATTAACCGTCCAAGTGCCTCGTCAATCCTGTTTGCATCTTTTTTGACAATTAGATTTTATATAATTGCACTTTTTTTGACAATTCAGTTATAAAAATATACACTTTTATCATTCAGCCGATATCCCAAAGTTTTCCCGCATCTCCTCCTCAGCGGCTCTTACCTCCTCATAAAGCTCTCTGGCGGAAACCCGGATCGCGCCCGCTCCCATAATAATGATCTGCTCCAGCCCATCGGAGGTGGCCACCCGCACGCGGCAGTTTTTCCGGCTCATCTCATGGGTCACCTTCTCGATATACTGATCCGCCGTCTCAGCCTCCTTAGTATATACCACATCAATATTGTGGTAATGTTCCACACTGCCGGGATTTCCCTTCACCCGGTAGGCGTCAAAAACAAGAATCAGGTTCATTTTGCGGAACGCCTGATAATTGCATAGAATATCCTGGAGCCTTCCCCGGGCAGCGTTTAGATCCGCTCTGGCAAGGCTTGCAAGCTCCTCCCACGCGAATATGATATTATAGCCGTCAACCAGAAGGTACTCCTCCTGTTTTCCCTGACCACCGCGGTATTCGACCTCCACAGGCACAGCCGCCTTTGCACGGATCGTTCTGGCCCACCCCTGCTTTTTCGGCTCCTTTGTCCCGAAGGTCCGCGCAAAGATTTCTTCTATCTCATCTTGACCAATAAAGTCAACCTCTGATCGTTCGCCGCCTGTTCGTTTCGCAAAGCGCACCGCGAAATTACCCGTTTCAGCATCTCCAAATTGACTATCTTGGTCATCTTCATTACCCGTGCCATAGAGACTGCCGTCCGCCAGCCTCCATCCGGCTTTCAACGACGGCTCCAGATGCATATACTCCTCCACATGGTCCCACTCCACCACAAATCCCGCACCGTGGGCGCAGAACACGGAACCACAGGGATTCTCCAGATCGTGCTCCGCCTCGTAGCCGATCCGCTCTATGACTTCTTCCGCATTGTGGCATGGCTCATACCCTTTCAACCGGGTAAACAGCCTTCCCTTTCCCCCGGAATAAGCAAGCATTCTGGTGTGATAGCCGCCAAATGCAGAGACAGGCACCGTTCCCGTAAGCACGGCCTCCTCCCCCACAGTCTCCGGCGCGTCAAAACGGCCGCTCATGGCCTGCACGTCAGTCATGGCACGACCCACCAGAGAGGCGGGCAGCTCCATCCGAAATTCATAGACAGGCTCCAACAGCACACTCTCCGCGCGGCACAGCCCCTGTCTGAGCGCGCGGTAGGTGGCCTGCCGGAAATCGCCGCCCTCCGTATGCTTCACATGGGATTTTCCCGCCGCCAGTGTGATCTGCATATCCGTAATCGGCGATCCTGTCAGAACACCGAGATGGGTCTTTTCTTCCAGATGGGTCAGAATCAGCCGCTGCCAGTTCCGATCCAGCTTATCCTCACTGCAGCGGCTTCGGAAAGTAAGGCCTCTGCCGCGCTCTCCCGGCTCCAGAATCAGATGCACCTCCGCATAATGCCGGAGCGGCTCAAAGTGTCCCACGCCCTCCACTGCATTCGCAATCGTTTCCTTATATAGAACGCTCCCCTCGTCAAACGATACCTCCACGCCGAAACGCTCCTGTATCAGTTTCCTTAAAATCTCAATCTGTACCTCGCCCATGAGCCTGACATGAATTTCCCCGCTCTGTTCCTGTATGACTGGATGAAGCTGCGGCTCCTCCTCTTCAAGTTTACATAACTTTATATACATGTCATGGATATCACACCCTGCAGGAAGATTGACCCGATAAGTCATAACTGGCTCCAAAACCGGCAGTACGCGCTCTTCCTCCGCACCAATCCCCTGCCCGCTGAAGGTGTGCTCCGGCCCCAGAAGCGCGCAGATACTCCCGGCCTCCGCCTCCTGCACCGTGGTATATTTCTCTCCAGAGTAGAGACGGATCTGGTCAATCTTTTCCACCCTGTCGGTTTCCGACTGATCCGCTCTGCCCGCATGCGGCTGCCCCTCCTCACCCGCAGCAGTCTGTATAACCTGTTTCACCTTAAGACTTCCGCCAGTCACCCTGACATGCGTCAGGCGGTTGCCCTGCGCGTCTCTGGTAATCTTAAAAACCCGCGCCCCAAATATTTCTCCGTGCATTGGCATAGGCGCATAGGCCAGAAGCGCGTCAAGCAGCGCCTCCACACCCTCCCCATGCAGGGCGGAGCCAAAAAGGCAGGGAAACAGTTTCCTGCCTTTGATTAACGCCGCAATCTCCCCGTCGCTGACCAACGCCTGAACCTGCCGCCCGTCCACACCTTCCTGTCTCCGCTGACCGTCGTCTGCCTGCTTTCCCGCCGCTTCCGCTTCCATCCGCTCCAGATAACGCTCCAGCAGCTTTTCATCGCAGACCGCAATATTCTCATAAAATTCCTCCGGCCGCTCTCCGTCCGGCCCTGCAAAGGAAACACACCGCCCGTCCAGCTCCTTCTGTACTCCCGAAAGCAGCCTGCCCGCGTCCGTCCCAGGCTGATCCATCTTGTTGATAAAAAGGAAAACCGGCACCTGATAACGCTCCAACAGCCTCCACAATGTCAGCGTGTGGCTCTGCACCCCGTCCGCGCCGTTCACGATAAGCACCGCGCAGTCCAAAACCTGCAGTGTCCGCTCCATCTCCGCGGAAAAATCCACATGTCCCGGCGTATCTAAAAGAGTCACCTCCATCCCCTTCCACGACAGGCGCGCCTGTTTGGAGAAAATGGTGATGCCACGGTCCCGCTCCTGCACATCCGTATCCAGAAACGTATCCCTGTGATCAACACGGCCAAGGCTTCTGATCTCCCCGGCGTTAAATAGCATACGCTCCGCCAAAGTCGTCTTACCCGCATCCACGTGGGCCAACAGGCCAATGACTGTCCTCTTACCGCTCATAAAACCCCCTGATTCCGTCATGCGGAGAATGTCACCTTCCGGCGCTCTCCTCTACACGCGAACATGTCCCGCCGGTAAGCGGGACATGCCATAATTACAGTTTACCTGAAATAATCCGTTCTAATGCAAAATTTCTGCCAGACGGTCGATACCGGACTGCACCTTCGCCATAGACGTAAGGATTGTCTCGACGCCCGTCACCTGCTCCTCCGTGGAAGAGCTGATCTCCGTCGTTCCCTGCACGGAAACCTGGGAAATTCTCTCCACCTGCTGCATCGCTTCCTGAAGCCTTTCCTTGATCTCCATGATACCGCCAAGCCCGTCTTTCAGCCTGTCCGTCTCCTGAATCACCTGCTCGGAGGATTTCAGCATGGTATCAAAAATCTTCACCGTATCATCCAGTTTTTCGTTGGATTCCCTCACAATTACGGTATTGCGGTCAATTACCTTATTCGTATCGCCGATGGTGGCAATGATATCTTTCAGGATCGCATCGATCTTCTGCGTCGCCGTAGCCGATTCGCTGGAAAGCTCGTTGATCTCGTCCGCAACCACAGCAAAGCCCTTACCTGCCTCACCCGCTCTGGCTGCCTCGATCGCCGCGTTCAGCGCAAGCAGGTTGGTCTGTTTCGCAATCTGACTGATACTGTCTATGATCTCACCGATGGAACTGGACTTCTGTTCCAGCGCCGTCATACCCTCGGACGCCACTTGGGTTGCCTTAATATTCTCGCTGAACTTCCTGGAAAGCTCCTCGATGGCCACAATGCCCTCGTTGTTCTTCTCCTCCAACTGCTTCACATTCTCAACCGTCTGCAGCACTCTCGTCTCGGAGTCCCCGATCCGACTGTCCAGATCATTGAATATCTGGATGCTGCCCTCCACCTGCTCAATCTGCTGCTCCACGCTGGCGGAAATCTCCTCCGTGGAGGCCGCGATCTCGGAAGAACTCTGTTCGAAGCTATGTAAGGAATCGTAGATGGACTGGGAGGACTCCTGCAGTCCCTCGAATGCGCCCCGGATACTGTCGAGAAGGGTTTCCACTTCCCCTTCCTTCTGTTCCACCGTCATAAACAGGGATCTTGCCCGGAACACAATGAAAACAGCGGCTGCAATCGCCAGCACATACACCATGATAATAAAAACCCAGATGGACAGCGTATACATGCACAGATACGCCTGTCTGAAAATAACCAGCGCCGCAGCATTGACCACAACAGTCACCACCGTGCATACCTTGATTACAGATAAATCATAATAGGGAATCGCCAAAAACAGAACCAGAAAATACGCTTCCACCATAGCGCCAAAAGCACCGGGCGTACCCGCCACAATCGTCACCGCACCAAAGGCTGGCAGCACAGATATGTAGAGATATTTTGCATAAGAACCCAGCTTCTTTTCAAATAACTTAATCAATACGCTGGCAGCCACCATTCCCAAAACTATTGCGTCTCTCCCTGCTCCCCCATTAAACAAAAGCACATAGAAAAAAGCCACAACCGGGATTACCAAAAGAAACAGAAATAAAATCATATTCATCCGTTTCTCTTCATTTTTGAGAATTTCCAGTTCCATACCCACGATCCTCCTTCGCCCACGTATATAAGAAAATATGATCTAGTACTTATGATACAGTATCCCCTGTTAAAAGTCAATCGGAAGCTCGGCATCCGCAAGCCTCAACGGCCGCTTTTTTCCACGCTTTCATCCGTCATGCCAAGGCTCACAAATCTGTCATAGTGTTCCGGCTTAAACATCTTTTTATAAAGGGTGTCCAGCGCCGCAAGCGTCCCCTCCTGCCCCCCTGTGCCAAAATGTCTGTACAGGACACTGTAATCCACCCCAAACAGGACAGAACGAAACGCCGTCATTTCACATCCACAGGACAGATAAAAGGCGATCCGCCGCTGTCTGACCAGGCGCTGCTCTTCATTCTCCGCCGCTGAGACCCTCTCCGACTCAATATAAAGCCCCTGCACCTCCGGCAGATTTTCTTCAAAATATGTCTCTAATAAGGAGAAGGCGCGGTGTCCCATTCCCTGTCCCCGTCTGTCCTCCAGAATCGCAAAATAATCGAGAAGAGCGCACCTTGTCTCCTCGCAGAGAATAAAAACGGCATAGCCTGCCAATTCCCCATCCTCGTAAATACCCAGAGTAAAGCCGAAACCTGCCTCCGCGCTGCGCAGAATATGGCTTAAAGGCTTCAGCTCACTCGCAGGAAAATCCCGTTTCATATAGGTGTTATAAATCTCTGTAAGCGCATCCTCCGCCAGTCTTTTTACGGTCAGTTCACCTGTCATATCCCTGCACATACACAAAATTCTCCTTATCATTGTCCCTGCCCATATGATAGGCAGGATTCAACAGCGCCTCCACAAAAGCCAGTCCTGTCGGCTCTGTCACCACTACCCTAAGCCCCAGCGCCTGCGCCACCTCCTGCACGGCGACGTCATCCAGAAAAACCTGTTCCCCGCTCCGCAGCATATTGGCTGGAATCAAAAGCGTATCCCCCAGATTTTCCCCGTCCTGCTGCCGCTCTTTCAACTGTGCAATCAGATCCCGGCCCGTGACAAGCCCTGCCACGGTAATCGTCTCCCCAAAGAAATCATTTCGGATGGGGCAGACATGAACGGTGAGTCCGGGAAAGGCCCGCATCATTTTTTCGGAAGCCTCCCGTATCACGGAGTAAGCCAGTTTCCCTGTGGCAATCGTCACTGTCCGTTTCACTTCCGCCAGTTTTTTATGACCATTCGAGTCAACACAGGCCGCCCGCATTGCTCCGGCAAATTCCTCCCGGAACAGCCGCATCATGCCCACGCCGTTTTCCAGCTGGATATAGCCGTCGTAGCGCTCCTCCTCCGGGAAATCCCGCTCCGCCAGCATATAGAGCTCGTCGCTGGCGTGGATAAAGTGTAGACCGTATTGGTCAAAACAAACCTTCTGGTATGCCTCGATCATATCTATGATTTTACCCGCCTCCTCCTTTGTAAACAGTTCCAAAGGATAAAGTCCTTCCCGGTATTTCGTAATCCCCGCGGGCACCACCGACACGCTCCGCATAAAAGGCAGATATTTCATCAGGTCCGTAATGCTGCGCCGGAGTTCTTCCCCGTCGTTGACTCCCTTGCAGCAGACGATCTGCCCGTTCATCTCCACATGTCCCTCAAAGAGTCTGTCAAGAAAGCGCAGTTTTTCGCCCGCAAAGCGGTTGTTCAGCATCTTACAGCGAAGTTCCGGGTTGGTGGTCTGTACCGAAATGTTGATGGGCGCAAGCTGCATCTGAATGATGCGCGCCACATCCTTCTCTGTCATGTTGGTCAGGGTGATATAATTGCCCTGCAAAAAGGAAAGACGGGAATCGTCATCCTTAAAATACAGGGTTTCCCTCATCCCCGGCGGCATCTGGTCAATAAAACAGAAAATGCACTTATTGCTGCAGGAACGGTAATCGCTCATCAGGCCGTTTTCAAATTCCACACCCAGATCTTCATCGTAATCCTTGTCGATCTCCAACAGCCACTCCTCGCCGTCCACCTTCCGCACAAGCACCTCCACATACTCGTCCTTCATCAGATAACGGTAATCGAACACATCCTCTATTTCATTGTCATTAACGGAAAGAAGGACGTCACCCGCCTCAATCCCCATCTCCTCAGCGATGGAACCGGGCATAACCTCCTTCACCACATGTTCTGTCTTATTCAAATCCGCACCTCATCTGCTGATTGACTCCTTTGGTCGAACTTTTGGAGAATGCCGCATTTCACGCTATTACCAGTCGGAATCCCAGTCGTCGTAACTGCTGTCCCAACTGTCACTGTCGTCCCAGTCGTAGTCGGTATCCCAATCGTTATCCGCCCACTCCTTTTCACTGTACCATGACGATTCGGTAAAATCCCCTGTCCCGTAACTTTCACGCCAGCTGCCGGACTGGTAATAGTCATCCGCATTCCTTTTCAGTTCTCTGTCCGCCCGGGTGGGTGACCACTCCTCATAATAATCGTCCCACTCATACCAGTCGGAGCTGTCATAATAGTAAGTGTTGTCCCGATAAACATAATAGCCGCTGGCAGGTCCGGACGAGTACCATGCACTTAACACGATCACAAAGACAAGCGGAAACAGGATCATCTGGAAGGTAAGGCTTTTTATCAGAAGGCCCCTGGCTTTTACAGGATCCTTCGCCCCCTTCTCGTTCATATATCTCTTCTGCTCTTCCACCCGCTCTTTAATCTTCAGATAAAGCTCGTTGACCGCGTAAGCCTCGTCATCACCCTCATAGCGAACCACACGGGTACCATCCGCCTTATTTTTGTAAACGATAAAATTGCCGGTGCTCTCATCCCGGTAAATACCGAATGCTTTCGCGCCCCGGTAATCCTCCCCGATAAATACCCGCATATCTTTAAGCGGCAGATTATGCTGCTGACAGTATGCCCGCAATTCTTCAATCGTCGCGGGAACACCGTAGGCAGTTCTTTTCACCCGGCTGTTTGCCGCGCCACAATGGGGACAGGTCTGCGCCGTTTCCGGAATCATCTGTCCGCAGTATTCGCATGGTATTTTCATGGGCTCCTCTTTCTGTTTACATAACTTTCCTAAATCGTTTCGTCTTCCATGATGGAATATTCCATCATCTCATATAAGAGCTTCGTCCCCTCTTTGATCTCAGGGGGCAGAAGGGCACGGGCCACCAGTTTATACCCGTCCTCCGCCTCATCAATGCGCTCCAGATTTGCGTAATCTCCGTCTATACTCGCCACCCGGTACTGAAATGTAAGCATGCTTTCCCGCTCCTTTCCGCTCCCTTTTCCTCTTTGCGGGTTCCCGCGCCTTCCGCCGCCGGGCTATCCCTTTACCACAGTATACCCCATTTCTTTCAGAAGCGCCATATCTGTTTCCACGGTAATGCCGGCCGTGGTCAGCATATCCCCGCTGATGGCCGCATTGGCGCCGCTTGCAAAGCACTTTTCCCCTTTGTCGCCAAGAAGTCCCCTGCCGCCCGCAAGACGGATGGAGGCATCCGGGATGATAAAGCGGAAAATTGCCACAATCCGGCGCACCTCGTCGCCTGTCAGCACCGGATTCTTCTCGTATGGCGTGCCCGGAATCGGGTTTAGGACATTCACGGGAACGGACTTTACGCCAAGTTCTCTCGCCGTCAGCACCATGTCGATCCGATCTTCCATCGTCTCACCCAGCCCCATGATACCGCCGCTGCAGACTTCCATTCCCGCTCTCTTCGCCGCCCGCAGTGTCTCTATCTTATCAGCATAAGTGTGCGTCGTACAGACTTGGGGAAAATACCGTTCAGAGGATTCCAGATTGCAGTGGACGCGGGACGCACCCGCCGCCTTCAATTTCCTGAAGTCCTCCTCCGCAAGCAGACCGAAGGAGACGCAGACCTCTATCCCTGCTTCGCGCCTCACCGCGCGTATGCTCTCGCAGACCTGATCCACCTCCATCTCCGAAAGCCGCCTGCCGCTGGTGACGATGGAGTAGCGCAGCACCCCCTGCGCCGCATTATGTTTCGCCTGCTCCACAATTTTTTCTGTGGAGAGCAGCGGATAGGATTCCCCGCAGGCAGTGGTATAGTGAGCGCTCTGAGCACAGTATTTGCAGTCCTCCGAACATTTTCCACACTTTCCGTTGATGATCGTGCAAAGGTCGAAACGTTCCTTACAGAAATGCGCCCGGATCTCGTCCGCCGCCTGACAGAGCGGCTCCAGGGGTGCTTCCGTCAAAGGCATGATTTCCTCCTTTGTGAGAAGTTCTCCCCGATATAATTTTTCCTGTAACTCTTTGATTCTGTCCATCTGCATATCCCTCTTGTCAGTTATTTCCCGTTATCCAGTTTACATAACTTTCCATTTTATGTTTTATATAGTTTACATAACTTACTACATTTTACACGATGTTATATTATGTGCAATTTTAGTTAACATAACATTAATCAAACCATGCCTTCATCGCAGAAAGCACTTTCACCAGCTCCTCCTCAGCAATCACATAGGGCGGCATCGCGTAGAGGCAGTTCAGGAAGGGTCTGGCAAAGACTCCCCTCTTCGCCGCAAATTCCTGATAGCCCACAAGATCCGCCCTGTCGCACACCTCCAGGCAGATGCATCCGCCCATGATGCGCACCTCCTTCACCTTGGGACTGGAAAAATCCGCCATCTCCCGCCGCATAATCTCCGTAATCCGGTGAATTTTCGCCATATAATCCTGCCCTTCAAACAGTTCGATGGAGGCAAGCGCCGCGCTGCAGGCAAGAGCATTCCCCATGAAGGTCGGACCGTGCATCAGCGCAAGTGCCGGGTCATCCCCATAAAAGCCCCGGTAAACCTTTTCTCCCGCCACCGTCACCGCATGGCCGATATACCCTCCCGTCAATGCCTTGCCTAGCACCAGAATATCCGGCAGCACCTCGTCCGCCACGAACCGGTATCCCGTCCTTCCAAATCCCGTGGCTACCTCATCGAAGATAAGCAGCACGTCGTACTGGTCACAGAGCTGTCTCGCCCGCTCCAAAAATGCCAGATCGTACATCCGCATTCCGCCCGCCCCCTGTAAAAGCGGCTCCACAATAAAGCAGTTCAGCTCGTCGTGATGCTTCTCAAAAGCCTCCTCCAGGGCCGGAATCTCCGTGGGAATATGGATCACGCCCTGCTTATTTTCAAATGCAAAATGATAATCCTCGTCATCTCCGACCTCCATCGTCTTGAAGGTATCACCGTGGTAGGAATGGGTCAGCGAGAGCACCGTTTTGCGCGGGTCTTTCCTGTTTACATTAAACTGCAGAGCCATCTTGAGAGCCACTTCCACCGCCACCGAACCGGAGTCCGAAAAGAAACAGTAGTCCAGATCGCCGGGCAGCCAATCAGCCAGCTTGTCTGAAAGCTTCTGCACTGTCTTATGGGTCAGCCCGCCCAGCATCACATGGGAAAAAACATCCGCCTGCTCCTTGATCGCTCTCGTGAGCACGGGATGCTTATAGCCGTGGATCACACTCCACCAGGAGGAGACCGAGTCAATCATACTGCCGCCGTCCTTCGTGTAAAGATACACGCCCTCTGCATCCACGATCTCGTAGGGCGGTTTCATTGTTTTCATCTGTTCGTAAGGATACCAAATCATAAGAATGTCCTCATTTCGCTCTTGATGAGACTGCGGATTTCAACGGAAAACAGATGTCAATTTCCATGTATCCATCGGAGTGTACATTGCGGTAGATATCGAATATCGGCCGCTCATCCATTTGATTGCCCGTCCTGGACAGCCAGCGGCAGAAAACCTCCTGATAAACCATGAACATGAACTGCGGGAAGCCTTTGAAGTGGTACACCGCATATTTTCCACCCTCGAAACTGTGAGTGAAAATGCCGGCGTTTTCCTTCAACGCCGGATGGTCGGGAGAAATGGTCTGGCACAATTCATACATACAGCTGTTTTCATCTGTGATGGACGGGTCGTCAATGGTACAGTCCACATAGAGGGTATCGGATGAGGCAAGCTTTTCGTATTTTTTGATAAATGTGCACCATTCCTGTGACATATCATGATAATTTCCCTTTTTGCGTTCGTACACCACCAGAAAGTCGTTCAGCCATTCAATCGTTATCAGGTTTTCCGTGCGCTCCAGCTCGTCAAGGGATATCCCGTGTGAAAAGGAGCTCTGCTGCACGATCTGCTCGCTCTTCTTTCTGTAATCGATCGGAGACATATTCAGGTGCTTCTTGAACGCCGTCGCAAAATTAGAGGAAGAATAGCCGTAGTTCACTCCGATCTCTGCAATGCTTTTCTCTTTTTCGACCTTGAGCCTCCACGCGCTTCTTTCCAGACGAAGCCGCTTCATAAACTGATATATGGCTTCATCTGTGTGCTCTTTGAACATCCGCATAAGATGATACCTGGAATAACAGCAGTGCCTTGCCACATCGTCCACAGTGATTTCCTCATCCAGATGTTCAAAGATAAAATTCATAGCCTGATTGATCACAGCGGCGCAAATGACAGCCTGATTTTTTTCCATTGCCGATTACCTGCTTTCTGTTTTCCTTTTCTGTTTCCCAATCAAATAGGCCGAAACAATCGCTGTCAGGGCTTCCGCTGCCGGAGCGGCCATCCAAACGCCTGTCATTCCCCAGATAGCCGGGAAGAGGAGCAGGAACGTAAGAAGAAGCACGATTCCCCTTAAGGCGGAGATGGCAGCAGAGCTGAATGCATCGCCGCAACTGGTAAAATACATGGAATTTGTCACATCATATCCCATGATCAAAAAGGTGACAGAGTAAAACCGAAATCCTGTGGCTACCATATTCTCAACACTGCCACTGCACCCAAAGAGACCTGCGTATCTTCTTCCCAGAATCCAAAAGCCTACTGCAAACAATGCACCAACCCCGAACAAGATTCTGTTCGTTGCCCTGCGAAGATCCATTGCTGTTTTCCATTCTTTGGCCCCCCAACTGACACTGACAAGAGTGGTGAGGCCCTGCCCGAAACCAATCGCAACCATGCTGTATCCATACACCGCAAAGCCAAGAACTGTAAACGCAGCAACGCCTTGGACTCCCACATATTTCATCAGGACATAGTTGTAAGTAAACATAGAGATTGTGCTTGCCATCTCTCCGATAAACTCTGATGAGCCGTTAAGGAAGGTTGCCTTGTTCACTGCCCTGTCAAACCTAAAACGCCTAAACCGGATATTGGAGGACAGTTTCAGAAAATAAGCAGCCTGAATCATGACGGCAGCGGCCTGTACCGCAAGAGTCGCCGCCGCACTTCCCTGTATACCGAGCGCCAGCCTGCCCACCAGAATGTAATCAAGAATCACATTTAGAATACAGCTTGCGACGCGCACCAGCATACACGCCTGCGGTTTTCCATCCATACGCGTAAACATACCGAATATGCTTTCGATTACCATCAACGGATAAGCAAAAAGCATAATCTTATAATACTGCGTAAAGTAAGCCGACAGTTTTCCGTCTGCTCTCAGCACTTTCAGGATTGGGGAAAACAGCAATAACACTACAAGTGATGTTGCGGCACAAACAATCACAGCGGTAACAATCGTCTGGGAAAACACCTGGGAAGCTCTGTGCGAATCTTTTGCCCCCAACATTTTTCCGCAGATTACCGTTCCTCCCACACCTACGCACAACCCTATGCCAAGATAAAAATAAAGAACAGGCAATCCCAGGTTAATCGCTGCCAGCGCGTCTTCCCCTACATAGTTTCCGGTGAAATAGCCGTCGGTTATGGTAATGACCGTTTCCAAAAGCATGGCAATGACGCTCGGGATTGAAAATTGAAAAATTGTTTTTAATTTGTTTTCTGTGATATCCATCATTACATCTCTCCTTTTCGTAATCACATTATAGAGATGCAATGCGGACTTTACTTCTGAATTTGTGCTGTCTGCAAAAAGAAGCCAGGCAAATTCAGGGAACCCCTCTGTCAAATGAAACTGTTCTGAGTTGCTATATTCCAATCAGTTATTTCGATCATATCACAATCATCCTTTTGCTACAAATGGTCTGGTTCAACATGCCCCGGACCACTTTTCAGCAATGGGTACACTTTTCCGAAAAGGGAGTTTCTATAATTGTAATATTAGTATTTTTATCTGTACAAAGATTTCAGCGCCTCCGCGTCCATGCGGAGCTCCCTGTCGCCCTCCCGCACGCAGGCAAGGGTTTTCAGCCCAGTCAGTTCCTCACACATGCGGATATTGTCCTCCTCCATCACATTGCCGGGATGAAAACGGTTAAAGATCATCCCCACAATAGGAATGTTTCTGGCACGCATATACTCTGCGGTGAGCGCCACACTGTTGATGGTGCCAAGCCCAGCGTCGGCCACAAGCAGACATGATAAATTAAGCGTCTTAATCACATCCTCCAGCAAAATCTTTTCCCCGTCATAGCGGATTGGACAGAGAATGCCGCCGCTGCCCTCCACCGTCACATAGCCGTATGCCCCGCTGACCTTCCGAAAACCCTCTTCCACAACGGAAAGCTCCACCTGTTCCCCCTCAATGCGGGCCGCCAGATGAGGCGAGTATGCGTTTTCATATATGTAAGGGCACATTTCCTCCAAAGGCTGGGCGATCCCGGATACTTCCTTCACGGACAGGGCATCTCCGGGAATCAGAGATCCGTCCGGCCTTCTCTCATTGCCGCTCATAGCCGCCTTATAATATGCGGCATTTTCCCCACTGTCCCTAAGCTTCTTAATGACCAGTCCGGTCACATACGTTTTTCCCACATCCGTGCCTGTTCCTGTGATAAAAAGGTTTTTGCTCATACCCGCTGCTCCTTTCTCATCATTCGGTCAAACGCCGGTCTGACCCTGACAGTCAATATTGCTGCCAGAATGCACAGACAGATATCTCCGGGAACCGCCAGCACAAAACAGTACAGGAACAGCGGTCCCAGCGCAATCGGCGTATCAATCACATAATTGCATATCACATAATAGTAAATCATTCCCGCCGCATAGACGATGAACAACCCCAGAAAGTTAACTGCTATGACCCATCTGGTCAAAAGTTTCTTTTTCCGCTCCACCACTGTGCCCGTCACATAGGCCGCCAGCATAAAACCGAGAAGATAGCCAAAGCTTGGTTTTAATATGTACCAAAATCCACCACCCTCCGCAAAGACAGGCAATCCCACCAGTCCTAGCAGGATGTAAACGCCGACACTCAATGCGCCTTTCCTGCCGCCAAGCAACAGCCCCGCCAGCATCGTAAACAAAAACTGTAGTGTAAAGGGCACCACCGGCACGGGAACCTTGATAAATGCCCCCACCGCAATCAGTGTGGTAAACACCCCGCAAAGCACCATGTCCTGTGTGCTGATCTTCCTACCGGAAGCCGCCCGTTTCGCTTTCTTTTCCGCAGCGATAGAGAGTCCTTTTTCCATATCTTCCTCCATTTTGCAAATCTTGTATTTTCCTCTTCCTTATTGTTAACCATTTGTATTACTTGGTTAACAACATGAGTATAGCATATCGGAAAAAGATGTCAAGACATTGCCAGAGAGTAAAGAAGGGGACTGTGTGGCCTTCCCTCACACAATCCCCAGAAGTTTTCCGATCCAGTACACCACGCCCAGCGCCCAGCTTGTAAATATCCCGTACAGGATCACCGGCCCGGCGATGGTAAAAATTTTACACCCGATGCCGAACACCTGTCCTTCTTTCTGGTACTCGATTGCCGCTGAAGCCACGGAGTTCGCAAATCCCGTGATCGGCACAAGCGCGCCTGCGCCGCCCCACTCCACGCACTTCGGATAAATGCCGAAACCTGTAAGCACCACGCTGGCAAGCACAAGAAGCATGGAGCACCACGAACCGGCGGTCTCCTTGTCAATACCCATTCTGTTTGTTGCATAGTTTAAAATGCACTGTCCGATCACGCAGATGATTCCGCCAACCACGAAAGCCTTTGCCATCCTGACCGGCATGCTGTATTTCGGCGTGGTCTGCTCCACATGCTGTCTGTAAGCCTGCTCTTTCTCCTGCTGCGTCATCTTGTCATCCTGTTCCTGTGTTCCGCTCTGCACCTGATTCTGTGTCATGGTCCGTCTTCTCCTTTTCCTGTTTTTCTACCTTTTATTCTAACCTCATATCTCCACACACCAGCCGTTCTGCGCACATCCTGCTTTGGCTTTTATGACTGGTCCTCACAAAAACACCCGCTGCGTAAAGTAAATAAGGCTCCCCAGAAATTTCCCCAAAGCCACAGCCAGTACCGCAATTCCCAGCTCGTGACGGAAGCCGACTCTTCTGGCAAAAACCGGGATGGTGTTTAACATCTCTGCGATGGCGAGCGCAAGGCACCCCACAAAAATCCCCGCAAACAGACCAAATACGATCTGAAAAAGCGTTCCCGCAAAATTCCACACGCCGTCAGTCGCCGCCCCAAATACCGCATTCGTCCTCACCATTCTCCCTATCATGCCCCATTCGCCGAAAACACTGAAAAAGCTTCCGGTTAATGTGCCGAATATCACCATCTCCTCCAGCACAAACACTTTTTTTGCCACATGCATTTTGCCTGCAAACCTTGGAATCAGCCCCACTGAAATCAGCACGGTAAACACACCCGCCGATACAATCAGCCCAGCACTCACCCCGATCACTGCCAAAAGAAGCTGCTTAAGAAACATCAATGGTCTTCCCCTCCCTGTCTGCCGTCGCAATGAGGGCTTTATTCACATCCTCTTCATAAATTCTCATCTCCACTTCGATGGGCGTCGGGTCTTTGGTGATCCTTCTGCCGCCGATATGGTTAAAGAATACGATAATCCCCACCGCCAGCCCGATCGAATAGGACAGTTCCAGAATGCCGTACCCATCCCCGCGAAAGCCCATCACCATCTCGTAGATTTTTGAAAAAACTTCGTTGATTCCGATATCGTTGTGAAAAGCCATAATGGTAAAAGCCGTTCCGAAAAAACTGATCAGGGACACGAAGGCAAGCTTGCACCACTGGACAAAGCCCTTATGCCTGTCCACGCTGATCCATTCCACCAGCACATCCGTCTTTCCCAGATTTTCCACACTCACGCCCGGACACGCCTTCTCGATCTCCTCAATGACCTTGAGCACGCTTATCACCTGTCTCTTGCTTTTCCCTTCCTGAAACGTCCACAGCTTAAGGGATTTCGCCTTCGCAAGCACATGGGTATCGGTGCATGTCAGCGTCGCAATATCCTTGACGCACACCTCCGGCTCCTGCACCTCCACATTCTGTTCCGCTTTCAGATAAATCGTTGCGCTGTTAGTTGACATAACTTCTCACTTCCCACCATTTTCTTTTATAGGAGAATGCGGAGCATTCTCTCAATTGTTGCATAGCAACAATTTGATAAAGCGTATTATAAGGAAATTTTTTTATTTTATACACCATGCACTTATGATACACTATTGTTATCTTACTTTTATAAAGGAGAGAAATGCGATGCCGGAAAAGCCGTTTTGGGAACAGACCTACGCTGATTTGGATGTTTCCACATTTTCCAAAGAGCCTACTGTAGATGTAAAAGAGTTTTATAGGCTGTTTCCCAAGAACGCCCGCGTATTGGATGTCGGGTGCGGCGAGGGAAGAAACGCCATCTTTATGGCTAGCCTGGGAAATGACGTGGATGCCTTTGACATTTCCGAAAACGGCATCAGAAAGGCGAAATATATTGCCAGCCAGAGGGGACTGCATGTCAACTACTTCTGTTGTGATTTAGAAACCTTCGTCTTCGAAAAAGAATATGACATTATCCTCTCCCACGGTGTCCTGCATTTACCGTACAAGGATGTAAGGGATCATTTTATAGAAGACATGAAAGCTCACACAAAAGTCGGCGGTTTTAACGCCATCGGGATTTTTACAAACCGCTGTCCTGCAACGCCCGATAATGCGCCCTATACCCACAGTCTTTTCGACGTAGGCGAACTTCCCGAAAAGTACGAGGGGTGGGAGATCGTTCATCATCTGGAGGGAACTTTTAGCGATACCCATCCGGGCGACATTCACCATGAACATGCCTTCGAAAGAGTTATTGCAAAACGCTGCCTGCAACAGATATAAGGAGGAACCCCACATGAAAATCACCGTCATCGACGGTCAGGGCGGCCGCATCGGCAAGACCGTCATCGAACAGATCAAGGCAAAACATAAAGATTTGGAACTTTACGCCATCGGAACCAACACCGCTGCCACCGCCGCCATGTTAAAGGCGGGCGCGGACTTCGGCGCAACCGGCGAGAACGCCGTTCTGGTAAACGTGTCGGACGCCGACTTGGTCATAGGTCCCGTGGGCATCGTCTTTGCGAACGCCCTGCTTGGGGAGATCACCCCGGCTATCGCCACCGCCGTGGGCGCAAGCAGAGCCTTTAAAATACTGATTCCCGTCAACCGCTGCAACCATTTTATCGCGGGGTGCACGGAAAGCTCTCTCGGCGAATACATCCGTCTGGCGGTAGAGAAACTGGAAACCATGATTTAGCAGGAAAGGAATATGAGATGAAAACAGACAGACTTCTCTACGGCGTGGCCTACTACGACGAATATCTGCCCGTAGACCGCATCGAAACCGATATGGAACTGATAAAAAAAGCAGGCATGAACGTAATCCGCATCGCGGAGTCCACATGGAGCACCTGGGAGCCGCAGGACGGCGTTTTCTATTTCACCCATCTGCACCGCATGCTGTCCTGCTCAAAAAAGCACGGCATTCAGGTGATCGTGGGCACGCCCACCTACGCGGTTCCCACCTGGCTTGCCCGCAAGTACCCTGACATCATCACCGAAACCCATGAGGGACCGGGACGCTACGGCCACAGGCAGAACATGGATATCGCCCATCCCATGTACTTAAAGCACGCCGAGCGGATCATTCGCAGGCTGATGGAGGAAGTGCAGTCTTACGACCATGTGATCGGTTTCCAGCTCGACAATGAAACCAAATCCTACGACACCTGTTCCGCCTATGCCCAGAAAAAGTTTGTGGACTATGTTCGGACGCTCTTCCACGACGATCTTTCGCTCTTGAATCAGGCGTGGGGACTGGATTACTGGAGCAACCGCATCAATGCATGGGAGGATTTCCCCGACGTGCGCGGCACCATCAACGCCAGCCTCGGCGCAGAATACCAGAAATTCCAGCGAAAACTGGTTTCTGATTTTCTTGCATGGCAGAGCGCCATTGTACAGGAATACGCCCGGCCGGATCAGTTCATCACACAGAATTTCGACTATGACTGGCGGGGATACTCCTTCGGCATGCAGCCGGAGGTTGACCAGTGGGATGCCGCCAAAGCACTCACTGTCGCTGGCTGCGACATCTACCACCCCTCCGCGCAGGACCTGACCGGCAAAGAGATCGCCTTTGGTGGCGCCATCGCCCGCTCCTTGAAAAAGGACAATTACCTGGTTCTGGAAACCGAAGCCCAGGGCAACCACGGCTGGCTCTCCTATCCGGGTCAGCTTCGCCTGCAGGCCTTCAGCCATCTGGCAAACGGCGCAGGCTGCGTGGAATACTGGCACTGGCACTCCATCCACAACGCCATTGAATCCTACTGGAAGGGAGTCCTCAGCCATAACCTGAAGGAAAACGCCACCTACCGGGAAACCAGCCGCATCGGCGCGGACTTTGCCGCATACGGTACTCACTTGGTCAATCTAAAGAAACACTGTCCCGTGGCAATCCTTCTGGACAATGTGTCCCTGGATGCCCTGCGATGGTTTCCCATCCCGGACGGTCCCGCTTACAATGATGTTTTCCGCTGGGTTTTTGACGCCCTCTATGAAATGAACGTGGAATGTGACATTCTCTCGGCTGAGAATGATATCGACTTATTTAGTCAATACAAACTGTTGATCACACCGGCGCTCTACAGTGTCTCCGACAGGCTGACGAGTGCGTTGAAGGACTATGTCCAGACAGGCGGCGTCCTGCTCTCCACCTTCAAAACCGCCGTGGCTGACAGAATGCTCAAAATCTATCACGACGATCTGCCCCACGGCCTGACGGATGTTTTCGGCATGACCTACGACCAGTTCACGGACGCTGTCCGGGTGGGTCTGAAAGCGGATGAGAAATTTCAGAAGGAATTGTCTGCGATTGCAATGACCGGTTCAGTCAACATGGATATCCTCTCGGATCAGCATGACTGCGTTCACAACTGGATGGAACTTCTCCTCCCCGATACCGCCGAGACGCTGGCGCAATACGACCATCCCCACTGGGGTGACTGTGCCGCCCTCACGGGAAACCGCTTCGGTCAGGGCTACGCCGCCTATCTGGGATGCTATACGGACGGGGATGTACTGAAAAAGCTGCTCGATTTTCTCTGTGAAAAGGCAGGAATTGCCAGAGAGGAAGCCGTCTATCCCCTCATCGTCAAGCGGGGCACAAACGACCTGCAAAAAGAGATCATTTACTATTTCAATTATTCCGAGGAACCGCAGGAAACCGTCTACCACGGTCCGGATGCCCGTGTGCTTCTATCGGGGCACGAATCCCCGGAAACCAGCGGCGGTGCATCCCACGACGGAAAAAGCCCTTCCGCCGTGAAGGCAGGGGACCGACTCTCTCTCTCCTGCTGGGATTTCCTGATTTTGGAAGAGCTGTAGACCGCATTGGTCTACAGCTCTCCCTAATCCATCATTATGTCCCATACTGTCAAATACTTTTTCCCAGTTTTTCCGCCTCGCTTCTGTTCGTTGCCATTCCTTCATACGCAAAACCATAGAGCTTTGCAAAACGGTTCATCGTGTACTCTCCCGCTTCCATCATCCATTTTTCAGGAGAAGCCCCCTGAAACAGGAAGTATAGTTTCCTTCCCGAAAACGTGCCGTTTTCCACAAGGCCGTAAAACCGGTCCAGCATGTTGCGCACCGCGCCGCATATGTTGTGCCAATACAGCGGCGAACCGACCACAACCACTTCCGCTTCCTTCATCTTTGCGATGACCTCCGCGAGCTGGTCGTCTGCAAACGCCTGCCCATAGCTTCCGATCCGGTAATCTGTCAGATTTAACGTCTCATATTCCTTTCCCTGCAAAAGTGTTTCTGCCAGAGCCGCCGTATTTCCCTTCCTGTTTGGACTTCCGTTAATAAATAAAATTTTCATACTGCTTTCCTCCATTTTCTTTAAATAATTTGAAATATTATAAATTGCCATCTATAAACTCAAACTTCCTCCGCCCACAGCCAAGTCAGTCCGTTGTAAATATACTGCAGCGCCGCATTCCCATCGTGCGCATTGCCCTCCTGCACCCGGTATGCCAGATTACCGTCATTCTCATTCACGGCATCAATAAAAATACCTTCCTGCGCGTTTAACATCGCCTGAATCTGATCCGTAAATGCCGCATAAGCGAAATCCTCCGTGCCGGACATGGCATAGATAAAAAAATCTTTTGGGCCATATCCCGCATCGGTCACCATTTTCTCCATATACGTTCCATCAGAGGACAGATTGCCGCTGGACGGCAGGAAATACCGAAAATAGTCCATACAGTATTGAAACGTATGCCATGTAGTGACCGACCCCATGGAAAATCCGGCAAAAGCACGGTGGCTGCGGCTTTCCGTCAACTCCCCTGCGGAAGTCCCTTCCGCATAGGTACTGTATTTTCCCTCCACAGCCGGAATCAGGTCGTTTGCCAGTTCATTATGGTAATTATCCGTCAGGCGCAGCGCCAGACCGTAGTCCGCGCTGTCCTCAGGACTAGTATTGTTGTAAGTCGGGCACACCACGATAACCGGTGGCATATTTTTATCCTGTATGGCGTGATCCAGCACATTTTTCAATTCATGGGGATCTTCCGGCGTGCCCAGATAGGTGGTCTCATTGCTCCATCCACCGTGCATCAGGTATAACACATTATACTGTTTCCCCTCATCATAGCCATACGGCAGATATACATATGCCGTTTTCGTAAGCCGCGTTGCCTGGTCCTCATAGCTCATGGATTCATAGGTCTGGTAATCCAGCCGCTCCACTCTCCCCTGCTCGGATGCCGGATGAAAATAATCCTCCGGTATCTGTGTCAGTTTCTCCGGTATTTGGCCTGCACCTGTCTGTCCATCCATAGGAACGGTACCCTCCTCCCCAGATATAGATTCCGCATTCGCACTGTCCGCATTTTTATAACCCAGCCGGTTTATCCAGTCCGCCACATCGTCCGCGGCCTCCGCCACGTCTCTCTCACTGACCGTAAATCCGTCCGTAACCACTTCCGCGTCCGGCTCCAGATCCTGAATGGTTTCAATAGTCCCCGAGAAACGGCTTCCGTTATGCACATTGAAGGGAATAATCGTTTTGCCCGCAAAATCGTATTCATCAAAAAAACTGTATAAAGCCTGCGGCATATCATACCACCATGTGGGATAACCTACGAAAACAACGTCATAATCATCCAGATTTTCTATATGGCTCGTCAGTTCCGGTCTCGCATTTTCCTCCTGCTCTTTGTCCGCATAATCGATCAGCGCGCCGCCGTCTCCGGGATATTTTACGGACGTCTGTATCGAAAAAAGCGTCCCGCCTGTCTCAGCCTGTATCATATCCGCGACTGCCCTGAGCCGCCCCTTGGGTTCCCCGTTCACCGTCGTCACGCTCGCGGAGGAAACCACATCTACATCGCTGTTTTCACCTGCCGTAAAATAAGCAATCAGAATGTGGTTCCCGCCTGAGACTGTCCCCGCACTTTCGGACTCTGTCTGAGAGCCGCCTGACTGTACCTGATTATTTTGCGGATGTTCCGAGTTTCCACAGCCTGCGACCTGAAATGCCAGAACCGCACTGACCAGAAACGCTGTAACCTTTTTTCTTATCTTCATCATCAAGCTCCCTTTCTTCCCTATTATTATTTTATTATAGAAAATACAGGGTATCTTATGAAGTCTCGTTTCGTTCATCAGTTTATACCTTTAGGTTATATCTCTTGATTTTCTTTACGGATCATCTATCCGCCCTTTTTTATGATATAATGCTATCTGTTCAAGCGCTTAAACAGAAAGGAGATACACCTTACGAAAAACACCAGTCAGGATATAGAAAGGATCAAGGAGAAATTCCAGTCCTGCCAGGAAATGTTTTTGGCATTCGGAGATGAGACACGGCAGTACATTCTGTCTATTTTGCTTTGCGGCGAATGCAGCGGCAGCCGCGTGGTAGATATCGCCAAAAGGACAAATTTGTCACGCCCGGCGGTTTCGCACCATATGCAGATATTAAAAAATGCCGGTATTGTCAAGACACGCAAAGAGGGAACCTTTGTTTATTACTACTTAGACCCGGAGGAGAACGAAATCAAAAAAATGATCGACCTGTTCTCCGATATTCAGCAGATTATGAAATATGTCCCCGACAGAAACGGCGACGAGTAAACCATAATAACTATAAAAATGATAGGACGGAGGTAAAACAATGGATTTCATGGAGGCAATGAAAGAGCGGCACTCTGTTCGCTCTTATAACGAAAAAGCCATAGAGGGCGATGTAAAGACAGAGTTGTTGTCCTATATCGAGCAGCGCAACAGGGAAAGCGGGCTGCATATGCAGCTTATTTTAAACGAGCCGCAGGCTTTTGGCGGATTCATGGCGCATTACGGAAAATTTTCCGGTGTCAAAAATTATATTGCCATGATCGGAAAAAAGGGAGACGGACTCGAAGAAAAGTGCGGGTATTATGGTGAAAAGGTTGTTTTGAAGGCACAGACGCTTGGGCTGAATACCTGTTGGGTGGCAATGACATACAGCAAAATCAAAACGGCTTTCCAAATAAATGACGGTGAAAAGCTGTGTCTTGTGATTGCTGTCGGCTATGGGGAAACGCAGGGAATCGGACACAAAGTCAAACCGGCAGAATCGGTGATGAAAGCGGAAAAACCCGTGCCGGAATGGTTCCAAAAAGGAATAGACGCCGCTCTCCTTGCACCCACAGCGATGAATCAGCAAAAATTCCTGTTCACCTTAAACGGAAACTCGGTTTCAACAGCGGCCGGAAAGGGATTTTACACAAAGATCGATCTGGGTATCGCAAAGTGCCATTTCGAGGTAGGCGCCGGAAAAGAAAACTTTAGCTGGAAATAATAGCTTTTACCGCCCCTTCCCCGCTTTGGGGGAAGAGGCGGCAAAGCTCATCCCTCCGTATCGTATACTTCCTGAATCATCGGAAAAGTGCTCCACGCTTTCGGCCACCCGCAGTAAAAGGCAAGCTGTGTCACAATTTCCACCGCTTCCTCCTTGGTAATCCCGTGTTCCTTTCCGAGTACCAGATGGGATTTCAACTGTGGGTACAGTCCCGCCGAAAAAAGCGCCGCAATGGTAATCATGCTCCTGTCTCTCGCCGAAAGCTGTTCTTCCCTCGACCATACCTCCCCAAACAGAACATCGTCATTTAACTCGGCAAATTTGGGAGCCAATTCGCCCAGCTTATCTCTTCCCGCAGTCTGTTTCTTTGCCATAAATCCATACCACCTTTCGCCCTCAAGATTTTAGTTTACCATATTATTTTCCCAAAACCGAACCGCATTGTCAAACCAGCCTTCCGCCACAGTGCCCTCTCCCAGTCCAAACCCGTGCGGCAGTCCTTCAAAGACCTCTATTTCGGCATTTATTCCCTGCGCCTGTATCCGTCTGATCCGCTCTTCCATGATTTCGTAGTAAGCAATCCCGTCGCTTGTACCGACACAGGCATAGGTGGGCGGTTCCGCGCCCGTCACCTCGGACAATCCCGTATACTGCATGATAACCGCGCCCGGCTTCGGATAATCTGCCTCGCCGAAAGCGGCAGTCCCATAGCTTCCGACCCATGCAGACATACGCGCGCCTGCGGAGCCGCCCCAGAGAGAGTAATCCGACACATCCACTTGAAGCTCCTCCGCGTGATCATGGATAAAAGCGACTGCCCTCGCCAGATCCTCACATGCCGTCTGCGCGCCGGGACGGTAAATCAAAGCGAAGGCATTGTACCCTTTTTTCGACAGTTCCAGCGCGTGAGGGAAACTGTCGTGCATGGCTGCCACATAGACAAACCCGCCGCCCGCGTTGGTAATGGCAAATTTCTCTCCGGGCGTTCCACGGAAAAAGAACAGACCGGTATCCTCCTTTGCCGGGTCCGCCGCCTTTTCCGCATCTGTATAAATGTCATAAAATATCTGTTCTCCCAAAGCGGCATGTTCTTTCAGATAATTGGCGATCTCGACTGTCCGATCAGGATCGACATAAGAGTACCATGTGAGAATATCCCCCACATTCCCCAGCGTCAAATCATCGCTTACAGACCTGTCGGCAGAAAAGATCAGTCGCCCATAATCCCCAAAGGCCGGATCATTGATGACGTCTAATACCTTTGTATCCACAGTAAACATCGCCTCACCACTTTCTGCCATTCCTGCGCTCTCCACTATATCTGCGCCATTTGCCGTTTCCTCAGATCCGGCATCCGCATCCTCCGCGAGCTCTACCGTGATGCTTCCCCCATATTCCTCAAATACAGAAACATCAGACGTAATCTTTCCTATCGGCACGACAGGCACTACCGTTTCCCTACGGCTCGCTTCGTAAATCAGCGCTATGGACGGTCCGTCATCCCAGTAAGCTAGGGAGCCGAGTTCATACTGATACCCCGGCGTACCTTTCTCCACAATCTGTTCCGGCAGATCAAAGGCTCTTGCAAAACCTGAGGCAGCGTCCCAAAGTTCTACCGTAAGCGGAAGCATTTCGGCAAACCCCTGCGCCGTCGGGTTATCATACAATACGCCGTCTAAAACTACATCACCCGCCGTTATTCGGATAGAACACATCACATCCGGCTTCTCGCTCAGTTTCGGCGTGAAATCCTCCTCCGCAGAAGACATATCGGTATGACCGGATGCCGAACACCCGGTCATACCAAATGCCAATAATCCCGCTGTCAAAAAGAATAAGATCGCGCTATTCCGCACCATAAACCCTTTACTCCTGCTCGTCAACGGGAGGAACCATCTTCGCATATCCCTCCAGCATCTGGGGCGTGCTGGTATAATATCTCTTATCCTTATCCATTCCGGCGATCCGCTCCATCTCATCCCCTGTCAGCTCAAAATCAAACAGAGCAAAATTGTCGCGGATGTGGTCGGGATTCTTGGATCCGGGAATAACGATATTTCCCGCCTGTATATGCCAGCGAAGGATGATCTGTGCGTTGCTCTTTCCATACTTTCCGGCTAACTCAGTAAATACCGGCTCTTCAATCAACGCTTTATCCCCATGTCCAAGCGGGTACCAGGCCTGAATCACCATGCCCTCTTTTTCCAGAAACGCCTTCAGCTCCCTCTCCTGAAAATAGGGATGCACTTCCGTCTGCAGGATAGCTGGCTTTACTTCACAGATATCCAATATTTCCTGTATCTGCTCCCTGTTGAAATTAGAAAGGCCGATCGCCTTCACCTTGCCCTCTTTATAAGCCTTTTCCATCAGCCGGTACCCCGCCTGATAATTGCCTGCAGGCTGGTGGATCAGCAGCAGGTCAATATAATCGGTATCCAGCCTTTCTAACGTCTTTTCCACAGCGTCCTCCTGCTCATAGAACGCCGGCCAGATCTTTGTCTCCAGAAAAATTTTCTCTCTGGGAACGCCAGATTTTTTCATAGCCCTGCCCACGGCCTTCTCATTCACATAGGCATTCGCCGTGTCAATCAAGCGGTAACCACCCTGCAGAGCACTCAAAACGGATGCCTCCGCCTCATCCGGGCTTAGCATAAAAGTCCCGATTCCCGCCACGGGCATCTCCACACCATTATTCAGTTTTACACATTTCTGTTCACTCATTTTCCTCTTCTCCTTTCCTAGATACACTCCATCAAAATTTCGTAGACCTCATCCCTGCTAAGTTCCCGGGGATTGCACTTGATTATATTGCAGGTATCCGCCACCCTGCGCAGCACTTCGGGCGTAATCTCCACCTTGGATTTCAGTTCTCCCATTTTCACGGGCAGACCGCACTCCCTGATAAAATCACTGAGCGCCTGTATGCCCTCCTCCGCTGTATTTTTACCAAATACCACCTTTGCAAACCGCTCAAATTTTTCCTCCGCATCCTTCAGGATATGGCGGTAATACGCCGGATGGATCACCGCAAGTCCCTGCCCGTGGTTGCAGTCCGTGAACGCGCCGAGCTGGTGCTCGATCTGGTGTGCCTGAAAATCCGTCACCCTGCCGACTTTCAGGATCCCGTTCTCCGCCATAGCTGAATCCCACATCAGATTACTCCTCGCCTGCATATCATTCACATCGGCAATCAGCCGCCGCATATTGACCACGGTATTGCGCATGACCGCCAATGCCAGATCGTCGGAAACATTGTCCTGGTCAGAATTGCCGAGATACGTTTCCATCGCGTGGCTCAGCGTGTCGAACGCGCCGGAAATCACCTGCATGGCTGGAACGGAAGCGGTCAGTTCTGGATCAAGCACCGCAAAAGAGGCATACGCGCCAAACACGCCCGTCTTAATCCCTTTTGCCTCATTGGTAATGACGGCGCCGCAGTTCTGCTCGGCCCCTGTGCCGGAGGCTGTAACCACCGCACCCATCGGCAGATACTCCGTGGGAAATTTGCCGTCCGAAAACTCCATTTCCCATATGTCCGTATCGGTCTTTGCCTGTGCCGCTACAATCTTGCAGCAGTCGATGACAGAGCCACCCCCTACCGCAAGGATAAAGTCCACGCCTTTTTCTTTCGCCAGCGCCGCGCCTTCCTGCACCTTTGCATAAGTGGGATTGGGCATAATGCCCGGAAAATCCACTACATCCTTCCCCGCTTTTTTAAGCACTCCTCTTACCCGGTCATAAATACCGTTCTTTTTCAGGGAAGCGCCGCCGTAAGCGAGCATCACCGTCTTTCCATACTTGTCCAGTTCCATTTGGAGCGCTTTCTCCAAAGAATCCTGTCCGAAATAAACCTTTGTGGGATACGAAAAAGTAAATTCATTCATTGCCATTTCCTCCTTTTATATTCGTCAACGCTGCTTACAGCCTGTGCCGCCAAATACGTCCGACATTTCCATGCTGTCAAGCTGTTTATCCAAAGTCTCAATTTCTTTTTCTGTCAGCTTCATATCCGTGGCCCCTGCGTTCTCTCTCAGACGATCCAATTTTCTGGTTCCGGGAATCGGCACCAGATACGGTTTCTTGCAGAGCATCCATGCGAGGGCTACCTGACCGGGTGTAGCCTGTTTCCCTTCTGCCACCGTGCGGATCAGGTCCAGCAGTTTCTGATTCTGTTCCACGCCCTCCGGCGTGAACTGTGGCATGACGCTCCGATAGTCTGTGTCCTTCTCAAATTTGGACTCTTTTCCGTACTTTGCAGACAGGAATCCATTTGCCAAAGGGGAAAATGCCACATACCCGATCTGCAGCTCCTCCAGCACGGGAAAGAGCTTTTCATGCCAGCGTGCCATCATGGAATAGCGGTTCTGGATTGCCGTTACCGGGCAGACTGCATGGGCGCGGCGTATCGTCTCCTCATCAGCCTCGGAAAGCCCCCAGTGGGTGATCTTTCCCTCCTGTATCAGTTCCTGCATAACCCCTGCCACTTCCTCAATCGGTACAAACGGGTCCACACGGTGCTGATAGTACAGGTCAATGTGGTCTGTGCCGAGCCGCTTTAAGGATTTTTCCGCCGAAGCGCGGATGACTTTGGGTCTTGAGTCCGGCAACAGCGGTTTATTCACCTGCTCGCTCTCCATATCAAAATAGATGCCGAACTTAGTCGCAATCACAACCTTATCCCGATATGGCTTTAACGCCTCTCCCACCAGCTCTTCATTATCGTGGGGATTCTCCGGCGTACCATAAACCTCCGCTGTGTCAAAGAATGTATATCCCATATCCACAGCCTCCGCCAAAAGTTCCCTCATTTCCTTTTTGTCCGCCGGTGCCCCGTAAGCGTGGCTCATGCCCATACAGCCAAGCCCCACTGCGGATACCTTTAAGTCTTTTCCCAATGTCCTGTATTCCATTACGCCCTCCGTACTCCCTAAACTGTATCGTTTCGTTACTTCTGATAATTTCATTTTAATAAAGCGCTGTCTTATGCAGAAGTTCCGAATAGTTTTTTAGTTATTACCTAAAGGTATCTACATTTAGTTACTTTCAAAAATTTCTGTCAGCCATGCATCGTAATCAGGAATCCATCCCTCTGTATAGCCGTAGCCATGCGGTCTGCCCTCCAACACATTCACCGCTACCGGAACGCCTGCCTCACCCAGAGCTTCCACGCGCTCCTCAAACTCGCCAACAAACGGATCACGGGTACCATAGCAGAAATAAGTCGGCGGCAAGTCGGATGACGCAAATTTCTCTGTGTCCGTGGAGGCCACGCTCAATCGTCCGTAAAAGGAATAAATCATACCATCCGCATGTTTACGGACAAACCGCACCGCACGGGCCAGATCCAAAGCTCCCTCCTCCTGTGTGTAAGGACGCAGACGATAATTTACTACAAAGCTCTGATACCCCAGTCTGCTAAGTTCCTGCGCCACCGGTGTTCCCTCCGTCTGGTCGCTTCTAAATTGAAAAGCGCCGCCCGCATTGATCAGGACGGCTCCTTTCACTTCTGTGTCTTTCGGAACAGGGAACGTTACCATATATGGTCTGAAATCTGGATCATCCGCATAATTTCCGTTATTTTCCGTGTACTGTGTGACGGCAGGCATATTCCCTTCTTCCCATAAATATAAAATCTGCTGGTTCACAGGATCGGCTTCCGCACTTGCCACCGTGTCGCCATCACTTTCAGGTACAGGCTCTGCGGCATCCAGCCCAAGGCTCTCCGCCCACGATACGACTTCCTCCTCACTGTCCGCCACGCTGTTTCTTGACAGTGACAATGTGTTCCCGCTGACATGGGCGCCCGGCTGCAGCTCTGATATTGTCTCTATTGTCCCTGAAAAACCGCTGCCGCCATGTGTTACAAAGGGAATGATTGTCTTTGCACCCAAATCATACTCCTCCAAAAACGTATAAACCGGCATCGGCAGATCCGCCCACCAATTGGGAAAACCCAAAATGATAGTTTCATACTGCTCCATATTCTCCACATGATTCAAAAGTTTCGGACGCTTATTCTCATCCTGTTCCTCTGCCGCCTGGTCTACCAGCGGGTCATGGTCAAGCGGGTACGTTTCTACCGTTTCGATACGGAACAGATCGCCGCCTATTGTCTGCTGAATCACTTTTGCGACATATTCGGTGTTGCCCATTTTCTCATTATCCTTGACCACAATGCTGGCTCCCGAAACCGCATCCGTTGTCTCCACATCCTCCGGCACAGAAAAATAGGCGATCAAAATGTTGGAGCTGCCAGATGGATCTCCATTCCCGGTATCTTTCATCACCTCACTGTCCGAAGCAGTTTCTCCTGTTCCGGGATCTGCATTGTCAATTTGACTGTCCGCTCTATCTTCCGGCTCGGAAATTATATTGTCCCTGCCTTTGTTATCCCTTTCTTCCGTTCCACATCCGGCAAGACCAAACGCCAGTAAAGCTGCCATACACAGGCAAAGCATTTTTCTCCGCTTCATCATGTTACCCCTTTTGCTTTTTTACTTGGAAAACAGCCATCCCATGATTTCTTCGTCATAGGCAAAATAGCCGCCTCCTCCGTGCTCGTTTGGGGCATTTCTCTCTGTAAAATAATCATGTTCCTTGATATCCAGCACGAGCAGTTCATCAATTTCCGCATCCGTCAGCCCCTGCTGCCTGTACAGCCCGTAAAAAGTATCATAAGCATCCTGTGTTTTTTCGGAACCATAATACTCATCGTTCCTGCCTATGGCAAAATAAATCGGAACACGCTGCCTGACCACCGGCTCATATACCCCGTCCCACTGCGAACTGACATGAAGATACGCCGTAAACAGATCAGGACGCTTTCCCATCACAATGGACATGGTTTCGCCCCCGCCGGAGAACCCGTTTCCGTACACTTTTGACGTGTCGATATTGTAATGCTGCAGAAAATATTCCATGAGCGCGATCGTCTGGTCCGCCGAGGTTTCTCCCCAGTCATTAAGCTGGGGCGCAACTACGATCATTTCGGGATTGTATTTTTGTGCCTCAAATCCAAATTCTTCCGACTTGATATTTGCAGCGACACCCTGAAAATATAACCCTTCGTAACCCGACAATGTAAAATATAAGGCATACGGTCTGCTGCCGTCATAGCTCTCCGGGATATACACATTGTAGTGTATATCGCCCTCGTTTTCAGAGTGAAACACATTATCAATTACGAAATCCCGGTAGGTTTTCGTTCCCGCCGTAACGTCGCCAGGCTCACTGGATTCAGGACTAAAATTTATATCCCGCTGTCCGTCTGCCTGTTCCAGTACACCGATTCTCTCCAGCCATGCAGACACATCTTCCATATCGGAATCATGCATGCGGTATCCTTCCAAAACCGTGGCATTTCCTGAAACCTCACGGATATAATCCATACTGACATCAATACCATTGTCTGTGCTGGTGCAAAAAGGAATGATAGTTTTTCCTGTCAAATCATAGCTTTCCAAGAATGTTCCAATTGCCATCGGTGCATTAAACCACCATATGGGATAACCCACATAAATAACATCATACTGATCAAGGCTTTCCGGCTTTGCCGCCAGATTCGGTCTTAAATTCAGGATTTCTTCCACCCGGGCAGTGGCGGCAGTTCCCCAAAATGGAGTCCTGTAATACCGCTCTGTACGAATCTGAAACAGGTCCGCTCCCGTAAGCCGTTGGATCATCTTTGCCGCTGCTTCCGTATCGCTCCCGGCTTCAAACCGATTGGAATTTAGAGATGCCGAAGCAACCGCATCTATATCATCCGGTATGACGCCTTCTCTTGAAAAATAGACAACAAGTGCATTTGTATCTTTTTCCCCGGGAATCACTTCATCTGTAACTTCTGCAATTTTTCCGCCCATAAAAAGATACCAGGATGCCTGCAGGACCAACGCCGCCAATACGGTCAATTCGATTATTGTTCGCTTTTTTTGCTTTTTCATGGAGCTTTCCTTCCCGCCTGTTTTACTGCAGTCCTCTTTCCTCAAGCCATCCTGCAATATGATCCGCAATAATATCGTTATTCAGCTCCTGAAACATAAAATGGCTGTTTCCTGTAATCCCTTCATCGGGCAGATTGACTACCGTACAGTCACCGCCATCGGCATTATAGCTCTCCGCAAACTGAACAGCACCGTCTCGTACCGCCTTCCAGAATCCTGTGGACATGATATCTTCCGGTCCATTGTCAATATAATCCCCAAAGTAGATCGTAATGGGAATACCTGCTTCCAGAAGCTTCTGGTACTGTTCCGAACCCACTTCCGGGGTTCCGCCCGGCTCAATGGCAACGATTGCAGACACATTCTCCACCGGCACATCCCAGCCTACAGCGCCGCCCTGTGAGTGTGTCACAAAGATTGCCTTATTGCCTGTCATCTCACGGACATCTTCCATCACAGCCCCAAGCGCTGCCGCATCAAGAGCCTGATCGAAATCTCCAGTATTTGGGGTCATCTGGCGGAAAAACTGATTCTGCGCTTCCTCGCCTTCCGGGAACTGGGAACCCTCATACCGCTCCGGAGCCACACGCCCGATCCTGAAATGAGTGTACCACGCCTGATCACCCGGTTTATAATCCTTAGAGTCCTCGGCCCATGCATCAAGGAAGCCGTCTGCTGTCATGGAAGTAGTTGCTCCTGCTTCGCCCCGTCTCGGCTGGTCCACTAAAAATGCCGCATATCCTTTTTTCAGGAACAGATCCGACCACCCTTCACGTCCATCGGGAGTTGTCATCCAACCCATGCGGGACTGCCCATAGCCATGCAGATAAACAATCGGATTGCCATTGTTGTCCGCAGGAATCTGATAGAATACGTTCGCATGATCCACATGGGCGGTATTCCCGGCGCGGCTTTCATCCAGCCAGTTCGTTGTCGGATCATATTCTCCTTCCACCGGCTCCGTAACTGTACCGCCGGACGAAAACATGCCTTGTTTTGCAATCATCAGCACATCCTCTGTACCCGGTGCCTGACTGCCGCAGCCGGCAAGTAAGGATACTGTCATAACTCCTGCCAACAAAGTTCCCATCAAATGTCTTTTTTTCATGTGCATTTCTCCTTTTCTCTTTTTCTAAATATCTCAAATCTCAACAGCCAAAAATCCTCTGTGCCCTCCGCATATTTTCAGATGCGTCCACATATGGCCTGTCTACTTTTTCCTCCTGCCAATACTCCTCAAACCTGCACACACATAATTTCCCATAAAGACAAACAGTCCCATAACCGCAATATAATCCAGATAGAAAAATATCAGCGGCTCATCATAGTCAAAAAAGACAAAGTGACTCCTTAAAATCATATAATCCCCGATGTCTCTTTTTACGAATGCGTATATGCCATAGCCCGCAATTACCAGTGCCAGAATACGTCCCGTCCATTTCCGTACCGCTGATGGTTTCGGAAAGAGTTTTCTTGCCATTCCCATAATCATGCTCCAGTGAAACCCGAGATGCACTGACATCAGCACAAATCCCCAATAGGCAGAAACCATATGCAGGTTTCTTGCCAAAGAGCGCCCGCCTTTTATGGGAAGAAAAGCCAGCGCATGGCGGGAAAGAATGATGCCGCTGATCATAGAGCCTATCATCGCACAGAGCACCAGAAATACAATCCCTGTCTGCAGGATGCGTACAGGATGATATCTTCCTTTTAGGATGTTCCCGCTCCAGCTCCCGTTTAAAATATGATGGAGGATAAAGAGGACAAACATTCCAATCCCTATCCATTCATGGGCTGCCTGCCCAACCAGCTCATACGCCATCAGTAGAAGCAGCGCTACAGTCATTGCGATATCAACTGCCAGTTTCCATATCATCTTTGGTTTCATACTGCCTCTCCCTTTCGGTTTTGGGGCTGATAATTCAGTCTCAGTCCCCATAAAAGGCCCTGTTATCTTTCCGTCCAGAGAACTTAAAATATGGCAGATCACATACGGTCTCTCCATGTATCCTTCTCCCCCTTTTTTCAAAATTCAGACTGACGATACATTTTTTGTCTTATTATTTTATTATAAGGAAAGCGAGACTCCCTAAGAAGTCTCGCTTTGTTCATCAGTTTATACTTTTAAGTTATAAGACATAATTACCCCTTATTCCATCCTGAAATAACACAGCTTTACATCATGATTCAACCGTATCTCAACCTCTGCCGTTTCCTGCAATTTTCTCAAATCGCAGTCCATCTCCAGCCGGATATCCTTGTAGATACCGGTTTTACCCTTAAAAGCCGCCGCTCTTTTTCCATTGATGCGGACTTCTATCTCCCCCTTCTCGCCGCTCATTAAATGAAGAATTACATATTTCTGCTCCGGCAGGATCTTACAATCCCTGTAGACAAGCCTTCCCTCCCTTTCCTTCTCCGACACGGCCGCCGACGTATACCCAAATTCCCCTTCCGTCAGGTAAATATTCTCATACTCGTCGTAATGATCCGCCGCAGTACGCTCTTCCATCCGCCTCACTCCGGGTTTCTGCCCGGGAATCTGTATCATGACACTCTGACGGCAGTCTTCGCTGGAGGAACCGACGCAAATCTGATAGCATCCCTCCTCAACCATCATCTTCCTGCTGATCACATCATAGAACTGGAATTCCGACATCGGAATATCCATGACTATCCGCCGTTCTTCTCCGGGTGCCATATCCTTCACCCGCCTGAAACCAAGCAGCTGCCTGAGGGGCTTTTTCACACGCGACAAAGGAGCCGTTCCATATATCTGCACTACCTCATCGCTTTTCCTGTTCCCGGTATTTTTTAAGGAAAAGGAAACGGAAAGTTTTACACTGTCCACAACTGACGCGGAGAGTCCGGCATAGGCAAATTGGGTATATGTTTTTCCATATCCGAAGGGATATAATACTCTGCCTTCAAAATAGCGGTATGTCCTGTCTCCTTTTATGATATCGTAGTCGTCTATATCCGGCAGCTGCTCATCCGACTGATACCAAGTCATATTCAGCCTGCCAGCCGGAGCATTGATGCCAAACAGCGTTTCCGCCACGGCTGTCCCCATGTCCTGGGCGCCTGTCGCGCTCCAGAGAATTGCGGGCAGTTTCTCCTGTGCGCTGTTTATCGCATAAGGATAATTGGAAAGAAGGACAAGCACCGTATTCCTGTTCACCTGATAGACTTCCTCCAACACTGCTTCCTGCGCCGGAGGCAGGCTGATCGTTGTCCTGTCCACTTCCTCTTTGGCGTTTATCATGGAATTACACCCAAGCGCCAGAATGACCACATCCTTGCCCGCTGCCATCCCGACCGCCTTTGTGATGCCGGACTCCACAATCTCCATACGAAACGCCGCTGTCTCCTCCTCTTTTTCCTTCCCGTACACCAGCCGGTTATCCTCATCTATCCCTATGAAATTTCCAAACCGCTCGGTTATCCGGACCGTCCCGTCCTCCTGCCTGATCAGATGGAACAGTTCCATGACGAACCAGTCAAAGGTCTCCGCTTTTCTCGCCGCGATCATTCCCTTTCCCTGCCCGTCCTTTTTGGTTCCTGTCTCCGCATTCATATATTTCCCGGTTCTGACGGACTGGAACGTGAAATTCCCGTTCCCCCAGTCATTTTTGATAAAAATATCCGGTTCGTCGGAAAGGCAGAGTGTGCCGTCCTCCGCTATGGCAACGCCTTTGTCCTGATACCAGAATACCACCCGGTCCCATCCATCCGCACAGGGGACTTCTTTTCCTGTCACTTCATAAATGCCCTGTCTCAATGTTTTTTTATAAAAAGGCGTTCCGCCGTACCAGTCCTGATACCACACATCCGCAAGAGGGCCGATCACTGCCATAGAATCTATATCCTCTGAAAGAGGAAGCATTTCCTTTTCGTTTTTCAAAAGGACAATGGCTTCCCTTGACATCTGCCTGCAGATCTGCTGATTTTCCTCTGAATTGATATCCGCTTCCGTAACCCTGTCATAGGGATTGCTCCCTTCCTCGTCATAAATGCCAAGACGAAGTTTCGTCCGAAACATATTTCTAAGCGCCGTGTCAATCTCCTCCTCCGAAATCAGTTTCAGCTCAAATGCTTCCCTTGCCGCCGCTTCCACCAATTCCGGTCTGTCCGACATGGCGTCCACCCCCGCTTTCAGCGATGCCGCCAGCGTCTGGGCATGAATCCCAAAATACTGATGCGCTTTGACTACCTGTTCCATAGCTCCGCCGTCACAGACTACATGTCTGATGCCATACTTTTCTTTCAATATTTCTTTTACTTCCGGATTCAGCATACCCGGTATCCCATTGATCTTATTGTATGCGGTCATAACCGCTTCCGCATGCCCAATCTCCGCCACTCTGCGGAAAGGCTCCAGATAAAGTTCCATCCTGTTCCTTGGGTCAATGGAAGAAGACTTGCATACCCTTCCCTCCTCCGTATTGTTTCCATAAAAGTGCTTCAAGGTAGCTGCCACCCGCAAGTATCTGGGGTGCTCCCCCTGCATCCCCTTTACATAGGCACCTGCCATAGCCCCTGTCAACAACGGGTCTTCCCCATAGCCTTCCTCCGTCCTCCCCCATCTGGGGTCGCGTTCCAAATCTACCGTCGGCGCCCAGCGCGACAGTCCCCTGTCTGGATGTCTGTGGTAAATCACCCGCGTTTCCTTACCGACGACCTTCCCTGCCCTCTGGATCAGTTCCGTATCCCATGTGGCGCTCATGCCGATCGGCTGCACAAAGGAGGTGGAAGGCTCTGCCTCTCCCAGTTCATTCTGGTCATTCCTTGCTTCCACCCCATGAGCCGCCTCCCCGCCCACACCGAATCCCTTTACCCCGGTGGATTCCATATCCGGAACCCTGGTCGCCAGGCACTTTAATTTCTCTTCCAGTGTCATGGCTCCCAAAAGCCAGTCCAGCCGTTCCTCTGTTGTCAGTGACTCGTCCCAAAACGGAGATTTCTTTTCCTTTAACCGTTCCATAATACTCCCCCCAGATTTTTTATCAGACCAACAGATTCGTAATCAGTCCCGTCAGCAGCGAAAACGCCATCACAAAAGCGATATACAGTACAAACCGTTTGATTCCAAGCACGATCTTTAACGCGCCCAGATTGGTGATCTTCGTGGCAGGTCCGGTAATCATAAACGCCGCCGCGCTGCCCATACTCATGCCGGAAACCAGCCACTGCTGCAAAAGCGGAATCGTTCCCCCGCCGCAGGCATAGAGCGGAACGCCGATAGTCGCCGCCATCAGCACGCCAAACCCTTCGTTGTTTTTTCCGAAAAGCGCTGCGAATCCATCCGCCGGGACATAACGCTGAAACAGGGCGGAAAGCAGTACGCCCGCCAAAAAATAAAGCGCCGTGGCTTTGATATTGCGCCCCAAATTTTTGATAAAACGTAAGAAAAGGTTCGGGTCCGTGTCATGGTTGGCGCGCGGCTCAAACCCGGTGAAATCAAAAAACGGCTTTTTCCCATACGCAAAATGGACAGCCGCTCCCGCCGCAATGCCGCATACCGTACAGGAAACCAGTCTGACCGCCAGCGCCGTCCCCCCAAGCGCCGTACTGTAAAAGAAAAGCTGGGGATTCAACAGCACGCTACTCATCATAAATGCCGCGAGCCAGTCGTGCCTCATCCCGTGCCGCGAAAAGGATGCAGCAATGGGGATTGTCCCGTACATGCACAGGGGAGAGGCAATCCCCAGAAGGCTCGCGGGAATGACGCCCCAGACGCCCCATTTCTTATCCTTCAATTTCTCAAAACAGTTATGGATGGCGTCCTTGGCAAACACGGAAACCAGAGAGCCGACCAGCATGCCGAAAATCCAGTAAAAGGCGATCTGGCGAAGCTGCACGCTGAAATAATAGCTGATATAGACAAGTTCCCGCCTTATGGCATCAAACAATTCCACGCAGGCCACCTCCCCGGCATCTGAAATACTTACTCATCCACATTTACGAGCTCATAAGTGCGGCTTCCCAGTCCGATTTTCTCCGCGTGCTCCAGCGTGTGCAGGCCGTCCCTGCTGTTCACCCGATCCTGCAGCGTCTGGCTGCCCTCCGCCGCAAAAGCGAGATCTATACACGCCTGATCGATGGCTACCGGGTCAAGGGAAGCCACGATGCCTATATCGTGAATATCCGGCTCAGCCGGATTGCCGTCACAGTCGCAGTCGATGGAAATATTGTTCAGCACGTTGATATAGATAATCCGATCCCCATCTCCCAGATAATCCGACACGGATTTCCCGGCTTCCGCCATCGACTCCGTAAAACCGGTCTGCTCACCGACCCACGGGTTGTCATGACTCTGACCAGCCGTGTGAATCAGACATTTTCCTTCTTTGGAGCCAAGTCCGATGGAAATATTTTTAATGGCCCCGCCGAAGCCTGCCATAGCATGCCCTTTGAAATGGGACAGGACAATATAAGAATCGTAATCCGCGAAATGGGAGCCCACCAGATTACTGTCAAGGCGCGTCCCGCCCTCCACGGGCAGTTCCATAGAACCTTCTTCATCCAGAATGTCCACATCCGCAATAGCGGTAAATCCATGATCTTCCGCCACCTGCCTGTGCATGGCAGTCTCCGTCCGCGAACCGCCGTATGCCGTATTGCACTCCACGATCGTTCCGTCAACAGACTGTACCAGATCCTTTATGAGCTGCGGGTCAAGGTAATTGCTTGCCGGAGGCTCCCCTGTTGAAAGTTTGACCGCAACCTTCCCTGTAGGCTCCCAATGAAGAGCCTCATATACAGCCGCCAGCCCTTTCGGCGAAATGTCGGATGTAAAATATACGGTGGAAGCTCCGGCATCCGCCTGCGCTGCATTCTGTAATCCCAATCCGCCTACCCACGCGCGGACCGTCTCCTCGGAGGCGCTGGATGCAAAGCGCATTCCCTCCAGCCAGTTTCCGCTTCCCGCCGCCTCCGCCAGCAGTTTGCCGCTCTCTCCCAGATCAGAGCTGGAGGAGGTGCAGAAGGGGATTACCGTCTTTCCCGTAAAATCATTCGCCGCGATAAAGCCGTCCACCGGCCACGCCGCTATATGCCACCAGATGGGATATCCGATAAATACGGTGTCGTAGGATTCCCAGTTATCGACAGTGGTCGAAACCAGTTCCACGTCTCTCTCATCCTCATTTTCGTGTTCCCTGCTCACACGGCTGTCCTTGTCTGTCCAGTCCAGATCGTCACTGCTGTACGGTTCTACCGGTTCCAATGCAAAGGTATCGGCATCCGCCGCAGCGGCAATGTAACCTGCCACCTCCTCCGTATGCCCCGTCGCAGAGTAATAAACGACCAGCGTTTTGCCGCCCTCTGCTGACGGCTGATCGATATTCTCCGCCGCCTCCGCATCGGTTTCCGCCTGCTGTTCCGGCTGGATCTCTGCCTCCTGCGCCTCATCCTGTCCGTCAGGCTGCTCCGACAGATCCGCCTGCGCCGCGTCATTTCCTTCCTGCCGGGCACCCGGAACATTACTTCCGTTGTCCTGGGAACCGCATGCGGAAAGGCTGACAGCCAGAAGCATTCCCACCAGTATTGCTGCCATTTTCTTTTTCATCGCTCTCTCCTCCATTCCGAAGCGCTTTTTGCTTCTTTAATAACATTCCTGAAAAATTTCAAAGATTTCCCTGTGCGTCATCTTCTTATAACTTCCGGCGGAAAGAATGCAGGATTCCGCGATCTGCTTCAAATCCGTATTCTCGTCCGCCCCTATCTCGCGGAGTGTGGCAGGAAGCCCCAATTCCTTTATAAAAGCCTCCAGCGCTTCCACCCCTTCACAGGCCATTTCCTCCTCTGGCCTGCCGCCATCCGAAATGCCCCATACATTGACTGCAAATCTCTTAAACTTATCACAGCCGTTTTTATAGATATGGCGGTAATAAGCGGGATGCAGAACGGCAAGTCCCTCCCCCTGATTGCAGTCTGTATAGACGGCGAGCTGATATTCCATCTGCTGGCACTGAAAATCCGTCTGTTTTCCCAATTTCAGGATACGGTTCTGTGCCATAACCGCATCCCAGACCAGGTTGCTTCTGGCTATATAATCCTGCGGATTTACGATGGCCGCCCTTAAGTTTTGGACGACGTTTTTCATCAGAGCCTCCGCAATGTCATCAGAGACATTATCCTCATCGGGTTTGCTGAAATATATCTCCATGATATGGGACAAGGTATGAAAGCCATCTGACACCATCTGCCTTTTGGAAGCATTGCAGCTATATGCGGGATCAATCAGCGCGAATTCTGGATTACACCTCGGATAATCCCGCCCCATCCTGACTTTGAGAGCCATATTCGTGATGACCGCCCTGCCGTTCATCTCACTCCCGGTTTGTCCTTCCGTGACGACAACGCCCATCGGAACCGGTTCAAACTGCATAACGCCTGTTCTCGCAAAGAAGTCATTCCAGAGGTCACCCTCATAAACCGCTGCCATAGAAACAGCCTTGCAGTAGTCTGTCACACTTCCGCCCCCGACGGCAAGGATAAAGTCAACCCTGTTTTCCCTCGCCAGCTCTGCGCCCTCCAATACCTTTTCATAGGTCGGATTCTCCATAATCCCCGCAAAGGTAAAGATATTCTTTTCCGCTTTGGCAAGGCACTCCATAATTTCGTCATAAATGCCACTATCCCTGATCGAATCCCTGCCATAAGCGAACATTACATTTTTTCCGCAGTGTTTCATCAGACAGGCCAGATATTCCTTCACACAGCCTTTTCCAAAGTATGCTTTTGTAGCATTTTCAAAAATAAAGTTATTCATGACCGCACCTTTCCTGCCAGTTCTGCCCTGTCATCCACAGATTTTCATGCTTTTCTTCAGTATAAACAGATCGAGGCTCCCGGGGAAGTCTCGATCTGTTCATCAGTTTATACCTTAGAGTTACAGCTTGGCTGTAACTCTGCTATAACACCTTCTGTAACGCCGATAAGAATTTCTTTACTGTCGGCGACGGCTCGTTAGAATGCAGCAGCCCGTAAGGAATGGAAAAATCCCACTCCACCGGGATTACCTTTAATAAGGGATGGACATTATCCCAGACCGGAACGGCCATCAGCAGATCGTTTCCGTTCTCACAGCGGTTAAATACGTCCACACTGTAAAAATCAAAGTCAACGATATGGATCTGACTGTGGTTCTGCCAGATTTCATCCCGGAGCATGTCCACATAGTGACTCCAGTCCCGGTGCATCAACAGCAGATTTTCCCCATACAAATCCTGTACCGCCAGTTTTGTCTTATCCGCAAGGCGATGATGGATCGAGACCGCACAGCACAGCGGCTGTCTGAAAAGTTCAAAGCCGGCGCACTGACGCAGATTCAGCATGGTCTCATCAAAAATGCCTGCCACCACATCAATATTCTGCCCCAGATTTTTAAGAATTTCCCTCGCGTTTTCCAGTGTGTTCTCAAAAGGAACAAGCTTAAATTTAATCTCCGGGCATAAGTCATGTATCTGGGGCCACAGCTCCACCAGCACCTGTGCCGGCGTCATGGGAGAAGTGCCGATACGGATGATGTCCGTGTTTTCCTGCATGGCATTTTTCGCACGTATCACGGAATCCTTGCAATACTGGATAATGTATTTCGTATCTTTATAAAGGGAACTCCCCGCTTTTGTCAGGGAAAGCCCTCTGTGGGTCCTCTCAAAAAGCTGCACGCCCAGATCCGCCTCCAGCAGATTAATCTGCTTTAGGACTGCCGTAGGCGTGATGTATGCCTGCTCTGCCGCCCTGTTAAAGCTTCCGGCGTCCGCCACGCGGATAAATGTTTCCAGTTGTGGGTTGTACATGGTACACCACTGCCTTTCTGTCTATGATTATCGGTATCCCCAAAGTTTAGAACAGCCCAAGAAACTTCTCCTGAAAGGTGCTGCTGATCTCCTCATAGGTCGTATACCCAAGCTGCGCGCTGTCCCTAAAGCGCCCCCGCCACTCATCCCGGATGGCGTCCGCCAGCGGCACGGCGCACTCGCTCTGCGTCAGAAGGATCGCCGGAAAGACAAAGTAAATCATAAACAGGTTAATGTCCATCTGGCTTCTGCCGCTGATCTTTCCTCTTTTTGCAAAACGCTCCTCCACCACATCCGCAAGGGCTTTCGCCACCTGCGCCGCCGCCCCGCCCGGCTCTTTTGCCTGCTCCACGAAGCCTGTCATCTCGGAAAGAACCGCCTCATTTTTCTCCCGGAACTGCTCCATCCGCTCCTTATAAGCCTTCTTCTTCAGACGGTACATCATCGCTTCCATGTTGTCAAACATGGTTCCTGCCTGTTCTAACATACACTTTATCATCCTTTCAAACCTTTTTTTGCGCCACACCGGGCACACATTTCCTGTCTTTGTTTAAAGAGAATTTCAAAAAATCTAACTTGCGCTCTCCCCACACCTATGTTATAATAATTCTCGGCGGTTTTCTTTGACCAGCCGGAAATTAAAGGGGCATAGTTCAAAGGTAGAACAGTGGTCTCCAAAACCATCGATGTGGGTTCGATTCCTACTGCCCCTGTTTTTTGACCCGTGAGTCACTGCTCGCGGGTTTTTCAATATATTTATTTACAGAAAGAGGATTCCCATGAAAAAACTGATCGCTTCCCTTATACTGACTTTTTCCCTCTCTCTTCTTTGCGCCTGCGGCGAAGAAAAACCGCTCCTGTCCGCCACGGACTACGATCTGGACGCTGAGACGGCACAGACCATCCGGGGCGTAAAAATCGGCGACGGCTCCGATGTCTTTCTGGCTGCCTACGGGAGTTATGACATCCTCTCCTCCGTAGACGGGGGTGATTACCAGTTCCTTCCCGTCGAAGAAATACCTTTCGACAAGTCCCTGACCACGATCCTGCCCTCCTTTTTTGTGGACGGCACCGCCGTGGAAATCGACAGTTTCTGCGAGGAAAACGGTATCGAAAAGGACGCCCTTCTCTCGTTTTTGACCGATGAAACATATCTGGAGCGCCACGCCGTGATTTACCAGTATCTGGTCTTTGAGTGGGAAAACGGCACAATCAAAGACATCCGCTCCGAATCTATGGACTACAATAAGGACGGCTCCTACTACACGGCGAACTGACTCTCATAGAGTCCGGCGTAAAATCCCTTCTTCTTAAGCAGTGTCTCGTGGTTCCCCTGCTCGATGATATTCCCGTCTTTCATAACCAGAATCACATCCGCCTCCCGGATGGTGGACAGCCTGTGAGCCACGATAAAGCTGGTCCTTCCCTGCATCATGGTGGCAAAAGCCTTCTGAATCCTGATTTCCGTGCGCGTATCTATGGAGGAGGTCGCCTCGTCCAGAATCAACATGGGCGGCAGACAGAGCATCACCCTGGTAATGCACAGGAGCTGTTTCTGCCCCTGGGAAAGACTGCCGCCGTCCTCCCCGATCACTGTATCATACCCCTTGGAAAGTCTCTTGATAAAGCTGTGGGCATGGGATGCCTTGGCTGCTGCGATTACCTCTTCCTCAGTGGCATCGGGTCTGCCCATCACGATATTATCACGGATTGTCCCTGCCTTTAACCACGTTTCCTGCAATACCATTCCATAATTTTCCCGCAGGCTCTTTCTCGTCACTTCCCGGATGTCTGCGCCGTCCACGCAGATTTTTCCGCTGTCCACATCATAAAACCGCATCAGCAGATTGATCACCGTGGTTTTTCCGCAGCCCGTAGGACCTACAATAGCCACCCTCTGCCCCGGCTTCACCGCCAGATTCAGATCTGTAATCAGCTTTTTATCCGGCACATAGGAAAAGTCCACATGGGAAAGTTCCACACGCCCTTCCACACATTTAAGCGTCTGCGCGTTCTCCGGCTCAGGCGTCTGCGGTTCCTCCTCGATCAGCGAAAAGATCCGCGCCGCGCAGGCCAGCGCGTTCTGCAGTTCCGTTACAACACCCGAAATTTCATTGAAAGGTTTCGTATACTGGTTCGCATAGGAGAGGAAACAGGACAACTGCCCCACGCTGATACCTCCGTGGACAGCATAGACCGCTCCCACCACCGCTACACCCGCATACACCAGATTATTGACGAAACGGGTGGAGGGGTTTGTCAAGGAGGAGAAGAAGATCGCCCGCAGGGAACAAGCCTGTAATCTGCCGTTGATCTCATCAAACTGATTAAGCGCCTCATCCTCATGGGAAAAAGCCTGCACCACCTTCTGGTTCCCCACCATCTCTTCAATCAGGGCGGTCTGCTCCCCCCTTGTCTCCGACTGCAGATGGAACATGGTGAAAGTTTTCTTCGCAATAAATCCTGCGACAAAAAACGACAATGGCGTCACCAGCACAACGACACCCGTGACGGCCACATTGACACTCAGCATAAAGCCCAGAGTGCCAAGAATCGTAATTACCCCTGTAAAAAACTGCGTGAATCCCATCAGCAGGCCGTCCGCAAACTGATCCACATCCGCGATCACCCGGCTCACCACCTCGCCGTAGGAGTGCGCGTCAATATACTTTAAAGGCAGAATCTCTATCCGGCGAAACGCCTCGTTTCGAATATCCTGCACAATGCAGTAAGTCATCTTGTTGTTGCAGATGTTCATAATCCACTGGGCGGCCCCGGTGGCTCCCGCAATCACCGCCATCTGCCCTAAAATAGCAAACACACCCTCGAAGTCCACCTGTCCGGCACCGACCACCAGGTCGATGACTCTGCCGGTCAATATAGGGAAGTACAGGGTCAGCGCCACCGTCACGCTCGCCATGACGATGGATGCCGCCAGATACAGCCAGTATTTTCTGATATAATGTAAAACCCGCCTGAATGTCTCTTTCTGTCCCATCTCGCCCTCCTATATATCTGCCGTGCCATTCATAAATTGTCTTCGCCAATTTATTCATGTCGGGCATCCGCCCTATAAAATTGAATACACAACCTGTCTCTTATGAACAAGCTCACATCGCCAGTTTGCATATTCAATTTTGCACGGCAGACTGTTTCTCAAATTGAGAGTAATATATCTCTTGATATACTTCGCAGTCTGCCAGCAGCTCCTCGTGGGTGCCATACCCTGCCATCTCGCCGTCCTCCAGCACGATGATCTGGTCCGCATGCTGGATGGAGGAAGCACGTTGGGAAACAATAAACACCGTCGTCTCCCCGGGCAGTTCCTTAAGCGCCCTGCGAAGCGCCGCGTCCGTGGCATAGTCCAATGCGGATGCGCTGTCGTCCAGAATAAGGATTTCCGGCTTCGCCACCAGAGCCCTCGCTATCGTGAGCCGCTGTCTCTGTCCGCCGGAAAAGTTGCGTCCCTCCTGCGCCACAGGCGCGTCCAGACGCCCCTCTTTCGTCTCCACAAACTCCTTGGCCTGCGCGAGCCGCAGCGCCTCCCACAGCTCTTCATCCGTGGCCGCGCCGTTTCCCCAAAGAAGATTGTCGCGGATCGTTCCCCGGAAAAGAACCGCTTTCTGCAAGACGATGCCCACCTTCTGCCGCAGTTCCTCCATCCCATATGACTTCACATCCCTTCCGTCCACACGCACCGTGCCCGCCGTGGCATCATAAAACCGGGGAATCATATTTACCAGAGAAGATTTACCCGAACCTGTACCGCCGATGATGCCGACGGTCTGCCCTTTCGGCACCCGAATGTGAATATCGCTCAGGGATTCCGCGCCCGCCCCGCCATAAGTCAGATGCACATGGTCGAACTCCACAGCAAGCCTCTCCTTTTCCGGCAGTCCGTCTGCCCCGGAAACCATGCTGACCACCGCTGTCTGATCCATCTGTCGGAATGCCTCACCTGCCATCCCAGTCTGCCACTCCATAGAGGACTTCACCTCAAATACCGCCTCGATCCGGTTGGCGCAGGCCAGCGCCTTGGTGATCGTAATAATCAGGTTTGCCAGCTTAATCAGCTCCACCAGAATCTGTGACATATAGTTGACCAGCGCAACCACCTCACCCTGAGTAATACTGCCGTTATCCACCCGGACCGCCCCTGTATAGAGCAGAAATATGGTAGCCGCATTGATGATAATATATGTGACCGGATTGGTCAACGCTGAAATTTTCCCCACAACGAGCTGCAGATGCGTGAGAAATTCGTTCTTTTCCTCAAACCGCCCTATCTCCTCTTCCTCTTTGTGAAAGGCACGGATCACGCGCGCCCCCGTCAGATTCTCTCTTGTCGCGGAGAGCACCGCGTCAAGTCCCGCCTGTACCTTTTTATACATAGGCATGGTGAGGGCCATAATCCCGAAAACCACAACCGCCAGGAGGGGAATCGTCACCGCAAAGATCAGAGCCGCCTTCACGTCGATCGTAAAGGCCATAACCATCGCGCCGAACACGATAAACGGCGAACGTAAGAATAAGCGCAGCACCATATTGACCCCGTTCTGCACCTGATTTACATCCGAGGTCATACGGGTAATCAGGGTCGACGTGCCCAGCGTGTCAATCTCCGTAAAGGAAAGATGCTGGATATGGTCAAAAAGGGCATGCTTTAATCCGGTGGAAAAACCTACCGCCGCCTTGGCTGCAAAATACTGCGCCGTGATGGAGCACAGCAGCCCAATCAGGCCCAGCGCCACAAGAATACCACCCATCTTCAGGACATATCCCGTATCCGCCTGCCCGATGCCCCGGTCAATGATGGCTGCCATCACAAGGGGGACAAACAGTTCGAAAGTAGCTTCCAGCATCTTAAAGAGCGGTGCAAAAACCGTTTCCTTCTTATAACCTTTCAGATAAACCAGCAGTTTTCTCATAATTGCAGTATGTTCCCTCCGCGCACAGACAGCAGTCCCGTTTGTGAACTGCTGCCCTGTCTCCAGCTGAACCGTTATTGTATATACTCGCCTGCCTGTTCTTTAATCTCCTCGCTGATCCGCTTTACCTGGGCCGAAGGTGTATAACGCTCCTCCGGGTAAAGCACCTGGTGAAGCTGCCTCACATTTTCCTCCAGATCAGCCGGGATCACACAACTGCCCTTGCTTCCCACATTGGCTCCTGCCCTGCCTCCCTCGAAGGGAAACCCGTCGCTGGCCGCCATATTGTATCCCGCCACACTTCCGAGGACGCTCAATATCTCGTTCACGTTCAGGGATGTCTCCACCTGGGGCAGAACGGCATTAACCATATCGGTCAATGTGCTGACCGATGCGCCGCCCGCCTTATCCATCATAGCCGCAAGCACCTCCCGCTGTCTTTGCGCCCTTCTGAAATCGTCTCCCCTTGTATAGCGGATCCGACAGTAGGCCGTGGCCTGCATCCCGTTTAAAAGCTGTCTTCCGCTCTGCTCAACCGGAATGTAATCCACGCCCAGTTCCTCCGACATACAGAGCTGGTAATTATTCAGATGGGTAATCTCCGAATCCGTAATATCGATCTCCACACCGCCCAGCGCATCCACCGCGTCAATCAGTCCCGAAAAACCGATGGTCACATAGTCCGTAATGTCCAGATCCAGATTCATGTTGAGCATATTGATCGCCTGCTCCGGCCCGCCCTGCGCATAGGCCGTATTGCATTTATTATAGGAATCGTTGCTCAGATTCAGATAGGTATCCCGGAACACGGAAATCAGCTTAATCTCCTGCGTGTCCTGGTTAATACTGGCAATCATGATGGTGTCACTTCTCGTGCCTCTTCCCAGCTCGCCGTCTCTGGCATCCACACCGAAGAGCGCAATGTTGCGGTATCCTTTTCTTTTTTCCTCCTCCTTCTTCTCCGTCTGCTTTACACTGGTTGTCTTTTTCCTGACAATATCCTCATTAATACGGATATTGTCCTCATCAATATCCTTGTGATTTACCTCGCCTGTCATCGTGACCACCAAATACATCACGCCGACAGCGATAAGCAGAACGCAGATTTCAACGATCAGAAGAGGTTTGCCACCCCGAAAGCCGTGCTTTCTCTTATCCATACTGACTCCTTTGTCAGACCCTGTTTCCGTCGTACTTTCCCATACCGTAAACTTAAGAATAACCTCGGATATCGTACCACATAACCTGCATTAAATCAAGTCGATGGCATCCCGCACCGTCCTGACACCAATCACCCGAACCCCTTCTTTCGCCTTGATCTGCCCTGCGTTGACCGCCGGTAAAATGCATGTTGTAAACCCCAGCTTCGCCGCCTCCGCCACCCGTTTAGCCGCCTGAGAGACACCCCGCACCTCACCGCTCAATCCGATCTCGCCAAAAGCGATTGTCTTATCGTCGACCGCCCGGTTCTTAAAGCTGGACACGGCTGCCATAGCGACCCCCAGATCAATGGCAGGCTCTGCGATCCGCATGCCGCCCGCCAGATTCACATAGGCGTCACAGTCCGACATCTGCAGATTTAAACGCTTTTCCAGAACTGCCATCAGAAGATTTAATCTGTTAAAATCCATGCCCGTGGCCTGTCTTCTGGGAATACCGAAATTGCTGTGGCATAGAAGCGCCTGTATTTCCAGTAAAATCGGCCTGGTCCCTTCCATAGAGCAGGAAACCACGGAGCCGCTTGCTCCCTCAGGCTTGCCACTCAGCATAAACTCGGAGGCGTTCTCCACCTCCACAAGCCCTTCTTCCTTCATCTCAAAAACGCCGATCTCATTGGTGGACCCAAATCGGTTCTTGACACCCCGCAGGATACGGTAGGAAGCATGTCTGTCCCCCTCAAAATACAGCACCGTATCCACCATATGCTCCAAAACCCTGGGACCCGCCACCGTTCCCTCCTTGGTTACATGGCCCACAATCAGGATAGAAATGCCCAGCCCCTTGGCAAGCTGCATCAGTACATTTGTGGACTCCCTCACCTGGGAGACACTGCCGGGAGCAGAAGATACCTCTTCCCGGTACATGGTCTGGATGGAATCAATGACCGCCACCGCAGGCAATTGTTTCCGAATCGTCTGTTCCACCGTTTCCAGATTAGTCTCACACAGAAGGAGCATCTGATCCGAAAACGCCCCAATTCGGTTGGCACGCATCTTGATCTGCTGCAGGGACTCCTCCCCGGATATATAGAGAATTTTTCTGCCGTCCGCCGCCATATGCCTGCACACCTGCAAAAGCAGGGTGGACTTGCCGATACCGGGATCGCCTCCCACCAGAGTAAGAGATCCTGGCACAATGCCACCACCCAGCACTCTGTCAAGCTCGGCAATATACGTGGTCATGCGCTCTCCCTCCTGCAGATTCACTTCCTTTAAGCTCACCGGCTCTGCGTCCCTTATCCCGGACACGCTCCCGCCTGCGGCGCCTTTCCCCCGGCTGACGGCAGGCTCTTCCACCATAGTATTCCACTCCTTACAGCCGGGGCACTGTCCCAGCCACTTGGAAGATTCATAGCCGCAGCTCTGACAGAAAAACACCGTCGATTTTCCTTTTGCCATTCTCTTGCCCTTTCTTTTGTTTCTATTAAATTGGGGCTTTCTGACCGAACATGAGATATATGTCAGTCAAAAAGCCCCAGATATCACGCCAAACTTCTACTTAACGATCTTCACTTCCACCGCTCCGACACTTGCCAGCTCCACACTGATACTCAGCTTACCGCTCAGGTTGGTTTTCATCTCTCCCACGTTCGCGCCGTTCACATACACCTTGTAAATTGTGTCCTCCTCAAGTCCCACCGTGATCTGCGCATCCTCATCACCCTCCACCGTAAAGGTAATACCATTCTCCGTCTCCTCAAAGTGGTTCACACTGGTGCCCGGCTCCGACTCATAGGCAAACATGCCGTTTTTCTCAAGCTTCGTCAGTTCCTTAAAGGTCTTCACCTTATAAAGATTACCGCCGTGCTCATAATCCTCCAGCTTTGCCTTTGCCGCCAGCTTATGATTGCCAAAGCTGATCGTCCTGTCACTCTCTGCGCGCAACAACTCCTCTACTACAGCCATCGCTCTTTCCTCCTAATGTCTTTTCTATTATTTTGGTTTTACCGTAAAGGTTATCTTTTTATTTTTCAGTCCCACGGACACCTTATCGCCGCTCTTCACTTTCCCTGCCAGAATTTCCTCCGCCAGCGCGTCCTCGATCTCCGACTGGATCGCCCGCTTCATAGGTCTCGCCCCCATCTTGACATCCATATGCTTCTCGATCAGATACTCTTTCACGGAAGATGCGACGCCAAGCTCTATATTCATCTGCTCCTTACAGCGCTTCGACAGGTTTTTCGAAAGCAGGGTGACAATCGCCTTCATATCCTCCCTGTTCAGAGGATGGAATACCATGATCTCATCTATCCTGTTGATAAACTCAGGTTTGAAGAGGCGTTTCACCTCCTCCATGACCTTCCCTTTCATTTTATCATAGCTCTGTTTCTCCGTCTCCGCCGCGCCAAATCCCAGATTCTTCGGATCAATGATGCGCTGCGCGCCGGCGTTCGATGTCATAATCAGGATGGTGTTCTTAAAGCTCACCTTCCGTCCCTTGGAGTCGGTGATGTGTCCGTCATCCAGCACCTGCAAAAGCACGTTAAACACATCCGGGTGGGCCTTCTCTATCTCGTCAAACAGCACTACAGAATACGGATTCCTGCGGATCTTCTCAGAGAGCTGTCCTCCTTCCTCGAACCCCACATAGCCCGGCGGCGATCCGATCATCTTCGACACCGAATGACCCTCCATGTACTCCGACATATCCACACGGATCAATGCATTCTCTGAACCGAACATAGCCTCCGCCAGCGCTTTGGAAAGTTCCGTTTTTCCTACGCCCGTAGGCCCCAGAAACAGGAATGACCCAATTGGTCGATTGGGATCCTGCAGTCCCACCCGGCCGCGCCGCATGGCCTTCGCCACCGCCACGACGGCCTCCTCCTGGCCGATCACACGCTTGTGAAGAATGGATTCCAGCTTGAGCAGTCGCTCGCTCTCCTTCTCCGCCAGTTTCTTGACGGGAATTTTCGTCCAGAGCGCCACCACTTCAGCGATCTCATTCTCTCCCACCACATAGGCGCGGTTTAAGTCCTCCTGCTCCAGACGCTTCACCAGACGCTCGTATTTCTTAATGCAGCTCTCCTGCTTTTTCTTCAGTTCCGCCGCCTGGGTAAACGCCTCCATGCGGATCGACCGCTCAATCTGCAGATCAATCCTGTCTATCTCCTCCGAAAGTTCCTGCAGCTTATCGGGCTGCTTTGTCACATGCAGCCGCACCGCCGCCGACGCCTCGTCAATCAGGTCGATGGCCTTATCCGGCAGATTCCTGTCGTTGATATAGCGGGCCGACAGGGCCACCGCCGCGCTGATCGCCTCCGGCGTGATGGTAACCCGGTGATGCTCCTCGTACTTGTGGGCGATACCGCGCAGGATGTTTTCCGTCTCCTCAATGGTCGGCTCCTCCACCGTCACAGGATGGAAACGCCGCTCCAGCGCCGCGTCCTTCTCCACATACTTGCGGTACTCCGCAATGGTGGTCGCGCCGATCAGCTGAATTTCACCCCTTGCAAGAGATGGCTTCAAAATATTGGAGGCATCAATGGCGCCCTCCGCGCCGCCTGCACCGATAATGGTGTGCATCTCATCGAGAAACAGGATGATATTGCCGTCCTCAATCACTTCCTTAATGACCTTTTTGATCCGCTCCTCAAATTCGCCGCGGTATTTACTGCCAGCCACCATGCCCGAGAGATCCAGCGTGAGAAGTCTCTTATTCTGCACTGTGAAGGGCACGTCCCCTGTCACAATTCTCGCCGCAAGCCCTTCCACAACAGCGGTCTTACCAACCCCCGGTTCACCCACCAGACAGGGATTGTTTTTCGTGCGGCGGCTTAAAATCTGCACCACTCTGGTGATCTCTTCTTCCCTGCCGATTACCGGGTCAAGCTTACCCTCCCTGGCAAGGGCCGTCAGGTCTCTGCTGTAATGGTCAAGCGTGGAAGTGTTTCCCTTCTTCTTATTCTGCTTTCTGCCCAGATCATCCTTATAGAGCGCGCCGTCCTCTCCCATAGCAACCAGCACATCCACATAGAGTTTCTGCACTGAAATACCCATAGTATTTAACAGCCTGACTGCAACATTCTCCCCCTCCTTCAGAAGAGCCAGAAGAATGTGCTCCGTCCCCGTTTTATCGCTGCGGAACCGTTCCGCCTGTCTGTGCGCCTCCTCCAGAATCGCCTGTGCACGGGGAGAATACCCGTCCCGCTCCGCAATCAGCACGGAGGTCTCCGGCACAATCAGATCCTTTATCATCTCCTTCAGCCGCACCACGTCCACACCATTGTTCAAAAGCACGGTCGCCGCAACGCCTGTATTCTCCCGTAAAAGTCCTAACAGGATATGCTCGCTTCCCACATAACTCTGCCGTAAGCTTCTGGCAGCCCGCTCCGCTAAGATCAGAGCTGTCTTCGCCTTATCCGTAAATTGTGGCTGCATTTACTTTCTCATTCCTTTCCCATATTCCTCATAGATCTCATCAATAAGAGCATGCACTTCTTCTTCGGAAATATTCTTACAGCTTGCCTTTGCCAGGGTGACCATCAGATCCTCCCTGATTTCCTGGGTGGCCTGCATCCTGTCGATATCCACAGCCACCATCACGCCCCGTCTGCGATCCACCTTCACATAGCCCTCCTGCTTTAAAACGGTGTAGGCCTTATTGACCGTGTGCATATTGATGCCGATGCTGTCCGCAAGCTGCCTGACAGAAGGGAGCATGTCACCCTCCTGAAACTGGGATGATGCGATTCCCATTATGATCTGATCCCGAAGCTGCATATAAATTGCCTGGTCACTGTTAAAATCTATCTCGATAACCATAGTTATTTCAAATCCTTATCGTCCATATTTAGGAACTCAAACTCAAACTCGTCATCATCCAGAAGGAAGTTCTTGGCCTTGCGCGCTCTCGCTGGTCTGACTGCCTCCTCCGTATCCGGCTCGTCCCGGTAAGTCACTTCCCGTTCCCGCCGCCTGCGTTCCTGTCTCTCCGCTCCGGCTCCGTTTTCTTCTTCCCGTCTGCGGGATCTGCGCTCTTCCTCCAGAGATGTCCTGCGCCCGGACTCCCTTTCTCTCTCCGCCGTCCGCTTTACGGGTGTCCGCTCATTAGACGGTTCCTCGTCCTCTTCGTCCTCATCCTCATAATCCTCGTAGTAAGCATCCCGCAGCTTAAATGCCATGATGACCGTCACAATCACAAGAACCGCCAAAAGCACAGCCAGCACAACAATCACAATCCGCTGCTTCACAATGGAATCCGTATCGTCCTTATCGTCAAGCGACTGGGAGTAAGAAGATTCCAGAAGCGGCACAAGCTTCTGCTTCTGCCCGGTTATATTATCATAAATATACCACTGTTCCACCCCTTCGGAATCCGTCTCAATTTTCAGTTCGTAATCGTTTCTGGGTGCAGCGGCCGGCTCTTCTGGCTCCTCCACGGGTTCCTCCTCCGGCTCTTCCTCCACAGGCAGCATCTCGCCCAGCTCTAACAGATCAGAGCGGATAAAGCCCGTCCTCTCCGAACCGTTTGTTCCGGTAAAAGTGACAAAATACCATGTTTTGCTGTCGCTTCCCTCAGATTTCCCACTCACCACCACCTGCGTGTCAGGCGCCAGGGAATCTACCGGATTATTGGATGTGGACGGATCGGGGCGCACTTTCGCCTGCACTTTTGTGCTGGCATACTGGAGATCCATCGTCTCCTGTGCCTCCACCTGCGCGCCGCCTTCTGAGCCGCCCGCGCTGCCTGCATCCGACGACTCCTGCGCGTCTGCTTCCCCATCTTCCGGTGCCTGCGCTGTCTGGCTCTCCGCCGCCACAGAAACCGTAGGGATGTCCCCATCCCCCTTTTTCTCTATCATGTCGGCGCGGACATATCCCATCGTGTTCGCATCCACATACACCTGATACCACGTAATCCCGGAGGCATCAACCTTGCCGCGGATGCTGATTTCCTTACCGACAGTGGAGCTGCCGATCACTTCGCTCTCCTGATCGGGCTGTTTCCTGATATTGACTGAGTTGGGCAATACGGTGCCCGTGGCCTCCGCAAGACTCACCATCGGATTACACCACGCAAGAAGAGCCGCAGTCCCAAATACGGCCACCGTCTTCCATGTATGTCTCAATCCACCTCTTGCCCGCTCATTCTTTTGTATTTTCATGCTTTTCTCCTCTGTCAGTCCTATGTCAGGTTTTACTCTTCTCTCTTAAAGCGCTTAGCGCCTTCCTCTCCTCTGCGCCGCTCGGTGCTGTAACCGAATGTATCGCCATGATGTCTTGCCTTTCTCGCCATCTCCTCCAGATCATGGTGATAGTTCATCTCACACTGGGGGCAGTATCTGCCGCTGCGGATCATCGCGCCGCAAATCTCACATTTTAGGAAAATGGCGGAATTTTGCGCTATCTCAAGCCTTCCCTCCTTGAGCATATCCCTGATGGATTTTTGCGTTACTCCGGTAGCTTTGGAAGCCTCCGCTGAAGTGACCCCCATATGTTTTTCAACATAATTGCGCACTTTACCGTAATCGTCATAATCCAGAAAGCCGCACTTCTCGCACTGATATTCTCCCAGCCCCTTAAAAACCATAACGCCCCCGCACTCGGAACAGTAGGTGGGCCTGTTGTAGGTATTGATCTCCGTAAACTCCTTCTTGAGCATCTCAATCCGTTCTTCTCTGCTCATAAATACACTTCCTTTCCACATCTATGCCTCGTCAATCGCCTTTCCGATATCGTGCCGCATATACTGATGGTCAAAGTGCACCCACTCCGTCGCCGCATAGGCGTTCGCCCGCGCCTCCTTCAAAGTCGCGCCCTTCGCCGTAATGCCGAGTACCCGGCCCCCGTTTGTGACGATCTTATTATTTTCCAGCTTTGTTCCCGCATGGAAGCAGTAGTACCCGTCCTTATCCGCAAAGTTTTCCAACCCTTTAATCTCAAAGCCCTTCTCATAGGAAACCGGATAGCCCTCGGAAGCCAGAATCACACAGACCGCCGCATTGTCCTCGAAGGAAAGGTCCACTTCGTCAAGTCTGCCGTCAATGCACGCCTCCACCACGTCAATCATATCGTTTTTCATGCGGGGCAGCACCACCTGCGCCTCCGGGTCCCCGAACCGCGCGTTGTACTCAAGCACCTTCGGCCCGTCCCCCGTCAGCATCAGCCCGAAGAAAATCACACCCTTGAAAGGCCTGCCCTCCGCCGCCATAGCGTCCACGGTAGCCTGATAAATATGCTTATGGCAAAACGCATCCACTTCTTCCGTATAGAAAGGACTGGGCGAAAATGTGCCCATGCCACCGGTATTCAGTCCCTGATCGCCGTCCATAGCCCGCTTGTGATCCTGCGCGGAGGACATGATCTTTATCGTCTTCCCGTCCACAAAAGAAAGAACCGAGACCTCGCGTCCCGTCATAAACTCCTCGATCACCATGCGGTTGCCCGCCGCGCCGAACTTCTTATCCTCCATAATGGTGCGCACGCCTTCTTTTGCCTCGTTAAGCGTCCCGCAGATCAGCACGCCCTTCCCCAGCGCAAGGCCGTCCGCCTTCAATACCACAGGCATCTTCGCTGTTTCCAGATACGCAAGCGCCTTTTTCGGATCGTCAAAGTTTTCGTAAGCAGCCGTAGGAATCTTATATTTTTTCATGAGATCCTTGGAAAATGCTTTGCTGCCTTCCAGAATCGCCGCGTTTTTCCGGGGACCGAACACCCTAAGCCCCGCCGCCTCCATCTCGTCCACAAGGCCGCCCACCAGTGGGTCATCCATACCCACGATGGTCAGGTCGATGGCCTTTTCCTTTGCAAAAGCCACCAGCTTATCAAATTCCATCGCGCCGATAGGCACGCACTCCGCAATCTGTCCGATCCCCGCATTGCCGGGCGCGCAGTAAATTTTATCCGCCCTCGGACTCTTCGCCACGGCCGCCGCGATCGCGTGTTCCCTGCCGCCGCTGCCTACAATCAAAACTTTCATAATATTCTGCTCCTATTCTGTAACGGATACTCTTCCGTTTTCCACCTTCACCTGACCCGCCGCGATGAGATTGATGCACCAGGGCAGGATTACCCACTCGGCCTCCTCCATCACCCGTCTCTGCAGTGTTTCGGGTGTATCGTCCCCGTGTACCTCCACCGCTTTCTGCATGATGATCGGTCCTGTGTCCATTCCCTCGTCCACAAAATGCACGGTAGCTCCCGTCACCTTCACGCCCCTTTTCAGCGCCGCCTCATGCACCCGCAGACCATAATAGCCCGTACCGCAAAAAGCCGGAATCAGGGAAGGATGAACATTGATGATCCGGTTCTCATACTTTCTGATCAGTTCGGCCGGTACCTTAACCATAAATCCCGCCAGTACGATCAGGTCTGGCGATACCTCCTCTATACAACGGATCAAAGCCGCCTCAAACTGTTCCCTGTCACTGTAATCCTTCGGCGACACACACACATTGTCAATCCCCGCCGCCTTCGCTCTTTCCAGGGCACGGGCGCCGGGATTGTTGCACACCACCCGGACAATCTCCGTGTGAAAAACAGCGCCCTGCGCAATGCCGTCAATAATTGCCTGTAAGTTTGTGCCGCCTCCCGACACACATACCACCACTCTAAGCATAAAATGATACCTCATGCCCGCCCGCCACGGCCTCGCCAACGACCCACGCCTTCTCCCCGGCTTTTTTAAGCGCCGAAACAGTCTGGTCTGCCTGCGTACCATCCACCGCCAGCACCATGCCGAGTCCCATATTGTAAGTATTGTACATCATCTTCTCTTCCAGATTTCCGCATCTTTGCAGCAGGGCAAAGATGGGCGGAATCTCAAAACTGCCCTTCTTCACCTTTGCGGAAATGCCCTCCGGCAGCATTCTCGGAATGTTCTCATAAAAGCCGCCGCCCGTGATATGGCTACATCCCTTGACGGTAACGCCCGCCTTCTTCACTTCTTGAAGCGCCTTCACATAAATTCTGGTGGGTGTCAGCAGCGTCTCGCCAAGCGTCGCGCCAAGCTCATCATAATATACGGAAAGTGTCTTCTCCGTCACGTTGAAAACCTTCCGAATCAGGGAAAAGCCGTTGCTGTGCACTCCCGAGGACGCAATGCCGATCAGCACGTCGCCGGGCTTAACACCAGCCCCCGTGATCAGCTCCTTCTCCTCGGCCACACCCACCGCAAAACCGGCCAGATCGTATTCCTCCTCCGGCATCAGCCCCGGATGCTCCGCCGTCTCGCCGCCGACCAGAGCCGCGCCAGCCTGCTTACATCCTTCGGCCACGCCCTTCACAATAGCCGCAATCTTCTCGGGATAGTTTTTGCCGCAGGCTATGTAATCTAAGAAAAACAGCGGCTCCGCACCCGCGCAGACCACGTCGTTGACACACATCGCCACGCAGTCGATTCCCACCGTGTCATGTTTATCCATGAAATAGGCAAGCTGTATCTTCGTGCCCACGCCGTCTGTGCCCGACAGAAGCACCGGTTTCTCCATATTCTTAATCTTTTCTAATGAAAACGCGCCGGAAAAACCGCCGATCCCGCCTAACACCTCCGGCCTCATCGTCCCTTTCACATACTGCTTCATCAGCTCCACCGAGCGGTAACCCGCCTCGATGTCCACACCCGCTGTCTTGTAATCCATTTTTTCCTCCATCCTTATGCTTTAAGGTACGACTTGTACCCAACCTCTTTCAGCTTTGCATCCTTCGCCTGCACGCTCTCCTTCAAACTCTCGGAATAGCCTTTCAGCCGCTCCAGAAGCGCGGCATCCGAGACAGCCAGAATCTTCGCCGCCAGTATTCCCGCATTCTGCCCGCCGTTTATGGCCACAGTGGCCACCGGAATGCCGGAGGGCATCTGTACGATTGAATAGAGGGAATCCACCCCGCCCAGATCAGAAGTCTTCATGGGTACGCCGATCACAGGCATGGGAAAAATCGCCGCGCACATGCCCGGCAGATGAGCCGCCTTCCCGGCTCCCGCAATAATCACCTTAAAGCCCTTCTCCTCCGCGCCCTTCGCATACTCAAAAAATACGTCCGGTTCCCTGTGGGCGGAGATGATCGTCATCTCATAGGAAATGCCAAGTTCCTCCAGAATATCCGCCGCCTTCGCCATAACGGGCATATCCGAATCACTGCCCATCACGATGCCTACCTGTGCCATCCGCAAATACCTCCTCAAACCACAACATCTTGTGTCAAAACAAAGTTTCTTAATCTACAGTGTACTAGATTTTCCCTAATTACGCAACCCATATTTACAGTTCATGGTTCATGCGGAGAATGCCGCTTTTCAGGCATTCTCCCAAGTGAAATTTTAAATTTCACTTTGCCCAAGCGCCCGGTTCAGCTCTTCACAGCCCAGCAGCACAAATTGACCGTTTTGGATAATCACATATTTTTCTCCCGACACAGTCAACACAGAAAGCTCTCCCAGCTCGTCATAAGGGATCGTAATGTCCGTGTGACACTGGAAATATGCCTTACTGACATCCGTGTTGCGCAAAACTGACACTTCGTTCTCCTTTGCCACGATCTCCTTGCCGTCCGGATTATAGCTTTTCACTTCCTCCTCGTGGGAATAGCAGGTGTCCCCCAGCGCGAAGTGCGGCCCGGTCTTCTCCGCAATCAGAATCGGCAGTTTATCCTCGATCCCGTATTTTCTGGCGACTGAGAAAGCCGTCGTGTTCGTGCCGATGGCAAACTCTCCCAGCGGGAGACTCTCATGATGGTGGAATACATTGTCCCGGATATACTTGCGGTTGTCCTCCTCCTTCGGAAAATTGCCACAGCCATACCCTGTGACAAAGCCGTCCTGAAACCGAAGCCGCAGATCCCGGTACTCCAGTTCGTTCAGGAATACGCGAGGCACATGCAGAAGCCCCTCCGTACCTGTCAGGTGAGGCGAGGTAAACACCTCCCCCACAGGGATATTGACATCCGCCACACAGTTTTCAAAATTAGTCTGGGTTTCCGGTTCATCCAGCCGGTGAAGCTGGACCCTCATATCCGTTTCGTTTCCGTTCATTCCTTTGACCAGTACGGTCGATCCCTTGTCCAGCACATCTATGATCTTCTGCTGGATATCCCGGTAGAGCATATAATCCAGCGTGTTGATCCGCACCACATCATCGAATATTTCCTTGTACCGCTCTCCGATCTCAGGCACCGGAAAAGCGATGATCGTAAAGCTGCGCTCCTCCCCCTTGATATATTCGTTCTGGATATCGGCTATCTTTCCCGCATTGACAACCGACAGCTTCTGCTGCTTTTCGCTCAGATGGCAGGCCGTCTCCTTATTCTCCGGCACAAAGGGCTCCTCGCCGAAGCTCTCCACCACCGCAGGGCCGCCGTAGAGAGCCGCCAGCTCCTTATGCCGCTCGAAGACATTCCGCACCGCCTCGGTCTTTCTCTCCGCCAGCGCGCCGTCCAGAAAAAGAGCCATGTCCTCCTTGTGGTCATAGTCGTACTGCTTGTTGGGGTTCGCGCCACAGTATCCGTTTTTGTTCACGCTCCTGCCCTGAAAAATATTGGTGCCTGCCCGGCAGAAAGTCGACTGTAGACCAATTCGGTCAAAATTCAGGACAGCTTGACGAATCACCCGTTCAAATCCCAGGAAATAGCGGATCGCCACCGTCTCCTTGATGGAAATATCCTTATTCGTCACCTCGAACCCGATGCGGTAGCCCTCCGTGTAGGTATCCGCCATCAGTTTTATTTTTTCCGTCGGCATCTCGTTCAGATGTGCCGCCGTCTTCAGCTCGTTCTCCGTGACATACTCCCCGAACCAGTAGAGGTAGCGGAGATCAGACAGATCGCTCTCCACAATGATCCGGCGTGCAAAATCCCGGTCCGCATCCAGAAGCGTCATGCTCTTTTCCTCAAACTCCGCCTCGTAGTAATCGCTCACATACCAGTAGAGGATCTGCCGCAGTTCCTCCGCGTCCGGCTCCCTCTGTTCCTCCGCAGTGCAGACGAACATCTGATAAACCTCCAGCAGAAGTTCCGCCCGGACCGTCATAGAGGTGCGGTTCTGCTCGTAGGCCGCCGGAATCATGGCGCGAAGTTCCGTATACAAAAAGGACAGACATTTTCCGATTGACTCACCTAGTCTATTCACCGCGAAGGCCGGGTTCGCATAACTTTCCCCGTAATGCGCCGGCAGTATATCCGCATAGAGCGAGCGGTTGTGCTCCTTCAGCTCCTCCATGCCCATCCGCCTGAGCGCCCCGCTCTCCACCATCGCGTAAGTCTGATCCATCATCAAAACAAACGCCGCCATCTCTAAAAAAAAGTCCCGGTAAGCCTCCCCACAGATTGACTCATTCGGTATTTCCTTAATCCGCGCCAGGGCAAGCCCATAGCGCTCCGCAATCAACTCTTCCTGTTTCATGATTCCCTCCATAATTAAAATGCTTTTTGCACAAACTCCTCTTCAAACTCTAATATTCACCCTGCCATTTCTCCCGCAGCGCATTGTCAGGCATACGCTCCCGCATACAAAATCACGCTGAGCACAGCCAGTACCAGCACATTTAATACAATACCCAGATAGCTGAAAAAATAAAACTTATCCCGTTCAGACTTGGACAAAACCCCAAGTGTAATGCCCACGAAGGCAAAAATCATGGTCAGAAACGCCACTGCCCCGTACTGCATGGGGACCTTTCCCGCCTTAACATAGCTCTCTATAGTTATGTAAACCAAAGAAGTGAGCGAAATCACGCCCAGAATCGTGGCCATAATGCCTTTGAGCGTATGCTCCTTGTTGGTAAACATGAAACTGCTTTTCTTCACCCTTTGTCCGTCCTCCTATTGTCTGTCTGCAGGCAGTCGTTCCGCCATTGTCTGCTCACGGCTCCGCCTATGCGCAAAAGAGGGTATTCTCGCCTGATCCGAAAACACCCTCCCTTTTCTCTAAAACAAGATCTTGTTTCTCCCCGCCAGAAGCTTCGCGCCGCTGATCACCAAGAGCACGCCTCCGGCTATACCCACCACCATGATCACCACGCCGAACGCAAGGTTTAAGGCGCCCGAACCGCCCATGATCTTATAGGTTCTCTCTTCCATTATCTTTCACCGCCCTTCGCTCCGTAGGTTTCATAATAGGCGTCAATCCGCCCTTTTATCTCATCGTCAATATAGATCTCGCCACCGATGGGCTTATTGTAAAGGCAGTCCACCACTTCCTTCATGGTAACAATCGCCCCCGTCTCAAATCCGTACTTCTCTTTGATCTCATCCAGTGCGCTTCTGTCGCTGGAAAGTCCCTTTTCCATACGGTTTAAGGACACCATCAGCCCCCGCACCGTAACGTCCGCCTGCGCTTTGATGATCGGGAATGTCTCCTCAATGGATTTCCCTGATGTGGTCACGTCCTCAATAATCACCACCCTGTCGCCGTCCTTTAATTTGGAGCCCAGCAGAATGCCGGTGTCGCCGTGATCTTTCACTTCTTTCCTGTTAGAGCAGTAGCGGATCTCCTTCCCGTAAAGCTCGCTGATCGCCATCGTCGTGGCCACCGTGAGAGGAATGCCCTTGTAGGCGGGACCGAACAGCACGTCGAAATCCAGACCGTAGCTGTCATGAATCGCCTTCGCGTAATACTCGCCCAGCTTCCTTAACTGCACCCCCGTCACGTAGGCGCCCGCATTCATAAAAAACGGGGATTTTCTGCCGCTCTTTAAAGTAAAATCACCAAACTGCAACACCCGGCTCTCTATCATAAAGCCGATAAATTCCTGCTTGTACTGTTCCATCGCTCTGTCCTCATCTTCCTCATTTGCTGGCGCGTTAAACCGTGCGTAAGACACGGCACAACCTCTGACATAACCCACTGTATCATATCTTCGGATTGATTTCAATGCGCAATTCGCTTCGAACGCCGGTCACCCCACCTCTCTCCTGAGCCGCAGCAGGATACGCTTCTCCATCCGGCTGACCTGCACCTGGCTGATCCCGAGGCTCTTCGCCACTTCGACCTGCGTTTTGTCCTGAAAATAGCGCATCTGAATAAGCTGCCTCTCCGTCTCTGAGAGCGTCCCCATAAGCTGCTCAAGAAGCATGTGGTTTAAGATTTTTTCCTTCTCTGCGTCCTCGTTTACCCGGTTCAGTCCGGCCGTACAACCCGCGCCGTCCCCCACCACCTGATCCACCAGATAAATCTCGTTGCCGTCAGACTGGTAGACAGATTTGTAGATGGATTCCACCTCCACGTTGGCGTCTAAAGCCATCACAATATCTTCTATGGAAAGCTCCGTCTCCGCCGAAAGTTCCTGCAGTGTAGCCTCCCTGCCGTGAATCTGGGACAGCCGCTCCGCCGCCTGCCTGACCTTCCAGCCGTTCTCCTTCAGGGTGCGGCTCACCTTCACCATACCGTCATCCCGGAGGAACCGTTTAATCTCCCCCTGGATCATGGGCACCGCATAGGTGGAAAAACGCACCCCGAAATTTAAGTCAAACTTGTCAATCGCCTTAATCAGCCCGATGCAGCCGATCTGGAACAGATCCTCCGCATCGTATCCCCGTCCGATGAAACGCTTGACTATATGCCTCACCAGACCCAGGTTTTCTTCTATCAGTGCCTCTCTCGCCGCTTTATCTCCTGCCTGTGATCGTTCAATTAATACGGCAGTTTCCTCCATTGGCTACTCCTCACTGACGATCCAGCCGCCAAGCCCGATCTTTTTATACATGCGCACCACCGTTCCCTGCTCCGGCTCCGAAAATACCTCCAGCTCATCCATGAAGGCCTCCATAAAGGCAAAACCCATGCCGGAGCGCTCCCATTCCGGGCGGGTTGTAAAAAGCGGTTCCATAGCGCGCTTCACATCCTCCATCCCCACGCCCCGGTCAATGATTTCCACCTCCAAAATGCTTCCTTTCAGCTCGCAGTTCATCTGCACCCTGTCCGTCACACATCCTCTGTTTCCGTAACCGTGGATAATCGCGTTGGTCACCGCCTCCGACACCGCTGTCTTCACATCCGAAAGCTCCTCCAGCGTGGGATTTAAAGGGGCAATAAACGCCGAAACCGCCATTCTCGCAAAGGCCTCATTGTCCGATACCGCCGCAAACTCCAGACGCATCTCATTGGTCACCAGCCTGTAATCTTTCTTCTCTTTCACTTCAATCATCGCTCTATTCCCCTCTCTACTCCATAATCTCCAGAATATTTTCAAGCCCCGACAGAAGAAGCATCCGCCTGATCCTGCTGTCCGCGTTTACCGCGTACACTTTTCCCCCGAAACAGGAAATCTTCCGGTAGCGCCCCAGAATGATTCCCACCCCCGAGCTGTCCATAAAGGTTGTCCTCTCGAAATCAAACACCACATTTCCCACCTGCTTCGAGACAATATATCTGTCCGCCCTCTTACTTATGTCAACTGATTGATGATGGTCAATCTCAGCCGGCATCCTTATCATCAAGTAATTGTCAATCACCTTGTAGTCCTCATCCATATTATGTAAACCCTCCTTCAAATAATAAAAAGAACATGATACTTTTCCTTGTATCATGCCCTCTTTTGTATTTTATTCTCTTTTTATCCTGCGTGCAGCGGCTGCGCCTCTCTTACTCCTCCGCGCCCTCTATCTCTGCCAGAAATCCCTGCGACTTGTCGGCTTTCTCCGTGTTCGGGAACAGTTCGATCACCTGCTGGTAAATTTCTTTCGCCTTCTGATTTTCGCCCATACGGTAGTAGGAGTTCGCCAGATCGAAAAGTGCCTGCCCGTTGGTGGCGTCATACTGAAACGCTTTTTCCAGATTCGGAATAGCGTCCTCATAATTTCCCGCCCAGAAAGCCGCATGGCCGTCCTCGTCATAGGATTCCGCAACCTGCGGTCCCACCAGGGCTAAAAGGGTATTGTAAAGGCTCTCAAAAGCCTCCGAGTTTTCATGTTCGCCTTCTTCGGCCCGCTCCTCCTCAATCTCCGACAGATAATCCGCCACCACAGTGACATCCTCAGGATCCGTCAGATACGCGCCCGCCGCTTTCATCAGACTTTCCACGGACTGCAAAGTGCCGTCCTTCCCCATATATGCCGTCAGATCCTGCTGCAATGCCTCGTTCTGCGTCTGCAGTTCTCCGAGCTGCTGCTGCAGCTCGTCAATGGTCGCGGTCTTGGTGTCTGACTGCTCACTGACCTTGCGCAGTTCCTCGTCAATACCCGCCTTGGCCGTCTGTATTCTGGCTGGCAGAATAAGGAAAAAGGCGATAGCAATACCGATGGCCAGACCGATTCCCAGATTCAACAGGGAAGTGACGCCCCTGCCCTCCTTCATATTGACAGGCTGGATGATCGTCTCGTTGCCGCTCTGGTACTTGACGACCTCCTCCGTCTTCTTCTTTTTTGAAGAATTCTTGACGCCCTCCTCGGGAAGCAGCATCTCGTCCACTTCCTTCAGATACCGAAGCGTTGCCGTATTGTTCGTGTCAATCTCAAGACACTTGGTCAGTTCTCTTTTCGCCCGCTCCCACTCCTCGCTGTTGATATACAATAGTGCGAGAAGCTGGTGTGCCCGGATAAATTTCGGATTTAAGGACAGTACCTTCTTTAACTGGATCACAGCAAGATCCAGGCTGTCCTGATTACAGTAAGTGAGCGCCTGATTATACTTCTTGATGGTCTGGTTGATGGTATCCAGCCGGTTCTGGTTCGTCTGGATCATACTGATATAATCGTCCGCAATATTCTTCTTCGGACGCAGATTTTTACTGATAACCCACTCACTTAAGGCAGCCACCACTTCCCCGGTCTCAAAATATACCAGCCCCAGAAGATTTCTGGCTTCCACATTGTTCTTGTCAAATTTAAGGCTCTGCCGTAAACTTGTAATCGCACCCGTCAGATCCCTGACACCGGCCCGCTCCAATCCGTCGTTATAGAAACGGTTAGAGATATATATGATCCTCTTATAAAGGGCTACATCGGCACCGCAGTTTGTGCAAAAATCATGTTCAGACAGCGTACAGCCACACTGATAACAAATCATCTATGCCAATCCCCTATTCTCCTGCTTTCTTCGAATCCTTGACGATCTTCACCATCAGATCCGCCATATCCGTCAGATCCTGATTGTAGATCGCCTCCTCCGCGTCCTCCACTTCCAGACTGGGATGGAACTTTTTCAGTTCCTCTTCAAAATTAATCATCGTTTTGTCTCCTCAAAAGGGCTTTTACCTCGCCCACCAGATATAATGAACCGACAATATACGCCTCGTCCCCGTCATTTTTATGCAATAGCAGCTCTGCAAACGCCTCTTCAAGCGTTTCGTATGTTTTTCTGTCAAATCCGGTATATTGTCTGAAAGAATCCGTAAGCTGTGCAAGCGGCAGCGCCCGCTCCCCCTGCAGGGCCACAAGGCAGATTTCGTCAAAAAGCCCCGCCTGTGCAAGCATCGCCGCTGTCCTCGCGTATTGCTTATCCCGCACCGTAGAGTAGAGAAGAAGCCGTCTCCCGGTACAGGGATGTTGTCTCACTGTCTCCAGAAAGGCCTGGATCCCATCCGTGTTGTGCGCGCCGTCCAGATAGACTGACGGCAGGATCTCCTCCATTCTGCCCTCCCAGAATGCCTCGCGTATTCCTTCCTGCATGACAGGAACCGTAATCCGCCCATCCTGTAAAAGCGTCAACGCACTGGCGGCAAGCGAAGCATTTTCCACCTGATAGAGTGCAGAGGTGGACACAGTAAAACCAATATAATCATAATAGAGTAAATGAAGAGAAAAATCAATCGTTTTATGCCTAATCTTTACTTCTTTTATCGCAGCTTTCCCTACCGGGAATGTTTTTGCACCACATTTTTTTGCGCATTCCTCAATGACCCGGGTCACTTCCGCCTGCCTGTCCGGATACACCACTGGCACGCCAGGACGCATAATGCCCGCTTTTTCCCAGGCAATCTGCGGAAGAGTCTCCCCCAGATACTCCATGTGGTCGTAACCGATAGAGGTAAGAATACACAGCTTTTTCTCCTCCACAACATTGGTTGCGTCAAGCCGTCCCCCAAGTCCTGTTTCCAAAACAACATATTCCACGCCGTACTTTTCAAACAAAACCATCGCCATAAAAAACAGCAGTTCGAAAAAGGTCGGGTGGGCGGATACTTCCATTTCCCTTACGCTTTTCATCACCTCGCGGAATGCATACAGGAAATCCTCCTCGGATACCATCTCCCCGTTTATCACAAACCGTTCCCTCATCGTCACGAGATGGGGGGACGTGAACATACCGCAGGAAATACCCGCCCTTCGCAGGACAGCGCACAAATAAGCACAAACGGATCCTTTTCCGTTTGTGCCTGCTATGTGTAAGATCTTCCTGTTCTTCGCCGGATATCCCAGCCGCTCCCAGAGGCGCGCAGTGTCCTCCCGGCTGTTTTTTGTAGTAAATTTAGGGGTGGCGTTGATATAATCCACCGCCGCCCCATAAGTCTCAAAGGTCTCTTCCATCTTATCTCCATGATCCGCTGCCAGGATCAGTTGTGTACAATTACCGTTCCCTCAATGATGCCCTTATCCGCGGCATACTTCATAAAACTGGTGCTGCGGTCGAGCGTCATCTGCTCGGCATTAATACCGATCACCACATTCCGATAGATATTGCCGTCCACCTTAATATAGGAATCCCGTCCCTCCTCCATAGTAGTCTCCAGTTCTTCCCGTTCCTTGCCTACCTTGTCGAGTTCCGCAAAATATTCATCCTTCAAGTGGTTCCACTCCAGAAGGCTGGCCTCCGTATTCCGGGAAGTAGCTGCACCCCGCATACGCTTTTCACGCAGCGCCTCCGTCATAGTGTCCACCAGCTTGGAAAGCTTCTCCCGGATTTCCGTCTCCTTGCGCCTCGCCTCCAGCAGCTTATCGAAAGATCCCGGCTCATAGCCGCAGTGGAGAACAGTCTTTAACTCTACGTCGTTTCCGGCTGTCAAAACCTCAATGCTCTTAAGCGCGTGGGCATAGCCGCCGATGATGGCGCCTCTCCTGCCTGTGGCAATCACCTGATTTTTCGCCGTCACCTTGGCGTTCAGTATCACATTGGCCTGCACCAGTCCGCCGGCATCCACTGTGGTGTTCTCAATAAACTCCGCAAAGACATTTCCTCTGGCAGATATCTTGCCGCCGCCCTGAATGCCCCGTGTCAGCATCACATCGCCCCCTGCAAACAGCGAAGCTGCGCCAGTCGTGCCGTGAACCTCAATATTACGACCGGCACGGATGACGATGCCGCCCTCCACATTGCCGTTGATAATAACATCCCCGAAAAATTCTATCTTACCGATGATCGCATCCACATCTCCCATGATCTCATGCACATTCTGGATGTCGATCTTCCCGTCCTTAACTTCGATCTTTCCATCGCTCTGGGCGTAATAAACACCGTTTTCCCTTGTGATGCCCTTTCCTCTCATAGGCGGCAGATCCCTCACCGGATCGGCTTTCATCTCACCACCTAAAACTGTGTAGCCGTCCTCGCCCTGCACCGCGTAATGATAAATCGCCACCTTGTCGCCCTTATGCACATTCTGCAGGGCGCTCATGCTGGAATAATCCACAGAGCCGTCCTCATTCACTTTAGGACCAGCGTGCTCTTCCGGCGCAAAAAGATATTCAAAATAGCCGTCGGTACCGGGTTTTTTCTCCGCGCCTCTGGCTACCAGAATCTCCCTGTCGTATACCTTTTTCTTAATCATCGCGGAGAGGTTGGAACTGTGATACCCCTTAACCACACCGTGTAGTTCCAGATAATTTTCCAGATCACGTTTCGCGTAAACCTGCCCTTCAGCGGGAGGTGCCAGATAAAGCCACGCCGCCATTTCGTCCTCGCCTATACGCAGATAGGTTCCCTCTGCCAGCTTTGGATCTATGGGAGGTTTTCTCGTCTCAACCGTCACCGCCGTCTCTGCTGCGGGCTCCGGTCCCTTCGCTTCCCTGGCTGCCGGCTGCTGCAATGCTGCCGCCTGTCCGGCCGTCTGTGGACTCAATCCCTTGGCCCTGGCCATTGCCGCTTTCAGTTTTTCAAGCTGTTCCGATGACAGATTTACTTCAGCCACGTGACTCACCTCCCTTCTTCTATCTTATGACGCACATGTCATATATTCCCAATTTACGCTTCTTACTATCACTTTACACCATATCGGCCTACTTTTCCAGTGGTATTAGAGAATTTTTTCAGTTCAGCTGCGACAGCCTTTCCTCCACCTGTGCCTTCATCTGCGTATATTTTTCAAGCTTAGCGCGCTCCTCGTCCACCTTCTGTTTCGGCGCTTTGGACATGAACTTTTCGTTGCCAAGCATCCCCTGCACTCTGGCAAGTTCTCCCTCGAGACGCTTTTTCTCCTTCTGTAAGCGTTCGATCTCCTGCGCGATATCCACCAGTTCCTCGAATGGAATATAGACTGTGGCATTAGGAATCACCACGGACACGGCGCTGTCACCGATGCCGCTCTTGTCCGCCTGCACGGTCAGCTCAGAAGCCGCCGCGAGAGCCTGGAAGAACTGTCTGCCCTCCTCGAAGATTCCGCGCACCTCCCCGCTTTCGCTTACCACATACACAGCCGCTTTCTTACCCGGAGCCACGTTCATTTCAGTTCTCACGTTACGGATGCCGCGCACCGCGTCTTTCATCAGTTCGATGGCGCGCTCCTCTCCTGCGAACTCCCTGTCCTCCCGGAAAAGTGGCCACTCGGACACCATGATGGACTCCTCTTTCGTCTGCAGGGTACAGAAAATCTCCTCCGTGATGAAAGGCATATAAGGATGCAGCAGTTTTAAAGCATCGATCAGCACATTCTGCAGTGTCCAGAGCGCCGCACGCTTTCCTTCCTCCTCACCTGCTGCCGTACTGTAAAGACGCGGTTTCACCATCTCAATATACCAGTCGCAGAACTCGTCCCAGATGAAATCGTACACCTTCTGCACCGCAATGCCCAGCTCGAAGCTGTCCATATTGTCCGTCACATCTTTGACAAGCGTATTCAGTTTGGAGAGAATCCATTTATCCACCGGGTACAGACTGTCTTTGATCTCTTCATAGGAAATCTCCCAGCCGCGTTTTCCGGTTTTCTCCTCCTCCTGATCCATATTCATCATGATAAAGCGGGACGCGTTCCAAACCTTATTTGCAAAGTTACGGCTTGCCTCCACTCTTTCATAGTAGAAACGCATATCGTTGCCGGGCGCATTTCCTGTAATCAACGTAAGCCGCAGCGCATCCGCGCCGTACTTGTCAATGATCTCCAGCGGATCGATACCGTTGCCCAGAGACTTACTCATCTTCCGTCCCTGGGAATCCCGCACAAGACCGTGGAAGAGCACCGTCTTAAACGGTTTCTCCCCCATCTGTTCATAGCCGGAAAACACCATACGGATGACCCAGAAGAAGATAATATCGTAACCCGTCACAAGCACATCCGTGGGATAGAAGTAATCCAGATCCTCCGTCTTTTCCGGCCAGCCCAGCGTGGAAAACGGCCACAACGCCGAGGAAAACCAGGTATCCAGCGTATCGGGGTCCTGGGTAAAATGCGTCCCGCCGCACTTCGGACATACGGAGGGCATCTCTTTTGCCACCACAATCTCTCCGCACTTGTCGCAGTAATACGCAGGAATCCTGTGACCCCACCAGAGCTGGCGGCTGATACACCAGTCGCGGATATTGTCCGTCCAGTTAAAGTAGATCTTGTCCATCCGCTCCGGAATCAGTTTGATCTCGCCTTTCTTCACTGCTTCCACAGCAGGCTTAATCAGCTCGTCCATCTTCACGAACCACTGTTTTTTAATCATAGGCTCAATGGTCGTATGGCAGCGGTCATGGGTGCCTACGTTGTGGGAATAGTCCTCGATCCGCACAAGGAGACCTTCCTGTTCCAGCTCCTCCAAAATGCGCTTTCTCGCTTCATACCGGTCCAGTCCCGCATATTTGCCGCCGTTCTCATTGATGGTGGCGTCATCATTCATGATATTTACTTCCGGCAGGTTGTGGCGTTTCCCCACCTCAAAGTCGTTCGGGTCATGGGCAGGCGTAATCTTCACAACGCCGGTTCCAAACTCCATGTCCACATATTCGTCCTCCACCACGGGAATCGCCTTGTTCACGATCGGCAGCCAGACCTGTCTCCCTTTTAAATAAGTATATCTCTCATCGTTCGGATTCACCGCCACAGCCGTATCACCCAGCATCGTCTCAGGACGGGTGGTCGCGAACTCCAGAAACTCTGTCTTGCTTGGCTGACCATTCTGGGCAACTAACGGGTACTTGATATGCCAGAAATGTCCGGCCTGCTCTTCGTATTCCACCTCCGCGTCGGAGATGGAGGTGTTGCACACAGGACACCAGTTGATGATACGGCTGCCCTTGTAGATCCAGCCTTTCTCGTGCATCTTGCAGAACACTTCCGTGACCGCCTTATTGCAGCCCTCGTCCATCGTAAAGCGCTCCCTGTCCCAGTCGCAGGAAGAACCAAGTTTCTTAAGCTGGGAAACGATACGTCCGCCATACTCCTTTTTCCAGTCCCAGGCACGTTTGAGAAACCCTTCCCGTCCGAGATCGTTCTTGTCGATCCCCTCCTCTTTCAGCTTCTCAATAATCTTCACCTCAGTGGCAATGGAGGCGTGGTCTGTTCCCGGCTGCCAGAGCGCATTATATCCCTGCATCCTCTTGTAGCGGATCAGAATGTCCTGCATCGTATTGTCAAGGGCGTGCCCCATATGAAGCTGCCCCGTGATATTCGGCGGGGGAATCACGATGGTGAAAGGGGTTTTCGTCCTGTCCACCTCGGCATGAAAATATTTCCTGTCCAGCCACTTCTGGTATAATCTGTCCTCGATCCCCTTCGGGTCGTAGGTTTTCGCAAGTTCTCTGCTCATGGTTTTCCTCCTTCATAAAAAGTGAACGCCCTCTGCCGATCTCTCGACAAAGGGCGCTAATGCGCGGTACCACCTTCATTTATCACTCAATGGAGCCGAATCTCTTTCGGTCTCCTATCCGTTAACGGGGATAAATCGTGGACACTTACTGCCGCTTTCGCAAAACCATCCGCGAAAAGCATTTCTGCATCCCGGTTCCGAAGCCACGTTCCCCAGGTTCCCTTCCGAAGGGATCTCCCAGCATACGATCCCTCTCTCTGGCGGCGGCGCCTGTGTACTCCTCTTCGTCAACACCTTTACAATTACCTAATACTATAGTCAATTACGGCGATTTTGTCAATTACCATTTCGTTCTGCCGGAAAGTCATTCCTGTTTTTCTCTCACCTCATATAAGTACATGGCCAATACCGCCGGCATCGGATACATAAACGGCAATGAATAGCGAACGCTGACAACCGGAGCCGCAATCACAATCAGCACACTCACCAGCAATGGCAGCAGCGCCAGAAGGGTTCTGTACAATCTGCTTCTCACCGAAAACACGAACAGAAAAATCAGCAGCAAAGTGTAACATGCTATATTAGACAGCATTCCCCACACAGGCAGCAACACTGCCGTACCAACATATAAATCCTGCAACTCTGCAAATGACTGAAACACAGACGAGTCAGCCTCGTGTATCCCCATGTACTCCGCAAGCTGCATACTCGGTTCATAACCCTCATAGACTGCCTCTGTCCAATAGCTATGCATTTCCTCCTTCGGCCAGATTAGAACATAATTCTGATTGACCGTTGCCCTTATATACGACATTGGATGCCGAAAGAACAGCCTCACCCAAAGTTTAAAATACGCTTTCAGGTCTTCCGCCGTCGCCCATTGCCGATAGGTTCCTTTTACAGGATCCGATATTCTGGGATTGTACAAATCCGCTATTTCAGAATCCAGGACACGAGATAGGATCTCTTTCTCCTCCTTCGACACCTCCGTGCCATATTCTTTCAAATAACGTGCCGTCTGCTGAAAGGGAATAGACAAAGCCTCCTTGATTTCACCATTTTTCTCTCCATATCTTACATTAAGGCATTGCAACACAGCAGTCGACACCACGATAACTGCCATAAACAGAAGAGCGCATCTGATCCTTTCCTCTCTTTGTATCCTCCTCCTATTTTGTTTGGAAAACAGACTGATAAACAGCACAGCCATTGTCGGATACACAACATATCTCCCATTGTTTCTCAATAAGATGGACAGACTCGCAGCGATCCAGAACAGAATACAATGCCGTCCCGACTTCCAAAAATTAAAATCTGAATGCAGCATATACAGCAGTTCGATCTCCATCAGCAGAATAGCATACGCATAAATTATGTCTTTTACCATCACACCCACGTAGGCTGCATGATAGGGGGCAAGCACCGTGACAAGTATTGTAGTAATCTGCAGCCACCGTGGCGCATGAAAAAAAATCCTTATCGTATAGACTAAATACGCAGAAATAACGGCCAGCAGCAGATACTGTATTGCTATATACAGAAAAACTGCCCTGTTTCCATTACCAAAAAGCAGTCCAAAAGAAACCACCTTTCCCATCAGCCATGTGCTTGCCGGGGGATGATGAACTGCGTATGTGCCCACCCCAAAATACTGCGCCAACTGCGCATATGCATCAATAGTCATTCTGGCCGGATAAGAAAAAACCAGTTGTGGAAATAGAGCCACAAGAAACACCACCAGCGGGAACCCAAAAGGATGTTTCCGATATTGCCTTACCAGCCGTACCTCTGTCTGCGGCAGATCTCTTCCTTTTATGGCTGAAACATCCAGCAGAAACCGCAAAAGATATGCCAGTTGTACCAGCAAATAAGTACTTCCCACTACATATATGATGCTCTTTAAACACTGCACGCGGGAACTGTGTAACGCAGATAACGTATCATCCAATGAAAAGCTCTCTGCCATAAGCCAGATAATGGCAAGAAAGAAGCATATGATCTCCACATGTAATTTATCCTTTTTTAAGCGGTCGATATGATAATTGCACCAGATCAGCATTCCCGACAAAAGTGTTGTTATAAAAGCGGTACCTTCAAATCCGTTTTTCATATCGTCTAAAATATCACCGATGCTCCCCGACGAGCCTTCCACTCCCGGTGCAAAGTTCATTGTCAGCGCCAGCGCCATACATATACTGCATACTGTCAATGTTATATAATACCGTCTGTTTTTTCTGATATACATGCCATTCTCCTTGCAGATTCATTTTCAAAAAAGTCCGCCCCATACGCTTGTATCATACGGTTTTGATATTGTCAATACCCCTTTACGCTTTTTCTTCACATGTCCTCACAACGTGCATTGTCATGACACCTTCCGCCATCGCTGTTCATACTCTGTACTATCTCCGATCGGTTGAGCTCCGCTCTGTAGAGAAAATCCAGACATACGAAACAGCGCTGGTCGTCAGTGATGCCGCAAAATACGTTTTGGCGCCGATTCTTATAAGATAGGTAAGGTTCTCAGCACATGCCGCCCAAAACATGAGTTCCGTATTTTGGACATGCCACAATCTGGTATTATAAAAATTTCTTAGATTGGTACTTTTCAAAAAGCCAGTTTGCTATAAGATGGGTATAATTAGAATGTTGGAAAGGCGGATTACAAAATGAAAAGCGAGAAATTACTGAAAATTGTATTTACGGGTATCTTTGCCGCATTGTCCTATGTGGTGTTCACTTTTTTGCAGATCAAGATTCCCCTGCCCGGCGGCGACGCGACATCCATCCATCTGGGAAACGCAGTCTGTGTGCTGGGCGCGCTTCTGCTTGGCGGCGTGTACGGGGGGCTTGGCGGCGCCATCGGCATGACCATCGGCGACCTCTTTGATCCGGTCTACGTGGTCTACGCGCCCAAAACCTTTATTCTGAAATTCTGCATCGGACTCATCACCGGGCTGATCGCCCACAAAATCGCGCATATCAGCACCGAGACCGACATCAAAAAAGTATACAAGTGGTCTCTCATCGCCGCCGTGGGCGGGCTGTTATTCAATGTGATTTTCGATCCGCTGTTCGGCTACTTTTATAAGCTGGCGATTCTGGGCAAGCCAGCCGCGGAAGTGACCCTCGCCTGGAACGTGGCGTCCACCTCCATCAATGCGGTGACCTCCACGATCGTGGCCGTACTCGTATACAACGCGGTGCGTCCCGCGCTGAAAAAATCGGGGCTGTTTTTTTACGTGCATAAGCAGAGTCAGAAGACGACATAGACAGAATACATGCTTGCATGTAAGACTGTCCATGTCGGTTTATGACGAGCAACGCGAACGAGAAATGCAGAGCATTTCGAGTCTGCTTATGCAAAAATGTTAAATGGAAAGAGGCGGGAGTTTACATCATGTATCCTCCCGCCCTTTTCTTATTTTTCTCTATTTCTACATTACAATATCATCGTTCTCCGGCATCACCACCGCCGCTATGAAGTAGACGATCAATCCCATGCCGACGCTCGCCACGGAGCAGATCGCCCAGATCAGGCGCACCAGCGTGGGATCGATGTTCAGGTATTCCCCGATACCGCCGCACACGCCGCATATCATCCTGTTTCCTCTTGATCTCATCAATTTTTTCATGTCATTGTTCATGGTCTTCCTCCTTTTTATTATGCCTTTTCGCACTTCCGTGCAATTGTTCAACCGTCTTCTTTAGTTTACATAATTTTATTATTTGCACCAGCATTGCTAGTTTACATAATACAATCATTTACTCATCAAAAGTGACAGTTACATTACCCATATTACAGTTTATATCAAAATAGCTGCTCTTTCCAGCATTCCATGATTTATGCGACGCAACACCGCCGCTGCTGTAGCTCCCCACATCAACATTGCCCATGCCACACTCCACATAGTAGCTGTGGTCGTCCTCGGAACCGGTAAGGTTCATAACGATTTCACCCATACCGCACTCCACATCCAAATCTCCCGCTATGTTGCCCGCGACCTCCGCCGCACCCATGCTCACCTCCAGGTCCATCTTTCCGCTGACCGCCAGCTCTTCAACACTCAGATGCCCCGCGCCGATCTCAAAATCCGCTGTCCCGGCTTTTATGCAGTCTGCGAGAAGTTCTCCCGCGCCCACAGTGACGCTGATCTCCTCTCCCTCAAAACCGTCCGTGGTGACAAGCCCGGCGCCTAAATTCGCCTTCATCTGCTTTGCATTTAAGAAGATGCTGTCCATATAACCCGCGTCCATATCTATGTCACACTCCTCAAGCTTACAGCCCTCCGGCAGCCATAGGTAGACCGTATCGTTGGGACCATTTCGCCAATGCCCGACGTGGTGCTCCACCTCATTCTCGATAGACAGTTCCTTTCTGCCGTGCTCCTCCTCTATGGTGTAGTACGGTCTGTTGGTATCGCCGTCTGCCAGATACCACACATGTTCATCCCCGGATTGCCAGATTACCACATTGCACTCCTCCACGTCGATTTCGAGACTGCCCAGGTTTTCCGCCGTGAGCGGAAGCTGTTCCTTCTTCCCTTCCAGCTCCTTCCGCTTCTTCTCCATGGTCTGATCCACCACCCTGCGAACCTCCTCCACACTCTCTATATCCTCGATCTCTTCAAGTTCCTCCAACTCCTCCAGGTCGTCCCTGTCATATCCCGGCGACCGGAAGAAACCAATCCGCCAGTCACCGTCGCTATCCATACGCCAGACAAACGGAATGCCCTTAGTGCTTCCCATCTCCTCCAGCTCCCGGAAGCCTCCCAGCAATCCGCAGACGCCGCAGAGAACAATGCCCACAAGAAACAGAACCAACGCCGTCATCAGACAGCCCTTTGTAAATTTTTTCATGCCTGTTTACCTCCCCTGTTAAATAGTCTGCGGCACAAATTCACGCATCCCCGAAACAGTGCCGGGATCGCCGTACCTACCACCAGCACCATCAGCCAGACGAACACCAATCCGACTGCCACCATAATCAGTCCGCCGCCTATCAGGCTCAATCCTCCGAGTGGCGCGCCAAACATGGCTGCGAATCCAGCGATCACCAGGGCGATACCCACTACCGTCAGAACCACTCCCACCACCAGAAACGCGATGAAAACGCCCAGCAGCCCGGCCAGGATGCCTACGCCGCCGCCAAACAGGCCGCCCAGCACACCGATCCAGACCGGGGAGAGAAGAACCGCCAGCACAATGATCAGCGCGATCTGTCCGCCCGTCATGGGTTTTTTCTGCGGTCTGCCCTGCGGATTCTGCTGGCCGTATGAGCCGTTTGTCCCTCCCGTGCTGCCTGCCTGCTGTCCATAAGGATTCCCCTGAAATCCGCCTGCCTGTGCACCGTTCTGTCCTCCCGCCTGCTGTTGACTGGTTGACATAATTTGATTTTTGCTCCTCTGCTCATAACCGTGAAACCCGGACTCTGTAAACTCTCCTGTACTGCCGCCGTCAAAAAGCCCGGCTTTTATTGACCTTGCAAGTTCCTCCGGCGAACCGAGCGCCGCGATCACGCCCTCCTCGTTTCCCTCGCCTGCGTCATCAAAGTATTCATTATAATAAGCAATCGCCTCCTCCCGCTCCGCAGGCGGCACGTCCTGTAGAAGCGCGGTCAGTCTGCTCATAAATTCCGCTCTATTCATTTTTAAGTCCTCCCTCAAAGATACTGTTCAATTTGGCAGAATACCGATACCACTCGCTGATGTAAAGATTCAGTTGTGCCCTGCCCTTCTCCGTGATCCGGTAGTAACGCCTGTTCCTTCCCGCGCACTCCATGTCGTAGATCTGCAGACATTCGTCCTTCTGCAGCCTTCGCAGCACCGGATACAGGGTGGACTCGGAAATCTCTATGACCAGCCGCACCTCCTGCGTGATCTTATAGCCATAGGTTCCTTCTGTCTCATGGGACACAACAGCCAGCACGATGGCGTCCAGCAATGCCGCACCTGTGTTAAAAACCATGTAAATGACTCCTTTCTTCCTTTTTACATACTTCATCCTTTTCCGGAGTTATCCTCCCTTCACTCACATCCATCTTTGATCTATAATATTATTTATTCATGTAATATTATATCTCGTATAATATTGTTTCTACGCATACTATATGACATATAATATTATTTGTCAACAACTATTTTAAAAATATTTTCCGCCGGTCGGCCGCCCCATTCATCCGTCATATTGCGTTCCGCCTCCGCCAGTGCTATACTAAATCGAGCGCCAGTGCGCTTGATATGATGAAATACAAAGGAGTTTTCTATCAGCATGACACAGGAAAATAAAATCTGCTTCCAGCACGGTATGCGGGACGGCAGCCCCATCGCGCTTGGCTATTTCGCTGTGGCCTTCACCCTCGGCATAGCAGCCAGAAACGCGGGACTCTCCGCCATACAGGCTCTCATTGCCAGTATACTGAACAATGCCTCGGCCGGAGAGTACGCCGGTTTCGCACTGATCGCCGCCGGAAGCAGTTACGTGGAAACCGCAATAATGACCCTAGTAGTCAACGCAAGATATCTCCTCATGTCCTGTGCGCTCAGCCAGAAGCTGAAAGCCGACACGCCCCTGCGCCACCGCATGGCAGTCGCCTATGACGTGACGGACGAAATCTTCGGCATCTGCGTGGCACAGCCGGGATATTTAAATCCCTGGTACGCCTACGGCGCCATCGTAGTCGCCATCCCCGGTTGGGCTCTGGGTACTTTTTTCGGTGTAATTATGGGAAATGTGCTGCCGACCAGAGTGGTCAGCGCATTGAGTGTAGGACTCTACGGTATGTTCTTAGCTATCATTATTCCGCCTGCGCGTAAGAATAGGGTAATTGCAGGCGTAGTGGCCGTCGGCTTTGCGGCAAGCTACATCGTAAACCGTCTGCCTCTGTTTGACGGCCTGTCCACAGGAATAAAGACCATCGCACTCACTGTTGCTCTGGCCCTTCTTGCGGCAATCCTATTTCCGACTGATTCCTATTCAGATAAAGAGGAGGTACATTAGAAATGGAACATAATATCTGGATCTATCTTCTGGTCATGGCAGCCGTTTCTTACCTGATCCGCATGGCGCCTCTGGCGCTCATCCGCAAGGAAATCACCAACAAATATCTGCGATCATTCCTTTTTTATGTGCCTTACGCCACACTGGCGGTCATGACCTTTCCCGCCATCATGGAGGCCACGCAGACACCTGCCGCCGGACTCTGCGCCCTGATCGCGGGCATCGTGCTCGCCTGGAAGGGCTGCAGCCTCTTCCAGGTAGCCGTACTTTGCTGCGCCGTGGCCTTTTTGGTAGAGCTTCTGCCTGTCTTTTAAAACAGGTTTACCTTTCCCACCACGCCGTCGTTAATCACATAATATGCCGTGAAATCCTCCGGCTTAACATAAATCTGCATACTCTCAATAGACTCAGGTTTATTGCCCTTTGCAAGAAAATGATCCTTGACCCGCTCGGTCACATCATCCATATTCATCTCATATCCGCGGTACTGCAGGATCACTTCCGTAACTGTCTCCTTCACCGCCGCTGTCATTGTTTCCGCGTCTGTTTCCGGCTCCGTTTTTATCTCCACGGGCGTTTCTGCCACCATTTTTACCTCAGTGTTTGCTCCTGTTTCTACTTTTACATTTTCCATCATATTTTCCCCCTGCAGGCGGTTTTTCTCCTGTTAACAGCTACTGCTTATAATCATACCACACCCCGAAGAATCCCACAATAAGCAAACTTCTTTCGTGCCCGCCCACGGAAAAATTTGCTTATCTCCCAATCCATGTACTTCTGGAAAACAGGATCAGAATCGGAAAGATTTCCAGACGGCCCGCCAGCATGTCCACAATGAGAAGCAATTTGGACAAAAATCCATAATCTCCGAAGTTGCATGTCGGCCCCACACTCTCAAGCCCCGGTCCAATATTGTTAAAGCAGGCCAGCACCGCCGAAAAATTTGTCATCGGTGAAAACCCGTCTATGGAAATCACGATAAAACTGAACACGACGATAAATGCATAGGCCGCCAGATAGGCGTTTGTATTATCAAGCACTCTCTCCGTCACCGTCTGTCCGTTCACACGCACCACCTGTACCTTCTGCGGGTGTAAAATCTGCCGTACATTGCGCCGCAGACTCTTGATCAGAAGGAGCGTCCGCCCACATTTAAAGCCGCCGCCCGTACTTCCCGCACAGGCGCCCACAATCATAAGCCCCAGAAGAATCGCTTTGGAAAAGCTCGGCCACAGGTCAAAATCCGTCGTGGCAAAGCCAGTGGTCGTCATAATGCTCGCCACCTGAAAGGCGGCATGGCGCAGGGTCTCTTCAACCGTCCCGTAAAAGCCCCTCACATTCCAGGCAATCAGCAGGATGCTCGCAAGCGCCGTTCCCAGATAAAAGCGCAGCTCCTCGTCCTTAAATACATTTTTCACCTGACGGATCGCCAACAGATAATAGCAGCTGAAGTTTACACCGAACAGCAGCATAAACACCGTACACACATTCTGCAGATAGGGGCTGTATCCCGCTATGCTGTCGTTCTTAACACCGAATCCGCCCGTGCCCGCCGTCCCAAAGGCCGTGCACAGCGCATCGAACAGAGGCATCCCTCCGGCCAGCAGAAAAACCACATTTAATATTGTCAGAAATACATAGAGAAAATACAGGATTTTTGCCGTGTCCTTCATCTTCGGCACCAGCTTCTCCACCTTGGGGCCCGGGCTTTCCGCCCGCAAAAGATGCATGGTATAACCGTCGCTTTTCTCTCTTCCCCTGCCTATCGCCAGCACGAACACCAGAACGCCCATACCGCCCAGCCAGTGGGTGAAGCTGCGCCAGTACAGGTTCCCCAGGGAAAGCGTCTCCACCTCCGGCAGAATGGAGGCCCCGGTCGTGGTAAAGCCGGAAACCGTCTCAAACAGCGCGTCCACAAAGCTTGGAATCTCCCCCGAAAAGTAAAAAGGCAGGCATCCCAGAAGACTCATCACAATCCAGCTTGCCCCGACGCATACAAGTCCTTCCCTTGCATAAAAGCCCTTTCTGGCCTTTCTGCAAAGCAGATGCAGAAGCAGAGCCGTCGCCAATGTAATGACCATACCGGTCAAGAACCCAAATATTGTCTCCTTTTCCTGATGATATATGCTGATCAGCAGAGCCGGGAGCATAAACACCACTTCCACAAAGAGAATCCTGCTGATAAATTTTCCCATCATCCGATAATTCATGCTAACCACCATAATCCCTTAGGACTCAAAAATATCATTGAGCTGGTAAATGACCTCGTCCCTTCCCGTGACAATAATCACCCCATCCCCACTCTCATAGAAGGAATCGCCGTTTGGTATCTCAAAACTGTTATGCCTGTTGATGCCCGCCACACGGATATTTTTCTTAAGCTTCAGCTTCTTTAGCGGTTCCCCGCAGTACCTGGTGTTCCCGTCCACAATAAACTCAATGGCCTCCGCCTGCCCATCCGCAATCACATTGACCGCCTGGGCCGCGCCAGTCTGGTTCCTGATTGCCCGCACATACCGCACAATGTCATTACAGCAAAGATCCTTAGGGCTGATCATACTGCCCACGGGCAGGGTATCCAAAATCCGATTGTTGGAAAGCCGTCCCAGCTTCGTGATAATCTGGGGCACCGCTGCCTTGCCTCCAATCAGGGAGATAAAGAGGTTCATTTCGTCCACCCCGGTCAATGTGACAAGCACATCGCACTCCCCAATCCCCTCCCTCTCCAGAAGGAATTCATTGCTTGCATCGCCGTGTACCACCGTCACATCAGGAAGCTGTGTAGCCAAAGACAGGCATCTGTCGTAATCCTGCTCAATGATCTCCACCATGATACCGTCCTGGTGAAGGAGCTGCGCCAGATAATAGCTGAGTCGTCCGCCGCCGCACAGGAGGGCCTTCTTTGCCCTGTGGGTAATGATTCCTATATTTTTGAGGAATACAGTCAATTCTCTGGTGGATGCCGTTACAAAAATCCTGTCCCCGGCCTGCAGGACAAAGTTACCATCAGGAATAATCGCCTTACTGTTGCGAAGCACCGCACAGACCAGGATCTTGCATTTGACCACATTTTCCAGATCATACAAACCCACGTTGCAGAGCTTCGAGCCCTCCCCGATCTTAAGCTCCACAATCTCCACCTTCCCCTTGGCAAAGGTGTCCCTCTTCAAAAAACCCGGATACTTAATCAGCCGTTCCATTTCGATCGCGGCCTGCCTCTCCGGATTGACCACCATAGACAATCCAAACAGATGCCTCATCTGATAAATCTGATCCTTGTATTCAGGATTTCGGATCCTCGCTATGGTATGAAGTTTCGGGTTCATGCCGTGGGCAATCGTACAGCAGAGCAGATTCACCTCGTCCGCTCCCGTCATAACAATCAAGACCTCGGCCTCCTCCACACCGGCCCTGGAAAGTGTTGCCATAGACGCGCAGTTCCCCTGCACCGCCATAATATCATAGCGTTCCTCGCTCACCTCCAGGACCTCTGCCTTCGCGTCAATCAGGGTAATGTCATGCCCCTCCGCAACCAGCTGTCTCGTCAGCGTGGCCCCGACTTTACCGTCTCCCGCTATTATGATCTTCACTGAAAGTTCCCTCCGTCGTACCTGTAAAATAACTCTTTATTCTAATATAGTATACCACTCCTATCCGAAAAGGCAACGTTATGTTGGAATCCGAAGTGCCTGACCGAAACGGGTAAACATATACAATTTAATACAAGCTCTCAGAGAATGTTTACCAACTAAAAAGAGACACCCACCATTTACATGAATGTCCCCTATCCCTTCTGCTTCATTTTCGTGCAAATCAAAAGACCGAAATGCCTTTATCCAATAAAAACTGCTGTATACTTTTTACAATCCGTTTTGCCGCCTCATATTGCTCTGCCGCTTCCTCCGATGACGCTATATAAAAATCATCATAATCACTCGTTTCACGCTTTCTTTTTAATCTTCCCAGCAGCTTTCCAATTTCCCGGTCAAAAACATTTACAGCGACATACCTTTGATTAAAATACGCTACAGCATCCTTGTGGCGTTTAAAATCCACCTTCTCTAATGCAAGAACCGCTTTTACCGCATAAAATGCCGCATAATAGCAACGATTAATAGAGTCTTTATAACGTTTATGTTCTATACACAACTTCGCAGTATCTAAAGTTTCCTCAGCATTATTCATCCGGTAAATACACAAATCAACCGCTTTCTGATCCACCTACAAGCACCCCCTCTTCCCGTACATTTCTATAAAATGGCAATACATCTAACCAATATTCATACTGTGCCTCATCCTTAATAATCGGAGAAATATCTATGCCTGTATCCATCTCTATCTCGAACGCCGTATCATAGACAGTATTAGCCAGCTTTTTAATCTCTTCCTCGGGCAGCTTTACTAAGACCATGACATCCACATCTGAGTTTTCCCGATAATCTCCCCTCGCATAAGAACCATAGACAATCACCTTTGACAAATAAAGCCCAAATATCTTTTTCATTTGCTGTAAAAACTGATCCAGACTTCGATTTACTATATCCGGCATACTCTACCTCCCCAGCTGCTCCTTCCATCTTCTAAAAACAGTTTTGTATATTTATTATACCCTCGTTTTTCCCTCCCCACAACAAAAAAGTGCCGGCTTACCTTCCCAGAAAGCCGACACTCTTTAAAAGGCAACGTTATGTTGGAATCCGAAGTGCCTGACCGATCTGCAGATTATCACTGTTCAGGCCGTTTAAACGTCTGATGGCGTCCACTGTCGTGCCGTACCGGTTCGCCAGAAGCCACAGCGTATCCCCAGCGCGCACGGTGTAGTTAAAATACCCGGAAGGCTGTTCCGACGGAATCCGAAGCACCTGACCGATCTGCAGGATATCGCTGCTCAGACCGTTCAGACGCTTGATAGCGTCCACTGTTGTGCCGTACCGGTTTGCCAGAAGCCACAGCGTATCCCCCGCACGCACGGTGTAGGCAAAAGAACTGCTGCCCGTATCCGGCGTCGGATCCGGATTTGGCCCCGGTACATTCTGCCCGATTCCCTGATAGGTTCTGTACAGCGCGTTCCATGTGGCAGGCCCCACAACGCCGTCCGCCACCAGTCCCATCCTGCCCTGAAAAGCAGTCACCGCCTGTCTCGTTCCGGCGCCGAAGATACCGTCCTGCTGCACAGCCGGAATATCGGGATAGTATTCGGAGATGATATCCAACAGATACTGCAGCGTAACCACATCCTGTCCCCGCGATCCCTGTCTGAGCACGGCAGCGGGCGGCACGGTTCCGATCCCAAGATTCGTCCCCTCACTGTTTAGCTCCGCAAGCCTTGTCACTGCCGTATACAGGCTGGAAAGCTTATACCAGGTAGACTTCCCCACAATTCCGTCAGGCGTTAGTCCAAAAATGTTCTGAAACTTCACAACCGCCGCCCGGGTACTGTCCCCAAAGGTTCCCACCGCGTCCGTGATAACCGGGATGGCGGGATAGTTCTGCCTGATCCGTTTCAGCCAGGTCTGGATCGTCTGCACATCCAGTCCCGTGCTCCCCACCCTGAGCGGCATCCCCGGATAAGAGGTCAGCATATTCGTAATAATGTTCGTCTGCGCAATCTCCACATCATCCGGGTAATAATACCGCAAAATCTGTATCGGCGCATAACCCTGATTGGCCAGAGTCACCGTCCCCCACTGGGACATTCCTCTGCAGGTCGTCGTCGTGCCATTGCAAAAGGACGTAAAGTAAGGTGCCTCCTGTCCCTGTCTGCGCACATACTCGTTGAATATCTCATCGACAATCCTGCTTATGGAATCATAGATGGGCCTGCCATAGACAAAAGCCTGATCGTATGCGGTACTGTTTGTTATGTCAAAATTGTATCCCTTCGCCCTGTACCATTCCGTAAAGACCCGGTTCAGCGCAAACGTGATGATGGCATAGATATTCGCCCGGAGCGCGTTTTCCGGCCAGGTCGGATAAATCTCGCTGCTTGCCACATTTTTCACATAATCCGGGAAGGACACCTGCACATTGGAAGCCGCCGTATTCGGCGCCCCCAGATGTACCGTGATCGGATTCGGAATGGCGACCTGACGCAGCACCTGTCCGGACTCGCCGTCCTGAAAAAATCCTTCTGGCTCGCGCTCCCCCTCCATAGTAACGGCAGGCGCCCCCACCACGATTTCCGTCTGCTCGCCGCTCCGCTGCCGCCCCTGCATCGGAATAAGGACAAGCGGAAGATGCGCGGACTCACCGTCGAAAATCGGAATGTCAGATACATATACCGGCTCGAATCCTTCCGCCTGTGCAAGCACATTGTAAGTGACATAGGGCGTTCCCGTAAAGTTCTCGTCCTGCGAATAGCTCTTGTCCATTGTCTCCAACGGCACTTTTCCTGTCTCACCGTTTTCGTCCGTCATCAGCTCATAGATCCTATTCTGCTCATCATCCAGCACAGTGACCTGTACGCCTCTGAGAGGCAGTGCATCGTGGGCCGTTCTCGCCTGCATGGTCAGATACCCAATCGCCATATTCCTTCTCTCCTTTATAGCCATACTTTTTATAAACCCATATGCTATAAAGTATGCGGCGCTCAGGCTACCGTACCAAAACCGGATTCATAAACACGCTTTTATTTTACATACATTTAACATAAACGCGCTATTAGAATTGACAGAGGCAGTCGTATACTTAATTACAGGAAACAAATACCAGGTGGGGACAACAATGAAAAAGAAGAAGAACGTGATCAAAAATCTGAAAAAGGAAAATGACGCTTTGCGGGAAGAAAACTGCCGACTGCATGCAGCCGCTTTACAGGCAGAGAACGCGAACAAAACAAAAAGCACTTTTCTATCCCATATGTCCCATGATATACGGACGCCGATGAACGGTATCATAGGGATGACTGACATCGCCGTCAAAAACATCGACAATAAAGAGAAGGTTCTCGACTGCCTGCAGAAAATAGACAATTCCTCCAGGCACCTCGTGTCACTCATCAACGACATTCTGGATATGAGCCGGATTGAAAGCGGCAAAATGACAATCAACCACGAACCGATGGATATGCGGGATGTCGTTAAAAGCTGTGTCAACATTACCGAGAGCTTACTGAGCCAGCGGAGGATTGAATTCATCAAAGGATTCGGTATCTTTAAACATCCTTTGCTGGTCGGGGATGAACTGCACCTGCGCCAGATTCTGATCAACATTCTGGGGAATGCCATAAAATTTACCCCTGACGGCGGAAAAATCTTTTTCCACGCAAGGGAAATCTCCGGCAGGCAGAAAAGAGCGTTATACCATTTTGAGATAGAGGATACGGGAATCGGCATGAAATCGGATTTTCTGGAAAAGATATGGGATTCCTTTACACAGGAGAATACCGAAAAATGCAGCGGTCAGAAGGGAACCGGCCTTGGCATGGCCATCACCAAAAAATTGGTTGACCTGATGGGCGGTGCCATAAGCGTAGAAAGTAAGCCCGGCGTTGGCAGCAGATTTGTGGTGGAAATCGCTTTTGAAATCAGCATCGAAAAACAGCGTCCCACAGAAACGCCCGACGAATCAAAAATCCTTTTAACCGATATGAAAGTTCTGTTGGTCGAGGATAATGATTTGAACGCGGAAATTGCCAAAACCATACTCGAGGCAGAAGGAATTACCGTCATGACGGCGGGAAACGGACAGATTGCCGTCAATATGTTCAACAACTCTTCGGATGGCACCTTTGATGCCATTCTGATGGACGTCAGAATGCCTGTCATGGACGGCCTGACCGCCACAAAGACCATTCGGGCACTGCCGAGAATAGACGCCGCCACGGTTCCGATTGTCGCCATGACGGCGGACGCTTATGACGAAGATATCAAAAGAACCGCGGAAGCCGGTATGGACGCGCATCTGATCAAACCAATCGACCCGGAAGAGCTGCTTCGAACTTTGCGGACGATTTACATAGAAACCTTTGCCAAAGCTGTCCCAAATCTGAAATAAAGCTTTAGAAAGTTTGCACTTTCCTCTTTTAAATACTCTATTAAAAATCTACAAGTAAATTTTCAACCCCCGTCTTTTCGGCAAAATAAAATTGCTTGTCTAAAAGTTCCCTCCGTTTTTCTTCCGCCAGACATTTAAGTATATCGTCATAGTCCATATCTTCCATAGGCGTGTCTGCTGACAAATAGATTAGCTGCATATGTAGCCATTCCTCCCAAAGATCATGAAACAGGCTCTTACTATCATAATAGCTTTGCATATCGTCAAATCCATAAGGAAACTTAAAATATTGTAGTTTAACAAAACCGTATCTACCCGCGTTGAGGACAGTTATACTTTCGTTGCCAAACTGTTCCGAAAATGCATCTGCAACCTTTTGACAATTCATTACCTCCTCGTCTGTAATGTATGATTTTTCTCCACACATAACTTCTCCCTTCCATAAAACATATGTTTCTAATACTTCTATTATAATACTAGTAACAGATTATAAAAATACTATAACAAGTATAAAATAGAATTGCAAGAAAAACAGTTTCTCATTTATTGGTTTGTTTGAACTTATAGCAGAGGTGAAACAATGGAAGATAATTATGGACATATGGAAATCCGATTAAATGAATTGCTAAAAGAAAAAGGATTGAGTAAAAACAAGCTGTCACATAAGGCAGAAATGAACTGGAAACAAATTGATAATTACTGTACCAACAGCATTACCCGCTTAGATGTATTTGTTTTATGCAAACTCTGCACTGTTTTAGAATGTGGCATAGACGATTTGCTTGTATTCTATCCACCTGAAAAGCAATAGCTTACTGTTTTTAACAGTAATATTTATTCATTTCCCAAGAACCTCATACGCTTCCATATTTTGTTTTCGCAACCTCTCAGATGTTGCAAAAACAATTAGAAGTGGTGAAACAATTATTTATCGCCAATGTGTTTTAACATATATTCTGCAAATCTTACGGCATCTGCCTGCGTTATTGACATTGTGTTCCCAGTTTTATACTCCTCTAATGCAAGAAGAACCATTTTCTTATATTGCGGGTCGGAAAGACGGTGCAGTGCCCACTCTCCGCCTTCCTGTTTGGATAAGATCAATCTCTCCTTTTTATAAGCTAACACTCTGCACAAATTAGGAATGATATACATGGTATCATCAACAATATCTTCTTTTGCATTTTTGACATCCAGCCATATACTATCCAGATAGTCTCCACTGCTGACTTCTGAAAAAACGGACTTTATTTCTTTTCCGCAGAGCGTTTTCCCCCGATGATATATAATTGTGAAATGCGCGGCAAGATCTTTATCCAAAGAGCCATGAAGATAAATTCCAATAAGGTTATCATTATCATATAAAATATTTTTACTGCTCAGTACAAAATCATCTAATAATTCTTTTACTCCAGACATCATCTCTTCTCCGTCTGTTCAATTACACAGCTATGCGCTTTCTTTTCTTTATCATAATTAATCCCCACCAGCAGAATCCTGCCGCTGTAGCCCTCAAACGCCTGGGTGTAGCGTTTCTCCCTGATCTGCTTTATGGCGGTCTCCGCATTCCTGTCATATTTCAGTTCTACCACAAGAGCCGGTTTGTCCGTATGAGGCAGCGGCAGAAAGACCACATCCGCAAAGCCTTTCCCGGTGGGAAATTCCCTGACCAGCCTGTAATCCTTCCTCGCGCTGTAATACGCAAGCCCGACGGCGCAGCTTAGTGAATTTTCATCGTTGCAGGTCAGGACATCATCCTTCGTCCTAAAACTGCGCATATCATTTTGGAAACTCAGAGTATTTACCTTCACCCGCTCCCCGCCAAGCATCCGCACAATATCCGCTTTCAACCCGTCAAAATCCATATCCATATATGTTTTGAGCGCCTCATAGGTTTCCGTCGCCGTCCAGTAATTGGAGCATTTTCCCCTCCGCATCGCCTCCACTACCGATTTGGAATTATAGATATGACGGAATCTGGTGAACATATACCCGTCGTACCAGTTTCCCAATTCCAGGAAGTCCCTACCATACCGCCCGCACAGTTCCTTTACTTCTACTTCCGTAAAGCCCGTGTATTCCTCAAAATCGAGCTGATCTGTCATAGAATATTCCGTAAACATATTCAGCGCGGAATGCATCCCATACTTTTTGACTGGCAGAATGCCCGTCATGTACGCAAGCGCCACATAGGGCTGATCCTTCAAGAGGTTTCTCAAAAAGTCAAGGTACTGTTTCTGTAAGTCCTCCGACTCCTGCCTTTCCCGCATCACACAATCCCACTCATCGATCAGGAACACAAACTGCCTGCCTGTCTGTCTTCACATATATTCTTACAAGCATCTGAAGCGCTATGGATTTCCCGAAACGCCTCGGCCTGCTGACGCAGAGATACTGCTGCTGTGTATTTAAATATTTATTTGTCAGCGCGATCAGTCCTGTCTTATCCACATAAATCTCAGAGCGGATCGCTTTCCAAAAAGACGCCGGCTCCCTCGCGGAAAGCCGACGCCTCTCTATTTTTACTCCCCTTTATTACACATCATCCGCCTGTCAGCGAATTCCGATCTCCGTGTCGGACTCGGTGGTATGGCTGTTCTTCTTGATATAGTCCACAATCTCGTCAAGCTTCGTGAACGCCAGTCCCACATAGCTGTCCGCGCATCCGTAGTAGAGCGCGATCTTTCCACTCTCGGAGTCATGGATGGTTGCGCAGGGGAAGCATACGTTGGGAACGAAGCCTCTCTCCTCATACCATTCCTCAGGCGTCAGCAGGAAATTCTCACAGCGATAGAGCACCTTGGAAGGATTGTCAATGTCGAGAATCGCGCCGCCGATAGAGTACACCAGACCGTTGCAGGTGCCCGTCACGCCGTGGTAGAACAGAAGCCAGCCTTCCGTCGTCTCAATGGGAGCCGCGCCGCCGCCGATCTTAACGGACTCCCACCACTCGGAGCTTCTGCCCATCACATGTCTGTGTTTGCCCCAGTACACCATATCCGGGCTTTCGCTTAAGAAAATATCGCCAAAGGGCGTATGTCCGGAATCCGAAGGACGGCTTAAGAGCACGTAATTGCCGTTAATCTTTCTGGGGAACAGCACCGCGTTTCTGTTAAAGGGAATAAACGGGTTCTCAATTCTCGTAAAGGTCTTGAAATCAGTGGTCTTTGCCATACCGATGGAAGCCCCGTAAAAGTCCTGACACCAGATAATATAGTAAGTGTCCTCCACCTTCACCAGACGGGGATCATAAGCGTAAACCGGCATAAAATCATTGCCCTGCTCATCCTTAAAAGGAATCTTCTCCTTCTCAAATTCCCAGTGGATCGCGTCCCTGCTGTGCCCCAAGTAGATGTACGGTATTCCGTTTGTTTGTTCCCCGCGGAACACGCCGATAAACTCGTCGCCGTAAGGCATCACGGCGCTGTTAAAAATCCTTGCCACCCCTTCCACCGGGTTTCTGCCGATAATCGGGTTCTCGCTGTATCTCCAGATCGGTGCGCCCGTAAGCCCCTCCGGCTTCTCCTGCCAGGGCACGTTTTTCACCACAGGGCTTATCATCTTTACTTCGCTCATTTTCTTTTCCTCCATTTACTGTTTAGATAAAAATTCCAGATTTTTCTTGATAAACTCGCATCTTAGCGCCACACACTCCACAGAACGGTAAGGATCGCGGGGCGTGTTGAACACATAATCCGTCAGCCTGTCAATGGTCGTCGTCGCCACGTGCATTCTGGTGTCGCTGGCCGCGTAGTAGATATATACCTCACCATTATCCTTCGCGATCGCGCCGTTGGTGAACACCACGTTGGACACGTCACCCACACGCTCCCAGTTCCTCGGGCCGAGTAACATCCCTGAGGGCTCCGCAATCACTTTTGAGGGATCTTTCAAATCCGTGGCGAAGGCATAGAGCACATAGCGCAGTCCTGCCGCCGTGTTGCGCACACCGTGGGCAATGTGGAGCCAGCCGTCCTTCGTCTTGATCGGCGGCGCGCCCGCGCCGTTCTTCGCCTCGGTGATGGTGTGGTATCTGCGGATGGAGGTCATTTTCTCCTCGTCAATCACCGCGTGGGTGATATCATCGCACAGGCCAAAGCCGATGCCGCCGCCTGACCCGGTCTCAATGAAATCATCCATAGGTCTTGTATAAAACGCATATTTACCATCCACAAACTCCGGGTGCAGCACCACGTTTCTCTGCTGGGGAGAACGCTTCGTCACCAGATTGGGCAGTCTCTCCCAGTTCTTTAAATCCTTCGTCCTCACAATACCTGCCGCCGCCACAGCCGCAGACAGGTCATTCACCGTGGTATCCTTGCTCTCAGAGCAGAACACGCCGTAGATATAGCCGTCCTCATGCTTCGTCAGCCGCATATCGTAAACATTCGTCTCCTCCGGGCAGGTGTCCGGCAGAAGGATCGGGTAATCCCAGAACTTAAAACCGTCGATCCCATTGTCGCTCTCCGCCACCCCGAAGAAGGATTTCCTGTCATTTCCCTCGATCCTGGCCACCAGATAATATTTGCCGTTTAACTCGATCGCTCCCGAGTTCATCACCGCATTGACGCCCAGACGCTCCATAAAATAGGGATTCGTCTCCGGGTTCAAGTCATACCGCCAGTGCAGCGGGATATGCTCCCTCGTCAAAACCGGGTACTGGTACCTGTCATAGATCCCGTTGTAGTCGTCTGACTTAATATTCTTTCTCTCAATCAGTTTATTATACTTTTCCAGCTCTGAGTAATACTTCTGATGCAGCATGTCGCCCTCCATTCCCAAACAGTTTATATTGTTACGTTACCTTTCTTTAAAAGAGCCCCTGTTAATTTACATTCCTCTTTATAACCTCGAGACACATCCTCCCGTTATGGTACGGACACTTCCAAGGCTCCACAATCGGTTTCCCGCTCACAGACTCCCCTTCCTTATTCACATCCCAGAACCACTCGGAGCCGGGGCGTTTGTCAATCACATGGGCCTTGATAAATTCCCACTCGGCTCTCGCCGCCTCCAGATATTCCGTGTGATCCGGCGCAAGCTGATAACCATTCAAAAATCCTACCAGCGCCTCGGCCTGTACCCACCAGATGCGGTTTTCATCCACCACACCTTTCTCACACTCGTTGGCAAGGGATCTGCCGTCAAAGGCCGTCCGATACACTTGACCGGTTAAGTCAAGTATGATTGGCAGCATTTTATCCGTATATGCCTGATCTCCCAGCACATCCGTTCCCCTGCGGATCAGCCATGCCGTCTCGATATCATGCCCGTAGGAATGCAGATCCAGAATCGAGTTCATCTCACGGTCGAAAAAGACCTCCTGTCTGTGGAGCTCCGGATTGTAGATTTTCTCCGCAATGGTATCCAGAATCCACTTAAGCCTTTCCTTCACCGCCTCATCCCCGCTGACACGGTAAAGCTCCGTGTAAGCCTCGAACACGTGGAGCAGGGTATTCATGGTCTTGTCCGCAATCACGCCATTCTCGGAGAGCTTGTCGTTCTCGATTTCGTGAAACTCCCTGTCAAACGCTTCCTTGTAGCCGATCTCGTCCATGCACCGCTCCTCGATGATATGGAACAGCTCCATAGCCGTCTTAAGTGCGCCCTCATCCTTCGACGCGTCGTAATAAGAAGAGAGCGCGTAAATGGAAAACGCCTGATTGTACGTGTGCTTGGTGGTGTCCTCCGGCGTCCCGTCATAGTTTACCGACCAGTACACACCGCCTTTCTCCTGATCCACACAGTATTTCTGCATAAACTCGTAACCGTGCCGCGCCTCCTTAAGCAGCGACTCGTCCCGTAACGTCATGTAGGCATTCGCGAAAAACCAGGTAATCCGGCTGTTTAAGATGCAGCCCTTCACCGCTTTTTCATCCCGCTTCAGGTCATAATCCATGTAGCCCACATAACCGCCGTTCACATCATCCCGAAGCCCCTTCCAGAACGGAATGATGCGCCGGGTCAAATGGCTCCTGATCTCCTCCACCATCATGGTTCTTTACCCCCTCCTTAAGTCTGATTCCATTTCTCCGTATATACCCGCATATACGATTTCGCTCGTTTCCAGCTTAATATTTAGCTTAAAACGAGCGAAATAACTTAACTGTTAATTAAATTATAAAGTAAATTCCCTTAATGTCAACATCCTTTTATAAAAACAGCATCTTGACTTAATTAACGCTTATTTTTTGTCTATTTTGACCATTTCCATGCAGAGAATGCCATATTTCAGGCATTCTCTTACGCGAGACTTAGAACTTCCAAGTCAGCCCTGCTGACTTTGCGATGCAGCCTCTGCTTCGAGTGATTAAAAGTTCTTCTCGCGTTAACCTTTGACAGAACCGGCAGTCATACCGCTGTAAATCTGCTTCTGGAACAGGATGAACACGATCAGCGCCGGCAGAAGGGAAATGATAACGCCCGCACAGATCAGATTGTATTTGCTGCCCAGAGGTCCCACGAAGGTATAAAGGCTGGTCGCCACCGTAGGAAGGATTTTCTTATTCTGCAGATACAGGTTTGCACAGTAATACTCATTGTAAGTACCCACGCCCTTTAAGATACAGGCCGTCACGATGGCCGGCTTTAACAGCGGCAGAAGGATCTTATGATAGATCGTGAAATAGGACGCCCCGTCGATAATGGCCGATTCATCCAGCGATACGCTGATATTCTCAAAAAACTGGATATAAATGTAGATCGCGATTACGTCCGTACCACACATCATGATGATGTAACCCGGCAGGGAGTTGATAAAGTTCAGGGCATTCATAATCCCGTAAACCGCAACCTGCATGGCAACGCCGGGAAGCAGGGTCGCAAACAGGAACAGATTTCTGATCAGGCCGTTGCCCGGAAACTTAAAACGGTTGAGCACATAGGCAAGCGACGTACCCACCAGCACGGAAACTACAAGCACGGTAATCAGGATGATCGTAGAATTGATAAACGCTTTCCCCATGTTCGCCCTGTCAAATGCATCCAAAAAATTCTGGAAATTAAGCCAGCTCTCCGGCGGCGTCATCACATTCGTATTCTGGTACTCCGCATCCGACTTAAACGCCGTGATCACACAGGACACAACGGGCAGCACCGCCACGAAGGAAAAAAACACCAAAGAAAAATATTTCAAAATGACCACTAAATAATGTCCGATTTTCTGTAATGCCGTCATCTATCTGCCCGCCTTTCTAGCCGCATATTTCGCCAGCTGTTTGTCGCGCCTCTTCGATGCGCCGAAATCCTCGTCCTCCGCGTTCCTGAATACATATTTAAAGAACAGCTTCTGCAGGATCGTCGCCGCGAAGATAATTAAGAGAAGGACCACCGCCATAGCCGAGGCCAGGCCTACCTTCTGCTGGGTATGGGCAATCTCGTTCATAACCACGAAGTAAGTACCCGTTCCATTCGCGCCGCTGGTGATAACGTAAGGCGGCTCGAAGGCGCTTAAGGATCCTGTGATCGACAGAATCACATTCAGCGTTACGATCGTCTTGATGCTCGGCAGGATAATGTACCTGAACTGCTCAAAACGGTTGGCACCGTCCAGCATCGCCGCCTCGTACAGCTCGGAGTCCACGGACATGATCGCGCCGATGAAAAGCACCATGTTCTGCCCGAAGTACCGCCATACGGACGTACCCACAAGAGATATATTGTTAATCCTCTGGTCTCTCAACCAGTAAGGAAGATTGTCTAACTGGAAACCGCACCACTGAAGCACCGTGTCAAACACGAATCCTCTGGTGTAAAAGAACTTGAAAATGAAACCGATGGCAATACCATTGATCAGATAAGGGAAGAACATAAAGCCCTTAAAGATATTGCCGCCCTTAACCTTAAAACTTAAAATCGTGGCCAGATACAGAGCCAGTGCAAGCTGTACAATGGAACCGCCCATATAGTAAAGGCTCAGCTTAAGTGCCCCGAAGCAGTCCTTTCTGCTGAATACGCTTGCGTAATTCTTCCAGCCTACAAAACTTCTCTTCCCCACATATTTCATCTTATAAAAACTGTATCCAACCATCTCCCCAAACGGAAGATATGTAAATGTAAATAACAGAGCTAAAGGAACAATCATAAAGGCTACTATAATAATAATCTGCTGTCCTCTTCTGCTCCTTGCCCACTGCAGGAACCCTTTTTTTGCCCCCGCTGTATTTGCCTGTGCCGCCATATGCTACCCTCCTGACAGTCAGGGGCTGCCACTTTTGATTTGTCCTGTGCCAGCCCCAATTAACCATTCATACCTTATAACAATTTAACAAAACGTTTCTTTGGGGAACACCCATTCTTAATACAGAACCTCGACTCCGCATGTCTCCTGCGCTGCGTTCCACGCCTGCGTCCAGTCAGACATAATATCGTCATAGGTCTCTGCACCTGTAGCTGCTGCCTCAACGATTCTCTGCACCTTAGCATCACCGCCTGCATTGAAGGAAAGTTCAGACTCAGCATTCATCTCGTTCATGTAGTCTTCCTCACCGGGCAGGGCTGTCACGTTATTCACAATATTTACACCCTCAAACACGAAGGAAGTAGGAGCAGTCTTGGAAATCGGATAACCGCCTTCCAGATCGCACCAGCCGGACTCCTCTACCATCCACTTTACGAATACCATAGCCGCCGCCTTGTTGTCGTCGGAAGCATTCACATTGATGCCGTAGCAGTAGTCAGGACCTGCTGTTGCATACTGCTGGCCGTTTACCGTGATCGGGAAAGGCATGTAGCCGATATCATCCGGATTGTCACCAGCCGCCTTCATCTGTGCGATCGCCCAGGAGCCGAGCACCATAGTGCCGATCTCGCCGTTGTTGATCATGGGCTTACAACCCTCCCAGTCTGTCGTGGTGTAATCGTCCTCGATCAGCCCCTTCTCTGTTGCATCGTAAAGGATCTTGTACAGAGCATATGCGCCTGTGCCATCGCCGTTATCCTTGAAAGGCTCGGCCGTATGCACGAATTTCTGGTTTAACCATGTCTCGTCGCCTGTGGTGATCGCGCCAAGATAAGCGTCCCACTGACCGCCCATAGTCCAGCCCGCCGCATAGTTTGTGTAAAGCGGGATCGCGTCGGTATTGTCCTTGACCGCCTGCAGTGCCGCGATAAACTCGTCGGGAGTCTTGGGCAGCTCTGTAACGCCTGCGTCAGCGAACACCTTCTTATTATAAAGAATACCCTGTGCGTTACCCATGTAACCGATACCGTAGCAGTTACCCGCTGCATCTTTCCACTGGTCTGCAAAATTCACGAACTGGCTCATCTCATCCACTGTACCATAAGGAACAAAGTAAGTGGGAAGCTCAGCCGCATCCACCGCGGGGATAAACATTACATCACCCCAGTCACCTGCTGAGAGACGGAGAAGGGAATCTTCCTGATAATCGGTAACGCCCTCGGTCTCCACCGTGATATTCGGATATACTTCGTTAAACTTAGCGATCAGGTCAGCCATCGTGCCATCCTCTTCACGGTCGGTCTTGTGATGGATGAATTTGATTGTGGTTGTCAGATCCTTGTAGTCCTCGCCAAGATTGATGGATGCGTAGGTAAGGCCCGCCGGCGCTGTTGCCGGAGCCTCTGCCTCCGCGCCGTCATCCGCCGCTGGAGTTTCCGTCTCCTCTGCCGCCGTATCATCCGCCGCCGGAGCTTCTGCCGCGCCCTCGTCGGAACCGCCGCAGGCTGTCAGCGATAAAGTCATAGCAGCCGCTAAAGTAAGCGCTAACACTTTTCTCAGTTTCATAATATTATTATCCTCCTTTTTTGTTTGGCTCTCCCGGAGCCGTTAGTTAATTATTTAACTTTAAATTAAGTATACACGTGCTAAATTATTAATCATCAACCATTATTGCAATATATATAATATTCTTGCTTCTTTTGTACTTTTCTTCTATTTTCACAATTTGTCACATTCATTTTTAGTTATTTTAACAATAGATATTTTACTTTTAGTCAGTATAGACTTAAATATGGCAATTAATATTAATTATATTTACCTAATTATAGACTGTTTAAAGGCTTACGGATAGCCAAGCCAGACACACATGAATAAATTCATATGTATCGGAAAGGATTCTTTCATGACATTCCGGGATCAGTACGAAAACGCGCTCACCGTCAAGGCAGATGCCTCGTTGGAAAGCATACCCGTCTCCTATTTCGCGGGCGTCTTTTATGAACAGCAGAAAGACTGCGCTGACCGAATTCCCTCGGTTCTCTGCGGCGGCAGTGTAAAGATAAGCGAACCCCTCACCCTCTCCTACGCGCCTCTTAACTGCCGCATGCTCCTCTACACACAGGAGGGTGAGGGGACGCTTGTTGTAGACGGGCAGCGCCACCCGCTGAAAACCGGGACTCTTCTCTATCTGGACCGCAGCAGACTTTCCTTTTCTCTGCTCTCCTCTCTGCTCCCGTGGCGTTTTATCATATTTTCGTTAGGGGGCGGGCTTTTTCCCGTTTACGAATCTCTAATTTCCTTTGACGGCTTTCTGCTTTCACAGATTGACAGGCATTCTTCCATACTGAGGAACCTGAAACAGCTTCTCGTCAGCGAAACCGATGCGAATCTGGCCGCCAAGCTGCGGGACGCCGGTCTCATAACCGCCGTTCTGACGGAGCTTTTCGCAGGAACGGCCGTCACGGAATCCCCGGAAGAGGGACAGAAAAAATATGCCCCCTATCTGCGGGAGCTGAAACATTATATTGACAACCATCTTGACCGGCCTCTGAAGCTGGAGGATCTGGAAAACCACTGTCACATGAGCAAATACCGAATCTGTCATGAGTTTTCCACCGCCTTCGGGATGCCGCCCATCAAATACCTGAACAAAAAGAGACTGGAAGCCGCGGAAAACCTGCTTCTCTCCACACAGAAAAAGGTTCATGAAATCGCACTGGCAGCAGGCTACGAAAACACAAACCACTTCATTCATCTGTTTAAAAAAGAATACGGCACCACACCTCAGGCATACAGAGAGGCGCATCACACATGATGCGCCTCGTTTACACTGTCCTTATAGACAATCCTGCCGTCCACAATGATAACTCCCTTCCTGTAAGGCTCCCCGGAAATCTTGCGGATCAGGTTTTTTACAGCCTGCTTCGCCATCTCAGGCATATTCACTTCGTAGGTGGTAATCCGCACATCACACAGTCCCGGCGGCTGGTAGTTGTCATATCCCACCACAGAAATATCCTGTGGCACCCGGTAACCGTGCTGCTCAAGCTCATTAACCAGATTGGCCGCAGCCACGTCGTTATTACAGACAAAAGCGGTGGGCATTTCCTCAGGCAGTTTCCATGAAAAATCCTGATCTGACCGGCCCGTTTCCTGATTCCTGTCGTCTAACACCCAGTCCTTCCTCACCTCCAGACCGTGCTCGCTCAGGGATTTCATATACCCGAAATAACGGTCTGTGATGGAATCCGTATAGTGTACATTCCCCACAAAAGCAATCTTTTCATGCCCCAGATCAAACAGATAATTCGTCATTCGGTACATGCCGAAATAGCTGTTGGAAATCACCGAATCATAAGCGCCGTTTTGGTCGACAAAATCTAACAGGATAAACGGAATCTCTATCTGCTCCATCAGCTTTTCCATATATGCCATCTTAAGTCTGCCTATGATAATCAGCCCCTCCGTCTTTCTCTCGCCAAGAAGCCTCGGCATAACCAGTCTGTCCTCGTCCTCCGCCTGCAGCACCTCCAGCATGGTAAAGCAGCCCTTCTGCACCGCAGCGGTGGCCACTTCCTGATACAGATTCCAGTAGAAGGATTCATATTTCGCAAGAAATCGGTCCGACACGATCACACCGAAAGTATAGCTTACAGCATGCCCGGAGCGCTCCCTGTATCTGGCGGAGGCCGACTTATATCCCATCTCCTCCGCCTTTTTCTTAATTTTAATGCGAAGTTCCTCGCTGACGCCCTTCTGACCCGAAAGCGCCTTGGATACCGTCACCGTACTGACCCCCATCACCTGCGCGATATCCGCCATTTTAACCGCTTTAGCCATACTCCCCATCCCCACTAAATTTTAAGTAATTTACTTAAATTATAAAGTAAAATAAATTTTTGTCAACCCAATTTACAAAATACTGGTAACTGTTCAGTCCCTTCACAATTACAGGATACTATTCTTATAGAGCTGATAATAAAGTCCTTTCCTGGCCATCAGCTCCTCCGCATTTCCCTCCTCCAGAATTTTTCCGTCATCCACCACGAAAATGCGGTCCGCCTTCCTTATCGTGGACAGTCTGTGGGCAATGACAAAAGATGTTCTGCCAGCAAGCAGATGCTCGATGCCCTCCTGCACCAAAAGCTCCGTCTTCGTGTCTATGCTGGAAGTCGCCTCGTCCAAAATCAGAATCTTCGGATCCGACACCATCGTTCTTGCAAATGCCAAAAGCTGTTTCTGCCCGACGGAAAGCCCGCCGCCGCGCTCGGAAAGTTCTGTCTCGTACCCCTTTTCCAGTTTCATAATAAAGTCATGGGCATTGACCGCTCTGGCCGCCGCCTCGATCTCCTCATCCGTGGCTTCCAGCCTTCCGTAACGGATATTTTCCCGAATCGTACCCGAAAAAAGGAAGTTATCCTGAGTCATAATCCCCATCTGCCTGCGCAGGCTCTCCAAAGTAACCTCACGCACATCCCTTCCGTCAATTCTGACCGCGCCGCCCGTCACCTCGTAGAAACGGCTGATCAGATTGACTATAGTGGTCTTTCCCGCACCCGTAGGGCCCACCAGCGCGATCGTCTCACCCGGCCTGATCCTAAAGCTCACATCGTCCAGCACTTTCACCTTGTCGTCATAGGAGAAATCCACATGGTCGAAAACCACTTCCCCCGCAATCTCAGGCATCTGCACCGCCGCGCCGCCGTCCGCAATGCCCGGCTCCGTATCCAGAATCTCAAAGATCCGCTCCGCCCCCGCAATGTTGGTCACAAGCTGATTATAGAAATTGCTGATATTGTGGATGGGCTGCCAGAACATATTCAGGTATGTGCCGAAGGCAATAAAGGTTCCCACCGACACCTCATCCACGCCCAGAATCACAATTCCCGTAAAATACAGGAAAATGCAGCCAAGTCCCCATGAAAGGTCGATCACCGAACCGAAGGCGTCGCTCATGCGCACCGCGTCAAAAAAGGACGTTCTGTGCTCCTCCAAAAGCTCATCGAAGGTTTCCTCCGTCTCCTTCTGCGCATGAAAACTCTGAATAATCCGAATTCCCGCCATATCCTCATGGATAAACGCGTTCAGGTTGGCCGATTTCTTCCGGAAAATCTGCCAGCGCGGATGCGCCTTATATTCAATATAGAAGGTCGCCGCCGCCATAAACGGCAGAGCCAGCAGGGATGCCGCCGCCAGCTTCGGATTCTTGCAGACCATAATCACAATCACGGCAATCACCGTAAGGCCGTCCGGCACCAGCGTGGTCACACAGTTGGAAAGCACATCCTTCAGCGAATTGATATCACCGATGATACGTGAGAGTATCTTCCCTGTCGGCCTGCTGTCAAAAAAGGCAAAGTCCAGCTTCTGGATGTGAGTGTACAGCTCCTGCCGGATCGTCAGCAGAATCCGGTTGCAGACTTTCGCCATAATATACATCCGCAGCTTCACGGTCGCCACCAGTGCCAGATTGACCGCCAGCGCCGCCACAAGCAGCCGGTAAAGCCCCTTAAAATCGTTTTGACCAATATAGTCATCTATGGCGGACTCCATAATCAGCGGGTTCACCAGGCTCACTGCCACGCCGTACCCCATAATCACAAGCACCAGCAGAATCTGCCACTTATAGGCAAAAAGATAAGTCAGCAGCCGCTTCAGAGTCTGCGCCTTGCTCCTCTGAACGCTCTGCTCATCGTCTTTATACGAGTTGAAGGACATCCGTCTCACCTCCCTCCAAAATCTCACCATACTGGGAACGGTATGTCTCGTAATACAGCCCACGCTTCTTGAGAAGCTCCCCGTGGGTGCCCCGCTCCGCAATCGCGCCGTCCTGCAGCACCAGAATCTCATCCGCGTGCCGCACCGCACTGATCCTGTGCCCGATAATAATTTTCGTCGTATTTTCCAAAGTGCGCAGGGTCTGCTGGATCAGCTGCTCCGTCTCCGTGTCAAGCGCTGACGTAGAGTCATCCAGCACAAGAATCGGATTTTTCTTGGAGAGTGCGCGGGCTATGCTTATGCGCTGTTTCTGCCCGCCGGACAGGCCCACGCCCCGCTCCCCGATCACCGTCTCATACTGCTTTTCCATCCGCTCAATAAATCCGCTTGCCTGCGCATCCGTTGATGCCTCACGCACTGTCCTGAAATCCAGGTGCCTCTTTTTCCCCAGCTTAACATTGTCATTGATTGTGTCCGAAAACAGAAAAACATCCTGCATCACAAAGCTTATGCTGGTGCGGAGCTGTTCCAGCGAAAGTTTTCGGATATCCACATCATCCAGATAAACCGCGCCGCCCGTGACGTCATACATGCGCTGCAAAAGCTGGATAATAGAAGTCTTGCCCGCTCCCGTCGTCCCCATGATGCCAAGCGTCTTACCCGCCTCCACGGTAAAGGTAATATCCCGGAGAATCTCATGCTGATCCGCCTTGTGAAAGAAAACGTGGTCAAAGCAGACCTTTCCCTGCACCTTCTCTATCTTGACCGGATTAGTCACCTCCGTAACCGAGGGTGTTTCCTCATATATTTTCCGTATCTTTTTGTTGGATGCCACCGCAGAAGAAAAACTGTTCGTGAGCCATCCAAGCATCTCCATAGGCCACACGATATTCATGGAATACTCCACAAAAGCAGTCATCTCACCCAGCGTCATCTCCCCGTCGATCACAAATCTGCCACCGACCAATATGGTCAATAATGGAAGAATCTTGGATATCACCGTAAACACCGGATAATAGCGCACAAACACTTTCGACTGCGCCATATTCAGATCATAGTAGCGTCTGTTGTGGGAGAGAAATTTGTCAATCTCAAAGGATTCCCTGGCAAAAGCCTTGACCGTGCGCACACCACCGAGATTTTCCTCCGCCACCGTATTCAGTACCGCGTTCTCCTCACTGATCGCCTCGTAAACCGCACCAAGCTTTCTCTCCATAATCACCGCCACAGCCCCGCACAGCAGCATGGCCGCCCCGGAGATCAACGCCAGCTTCCAGTTGATCATACACATGCAGACCAGAATGATCCCCGTATGATAGGCCACCTCGATCAGCAGCATCCCCACATAGCCCACCGCGTCCCAGATATGGTCAATGTCCTCCTTGACGCGGGCCATCAGTTCTCCCGTGTTTGTCCGGTCAAAAAAGTCTGCGCTCAACGACTGGATATGCCGAAACAGATCCCGCCGCATATCCCCGGAAATTCTGGCGCCGTTTTTGTCGAAGGTATATTCCTTCACATACTGGAAGATGCATCTTCCAAGCCCTACGCCCAAGAAACCGAGCAGCAGGAACTTTAATTTCCCAATCTCTCCTCCCACGATCACATCGTCCACCACATGCGCCGTCAGTCTCGGCGCCAGCATGTCAAGCGAAACCGCGGAAAGAAGGGCCAGCACGGCTCCCAGATAGGAGAACCGATAGTCCCATATGTAACTTGTTATTTTTTTCATGTTATGTATCCCCCCAAAAACCTTCTCCGCACAAAGAGAAAGGGGCTGTGGTAAAATTACCACAGCCCCAAAAAACTTTAAAAGCCAAGCATATCTATTTACCGACTAATTGGGTCAATATCCCCTGTATCTGCCGGCTCCCATATATGCGGAGGTAATTTCATGCAACATTTCCCTATGCAGTTGTCTCTTGCTATCGACTGTCTGATTATTATTGTGTAAAAACATAAGATTACCTCCTTTCCTGAATTTTGTTGTTAAGTTACTTTTGCCATCTTAATACATACGTCAGGCGTTGTCAAGATATTTTTCTGTCAGTGTTCCATCTTCCAGAAGTACGCGCTGTAGGCGGGGAGCAGGCTTCCCCCTCCGAAATCGTGTTTCTCCCCGGTGATGAGATCCACGGCCATGCCGCAACCCGCATCGAAGTGGGCGGTATAATCCTCGCCGTCCGCGTTGACCGCCACAAGCACTCTCTCGTCCTCGCACCTGCGCTCGAAAATACACTGTCTGTTGGTCAGCACCACCGAACGGAAATCACCGTAGTTGAGCGCTTTCGATCCCTTCTTGGCCTCAGCGAGCTTACTGATCCATTCGGTCAATTCATTCCACTCCGGCGCGTCAAAGCTGGCTCTCAGCGCGGGATCCCCCTCACTCTTATTGGCCTTCGCTCCCCACTCGCTGCCGTAGTACACACAGGGAATACCCGGCATACCGAAACACAGCGCATAGATCAGCGGGAGATGCTTTTCATTCGTCAGGTTGCTGGCAATCCGGCTCACATCATGGTTATCCACAAAAGAGAGCAGATGCTTGCCGCGGTAGAGACACCAGTTCTCCGGCCCGAACTGCCTGAGCAGGGAATGGTTGATCTCAAACATATTCATACTGTTAAAACTGGAAAACAATCCCTTGTAGCACTCGTAGTTCGTGGCGGAGTGCAGCATCTGGTCATTCACCAGCTGGTTGTAATCGCCGTGCAGCATCTCCCCCAGCAGATAGAACTCGGATTTAAGCCCGTCCGTAAACGCCCGGAGCCGTCTCACAAAATCGTGGTCCAGACAGTACGCCACATCCAGACGCAGTCCGTCGATGTCAAACTCGTCCACCCAGCCCTTCACGCTGTCAAGAATGTGGTTAATTACGTCTTCATGCCGCAGATTCAGCTTCACCAGATCGTAGTTGCCTTCCCATCCCTCGTACCAGAGACCGTCGTTATAGTTGGAATTGCCCCCCAGATTAATGTGAAACCAGCTTAAATAGGGGGATCTCTCCCTGTTCTTCAACACATCCTGAAAAGCCCAGAATCCTCTGCCCACATGGTTGAACACCCCATCCAGCACCACCTTAATGCCGTTTTTATGCAGATTTTCACAGACTTCCTTAAAATCCTCATTGGTTCCCAGCCTGCAGTCAATGGTGTGGTAATCCCTGGTATTGTAACCGTGGGTGTCCGACTCAAACACCGGGGAAAAGTAAACCGCGTTGACTCCCAGTTTCTTCATATGGGGAATCCAGTCATTCACTTTTAAGATCCGATGCGTAAGCTGTCCGTCGTTCTCAAAGGGCGCACCGCAGAACCCCAACGGATATATCTGATAAAATACACTTTCAAATGCCCACATAATTTCCTCCTGTCAATATTCAATATCTTGTAGTATACCACGAATCAGTATACCACTATTTGCCATTCTACGTCAAACAAGTTCTACCAGTTCTCCTCTGCCCGGATTGACCCGACAGGTTTGCTTTTTTCCAAACCAAAAACCGTGCATCGACTTTTCCACAATTTTTACGCCCCGAATTTTTAAAAGTTATCCAAAAACGACTGAGAAATCCCCAATTTCCACAAAGTTATCCACATTGACAGATTCGTCATTTCCTGTCGCACCCTGTACCATTTTTTCACAATCTGTCTGTCGTTTTCGGTTTTTCCTATCAACTTTTTGTCGAAACAGCTTCTGCCATGTCAAAATAATTGACCTTTCCTGTAACATTCAGTCTAAAAGGAGTCAATCGCATTTTGTCTCTTGACGTTAAAAGTCAATTTACATAGCCTGTCTTTTCCACGGAGTTTTTGTCCTTTTCTCCGTTGACTCATTCGGATAGCTGAAAAATTCGCATTTTATAGCCACTCATCCCAAAATCTTTCCACTTTTCGACCTATTTGGTCAACTGTAACGGCAACCCTTTCCTTCCATTCTCGCGGAAATAGTCTCTGATAAGCTGGAGACAGAAACCGCTCGTCCAAAAGCGCGACGACACCGAAGTCATCCACTGTGCGTATCACCCGGCCAGCTGCCTGCAATACCTTATTCATACCCGGATAGCGGTAAGCATAGTCGAAACCGTTCTCCCCCCAGCCGTCAAAGTATCTTTTCAGGATCTCCCTCTCGTTACATACCTGGGGCAGCCCCGTTCCCACAATAACCGCACCAATCAGGCTGTCGTTCTTTAAATCTATCCCCTCGCTGAAGATACCGCCCATCACGCAGAATCCCAGAAGGCTTTTCTCCTCTTCCATCTCAATATCCATCTGAATCAGCTTTTGCAGATCGCAGTCTTCGTTTCCCCGGAACCGATTTAAAAAAGCTTCCCTTGCTTCCTCATTCATATGGCTTTCCTGCAAAATACACTCCACGGTTCCCTCCGCATTGAAATAATCCCGGTAAATTTCAAAAACCCGCTGCAAAAAGGAATGGGAGGGAAAGAATGCCATGTAATTGCCCTGTCTTTTTTCTATAATATTGTGGATATAAGCCGCAATCCGGTAATACTCCGCATCCCCCCTGCGGGTGTAACGGCTGGTCACATCGCTTCCAATGTAAAGCCCCAGCTTGTCCGGGCGGAAAACCGATCTGGCATAGACCTCATAGTCCCCCTCTTCCGCACCAAGAAGGGTCTTATAATATTGGATGGGCAAAAGCGTCGCTGAAAACAGAATGGTGCTGCGCCCCCTTCTCATGCAATTCTTAAGGTTACCCGCCGGATTCACACAGAAAAGCTTCACAATAAAGCTGCCGTCCTCCCGCAGTTCCGAATAGGTCACATAGTTGTCATCCGCCAGCTCGTACATCTCCAGAAAATGGGAAATTTCAAAATAAAAGTCCAGAATATCCGCGCGCACAGGGCTGTCCTCGTGATCTTCCAGATAATCCTCCATCGCTGCACCGAGACGGATCAGGGCGCGCACCAGCGCGTCAGTCTCTTCCACCACCCGGCAGTCCACGCACTCCCTTTTCAGGGCAAGCATCTCCTTATTGCATTTGTCCAGATTTTTGGCGATCCTCTCATCATAGGCTTTGACCGTCTTTTTCAATTCCAAAAATGTCTCCTTGCATAGAAGCGCGCTGTACATCTCCCTGCCCCGCTCCACCAGATTGTGGGCTTCATCCACCAGAAAAATATATTCTCCCCTGACTCCCTCCGCAAAGAAACGCCGCAGATAAACATGGGGATCAAAGAGATAATTGTAATCGCAGATCACCGCGTCGGCAAACAGGCTCATGTCCAGACACATCTCAAAAGGACAGACCCTGTGCTTCTCCGCATACTCCTCGATCCGCTCCCTCGTGAAATTGTCCGTACTGGTCAACAGGTCGTACATGGCTTCGTTCACTCTGTCATAATGGCCTTTCGCATAAGGACAGACCACCGGATTACACTCGGTTTCTTCCATGAAACAGATCTTGTCCTTAGCGGTCAATATCACACTTTTCAGCTGCAGCCCCTGATCCCTCAGCAGAGTAATGGTATCGTCCGCCACCGTGCGGGTAATGGTCTTAGCCGTCAGATAAAAGATGCGCTCGCACAGCCCCTCCCCCATAGCCTTCAATGCGGGAAACACCGTGGAAATCGTCTTGCCCACGCCTGTAGGCGCCTCAATAAAGAGCTTACGCCTGTGATAGATAGTCTGATAAACATAGGTCGCCAGTTCCTTCTGCCCTTCCCGGTACGGGAAAGGGAAATTCATGTTTTTGATGGACTCCTGTCTGCGTTTCTGCCAGGTGAACTGATAGTCCGCCCATTTCCGGTACTGTCCCATCAGCTCCTCAAACCAGACCCGCAGCTCCTCATACAGATATTCCTCATGAAAATAGCGGATCTCCTCTGTCTCCATATGGCAGTATGTCATGCGCACCCGGATATCAGACAGCTTTTTTTGTGTGGCATAAATGTAGGCGTAGCACTTCGCCTGCGCCAGATGTACCGGTACAGGTCCCTTCATTTTTTTCAGATCGTGGTAGGTTCCCTTAATCTCGTCTATTGTTACTGTTTCCGATTCCGTGATAATACCGTCGGCACGCCCCTCCACCACGATCTCATGCTCTCCCGCATCATAGACGTGGGAAAGGGACACTTCCGCCTGATAGGAAGGCCCCATCCGCCGCTGGATCATGCGGTGGATCCGCCCTCCCTCCTGCATGGCATTTTCGGGTGACGCCGCTTTTCTATTGTCTATATCGCCGGAGCGAAGGATAAATTCCACCAGACCCCGCACGGAAATGTGCACTTCCATGTCAATACCTTTCTGTCTCTGTCTCTCACTCGCATAAGCAGACTCAAGATGCTTCGCATCTTTCGTTCGCGGTCTCCGTTCCACTCCGGTCCGCGCAGAACAGACGTCCCCCGGACGTCTTGCGCCTCGTCATAAACCGTCATAGTCAGTCTTGCATGCAAGCATGCAGCCCGACTTTGCCGCTTTCTGACTCTGCTTATGCGCGCAAAAACTCCCTACATAAGATAATCTTACGTTATCTTACATAGGGAGTCAATGTGTTCGATGTAACCGAAATCTATACCGCTACCGCCCATTTCCTGAGACGTCTCTCAAAATCAGCGTCGTAGCCGTTGTACGCAACGGTTAAAATCTGATTGAAATTCAGTCCCAGCACGCCGATAATGGATTTTGCATCCACGATAAAGCTGTTGTAGGAGATATCCACGTCACAGTCACATCTGGTCGCTGCGGACACGAAGTCCTTCACCTCATCCGGTCTCAATTTGATTTTGTGTTGCATAACTTTCACCTTCCTTTTCACTTATGTATGCGGGAGGCACACATAGAAAAACGTTTTCAAGCTCCTCATTTGAGTAGATTATACTCCAATATTTTCATTTGTAAAGAGCTAATTTTATCTCTGTTTCCGTTCCATTTAGCCACCTTTTTAGGTAATTTTACCAAATTTACATAATTACTTTGAATGTCAAAAGTTTTTTTGTGAAATCTGCCTATTATCTCTTCTTTCCCCGTTTCTTCAAAGTTACATTTTATCACTTTTGCTGAAATTCAACCATATAATCTTGGTAACGGTAAGCGCACATCTGTCTCTGCAATTTCTTATTTTCCCGGCTCTTAATGCCGATTGTCCGATGAAATACCCGGAATAGTTCCTGATATTCCTCCTCCTTCTCTGACCTGGCAGGTTCCTGCATAACAAACGCCTCCCCCGCCGTCACCAGATACCACGCCTCTCCCGCCGGATGCACACCGAAAAGCTTCCGATTTTCATCGTAGACCATAAAGTTTTCGATACTCAGCCTGTCTGCAAAGTGCGGCATGATAAAAGGTATCACATTATTTTTCGGCCCAATCCGTGAAAAAAGAACCCCTCCATTTGCAGTTTCAGTATCAGCAAGCTCCTGAAAGCGGATAAACTCGGTTTCATAATGCGCTTCATTGGCCGTAAAACGCGCCAGCTCAAAGCAGCGCGCCACATAAGGATTCTTAAGATTCTCCATCACCCGGCGGCCGCTGCCGGCCGTGAGCGCGTCCACCACTGTCTTATAGACCGCCTCCCCCTTATCGGGATAGCAGGAGGCCGCCGCCCGGCAGAGGGCATGGTACGCATGCTCGCCCAGACGTTTTTCAAGCGTGTCCGCCACCTTTTCAGTTTTAACAGGATCCGGCAGAATATGCAGGTAACTGGCAAACAACCGCAGATTCTCCTCTTCGCCCATCTGGATATGCAGATGCTCATGCCCCTCCCTCAAGGCATAGGCATCGTAGATCCCGGTGAATATCCCTTCCAGGGAATCCTCGCAGATCAGATACTTTTCTTCCATAGATAAATATACTCTCCTCCTCCGAAAATGTTCTTAAACGAATTATCCGCCGGCCGCCCTCCAATTTCTCCCAAAATCGTCATTGTCAAACAGGGACATCTGCCGATAGGCTGTTCCATCCGTCATAAAAGGCAGTTTCTCCCCTCTGCCCATCTGATTCTGATAGGTGAGATTCTGCACAATATACTTTTCCTCCAGCTTCGTCGGGTACATCATCTTTCCGTTGCAGGTGATAAAATAGAGCGCGCGCTTCAATACCACGCCGATTTTCTTCAGATCTTCAAATGTCAGATTCCCAAACCGTCTGGCCGCCACAATCCGGCCGGCGCTCTTGACTCCCACCCCTGGAATACGCAGAAGCATATGGTAATCCGCCCGGTTGATCTCCACCGGAAAGCATTCCAGATGCCGCACCGCCCAATCCGCCTTCGGGTCAATGGCCGTGTTGAAATTCGGTCTGTCCACCGTCAGCAGCTCATCCACCTTAAAGTGGTAAAACCGCAGCAGCCAGTCCGCCTGATACAGCCTGTGCTCCCTAAGAAGCGGCGGTCCACCCACAAGGGCGGGCAGGTCTTTGTCCTCGTTCACGTTCACAAATGCCGAGTAATATACCCGCTTTAGGGAAAACTTATCATAGAGGCTTTCCGCCACCGACATAATCTGGTAATCGCTCTCCGGCAGAGCGCCTATCACCATCTGGGTGGACTGGCCCGCCTCGCAGAAATGCGGCGCGTGCTTATACATGGTAAGTTCGTTTTTATTCTCCGTAATGCCGTTCTGAATCTGGCGCATGGGCTTTAAAATATTTTTGCGGTGCTTATTGGGGGCAATCGCCCGAAGCCCCTCCGCCGTGGCCATCTCCAGATTCACGCTCATGCGGTCCGCCAGATAACCCGCCCTCTGGATCAGCAGCGGGTCCGCCCCCGGAATCGCCTTAATGTGGATATACCCCTGAAAACGGTGAACCGTGCGCAGCCTGTGCACCGTCTCGCAGATTAATTCCATCGTATAGTTAGGGCTGTACAGAATACCCGAGCTCAAAAACAAACCTTCTATATAATTACGTCGGTAAAATTCCATAGTAAGCTCGCACACTTCATCAGGCGTGAAGGAGGCTCTGGGCACATCGTTGGAGCAGCGGTTGACACAGTAACGGCAGTCGTAAATACACTCGTTCGTAAACAGGATCTTTAACAGGGAAATGCATCTGCCGTCCGCCGCGAAGCTGTGACACAGCCCTGCTGCCACGGTATTGCCAATGCCCTGCCCGTCATTTTTTCGGGAGGAACCGCTGGAACTGCATGACACGTCGTATTTCGCCGCGTCACCGAGTATTTTCAGTTTTTCCATGACCGACATCTGCGGCGCAATTCTGACGTTCATCCTTCTCACACTCCCTACATTATCTGTCTCTTTCCCCAGAGTTTCTCCAATCTGTGAAAGGCAGTCTGAAAGCCTCAGATTTAAGAACATACGTTCTTTCCTGCCAGTATCTTAACACATCAGCACACCCATTGCAAGCATTTGTAGAACATTTGTTCTTATTTTTTAAAGAAGTTCACTGAGAGAATGCACGAACCGGCACAGCATTAAATTGCAGAGGCATTGCGTGAATTGATTTATTACAGTATAATCAGAAATATTACATGCAATGGGAAAGGGATAGAATTATGGAACCCAATAAGAAAAGAGGAAATTTTACGGGAAGGCTGGGCTTCGTTCTGGCAGCGGCAGGCAGCGCGGTTGGACTTGGAAATATCTGGCGCTTTCCTTATCTGGCAGCGAAGGATGGCGGCGGATTATTTATTTTCTGCTATATTATTCTGGCGCTGACTTTCGGCTTTACGCTGCTCACCACGGAGATCGCCATCGGGCGCAATACCGGGCAGAGTCCGTTGACCGCCTATGGCGTGATCCACCCGAAATGGAAAGGGCTCGGCATTCTGGCAAGCCTCGTCCCAATTATTATTCTGCCTTATTACCTCGCCATCGGCGGCTGGGTTTTAAAGTATCTCACGGTTTTTATTACCGGGAAGACCACTGATGCCGCAGCAGACAGCTATTTTACCGGGTTTATTTCCGAGCGGATAACACCTGTAGCCTTTATGGTTATATTTACATTTCTGTCCGCCGTTATTATCTTCGGCGGCGTAGACAAAGGCATTGAGCGCGCGAGCCGGTTCATCATGCCCCTGCTTCTGGTTCTGATTATCGGTATTTCACTTTACGCGCTGACGCTCCGCCACACGGACGCATCAGGTCTTCAGAGAACCGGGCTGGAAGGACTGAAAATCTATCTGCTTCCCAATTTTAAGGGTGTTACCCTGCAGCAATTTTTCGTGGTGGTTATGGACGCCTTGGGACAGTTATTTTACTCCATCAGCGTCGCTATGGGTATCATGGTGGCATACGGTTCCTATGTGAAAAAGGACGTCAATCTGATGCCTTCCATCAACCAGATCGAGATTTTTGATACCGTAGTTGCCCTGCTCGCGGGACTGATGATCGTCCCCGCTGTCTATGTTTTCATGGGAACCGAGGGCATGTCCGCCGGACCCGGCCTCATGTTTATCTCACTGCCAAAGGTCTTTGCGGCAATGGGGACAATGGGAACAGTCATCGGCATCCTGTTCTTTGTCATGGTCGCCTTTGCGGCGGTGACTTCAGCGGTGTCCATTATGGAAGCTATCGTTTCGGGTCTGGTGGACAAGTTCCGTTTTTCCAGAAAAAAGAGCGCTGCCATCGTGACTGCCTACGGTCTGGTCGGCGGGATGATTGTCTGCTTCGGTTATAATTTCTTTTACTTTGAAGTAAAACTGCCTAACGGCTCCACGGGACAGCTTCTGGATCTGATGGATTATATCAGCAATAACTGCCTGATGCCGCTTGTGGCGCTGCTGACCTGTATTCTGATCGGCTGGGTTGTAAAACCCAAAATCATTATTGATGAGGTAACCCTGGGCGGATATAAGTTCGGCAGAAAACGCCTGTATATTGCCATGATTACCGTAATCGCACCGCTGCTTTTGTTTTTACTGCTATTGCAGTCGGTGGGGATTACCCTGTAAAAAACGAAACGGAGGTTTCCCATGCGAAACGAATCAGCTATGTACCGGCTGTTTCTGGATATCGCGGAAAATGACGACCGCATTCTCGCCGTCTACATGAACGGCTCCAGAACCAACGTCAACGCACCGAAGGATATTTTTCAGGATTACGACATCGTGTTTGTGGTGACGCAGACACACCCGTTTATCGAGGACCAAAACTGGATTCACAGATTCGGCACGATCCTGTACATGCAGTATCCCGATGAGTTTTCGGACGACCAGGCCGACAGGGAAAATTTTTATGGCTGGCTGATGCAGTTTACCGATGGCAACCGGGTCGATCTCCACGTGGAGACCGTCTCCCACGCCGTAGAACATATCCGTGACGATAAGCTCTGCCGCATTCTTCTGGACAAGGAAAATATTCTCCCTGCCATCCCGGAAGCGACGGACGAAGACCGCCATGTGAAAAAGCCCTCCGAGGCCCAGTTTCAGGCTTGCAGCAATGAATTCTGGTGGTGCAGCAACAATCTGGCCAAAGGGCTGTGGCGGGAGGAAATGCCCTATGTGCAGGACATGGCGAATTTCGTTGTCCGCAAGCAGCTCGAAAAGATGCTCTCCTGGAAAGTGGGTATCGACACGGATTTTTCGGTCAGTGTGGGAAAATCCGCCAAGTACCTTTACCGATGGCTGTCCGCCGAAGAATATCAGGCTTATCTGAACAGCTACTTCGACGGCCGCACGGAGGATGCGTGGCGTGCCGTCTTTGCCATGTGCGATCTGATGGAGCAGACCACTGCCTATGTAGCCGAAAAGCTGAGTTATACCTATAACATAGAGGAGGGGAAGGCCGCCAGAGGGTTTCTTACACATGTACAGCGGCTGCCAAAGGACGCGGCGGAAATTTACTAAACAGAGAAAAGTAACATATTTCACTTGCTTTCCTACCGTAAAAGCGGTTAAATAATAAGTAAAAAGCGGGAATATAACCCGCGCAAAAGCGAGGTATTACATGGACAATTTAATCATTCCTTCGGATTACAAATCCGCGCTGAATCTGCATGACACACAGATCGGCATCAAGACGGTCAAAGACTTTTTTCAGGTGCAGCTTGCCGAAAGGCTCCATCTGCTGCGGGTATCCGCTCCTCTCTTCGTGGAGCCGGCTTCCGGCCTGAACGACAACTTAAACGGTGTGGAACGGCCCGTTACTTTCGGCATCAAAGAGCAGGACGATGCCCCCGCAGAGATCGTGCACTCCCTGGCGAAGTGGAAGCGCATGGCTCTCGGCAAGTATGGCTTTTCCCACGGAGAAGGACTATACACCGACATGAGCGCTATCCGCAGGGACGAGGAGACAGACAACATCCATTCCATCTACGTGGACCAGTGGGACTGGGAAAAGGTCATCTCCCGCGAAGAACGCTGTCTGGACTATCTGAAAGAAACGGTAAAGACCGTCTATAAGGCACTGCGCAAGACGGAAAAATACATGGCGATCCAGTACGATTACATAGACGAGATTCTGCCCCACGACATCTTCTTCATCACCACTCAGGCGCTTGAAGATCTCTACCCGGGCACAACCCCGAAGGAACGGGAATACCTGATCACCAGAGAAAAGGGCGCGGTCTGCCTGATGCAGATTGGAGATCTTCTTGCCTCTGGCGAAAAGCACGACGGTCGTGCACCGGACTACGACGACTGGACGCTCAATGCGGACATTCTGGTTTATTATCCTGTACTCGATATTGCGCTGGAATTATCCTCTATGGGTATCCGTGTTGACAAGGACGCGCTCCTTTCCCAGCTTGACAAGGCGGGCTGCCCTGAGCGCGCCAAACTCCCTTTCCAGAAGGGCATCATTGACGAGACGCTCCCCTTCACCATCGGTGGCGGCATCGGGCAGTCAAGAATCTGTATGTTTTTCCTGCGCAAAGCCCACATCGGGGAAGTACAGTGCTCCCTCTGGCCGGAGGATGTGACAAAAGAAGCGTTGGCAAACGGGATCCAGCTGCTATAGCGGCCCGCCATCCGCCTCTCGGACGCATAGCCCTGTCCACTGGCAGTCACCGCAGATCTCCTTGCGGCTGCCCGCGGACAGGATACGCTCCTCCACAAGACGCACAAATTCCTTCCATCTGATCCGACATCCCGCCTGAAGCCCGCAACGGTCAAGAGTCTGTCTGTCATATCCATATACTTTCTGGTCGCTAATGCAGATGCCATCTCTGTTATTGGGACAACAGGAACACACATCGTCCGTTTCATCGAGCAGTACCACCTCCGGATTCTCCTCCAGCTTCCGTTTCATTTTCCACATGTTCTCCGCAAATTCACCGCTGTAGCCCTTCCCCTGAAAAAAGGAAAAGCACATGCCATGATGTGCTCTGATCCTGTATATCATTCCGTTTTCTCCTCTTTATATCCTATCCATTCGGAAGACACCGTACTTTCGGCATTCTTCTGCTCAAAATTTACTGATGCCCGGTATCTTCCGCCTACGATGCTGCTGCATGGAACGCATTCCTCACTCCAGCATGCCTGCCAGAGGCTTTTTCAAAGCATTGCCGAAGCCCAGCGCGAGCGCCGCCTTGACCAGATCCGGGATAACAAAAGGAATCACGCACCAGCTAAGAGCCGTTATCAGACTGACAGGCCCGTTGATGCTCCCATACACAGCCATAAACCAAACTGTCCCAATCACATAGTACGCCGCCATGCCAAGAAACATGGATAATGCCTGTACCCAAAGCTTTCTGCCGAACAGCTTCTCAACCAGCCACATGAGCAGAGCTGTAAAGGTGAACCCTATAAGATAGCCGCCCGTCGTGCCAAACAGCACGCCGGGACCGGCTGAAAATTCCGCAAAGACCGGGACTCCCACTGCTCCCAAAAGTAAATAAACAACAATAGCCAATGTGCCCCGCTTTCCGCCCAAAACCGTCACTGCCAGAAATACTGCAAAAGTCTGAAGCGTAAAAGGAATCACCGTTGGGATGGAAATCCATGAACAGACAGCCATCAGCCCTACAAACACACCAATATACGCCATGTCATAGGATTTCCCCCGTCCCATTGTACCCGTATGTAAATTGTCTGTCTCCGCACGCATTTCATGATCCATAAGCTTCCTCCCTGACCGCATATCTCCGCATATACTGTTCTCAACGGAGTTATCTTACCATAGGGAAAAAGCATTGTCAACCAAATCAATATTTCGGTTTACGATTTTCCTGTAACAGTTTACACCTTTTTCATAATCGGTTTTACTGCTTTGCGGGAATCACCGCACCGTTGAAATTCTCCTCGATAAACTTCTTTGTCTCGTCAGACTGCAGTACGCTCACCAGTTTCTTGATGGCCTCGTTGTCCTTATTTTCCTCCGTCACCGTAATGATATTGGCATATTCAGAGTCCTCACCCTCTCTCATCAGGTAAGCCGTGGTATCAATGTTTGCCTCCAGCGCTCTGTTGACATTCACAAAATATGCGTCAAAGTCTGCCGCTGAAGGAATGATATTCGCCTGATCCATCTCAACAATCTCAATGGGAATCAGATACTCCTCGATCTGATCAACAGAGGCATCCATCGCCGTCATATCCGCATTGAGTTTAATGAAGCCTTCCTTCTCCAGCACCTTAAGCGCCCTGTACTCGTTTGAGGAATCGTTGGGAATTGCAATGACCGCATTCTCGGGAAGCTCATCCTTGGAAGCGTATTTATCGGAAAAGCAGGCGTAAGGCTCTACATGAACGCCTCCCATGCTGTACAGGGTCACGCCCATCTCCTCCTCGATGCTCTCCATCGCAGGCACATGCATGAAATAGGCAAAGTCGATCTCGCCGTCCACCAGCATGTCGTTCCATGTGGCATCCCAGGTTGTAGATACGATATCCAGCTCAATTCCCTGTTCCGCCAGCTGATCCGCCGCCGCATTCAGGATCTCACTGTGGGGCGTCAGATCGCACACGCATTTGAGAACAACCTTATCCGAAGACTCCGCCGTCTGCCCTGCGCTTTCCTCCACAGCCGGAGCTTCCTCCTGCTCACTGCTCCCAGCCTCACTGTCCGTTCCGGCAGCCGCAGCGCTCTCCTCCGCAGCCGGCTCATCTGCAGCCGCAGGGTTCTCCGTGCCGCCGCAGCCCGCAAGCAGGGCAGACACCGTCACTGCCGCCATACATAAAGTTACCAGTTTCTTTTTCATAATTTCTCCTCTCTGCCAGCGCATAGGAATTGCACTGACATATAAAATATATTCATTTAAGGCACATCGCACCATAAATGTTATGTAAACCAAAATCCGTCAGATCAGATGTCTTCTCTTTAAAATCATCTTGGATACCGTGTCCCCTACAAACTGGACCGCCTGCACGATCACAATCAGCACGATAATGGTGGCAAACAAAAGATCATGACGGTATCTCGTATACCCATAGGTAACCGCAACATAACCGATACCACCCGCTCCAAAACTGCCCGCAAGAGCCGTCATGGAAATCACGATCACAACCGCGTTGGTGAAGGCACGGATCAGAGACGGCAGCGTTTCCGGCACCATAACTGTAAACAGGATTCTCATATTCCCACTTCCCATCGCCTTCGCCGCTTCGATTTTTCCCTTGTCAATCTCCAACAGGCTGCTCTCCACCAGCCTTGCAAAGAGCGGCACACAGCTTGCGATCAGGGAAATAATGCAGGCGTTGGAACCGTACGATTTTCCCACTAATGCCCTTGCCACCGGCAGCATCACAATAATGATAATCACCTGCGGCAGAGAGCGGAAACAGTTAATAACCGCACCTAAGACGCCGTGTACTATTTTGCAGGGCAAAAGCCCCTCCTTACTCGTCATCACTAAAATCAATCCCAGCAGAATGCCGAAGATCAGAACAAAAACTGAGGAGACGGCAACCATATACATGGTCTCTCCGATGGCAGGCATCACCTTGTCCCACACTTCGGCGCTGAAGGAGTGCTTAAATACTTCCCAAAAGGAATACTTGTACAGGCTCATTCCATATCCTCCCGCCGCTCTTCATTTCTGAACTGATTATAGACGCTGATAAAGTTTCTGGCCGTCTCGCACTGCGGATGCATAAAAATGTCCTTTACTAGTCCCTGCTCCAAAAGCCGCCCGTCCTCCATAACCGCCATTCTGTGACAGGCATATTTGATTACCTCCAGCTCGTGCGTGATCAGTATGATTGTGAGTCCCAGCTTCTCGTTGATTTCTTTCAGAAGATCCAGTACCGACAGAGTTGTCTGCGGATCCAGCGCGCTGGTCGCCTCATCGGACAAAAGCACATCCGGCCGGTTTGCCAGCGCTCTGGCAATGCCGACTCTCTGTTTCTGCCCGCCCGACAGTTCTCCCGGGTACGCTTTTTTCTTTTCCGTGAGTCCCACCAGGGCAAGCATCTCGTCCACCCGGTCGGACGCCTCTTTTCCCTTGACACCCGTCAACTTAAGGGGATAGGCAATATTCTGTGACACGGTCATGGAGTCAAACAGGTTAAACTGTTGAAAAATCATACCAATCTTTCTGCGCTGCTCATTCAGAGCCGCCTTACCCAGAGAAGTGATCTCCATATCTCCAATCCTGACTGTGCCGCTGTCCGGCTCCTCCAGACGGTTCATACATCTGACAAGCGTGGACTTTCCGGCGCCGCTGAATCCGACAATGCCATAGATTTCACCCTTTTCCGCAGAGAGATCGATGCCTTTCAGAACCTCAATCTTCTGTTTCTTATTTTGAAAGGTTTTATATAATTGCGATACTTCTATAAATTTTTCGTCCATCCGTCTTTCCGCTCTTTTCCGTGCTGCTTCGATTTCTTCTTGTAGTCTACCATAATGCTATGAATTTTGACAGAATCATACTAGCGCACATGCCCCTATCTGTCAAGGCTCCCCCGCACAATTCCCTGCTTCTCTACAATCCTTCCTCTCATCCAAAGTCATACAGCGCACCTGTCTCCAGATCCCTGTACTCATGCTTCTCATAATACCCGATCAGCGTCCCGTCCGCATCCCGCAGGGCAACCATGTAAACATCCTTATTTTCCTTCTCATTGTGATAAGTATAAATGATATTGTGCTCCCTGCTTTCGGCAAACCATGCCGCCACTTTTTCGATCATCGCCACTGACTGTGCGTTATGACAGTCCAAAAGGCTTTGACCTACAAGGGCTGCTCCGCCGCGGTTTGCATACCGCGCAGCCGCCGCCGGATTCATGTAAATAATCTCATGATCCAGATTGCAGATCACCACCGCGCATCTGTCCTGATCAATCACACTCCTAAAGTATTGTGACAAATCCTTGTTATTCATAAGATCTCCTCTTTTCGGTTTTTTTTTGAAACCATCAGTTTCCCCTATTTCCTGCAACCTGAGGCGTTCTATAGGTTTACATAATTCTTTTCGTCTGCCATCCGCTCCCCGCGCAGTTTCCTCACAACCTTCACACCGCCTTCCACTTTGGAAACTTCTTCCATACCGTGAATCACAAGGGTCGGCTCTTTCTCCGGGCTGTCCGTCTCAAAGGAAACCGTATCGCCCTGACGCTCCGCCTTCGCCTTCATCACAATTTGACCCGATAAGTCAGTAATCTCGCAGACCGCCTCGCCGCCGTCTGCAAGGCAGTACAAGTGCAGTTCCAGCCCTTCCGTGTAATCATAGTCGGGAAGTTTTTCGTTGCTGCCCACGGCAAGCAGGGTATTGTCCCGCACAAAGACAGGCAGGGAAAAGTAATCGTAAGTCTCCCGGTACCAGCGGCCGCCTTCCCTCTCTTCCCCGCTCAGAAGATGCGTCCACCGGCCCTCCGGCAGATAATACTCTCCCACGCCGTCCTCCCTGAAGACCGGCGCCACCAGAAGAGAATCCCCCAGCATATACTGCATGTCCAGATCCTTCATGCCCGGCTCCTTGGGAAATTCCAGCACCATCGGGCGCATCATGGGAATGCCGGTCTCATGGGACGTCACCGCCTGTCTGTAAAGATAAGGCATCAGACGGCACTTAAGGTTGATAAAGTATCTGACCACGTCGCACGCCTCCTCGTCAAACAGCCACGGCACGCGGTAGCTCTGGGAACCGTGCAGTCTGCTGTGGGAGGAAAAGATGCCAAACTGCACCCATCTCTTGTAGATATCCGGCGAAGCCGTCTTCTCAAAACCGGAGATATCGTGGCTCCAGAAGGAAAAGCCGCTCATGGCAAAACTTAAGCCGCCCCGCAGCGTCTCCGCCATAGAAGGATAGGATGCAGAACAGTCGCCGCCCCAATGCACCGGGAACTGCTGACAGCCAGCGGTGGCGCTTCTGGCAAAGAGCACCGCCTCTTCCTCCCCTTTCACTTCCTTCAGCATCTCAAAGACCGCTTTGTTGTAGAGATAGGTATAATAATTGTGCATACTCACGGGGTCGGATCCGTCGTGATACGTCACATCGATGGGAATCCGCTCCCCGAAATCGGTCTTAAAGCAGTCCACCCCCATATCGAGAAGAGTTTTCAGCTTGCCCACATACCAGTCCTTTGCATCGGGATTGGTAAAATCCACAATCGCAATGCCCGGATTCCAAAAGTCAATCTGCTTCACGCCCTTGCCGTCCGCCCGCATCAGGAAGTACCCCTTTTCCACACCTTCCCGGAAAAACGGCGTCCCCTGCGCAATATAAGGATTCAGCCAGACACAGATCTTTAAGCCCTTCTCTTTCTTGTACCGCGTCAACATATTTTTTACATCGGAAAACGTCTCGTCATCCCACTCGAAATCGCACCAGTGCAGCGCCTTCATCCAATAACTGTCGAAGTGGAACACCCGCAGGGGGATGTCCCTTTCAGCCATCCCGTCTATGAAGGAACTTGTCGTCTCCTCGTCATATTTGGTGGTAAAGGAGGTGGTCAGCCAGAGTCCGAAGCTCCAGGCGGGCGGCAGCGCCGGTTTTCCCGTCATGTCCGTGTATCTGACCAGCACCTCCTTCGGCGTCGGCCCGTAAATAAAGTGGTAGCGGAGCTCCTCTCCCGGCACGGAGAATCCCACATACTCCACCTTCTCGCTGGCCACTTCAAAAGAAACCGGCGTGGAATGATCCACAAAAATGCCATAGCCTTCACTTGTCATATAGAAAGGAACGCTCTTGTAAGAAACCTGCGAGGAAGTGCCGCCGTCCTCGTTCCACATCTCCACCACCTGTCCGTTTTTGACAAAAGCCGTAAACTGCTCACCCAGGCCGTAGACCCGCTCGCCTGCTTTCAGGGAAAGCTCAGTGACCATGTACGGCTCATAGCGCTCAGAGAGGTAGTTCTCCTTCGGGAACATGGTACTCGGCTGCTTCCCCCAGCGGATATAACCCAGATTTCGGAACCCGCACTCCGTGATCACCTTTCCCGCCGCCTCAAAGCGGTAAGTGCCCTCCCGTCTATTAACCCGTACAGTCACATCCCCGCTCGTCATTACCGCTTCATTCTCCGTAATCTGCACATCAAAGGGCACATCTTGACCATTTAGGTCAATTCTCGCTTCCCTGTCCTCATACGCTTCGTAGTGCCTCGCTTTCACCAGAATGTTGTTCTCGGCAAAAGCGATGAAATCAATGGTGATCGTGGTGATGTTCTGGGCGTCCCCCCTGCTTAAAATTTTTCTCTCCGGCGCCACGATGCGCATACCCTTTTCCGTCTTTTCCGCGTAAAAACCTTGAGACGCGTAGGACGGCGCCATATTTTCACTTCGCAGCCAATACCCTTCCGTGAATTTCATCCCTTACCCTCCTTGCACTCTATAAGATTGACTGTGGTAGTCATTTTGCAACTAACCAAAACAATTTTCCGTTACCCAAGGCAGTACCTGCGGATCGCCTCACCCACTCCATTGTGGTCATTGTCCGCCGTGACCGCGTCGCACAGCGCTTTGATATCCTCCGCCGCATTTCCCATCGCCACCGACAGTCCCACTGCCTCAAGCATGGCGCGGTCATTATCCGCATCTCCAATCCCGGCTGTCTCCGTCATCGGTATTCCCAGATATTCAGTCAACTCGCACAAGCCGCTGGCTTTCGTCACTCCTTCCGCATTCATCTCAAGGGAAGCCCCCTCCGCAAAGGCAAAAGATAATGGCAACTGTTTCAATGTCTCAAAGGCTTCTTTCCTGTCCTTCGCAGACCGAAAATACACATTCACCTTGGGAATTGAATCGTGCCGCTCTGCTTCCTCCGCCATATCTTCCACCTTTCTGGTCAGCTGCAAGAACATCGGCTGGTAGATCCCCATATGGAAATCCGACATATGACTTACCTGGTCAATCCTCACAATGGATTCCTTCTCCGTCAGGAAATGCACCATAGCGCCATACTCTTCGGCCACCCGCACAATCTCACGGATGCACACCCCGGGAAGTTCCCGGCAGAAGATGCTTCTCTGCTTCCTGAAATCATACACCAATGCGCCGCTTAAGCATACAGCGTAGCGTATACAGGGAAGTTGTTTCACATAGGAGAGCAGCTCTATCATCGCGCGCCCGGTACCGTACACCACTTCTATCCCCTGTTCAGACGCTTCCCCGATATCCCGAACCGTCTCCGGGTCAAGGGATTTGTCTGATCTCAATAACGTGCCGTCCATATCGAGGGCGACTAATTTATATCTGGTCATATAAAATACTCCACTAACTTTTTTATGCTTTATCTTAAGCGCCCTGTTTATTTTCTACTGCACTGTCTCCGGCGCAGGTATCACAGACTGCCCAGCTTCCGGGCCTCCCGAAATCCCCTCCGGCTGTGGAAGCCCCGGTTCCGGCTCAACCGGCACTTCCGGCAGCGGCTCCGGCTCCGTTCCCGGCAGATAATAGCAGATAACAGGAGTATTCTTCTCCACATAACCGTAAATTTCCTGCGCGGCGGCATAAGGCAGATTGACACAACCGTGGGAACCGTTTGTCATATAAATGTTCCTGCCGAACTCACTTCTCCACGTAGCGTCGTGCATCCCCACATTATTGTTAAAAGGCATCCAGAAAGAAACCGGCGTACTGTAAGTTTCCCCGTTTAACGTGGCGTTCCGTTCCTTGTAAGTAATTCCGTATATTCCCGGCGGCGTGGCGTTCCCCCTGCCCGGATTGCCGGATACAAAATCCGACTCCAGAACGCATTCCCCGTTCTGGTATAAAAACAGATGCTGGGCCGTCAGATTGATCTCCACATAAGAATCCCCGTAATCCGGCGAATTATAGGAGGCCGCCGTCTGTCTGTAGACGGGAATCCGCTCGCCGCCCTCGCCCCGCTCCAAAAGGCCCATCAGTTCCTCCGTCTCCTGGCCCACGTCCATCCACCAGCCGTAATCTCCCTGTTCAACCGTCACTTCCTCCCCGTAACTTGTCATAAACTTTCTCTTATGAAAAACAGTATCATATTTTTTCCGCAGGGAATTGACATACGCTTTGACCAGTTCCGGGTCAAGCTCCGCCCGGTTCCCTCTGCGCACAATCCAGCCCGCCACGGTATCCGCATCCAAAACCTCCCGCTCTTCCCCGAACGTATAAGTAATGGCAGTATTCACATAATTCTGGAGTTTTGCATAAGTATCTTTCAGACCCGCGTCTTCGGAAGTAATTCGGGGTTCCTCATAACATCCTGCCTCCTCCAGATTCACCTGTTTCTCCAGTCCGCTCACCGCTGCCTTTATCGCCTCTATGGTCTTCTCCCGGTTGAGACGGTTGCCTTTGGTTTCGGCTATCAGTTCAAAACCGCTCCCCGAAACATAATCCGATATGTATGCGTCTGTCGGTGCCTTGACAAAATCCCTTTGAAAACCTCTCAGTGCGTCAATTTTCTGTTCCAATGCCGTTTCCTCATAAAATGGCGGCGCATCCGTCCTGTAATCCGCATCATGTTTCAAAAACCACAGATAACGGTTCTGTCCCCGCAAAACGTCCTCCAGAGGTTCCGTGGAAACATAGGAAATCCCGATCTCACTTCCCAGTATTTCTTCCTCCAAAGTCGTGCCGTCAGCCTGCCTCTCTATTACCCGGAGCGAATACTTCCCGATCTGCTCCTCCAACTCCGGGATCGTCATGCCCGACACATCCACCTCATCAATCAGCGTACCATTTAAAAAGCAGCTCTGGTAACGGCCAAGACCCGCAAAATAAACTGCCAGCAGTATAATCACCGGCGCCAGAATGAGCACAGATACTGTCAAAAGTCTCCGTTTTCTCCCTGTGATTGCACTATTCTGTTCCGTTTTCTCCCTGTGTCTGAATGGTAGTTTCATACGTCCTGTTTCCTTAATTATAAATTGTCATTTACGCGCATAAGCAGAGAAAGGAATGTTATACATAGCTAGTATAACATTCCTTTCCGTATATTTCACTCCTATTTTCACAGAAAAACTACGCAAAAACCTGAGACGCAGCCACAAATATTCCAGCACGCCGCTGCCGCTGCCTCACTGCACATACAGATTCGTATACCCCATCAGGCTCTCGTCCACCTCTCTGGCGCACTCCCTGCCCTGACGGATGGCCTTCACCACCAGGGACTGCCCTGTGTGCATATCACCCGCCGTAAACACGCGTTCCGTACTGGTCGCAAATTTGCCTGCCGCCGTCTGCACATTAGTCCTGCCGTCCAGCTCCACCTTGAAAGCGTCCGTCACATACTTCTGACTGCCCAGGAATCCCGCTGCGATCAGCACAATTTCAGCGTCCAGCGTCTTCTCGGATCCTTCGATTTCTTTCATGTTCATGCGGCCTGTCGCCGGGTCCTTCTCCCATGTCAGCGAAACAATTTTTACGGCCTTCAGGTTCCCGTTTTTATCTTTGACAAACTCCTTCACTGTGGACTCATAGATGCGGGGATCATGCCCGTAAATCTCGATCGCCTCCTGCTGGCCGTAATCGGTCTTGCAGATCTTTGGCCATTCCGGCCATGGATTGTTGTCGGCTCTGGTATCAGGCGCCTTCGGCATCATTTCAATCTGGGTCACGGACTTCGCCCCGTGACGGATCGCCGTGCCCACGCAGTCATTCCCGGTGTCGCCGCCGCCGATGATGACTACATTTTTGTCCTTCGTGTCCACATATTTCTTATCCGCAAAATCCGAATCTAACAGACTCTTTGTGTTGGCGGTCAGAAAATCCACCGCAAAGTAAATTCCCTTCGCATCCCTGCCGGGCGCATTGATATCGCGGGGATTGGAGGAACCACAGCAGAGCACCACCCGGTCAAACTCCTTTAACAGCTTCTCCGCCTTCACATCTTTGCCCACGTTGCTGTTTGTCACGAAGGTCACGCCCTCCTCCTCCATAACCTTGATCTTGCGGTCGATGATATGCTTTTCCAGTTTCATATTCGGAATGCCGTACATCAGAAGGCCGCCAATGCGGTCGGAACGCTCAAACACCGTCACCAGATGGCCCCGCCTGTTGAGCTGGTCAGCCACGGCAAGGCCGGAGGGCCCGCTGCCAACCACCGCCACCTTCTTGCCCGTGCGCACCTTCGGCGGCTTCGCTGCCGCATATCCCTTCTCGTAGGCATTCTCAATGATGGCATACTCATTCTCCTTGGTGGAGACCGGGTCGCCGTTTAAGCCGCAGGTGCAGGCCGCCTCACAGAGCGCCGGACAGACTCTCGACGTAAACTCCGGGAAGTTATTTGTCTTATGCAGACGCATGTACGCCTGCTCCCAGTTTCCTGTATACACCAGATCATTCCACTCCGGCACCAGATTGTGCAGTGGACACCCGGAGGTCATCCCGCACAAAGTCATGCCCGACTGGCAGAACGGCACGCCGCAGTCCATGCAGCGGGCGCCCTGCTTCTGCTGTTCCTCCACGGTCAGATGCTCATGAAACTCTTTAAAATTCTTAATGCGCTGTCTGGGACTCACCTCTTTGGAGACCCTGCGCTCATACTCCATAAATCCTGTCGGTTTTCCCATGATTACGCCCCCTCCTTATCTTTCTTGTAGAATGCCTCGATCTGCGCCTGTTCCGCACTCAGGCCCTTCTCTTCCATCTGCACGATGAGTTTTAACATAACCTCATAGTCGTGCGGGATAATCTTCTTGAACTTCGGCAGATATTCCCCGAAATTATCAAGAATTTCCTTTCCCTTGACGGAATTGGTGTAAGCCACATGCTCCTTAATCATCTCTTTCAGCTCAAGGACATCATACTTGGAAGTTATTTCATAGGAAGAAACCATTTCCTTGTTGGTCTTCGTGTACAGGTCATTGTTTTCATCCAGCACGTAGGCAATTCCGCCGCTCATGCCCGCCGCAAAGTTCTTGCCGACGGAGCCGATCACGACTACACGTCCGCCCGTCATATACTCACAGCCGTGGTCGCCCACGCCCTCCACCACCGCAATGGCACCGGAGTTCCTGACACAGAACCGCTCGCCCGCCACACCGTTGATAAAGGCTTTGCCGGAAGTTGCACCGTAGAGGGACACGTTGCCGATAATGATATTTTCATCCTGTCTAAAAGTTGAACCCTTCGGGGGATAGACTACCAGCTTGCCGCCGGACAGCCCCTTGCCGAAGTAATCGTTGGAATCGCCTACCAACTCCAGCGTCAGTCCTTTCGGGATAAATGCGCCAAAACTCTGCCCGCCGGAACCCTTACACAAGATGTGGTAGGAATCCTCCTCCAGCGTATCCCCGAATCTTCTCGTAATCTCGGAGCCAAAGATGGTGCCGAAGGTACGGTCGGTGTTCGACACATCCACTTCCAGACTTCTCTTCTGCCCGCTTTCAAGCGCCTTGGAAAGCTGCTTTAAGAGCACCTTTTCGTCAAGCGTCCGCTCCAGATGGAAATCGTATACCTGCTTCGGATCAAAGATGCATTTCTCCTTGCTCCCCTCGTAAGGGTTGCTCAAAATCAAGTTAAGGTCTACTTTGCGCTGGCGGTCCGTCAGGTTCTCCTTCACTTTAAGAAGCTCCGTCCTGCCCACCAGTTCATCCACCTTGCGCACGCCAAGCTTCGCCATATACTCCCGCAGTTCCTGCGCGATAAACCGCATAAAGTTCTCCACATACTCCGGCTTCCCCGTAAAGCGCTTCCTAAGCTCCGGGTTCTGGGTCGCCACGCCCACAGGGCAGGTGTCCAGATTGCAGACACGCATCATCAGGCAGCCCATCGTCACTAAGGGCGCCGTCGCAAAGCCAAACTCCTCCGCGCCCAGAATTGCCGCGATCGCCACATCTCTGCCGCTCATCAGTTTACCGTCCGTCTCGATGCGGACTTTATTTCTAAGCCCGTTCTGGATCAGCGTCTGGTGTGTCTCCGCCAGACCCAGCTCCCAGGGCAGTCCCGCGTTGTGGATGGAATTTCTCGGTGCCGCACCCGTGCCGCCGTCGTAGCCGGAAACCAGAATTACCTGTGCACCCGCCTTGGCCACGCCCGCTGCCACCGTGCCCACGCCTGCCTCGGAAACCAGCTTTACCGAAATCCGAGCCTTGGTGTTGGCATTTTTCAAGTCATAGATCAACTGCGCCAGATCCTCAATGGAATAGATATCGTGGTGCGGCGGCGGGGAAATCAACCCCACGCCGGGCGTGGAATGACGCGTCTTCGCAATCCACGGGTATACTTTGCCGCCGGGCAGATGCCCGCCCTCGCCGGGCTTTGCGCCCTGCGCCATCTTGATCTGGATCTCCTGGGCACTGTTTAAGTATTCGCTGGTGACGCCGAAACGCCCGCTTGCCACCTGCTTGATGGCCGAGCAGCGGTTTAAGCCGTCGGCTCCCACCGTCAGCCTCTCCTTATCCTCGCCGCCTTCGCCGGAGTTGGACTTGCCGTGCAGACGGTTCATGGCGATCGCCATCGTCTCGTGGGCCTCCTTGGAGATGGAACCGTAGGACATGGCGCCTGTCTTAAACCTTGTGACAATCGTGTCAACACTCTCCACTTCCTCTATCGGCACGGGTTTCTTCGCGTAATTAAAGTCCATCAGCCCGCGCAGGTTCTTGATACTCTCCTCATTGTTGACCGCCTTGGTATATTGCTTAAATAACTCATAATCGCCCCGTCTGGTTGACTCCTGCAGTAAATGGATGGTCTCCGGGTTATACAGGTGCTCATCCGCGCCGCTCCTCATCTGGTGATGTCCCGTGCTGTCCAGCGTCAGATCATTGGATAGACCGAGTGGGTCAAAGGCCATAGAGTGCAGCGTATCCACCTCCTCCTCGATGTCTTTCAAGGTAATACCGCCCACCCTGCACACAGTATTGGTAAAGTATTTATTAATCACCTCTTTGTCGATGCCGATCGCCTCAAAAATCTTGGAACCCTGATAGGACTGGATCGTAGAGATGCCCATCTTGGAGGCAATCTTCACAATACCGTGCAGAATCGCACTGTTGTAATCATCCACAGCCGCATAGTAGTCTTTATCCAGCATGTGATTATCTATCAGCTCCCGGATGCTCTCCTGCGCCAGATAAGGATTGATCGCAGATGCGCCAAAACCAAGCAGCGTCGCAAAGTGGTGCACCTCCCTCGGCTCGGCGGACTCTAAGATGATATCCACGCTGGTTCTCTTCTTGGTGCTGACCAGATGCTGCTGCAGGGCGGATACCGCTAACAAGGACGGAATCGCCACCCTGTTTTCATCCACCCCTCTGTCCGAGAGAATGATGATGTTCGCGCCCTCGCGGTAGGCTCTGTCCACCTCCACAAAAAGCCTGTCAATAGCCTTTTCCAGCCGGGTATTTTTATAGTAGGTAATCGGAATGACTTCCACCTTAAACCCTTCCGCCTTCATGGTCTTGATTTTCAGCAGATCCGTACTCGTCAGAATCGGGTTATGTACCCGCAGCATATTGCAGTTTTCCGGCATCTCCTCCAGAAGATTTCCGTCCCGCCCCAGATAGACCGTGGTGGAGGTCACCACCTCCTCGCGGATCGCGTCGATGGGCGGGTTCGTCACCTGCGCAAAGAGCTGTTTGAAGTAATGGAACAGCGGATGGTGCGCCTTCGACAGCACCGGGATCGGCGTGTCCACACCCATCGCCGCAATGGCCTCAGCCCCGTTCTTCGCCATCGGCAGGATGCTGGTCTTTAAGTCCTCGTAAGTATATCCGAACGCCTTCTGCATGCGCTGTCTTTCCTCGTCGGTAAATTCCGGCACGCGCTGATTCGGGATCTTTAACTCCTTTAAGGTCACTAGTTTGCTGTCCAGCCACTCGCCGTAGGGCTGTGCGGACGCATATTTCTCCTTTAACTCGTCGTCGTCGATCACCCGGCCCTGCACGGTGTCCACCAGAAGCATCTTGCCGGGATGGAGTCTTTCTTTCATCACGATCTTAGACGGGTCAATATCAAGCACCCCCACCTCTGAGGAGAGGATCAGCGTGTCGTCGTCCGTAATCATATAGCGGGAAGGCCGTAGACCGTTTCGGTCAAGCACAGCCCCTATGATATCCCCGTCACAGAAAAGGATCGACGCCGGGCCGTCCCACGGCTCCATCATGGTCGCGTAGTACTGATAAAAGTCCTTTTTCTTCTGGGACATGGTCTTGTTGTTCTCCCAGGGCTCGGGAATTGTAATCATCACTGCCAGCGGAAGCGGCATGCCGCTCATCACCAGAAATTCCAGCGTGTTGTCCAGCATGGCTGAGTCGGAACCGGAGGCATTGATCGCAGGCAGAATTTTGTGCATCTGCCCCTGCAGGTGCTCAGACTCCATATTCTCCTCTCTGGCCTGCATCTTGTCCGCATTGCCCCGGATTGTATTGATCTCCCCATTATGGACAATGAAACGGTTCGGGTGCGCCCGCTCCCAGCTCGGATTCGTGTTCGTGGAAAACCGGGAGTGCACCACGGCGATCGCCGACTCGTAATCCTTATCCTGTAAGTCCGCAAAGAAGGTGCGCAGCTGCCCCACCAGAAACATGCCCTTGTAAACGATCGTCCTGCTGGAGAGACTGACCACATAAGTCACATCCGTTGACTGCTCGAAAGTGCGTCTCAATATATACAGTTTCCTGTCAAAATCAAGACCTTTCTCCACATTGGCCGGTTTTTTGATGAAAGCCTGCATGATGCAGGGCATACACTCCACCGCCTTATGTCCCAGCACGGAGGGCACCGTTGGCACATCGCGCCAGCCTAAAAATTCCAGCCCCTCCTTCTGGGCTATGATCTCAAACATCTTTTTCGCCTGATTGCGCTGCAGCTCATCCTGCGGGAAGAAGAACGTTCCCACGCCATATTCCCTCTCGCCGCCGATGGCAAAGCCCAAGTCTTTCGTCACCTTCACCATGAATTTATGTGGCATCTGCGTGAGAATCCCCACGCCGTCTCCCGTCTCACCCTCCGCGTCCTTGCCGGCACGGTGCTCCAGATTCTCCACAATCTTTAAAGCATTCTCCACGATGGCACGGCTCTTTTTGCCCTTAATGTTCACACAGGCGCCGATACCGCAGTTGTCATGTTCAAATTCCGCCCGGTATAAAGGGGCGTTGGGAATGGTTCTCTTTACATCAAACATAAGCTTTTCTCCTGACTTTCTTTTGATGGTTTTTATAAGGAAAAAGAACGCAAAAAAAGCATCTAGCGCTCCTTTGCGTTCTACATGTATACAATAATACACCCGCTTGCGATATTTGTAAATATAGACTTTTTATTAAATCGTCAGATTATTTGAATATTATGATATACTTCCTGCAATTGTCAGACTTTACCAGGGAACTACTTCTCGTAAAACACCAATGTGAGTCTCTCATTAACTACCTCTGTCCTGCCCGTCTGCCGATACCCCATTTTCTCATACAAATGACAGTTCCCCGGTTCCTGCAGGATGGTTTCCAGCTCCCAGTTTTCACTCCCGTGCATCTCTTCACACAGCCGGATTGCCTCCTGCGCGATTCCCCTGTCCTGAAATTCCGGCAATATAAATATAGGAGAAATTCTTTTATTCCTCCCGCGTTCTTTTTGTTCGACAACGCGGACAGCCCCCGCCTTTGTCTGCCCCATACAGATAAAGTAGTAATAGGTCACATCCTGCTTCAAACGCGCCTCTACCTTTTCCACACTTTCACTGGCAGGATTCGTATCGAAATCCTGATATTTCTCCAGCAATGCCGCGAAAGCCTCCACCTGCATGGCATGTATTTCCCTCGCATCGTCAATATCCGCTCTCCATAATTTTACATCCATCACTCCACCCATCCTTTCCTGGCAGTCAGGCGCTACATTTTATCGCAAAACGCCATGATTTCATCCCTTCGCGGCGCCACGTCTTCCTTATACTCCACAGAGCATAACCCTAGGCTGCCGCAGCATGCGATCTCGAGATGTCCGTAAAAATGTTCCAGACTTTGTATGATCCGCTCGCATTCTTTCATGCCCGGCCCCGTCCGCAGAGCGATGGCATACCCTCTTTTCCCGCCGTCCACTGCCGCATGTGGTTCGTGGGTGTTGCACCAGGGCGTGCATCTGTCGATAAACGCTTTGAACTGTCCGGGAACGTCCGCCCAATAGGAAGGGGAGACGCACACAATGAGATCCGCCCTGTCAAATTCGCCCATGATCAGCGGAATATCATCCCTCTGAATACATTCCGCTGTATCGTGACAGGCCCGGCAGCCTTTGCAAAAGCTGAATGTATAATCATCTATGCAGATGCACTTCGTATGATATTTTGTTGAAAGTTTTTCCGTGACGATTTTCACGATCTCAGCCGTAGCCCCTGTCCTAACGGGACTGCAGTTTATTACCAAAGCATTCATGAGCGTTTCCTCCGTTATCCTCATTTTGCGAAAATCTCACATATCTCCATTCAAATCCCTTGCCATACATAAGGATTCCGGCATATCCGCATACGGCCCATAATTGGGAATAACCCCAAACCCCAGCTTTTTATACACCGCACAGGACTCTGCTAAAAGCTCCCCCGTCTCCAAAATCATTCTTTGATAGCCAAGTTCCGCCGCCCATTCCATCAACAGCGAAACCAGTCTGCTCCCGATCCCCCGTCCCTGATATTCGTTATGTACAAACACTCTCTTTAACTCTGCCGTGTTATCATCGTATTTTCTGATGGCACCGCCGCCAGCCGGCTTTTGATCCTCATAGACGACGATTGCCTCCTGAATCTCATCCAGCTGGTTAAATTTCTGATATTTTTCTCTTTTGATCTGTCTCCCGACACGTCTGTCCAGGTCCATATCGAGAAGTCTACAGTTTTCTATAAAATCCTCGTTTTTACCGTCCGTTCTCACAAATTCCGTCACAATGTAAACCCTCCTACGACTCAAAACTCATATTTCCTGCCCTCTGAAAAAAGCATTAGTTAATGACGTTCCCTGAAGTTTTATGTAATCGAACGCCTCAGTCGGCTCATAAGTTTAAACATTTTGCCCATATCCACCGGCTTCGCCAGATGCTCATTCATTCCGGCATCCTTTGCCATTGTGACATCCTCCTCGAATGCGTTTGCCGACAGTGCAATAATAGGCACGGTTTTTGCATCCGACCGATCCAGACTGCGGATCACACGTGTCGCCTCATAGCCGCTCATAACCGGCATCATCAAATCCATAAGCACGCAGTCAAACGTCCCCGGCTCGGAGGCCGCAAAAGCATCCACCGCAGCTTTTCCATCGTTCGCGGTTACGGCGTCCGCGCCCGCATCCCGGAGCATAAACTCCATGATTTCACAGTTGATCTCATTATCCTCCACCAAAAGGACTCGCATCCCTGCAACATTGTTGTGTAAATTCCGCGCGTCATCTACAGGGGATTCACTCCACGCCTCATCCATCCGAATGGGCAGTGTGACCTGAACCGTAGTTCCCCTGCCGATCTCGCTGTCTATCTCAATGCTGCCCTCCATCTGTTCCACCAGCTTCTTCACAATGGACATACCAAGCCCCACACCGTTGTAGTGGGTCCTTGCACCCTGATGCTCCTGCGTGAAAGGCTCAAAAATATGCTTTCTAAATTCCTCACCGATTCCAATTCCAGTATCTTCTACCACAAACCGATACTGAGCAACTCCGTTCTGAAAGCCGATCTCCTTTGCCTGAACAAATACGGAACCATGTGGCCGGTTATACTTGATGGCGTTGTCAATAATATTCATCAATATCTGTTCCACCTGAAGCGGATTGCCAACCAACCGGCTATGCTGCAGCTCGACCTCCTCCAGCTCCAACCGTATTTCCTGCTCTGCCGTCTGAGCGGCCAGAATGGTAATACAGTCTTCCAATATATCATAAAGATCAAATGGTTCCTCCACTACCGCCAGTCTTCCGCTCTCCAACTTGCTGACCTGTAAAACATCATTCACCATAGAAAGCAGATGCTCTGTCGATACCCGTATCTTCTTCCGGCATTCCCTCCGACGCTCCGGGTCATCCGGGCTTTTCTCGATGATGGACAGCATTCCCAAAATACCGTTTATAGGTGTGCGCAGATCGTGGGACATTCGGGAAAGGAACTCACTTTTTGCCGAATTTGCCCGTCTGACCCTTTCCAGAAGTTCCATGATGGCCTGCTCCTGTTTCTTTCTCGTCACCATGATTTCCGTGATGTCCTGATGGTATCCGTTCAGGCAGACGCCCGGCTTTTTGAACGTTTTGTCCGGCACGCCGCCGCAGCGGACGTAAATCTTCCCCAGTTCCGGATGATTCCAGGGATAAATCACCTCGGAACGGCCACTCTCCAAAATCTCCCGCACTGCCTCCTGCACCATCTCCACATAATCCGGCTCAATGTTCTCAAACCAGTGCCGGTAGCACGCCTCAGGATCAATCTCATCCGACACGCCCAACAGAATCCTCATGGTTCGGTCCGCATACATCCGCGGTGGACAGCTATCCTCCAGCTCAATCGTCCAGATACCCGTTCTGGCTCCCTCCAGAATATTCTCCAGACTCTGCCTTGTCTCCAGCTTATATTTTTCTTCCTGTTCCACCACAGCATTCACATCCCGCATGGCAAAAATCGCGCAGTTCTCCCCCTCCGCTTTCTCCGTGGCGGAAAAATGGATCTCCATATATCTCAGGCCGTAATCATTGTCTTTGACCTGATATCTGACATAAAACTTTTTATTTGACCTAAGTTTGGCGAGCACATATTCCTTTTGGGATGCAGCCCGGAGTTTTTCCTGATCGCGGGCTGCCACACACCGAAAAATATACTGCTCCATAGCCGTCTGATAGCCTTCCTCAAAATTGACACCGCAATCCATACCTATTCGCTCGCTGTTCCGATATATCTGGCATTCGCCCGTGTCAAAGTTCACCTGATAAATGCCGAGATAGTCCACGCTGAGGGCATGCAGAACATCATAGCTGCGCTTTTGCAGTTTGCGGAACAGGTTGCGCTGTTTCAGTGCAGATACGATAAAGTATGCCGCCGTCTGGAGCATATTCGACGCATATTCCAAAAGTCTCACCGGAGGATTATCCACACCGTAAAAACCGATAACCTTTTCGCCCCTATAAAGGGGCACCACCACAAGAGACTGTATATTCTGCCGTTCCAGATTCACATACAGAAGGGGCTCCGTCTCCCGTATCTCTTCCAGATTCTCAATGACAATATGCCTGCCGATGTCAAAATTCCGATACCAGCCCGCACACACCTCAGGAGGCACATTCTGTAGGTTTTCCTTCTCCGGCTCCACTCCATCAGCCACCCACTCATAGGTGTTGTCGTCGCCGCCGGACTCATTCTGCTCAAATATATAAGTGCGCTCCCCGTTCAGCGCTTTTCCCAAGTGCTCCAGCAGCACCCCGAGGGACTGGTCGGGCGTATCCTCCAGCAGAGCTACACGAATTCCCTCGTTGATAACGCTTTCCATATTCTGAACGCTTTGCACTTCACTGTACTGTCCACTGTTTTTATCAGTCAAAATGTCTTCTCCACCCTGCGCAACAAGCTTCTTCAATGGATCCATAGCCTGTCCTCCCTGTAAGCCCACAATGTTTGTATCAGGATACCATATTGCCCCCAACTGCGTCAATTAAGATGATCTTATCGATCTGCGACATTATTTCTCCCAGATTTATTTTAGAGAAATCGGTTGTATCTACTTGGTTCACCTTTTCCTCTCTCGACCGAAAGCCCACACAGTCAAACAGCAGTTCCTTGATGGTGTCCTTTGAAATGACAGGCAGCTTCAGGTTTTCCGCCAAAGTTTCTGCCATCGTGCTTTTCCCCGCTGCCGGGATTCCTGTCACTAATATACAGTACATTTGTTCCTATTCCTTTCCCAGTGAAAAAACGTTGTCTGCCAGTAAGCCTTATCATCCTCACTCACAACATTCAGCGCCTTCAGCCTCTCCTTATCCGCGTCCGTCATTTTGCGTTTCAAATCCGCAAAGGACAAACCTTTTAACCTGTGGTAACCGTCCGCATGGAGAATTCTGACCACTCCTTATTCATTGCTCTCCCCGTCCCTGTTGTTCTCTCCCCAGACGCACAGCCTGTCTAAAACCGCCATCAGTGATTCCCCTCTTTCACTCAGGCTGTATTCCACCTTAGGCGGGATCTGGGGATACTCTTTTCTGACAATGAGCCTGTCCCTTTCCAGCTCCTTCAAATTATTGCTGAGCGTTTTGTCCGACACATTTTTCAAATACCGTTTTAGTTCATTAAACCTTACCACCTTGAATTCCATCAGACAATAAAGGATTACCATTTTATGCTTGCCGGATATCAGCGACAGTGTATAGCTGAATCCGGTATCTTCAAAATTGGCTTTTTCAATATAATTCTGTATCATTTTACACTTTCCTTTATGATAGTATCTTTCTGATAAAATAGTACTTGTATTTTATTCGTTACTACCTATAATTATAGATACAGACAAAGGCTCTGTCAATCTTAAGAAACCCAACGGCGGACGCAAAGCCAAACGTTTCAGAATGGAGGAAAACATGCGAAAAAAGCTGAATATCACAGAAGGGATCTTCCCCATGCCCGTTTTGATGGTGGCAACCTACAATGAAGACGGCAGTGTTAATGTCATGAACGCCGCATGGGGCACCATGCAGGAAAGAGATCATGTTGTTCTCAACCTGACGGAAACCCATAAAACCGTACAGAATATCAAGGCAAGGGGCGCTTTCACGGTAAGTATCGCCGACGCCGCCCACGTCGTAGAGGCAGACTACTTTGGCGTGGAATCCGGCAACAGAGTCCCCGATAAGCTGGACAACAGCGGCCTCACGGCAAGTAAGGCCGAGAGCGTGGACGCACCGGTCATCAATGAATTTCCGCTCTGCCTGGAATGTGAGTTTGTCGAATACCAGAACAATAAATATGGCTGCGGCGTGATCGGAAAAGTCGTCAATGTCACTGCGGACGAAAGCGTCATGTCCGGCGATAAAGTAGATATGACTCTGGTGAACGCAATCGCCTTCGACCCGTATACACACGGCTACTATAAAGTAACGGAAAGAGTGGGCGAAGCCTTCAAAGACGGCCTCCGGCTCAAAAAATAATGCAAAACGGCAGACGGTCCCCCGTTAATGGAAGACCGTCTGTCGTTTCCTATGCCAACCACGGAAATTCTATTCATATATCCCCAAAAACGACATTATTTTCCCGTGGGTGTACGCTCCCTCGATCACGCCAAACTCAGGGTCATAATACTTATTCTCATACAGCAGCGCCCAGTGCGTGTACCCCCCGTCCGCGTGCACCGTCAAAATGGAATATTCGTACGGCACAGGATTTTTCTTGGAAATGCGGGTATTCCGTTCGGCATGTTTCACCCCGTAAAAATCCAGAATTTCCATCAACTGCCCGATACTTGTAGGCCCGCCTGTCTTCATATCCCTAATCACATCTTCTATCTCCCTGCCAGTGATCATGGCGATACACGCCTGCCCGCAGGTTTCCGCCGTCGGCTGCATAACCAGTTTCATTTTCTTCCCCCATTCCCAAGTGTCTTGCTGCTGCGTCTTCCGATTATGATTCCCATTATGAAAAATTTGTAAAACTGTCTGTCTTTGAGACACTGTCCACATGAATATACACGTCCATGCAGGTCATCCCGTCTTTTTCGTACACGTGCTCAAAACAGGATAGTATGTCCTCCCTCGGTTTCTCTCTGAATCCGTTTACCTGCAAAAATTCCATAATCCTCTTGTAGGCATTGGGAATGCGCTCAAATGCCGCCACAAAAGGATCGTATACCGTAATTACCGCATAATCGGCCTCCTTCTGATCCGCATATTCCACCCCCGGACAGTCCGTTTCAAATCCTTCCGGCAAAACATACGCCGCGACATATCCGCGAAGGCCAAACCTGTTTTGCATTTCCAGGGAAACATGCGGAAAATCCCATCCGATCTGCATGGCGTCCGGCTTATACGCAAGCAGCCCCGCACGTCCGGCCCAGTTCTCCATATACGCGTTTACATCATCCTCCGGATTCGGTGTGATCATGACATATCTCGCCATTCTGAACGCATCTACATGCCTTATGGTAATCTCCGAATAAATCTCATCACAGGCATTGATATCTCCCCTGACCAAGGCATCCAGCTTACAGGAAAACATATCACTCAAGGCAATCAGCTTGTTCAGCTCCGGGATAATCTCATCCGCTTCCCATCTGGATATGGTCTGTCTTGAAACCGACATAATCTCCGCCAGCTGCTCCCGCGTTATCTTTCTCTGCTTTCTCAGATACTGGATGTTTTTTCCCAAACTCATAGACCTCTCCCCCTAAATGTCCCTGCATACAACGCCCAATGTCACAAATGCATTATTGCACACTTATTATAGAAAAAACACCACATCTGAAACACTCTTTCAGGAAATCGTGTCAGCCGATAGTTTACATTTATATCGAACATGCGGCATGTCCACACCCCTGTAGTGTTTTATCCATGTATCTGCCGCTGTCATACCGTTTCTTTCTGCCACATTCCGGGACGCCGTATTGGTGTCCCGGATGATGGAGCACACCTCTTCCGCATTTAATATCTCAAAAGCATACTGCTTACATGCCTTTGCCGCTTCCGTCGCATACCCCCGGTGCCAGTGTGACCGTTCGAAAAGATAGCCGATTTCAAGCATCTCCTCGTCCTTCCAAGGCTGCATGGTAAGTCCGCACTGGCCGATCATCTCCTCCGTTTCCTTTAAGATGACCGCCCATAATCCAAATCCCCACTTCTGATACCGGGCAAGCTGCCTGTCAAGCCACTCCTGCGCCTCCAGATCAGTGAACGCCCCCTCATATGCGTACATGGTCTCTTCATCCTGCAGGATTTTGCACAGCGAAGGGAAATCAGCCTGCGTCATCTCCCGCAGGTATAATCTTTTCGTTTCCAATATCTTATCTTTTCTCATTTTTTTCCTTTAACCCTTCCCGTTTTCTGTATTCGCTGGGCGTCAATTGAAACATCTCCTTGAATTTGCGGCAAAAATAACCGACATTTTCAAATCCGGTATCATGGGCGATTGTCAAGACACTGATCTGTGTCGCTGCAAGCAGCTTTGCGGCATGTTTCAACCTGTAGTTCACCAGATATTGAATGGGTGAGGTGTGAATATTTTTGTGAAAGATATTCAGCACGCTGCTTTTACTGAGAGACACCGTATCCGCAATGTCGTCCAGCGAAATCTGGTACGGATAATTTTTATGAATATACTGCAGCATGATCTGCAGCTGCGCCTGTGTTCTCACCGACGCCTGCGGCGCGGCGTTCTTTTCCGTGATGTCCGTATTTTCGTATATCATGCGCCACAATCTAAGGAGCATTTCCACCGTTTTGATTTCACAGCCTTTCTCTTTTTCCTGCACGGCAAACACAGCCGCCATCGTGTCCAAAATCTCCCTATGTCCGGGATCGTCAGCAGAAAATATCAGACACTCTGCCGACGCATCCAAAACCGGCTGTATATAGTTCCGATAGATCAGGCTGTCTTCCGGCGCAAGCAGCGAGGGGGAAAATACAATGTTTGGAATAATGACGTTCTCCGCCGCCTCAAACCTGTGAATCACCTGGGAATTGATAAAAATACCCGTCCCTGCACCCAAGGTATATCTTTCGCTTCCGACCAGAAGCTCCATCGTTCCCTTCTCAATCAACACAAATTCCACTTCCGGATGCCAGTGCCAGTCGATGCAATGGAAATCAAACAGCCAGATATCCTCCAGATAATATCGGAACGGGTACTCCTCACTACCGTGATGCGCCGTTTCCCTAAGCGATTCGTCTGTTGCAATCCTGCCGTACCCCTCATTCCTCTCCATAAAACCGCCCTTTCAATTGGGATATTGTGTAAGAATATTGGGATATATTTTATTGATATCCGCCTCTTCTTACTATATAATGCAATTTATTACAGAAAGGAGCAAATGTCAACATGTCCAAAAATTATAGAAAAACACTGACCGCCTGTTATCTGGGCTTTATCACGCAGGCCATCTGCGCAAATTTTGCGCCGCTGCTTTTCCTAAAGTTTCATAACGACTATCAGATACCGTTAGGGCAGATTGCCCTTATCTCCACCGTATTCTTTCTGACCCAGCTGATCGTGGATGTCCTGTGTTCCTACTTCGCTGACCGGATCGGATACCGCAAATGCGTCGTAGCCTCGGAACTGTGCGCGGCGGCAGGATTGATCGGGCTTGCCTTTCTGCCTGACCTTTTTCCCAATCCGCTGACCGGGATCATCATAAGCGTCATTGTCTATGCCATAGGAAGCGGCCTGATCGAGGTACTGTGCAGTCCCATCGTGGAGGCGTGTCCCTTCGACCATAAAGAAGCGGTAATGAGCCTGCTGCACTCCTTTTACTGCTGGGGCTCTGTGGGCGTAATCCTTTTATCCACCTGCTTTTTCGCCATTTTTGGCACCGACAGTTGGAAATGGCTTGCCTGCATCTGGGCTGTCATTCCGCTTTACAATATCTATAACTTTGCCACCTGCCCGATCGAGCATACAACCGATGACGGCAAAGGCATGAAAATAAGCGGACTGTTCCGGGTTCCGCTGTTCTGGATTGCCATTATCCTCATGGTCTGCGCCGGAGCCTCCGAATTGTCTATGGCGCAGTGGGCTTCCGCCTACACCGAATCGGCCCTGGGATTTTCTAAGGCAGTGGGAGATCTGGCAGGACCCTGCATGTTCGCCATAACGATGGGCGTCAGCCGCATCATTTTCGGAAAATACGGCGACAGACTGGATCTGATGCGATTTATGGTCGGCTCAGGCGTCCTGTGCCTGAGCTGTTACATAGCGGCATCCATCTCAAACAACCCGGTTATCGGTCTGATCGGCTGTATTATGTGCGGTTTTTCCGTGGGAATCATGTGGCCCGGCACGATCAGCATCTGTTCCGGGCGCCTCCCGGAAGGCGGCACCGCCATGTTCGCCCTGCTCGCAATGGCCGGGGACCTTGGCGGCGCATTCGGTCCGAGTCTGGTGGGCAATATCACGCAGAATGCAGGGAATGATCTGCGAAAAGGGATGCTGGTCGGATGTGTTTTCCCGCTGGTGTTGATTCTTTCTCTTCTTATTTTGAAAAATATGCGGCGGACGAAGTGAAATATCCCCCAACAGTCTGCGGGGTATGAAATCCTCGCAGGAATAAATGGCATCTTCACACCGATTTAACAGACTTAAGCTCAGCCATCGCCCCGTAGTGCAGAACTGTAAACTCCTCCGGGGCGATTTCGGCAAGAAGCCTGATATGCTCCCTCTCCCACGATAAAATTTCCGTCTCCGTGAGGGACGCGCCGATTCCCCGGCAGGTTTTCATTCTGCCGTGCCAGCTCTCCCGGGTAAACGGCACCTGCAAAAGATACTCCTCATGGTAAGTCAACTCGAAACTCTCCCGGTAAATTTCCGGGACAACAATCGGATGCATCGTCTCCCCAGCGCCGCTCCACGCCGGGTTATACTGCAGGGCAAGCGCCTCGCTTGCTCCCGCGATTCTGTCCTCGTAGGGGAGCCACGCCATATATAAGAGGAGAAGGCGTCCGCCCGGTTTTAACATTCGCACAAGTTCCGGGGCGAGCTTTTGATGGTCAAAATACCAGAAGCACTGGCAGGCAGTGACAACATCGAAGGTATTGTCCGTAAAATCAAGTTCTTCCGCAGATGCCGCATAATAAACAATATCCATGCCCTCTGACAGAATCCGCGCCTGTGCGATCTGCTCTTTGGAAATGTCTGTCCCCGTCCATTTTGCCCCATATCGGTACATGTTTCTGGGGAGCACACCTGTCCCGGTCCCAAGATCAAGGACGCACTGTTCCTCCACGCACAGATTTCGTCCGACAATTCTGTCGTAGAACTCCTGCGGGTAAATGTCCCGGAATCTGGCATAGTCAGCCGATGTCTTTCCCCAGTCAAAGGCTTTGCCGGAGTCTATGTTTTTGTCTGATATATACATGAGTTCCCTCTTTCCGCTACCTTTTATTTGTATTATCGTTTTTTATTACGTTTCCGACAAAGCCGGACTTTGGATTCTCAATCATTCTCTGGATTACCGTAATCTCCACTTCCAGATCCTCCGCAATCTCTGGAAGGGTCTTGCCTTTATCCCATTTCTTTTTGATCAGTTCCCGGAGGAGTTCCTCTCTTCCTTCTTCTCTTCCTTCTTCTCTGCCTCTCTCACACCCCTCACGAAACAGCGTTCTAAAATGTTTCTTCTCATCATACTCCGTCAAGATCATATGCAGTACCTCCGCTTTTTGCTTCATCAGAATATCCTCAAGTATCCCTCTCTCAATACAGGTATCTATGGCCGTGTGGACGGCTTCCTTCCGGTTCATTCCCTTTTTTATGTTCTCCTCTATCTCGGAGGAAAATTCCGAATACTCCCATAATCTATGGCACTTTTCCATAAGCGCCTGATTGTAGCCGCGGTTGATATTTAATACTTCACAGGTGCATTCCAGACAACCGCTTCCCCGCCCGGCAGAAAAGGAATCAGACAAATAGAGTATCAGATTATCCGTCTGCATCTTGCCGCCGTTATAAAAAACAATATATACAGGCGTTGGCAGCCTGAGCAGGCTTGTACCATAAATATCATCATCTCTCGAGGCCAGCAGCCCCTCAAACTGCTGGGCAAAGTAAAGAAGTCCACGCAGCGGCATATTGGGATTCCAGGTGCTCTGATGTTCATAGAGGTTTAAAGTGTTCCCAATGATAAAAGACAGATCATTCTTCATTTTCATGAAGATCACATCTTCCATCGTAACCACTTCCAGATCATCAGGCTCACTATATGTACTGCCGTTCAGGGCATTGTAAAGTTCCAGAAGATCCTTCTTTTCCCGAAAAAGATACCGAAAGAGCACATCCCTGTACTTGCGGTTGTTCTTAAGTCTCCTCCACCAGTTACCGTGTCTAAACCAGGTTTTCGCATGTCGTTTTGCCATAAATTTTCCTCCATTATACAGTTTTTCAAGACTGAATACAAGAGGAATACGGCCTTTCTCTTATTCAGCCCGTTTACAAGTATGGGATTGTTTCCGATATCCGGAAAGAATCTTAAGACAGAAATCCTTGTTGATAACGGATTTCCTCACAGACAGACCTGAAATCTGCCAATGTGCTATTATTATAAAGCTGACTGCGTCTCTTATGCAAGTAAATTTTTTAATCTATTCTATCTCTGCCACCGCGATGTGCAGCCACAATCCCCACCGCCGAAACTGCCAGCAGAACCGCGCACCCTGCAGGGATAAACAGAATCTCCTGCACGCCTGCGAAGCGGGCCGTGGTATACACTGCCAGATTCGCCACGGCATGAAAGATCAGGGGAATCTGGAATCTTCCGTCCTTCTCGTACAGATACGCCATCAGCATTCCAAGGCACCCGCCGTACACCCCCTGCACCAGATTACCGTGGAAAGCGCCGAAGAGCATACCCGACACGACTATTCCCACCGCCGGGTTATACAGACGGCGCAGGCGGTTATAGATCACGCCGCGGAAAACCACCTCCTCCGCCAGAGGGGACACCACCCCATAGAGAACCAGCCCCACCGCAAAGGCCACGCCGTACTGCCTGTCCGCCACTTTCTGGTAAGACTGCGAACTGTCCGCGAAGCCGGTCAGCGTAAGCAGCGCATTGAGACCCAGGGAAGCGCTGAAAGCAAGAATCACCGTAAGACCAGTCATTCTTCCCTGCATGTACCGTCTGCCTGCTGCAGTGATAGCTTCTGTATCATCCGCCGCTTTCGTCCTCACGAAACCAAACGTCTCTCCCCGCTCCTGCAGCTCCCCTTTCAACATCGGTGCAAGGGGCAGGATGCCCGCCAGCATACACAGTCCCCCCATCACGCCCGTGACGGTAGGAACATGCGCTGTCATAAACTGCCCGTATGCTCCGCCAAAGCGGTTTACCGTCGCCTGGTACGCAAAGGCAAGGATCAGATAAGCCGCATTATAAGCCAGATAATATAACAGGTACGGAAACAACACTTCCCACGCTTTCTGTAAAGAACCGTATTTCCTATGCATCGTCATCCCTTATCTCCCGCGATCCCCGAACCCGAACCGGATCCGCACTCTCATAAAATCCCCTTGACATTTCCCCCGCATGACCCTATAGTTAAGGAAGCGGTGTAAGCCGCATAACCGAATAACTTGCTAGGGGAGCTTTTGCTGAGATTGAGCCCGCGTATGCAGATACACCGGGACTCTAACCCTCATCACCTGATGCGGTTAATACCGTCGTAGGGAAGCACACGTAACTACTGCCTGCCGCAGTTTTTTCACGGCGCGCCGTATTTACCATTCTCCCCTCCTTGTTTATTCTAAGACAAAGGAGGATTTTTTATGTTCTACAATGTTGTTGTCAACGACTGGGAAGAAACCACTTATGTCCCCACCACACTGGGCAATGTTCTGCTGCTCGTTCTTCTGGCGGTTCTGCTTGTCTGCGCCGTCGTCTTCGCGAGACGATATGCGGAAAAACAGGATGCGGAAAACGAGAAAACCGTGAAAAAGAACGGAAAGCTGACCGTGAAACAGCTCGTTTTCTGCGCCATGTCGATTGCGCTGGGCACCATTCTCTCGGAAATTAAAATCATTGATTTCCCGTGGGGCGGTTCCGCCACGCTGCTGTCCATGCTCGTCATCTGTCTTCCGGGCTATTTCTTCGGATTGGGCGCAGGTCTTTTAACCGGCGTCGCCTACGGCGTCCTGCAGCTTCTGATCGACCCTTACGTGCTCTATCCCATGCAGCTCGTGCTGGACTATCTGCTTGCCTTCGGCGCGCTCGGGCTGTCCGGGCTGTTTGCAGGCGCGAAGAGGGGACTGCTCAAGGGTTATCTGGTCGGTATTCTGGGCAGATACATATTCACGGTGCTCTCTGGCTGGATTTTCTTCGCAGAATACGCATGGGAAGGCTGGCCTGTGCTGCCCTACTCCCTTGTGTATAACGGCATTTACATCTTTGCTGAGGGAGCGATCACCGTCGTGATCCTTCTGATCCCTGCCGTAAACAAGGGAATCGCCACCGTCAAGAAGATGGCGCTGTCATAACCCGATATTTTTAAACCGAGTAAGGAAAACCCCCATCTGTCTGACAGATGGGGGTTGCCATTTCTATATTTTTCAATCTACGCTGTCATAAACATCTCATATGCACTGATCGCCTGCTGCATGCGGAAACTGCTGACGCTGTTCTCCGCGCCACTGCCGTCGAATACCGCCGTCTGTACACTCTGTGCATTCTCTGCTGTCTCTTTTTCAGGCTGTACGGCAGCCGTCGCATTCTCCCGGCCAAACTTCACTGCTGCGTTTTCTGTCTTCACAGTTTCCAGCGTTGCGCCATTCTCCTCCTGCGTCGCCTCTGCCGGCTTCATAACTCTCGCCGCATTGCTTCTCCCGCGCTGCATCTGCATTTCCAGCATATCCTGAAAATTCAGGGTCTGTCCCTTTTTCAGCGGATTTTCATTCTCTGCCAGCTCACTGAAATCAGTCTTTTTATCCAGCACATTATCCGAAATTCTGGACAGTTTATTCATGCTGGCCGGACTGATGGCATTTACGTTATATACATAAGGTTGAAAACTGATCGCTCCGACTGTCATACTTTATTCCCTCTTCTCACTTTATAATAAAACTTCTTTTTCAAATACACAAGTAAAAATTTTATGAAATCAATTCTTATTTTTCCCGGATCTCCACGTCTACCGCACTCATCTCCTGCCGTATAATCTTTGCATTTTTGTAGATTCTCGAAACAATCCAGACATTGGAAAGGCCGTCGTAGATGAGAAAAAATCCGATCAGCATGACAACCGTATCTATGGCGGCAAAAGGCCTGCAGATCAACAGAACGCCAAATCCCACCGTGAGCACGCCCAGAATAAGAGCCACCCACCATCTCTCGTACTTATCCCGCCAAAGTTCGGCCGCCTGTTTTAGGTTATGTAAACCATGCATAGCAATCACAATGCCCACTATAATCGGAATGATCGCCATCACCTTATCTGGTTTCACCACGATCCAGACGCCCACGACCACCAGCACAATACCGAAAATCAAATTTGCCTGTGAGTACAGACTGCCGTCCCTGGCAGTAAAATAATCAACCATCCGCATGACGCCAGATAAAATCAGCACCACGCCCACAGCCGTGCAGACAATCCGCATAGACAGGCCCGGCCTGAACACAAGCACCAGACCGAGGAGCACACACAATGCGGAGGAAACCACCACATTCGTCTTGATCTTTTTCAGCAAACCTTCCATCACAAACACTCCTTTCACACAAAACTTAGATTTCTTAAAAAATCTTTTTGTGTTGTCCCCGCAGGAACCGCACCAGACGGTAAACGCCAAAGCCGAGGGATGCGCCGAGACAATTTAATAAAATATCATCCACATCAAAAGCGCCGAACGCGCTGAAAAGCTGAAACACCTCGATTCCCATCACAAATACAAACGCATTTAACAGCATCACACAAAAGCGTTCCCCCTCCCCTGCAACAAAAGGAAAGAGAAAGCCAAAGGGAACGAACACCAGCACATTTCCTGCCAGATTCTCCACACTATTCAATTTATAGGAATACTCTATATACATTTTTATTGTTTTAAAAGGCGTAAAGTTCGCCGTGCCAAGTCCCTCGAATATGACGCCTCTGCGCCAGGAAGCAGCGATCTTCATGAGCTCCTCCCAGGGATACTTAAAAATGATAACCTTTATGACAACTAAAATGTAGATAGCAAAAAAGAGCTTTATCATCCTTCTTTTTTGCACTCGCGTTCTCCCCGCTGTCTACTTATGATTTTGACTTTTTCTTATCCATAAATTTCTTTATAATCTGCGGCTCCTCCAACTTAATCTGGGAAGCCTCATGGAGCTGCTCTTTGGCCGCCCTCTCATGCTCTGTCTCCTGTTTGTATATATTCTTCGCTTCCCTCTCGTATTCCTCCACCACTGCCATATCTTCCGGGCGGATTTTCCGAAAATGGTTAAAACCCGCCACCAGAATCCGCAGACTCTGTCTGGTTGTATCAAAAACGCCCTCCTCATAAAGGTTCACCAGAATAATGCCGATCGGCACTGCCAAAATCATTCCCAGCACGCCCGCCATGCGGTAACCGATATAAAGGAGGAACAAGGTCGGTATGGCGTCCATTCCAATGGAGTCCCCCACGATCTTCGGCTGAATCACCTGTCGCACAAGCTGCCCGCCCAACCAGATTACCAGCAGGCCAAACATCATGCGGTAATTTTCCGACAGCAGTTCTATAATTGCCCAGGGGACCATCACGGTCCCTGTGCCGAATACCGGAAGGAAGTCTAAAACGGCGATTCCAAAAGCAACCAGAAAGGCGTAATCCACCCCCAGAATCATCAGGCCCACCACCAGAAGAACATATATCCAGCACTCGATTTTAAACTGCGCCCTAAAATATCCCCCGACCGCATTTCGAAAGCTTCTGCGGATCAGGTCAAAATGGTACCGCACCGAGGTCGGTACATACTTTTCCGCCGCTGCCGCCATATATCCCTTATCCGCCACAAAAAAGTAAGCCGAGAGCAGACACATCACCACACCCAGAAAAATATCCGGGATCTGCTTCGCCACATTTCCCACTGCCTCGAAGGAAGGCAGATCAATCTTTCCCATAATACCGCTTATATAATTCCCCATTTCCAGAATTATATTATCAACCGTGTCCTGCACATCCGCCGGCATCCTGTCATAGACGCCCTGCAGGTTTGCTCCCACCTTGTTTAGCTCCGTCAGTATGGTGTTCCAGATATTGGGCAGCTCATTGACAAAGTTCACGCCCTCCCGGACCAGCTTGGCAGCCAGCAGATAAACCAGGAGCACAACCGCCGCCAACACTGCCACAATCACCACCACCGTCATAGCCTTCCGCTTCACTTTCAGTTTTTCCTCAAAAAACCGCACCACTGGGGACGCGATCAGCGAAATAAGCCAACCGAGAATAAAGGGCATAAAAAACCAGATGCATCTGGGAAGAAGGAAAATGCACAAAAGCACAACGGCAAGCGCCGTAAACAGATTCATTGTCACTTTCAGATAAATTTTTGAGGCTTTTCCCATAGATTTTCCTCCGAACCGCGTCACCTTTACGGCCTTGTATGCTTTATGCCGTATGCTTATGCTTCCGCATTCTCCAATATCCCGTCCAACAGCCCATATATCTCTTCCCTTCCCTGTTTGCTGAGGGAAGAATACGGTATGACAGTTGTGTCATCTACTACGTCAAGTGTGTCACAAATGAGTTTTATCTGCTTTGCCACCTGACTCCGCTTAACTTTATCCAGCTTCGTGGCAATGATAACCGGCTGATATCCCCGATTCAGGATCCAGTCGTACATAATCCTGTCGTTTTCCGAGGGCGCATGTCTGATATCCACCAGAAGAAATACCGCACGAATCTGCTTTGACTGGTGCAGATAGTCCTCAATCATCTTCCCCCACGTCGCCTTTACCTTTTCATTGGCCGTTGCGTAGCCGTAGCCGGGCAGGTCCACAAAGTACATCTCATTGTTAATATTATAATAGTTGATGGTCTGCGTCTTTCCCGGAGAGGAGCTGGTACGGGCCAGCGACTTTCGGTTCATCAGACCGTTAATCAGGGACGATTTCCCCACATTGCTCTTTCCCGCAAAGGCAAACTCCGGCAGCTTATTTTCTGGAAGCGTACTGGTAACACCGCACACCGTCTCCAAATTTACGTTTTTGATAACCATGCTTTACTCATCTCTCCCCCGGGATATCAGGGCGCGGCCTGCCACTTCCTCCATCGTCTCCACAAAGACGATCTCCAGCCCTTCCTTAATTTCCCCGGAAATCTCCTCGATATCTTTCTCGTTTTCCTTCGGCACAAGGACGGTTTTTACCTCCGCCATCTTCGCCGCCAGAATCTTTTCCTTCAATCCACCGATGGGAAGCACCCTGCCCCGCAAAGTGACCTCTCCGGTCATCGCAAGATCCGCCCGCACCGGCGTATGTGTCACAGCCGACAAAAGCGCTGTGGCCATTGTAATTCCCGCAGAAGGACCGTCCTTCGGCACCGCTCCCTCGGGAATATGGATATGAAAGTCCCTCTTCTTATAAAAGTTCTCGGCCACCTTATATTTCCCGCTGACGGAACGCACATAGCTCAGGGCCGTCCGGGCGGATTCCTTCATCACATCCCCCATCTGACCAGTTAAGTCAATCTTGCCCTCTCCCGGCATGACGTTGACCTCGATCTGAAGGGTATCCCCGCCCACGCTGGTCCATGCAAGGCCTCTGACAATACCGATCTCCGGCTTCTCATTGATTATATCCTGCCGGTATTTTGGCTTGCCCAGATAGTATTCCAGCTTCTCGGACGTTACATTAACCTTTTCGGTCAATTTCTGTTTCCGGCGCGCGGCGATCATTCTTGCCTCCTTCCGGCAGACAGCGCCGATCTGACGCTCCAGTCCTCTGACTCCCGCCTCTCTCGTATAAAACCGCACGATATCGCGGATTGCCTCATCGGAGAAAGCAATCTCTCCCTCCCTGATTCCATTCTTTTGAAACGCCTTCGCCACCAGATGCTCTCTGGCTATATGGAATTTTTCGTTGGCGGTATAGCTGTTCACTTCTATGATCTCCATGCGGTCAAGAAGCGGACGGGGTATACCGTCGCGGCTGTTTGCCGTAGCAATAAAAAACACTTCCGACAAATCAATGGGAATCTCCACATAATGATCCCTGAACGCATAGTTCTGTTCTCCGTCCAGCACCTCTAAGAGCGCGGAGGAGGGGTCTCCCTTATAATCGCTGCCCAGCTTGTCGATCTCATCCAGAAGCATCAGCGGATTTTTCACCCCCGCCTGTTTAATAGCCGCAACAACACGGCCCGGCATGGCCCCCACATAAGTTTTGCGGTGGCCCCTGATCTCCGCCTCATCGCGCACCCCGCCCAGACATATTCTTACGTACTTCCTCTTCAACGCCTCCGCCACGCTCTTTGCCACGGAAGTCTTTCCCGTGCCGGGAGGCCCAACCAGACAGATGATCTGACTTCCCGCCTTCCCCGTCAGCATTCGGACAGCCAGAAATTCCAGCATCCGCTCCTTCACCTTTTCCAGCCCGTAATGCTGTTCGTTCAGAATCCTTTCCGCACTCTCCAGATCACGGCTGTCCTTCGATGCCCTGTCCCAGGGAAGCTCCAGGAGCGTCTCGATGTAGGCGCGCTCCACTGCGCTCTCAGAACTGCTGCCCGCCACATTTTTATAGCGTGCGATCTCCTTGCGGATTTTCTCCTTTACCTCCGATTTCGCCTTCAGCTTCTCCGCCTCCGCCAAAAACTGCTCCACATCAGAGTCGGTGTTGTTTTCTCCCAGCTCCTCCTTAATGTACTGCATCTGTTCCCGCAGAATATAATCCCGCTGGTTTTTGTCAATCCGCTGCCTGATATCCCTTGCCAGCTCATTCTTAATGCGGATAACCTCCACCTCGCGGGTGAGTATCCCCGTCAGAATCGAAAACCGCTCCCGCACCGATATGGCACTCAGGATTTTCTGCTTATCTGCCACCGCCAGCGGCATATTTATGGTAATACTGTCCAGGAGCTTTCCAAGCTCCATCCTCTCGTCTATCTGATCCTGCACCGCCTTCCCCACCTTGGGAAAGCAGGCGCCGTAAGCCTCCAATGTCTCTTTGACTGTTCTGGTCATTGCCTCTGCCGATATCTCATCAATGTCGGAACTGTCGTCCCTTACATATGACACCCGCGTCACTATTCCGCCCTCTGACTCTGAGAGCCCGCAAATACGTGCTCTGGAGACGCCCTCCACCAAAACGCGCAGCACACGCTCGGGAAGTTTGCTGACCTGCCTGATCAATGTAACGGTTCCCACGTCATAGATATCTTCCATGGCTGGATTTTCTTTACCCGGGTCCTTCTGACTTACCACAAGCAGTCTCTGATCCCCCAGCATCGCCTGCTCCACGGAAGCCTTGGATGCCTCCCTGCTGAGATCAAAATGAATTACCATCCCCGGCAGAATCGTAAGTCCCCTGAGGGTCACCGTCGGAAGCGTGTCCTCCCGCAGAAGGGAAAGCGCATCCGTGCTCTCCTTCCCGTTCTCCACCTGATTCCAGTTATCCATAAAATCATCCCTCTGATTGTCAGAAACGCCGCCAAAATTCTGGCGACGCCCATTTGCTTCTATTTAGCCTGCAATAATCTGTCGCGGTATCTGACAAGGGGTTTCTCGTCCCCGTCCACCGCCTTTTTCGTCAAAATACATTCCGCGATGCTGTCATCCGAAGGGATCTCGTACATCACATCCATCATCACCTTCTCCACAATGGAACGCAGACCTCTTGCCCCCGTCTTTCTCTCATGGGCAAGCTTTGCAATTTCCACCACGGCATCCTCCTCCACGGAGAGCTTCACCTCGTCGAAGGCAAAGAGCTTCTTGTACTGCTTAATCAGCGCGTTCTTCGGCTCCTTCAGAATGCGGACCAGTGCCTCCTGATCCAGTCCGTCCAGAGCTACCGTCACAGGAACACGGCCGATGAACTCAGGAATCAGCCCGAACTTCATGAGATCCTGCGGTGTTACTTCCTTTAAGATCGCACCGATCTCCTTGCCGCTCTTCTCTGCCACCTGGGCGTTAAAGCCGATGGAATGGCGGTCCAGACGCTCCTCGACGATCTTATCCAGCCCGTCGAACGCGCCGCCGCAGATAAAGAGAATATTGGTCGTATCGATCTGCAAAAGCTCCTGATGCGGGTGTTTCCTGCCTCCCTGCGGCGGCACGCTGGCCACCGTTCCCTCGATGATCTTTAAAAGCGCCTGCTGGACGCCCTCACCCGATACATCTCTGGTAATGGACACATTCTCTCCCTTTTTCGTGATCTTGTCAATCTCGTCGATATAAATAATACCGTACTGCGCCCGCTCAATATCGTAATCCGCCGCCTGAATCAGCTTGAGCAGAATGTTCTCCACATCCTCGCCCACATAGCCTGCCTCGGTCAAAGTCGTTGCGTCCGCAATCGCAAAGGGCACGTTGATGATCTTAGCAAGGGTCTGCGCCAAATAGGTCTTGCCTGAACCTGTAGGCCCAATCATAATGATATTGCTCTTCTGCAGTTCCACTTCGTCGTCGTCGTCCTTTGGCGCCATCACCCTCTTATAGTGATTATAGACGGAAACCGCCATCACCTTCTTGGCTTCCTCCTGACCGATCACATACTCGTCGAGAAAGTTTTTGATTTCCACCGGCTTTAAGAGGTTAATTTCCATCTCCTCCGCTTCCGGTTCCTCCTCGTATTCCTCCTCTATAATGTCCGCGCAGATATCTACACATTCATCACAGATATAGACACCACCCGGTCCGGCAATCATTTTTTTGACCTGATCCTGCGTCTTATTGCAAAAAGAACATCTTACTTTTTCCTCAGAAATCTTCCCTGCCATCTTAATCCTCATTCCAAAGTCAAAAACTCAAAGCATCCGCGCAGAGAATGCCGTCTTTCAGGCATTCTCTTATGTGAGAAAAGTCTGCATAGCAGACTTGAGAACTTCTCCACGAAACAGCCTTTGCTGTGAGTGGTTAGAAGTTCTTCTCACATTATCCTTCTGTGCTGGCATGACTGGTTATAATGCGGTCAATCAGTCCATAGGCAAGCGCTTCCTCCGCGCTCTTCCAGTTATCCCTCTCTGTGTCCGCCATGATCACTTCGAAATCCTGCCCCGTGTTCTGGGCCATGATTCTCGCCATTTTTTCTTTGGTCGCAAGGATATGCTTCGCCGTAATCTCAATCTCGGTAGCCTGACCCTGCGCGCCGCCCGCCGGCTGGTGGATCATGATCTCCGCATTCGGCAGGGCCATTCTCTTGCCCTTGGCGCCGCCTGCCAACAGAAATGCTCCCATACTGGCCGCCATACCGATGCATACGGTAGACACATCGCATTTGATAAACTGCATCGTATCATAAATTGCCATACCTGCGGTAATCACACCGCCAGGGCTGTTGATGTAAAGGTTAATGTCTTTCTCCGGGTCCTCGGACTCCAGAAAAAGAAGCTGCGCCACGATCACGCTGGCGCTCGCGTCGTTTACTTCCTCACCCAGGAAGATAATCCTCTCCTTCAGAAGCCGGGAATAAATATCGTAAGAACGTTCCCCCTTGGATGTCTGTTCAATGACATAAGGTATTAAAGCCATATTATTACACCTCCATTAAAGCAATCCGTTTATTTTGCCTTGCTCTCCTTCGCATTCTCTGCAATGAACTCGGCTGCCTTTCTGACTGCCAGATCCTGCATAATGCCTTTCTTCTCGCGCTCTCCCATAAGATCCCTGACCTTGTCAATCTTCATCTGGTAAACCTCGGCCATAGTCTTTAACTCTTCCTCGTAGTCCTCCTCGGTAGGCTCCAGCTTCTCTGCCTTCGCCACCGCCTCAAGCACAAGTCTGGAACGGATTTTCTCCTCCGCCTGCGGTTTCACCTGCTCCACCATCTGCTGATAGTCCGTGCCGGTATACTGGAGATACTGCTCCATAGAAAGGCCCTGCATGGTGATACGCTGTGCAAATTCATCCACCATCTGCTTCTGCTGGGTCGCTAACATCGCCTCGGGAATCTCCATCTCGGAAGCCTCCACCACGGCTTTCACCGCCGCATCTTCCTTCTCCCTCTTTGCATCCTTAATCTTCTGTTCTTCCAGATTTTTCTTTACATCCTCGCGGTACTCCGCCAGTGTCTCAAACTCGGAAACATCGCTTGCAAACTCATCGTTTAACTCGGGAAGTTCCCTCTCCTTAATCTCTTTCACCGTGCATTTAAAAATCGCTTCCTTGCCCTGCAGATGCTCCGCCTGGTAATCTTCGGGGAAGGTAACCTTCACCTCCGTCTCCTCACCGATCTTCGCACCTACAAGCTGCTCCTCAAAGCCCGGAATGAAAGCGCCTGAGCCGATCGTTAAGGGATAGTTTTCTCCCTTTCCGCCCTCAAATACCTCGCCATCCACAAAGCCCTCAAAATCCAGTGTGGTCATATCGCCGTCCTTCACGGGGCGGTCTTCCACCGTGATATTTCTGGCGTTGTTCTGACGTTCCTTTTCAATCTCCGCGTCAACTTCCTCATCGGTCACTGCGGTATCAATCTTTTCCACCTTCACGCCCTTGTACTTGCCAAGCTTTACCTCTGGCTTGAGCGCAACCGTAGCCGTGAAAACAAAAGGCTTGCCCGCCTCGATCTGGGTCACTTCGATCTGCGGTGAGGAAACAATCTCCTCCTCGCACTCATCCAGCGCTTTATCATAGGCATCAGGAATCAGGATATTCGCCGCTTCCTCGAAAAAGACCTCTTTTCCGTACATCTTCTCTACTATCTGGCGGGGTACCTTACCCTTGCGGAAGCCCGGTATGCTGATTTTGTTCTTTTCCTTCTGATAAGCCTTCTCGATGGCTTTCTCAAATTCCTCCACGCCGGTCTCGATCGTCAGCTTCGCCATGTTCTTCTCTAATTTTTCCACCTGTAAACTCATGCTATGGGTTCCTCCTTCAATTCCACTGTCAGCTATCTCTCTATTTATTATCATGCCCTTGCGGGCTTCCAGCTACAGTCACCCAAACATTATAGCACAGGGCTCCTTAAAATGCTAGATTTTTTTCGCGAATAGGCAGAGTCAGAAGACGCTATGGGCAGAATGCATGCTCGCATGCGGTTCTGCCTATGGCGGCTTATGACGAGCAACGCGAATGAGAGATGCGCAGCATCTCGAATCTGCCTATTCGCGACCCGCCTGCGCACAAAGACGCCCCGTCTGTGTCTTCACAAACGGGGCGCCTTCGTCTTGCCTGTTGTTACTTCATCTGCTCTTCCTGCTTCTTGATCATTCTACGAACCATCTCACCGCCGATAGAACCTGCCTCCTTGGAAGTCAGGTCGCCGTTGTAACCCTCTTTCAGGTTTACACCGAGCTCAGACGCAACCTCAGTTTTGAAACGATCCATAGCGGCCTTTGCCTCAGGAACTTCTACTCTATTCGTCTTGTTGCTTGCCATTTCTTTTCACCTCCGAAATACTTTGAATCTTTTGATTCTTCATCTATATTTGAGACAAGCGCATTCTCCGTGCGCCTGTCCGTCGGTTTTGTCCGCTTAAAGCACACTTTGTTTGCCGCTTATCTTGATGTTAGTATGTTCGGATGAAAAGAATTTATAATGGAAACTTTTTACAGATAAACAATTTTTTTGCCCATCGCCTCCGCCGCCTCTTTCCCCTGCAGTTTCTCCAGGATGGCGAGTCCGAAAGGAATCGCCGCACCCATGCCGCGTCCTGTGATGATGTTGCCGTCAATGACAGCGGGCTCCCGCTTCACATCCGCGCCCTCTAAGTGACTTTCAAAATCAGGGAAAGAACATGCCTTCTTTCCTTTTAAATGTCCGCGGTGCCCCAAAATGGAAGGAGCCGCACAGACAGCCGCCACGATTTTGCCCGACTTCACGAAAGCGTCCACCTGCTCCATCAGCGTTTCACAGGCCTCCAGATTTTTCGTGCCCGGCATGCCGCCCGGAAGGACAATCACATCTGCCTCATCAAAATTCATTTCCGAGAGAATCCTGTCCATCGTCACTTCCACGCCGTGAGAGCTTGTGACGCGCCGCTCGTCGGTGATGGACACCATAGTAATATCTTCCCCCGCGCGCCGCAGGATATCCACCACTGTAAGCGCCTCAACCTCCTCGTAGCCTGTTGCGAAAAATATCATGATTTTGCTCATATTTTCCTCCATTCCGAAACTGTTGTTTCTTTCTATTTTTTATCTCCCTTTTCGGGAAAGTGTTACCATATTGATATTATTGACCTAATATCCATCAAATGTCAATGTGCCTCAAAAACAAATTACCACCATACCAGTGGCAACGCGAGAAAAAAAAACGTGTTACAATAGATAAGCAGTAGTCAAAAGATGGATTCCAGCAAAACCAATGCAAACAACAGCGAAAAACCGACCATGAGATTTAAGAGCAGCACGCCAAAGTAACGTATCAGCCTGTTCTGATTTGCGCACAAGGGCATAAATCGCTGTATGCTGCGGTAGTTAAAGCTGCAAAAAACAAAAGAAAGCGCTATAAACAAAGCAGTGATCCGCTCCAGCCAAAGGCGAAAAACAGTTGCACCTTTTATTTCCATGGAAAGGCATATCCAGAAAATAAACAGATAGCCGACAGATGCCGTCAGCATTTTCCATGGTGTCTTTGTTCTGAAACCAGGCGGGGCAAAATTTTTCTGCAACGCGCTCACTGCATTGTAGTTATCATTATCGGGATTCAACAGTTTATCGATTTCACTTTTCAGTTCCTGTACTGTTTTCATCCTGTCAGCCGGATTCATCTCAGTACATTTGCTGATGACGGCATCAAATATATTTGTCGGAGCGGGCAGAGCACTGGAAAGTTCCTTTAATAAAATACCAAGCGCATAGATATCGGTCTGGGGCGTAGAGGAACCGAAGCCATACTGTTCCGGAGCAGCATAGCCCCTTGTCCCAAGAAGTACCGTATCATGGTCAGCTGTGTCAGTGGCGCGCTTTGCAGCATTAAAATCAATTAAGACGGCATGACCGCAGGACGTAATGATAATGTTGGAAGGCTTAATGTCCCTGTGGATGATAGGCGGGTTAAGAGAATGCAGATTTTCCAGAATGCTGCACAGTTCGCTCATAAACCGAATCACCAAGTCAAGCGTGATCGTCCGCTCGTCAAGCATTTCCTGCAGCGATATACCGGAAATAAATTCTTCAATCAGCACAAGCTGTCCGCTTTCTTCATATGCATGATACAGCTTAGGGATACCGCTTATATGGTTTTCCATCAAATATGCGTATATATGCGGATTGTATACATCCAGTATTTTCTTGATGTATATTTTTTCGGTTTCCCGATGCTGAACCAAATATATTTTGTGCGCACTATTTATCGTCGCAATAGTATTATAATAGGAAATCTCAAGACGACCAGCATAACCCATGCTATCATTCCTTTCAACGGTTTATTACTACATTATATCAGATGGGAAAAGTTATGAAAGAGAAAAATACAGACGAATTAGAAAAAGTACTGCAAAGCACACACATCAAAAATTTCGACTCATATTGCAGAGAAAATATAGGGAGTTCGGCTGATGAAGCCTTTTCTGTATACATGAAAAACATTTTCAGCGAAAAAAAACTCACACAGCAGCTTGTATTTCTGCGTGCAGATGTTCCGGAAAGATATGGCTACAAACTTCTGTCCGGAGAAAAAAGGACAAGGCAGCGAGATGTCATTCTGCGGATATGTTATGCCGCTGAAATGTCTCTGGCACAGACACAGTTGGCGCTGAAGAAGTATGAAATGCCGGAACTGTACGCAAAGCTGCCAAGGGATGCCCTGCTGATGATCATTTTCAATGAACGCCCGGGGGATATCATTGAAGTCAATGAAATACTGACGAAACACGGAATGGAAACATTGCGGACAAGCGGCTTACAAAACTAAATACCAAAGGAGGAATTTTAAAATGAAAAGGAGAACGAAATGGGCTGCCGCAGTGCTTAGCCTGGCTGTCTTTACAGCAGTGGCATGGGGATGTGGCGAGACAGACTCTGGTGAAACCAAACAGGTCGTCTCAAAAGAAAAATCGGAAAAAACAGACGCTGACGAAAGCGTTTCTGAAGATTTAGACACTTCTGAAGATACAGTGGATGAATCTGCAAGCGCAGAGGTCACAATTGATGAGCAGGCTCTTATCGACCATGATGGTATTGTCGTCACCGCAACAGAATATGTGACTGACAGTATCTGGGGCGATGGCATTAAGCTGCTATTGGAAAACAATTCAGACAAGGACGTCACGGTTGGCTGTAATGCATTGATCGTCAATGATTATATGATTACAGACCTGTTTGTTTCAGAAGTCGCCGCCGGGAAAAAATCCAATGAAACGCTGTATCTTTCCAGCACGCAGTTGAAGGCGGCAGGTATCGAGAACGTGGGGAAGATCGAGATATACTTCCATATATACGATTCTTCTACCTTTGATACCGTTTTTGATTCGGAATGTGTCACCATCGAGACATCCGCATATGCCAATATGGATACCACGCCAAATGATGCAGGGACAGAACTGTATAACCAGGACGGCATCAGAATTGTTGGAAAGACCGTTGATGAAAACAGTTTTTGGGGAACAGCCATACTTCTTTACCTTGAAAATAATTCCGGGAAAAATGTAGGCATTTCCGTGGATGATATGTCCATCAATGGATTTATGATGAATCCATTTTTTTCCACTACCGTATATGATGGGAAGAAATCCATAAATGATATCACAGTATTTTCAAGTGATCTGGAAGAAAACGGAATCGAAACAATTGAAGAGGCAGAACTAAAGTTCCATATTTATGATGCAGATTCTTATTCTACGATCGCTGACTCAGACCCCATAACATTCTTGGCACAATAAGGAGGAAAGATATGAAAACATGGAAATTGGTATCAGGAATTTTATCGATGATTTTATTTGTATTGGTTGCTTTTCAGTCCTGCGCGGCAGGAATGGCAAACGCCTTAGAGGACAATGGCGGAACGTCAGGATCCATAGGGATTTTTGTTGGAATATTAATGCTGGCAGGCGGAATTGTTTCGGTGGCTACCAGAAAATCACAGAAAAATGGCGGTAATATTGCACTTATCATTTTATTTGGATTAGCGGCTCTTATGGGGTTTGCAGGGCACGGTAATTACAGCGACCTCGTAATCTGGGCATTCTGGTGCCTGATCAATGCTGTTCTTGCAGTTGTTGCAATGGTAAAAGCCAAAGATAACGCATAAATGTTCCAAAGCATTTCAACGCTGTACAAATAAAAAGGGGAGATGGAGCATTTAAAACCTGCCCAACTTCCCTTTTTAGGGAGTATCCAATTTCAGAAAAAATAGAGCTGTCAAATTACTTTACACTTCCGTCCAACCGCATCAGCACAAAGCCCGTCACATCCGCCAGCGCCCAGCCGATAGGAATCGCCCACCAGATGCCGAGAACGCCGATTCCCGGAACTGCCGCCAGCGCATAAGCAAGCGCAACCCGCGTCCCAAGAGAGATCACCGTCAGCACAAGGGAAACGCCCGGCCTGCCCGCACCCCTAAAATATCCATACCAAAGGAACAGTATGCCGATACCGATATAGAAGGCGCCCTCAATCCGCAGATACTGCATACCGATCTCTATGATCTCCGTCTCCCCCACATCCACAAAAATCAGCATCAGAAACCTTGCAAACGCAAACACCAGAACCGAAATCACCCCACAGAAGGCGGCGGAAACCGTCAACGCCCTCCTCGTTCCCTGTTTCACCCGCGTTTCCTTTCCAGCACCGTAATTTTGCGAAATAAAAATCGAGTAGGCATTCCCGAACTCCTGGGCCGGCATATAGGCAAAGGTGTCAATCTTCACCGTGGCTGCAAAGGCCGCCATCACCGCAGGCCCAAAACTGTTGACCAGACTCTGCACCATCAGGATACCGAAATTCATCACCGACTGCTGCATACCTGTCATCAGGGAATACCTGCATATCTCCCCCACCGGCTTCTCCCCTCTCCAAAAGCCGCGTAAGGAAAATCGGAAGTAAGGTTCCCTTTTCCACAGATAGATACCGAGCCCCAGACCGGAAACCGCCTGTGCGAGCACCGTCGCCTCTGCCGCCCCGGCAAGCCCCCGCCCCAGACTGCGTACAAAGAACAGATCCAGCGCGATATTGAGTACCGATGCCGCTCCCAGAAAGTATAGCGGCGCCACAGAATTGCCAATCGCACGCAGAAGAAAGGCAAAATAATTATAAAGAAAGATAAAGAATATCCCCCAAAAGACCACCGCCAGATAATCCCTTGTCATCCCATAGAGCTCTGTCGGTGTCCGAAGCAGCATAAGAATCGGGCGCATCAGTCCCTGTGCGAGCACCGTAAGCGCCACCGCCAGCACACCGATCATCACAAAAGCCGTCTGCGCGCAGACCCGCACCTTTTCCCGGTCCCCTTTCCCTATATAATAAGAAAAAACAGCGCCGCCGCCCATGCAGAGTCCGATCAGCAGAGAGTTTAAAAACGTCATCAGCGCATAGGAGGAGCCTACCGCCGCCAGCGCATCCGCACCTACAAATTTTCCCACCACCCAGGTGTCTGCTATATTGTAACACTGCTGTAACAGATTTCCTAAAATCATCGGCGCCGCAAACACAAGCAGCGATTTTGTCACATTTCCTTCTGTCAAATCGTGGTTCATACTTGTCCGTTTCCTCGGTAAGTAAACATTATTTTTCTGTGATTCTCTTCCGTTTTATTATATTCCCATTCAGATGATCCTTCTATATCTTTTTCCCCTTTTCTTCCTACATTAGATATACGGATCAAATATGTAAATCCTCGACATGGCATCCGATACCACACAAGGTAACCTCATACAGTGTGATACAACGCGGTAATTGGCATATATATTCTCATATGTTATAATAATTCCACCACACGAAAGGAACCCTGCATATGGAAATCGAACGCAAATTTACCATAACAAAATTACCGGAAAATCTGGAGTCCTACCCCTGCCGGGTCATTGAGCAGGCCTATCTCAACACTGACCCGGTTGTCAGAATCCGCAGGGAGGACGATTCCTACTATCTGACCTACAAGGGAAAAGGACTTCTTGCAAGGGAGGAGTACAATCTCCCCTTAAACAAAGAATCCTACTACCATCTGCGGGAAAAGGCAGACGGAAATATCATCTCAAAGAAACGGTATGTCATTCCTATCAAGCACCCAAAATTCACTCCGACATTTGTGTCATCCACAGGAAATTCTCTTGACCAAATTAGTCTGTTCGTGGAACTTGATATCTTTGAACCGCCCTTCGCCCCTCTGGTGATCGCCGAGGTGGAGTTCCCGGACAAAGAAACGGCGGAAGCGTTTCTCCCTCTCGACTGGTTTAGTCAAGACGTCACAAACGATCCCGCCTATCATAATTCTAATCTGAGCAAGGCCCGGTAGATTCTCTCACCACAAGTTCCGCCGGAAAAACAATCTGCTGATGCTCCTTACGCTCCGCAATCACATCCAGAAGCAGCCGGATTGTCTTCTTTACCATCTCCTCCACCGGCTGCTTGATCGTAGTCAGCTTCGGATTATAATACTCTCCCATCTCAATGCCGTCATACCCGGCCACCGAGATATCTTCGGGAATCCGCTTCCCTGCCTCGAGCACCGCCCGGCAGGCGCCAATGGCCAGGGCGTCGGCCACCGCATAGATCGCTGTCACTTCCTGCCCGGACTCCAACAGTTTTTTCGCGGTCAGATATCCGTTCTCCATAGAATAGTGGTCAATATCCTCCTGCACATAACAGATCAGCTCATCCGGCGCATCCAGTCCGCGCTCTGCATAAGCGCGCCGGAATCCCTCCGTACGCAGGCGTCCGATAGGTCTTTCCGAACGCTCCGTAATCAGGGCGATTTTCCTGTGCCCCAAGTTGAGGAGATACTCCGTCATCTTTTTGCTTTCCATCCTGTCATCCACCGCGATGTTGGAAAATTCCATCTTTTTGATCTGAGCAGGCACGCTGACTCCTATGGTACTGAAAATAAAAGGCACCCTGAGTTTCCTTATCTTTTCCTCGGAATGCTCAAATTTACCGCCCAGAAAGACGATTCCGCGCAGCCGCTTCTCCTTCTCCAGTTCCAGCGCCACGTCAATCTCATCTTCCTGCGCCTCCACATGCCGGAGTACCAGCGCATACTTGTTTCGCTGCGTCTCCTCCTCTATGATCTGGATCATGCTGCTGAAAAAGGGATTGGTGATTCCCTTTACCAGCACGGCAATGCATTTGGCATCCGTCCTCTTCAGGTTTCTTGCGCTGTTGTTCGGAATAAAACCCGTCTGTTCAATCACATCCAAAATCATTTTTTTGGTTTCCGGATTGATATCCGGATGATTGTTGATTGCCCGTGAGACCGTACTGACGCCCACGCCGCACTCTTTTGCTATGTCCTTAATCGTAATTTCCGCCATCTGCATCCCCTAACTATACACGATCCGGCATTTTACTCTGTCTGTGCTGCCCTGGCCTCACCAGCAGCGCCATCCGCTGCGCAGCGCTGCCGCACACATCCAGGCTCTCATTTCCCGGCCATCCGTCCATAGAGCTTCGTCATCTCTAAAATCCGCCCTGCCAGTTCTTCGGTAAACTGTCCGGGCAGCATGCGCCACTTCCAGTTGGTTCCAAGCGTGGAGGGCATATTGGTTCTCGCCTCTGTCCCCAGCCCCAGATAATCCTGCATGGGAATCACGCAGGTATCAGATACGCTGGCCATAGCCGCCCTGATAAACTCCCACTGGATGTCTTTATTCGTCTTTATGTTCAGATACCTCTTTGCAAAAGCCTTATCCTTACGGTTCAGCTTCTCATACCAGCCGAGCGTCGTATCATTGTCATGGGTTCCCGTATAGACAATGCTGTTCGCCACATAATTGTGGGGCAGATAATCGCTCTCCTCCCTGGAATCAAAAGCAAACTGTAAAATTTTCATGCCGGGATACCCGGTCTTCTTCACCAGATTAATGACTGACTTGGTCAAGAACCCGAGATCCTCCGCGATCACGGCCTTTTTCCCGAGCTTTGCCTTCATGGTCTTAAAGATATCGTAGCCGGGTCCCTTTTCCCAGTGCCCAAACTCCGCCGTCTCGTCGCCAAAGGGAATGGAATAGTACTCATCAAAGCCTCTAAAATGGTCGATCCGCACCACGTCATAGAGCTTATAGCAGTAGCCGATCCGCTTCATCCACCACTCGTAATCCGTCTTCTTGTGGTAATCCCAACGGTACAGCGGATTTCCCCAGAGCTGCCCTGTCGCGGAAAAAGCGTCGGGCGGGCATCCCGCCACCGCCACGGGCGTCAGCGTATCATCCAGCTGGAACAGTTCGGGACTTGCCCAGGTGTCCGAACTGTCAAACGCTACATAAATGGGAATATCCCCGATAATCTCAATCTTTTTCTGATTCGCGTACTCTTTCAGCGCAAACCACTGCTTTGCGAAAAGATACTGCTGAAACTGGTAAAAAGCCACCTCTTCCGCATACTTCTCTGCATATTTCTTCATCGCCTCCGGCCTGCGGAGCCTGATATCCTCATCCCACTCGGCCCAGCTCTTGCCGCCGAAAGCGTTCTTCACCGCCATATAGAGGGCGTAATCCGGAAGCCACCAGGCGTTCTCCTCCACAAACTTCCGATAGTCCTCATCCTTCTCGATATGGCTGTTCTTAAACGCCGTCTTTAACACTTTGAACCGGGACAGATAAATTTTCTCATAATCGACATAAGCGTCGTCATCCCCAAAATCATACTGCTCGCAGTCCTTCTTCGTAAGATACCCGTCCTCAACCAATGACTCCAGATCAATATAATAGGGATTGCCTGCAAAAGTGGAAAAAGACTGATAGGGAGAATCCCCATAACCCGTAGGTCCAAGAGGGAGGATCTGCCAATAGGACTGCCCCGCTTCTTCTAACAGATCAATAAAGGTATATGCCTCCCTGGAAAACGCGCCGATCCCGTACTTCGACGGAATGGCGGAAACAGGCAGCAAAACACCGCTCTTTCTCATAGCATCCACATATCCTTTCCTGTCAATCATTCCGAATTCGTTCGGAAATCGATTTCTATAAAAATTCTACAATATTTTGTCAAAATAAGCAAGTTCGATCAGTGATTTTTCACCCCTGATATAATCTGAGGAAGCGGTGAACGAATCAACGCTTCCCCATGATCCGAGAAGTATTTTTCGCGTTTCTCACGCTAACCTTTTACAGCACCCGCAGCCACACCTTTGATGATGTACTTCTGGCAGGACAGATAGAAGATGATAACCGGAATAATACTCATCAGGATAAGAGCCATCGTCGCGCCCAGATCCACCGTGCCGTAACTTCCCTTCAGGTACTGGATATGAATGGGGATCGTGCGGTATTTATTGATATCAAGCACCAGCACAGGCAGCAGATAGTCGTTCCACACCCACATGATCTCCAGAATACCAACGGAAATCATGGTCGGTTTTAACATCGGCACAACCACCTGGAAGAAGATGCGCACCGGTCCGCATCCGTCGATGGATGCCGCTTCTTCCACTTCCAGCGGAACCGCCTTCACAAATCCTACGAACATAAAAATTGCAAGCCCGGCACCGAACCCCAGATAGACGACCGGGATCGTCCAGGGCGTATTCAGATGCAGCTTATCCGCCGTTTTTGAAAGCGGGAACATTACCATCTGGAACGGCACCACCATAGAGAACACGCACAGGAAGTAAACTGCCTTACAGAAAAGGGAATCCACTCTCGCGATATACCACGCCGCCATAGAGGTACACAGTAAGATTAAAAATGTAGAAAGCAGTGTAATCATAACGCTGTACAGCACGCTGTTCACAAAAGGATAGTTACCGAAAGTCATACCTTTTACAAAGTTGCTGAAACCGGCATTCATCTCCCCGGTGGGAAGCGCGAAGGTATCGGTCTTTACAAAAGTATTCTGTTTAAACGAGTTGATCACTACCGCCAGCACAGGAAGTACATAGACAATGCTGACCACAGCCAATATCACGGAAAGAATGGTTTTGTGCCGGTTTGCGGCGGAAATTGTTTTCTCTTTCATTACTGCTGCACCTCCTTCTTACGCGTATAGCTCAACTGAAGCAGACCAAGTCCCGCCACCAGAATGAAGAAAATCACTGCCTTTGCCTGCGCCACACCCTGGGAAGTCGTGTTGGAGCTGTAGAATGTATTGTAAATATTGAGCGCCAGCATTTCTGTCGTCTTGATGGTCGTTCCGCCCGGCTGAATGATAAACGGCTGGCCGCCGGTCAGCGCCAGGTTCTGGTCAAACAGCTTGAAGCCGTTTGTCAGTGAAAGGAACATACAGATCGTGAAAGAACTCATCACGTTAGGAATCGTCACTTTGAAAAGTGTCTGCATGGAAGTCGCGCCGTCGATGCGGGCCGCCTCCAGAATATCACCGGGCACATTCTGCAACCCTGCAACATAGATGATCATCATATAACCGATCTGCTGCCAGCACATCAGGATGATCAGACCCCAGAAACCGTACTTGCTCTCCAGCAGAATGGAAGTCTGATAGCGTCCGAGAATACCGTCGAAAATCATTGACCAGATGTAGCCAAGTACGATACCGCCGATCAGGTTCGGCATAAAGAACACGGTACGGTACAGGTTGCTGCCCTTAATCCCCAGCGTCAGAATATATGCCACGATAAACGCCAGCACATTGATAATGACAAGCGATACAACGGCAAACATTGCCGTATACCAGAACGCATGGCGGAAAGAAGCGTCCTGAAAAGTTTTTACATAGTTGCCAAAACCGATGAATTTTGCGTCAGAAATCAAACGGAACTGGCACATGGACAGCCAGATACCCTGGATGAAAGGCCAGACGAATCCGATGATAAATGCAATAAGTACAGGACCCATAAAGAGAAATCCCCAGCGTCTTGTCGCCTTCTGAAGGGAATTCGTGGCGTTTTTTTTCTTGCTTTTCATGGTGTCACCCCCTGATTTATTTTGCTATAATGCACAATCTCATTTGAAAAGGCGGGGCGGATAAAACCGCCCCGCCGCATGTTTGATACATCATTCTTTTTTGTTTCTTATTGGCTTTACTTTCTGTTTAGTTGTTCACCGCGCTGTACTCCACTGCCCAGCCGTCCACAAATGCCGTGCGTACCGTCTCCCAGTTCGCGTCGGACTGATCTGCGTTGTACTGGTTCAGGGCGCTTACCAGAGTTGCACGATAGGAATCTACATTAGGCTGGAAGTTGGTTGCCCAGTTCATTACATAGCATCCGTCAGCCGTGTACTTGTCAGCTGCTGCCAGGAATCCGTTGGTGGATTCTGCTGCGGACTTATAAGGCATAACACCGAAAGTATCCACTAACTTGCGGGAAGCATCGGGATCTGTCACACACCAAACCATGAAGTCCATCGTAGCCTGCTGATCCTCTGCGGAAGCCTTGCTGTTGATTGCCCAGCAGTTCTCTGTACCGCAGTTTAAGCCTGCTTTCTCCTCACCTGCAACGCCGCAGTAGTAAGGAATCATCGTAGCATTCGGCACATCGCCCTTAACCGCTTCATATTCCCAGGAACCGTTTACGAAGAACGCTGCCTGACCTGTCTTGAACTCGTTCTCCGCGTCATGTCCGCCGGTAGCCAGCTCCTTCGGATCTGTCAGGCTGTTGTTGATGCAAAGGTCATACAGGTTTTTGAAGTTATCCAGATACTTGCCGGAGATGGTTGCCGGACACTCTGTCCAGGGAGTTCCCTCCTGCTCGTAGTAGTACTCAAGGTTCGCCATATGTCCCGTAAATCTCCAGGAAGAAGAATCATCCATATCGGAGGAGGAGAAAGCGTCAAACCCAAGTTCGCCTGCGCGGGAGTGAATGTCCTCTGCCACCGCCTTTAAGCCGTCAAAATTCTTGATCTCATCCATCGTGTGGCCTGCTTTTTCAATCAGATCCGGGTTTACGATGATGCCGTAGCACTCGTAGCAGTAACCGATGGAAACTAACTTCCCGGTCTCATCATAAAGGTTGTAAGCATCTGTGTTTAACTCATTGGCAATCGCTGTGCCTGTCAGATCCAGCGCATAATCTTTCCAGTCTTTTACGCCGGCCTGGTTACCGATGACAAACAGTGTCGGGGGTGCGGATTTATCCATCTCGGACAACAGTGTCGTGGAGTACGTCCCGGATGCCGCTGTAACCACCTTCACTTCCACACCGGTCTTTGCCGTGTAGTCCGCTGCAACTTCCTGTAATACCTCGTCGGACTCGGGTTTAAAGTTCAGCCAGTAAACCGAACCGCCGCCCGCTGCAGGAGCTGCCGCCTCACCTGCATCTGCGCTGTCATCCGCTGCAGGAGCCTCTGTTGCGGAATCGTCCGCTGCGGGCGCCTGTGCTGCACCGCCGTCAGAAGCTGCATCAGAACCGCCGCAGCCTGCCAACATGGTGGAAATCATCGCTACACAAAGCATTGTGCTAACAATTTTCTTTTTCATTGTTTTTTCCTCTCCCTTTCAGTAAATGAAATGTTAATTGGTTGTTTCGGAAACGTTTGCGGTAACGGTTTCGGTATCGTCCCCGGTAACGTTTCCGTTGTCTTGGGTTAAGTATATAACCTTACCACATATATTGCAATAGTTTTTTCATTTGTAAATCATTTTTGCCATTTTCGATAGAAACTATACAGAAAAATTATGCATTTTGCACAATCTGCTCATTCGCACCCTCATTGCCTGCCCTGCAGGAATGCCAGAAACGCCGCCTCAGGGAGCGGCTTTGAGAAATAGTAACCCTGAATATAATCAATGCGCAGTTCTTCCATCGCCAGATACTGCTCCTCGGTCTCAATTCCCTCGGACACAATTTTAAGCTTCATGCCGTGGATCATCTGCATTGCCGCGTTCATCACATACTTTGCCTTCTCGTCCTGGAAGAACGCCTGGCTCATCTCCCGGTCAAACTTCACGATGTTGACTGGCATATCCACAATGTAGTTGAGATTCGACTGGCCGGTGCCGAAATCATCCAGCGAAAAGTACACCCCATACTCCATCAACCTGCGCATATTTTCCAAAAGCGTCTTCTTCGCAGCCATAGACGCGGACTCTGTAATCTCCAGATTAATGTATTTGGGATTGATCTGGTATTTCTCCATAATACCTATGTAATCATCCGCAAGACCCGGATAACCGCACTGGATGACCGACAGATTTACCTCGATATAATGCAGACCGTACTGCTCCAACTGCTCCTTCGTAAAGAAGCGGCAGACCTTCTCAAATACAATCTCTCCAAGCTGTAAAATCTTGCCATTTGCCTCCGCCACGGAAATAAAAGCACCCGGCGGCACCAGATTGCCCTCCCGGTCCCTCATGCGGACAAGCGCCTCCGCGCTCACAAACTTCTGCGCTTTGGTAGAGAAAATGGGCTGGTAGAATACTTCGATGCGATCCTCCTTCATGGCCTCTTCCAGCATCTGTTCCATGCTCTTTTCTTTCCGCATCTGCTCGACAAAGTCAGCATCCACTTCCTTGAAATTGGTCGCGCTGTGGTCACTGCTCTTCCATCTGGCATACTGCATCAGATGCACCATCTCCTGATAGTCGCCCACCATTGCCGCATCCGGCATATAGGTGAAAGCCGCCTGCGCCATACCGCCCAATTCCCTTCTTCCGTATTCCACAAAGCTTCTGACTTTCTCAACGGTATCCTCCACATGCTCCATATCCTCAAAGATCATCCACACCTCGTCGTCCGCCATCTTAAAAACTTTCGTATGATCCAGTTTCGGAAGTCTTTTTGCAAAGGCCGCCATCACCGCCTGCTCTCTCGCTCCCTCGTCGGCCTGGCTGACGCCCAGATTCCACCAGATGGACATGAGCGAAAAAGGCTTTTCTTCATTATAGAGTTTTTTCGCATAGAGCAGCAGACCGTCCTGATTAAACAGCCCCGTCACCGCATCAGTCAGATACTCTGGATTCTCCAGTCTGAAAAAAATCACCAGCACACCGAGCGCACCGGCATATCCCACAAGCAGCAGTTCATTGTTCAAAAACTGCACCACCGCCGCCGCGAACCACAAACCCAGCCAGAACAGGACCACCTGACTCCTTCTTCTGTTGGCATGTTTCCGCTTGGCCAGCGTAAATATGACATTCGTAATGAGAAAAGCCCCCGTAAAAAAGTATGTCACCAGCACGGCAGGCCCCGCCGTGTACACCACCCGGCCCATCTTATAAATGCCCAGCGGGAGACCTGCGATCACGCAGCATCCCGACAGCCAAGCCACACCCCCGGTTATGGCGATCTGCCAAAGCTTCCTCTTATCCTCATACACATCCGTGCACTCGTACCAGAGCCCTGCCAGCCCCATCAGCACGATAGACATCAGATAAGCCTTACAGATGACATACACCAGCTCTCTGTGATCCAGCAGCAACCGCACGATCGCCCATATGGAAAGCATGTCCAGGAAAATGCAGAGGAGCATGCACAGCAGAAGCACCTGAAATCCAATCTGGGTGTTCAGCCGGAGCGACTCATACCTTCTGTAAAACAGAAACATTATGACAAGTAATATAATTCCGCATATCTGCGCCTGTATGTTCATGTCCTGTTACTCCTTCTCCTTTGTTCCGCTCCCCTTACAAAAAGGGAATCATCTCCCGCACAGAAGAAAAAATCAGGTGCGGTTTTATCTCCGAACTGCGCGCATCCTCCAAAGAGGCTTCGCCGCTTAATACAAGCACACTTTTTAATCCGTGATTCCTGCCTGCGGCAATATCCGTATAGAGCCGGTCACCCACCATAGTGATGCGGCTCCTCTCCGCATTGACTCTCATAGTCAAATATTCTATGATGTCCCCGTTCGGTTTGCCGATCACTCTGTCCGGATAGCGGAAGGCCGAAGCGTGGATAAACGCATGTATGGCTCCCGCGTCCGGGATAAAGCCGTCCTCCGTGGGACAGTTATAATCCGGGTGTGTCGCCAGATAGGGAAGACCCGCACGCACGAAATCACACACCTTACACATTTTCTGATAATCAAGGGAAGTATCAAAAGCAGTCACCACCACATCCGGGCTGTTTTCTTCCAACCGAATCCCCGCCTGTAAAAATTCCTTCCGCAGCAGCGCATTTCCCAGAAGAAATACTTTCTTATCCGGGAAATGCCGTTTCAGATAATAGATCGTGGCCTGCCCCGAGGTGACGATTTTTTCCTCTCCCACAAAGAGACCCATCCGGGAAAGCTTTTCTACATAAACTGCCGCATTTTTAGAAGAATTGTTGGTCACAAAGACATAGTTTCTCCCGGACGCCTCTACGCGCGAAAGAAACGCCTTTGCGCCGTCGATCCATTTTTCCCCCAGATAGATAGTGCCGTCCATATCAAGCGCAAAACATGCCGTCTGCACAAGGATGCCTTCCGGGTCTTCGTTTATAGCAGGAATGTTTGTCTGCATAATATTATAATATCCTCGCTCGCGGGCTTCGGCCCGCAGTGCCGCTCGATTCCGCTTTGCTCATTGCCTACGCGTAAATTATATCATCTAACCTCTGTTTTCTGCAATACTCTGCTCCCGTCCCTTTCCTGTAGGAAAATTAAAATTTTAAATTC
>DKWV01000023.1:41436-78820 GCA_002491905.1 Lachnospiraceae bacterium UBA7143 | reverse complement strand
TTCAAAACCTTACCTATCGCTATTGATGCTGACGGATGTGGCACAGAAGGTGGGCATATCGTCGGGTTACCTCTCCACACTTTTTCAGAGACAGTTATCGAAGGGGTTTATTGATTATCTGAATGAGATACGCATCGAGCATGCCTGTACTTATTTGAGGCAGAATTATCTGAAAACCTATGAAATTGCCTACAAGGTAGGATTTCGGGACGAAAAGTACTTTTCTAAGGTGTTTAAGAAAATAAAAGGGCAGTCGCCATCAGAGTACAGAAAGCAGAGCCAATAGTAGAAAGCGTGAGGGAAGGAAACCGTATGGTGAAGAACAGGATAAATTATGTCAGTACATGGTATGAGGGAAATAAAAGGTGCCGGCAGGAAAAGCAAATGGAGATTATGCCGGATGGCGGTGAAGAGAACAGCCTGCTCAATCTTTACCCTTCTGTGACATATCAGACATTTGAAGGGTTTGGCGGGGCGCTTACGGAGTCGGCGGGATATATTTACGGGCAGATGAATGGGGAGCAGAGGGAAGAAATGATGCGCGAATATTTTACGGCGGATCACATGGGTTACCGCATGGTGCGCATTCCGATTGACAGCTGTGATTTTTCCCTTGGTCATTACGAGGCGGTGGAGAGTGCGCGGGACAGTGGTTTTACCGGCTTTCAGCTTGGACGGGTGGAAAAGAGCATTCTGCCTTTGCTGGACGATGCGCAGAAAGCGTATGGGGACAGAGTGGAGATCATGCTTACGCCGTGGAGTCCGCCGGCCTATATGAAGACCAACGGGGACAGAAACAAGGGCGGGGAGTTAAAGCCGGAATACAAAAAGACATGGGCGGACTATATCTGCCGTTATATCAGGGAATACCGGAACCGCGGATATCTGGTTAAGCGCATCAGCCTTCAGAATGAGCCGAAGGCCGTTCAGACATGGGATTCCTGTGTGTATACGGCCAGCCAGGAGAAAGAGTTTCTGCGGGATTATATGTGGCCGGCGCTGCAGGAGAATAAGCTGACCGATATCGAGGTGTTTATCTGGGATCATAATAAGGAGCGTGCCTATGAGCGTGCCTGTGAAATCATAGATGAGATTACAGACCATATGGTAACTGGCATTGCCTTCCACTGGTACAGCGGGGATCACTTCGAGGCGCTTTCCATGATACATGACAAGTTCCCGGACAAGAAGCTGATTCTCTCTGAGGCATGTATTGAATACTGTAAGTTCGCGGCGGATGATTTTCTGAAAAATGCGCAAAAGTATGCCCATGATATGATCGGCAACATGAACCACGGCATGAACGCTTTCTATGACTGGAATATCGTGCTGGACGAGAAGGGTGGTCCGAACCATGTAGGGAATTTCTGCGACGCACCGTTTCTGTTCGATACGGAGAAAAAGGAGTTGATCAGGAGAAACACGGCGGATTATCTATGGCATTTTACGCACTTTATCAAACCGGGGGCGGTGCGGATCGGCAGTACTGTTTATACGGACGAATTGGAGGAAACGGCGTTTTGCAATCCGGATGGCGGGATTGTGGCTGTGCTTCTGAACCGAACCGATCATGAACTGAAAGTAAATGTCCGTCTCGGAGAGCACATGGCGCAGATTGTAATAGGACCCGACACCATTGGGACAGTAGAGATTGCGTAATTTTGAAAGCGTGTCGATCCAATAAAAATATTTCACCATTTTGAAAAATAGTCACCTTTTAATCCTGAAACAGAATGCTACAATGAGGTCAGAAGGATAAGAAAAGGGGGAAAAGGAGCGGTGAAAAAGGCCAATGATAGAGGGTTTTCGCTGGTAGAGCTAATCATTGTGGTTGCAATTATGGCAATTCTAATTGTGGTAGTGGCGCCTCAGTACATCAAATATGTGGAAAGATCCAGAAATGCTACAGATTTACAGAATGCAAGAGCGGTTGTAGATGCGATAGAGATATATGCGACTGACCCGGACAGCGGTTTCCCGCCTCCGGATTACTGGCAGGCAGTGACTGCCTTTGCGGTGAATGATACGGCAGACCGGCCTGATAATTTTCATGGGGGTTCCTATGGGGGAGCCAGAAACGGAGACACAAGGGTAGATGATTATGCGTGGTATGCGATGGAGGCAGCAGGGCTGATCAAGCCTTCGGGACGTCCCGTGGGTATCCGGGCACAGAGTAAATATAGCTGGGAAACTTGGACTGTCGAATATAAATCTGACGGGAAGGGCGGTATTATGTTCCGGTTTGGTGAAAAAGCGGGAGAGCCGGTAGCCGGAGATAAGTTCAGGGAAGCGATAGCGGGAAAATAAACAAATGATAGGCAATGGGAGAGAAACGCCTCCGATCTGTGACGGATCGGGGGTGTTTTTAGGATATCTTTATTTCTGTACAGATCATGAAAAAATCGTTGAATAAAAAAATATTTTTGCTACAATAATATTTGGTTCGGCACAAACCGAGTCGGTAGTAATCGAATGAATGGGACGGATGTAAAAAGGGGACCGGAGATGAAAATAACACATATCAAATACAAGTATATGGCGGCGCTTGTTGTCATGGCGGCTCTTGCCTGTAGCTGCGGCAGCCAGAGCACAGAAAATCAGGCGAAAGAGGAGGAAGAAACGCAGGCAGAGGAGACAGATCAGGCGGAAGGTGAAAGGCGGGCAGAGGAAGCGGATCAGGCAGCAGGACAGACGGCGGAAGCGGAGGAAGCTAGGGCGGCAGACGCAGAAGAGACAGCGGGCGGGGAACCCGCGGATGACGTTTCCGTAAATGCCGTGGAAAGTCCTGAAAGCAGGAAAAGGAAAGAAATGTTTGGGGAGGACTGTATTGCGGAGCAGTGTTTTGAGGTGGAGTTAAACGGGTGTGAGGGAACGGTCTGGTTCGTTCCCTTCGCACCGTCAAAAAACCAATCAGAGTTTCGTATGCAGATAATACGGGACGGAGAGATCCTGAGCGATATTACACCTTATGTGTCAAAGAAGGCGGGAGGGAAAAAGTTTTCGAGCCTTGATGCGGTGTCCTTCTGGGATGTGAATTATGACGGTTTTACGGATATTGTAACAGTTGTGACTTATGGTGATACACAGTCTGTCGTCGTATATTACGGCGATATGTTCAAATGTGAGGAGGAGTACTGGAGTTTTATAAGCGAGGAGGAACTTTCGGAGAACTTATCCGCGAAGGCGGACAGGCCTATGACGATCGCCGGAATCCGAAATCTGCTTACGGGAGGAAAGAAAAACGGGGAATTTGAAAATTATGCGGAGGCCTATGAAGCAGTTATCACGTTGTCGGAGCTGGAGGGGCTGGCGGCGTCGGTGACAAAGTATGGCGGTGAATTTTTATATGATCTGATCTACGTGAATGAGGATGAGATCCCGGAGCTTGTCTCAGGCAGGACAGGGTACTTTGTCAATCTGTATACCTATCGGGACGGAACCCTGTATACGCTGATGAATCACTGGGCCTATGGCGCCGGAGGAAATACAGGGTATGAGTATGCGGCCCGGAAAAACAGCATGAGAAACTATAACGCAGATCAGGCCGGGGCGATTATGAATACCTCTTATATGCGGATCAATGAGGAAAATGAGATAGAGACGCCCATGTGGATCGAGAGCATTAATTATATTGACAGTAACGAAAATGGGATGATGGATGAGGGGGAAGAATACGGGGCCGGGCCGGATTACATCAATGGCAAGAAAGCGTCGCCAGAGGAGGTGGAAGCCGTCTATGCCGCCTACGACATGGGAGACTATCAGTATATTGAGGGCAGGATGACAGTGGAGGATGTGCGAAAGGCATTGAAATCATATTGACATGAGGGGCAGAAATCGCTACGATCTTATATGGAGTACAAAAATTCCTGAACAGACGGCAGGGGATTTTTTGGATGAATGGAAATAACATTTAGGAACAAACAGGTTGGAAAAGAGGAAAAGATGAAAAAGACAATTATCACGGTAGTGGGAAAAGACACAGTAGGTATTATCGCCAGAGTGTGTACTTATCTGGCAGACAACCGGATCAATATTCTGGATATCTCCCAGACCATCGTACAGGGTTTCTTTAATATGATGATGATCGTGGACACGAACCTGACGGAAAAGGATTTCGGGGTGATCGTGGATGAGCTGAACGCGCTCGGCGAGGAGATCGGCGTAGTCATCAAGTGCCAGAAGGAAGAGATATTTGACCAGATGCACAGGATTTAGAAGGTGCAGAGGAAAAGTAACCGACAGGAGAAGAATCATGATAAATTTATTTGAGGTGGCTGAAACCAATGAAATGATCGCCAAGGAAAATCTGGATGTACGAACCATCACATTGGGAATCAGTCTTTTGGACTGCATAGACGGAGATCTGAAAAAGATAAACGAGCGGGTTTATGAAAAGATCACCGGGACGGCGAGGGATCTGGTAAAGACGGGGGAGGCCATTGAGAAGGAGTTTGGTATTCCCATTGTCAATAAAAGGATCTCTGTCACGCCGATGGCGCTGGTGGGCGGCGCGGCCTGTCAAAGCTGTGAGGATTTTGTGACGCTGGCAAAGACTATGGACCGGGCGGCGCAGGAGGTAGGAGTCAATCTGATCGGCGGCTATTCGGCCCTTGTGTCGAAAGGGATGACGAGTGCGGACGAGATGCTGATCCGTTCGATCCCGCAGGCGCTGCATGCCACGGAGCGGGTCTGCAGTTCCGTGAATCTGGGTTCCACCAAGACGGGTATCAATATGGATGCCGTGCGGCTGATGGGAGATATCATCAAGGAGACGGCGTTAATCAGCAGGGAGCAGGACAGCGCCGACTGTATGAAGCTGGTGGTGTTCTGTAATGCGCCTGACGACAATCCTTTTATGGCAGGCGCTTTTCACGGCGTGACAGAGGCCGACGCAGTGATCAACGTGGGCGTCAGCGGCCCCGGTGTGGTTAAGACGGCCCTGCAGCGGGTGCGCGGCGAGAATTTTGAAGTGCTCTGTGAGACCATCAAGAAGACGGCTTTCAAGGTGACGAGGGTGGGGCAGCTCGTGGCGCAGGAGGCGTCCCGGATGTTAAACATTCCCTTTGGCATTGTGGATTTATCCCTTGCGCCGACACCAGCCATCGGAGACAGCGTGGCGGATATTCTGTGCGAGATCGGATTGGAGTACGCGGGTGCGCCGGGAACGACGGCTGCGCTTGCACTCTTAAACGATCAGGTGAAAAAGGGCGGTGTGATGGCGTCCTCCTATGTGGGGGGATTAAGCGGCGCGTTCATTCCTGTCAGCGAGGATCAGGGCATGATCGACGCGGTGACGGCGGGTGCGCTTACGATAGAAAAGCTGGAGGCCATGACCTGTGTCTGCTCCGTGGGACTTGACATGCTGGCAGTTCCCGGTGATACACCAAACACCACGATTGCGGGAATCATTGCGGATGAGATGGCCATCGGCATGGTGAACCAGAAGACCACGGCGGTGCGTATTATCCCCGCTATCGGCAAGGGCGTGGGGGATAAGGTGGAGTTTGGCGGCCTGTTCGGGTATGCGCCGGTGATGCCGGTGAACGGCTTTTCCTGCGAGGCATTTGTCAACCGGGGCGGCAGGATCCCTGCGCCGATCCACAGTTTCAAGAACTAGTTTGGCCAGACCGAATGGGTGTGAGCTGAACTAGGAGGTGAACAGGAGTTACGGCGGTTGACATTCCGTTGTGTCAAAGACTATAATAGAAATGGTGTTAAAAACCAATACAAATACATATGAGGGAGGACTCTTTTATGAAAAAGTTATCTGTAAAGAGCGTCGTTGCCATCGGCATCGGTGCGGCACTGTTCTTTGTTCTGGGTAAGGTGGCGATCCCGTCTCCTGTGCCGAACACGAACATCAGCTTACAGTATGCGGTACAGGCTGTATTCGCTACGTTGTTTGGCCCCATTGCAGGCGTTGTCATCGGTTTTATCGGCCACACGCTGATTGATGCTACGAGCTACGGCCCGTGGTGGAGCTGGATTATTGCTTCCGCTTTCGTGGGTCTGGTGATCGGTCTTGCCACCATGAAGATGAATGTGGAGGAGGGAATTGACAGCAAGAAGCTGATCCGTTTCAACGTGGCGCAGATCATCGCCCATGTTCTGGCATGGGGACTGGTAGCGCCCGTTCTGGATATACTGATCTATGCGGAGCCGGTTGAGAAGCTGTTTGCGCAGGGACTGATGGCGGCGGTGGCGAATATCATTACCACCGGTGTAGTGGGAACCCTTCTGCTGCTCGGTTATGCAAAGACCGTAGTAAAGAAGGGGTCTTTGGAGAAAGAAGACTAAGAGAAAGATAAGGACAGATTCGGGGGGTGCTCCCCTCGAATCTGTTTCTATGTAACAGAAGAAAATATCACAGCGAGGAGAAACGACATGGCGGAGCCTATCATTTCTTTCAGGGATTACGGGTTTCAGTATCTGGCGCAGGCCAGCCCCACTCTCTATCACATTGATCTGGATATATATTCGGGTGAGAAGGTGTTGATTGCGGGTGCCTCCGGCAGCGGCAAGAGCACCATTGGGAGCTGTATCAACGGCCTGATTCCCTATGCCTATCCAGGAGAGAGCACGGGAACGCTTCTTGTGGGAGGAAAAGATCCGGCAAAGGCGAGTATTTTCGAATTGAGCCAGATTGTGGGCACTGTTTTACAGGATACGGACGGTCAGTTTATCGGACTGACGGTGGGCGAGGACATTGCTTTTGCACTGGAAAACGACTGTGTGCCGCAGGGTGAGATGCAGGAGACGGTGCGGGAGGTGGCAAAGCTGGTGGATATTGACCACCATCTGGAGTATGCTCCCCACGAGCTGTCCGGCGGGCAGAAGCAGCGGGTCAGTCTGGCGGGCGTTATGGTGGAGAAGGTACAGGCGCTCCTCTTTGACGAGCCGCTGGCGAACTTGGATCCGGCAGCAGGACGGGCGACCATAGAGCTGATTGACCGCATACAGGAGCGCACCGGGGCTGCGGTGATTATCATTGAGCATCGGCTGGAGGATGTGCTCTGGCGCAGAGTGGACCGAATTGTGCTCATGGACGAGGGCAGAATTGTGGCGGACCTGCCTACAAAGGATTTCCTTGTCGGAAGGATGCTGCTGGAACACGGTATCCGTGAGCCGTTGTACCTGACGGCGCTGCGGTATGCGGGCGTACCAATCACAAAGGCTCTGGAGCCGCAGCATGTGGGAAGCCTGCGGCTTTCCGAAGAAAATAAGGAACAGGTGCGCACTTGGTTTAGGAAAAACGAAAATCCTGAGAAAGCGGGGAATGAGAGACCGGAGCTTCTCCGCGTGGAGAACCTGAGTTTCGGCTACACCCCCGGGGTACAGAATCTGAAGAATGTGAGTTTCTCTGTCAGAGAGGGCGAGATGGTCAGCATCGTCGGGAAGAACGGTGCAGGCAAAAGTACGCTGGCCAAGCTGATCTGCGGTTTTGAAAAACCTGTGTCCGGCAGAATCTGCCTGTCCGGCAGGGATATTTCGGGAGACACCATCAAGGAGAGGGCAAAACGGATCGGTTATGTGATGCAGAATCCCAATCAGATGATCTCCAAGCCTTTGATCTGGGACGAGGTGGAGATGGCTCTTCTGGCGGGAAATATGAGTGCGGAGGAGAGAAAGGAGCGGGTGGAGGAGACCTTAAAGATCTGTGGGCTTTATCCGTTCCGCAAATGGCCTGTGTCGGCGCTTTCCTTCGGGCAGAAAAAACGGGTGACAATCGCGGGCATTCTGGTACAGCGTCCACAGATGATTATTCTGGATGAGCCCACAGCGGGGCAGGATTACCATCATTATACAGAGATTATGGAGTTCCTGAAGGAACTGAACGCGCAGGGATTTACGATCGTGATGATCACCCACGACATGCATCTGATGTTGGAGTATACGCCAAGAGCCATTGTGTTCTGCGAGGGAGAGCTCCTTGCGGACACCACGGCGGCGCATGTGCTCAACGATCCGGGACTGGTGGAGCGGGCGAACTTAAAGGAGACCAGTCTTTACACGTTGAGTATGGCGTGTGGCATAGAAAACCCGCAGGAATTTACAGAACGGTTTATCGCCTATGAGGAGGCGCGCAGGAAAGCACAGGAGGGGTGAGATGGCACGTGTAGCGATTTTAAACTATATCAAAAGGCCGAGCCCGATTCATGGGCTGACGGGGACCACCAAGCTTGTCTTTTTCATCGCCTGGAGCGTGGCTTCCATGATAACGTTTGACACCCGGATACTCGTCTGCATGCTGGTGATCGGCGCGGTGATTTTTAGGATCAGTCAGATCAGGATCAGGGATATCAGCGTTGTATTGGGACTGGCGGCGGTTTTTCTTCTGCTCAATAATATATTTATCTATCTGTTTACCCCAGAGTACGGGGTGGAACTCTATGAGAGCAGGACATTGCTTTTTTCCGGTGTGGGGAGATATACGGTCACTGCCCAGCAGCTTTTTTATCATCTGAATATCACGCTCAAGGTAATCTGCGTGGTGCCGGTTGCCCTGCTCTTTATCGCCTGTACCGACCCCAGCGAGTTTGCGGCTTCCCTTGCCCGGATCGGGGTGAGTTACCGGGCGGGCTATGCGGTGAGTCTTGCGCTCCGCTATATCCCGGACGTACAGCGGGAGTACACAAATATCAGTCAGGCCCAGCAGGCCAGGGGCATTGATCTGTCGGGCAAGGATAAGTTTTTCACCAGACTGAAAAATTCGGTGGCGATTCTTCTGCCCCTTGTGATGTCCAGCTTAAACCGCATCGAGACGGTGAGCAACGCTATGGAACTGCGGGGGTTCGGAAAAGAGAAGAAGCGGACATGGTATACGCAGCGTAGCCTAAAGCGTAACGACTGGCTGGCAATCGGCTTTGCGGTGGTGATTCTGGTAATCGACCTGACAATCACTTTCTGGGATGGGAGCCGGTATTATAATCCATTCTTATAGAGGAGAAAATGATGAAGCTTCTTGTAATCGGCGGCAGTTATTTTTACGGCAGGGTTTTTGTGATGGAGGCGGCGAAAGAACACGGGATTACTGTGTGGAACCGTGGCACTTACTCCATGGAGGCGTTTGGCGTCAGACAGATAACAGGGGACAGGCACGAGCGGGCTGCGGGCTGCGGGGAGGATTACGACGCGGTGATTGACTTCTGTGCCTATGCGCCTGGTGATGTGAGGGATACCTTACGTCTGTTGACGGGAAAAATCGGACAGTATGTTTTCATCAGCACGGTGGATGTGTACGAGCGGGATGCCTCTGTCGTGAAAAAGGAGGATACGCCGTTTGAGGAGCGCCCCATTGCCGGTGAGGCGGGAGCCTATATTGCGGGCAAGGTTGCGCTGGAGCAGGAGACCGCCGAGGTGTGCCGCGAGCGGGGGATTCCCTACACTGTGCTTCGTCCGGCAATTCTTTACGGGCCTTACAACTATGCGCCCAGAGAGTCGGCCTATATCCAGATGATTCTGCAAAACCACGTGCTGCCCCGGTTTACGGACGCGCAGGGGCAGTTCCAGTTTGTCTACGTGAAGGACGCGGCACAGGCGATACTGAAATGTCTGGGAGAGGAGAAGGCTTGCGGGCAGGCATACAATCTGTGCCAGGATCAGATCCTTACTTACGAAAGTTTTTTCGAGGCGTTAAAGAGGGCAGCGCAGCCGGAAGATCTGGAAGGACTGGCAGAGGTGCCGCTTACGGTGGAGCAGGCCGTGTCTCAGGGCGTGCCCGTACCTTTCCCGGCAACGGCGGCGGAGACGCATCTGTGCGACAATGCAAAGGGGAAGGCGCAGCTTGGAATTTCCTACACGGAGTTTGAGGAAGGTATGCGGAGAACCTACAGGGCTTTCCGAAATGTGTATGTGCAGTAAAAGGAGCGTGAAAGAGATGACACTGGATCAGATTGCAGTGGGAACAGAAGTAAAAATCATAACGGTGGGTGGAGAGGGACAGCTCCGCGTCAGGCTTCTTGACATGGGCCTGATTCCGCAGACAGTGGTCAGGGTGCAGAAGGTGGCGCCAATGGGGGATCCGATTGAGATTCATCTGCGGGGCTATGAGCTGACGCTGCGCAAGGAGGACGCAGCGCGGATTGAAGTGGAATAAGGAAGAAGGATGACAGCATGATATACGCATTGGCAGGCAATCAGAACAGCGGCAAAACGACATTGTTTAACCAGCTCACCGGCTCTAACCAGCATGTGGGCAACTTCCCCGGTGTGACGGTGGATTCCAAGATGGGGGAGATCCGGGGCGAGAAGGGAAATGCAGTGGTGGATCTGCCGGGTATTTACTCGATCAGACCGTATACGAACGAGGAGATCGTGACCCGCAGCTTTATTCTGCAGGAGAAGCCGGACGGGATCATCAATATCGTGGATGCCACAAATATCGAGAGAAACCTGTATCTGACTTTGCAGCTTTTGGAATTACATATTCCTATGGTGATCGCGCTCAACATGATGGACGAGGTGCGGGGCAACGGCGGCACCATTGATATCGGAAAGATGGAGGAGGCGCTGGGCGTTCCCGTGGTGGCCATCAGCGCGGCAAAGAACGAAGGGATTGAAGATTTGATCGGAGCCATCAGGGAGGTGGCTTCGCGGCGCATTTATCCGAAGGTGACGGACTTCTGTGAGAAGGGGCCGGTACACCGCTGTATCCACGCGGTCAGTCATCAGGTGGAGGATCATGCGGAGCGGATTGGGATGTCGCCCCGCTTTGCGGCGACGAAGATTGTGGAGGGGGATGCGGAGATCATAGACAGGCTGGCGCTCTCCGACAATGAGCTGGATCTGATGGAGCACAGCATTGTGGAGATGGAGCAGGACAGCGGGATGGACAGGAACGCGGCTCTGGCGGCTATGCGCTATGATTTCATTGAAAAAATCTGCTCTCAGGCGGTGATCAAGTGCAGGGAGAGCAGGGAGCATGTGAGAAGCATGAAGATTGACAGCGTGCTTACCCACAAGTATTTTGCGATCCCGGTATTTTTGCTGATTATGATAGTGGTGTTTTATCTGACCTTCGGCCTGATCGGCAGTTTTTTCAGCGATCTCTTAAGCCTCGGCATCGACGCCCTGTCTGGCGTGACGCAGCAGGCGCTGACCGACTACGGCATTAACCCGGTGGTGAAGAGTCTGGTGATAGACGGCATCTTCACGGGGGTGGGAAGTGTGCTGAGTTTCCTGCCTATTATCGTGATTCTCTTTTTCTTTTTGTCCATTTTGGAGGATTCGGGCTATATGGCGCGCATTGCCTTTGTGATGGACAGACCCCTTAGAAAGATCGGTCTCTCCGGGAAGAGCTTTGTGTCCATGCTGATCGGGTTCGGCTGCAGTGTGCCGGCAGTCATGTCCACGCGGACGCTCTCCTCCGAGCGGGATAAAAAAATGACAATTATGCTGATTCCCTTTATCAGCTGTTCGGCGAAAATTCCGATTTACGCACTGTTTGCGGCGGCCTTTTTTGCAAGAAGGGGAGTCCTTGTGATGCTGGGTCTTTATACCTTCGGTATTCTGGTTGGCCTGCTGTGCGCCATGATTTTAAAGAAGACGGCTTTCCGGGGCAGTTCCATGCCCTTTATGATGGAGCTGCCAAACTATCGGTTCCCCTCCGCCAAGAGCGTGCTGCTTTTGATGTGGGACAAGGCGAAGGATTTCGTGCAGAGGGCGTTCACGGTGATTTTTGTGGCGACGCTGGCGATCTGGTTTTTGCAGACCTTTGATACGCGGCTCAATGTGGTGACGGATTCCAGTGAGAGCCTTCTTGCCATGATCGGAAAGCTGATCGCCCCGCTCTTTATTCCGCTCGGCTTTGGCGACTGGCGGGCGGCGACCGCGCTGATCGGCGGCTTTACGGCAAAGGAGGCGGTGGTGAGCACGCTGGGCGTTCTGACCGGCTCCACGATGGCCAATTTGAGCGAGACGCTGGGGCAGATTTTTACGCCGGTCTCGGCGGTGAGTTTTCTGGTGTTTACGCTGCTCTATACGCCCTGTGTGGCGGCGGTGGCGACCATTAAGCGGGAGCTTGGTTCCGCTTTAAAGACGTTTGGCGTAGTCTGCATGCAGTGCGGCGTGGCATGGATTGTCTCCTGTGTGGTGTATCAGATTTTGCGGCTGGCGGGTGTGTGACATTCCCTTTTATGTTTATACAAAACGTGTGATAGTTTCTTTCGTGTAAATGGACTGAATGAAATGTGGAAAGGATGAATAGAATGGATAGGCTGTATGTTGTTATGCCCGCGTATAATGAGGAGGCAAATATAAGAAGGGTAGTATGTGAATGGTATTCGGTTTTGGATGGAAAGGATGAATCTTCCCGGTTAGTGGTTGCTGACAGCGGAAGTACAGATCAGACACATGTTATTTTGGTTGAATTGAAAGAAGAGTTTCCCCAATTAGAGATATTGATGGATACAGAGAAAGAACATGGGCCCAAGGTGATTGCTTTATATGACCATGCGATCAGGAATGAGGCCGATTATATTTTCCAGACAGATTCGGATGGACAGACGGATGCAGGAGAGTTTGAAAAATTCTGGAACATGCGGAGACAATATGATGTTGTTTGCGGCTGTCGGAGCATCCGAGGTGACGGAAGGGTGAGAGCTTTTGTGGAACATGTGGTTTGTATGTTATTGTGGATGTATTTTGGGGTACATGTTCCTGATGCAAATGCACCCTTTCGATTAATGAAAACTGAGACAGTGGGAAAATATATAAACAGAATGCCGAAGAACTATAATTTACCCAATATTATGCTGACTACTTTTTTTACATATTATAGTGAAAAAATTGTTTTTGAAAATATTGGCTTCAGATCGCGAAGGGGGGGGGGTAAACTCTATTAATTTTCCCAAGATCGTAAAAATTGGCTGGAACGCTTTACATGACTTTAAACATTTTAAGCGTGATATGAATAAACAGTCTGATAAAGAATATGTCAATTTTTGCGGAGGGAAAAAATGAACGGGAAGAAAAGAAATTATGGTTTCATAGCCATAGGTATTTTGTTGTGGAGTGTATTTTTTTTATTGATGATATGTTACGCAAGAACGAAGCTGACTTATATTGAAACCTGTTTTATGAATGAACAGGGGGATGCCTGTATTAATCTTGTGAGAAATGGCGATGAACTGGTTCAGGAATTTGAAATGCCTTATGATATTTTGCATGGGATTTCTGTTAAAGTAAGGACATTTGATAGGGATAACAATTCTGAATGGAGCGTATATGTTACCGGCAGGGATTCAGATGATATCATATGCAAAAAACAGTTTAATGCCAGCTTGCTGCCAAATAAACAATTTTATCTGGTAAAATTTGATAGAAATATAAAACTCGAAAAGGGGAATATATATGAAATTCATATAAATGCCGATCATGTGCCTGATGCCGCTAATTCGCTGGATTTTTACAGATCGGAGATATCGGTATTAGAGGATAAAAATTTATATTTTAATGAAAAAGCAATTGACGGAGATTTGTGTTTTCACATTTATGGGGGAGATTGCGATATATGGTGGATAGGGTTTACGACGGTTCTGTTTGTCTATTTGCTGGTTGTAATAATCAGAATATATGCTGATTTTGTAAAACAGAGATCTTTGAAACAGGATATTTTACTTCATGGTCTGTTGGTCATGGGGATTGTGTTTCTGTTACGTATTTCTTTTGCGGTATCCGAAGTGTTTACAGATGAAAATGATAATATTCGAGGCGGCATGATTATTGCCAGAGGGGGCGTGCTGTATAGAGATTATGTCACGCAGCACACACCGGTTGCCTATTATCTTTGTGCGGTTTTTGCCTTGCTCGGGGCGAGTTCCGTATATCAGTTCAGGGTGATGTATTACTTTACAGAGGCGCTAGTATGGGGAGCGCTTTATTGCCGCCACCAATCTTTCTTTGGAAAAAAGAAAATGATATTGCTTCCCATATTGGAGGCAACTTGTATCATGACGCTTCTTCCGGGAATGGGGGCCAGGATTCTGGCGGATAATGTGCAAGCATTGTGTACGGTAGCTCTTTTGTTGGAAGCCTTGAGATATTGTAAGGATAAAAGTCTTACATGGGATAGGGGAATTATTGCTTCTGCTTGTATATGGGGGAGTTTGGGATCAGCGTTTATCAGTGCTTACGCGCTTGTGTGGGTAGTATTGATTGTTGTGATTTTGGAAGGCGCATATTGGATTCATAGAAAAAAGAGGTTAAAAGGGGTGATAAAGAGATACTATAAACTGGTAATTGCAATGGGGATTCCGCCGATATGCGCGATTGTATATTTTTGTATTAACCATAGTTTCATAAGTGCGGTCAGACAGTTCTATTTATTTAACAGGGAGGTTTACTCAGAGTATATTGGATTGGGGGAGCACCTGACGGAGCCATTTATTAAGTCCGCAGTCAATTTCGCAAGTTTATTTTCTGATAATTTGGAGCAGATTTTTCAGGCGACAGGAGATATGAATGTTCTTTTGCGTTTATTGATTGGAATGGGAGTGGCAATCATTGTAGTCTCTTTGTCAGTCCGAAAAAAGTATGTGGAGAGTTTGTTAATGTTGACAGTCATGATCTGTTCGGCACCAAGAGGATACGGATTTCACGGTACGGCGGCATGGTATGCTGCAATTATGATAATAACCATATTTGCAGAAGATATATTGGATTTGATTCCCCGTAAAGGAGTTTTTGTCTGCGGCATTGCGATAGCCGTGATTATGACGGGACCCTATTTATCTGCTGCCGGAAGAAATTTGTTGTATGTGCAATCTGCCGTTTCAGAGTGGGAGAGCAGGGTCGTATCTATGACGGAAACCGGCGAGGGTATTTTTATGGATGCTTACGCGGCGGATTCTATTTATTTGTTATATAAAGACAGATATCCGGTAAATCGTGCAGTATATATGCTGCCGTGGTATATGGACTGGTACGAAGAGGAGGCGGTAATGCAGCTTAGAAATATAAATCCGAGGATAGTACTTTACAATCCGGATGTGAACATATGGGAATATGTGAACTACAATAATTACTTTCAATATGTTTTAAGAGAGGATTATATGCAGTTTTCATCTCGTAAGGAAGACGGATGGCAGTATATGGTCTGGATTCGGAAATAAGCATTGTGTTAAAAGCGCTTGCTTTTTTATATGGATGGTAGTACTATGTGATTGAAGGAAAACGTTTTCTCTCTGCACAGATGCAGAAAGTCTGGAAAGAGAATGGAAAGGAAGGTATCTTATGGATTTCAATGCGGTGTATCACAGGGCGAACGACAATTACTGCTATCCGCTTGACGAGGAGCGGCTTGTCATCAATATCAGAACAGGGTACGATGTGAAGTATGTGAACCTGATCCACGGCGATCCGTTTAAGTCCGGCATTCTGGGCGGAGCTGAGAGCTGGGACGGGGAGGCGTTGAACATCCCTTTTAAGAAAAGACTCAAAAACCAGCTCTGGTGGACGACTACCATCAGACCCGAATATAAGCGGTTAAAATATTATTTTGAGCTGCAGACGGAGGATGAGAGGTGGTTCTATTTTGAGGACGGTTTTGTGTCCGAGGCGCAGATGGCACTGGAGGGCAGGAGCAGACAGTGCTTTATCATGCCGTGGATGAATCCGGCGGATATCCCGGTGACGCCCGCATGGGTGAACGACACGATCTGGTATCAGATTTTCCCGGAGCGGTTCTGCAACGGAGACCCGTCCATCAGTCCCGAGGGGACGCTGCCGTGGCGGGTGAAGGGCTCTGTCACCAACCAGGAGTTTTTTGGAGGCGACCTGCAGGGTATCATCAATAAGCTGGATTATATCAAGGACCTGGGAGTATCCGGGCTGTATCTGACCCCGGTTAACGAGTCCCCTTCCTCCCACAAGTACGATACCACGGATTACACAAAGATCGATCCCCATTTCGGGTCGGAGGAGACCATGAAGACGTTGGTCAGGGAGGCCCATGACAGGGGAATACGTGTTATGCTGGACGGCGTGTTCAACCATTCCGGGCAGAATTTTGCACCCTGGCAGGACGTGAAGGAGAAAGGGCCGCAGTCGCAGTACTTCGACTGGTTTATGGTGAATGAGTGGCCTTTTGCCAAGGAGGGCGGCAATGCCTGGGCGAAGCGGTATTACACCTTTGGCTTTTTTGACAATATGCCGAAATTAAATACGAACAATCCGAAAGTGCGGGATTATCTGGTCGGGGTCTGTGAAAACTGGGTCAGAAACTACGATGTGGACGGCATCAGACTGGATGTGGCCAACGAGATTTCCCACACGTTCTGCAAGGAGCTGAGAAGCTGTCTGAAAGCCATCAAACCGGATATTTACATTCTGGGGGAAATCTGGCACGACGCGATGCCGTGGCTTCGGGGAGATGAGTTTGATTCCGTCATGAACTATCCGCTGGGAGAGAGCATTAAGGATTTCTGGATTGACAAGAGCCTCACCAACGAGGACTTTGAGTATACAATCAACCGCTGTTACACGCGCTATATGCAGCAGACTAACGACGTGCTCTTTAATCTGCTGGATTCCCATGACACGAAGCGGCTTCGCAGCGACGTGAAGAATCTGGACGAGTATTTCCAGCAGCTTGCGGTTCTCTTTGCCATGCCGGGGTCGCCCTGCATTTACTACGGAACGGAGATTGCAATGGAAGGCGGGCATGACCCGGACTGCCGCCGCTGTATGCCGTGGGAAGAGATTGACGGCGGCGTCTACAGCGAGCGGATGGATATTATCAAAAGTCTCTTGCATCTGCGGAAGGAAGAGCCGCTTCTGCGGAACAGGGATTTTCATTTCCCGAATAAGATCAACCGGCCCAGAGTGATCGAGTTCAATAAGATGGGGTGGGTGGACAACTATGTGGAGGTTATCATCAACTGCGAGGAGGAAGACATCGAGATCCCAAGGGAAGGAGAACTTCTTTTTTCCAGACACTATATTGACAACACACTGCTTCGGAATGGTATACTGATCAGAAGACACAAAAGCTGATAGAAAACGGAGAGAATGAGGATGAACCAGTTTAACTTACCCGGCTGTCTGATTATCGAGGAAGGAGCCTGCGAGCGATTAAATGAGATTCTGGCGGACTGTATTCCCGGGATAGAGAAAAGGAAGACCGTCATTGCCACAGAGGAAGCGTTGATTCCCATTATGAAACCTTATCTGGAGGAGATGAAGCGGGATCTGCCGGGGAGCGAGATCTATCTCATAGAGGAAAACAGCTTTGCGGAGGCTATGGAGCTGGCGAAACAGATCTGCATGAGAGATGTGGAGGTCATCATCGGCGTGGGCGGCGGCAGAGTGCTGGACGTGGCGAAATACGCGGGCTTTGTGGGGAAGATTCCCTATATCTGTGTGCCGACGACCTTAAGTAATGACAGCCTTGCCTCGCCGGTTGCGGTGCTGGGGACCGAGGGAGATGCGAGGAAGACATTAAAATGCGCGATCCCGGCGGGAATTGTGGTGGATGTGAACGTGATTATGGGAGCGCCCGCATCCCATTTGCAGTCTGGCATCGGAGATACCATCAGCAAGTACACGGCCCTCTATGACTGGAAATTGGACGCCGCCTATCGGAAGGACCGGGTGGACGATTTCTCCTATCTGCTCTCCGACATGGCGCTGTCCTCTCTGTGTTACAATGAAGAAAAGTCGCTAAAGAGCAAAGAATTTATTAAGATATTGACACAGTCGCTGGTGCTCGGCGGACTGGCTATGGAGATTGCGGGAAATTCCAGACCATGCAGCGGTTCGGAGCATCTGTTCTGTCATTCTCTGGAAGAAAATTATAAGGAAATACAGATTTCCCACGGTATGGCGGTGGCGCTGGGAAGTCTGGTAAGCTGTCGACTGCAGGGGCGGGACGTGAAGCGTCTGGAAACGGTTCTGCAGGCCTATGGCATGGACATGGATCCCATGAACTGGGGGATCACGAAGAAAATTTTCACGGATGCGTGGCTTAAGGCGGCGGACACCAGAAAGGACAGGCACACCGTGTTAAATGAGGTGACGCTGACAGAGACATTTCTGGGAGAAATTTACGACAATTTGCGGGATGGGAAATAAAAACCACTGTACAAATCTTCCAAAATGCAATAAAATCATAAAAAAGGGGAGAGGCCGTCTGCCAGTGCAGGCGGGACGGAATTCATGCCGGTATACTTGGAATCAGGCGGTCATACGGAAGAGGAGGTGTGAATATGAAGACGTACATGCTGGATTTAAACTCCATCGACAGAGTGAAAGGCTTTGTGAGCGCGATTGAGAAATTCGACGGCTATTTCGACATAGCCACCGGAAGATACGTGGTTGACGCGAAGTCGATCATGGGCATTTTCTCTATGGATCTGTCCAGAAAAATAGAGTTTCGGATTCTGGAGACAAATGCGCAGATCTCGGAGGTGGAGGAAGCAATCGCACCCTATCTTGCATAGTGGAACGTGACGGGAAGAAGAAACTGCTGCGGAGAGTGAAACGGCTGCCGGTGTATGATACATTGGCAGCCGTCTGTTTTATGCGCAGGCGGGGAGGTAAAGATGAAATTTATACATTTGGCGGATCTGCATCTGGGGAAATCCCTGTATGGTGTTTCTTTGATTGATAACGGCGACCAGAATTTCTGGGTGGAGCGGTTTCTGGAGAAAACGGCCGGGATTTTGCCTGACGCGGTCGTGATCGCTGGAGATATCTATGACAGGAGCGCGCCGTCAGGAGATGCGGTTATGTTGTTTAACCATATGCTGACAGAACTTGAGAAAATGAACATTCCGGTTATGATAACGGCGGGAAACCATGACTCCGGCCAGAGACTGTCTTTTGCGGAGAGCATTCTGGCAAAACAGCAGATATATATTGCGGGCGTTGCGCAGGCGGAAGTCTCCCATGTGACGATTGCGGAAAAGGATGGACCGGGGGAGGTGACCTTCTGGCTTGTGCCCTATCTGTTTCCCGCAATGGCGGCGCAGAAGCTGGAAGACGACTCCATTGGGGACTATGAGACGGCAATGAGAAAACTGCTTGAGCGGCAGGACATTGATTTTACCAGGAGAAATGTGCTTGTTGCCCATCAGAACGTTACGGCAGACGGCAGGGAGGCCGAAAGGGGCGGATCGGAGTCTATGGTAGGCGGCGTGGGGCAGATGGATTACCGGGTGTTTGACGGGTTTGACTATGTGGCGCTTGGACATATCCATGCCTCCTGCCCCGTAGGACGGAAGGAAGTGCGCTATGCGGGCTCTCCACTGTGTTATCATTTCGACGAGACAAGGCAGCCCGTCAAGGGGATTTTGCTTGTGGAACTGAAAGAAAAGGGGAGCGGAGCGCATGTTACGCCAATCTCGGTCAGTCCCTTACACCCGATGCGGGAAATCAGGGGGACCTGTGAGGAAATTCTGAAAGAGGCGGAAGACGGAAAAGAGCAACAGGAATATATCAAGATCGTGGTGACGGACAGCCGGATTACGCCGCAGCTGTCTGAAATGCTGCGGGAGCTGTTCGGAAAACGCGGCAGTATCATTATGGAACTGGTGTCCGAGTTCCGGGAGTTTGGCAGGGTATCAGGCCTTCCGGGGACGCACGGCGAGGCGAAGGAAATCGAGGAATATTTTGAGGAGCTGTACCGGGAGAGGAAAGCGCAGGCGGAGCCGGACGAGAAGGACCGAAAATTATTTGCGTTTGCGGCAGCGCGGGCCAGGGGCAGACAGAAGGCGGAGAAACGGGAAGAGGAGCTTCAGAAGGACGCGGCGGAATTGCTGGCATATATTTTGGAACAGGAGGCTGGAAAAGAATGAAACCTGTATGGCTGGAAATGACTGCTTTTGGTTCTTATAAGGGGAAAACCACCGTTGATTTCAGGAAATTAAAGCACAGTCTGTATCTGATCACCGGCGATACGGGAGCGGGAAAAACCACGATCTTTGACGGGATTATGGTTGCGCTGTACGGCGTGGCGAGCGGGAAAGGGGACAAGAGATCGAGAACCTTTGAGATCATGCACTGCGACTATGTGGAGAAGTCCGAGGATACGACGGTGACACTCTGCTTTGAACACATGGGAAAGACCTATAAAGTGGAGAGAATCCTTCATTTCAGGAAGAAGCGTGGAACCGGCGAGTATGAGAAAACGACGCCGCAGGCAAAGCTTTGGGAGCCGGACAGGGACGTGTTAGAAAAGGCCGAACAGGTGACACAGCGGATCACGCAGCTGCTTGGCATGAATGCGGAACAGTTCAGAAAAATTGCCATGCTGGCACAGGGGGAGTTTAGAAAGTTCCTTGACGCCGACAGCGAGGAAAAAAATAAAATACTTGGCGAATTGTTTGACAGTTCTGCCTATGTGTATTTTCAGGATTTATTTGACGCGGCCAGAAAGAAGCTGGAGTTTAGCAGAAGGGAAAACGGCACGGAGCAGATCAGAAGGGTCATGGAGAATTTTGTCTGCCCGGAGGAAGCTTCTGACGAAGAAAAGGAAAAGTACAGCGTCTGGTACCCAAAGCTTGAAGATGCCCTCTTCGAACTGGTGAATAAGGACCGGGAGAAGGGGAAAGAGTGGAAGAGAAAGGAAGAAGCGTGCCGGGAGCAGGACAGAAATCTGCATGTAAAAAAGGGCCGGGCTGCGCAGCAGAACGGACTGCTTGAGGAACTTGCAGGGAAAACGCGGGAGCAGGAGAGCCTCTTACAAAAAAAGGGCGATATGGATGCGCGGAAGAAGCAGGCCGACCGGGTTGAGAAGGTTTTCTACAGGCTGAAACCGCTGGAGACATCCGCAGGGAAGGCGGTGGAAAGATATGAAAATGCGGTGAAAGGCATAGAGGACACACAGGCGCGCCTTAGAAAGCTGGATGAGGATAAAAGCAGGAAGAGAGAGGCGTTTGAGGAGTATGAGCGGAACGCGAAGCCGCGGATCGAGGAGCTTTCCGCCGCCGTCGGCAGCATGGAGAAATCCATACCACGGTACGCGCAGCTGGAGCAGAATCTGCAAAAACAGGGGGAGGAACAGCGCCTTGCAAAGGAGGCCGGTGAACGGAAACGGACTGCCGAGGAAAGGCTGCGGCGGATCGGCGACGAGCTGGCTAAGCTGAAGGAAGAAATAAAGGGACTGGACGGCGTGGAGGCGGAGAAGGAGCGGCTGAAAGGGGAGCACGACAGGGCCAGAGAGCGGTTGGACAGGCTTATTTTGCCGGATGGAATCTTTGCACAGGCGGACAGGGTATACGAAGAAGAAAAATGTCTGAAAAATGAGCAGGCGAAGCTGCAGAGAATCAGCGACAGGGCGTCGGAGCTGGAGACGCATTACCATAGCGTATACCAGGCGTTTTTAGCGGGTCAGGCGGGAAGCCTCGCAAGAAGTCTGGAACAGGAACTGGAGGAGAAAGGAGAGGCGCTGTGCCCTGTCTGCAGGACTGCGTTTCACGGCGCGCCTGCGCACCGGTTTGCGGGGCTGAATGAAAAAACGCCGGAGGAAGGCGAGGTCAACAGAGCGAAGAAGGCGGCTGAGGATAAGGAAAAAGAGCGGCAGAAGCAGAACCAGACCGTGATAGAACTGAAAACGGCGATACACGAGAAAAAGGCGGGCATTGTAGGCAGAATACAGGAACTGGAGCCGGAATGCGCGGACTGGGAGACCATGTGCGGGGAAGACTGGCGGGAAAAGACACAGACGCGCTACACACAGCGGGAGCAAAAAGCGGCGGAGGCCTTTCGCGAGGCAGAGGCACGGAGCCGGAAGCTTATCGGTTTAAGAGAGCAGTTAGAGGCGAAGGAAGAGGAGGAGGCGTCCTGCAGACTTACGTTTGAGGAAGGACAGGAGGGCGAGAGAAAACACCGGCAGGTGTGTGAAAATCTGAAAGCGGCGGCAGCGGAGCTGATCCGGGCGTTAGAATATTTCGACGAATGTCCCGATCAGGAGAGTGCCGTAAGACAGAAGGAAAAGTGGGAACAGGAGAGAGAGAAACTGCAAAGAGAAATGGAGCGGGCGGCCGGAGAATGTCAGGAAACGGACAGACAATACGAGGAGACAAAAGGCACGCTGGACAAAAGCCGCAGCGATCTTCCCGGGCTTGCGGAGGAAAAGAAGACGGCGCAGGAAAAGCTTAAGGAGGAGATGAGGAAGAACGGTTTTGCCGATGTCGATGAGATAACGGAAACGCTGCGTCCGGCGGGAAAAAATGACGCGGAAATAGAGAGCTGGATTCGTGAGAGGAAGGAAGAAATCAGCGTTTATGAGAATGCGCTGCAAAATACGAAGAGCCGCATTGCAGAGCTTACGGAGCAGACAAAAGGATGGGAGCAGACGGATCTGGAGGCGCTCGATGCAGCCATTAAAAGACAGGAGGAGGAGCTTACAGAGATACAGAACCGGCGCGCACAATACGAGAAGCAGTTTGACAACCACAGATGGACCGCGGATGCCGTGCGCGAGGCAAACCGGATGCTTAAGGAAACGCAGGCGGCATGGGAGAGACTGGACAGTCTTTCCGGCCTGGCAAACGGAACGAACGCGGCAGGCGGCAGGCTGAGCTTTGACCGCTACGTGATGGGGTACGTGTTCCGTGAGGTGCTGGAGATGGCGAACCGGCGGCTTGATCTTATGAGCGGTGGGCGTTATGAACTGCGGCATGAGATAGAGGCGGGGAGAGATAACGCGGTTGCGGGACTGGAGGTATCCGTGTTTGACATGTCTACGGGAAAGTGCAGACCGGCGCAGTCCCTCTCTGGAGGGGAATCCTTTTTTGTCTCGCTTGCGCTTGCGCTTGGCTTATCCGATGTGGTGCAGAACCACGCGGGCGGCAGACAGCTTGACACGCTGTTTATTGATGAGGGTTTCGGCTCTCTTGACAGCGACGTGCTTGACAGGGCTATGGCGGTGTTGGGCCGGCTCACGGAAGGAAATCGGCTGGTCGGTATTATTTCCCATGTGGCCAGGTTGGAGGAGAGCATCCCCCAGCAGATCCGGGTAAAAAACGGCGCTGAGGGAAGCTCTCTGGAAATTGTCTGTTGAGGTTTGCCTTTCGGCAATATTTATGCTATGATGTTCTATTAAGGAACTGCCGGAGAAAGGAGTTCCCCGGATGTACGGCAGTCTTGGAGGTTTATGATGCTGGAGCTTAAAAATATCTCTTTTCAGGCCGAGGACGGCGGAAAAGAAATTGAAATTCTAAGAAATATCAACCTGAAGATAGAGGATCGGTTTGTGGCTGTCACGGGGCCGAACGGCAGCGGGAAATCGACGCTTGCAAAGATCGTGGCGGGCATCCTTACACCCACGGAGGGGCAGATCCTGTTGGACGGGGTCGACATCACGGACAGATCCATCACGGAGCGGGCACAGATGGGGATCAGTTTTGCCTTTCAGCAGCCTGTGCGCTTTAAGGGGATTACGGTGAAGGATATGCTTTCCATCGCCGCAGGCAGGGAGACAACGGTGCCGGAGGTCTGCGATATGCTCTCGGAGGTGGGACTCTGCGCGAGAGATTATGTAAACCGTGAAATCAACGCCAGCCTCTCAGGCGGGGAGATGAAACGCATAGAGATTGCCATGATTATGGCGAGAAAGACGAAGGTATCCATTTTTGATGAGCCGGAGGCGGGAATTGACCTGTGGAGCTTCCAGAACCTGATCCGGGTTTTCGAGAAAATGCATGCAGAGACGCAGGGGACGATCCTGATTATCTCCCATCAGGAACGGATATTGAACATCGCGGATCAGATCGTGCTTCTTGCGGACGGCAGGATTGAGAAAGTGGGCGGCAGGGAGGAAGTGATGCCCGATCTTCTGGGGACCGGGCAGCCCTGCAGGACTTTGACTGATAAATTGATTCAGTAGAGAGGAATCATGGAGGAATTTATGGACGCAATACAACGGGAACTGCTTGAGCAGGTGGCGGGTCTGCATGAGGTGCCCGAGGGCGCATATAATATCCGCGCCAACGGTGAGATGGCGGGAAGGAATACAACCGCCAATATAGATATCATAACGAAGGAGGACCGTTCCGGCATTGATATCCGGATCAAACCGGGGACGAAGTCGGAGAGTGTGCATATTCCTGTGGTTTTAAGCCAGAGCGGCCTGCAGGAGAGCGTGTACAACGATTTCTTTGTGGGGGAGGACTGCGACGTTACGATCATAGCCGGCTGTGGTATACACAATGGCGGTTCGGCAGCATCGGCGCATTCCGGCATTCACCGTTTCTTCGTGGAAAAAAATGCGAAAGTCAGATATGTGGAAAAGCATTACGGTTCCGGGGACGGCAGCGGGGAGAGGATTATGAATCCCACTACGGAGATTCATCTGGCCGAGGGCGCGTTTCTGGAGATGGAGACGGTGCAGATCAAGGGCATCGACTCCACAGCGCGGACCACGACTGCGGAGGTGGCTGAGGGAGCGGGTCTTGTGATTAAGGAAAAGATCATGACACACGGCAAGCAGTACGCAGAGACGGACTTTACAGTGCATATGAACGGAACAGATTCCAGTGTGAACCTGATTTCCCGGTCAGTGGCGAAGGAGCGTTCCAGACAGGTATTCCGCAGCCGCATTGTGGGCAACGCAAGCTGCCACGGACACAGCGAATGCGACGCCATCATTATGGATGAGGCAAGCGTCAGCGCGATTCCCGAACTGACAGCCAACCATATTGACGCGAACCTGATCCACGAGGCGGCGATCGGGAAGATCGCGGGAGAACAGCTGATTAAGCTCATGACGCTCGGCCTCACGGAGAAAGAGGCGGAAGAGCAGATTGTGAAGGGATTTTTGAAATGAGGAAGTTTTTACAGCGCGCCTTAAACAGAGTTGTGATCACGGCGCTTCTGGTACTTTTGCAGATTGCTTTTTTTCTTATAACGCTTTTGCGCCTGGGGAATTACTATGTGTGGGTCTCTATGGTGCTTCGGTTTATTACCTTCTGGGCTGTGATTTACATTATATGGAAGCCTAATAATCCTGCCGTTAAGCTCGCGTGGGTGGTACCGATTCTGGTATTTCCGCTCTTTGGCGGGATGCTCTATCTGTGCTACGGCCATGTGATTGTGCCCAAAAAGCTGCGCGACAGCATGGAACGGACGGACAAGCTGGTAAGGAAAAGCCTGGTGCAGGACAGTAAAATTATGAAGGACTTAAAAAGGCAGGATCCGGCGGCGGCCAACCAGAGCGGGTATATTGCTTCCTATGCTGCCACGCCGGTGTGGGACCAGACGGCTACGTCCTTTTTTGCGGACGGGCGGCCCTGGTGGGAGAGCCTGCTGGCGGATCTGGAGAAGGCCGAGCATTTTATCTTTCTTGAGTTTTTTATTATCAAAGAGGGAAAGATGTGGGATGCGGTTCTGGATATTCTGGAGCGCAAGGTAAAGGAGGGTGTGGAGGTCAGGCTGATCTACGACGATATAGGATGCGTGTTCCTTCTGCCGAAATATTACGACCGGGTTCTTGAGAAGAAGGGAATCAAGTGTGTGGCTTTCAACAGACTGGTGCCCTTTATGTCTCTGGTATTAAATAACAGGGACCACAGGAAGATTGTTGTAATCGACGGCAAGATGGCATATACGGGCGGTATTAACCTTTCGGACGAGTACGTCAATTTTGAACATCCTTACGGAGATCACTGGAAGGACACCGGGATTCGTGTCGAGGGAAAGGCTGTCTGGAATTTCACGGTGATGTTTTTGCAGATGTGGAATATGTCCCGCTACACAGAGGAAGACTATAGCAGATATTATTATCCCTTTGAAAAGATGCCGGGGGCGAACGGTTTTGTACAGCCCTATATGGACACGCCTTTTGACGATGAGACGCTTGGGGAAAATGTGTATCTGAATATGATTGGTTCCGCAAAGCGGTATATCTGGATTTATACGCCGTATCTGGTTACGGACAATGAAATGATTACAGCCCTGAAACTGGCGGCAAAGCGCGGAGTGGATGTGCGGATTGTGACGCCGGGTGTGCCGGATAAGAAGTTTGTTTACTGGCTGACCCAGTCCAATTACCAGAACCTGATTGAAGCCGGCGTCAGGGTTTTTCAGTATAAACCGGGCTTTATTCATGCCAAATGCGTGCTTTCGGATGATGAGTCGGCTACGGTAGGCACGGTCAATTTTGATTACAGAAGCTTCTACCATCATTTCGAGTGCGGCGTATTCTGCTACCGGGCGCAGGCGGTGGATGAGCTGAAAGCGGATATGGAGAAAACCTTTGCGGCCTGTGAGGAGATCACGTTGTCCTGGTGCAGGGACAAATTCGTAAAGACCAACGTGATAGGGCCGCTGTTAAAATTACTGTCACCGTTGATGTAAAAATCGTCGCTCGGCAGCGACGATTCAGAGAATGCCTCGCATTCTCCTTAGAGGTTTTACACGGTTGCTTTTACAGTGTGAAGTAAAGATGGAGATGAGTTTATGCTACGGTTTTTAAAGGTGATTCTGTGGAATCTGCCAAGAATTTATATGATACCGAAAATGGCATATAAGGCCAAACACGCGGACCGCTACGGAGAGGAGGCCTGTTATGCCTATGCGCGTCTGGCAATCCGGCGCATGATGCGTGCGGGACATATCACCACGAAAAAATATGGGGTGGAGAATCTGCCGGGGGAGGGCGGTTATATCATGTGCCCGAACCATCAGGGAAAGTACGATGCGCTGGGCATCATGATATCGCATGACAAGCCCTGCTCGGTGGTGATTGACGATGCGAAGTCCCACGGAATATTAGTAAAACAGTTTATTGACCTGGTGCAGGGAAAACGTCTGAAAAAGGATGATACCAAGCAGTCCATTGGGATTATTAAGGAGCTGGCTGAAGATACGAAACGGGGACGCCGGTTTATTATCTTTCCGGAGGGCGGCTATTTCCATAACCACAACAGGGTGGGGGAATTTAAGCCCGGCTGTTTTAAGAGCGCGGTGAAAGCCAGGGTGCCGATTGTCCCGGTAGCGCTGATTGATTCTTACAGGGTATTCGAAGAGTGGACCCTCAGGAAAGTGGAGACACAGGTTCACTTTTTAAAGGCCATCCCTTATGAAGAGTACAAGGGCATGACTACGACGCAGATCGCGGAGATGGTGAAGGAGAGAATCACGAACAGGATCAGCGAGGTGGTAAGCCCCGCGTAGGGAAGTTATAATTTTATAATCGGTTGTTTGTATTCATTGATTTCTGACAGATGATTTCCGTCGGGAAACTTATAGCGGACGACACTCTGATAAATATGGCTTGCATAGACATCCTTTTCCAGCATGGAAAGGCCTGTCGGTGTAAGCTTTTTTTCTGCGTCCGCAAGCTTGGAAAGAAGCGGGATACAGGCATTTTTTTTGATGGCGGAAAGAAGCGGTGATGCGCTCTCACGAAAGCCCAGCATGCGGGCATAGAAAATCCAGCCCTCTTTTCCATACTGCTGCAGGCTTTCTTTTCGGATATCCAGCAGGATGTGAAGAAGACTTCTGGATATCCTCACATAAGTGTGGTTCTTGGATTTCAGCAGATCGCAGAAGGAACGGAAATCCCGGTATTTCGGCAAAAACTTGAGGATACGGTCCGATAATTCCTTGTCGATATCGGAGAACTCTGTGAAGCCGGAACTTTCACCCGCCAGAAGACTATGCTGCATAAGCAGGGAAAAATCGTCTGTAAAAATCGGGTAGGTTTTCATGTAGGCGTCCTCCACCAGCTTTAAAGAGGCTGTGGGAATCTGCCTCGCAAGTCCTTCCGAAGCGCCTGCCTGCCGAAGGGATTCCCGGATAGCCAGCGCGGAACAGAAGCCTGTTTCCAGACAGTTATCGTGGTAGGAAGCGCCTGCGCGTTTTACAGTGTATGGGATAATTGCGCTTTCCCAGAAGAGAAGCGCTTTACAGTATTCAATCCCTAAAATGTTGTTCGGTGTTGTCAGAACCTGAATATGGGATGTCAAATGGGGGGCGGAAGCTTCCAGTGCGGTATTTCTTGCCTGCGGATAGGTGTGGCCCTTACGGAGTTCCTGGTCCAGCGTCTCCTTGAAGACAGGACTTTCTTCCAAAAGCGCCTGCGCAAAGTCCGTCAATATGTGGATATCGCCGCATTCGCTGCCGAAGCAGAGCGTATCAACGACACCCAGCTTGTCGAGGAGCGCAACGGAACTGCGGGCAAAATGCTCGGCGCTGCTTATGGCATAACAGACGGGCAGCTCCAGCACCAGGTCGGCACCGTTTATAAGCGCACTCTGGGCGCGCAGATATTTGTCCATCATGGCAGGAGCGCCGCGCTGTACAAAATTACCGCTCATTACTACAACACAGTAGTCCGCGCCTGTAAGCTCCTTTGCCTTCCGGATCTGATAGGCGTGCCCGTTATGAAATGGATTGTATTCCGCAATGATACCGACCGTTTTCATGTTTTTTCCTTTTCCCTCGAAGAGACAAACATTCCTTCTTTCCAGTGTATCACAATGCGGCAGATTTGTATTGTTTTTTATGAGAAACAGATCAGAAAATTACTTGTCTAAGAAAGAAGAATTAGTTATCATATAAATATCAAAGAAGGAGGGTATAGCTATGTCTTATATTGATCTGATGAAGGAGAAGGCCAGAAGTGATAAGAAGACGATTGTTCTGCCGGAGACAAACGATAAAAGAACGCTGATTGCGGCGGCCAGTATCCTGAAGGAAGGGATTGCCAACATTATTATGGTGGGGAATGAGGAGAAGATCATGGACGGCGCGGGCTGGCTTGAGGTGGAGCTGGACGGTGTACAGATTATTGATCCTGAGAAGACGGATAAACTGGGCGAGTATACGGAGCTTTTGTACGAAGTCAGAAAGAATAAAGGGATGACGCCGGAGAAGGCAAGGGAGACGCTGCTTAAGGATTACCTGACCTTCGGGGTGGTGATGGTGAAGGCCAACGATGCGGACGGCATGGTGGCTGGCGCGTGTCATGCTACGGCGGATACCCTGCGCCCGGCCCTGCAGATTTTGAAGACCGCGCCCGGCGTGAAGCTGGTATCGGGCTTTTTCATTCTCGATGTGCCGGATTGCGAGTATGGTGAAAACGGCACATTCCTCTTTGCGGACTGCGGACTGAATCAGGATCCCACGGCGGAGGAGCTGGCGGCTATTGCGGATTCCTCGGCTAAGAGCTTTAAGAGTCTGGTTGGGGCAAAGCCGATTATCGCCATGCTTTCCCATTCTACCAAAGGCAGTGCGAAACATCCGCTGGTGGACAAGATGGTGGAGGCAACGCGGATCGCCCACGAACAGTATCCGGGACTGTGTATCGACGGAGAATTGCAGTCTGATGCGGCGTTGGTTCCTCAAGTGGCAAAGTCAAAAGCGCCCGGCAGCGAAGTGGCCGGCAAGGCAAATGTGCTGATCTTCCCCAATCTGGACTGCGGAAATATCGGTTATAAGCTGGTGCAGAGACTGGGTAAGGCAGAAGCCTACGGACCCATGCTGCAGGGGATTGCGAAGCCCGTAAACGACCTCTCCCGCGGCTGCTCCTGGCAGGACATCGTGGGCGTGGTGGCATTGACTGCGGTACAGGCACAGCTTGCGTGATGGCAATGAGCAGTGCGCAGACGTAAGGTGAAAAAATGGCAGCTTGCTGACAATTTTTTCAGATTACGGATGCATAGGGCGAATGCCCGCGAACGAGGAAAACCGAAGGTTTTTCGAGTGGCACTGCGGGGTGACGTGTCAGCTTATTATAGGGCGACAGCCCGCGAACTCGAAAAACCGAAGGTTTTACGAGTGGGGCACTGCGGATGTAGCAAAATATGGATAGAAAGAAGGTAAAAAAATGAACATACTTGTTATCAACTGCGGCAGTTCTTCTCTGAAGTTTCAGCTTATCGATTCGGAGACGGAGAAGCAGATCGCAAAAGGATTATGTGAGAGAATCGGTATTGACGGCAGTCAGATCGTGTATCAGCCGGCGGGCGGAGAAAAAGAGGAGACAGTTACCCCCATGCCCGATCACACAAAAGCGATCGAACTGGTATTACATGCGCTGACAAATGAGAAGACAGGCGTGGTGAAGTCTCTGGATGAGATCGGCGCGGTAGGACACCGCATCGTGCACGGCGGGGAGAAGTTTGCCTCGTCCACGGTAATCACAGACGAGGTGGTGGAAGCCATCAAAGCCTGCAACGATCTGGCGCCCTTACATAATCCCGCCAACCTGATCGGTATTGACGCCTGTAAGAAACTGATGCCAAACACACCTATGGTGGGCGTATTTGACACGGCTTTCCACCAGACCATGCCCCGGAAGGCGTATCTGTACGGTCTGCCCTATGAATACTATGAAAAATACAAGGTGAGAAGATATGGCTTCCACGGCACCAGCCATTCCTATGTATCCAGGCGGGCGGCGGAAATTCTGGGCAAAAATTATGAGGATATGAAGATCATTGTCTGTCACTTGGGCAATGGGGCAAGCATCTCAGCCGTGGAGAATGGCAAGTGCGTAGACACCTCTATGGGACTGACTCCGCTCGAAGGGCTGATTATGGGTACACGATCCGGCGACATCGATCCGGCGATCATCGAGTTTATTGCCCATAAGGAAAACAAGACTATTGACGAGATTATGACGGTACTCAACAAAAAGTCCGGGGTATTAGGGCTTTCCGACAATCTTTCTTCCGATTTCCGGGATCTGGAGAAATCCTATGTGGCCGGGGAGGACAGGGGGCTTCGCACGATCCAGACTTTTGCCTACCGGGTGGCTAAGTACATTGGCGCTTACACCGCAGCTATGAACGGCGTGGACGCCATCTGCTTTACGGCGGGCGTTGGGGAGAACAGTCCTCTGGTGAGAAAACATGCCTGTGAGCAGCTGGGATATCTGGGCATTGCACTGGATGAGGAGAAAAACAAAGTGCGCGGGGAGGAGACAGAGATAAGCACAGCCGATTCCAAGGTGAAAGTGCTGGTGGTGCCCACCAACGAGGAGCTTGCCATTGCGAGGGAGACGGCAGCGCTTGTGAAATGACAGGATGCCGTAGTTAGAAGCCGAAATAGAAAAGTATGTAGTTCAAAGATATGAATATTTTAATAGATTCCTCAATTTTAAGCAGATAAAAACGGCATGAATTGAGGAATTTATTGTGTCATGGAAGAACTTTGTGCATCTTACCCGCATAATTTTACCTCTTACCGTCCGCCGCATTGTCACATATTCTTCAACATGCTACCATGTGCCCATATGAAAAGGAGGCGGATGGCTATGAATATTCTGGTGATAAACGGAAGCCCGAAGGGAGAAAAGAGCAATACATACCAGTTAACAAGTGCATTTTTGAAAGGAATAAAGGAGGAGGCTGGGGATGTGCATATCAGGGAATGTGCGGTCTGCCGGATGGATATCAAGCCCTGTCTGGGCTGTTTTTCGTGCTGGGACCGCACACCCGGTAAGTGCTGTATCGAGGATGATATGGCGCAGGTCATTCAGGACCTGCTTTGGGCGGATATCACGATCTGGAGTTTTCCCCTGTATTATTTCACGGTTCCGGGTGCATTAAAAAATCTGATAGACCGTCAGCTGCCCATGAATCTTCCCTTTATGGAAGAGCAGGAGGGGCAGGTGGGAAATGGCGGCCATCCTTCCCGCTATGATATGAGCGGGAAAAGAACGGTGGTGATATCTACCTGCGGATTCTATACCGCAGAGGGAAACTATGACGGGGTGTGCAGCCTCTTTGACCATCACTGTGGGCCGGGGAATTATACGACGATTTTCTGCGGGCAGGGGGAACTGTTCCGGGTGCCGGAGTTGTCTGCGGTAACGAACGATTACCTTTCCTGCGTGGAGCAGGCGGGAGCAGAGTACATAGAAGGCGGAATATCAGAAAAGAGCAGGGAACGGCTCTCACAGCTTTTGCTGCCGCGGGATACCTTTGAGGCCTGCGCGGACGCCAGCTGGGGAATTGCAAAGGATGATACAGGAACGGGGGAAAATGGCGATGCCAAGAAAGAGTCGGATACGCTTAAGTTTACCAGACAGATGGCGGCGCTGTATCGGAAGACGAGCTGGCCCGGCAAGGATATCGTGTTGGAGATGTGTTATACGGATGTGGAAGAATGCTATCAGATTCTGCTGGGAAAGGACGGCAGCCATGTCTATACGGACGGCTCTCTGACTGCCGATACCAGAATTGAGACGCCGATCACCGTGTGGCGTTCTATTGCGGCGGGAGAGATTCGGGGAGATTTTGGGCTGATGCAGGGGCTTTATCGCGTGAAGGGCGACTTCAACCTGATGTTACAATGGGACGATTATTTCGGCGGTTCCCATCCGAAAGCAGAGCAGACAGAGGAAAAAACGGTTTGGAAGAATACCGATATGAATATCATGCTGATTCCCTGGATTGTCTTTTGGGTAGCTGCCGCCATCAGCAAACAGCCCGGATGCCTGATCAGTGTTGCGGTCTGTGCGATGATTCCGCTTGTTTATTACCGGCATAAAAAACAGTGTACGATGTGCTCAGCGGCGCGTTGGTAACAGGGATTTGTGTCGTTATGCTGGCTGGCGTATCCGAAAAGTTTATGCTGCCGTTTTCCTATCTGGCGTTCGGCGTGATGTGGCTTGTATCCTGCGCCAGTGGACTGACGCCGCTTACGGCCCATTATTCCATGAACAGTTATGGCGGCGAAGACGCCCTGAAAAATGCGTTATTCATAAAGACAAACCGGATTCTGACCATGCTTTGGGGAATACTGTATCTGATCACGGCAGTGATCAGCTGGTTTCTAATACAGTCGCCAGTAAGCTGTCTGTCGGGGCTGATCAATTCTGTGCTCCCTGCTTTGATGGGGATTTTTACGGCATGGTTTCAAAAATGGTATCCGGCGAGAGTGGCCAGAGGAAAGTAAGAAAATAAATTGATGGCGGAATGGATGGAAGCATGAAGATAACAATACAGGATATTGCGCCCGGGGAAGAGGAAGAGATCATTGTAAGGTGCAGGGATTTAGACGAAGCCCTTCTGCGTATGATTCATGAGTTAAAGACAAGGCGCGGAAAATTTACGGTCACGGACAACGATAAGATCAGGCAGATTGATGCGGGCGATATCTTTTATTTCGAGGCCGTGGACAATAAGGTGTTTCTCTATCTGGAACAGGACGTGTTCGAGGTCAAATACAAGCTGTATGAGATCGAGGAGGCGTACGCCAATACGGATTTTTTCCGGGCGTCCAAATCGGTGATTATCAATTTGGCGAAGGTGAAGCAGTTTGCGCCGGATTTCGGCGGACGGTTTGAGGCGCAGATGATGAATGGGGAAAGACTGTCTATTTCCAGACAGTATGTGCCGATCCTGAAAAAGCGGCTTGGCATGTGAGAGAGACCCGGCGGTAAAACAGAAAACAGGCGTGGGAAGAGGCGCGGAAACGAGGGATTATATGACGGAAAAAATGAAAAAGAGAATGGTGGAACTACTGCTGACCTTCTGCATGGTTACGACCGGCAGCGTCTTGGTCTGTGCGGTTTATAATAAAATATTCTGGCCTTATGATTTGTACTTGGATGGGAATATCCTCTGGCAGCTTTTAGTGCTGGCGTTTCTGTGCAGCCTGGGCAACTTTCTGCATCCCTACAAGGAAATCAGCCGCAGGCGGGCGCTGGTTGAAAAGGTACTGCATTATCTGTATATCAATATAGTGGTGCTTTGCTGCGGTTATGGGTTTGGATGGATAGATAAAGATAATGTTTCTATGCTGTTTGTCATGCTTTTGGGAATTTTGCTTGTTTTTGCCGTGGTTTCATTTGTGGTCTGGAGGCTGCGCACAAAGGAGTCAGAGAACCTGAACCAAAAGCTCAGGGAGTATCAGCAGACGGGGGGAACGGTCATTTGACCGCATCCCCGATCTTTTTATCGGTGTGTAAAATGTGGTTCACCAGCCATTTTGTCAGAAATTCCATCAGATCCTCCAGCGTCTCCTGCTGGTTTTCGTCTATGTGATCCAGATCCATCTCCTCCAGCCTCGATACAAAGGCCTCGTGCGCACGCTTCTGCGCTTCCAGCCCTTCATAATGGATGCTTTCCATATAAAGCTCTTCATCCTGGAAGTGGAATTTGGTATAATCCCGCAGCTCCTCCAGAAGGCGGACAATTTCGTCGTATTTGTCAAAAGCCAGCTCATCCGTCATGACGCGGTATACATCGCCAATGATGCGGAACAGCTCCCGGTGTTCCTTGTCGATCAGCGGGATGTTGGTCAGGTATGTATCGTCAAACTCTGGCACGGTTCTCTCTTCCGAAGGCTTTAACTTGCCGATCATCAGGTCGGAGCTGATGATATGACGATACAGCCAGGTGACGAGATAACGCAGCAGATCTTCCAGCACGGCCTGCTGTGCATTGTCGGAGGAGAAGGAGTTTGTAATGCTGTTGATCTTATCGCAGAAGAAGAGATGCTGTTGTTTCTGCAGGGCAAGCTCCGGGTGCCGGATGCTTTCCATATAAGCTTCCTCATGCTTAAAATGCTCTTCCGCGTACTGGTCAAGACGCTCTACCATCTCCATGATCCGATCATATTTGTCGTTTAATATCTGGTTATCCAACAGCTCCTGCGTTTCGTTTATTATGCGGAACAACTCCCGGTGTTCACTGTCTATCCCTTCCACACCGATCAGACAGTCATCTGTGAAATAGTACATAACTGGAATCCTCCTTAATAGCATTGCTTTTGCAGCTATTATATCATATAGCACAGCACAAATACAGATCTTGAGAAAACTTTCAGGCAGGGAAAAATTATGGGAAAGCGGAAAGCGGATTTGTGAGCCGGAGCTTGAAAGACTGCCGGGACAGGAGTATAATAATCTTGTTCTGGAAAGAACAGACTGATGGGGAAGGAAGTGTAGGAATTGAAGGAACAGCAGAGAAGGAGTAAAAGTTTAAAGACAACGCTGATTCTGGTTTGCGCATCGCTTGGTATTGTGATAGGAGTGGTGGTTGGCCTGATCGGGGTTCTGACGATCCGAAATATTTCCAACGGCGCATATGACGAGTATGCAGGGGCGATGGATGAAGGGTATCGGACGGAGATTAAATCTCAGGTGCAGAGTGTGCTGGCGATCCTGCAGGCGGAGTATGATAAGGCGGCGGCGGGAACGCTGACGGAGGAAGAGGCGAAGAAGGAGGCGGCGGAGATTGTCCGCGCCATGCGCTACCGGGATGACGACAGCGGTTATTTCTGGATAGATGACAAGGATTACATACTGGTTATGCACCCGATTCTCCCGGAGCAGGAAGGGAATAACCGTTATGATCTGGAAGATCAGAACGGTATTATGATTATCCAGGAAATTATGAAAGTATGCCAGTCTGCGGACAAGGGCGGCTATAATGAATTTTATTTTACAAAGGCGGACGGTGTGACTGTGGCGCCTAAAGTGGCTTATTCGGGCTATTTTGAGCCCTGGGGCTGGGCTGTTTCCACCGGTAACTATGTAGATGATATGGAACTGGAGATGCAGGGTATCAAGGATTCGATTGTCAATGAATTCAGGAATTCCTGTATCCTTATGGCGGGCTGCTGTGTGATTCTTCTGATTATCACGGTGGTGGTATCCTGTGTGGTGGGTGAGTTTCTGGTTGTTCCGCTGCGACGGGTGAAAGACTTCGCGGTCAGCATTTCCGAGGGGGATCTGACGGCGGATGTGGAGGTAAAGCAGCGAAACGAGATGGGTGTGGCGGCGGATAGCCTGAACACGGCCAGGCAGAAGATAAACGACCTCATCACTTCTATTGCGGGCACTGCCCATAAAGTAGAGGGAATGACGGTAGAGTTTGACGACAGTTTTCAGCAGATGGAGAAATCCATCGGAGAAGTGGATGTCGCGGTGGAGGAGATTGCCAAAAATATTACCGCCCAGGCGGCCTCCACATCGGATGCTACTGGCGAGGTCAATAAAATTGCGGAGGGAATTGACAGAACAACCAAGGAAGTGGCGGATCTGCGCGATAACTCTGATTCCATGAAGAAGCTGAGCAGACAGTGCTCCGATAAGCTGCAGGAGCTGGTGCAGGCGAATATGCGCACGAAGGAAGATGTGGTGAGCATGCAGGCACAGGCGGAGGCCACCAACGAGGCGGCTGATGCGATTAAGCAGGCGGCGGGGCTGATAGACGCGATTGCGGATCAGACCAATCTGCTGGCGCTGAACGCATCCATAGAGGCGGCGCGAGCCGGGGAGAGCGGTAAGGGTTTTGCGGTGGTAGCCACGGAGATCGGAGCGCTGGCCAACCAGTCGACGCAGGCAGTGGGTGAAATCTCCAATATTATCAATGATCTGGTAAGCAAGTCAGTACAGTCACTGCAGATTATGGAGAAGGTGAACGGGACTGTGGAGCATCAGGTGAATGTTTTAAGTGATACCCAGAGTATTTTCAAGGATCTGTATACGAATCTGGATCAGTGCATGGAATCCATCGTAAACATCGAATCCATGACGGAGGATATTGAGCGGCAGAGGCAGGGTATTACCGCAGTGCTGGATACGTTAAACAGTCTGGCGCAGGACAATGCGGCTTCCTCCGAGGAGACTTCCGCCATGACGGAGGAGCTTGGCCAGATTGTGGCCAGGTCAAAGGAGATGGTGGACGATTTAAAGGGAGATGTGGACCAGCTGGTGGGCGGCGTCGGGCAGTTCTCTGTCTGACTGGAATTCAGATAAATTATCAGTTGACAAACCCAGATGCCCTATGTATAATTGATTGAGTGTGGATAGGAGTCTGCTATGTTCGTGAACCTGACGGAAGTGTTGACAAATGAGGACAGAGTTGTCTCCATGCAGACGGAAGCGCAGCTTAGAGAGGTTTCTGTCGGTGGGGAATTGCATTCGGTGCTTGCTTCATCACCGGTGAACTTTGTTTTTACAAACACAGGCAAGGGCAGGGCGCGCATCGAAGGAAACGCAGAATTTGTTTTCTCTGCGGGCTGCGACAGATGTCTGAAGCCGGTAGAAGAGAGGATGGATGTCTGCTTTACCAGGGAAGTGTGGGCGCCGGATATGGCTGCTGATCCCTCGGTATACGAGGAACAGCCGTTTATGGACGGCTTTCAGCTGGACGTAGAAGACTTACTGATCAGTGAGATAGTGACAAGCTGGCCTATGAAGATTCTGTGTAAGCCGGATTGTAAGGGAATCTGCCCCATATGCGGCACGGATCTGAATACGGGGACATGCAAGTGCGATACTTTTGTTCCTGATCCCAGAATGGCGGCGATCAAAGATATTTTTGAAGCGGATAAGGAGGTGTGACGATGTCTATTTGTCCTAAAAACAAATCTTCTAAGGGTAGAAGAGATAAGAGAAGAGCAAACTGGAAAATGACTGCTCCAACTTTGGTAAAATGCAGCAAGTGCGGCGCGCTGATGGTGCCCCACAGAGTATGTA
>DKWV01000023.1:0-41302 GCA_002491905.1 Lachnospiraceae bacterium UBA7143 | reverse complement strand
CAAAAAAGAAATCATCGCAGTTGACTGACTGGTGTGCACGGGCTTTTCGGGGATATCCCGAAGAGCCTTGATTTTTGTAGGTGGATTTAGTATGATAATTGAGTAGTCATTTCAGAGTCAGCCTCGAAAACACTATGTGTTTGTCTGGCTCCGGAGGGAGATCATATGAGCGAATGGATTAAAGTGGCCGTGGACGCTATGGGCGGTGATAACGCCCCGGTGGAAACTGTAAAGGGCGCTGTGGAGGCGGTAAACGAGAGCGGCAAGATCAAGGTATATCTGGTAGGACAGCAGGATGTTCTGGAAAGAGAGCTTGCCGCCTATACATATCAGAAAGAGCAGATTGAGGTGGTACATGCCTCCGAGATTATCGAGACGGCTGAACCTCCTGTGATGGCGATCCGCAAGAAGAAGGATTCTTCGCTTGTGAAGGCGCTTAATCTGGTGAAGGACGGTACCTGCGACGCCTATGTGTCCGCGGGAAGCACCGGCGCGACCCTTGTGGGAGGCCAGGTGATCGTGGGCCGGATCAAGGGCGTGGAGAGACCGCCTCTGGCACCGCTTATTCCCACGGCAACGGGATGTTCTCTTCTGATTGACTGCGGTGCGAATGTGGACGCCAGACCGTCCCATCTGGTGCAGTTTGCGAAGATGGGCTCGATCTATATGGAATATGTGATGGGAGTGAAGAACCCTAAGGTCGGCATCGTGAATATCGGCGCCGAGGAGGAAAAGGGAAACGCGCTGGTGAAGGAAACATTTCCCCTGCTTAAGAACTGTTCCGACATTAACTTTATCGGCAGTGTGGAGGCCAGGGATATTCCTGCGGGAGCGGCGGATGTCATCGTCTGCGAGGCTTTTGTGGGAAATGTGATCCTGAAGACCTATGAGGGCGTGGGAATGACGCTGATCTCTAAAGTGAAGGAGGGAATGATGACTTCCCTGCGCAGCAAGATCGGTGCGCTTCTGGTGAAACCTGCGCTGAAAACGACGCTGAAGGCTTTTGATCTGGAGCAGTACGGCGGCGCGCCGCTTCTGGGGCTTAAAGGGCTGGTGGTGAAAACCCACGGCAGCTCCAAGGCGAATGAGATTAAGAACTCTATTTTACAGTGCATTGCCTTTACGGAGCAGCAGATCAGCGAAAAGATCAGAGAGCGCGTTACGGGGCAGGAGAATGACGGATAGAGCGGAAACGGGAAGATACCGGCAGCGGAAGACGCTTTGGAAAGCGGAGAGGTTTGTTTGGCTATGGAACTGGAAAAATTACGGGAAGTGATAGCGGGGATTTTAAGTGTGGATCCCAAGGAGATCACGGAGGAAACCACCTTCCTGGAGGATCTGGGGGCGGATTCTCTGGATGTATACCAGATTATTATGGGAATTGAGGACGCCTTTCAGATTGAAATACCGGCCGAGAAGGCGGAGCGCATCACCACAGTGGGCGAGGCGGTAGAACTGATCAAGAGCAGCAGGGAGTAAGCGGTTGGCCCTTTCTGATGAGGAAGGGGCTTTTCCATGCGTGAGAAGAACTTCTAATCACTCGCAGCAAAGGCTGCTTCGTGAAGAAGTTCCAGGAGTTGCTTTGCAACTTCTGTCTCACGCTGGAGAATGCCTAAAAAGCGGCATTCTCCGTATGGATTATGAGAGAGGAGCATGGTCATTTTCATGACGGACGAAGCGTTTAGCGCATTAGAAGAGAAAATTGCATATCGGTTTCGGGATAAAAAGCTTTTGCGCCAGGCGCTGACCCATAGCTCCTATGCCAACGAGATGAGAATCAATAAATATGAGGATTATGAGCGGCTGGAGTTTTTGGGGGATGCCGTGCTGGAGCTTGTGAGCAGCGATTTCCTTTTCCGTGAACGGGAGGAGACCCCGGAGGGGGAGCTTACGAAGATGCGGGCATCTATGGTATGTGAGCCGGCGCTTGCATTCTGTGCAAGGGATTTTTCGCTGGAGCAGTATATTCTGCTCGGTAAGGGCGAGGAGACTACCGGGGGAAGGAGCCGGGATTCCATCGTTTCAGACGTGATGGAGGCAGTGATCGGCGCAATTTATCTGGATGGCGGGCTTGAGGAGGCATCTGCTTTTATCCGCCGCTTTATTCTTTCGGACCTGGAACACAAACAGTTATTCTACGACGCCAAGACGATTCTGCAGGAACGTGTACAACAGGAAAACGAGGGCGCGCTTCATTATGAGCTTGTAAAAGAGGAAGGGCCGCAGCACGATAAAACTTTTGAGGTGGAGGCCTATGTAGGAGAGAAAAAGGTGGGGCGGGGAGTCGGCCATTCCAAGAAGGCAGCACAGCAGCAGGCGGCATATCAGGCTCTTCTGGCGAGAAAAGAAGGCTGATGCGGTTTCAGGTACAGGCGAGAGGTATATATGTATTTAAAAAGTATAGAGGTACACGGATTTAAATCCTTTGCAAATAAAATAGTATTTAAGTTTCATAATGGCATCACTGGTATTGTGGGGCCTAACGGTTCAGGGAAGAGCAATGTGGCCGACGCGGTCAGATGGGTGCTGGGAGAGCAGCGGATCAAACAGCTGCGCGGCGTGTCCATGCAGGACGTGATCTTTTCCGGGACTGAGATGAGAAAGCCTCTGGGCTACGCCTATGTGGCGATTACATTGGATAATTCGGATCACCAGCTTCCCATTGACTTTGATGAGGTGACCGTATCAAGACGGCTCTACCGCTCCGGGGAGAGCGAATACATGTTAAACGGTACGCCCTGCCGTCTGAAGGACGTCAATGAACTGTTTTACGACACCGGTATCGGTAAAGAGGGCTACTCCATCATTGGACAGGGGCAGATTGATAAAATTTTGAGCGGCAAGCCGGAGGAGCGCAGGGAGCTTTTTGATGAGGCGGCCGGTATTGTGAAATTCAAGAGAAGAAAATATGCGGCGCAGAAAAAACTGGAGGCGGAAAAACAGAATTTACTGCGCGTAAACGATATTCTGGCGGAGCTGGAGAAACAGACAGGACCTTTGGAAAAGCAGGCGGAGAAAGCAAGGATTTACCTTCGCAGGAAGGAGGAACTTAAGACCCTTGACGTCAATGTCTTCCTGCTTGAAAACGTGCGGATCACAGAGCAGCTTAAGGATGTGGACGAAAAGCTGCGCATTGCAGGCGGAGACCTGCAGGAGACCACCGAAAAATATGAGTCCACCAAGGAGGAATATGAGCGGATCCAGAGCCGTATCGAGCAGCTGGATGCGGAGATTGAGGCGGCCAGGGCTACGCTCACGGACACGGGCGTGATGCGCTCCAAGCTGGAGGGTGAGATCAATGTCTTAAAAGAACAGATTCACTCCGCAGAGGGCAATGAGGAGCATCTGCAGAACCGCATTAACAGCATCAGTGAACAGCTCGCGGAGAGGGACAGAGAGCGGGAAACGATTCTCGGGGAGAAACGGGAGATTGACGAAAAGCTGACGTCCTTAGAGGAGGAACGGACGCAGGCAAGGGAGCTTCTGGAGAAAACCCAGAGCGAGATTGAAACTTTAAATAATCATATCGAAAGCGGAAAGAATACCATTATAGAGGCGCTGAATAACCGGGCCACCATCAAATCAAGACTGGGGCGTTTTGATACCATGCTGGAGCAGGTGAATATCCGAAAGGCGGAGTTAAATTCGCGACTCCTGCGGGCCAAATCCGACGAGGCGGAACAGACGGAGACGATCAAAAAGCTGGAGGAGGAATTTGAGGCTATCACCGCATCCATCAAGGAACTGACAGAGAAACAGGAGCTTATGGAGGAGCGGCTTGCCGGTGTGCGGGACGAGCTGGCCGGAAAGGATCAGAAGCTCCGGGACACCCAGGTGCTCTATCACCAGCAGAAGTCTAAGCTGGAGGCTCTCTCCAACCTGACGGAGCGCTACGAGGGATATGGCGGCAGTGTCAAGGCTGTCATGGAGAAAAAGGAGACCGAGAAGGGCATTATAGGCGTTGTTGCGGATATCATTCAGGCGGAGGCAAAGTATGAGACGGCCATAGAGACGGCTCTTGGCGGCAATATCCAGAACATTGTGACGGAGGATGAGGAGACCGCCAAGCGGATGATCGGTTTTTTGAAAAAGGCCAGAGCGGGGCGCGCTACCTTTCTGCCCCTTACAAGCATTACCCATCCCCAGGAATTTAAAAACCCGGAGGCTTTGAAAGAGCCGGGCGTGGTGGGAATGGCGGATGCGCTTGTAAAGATCGAAAAGAAATATAAGAATGTGGCCAAGGCGATGCTGGGGCGCATCATGGTGGTTGACAATGTGGACAATGCGGTAAAGATTGCCAGAAAGTTTGATTATGGCATCCGTATGGTTACGCTGGAGGGCGAGCTTCTCGTACCCGGCGGCGCCATCAGCGGCGGCGCTTTTAAGAACAATTCCAATCTGCTCGGCAGACGCAGGGAGATGGAGGAGCTTGAGAAAAAAGTAAAGCAGTACGTGAAGGAGATTGACCAGATCCTGAATGAGATCGAGGAGACCAAGCGCAGCCGCAATAAAATGCGTCTTGAGATCGAGGATATCAAAGGACAGATCCAACGCAAATTCATCGAGCAGAATACCGCCAGAATGAGCGTGATGCAGGCGGAGGAAAAGAAGAGCGAGACAACGGAGGGGTTCGGCGAGTTACAGACAGAGGAGAAGGACATCGAGACCCAGATCGGCGAGATACGGGCGGGCAAGGAGGAGGCGGCAAAGGAGCTGGCTGATTCCGAAGCGCTGGAAAAGAGTGTGGAATCTCAGATCGCCGAATTTCAGGTGCAGCTTGAGGAAAAGCGTGCGCTGGAATCCGAGCAGGCAGCCCAGATGAGCGAGTGGGATGTGGAAGTGGAAAAGATGCGCCAGAACGCCGACTTTAAGCGCCAGAATCTGGAGCGGGTGGACGGCGAGAGAGCACGTTTCCTTGCGGAGCTGGACGAGGTGAAGGAGGGACTGCATCTCGGCAAAGAGGAAGTGGAGCGCAAGAAGGAGAATATTCTCGAGATTGAGAGAACAATTGAGGCGTCGCATACGGCGCAGTCCGAGGCGGAAGTCAAGCTGAAAGAGGATGTGGAGACAAAGGAGGAACTTTCCGGAAAGCAGAAAAACTTCTTTGGCACCAGGGAAGAGCTTTCCCAGCGCATGACGGCATTGGATAAGGAAGTGTACCGTTTAAATGCCCAGAAGGAGCGGATGGAGGAGTCCATCGAGTCCCAGATCAACTATATGTGGGATGAGTACGAGATTACCCTCTCCGATGCGGAAGGGTTAAAGGATGAGGAGATGACCGATCTGCCCGCCATGAAGCGGGAGATTGGCAGCCTGAAGGATGCGATCAGAAAACTCGGAGATGTGAATGTAAACGCCATCGAGGATTATCGGAACCTGATGGAGCGTTATACCTTCTTAAAGACGCAGCATGACGATCTGGTGGAGGCGGAGAAAACGCTGCTCGGTATTATCGAGGAGCTGGACACTTCCATGCGCAAGCAGTTTAATGAAAAATTTGCCCAGATCAACCGGGAGTTTGACAAGGTGTTTAAAGAGCTGTTCGGAGGAGGCAAAGGCTCACTTGAACTGATTGAGGACGAGGATGTGCTGGAGGCTGGCATTCTGGTGATCGCGCAGCCGCCCGGAAAGAAACTGGTCAATATGATGCAGATGTCCGGCGGGGAGAAATCCCTGACGGCGATCTGCCTGCTCTTTGCGATACAGAACCTGAAACCCTCGCCGTTCTGTCTGTTGGACGAGATCGAGGCGGCTCTTGATGAGAACAATGTGACGCGGTTTGCCAGGTATCTGCACAAGCTGACGAAAAACACGCAGTTTATCGTGATTACGCACAGGCGCGGCACGATGGAGAAAGCGGACCGGCTCTACGGTATCACCATGCAGGAGAAGGGCGTTTCCACGCTGGTGAGCGTGAACCTGATAGACAAGGAGTTAGACGATTAGATAGGGGAATTGGAATGGGAGAGGAAAAGAAAGGCTTCTTTGGCAGACTGAAAGCGGGGCTTACCAAGACCAGGGACAATATCGTACACGGGATGGATTCGGTGTTTGGCGGCTTTTCCAGTATTGACGACGACTTTTATGAGGAGCTGGAAGAGATTCTTATTATGGGCGATATCGGGGTAAACGCCACAGAGAGAATCCTTGAAAAACTGAGGGAACAGGTGAAGGAAAACCATATCAAAGAGCCTGCGGCCTGCAGGGAATACCTGATCAACAACATCAGGGAACAGATGGAAGTCGGGGAAACCGCCTACGATTTCGAGCATGAACGGTCGGTCGTGCTTGTCATGGGCGTCAACGGCGTCGGCAAGACTACCACGGTAGGAAAGCTTGCGGGAAAGCTCAAAGGGCAGGGCAGGAAGGTGCTGATCGCAGCGGCGGATACGTTCCGCGCGGCAGCGGGCGAGCAGCTCTCAGAGTGGGCTGACCGGGCCGGAGTGGACATGATCGGCGGCACGGAGGGCGCGGATCCGGCCAGTGTGATTTTCGATGCGGTGAATGCGGCGAAGGCCAGAAACGCGGATGTGCTTTTGTGCGATACGGCGGGGCGGCTCCACAACAAGAAAAACCTGATGGAGGAGCTTAAGAAGATTGACCGGATCATCGGCAGGGAGTTCCCCGATGCCCACAGGGAGAATCTGGTGGTTTTGGACGGCACGACCGGGCAGAACGCTCTGCAGCAGGCGAGGGAGTTTGGTGAAGTGGCAGATCTGACTGGCATTATCCTGACGAAGCTGGACGGGACGGCTAAGGGCGGCATCGCGGTGGCGATCCAGTCGGAACTGCAGGTGCCGGTAAAGTATATCGGTGTGGGCGAATCCATAGAGGATCTGCAGAAGTTTGACGCGAAACAGTTCGTGGATGCGCTTTTTGATGTGCAGACTGGTGAAGAGGAAGAGGGCTATTAAGAGGAGCAGTGAGGAGGCACGGTGGGAATGAGTGAATTGACGTTGGATAAGTTTGAAGAAGCCTATGAGATCGTGAAAGAGGTGGCTTCGGAGACGAAGCTTGTGTACAGCGATTATTTCAGCGCGCAGACCGGGAACAAGGTTTACCTGAAGCCGGAAAACATGCAGCTTACGGGCGCGTATAAGCTGCGGGGCGCCTACTATAAGATCAGTACACTGACAGAGGAGGAAAGGTCGAAGGGACTGATTACGGCCTCCGCCGGGAATCATGCGCAGGGCGTGGCCTACGCGGCAAAATGCTACGGGGTGAAGGCGGTGATCGTGATGCCTACCACGACCCCTCTGATTAAGGTCAACCGCACCAAAAGTTACGGGGCGGAGGTGATTCTGCACGGGGACGTGTACGACGAGGCCTGCGCCCACGCGCTGGAACTTGCGGAGAAGAACGGCTATACCTTTGTGCATCCCTTTGACGATCTGGATGTGGCTACGGGACAGGGAACCATCGCTATGGAGATCATAAAGGAGCTTCCACTGGTAGATTATATTCTGGTGCCCATCGGCGGCGGCGGCCTTGCCACCGGTGTATCTACGCTGGCGAAACTGCTGAATCCGAAAATAAAAGTGATCGGCGTGGAGCCCGCGGGCGCGGCCTGCATGAAGGCGTCCATCGAGGCGGGAAAAGTACAGACTATGGCGCAGGTCAACACCATTGCTGACGGTACGGCGGTGAAGACGCCGGGGGAGAAGATTTTCCCCTACGTGAGCAAAAATCTGGACGGTATCATCACCGTGGAGGATGAGGAGCTGGTGGTGGCTTTTCTGGATATGGTGGAGAACCATAAGATGGTGGTGGAAAATTCCGGGCTTCTCACAGTGGCGGCCCTAAAGCATCTGGATGTGAAGAACAAAAAGATAGTCTCCATCTTAAGCGGCGGCAATATGGATGTGATTACCATGTCCTCCGTGGTACAGCAGGGTTTGGTTCTGCGCGACAGGATTTTCACTGTGTCGGTGCTCCTGCCGGACAAGCCGGGAGAGCTTTCGCGCGTGTCGGATGTGATCGCGAAACAGAGTGGCAATGTCATCAAGCTGGAGCATAACCAGTTCGTTTCCATCAACCGTAATGCGGCGGTGGAGCTTCGGATTACGCTGGAGGCCTACGGCACGGAGCACAAAAACCAGATCATAAAAGCACTTGAGGATCACGGCTACCAGCCCAAACTCGTGCGGGCAAGCGTGTAATAGCCGCATGCACTGCGGATGATATAATTCCAAATGGATATGATAAAAGAAAAAGGCGGGATTCATATTCATGAAGAAAGTAAAGAAATATGTTATTATTACATTAGCAGCATTTGTTTACGCAGTCGGGGTCAGTCTTTTTACAGACCCCAACAATATGGCGCCGGGCGGCGTGACCGGTATTTCCATTATTTTAAGCAGACTTCTGCCGGTCAGCACAGGTACGTTTATTATGCTGATCAATATACCGATTCTGGTCTTCGCGGTCTGGAAATTCGGGATTAGCCTGACTCTGTCCACGATTTACGCAACAGCGCTGATTTCCTTCTTTACGAATGTGCTGTCAGCATACGGGGCGGCTACGAACGATATCCTTCTGGCAGCGTTGGTGGGCGGCACGCTCACGGCGGTTTCCATCGGCGTGATCATGCGCGCGGGAGCCACCACAGGGGGAATGGATATTATCGTCAAGGCCCTTCGTCTTCGTTTTCCGCACCTGAAGACGGGAAAAATCTTTTTTATAGCGGATGCGCTGGTGGTGACACTTTCCGGCATCGTTTTCCGTGACCTGAACGCCGCGCTGTATGCGGCGATTTCCGCCATCTGCACTTCCGTGGTGATGGATATTGTGCTCTATGGAAGGGACGAGGCGAAACTTCTGTATATCATCAGCGGCAGGGCGGAGAAAATTGCGGAGCGTCTTTTGTCGGACCTGAATATCGGCGTGACATATATAAAAGGGCAGGGCGCATATAGTGGAGATAACAAGCGGGTGATTATGTGTGTGGTGAAAAAACCCGTATCGCCCAGGGCGGAGGAGATTGTCAAGCAGGAGGATCCCAATTCCTTTATGATTATCACAAGCGCGACAGAGGTGTTTGGGGAAGGGTACAAAAGCTACTTTAGTGAGCGCGTGTAGCGGCATGCGCATATAAAAGGAGAGTCTATGCAGGAGAGTCATTTGCAGGGGAAACGGTCCAAAAAGAAACGAAGGAGAAGTGAGAACAGTATTCTGGCAGGTTCCATTCTCCTCTGTATCGTCACTTTAACGGCGGTTACGGTCTGTCTGGTGATGGTGTTCCAGTACCGGGCGCTTCAGCAGAAAAATACAGCGGTTATGAGTGAGCTGGAGGCTATCCGTCTGAAGGAGGAGGCGGCTTACAATCAGGCGGAGGTGGATGCCATGATTGAGAGCGCGGTGGAGGAAGCGAAGGAGAAAACCGGAGAAGAGGTAAGCAGCCAATTCCTTGGCAGAATCAAGGAGTTCATGACTTCCGGGCAGGGAACGACAGAGATGCTCCGCGCCTTTTTCCCAGATGAGATCGTGGTGGCGGATGCCGGGCGGTACTATTTCTTCCCGATTTTAGAGACGCTGGCCCAAAATACATACGATCCGGATTCCTTTATGGCGGACGGGGACGGCGTTATTCATTATTACGTGGACGGGGAGAGGGCTTCCCGCAAAGGTATTGACGTTTCCAGATATCAGGATAAAATCGACTGGGAGAAGGTGGCGGAAGATGAAGTGGATTACGCGTTCATCCGTCTGGGCATCCGGGGCTATACCGAGGGTGAAATCCTGGAGGATGAGACTTTTCAGAGAAACATCAAGGGAGCGCTGAAAAATGATATTGATGTGGGCGTTTACTTTTTTACACAGGCCATGAGCGAGGAGGAGGCTGAGGAGGAAGCTGATTTTGTGATTGAGTCCATCGCGCCATACAAAGTGACATATCCTGTGGTCATTGACGTGGAGGCGGTGACGAGCACGAACGCGAGGGGAAATGATCTGACGAGTGAGGAGCGGACAAAATACTGCATTGCCTTTTGCGAGAAGATCAAAGAGGCCGGATACACCCCGATGATTTACGGCAATTTAAAGACTTTCATGCTGCTCTTAAATATTGAGGAGCTGGAGGAATATGACAAGTGGTTTGCCTACTATGACGAGGCTTATTATTTCCCGTATGATTTTAAGATCTGGCAGTATACCAATAAGGGAAAGGTCGCTGGTATCAAGGGCGATGTGGATCTGAATATCAGCTTTGAGATGCCGAAGGAAGATGACGGGGATGATGATTAGTAAAGGCAGCAAACAGCGGTGAAACGGCAGGGATGGCAAAAGCCGGCACCGTAGAAATACAAAAAGAAAGGCAGGGTTACGACATGAAATACGAATTTGAAGGTACTGTAGAATTTCGGGAGAATGAAAATGCCATCTCCGTGCCCTTCAATGTCTGGGAGGTGTGTGAGAAGGTGGGGGATGCGCCGGTACGCGTCTGCTTTGACGATGTGTGCTTTATCTGCGACCTTCTGCCGAAGGGACAGGGCTACTATGACATTCCGGTCAGTCAGGACACACTGTCCAAGGTGGAGCTTGGAAAGAAATACCTGATCTCCATTGAGATCGTGGGCAATGTGGTGAGCAGGGGCGGAGACAGTCCTTACAGTGTGGAACATCCGATCCGCAGAATTGACGGGGTGGATCTGGTGACACAGCCTTGGGATGGTCTGTGCGGGCAGTCCTGTATTGCCATGATTGCGGGGACGACGCTTGATGAGGCCTGCGATATCATGAAGTGCAGGGAGTGGCAGGCTAACATGAGCAAAATGATCGCCACCCTGGAATATCTGGGCATACGCCATGCGGATAAAATCGTGTATACGCTTGGCAAGAGCGTGGAGCTGCCGAGGTGCACGATCATCATGGAGCGCATGGGCAGATACAGTCATTATCTGGTAGGCTATGACGGAAAGTATTACGATCCAAATCTGGGTGTGATAAAAGAGTTTGATATGGCAAAGATGGTGGGATATCTGGAGATTATTGTGTAGTCCGAAAACGGCAGATAATCCATTCAAAAAAGCTGTCTCCTGCAAAAAAGAAATAGGAGACAGCTTTTGTATTTCTGTTTATAGAAATACAGATTAGGTTTCATTCATTTTATGTATGGATTCGGCGATGCTGTTGGCGTCCTGTGTGATCTTTTTGTAGATCTCCGTGGACTGTTTTGAGAAGGTGCCCATCTGTTTCGCGATGATACCGAAGCCAGCACCCGCCGCACCGACTCTGGCGGTCTCTATGGAGGCGTTTAACGCCATAATCGTCTGCTTGGAGGCGATGCCCTCAAGCTCCCTGGTGTTTTCCTTGATCCGGGCCACGGTTTCCGTGGCGCTTGCGATTTCTTCCTCCCAAACATGAATCTTTTTATATTCCGTGGCGCTCATATATTCCTGTACAATCAGGATATTTACCATATCATTCAGGAGGGAAACAGCGGCGCGGATAGCCGATTCTGTTCGTACAGGCACTTTGCGGGCAGCACGGATATAAACGTCAGGATCAATCCCAAGCTCTGCAGCGAGGGCAGTGAGCTTTTCCACATCCGGCTCGCGGGAGAAAACTTGTCCACCGATTAAACGCCCCAGTTTTTCACCGTTTAAAATGATATCGACGGAAAACTCCATCAGCCCCGCATGGCATTCATAAACGCCCTGACCGGCAGCGGTACATTTCTGACAGCGTTTGGCGCCTTCCTGACAGCCCTGGGTCTGCTTCGTACAAAAGTCGGTGAAGCCGCTCCCTTTGGTCATATAGTTGCCCTCGGTGTCGACGGCAATGGCAGCAAGGCCGGTGGCCTGCGAAAAAGTGTCCTGAATTTTCTGTAAATGCGACATATCCATAAAATCTGAGAGTTTCATGTCGATTTCCCCCTCCTTCAACAATATTATATTTATTATAGCATGTTTTTTGCAAAATGCCTATCTTTTTGTATGGTATAATACAAATTGAATGGAAAGCGAAAAGGCAGGACATTGGGATGATGAAAATTTATTATGCCGAGGACGACCCGGTGATTGCGGGGATGGTGAAGGAATATCTGGAGCGAAAAAGTATAAGAGTGTCGGTATATGGTACGCTTGCACAACTGCGGCAGGCGCTAGCAGAGTGTCTGCCGGCCATGGTGCTGCTTGACTGGAATATGCCGGACGGGCGTGGGGATGGCCTGTGCCAGTGGATTCGCAGGAATTGGAAAGAACTGCCGGTCATTTTTATTACCGTGCGGGATGACAGTTCGGATATTGTTTCGGGATTTGAGAGCGGTGCGGACGACTATGTGGTGAAGCCTTTTGCATTGGAGGTGCTGTATTCCAGAGTGCAGGCGCTCTTTCGGAGGAGTGGGAACGTGAGCGGGCAGTATCTCATCTGCGGTGAAATTGCGATGGATTTAAACCGTATGCTTGTCACCTGCAGGCAGAAGGAGGTGATTTTGAGTGCGGCGGAGTATCAGGTGCTTTTATGTCTGATGAGGAATAAGGGAAGAATCGTGACCAGAGAAAAACTGCTGGAACAGGTGTGGGATGTAAACGGGAACTATGTAAATGACAATACCCTGTCTGTTACAGTTAAACGTCTGCGGGACAAGCTGCATCAGCCGGCCTGTCTGAAAACGGTCAGAAGCGTGGGCTACCGCATGGAGGATGTTTTATGAGTGGAAAAGGAAAAAGGACGGGCACAACTCCCTTCGCGGGGAGGTTTCTGTGGCGCTGGAAGAGGAAACGGCAGCGTCTGCGGAATTTGACGGAATATTTGGAACAGGCTAATACGGGAAATGCGCCGGTTCTTTCTGCGCTTGGCGAAGACGAGTTTTCCAAGCTGGAGGATGAGATTTACAAGACGGTGACATATCTTTATCAGACCAAAGAGGAGGCGGTGCGGACAAAAAATGAGTTTGCGCGGAACTTGTCCAATATTGCGCATCAGATCAGGACGCCGCTCACGGCCATTTCCCTGTGTGTGCAGACGATGGAAGGGGAGGAGGGAAAAGAGGGGCGGGAGCAGATTCAGAGACAGCTTTTGAGACTGACGCATCTGGAGGAGGCCCTGCTTCTTTTAGCCCGTCTGGACGCCGGCACACTGGTTTTAAAGAGGAAGGAGACGGATGTCTATACCCTGCTTGTGCTCGCGGCGGACAATCTGCAGGAGATTTTTTCGCAGTCGAAAGTTTCCGCTGACATTCCAGAGCTGGGGGAGATGACGGTAAAAGTGGATCTGGACTGGACTATGGAAGCGGTCATGAATCTGATGAAAAACTGCGCGGAGCACAATGCTGGCGGATGCGTCCACTGTTTTTATGAACAGAATCCCCTATATACGGTGATACTGATACAGGATGAAGGGGCAGGATTTGACAGGGAGGATCTGCCCCATCTCTTTGAACGGTTTTACCGGGGGAAAAACGCGGGGGAGGGCGGCATCGGTATCGGACTGGCGCTGGCAAAGGAAATCATCGAGCGTCAGAATGGCACTATACGAGCAAAGAATCTACCGAAGGGCGGTGCCTGCTTTGAAATCCGGTTCTACCGTCACTGAGTTGTCACTTTTACCTGTTATGATGATAGGTGAAGGGAGGAAAAGTTGGATGAATATTTTGACGTGCGAAGGAGTTACGAAGATATACGTTTCCGGGGACAATCAGGTGACGGCGCTTTCCGGGATTGACCTGAAAGTTGACAGGGGAGAGTTTGTAGCGGTTACCGGGGCATCCGGTTCCGGCAAATCTACTCTGCTGCATATTCTGGGCAGTGTGGATAAGCCTACAGGCGGCAGGGTTACCGTGGAAGGGACGGATCTCTCCAAACTGAATCAGACGCAGGCCGCTATTTTCCGGCGCAGGAAGGTGGGGCTGGTGTACCAGTTTTATAATCTGATCCCCACGCTGACGGTTAGGAAAAACATTCTGATGCCGCTTACACTGGATAAAAAGAAACCGAATGAGGCGTATTTTGAGGAGGTAGTGAATGCGCTTGGTATTTCCAAACGGCTGGAGGCTTTGCCCAACCAGTTATCGGGCGGGCAGCAGCAGAGGGCTGCCATTGCCCGCTCGCTGATTTACCGCCCGGCGCTGCTCCTGGCGGATGAGCCGACTGGAAATCTGGACCAGAAAAATTCCGGGGAAATCATGGATATGCTCAAACTCTCCAACCGCAATTTAAAGCAGACCATCCTGCTGATTACCCACGATGAAAAGATCGCCCTGCAGGCGGACAGGATCATAACTGTTGAAGATGGCCGTATTGTCAGCGATGAGAGAAGGGGGTAGGGAATATGTGGAGAGACTATTCGTCGGGGTATCTTAAAAATAACCGTGCCACTGCCGTTTCCATCATGACGGCTGCATTTATCTCATCTTTGCTCCTGTCATTGTTGAGCAGTCTCTTTTACAATATGTGGAAGTACGAGGTGGAAAGACTTCGGGCGGAGGGGGATCAGTATGCGCTTATGGCGATGTACCTGGTGCGCGACGCAAACGACGAGGCGCCAAGGCTGGTGTTCCCGTTGTTCCTTCTTATTATGGCACTGGCGTCGATTTCGTTAATCCTTATCATACACAATGCCTTTGCGGTGTCTATGCAGGCACGAATCCATCAGTTTGGCATTTTATCCAGTATCGGGGCAACGCCGAAACAGATACGGAGATGTCTTTTACAGGAGGCGGCATTTCTGTGCACTGCTCCTATTGTGGCGGGAACCTTGCTTGGCATAGCGGGGAGCAGGGGACTTTTAGCCCTGCTAGAGGTGCTGGTCAGAAACGTGGAAGGCAGGAGGGCGCATGTGTTCAGTTACCATCCGCTGATTCTGGCGTTTACGCTTCTGGCAGCAGGAATCACGATAGGAATATCAGCATGGATGCCGGCAAGGAAACTGAGCGTGATGACACCGCTTGAGGCGATCAAAAATGCGCGGGAACTGGAACTGAAACGGAAAAGGTGTTCCCCCGTACTTTCCTTTTTATTCGGCATGGAGGGAGAACTGGCGGGAAATGCATTGAAGACACAGAGACGGGCGCTTCGGACGGCGTCGATCTCCCTGCTTTTTTCCATGACGGCTTTTACGCTGATGCAGTGCTTTTTTACTTTGTCTGAAATCAGCACAAGGGAGACTTACTTTGAAAAATACCAGGATGCCTGGGACATTATGGTTACTGTGAAAGATACAGGGATAAACGACTTCGGAGAGGCGGATGAACTGCGGGAGATACCGGGCGTGGAAAACGTGGCTGTTTATCAGAAAGCGAAAGCAAGAACCCGCGTTACAGAGGAAAAAATGAGTGAGGAGCTGAAGGCTAACGGGGGTTTTTCCCACGACGCAGGAAAGTATGTGGAGTGGGATGGAGCGGATTTTTGGGTGAGCGCACCGATTATCATTATGGATGACGTAGGATTTCAGGCGTACTGCGAAGAGATCGGTGCCCCAAAGAGGACGGACGGGGCGGTGATACGGAACCTAATCTGTGATGTGACGAATCCCGATTTCAGACATCCGACGTATATGCCCTATATAAAGGATGCAGGCGCGACAAAGCTTACGGTGCAGACAGGAGGGGAGACTGCGGAAATTCCGGTTCTTGCCTGTACGGGGACGGTTCCTGTTTTGCGGGAAGAATACGCCACACTTGACAAGTATGAACTGGTGCATTTTATTCCGGCAAGTCTGTGGAAAGAGATCGGAGGGCGGACAGGCGGCGCGGAGAAAGATACCCTCGTTCGGATCCTTTGCAGCGATGGGGACGGCCGGAAGAAATTGGAAACGATACAACACGAAATTGACCAAAAACTTGGGGAAAAGTATACGGTCGAGAGCGAGAACCGCATCCGGGAATACGAGACGAATGATCTGCAGATACAGGGGATGATGCTCGTGCTGGGGAGCTTTTGCGTGCTGCTTGCCCTGATCGGCGTGGGGGATGTGTTTTCCAACACGCTCGGCTTTGTGCGGCAGAGGAAACGGGAGTTTGCCAGATACCTTTCCGTGGGCATGACGCCGCAGGAACTGCGGAACATGTTCTGTATTGAGGCGTTTGCGCTCGCGGGCCGTCCGATGCTGTGGGCGGCGGCTGTAGCTGTTTTGGTGGTGGGAGCTATGTTAAAGGCGAGCTATATGGATGCGGCGGAATTTCTGGCGGAGGCGCCTTTTGTTCCGATCGGCATGTTTATGCTGGCGGTCGGAGGCACGGTGGCGCTTGCCTATTACCTGAGTTGGCGCAGGATGCGGAAGATGAATCTGGCGGAGGTTTTGCGGGATGATACGATGCTGTAGGGGTGTGCGGCAGGAAAATAAATTAGCTGTTCTCAGTCTGTGTCCTGTACTTCTTCCGGCAAAAAGAATATGTTGAAGGACGAAAGGAGGCAGGAACATATGGATCAACAAAAGGTCGGTTTATTCTTAAAAGAACTGCGAAGTGAAAAGTCGATGACACAGGCGGAGCTTGCGGAAATGCTTGGAGTATCCAACAGAAGCGTTTCGCGGTGGGAAAACGGCGCGACAATGCCCGATTTTGATCTGCTGATTGAAATGGCTAAATATTATGAGGTGGAAGTCGGGGAAATATTGGACGGAGAGAGGAGAGAGAACAGTATGGATACGAAAACGGAGGAACTGATGTTAAAGATTGCCGATTACAATAATGTGGAGAGGAACTTTTTTTCCAGGAGAATGTGCGCGATGTTTGTCCTTGCAATTGTGGGTATGGTAATCTTTGCGGTGATAGATATTGCGGGGCTTGAAAGAACGCAGCCCTATGAAACGATTGTCAGCACTGTCCTGGGCTTTGTCCTGGGTACACTGTTGACGGGGTTTTTATATTCCAGCCGTTACATTTCCAAGTTGAAAGAGGCGAAGGCGCGCTTGGCGAGACAGTTGTGGAAATTAAAATAAATGTCTTATCGGATGTTTTCTTTGTGGTGTGTCAAGAAAAAATACTTGACACACTATTTCTCTTATAGTAAAATGCAAAAGTCGGCGATGTCTGCCGCAAACTTTTTGTGCGCTGTTCGGACAAAGCGGGGATAAAAACGGCGCAGAAGTGATGAAAACATGGAAAAGATCGTAGAACAGGGTTTATTGTATGATTTCTATGGAGAACTGCTGACCGGACACCAGCAGGAGATTTATGAGGGCGTGGTGTACGAGAACCTTTCCCTTGGAGAGATTGCGGAGGCGAAAGGAATCAGCAGACAGGCAGTGCACGATATTGTGAAACGCTGTGATAAGATACTTCTCGGATATGAGGAGAAGCTTAAGCTGGTGGAGAAGTTTACGAGCATTAAGGAAAAGATATCGCAGATCAACCGGCTTTCCGAACGGTACGAGAGCGGAGAGCTGTCGGATCCGGCATCCTACGGTTCGCAGATCAGGGAATTGTCGGCCCGGATTATGCAGGAGTTATAGCACATTGTAACGGCATGCCGGTACAGTGGAGAAAGGCGTATGGCAGATGGCGTTTGAGAGTCTGACGGATAAACTGCAGAATGTTTTCAAGAACCTGAGAAGTAAGGGCCGCCTGACCGAGGAGGATGTCAAGACCGCTTTAAAAGAGGTTAAGATGGCGCTTCTGGAGGCCGACGTCAACTTTAAGGTGGTCAAACAGTTCGTGAAGTCCGTGGAGGAGAGGGCTGTCGGCGCGGATGTGCTGAACGGCTTAAATCCGGGGCAGATGGTCATTAAGATCGTGAACGAGGAAATGGTGTCCCTGATGGGTTCCGAGACCACGGAGATTGCCATGCAGCCCGGTAAGGCGATTACGGTCATCATGATGTGCGGTCTGCAGGGCGCTGGTAAAACAACGACCACGGCGAAGATTGCAGGGAAATTGAAACTAAAGGGCAAAAAGCCGCTTCTCGTGGCATGTGACGTGTACCGCCCCGCGGCAATTAAGCAGCTGCAGGTAAACGGGGAAAAGCAGCAGGTGGACGTTTTCTCTATGGGGGAAAACCATAAGCCGGTCAATATTGCGAAAGCCGCCATAGAGCATGCCCAGAAGAACGGCCATAACGTGGTGATTTTAGATACGGCGGGCCGTCTGCATATAGATGAAGAGATGATGGCGGAGCTGATTGAAATCAAGGAAAACGTGGAGGTGCACCAGACGCTTCTGGTGGTGGATGCCATGACCGGTCAGGATGCCGTCAACGTGGCGAAGGACTTTGACGAAAAGGTTGGCGTAGACGGGGTGATCCTCTCAAAGATGGACGGTGATTCCAGAGGCGGCGCGGCACTTTCCATCAAGGCTGTCACGGGAAAGCCGATTCTCTTTATCGGTATGGGTGAGAAACTTTCCGATCTGGAGCAGTTTTACCCCGACCGCATGGCGAATCGGATTCTGGGGATGGGCGATGTGCTCACCCTGATTGAAAAGGCACAGCAGAATCTTGACATAGACGAAGACAAGGAAAAAGAGATGGCTGCCCGCATGAAGAAGGGCAAGTTCGATTTCGAGGATTATCTTGAGAGCATGAAGCAGATGCGGAACATGGGCGGGCTTTCCGGGGTTTTGAGTATGATGCCCGGCATGGGCAGCAAGATGGCGGATATCGAGTCGGCTGTGGATGAAAGACAGCTTGCCCGCATGGAGGCGATCGTCCTTTCCATGACGCCGCAGGAGCGGCAGAACCCCAAGCTTTTAAATCCCGGGCGGAAAGGGCGCATTGCCAAGGGAGCCGGGGTGGACATTGCGGTGGTGAACCGTTTTATCAAGCAGTTTGAGCAGTCGCAGAAGATGATGAAACAGATACCCGGTATGATGGGCGGCAAGAAAGGCCGCGGCATGTTCGGGGGCTTAGGCGGTATGAAATTCCCATTTTAGGGTTTCAAAATAAAACAAATTAATTATTTTTACAGGAGGCAAAAGAAATGGCAGTTAAAATCAGATTAAGAAGAATGGGACAGAAGAAGCATCCTTTCTACAGGATTGTTGTGGCGGATTCCAGATCACCCAGGGATGGCAGATGCATCGCGGAGATCGGTACCTACGATCCCAACACAGATCCCAGCACCTACAAGGTAAACGAGGAGGAAGCGAAGAAATGGCTCGCTAACGGCGCTCAGCCCACAGAGATCGTGAGCAGAATCTTCAAGACGGTAGGCGTGACAAAGTAAGGGCTTTTGTAACTGTGAGGGTACAGGACAGTTACGAGGGCTTCAGGTCGCTTTTGGAGGTGGACTATGAAAGAATTGGTTGAAGTGATCGCAAAAGCTCTTGTGGAAAACCCGGACGAAGTGGTGGTGACACAGAAGGAGGAAGGTAAGAACATTACCGTGGAACTCCATGTGGCGCCCTCCGATATGGGTAAGGTCATCGGCAAGCAGGGACGTATCGCGAAGGCGATCCGCTCCGTTGTCAAGGCGGCGTCTTCGAAGGACAATAAGAGAGTGGATGTAGAGATCATCTGATGATAAGCCTCACGGATTCCTCTGTGGGGCTTTCCTTTTGAGGAGAATATTATGAATGACGAGTTACAGGTGGGTGTGATTACGCAGACCCACGGTATCCGGGGCGAGGTAAAGGTGTTTCCTACCACGGACGATGCGGGCCGTTTTAAGAGGCTTAAAGAGGTCACTTTGGATACCGGGAGAGAGAGACTTTCCCTGGAGATCGAGGGCGTCAAGTTTTTTAAACAGTTTGTGATCTTGAAATTCAGGGGATTTGATTCCATCAATGATGTGGAGAAATATAAACAGGGGAAACTTCTGGTCACCCGCGACAAGGCGGTCAGGCTCGACAAGGATGAATATTTTGTGGCGGATATGATCGGTATGAAGGTCGTGACGGATGCAGGGGAGGACTTCGGCGTATTGAAGGAAGTGCTTGCAACCGGCGCAAACGATGTCTATGTGGTGAGCAGGGAGGATGCGGCTGATGTTCTGCTCCCCGCGATCAAAGAGTGTATCAGAAATGTCGACGTGGACAGACATGTGATGGAAATTCATGTGATGGACGGATTGTTGTAAAAACGGCGGGAGGATGTGTTATGCTAAACTTCCATATACTGACGCTATTTCCCGAAATGGTTATGCAGGGGCTGCACACCAGCATCTTAGGCCGGGCGGCGGCGCGGGGTGACATAGCGATAGAGGCGGTTAACATCCGGGACTTTACGGCGGATAAGCACGGCAAGGTGGACGATTACACATATGGCGGCGGCGCCGGAATGCTGATGCAGGCCCAGCCGGTTTATGACGCCTGTCAGTCTGTGATTGACCGAATTGGTCTTGATAGGGCATACCGCGTTATCTATGTCACCCCACAGGGGAAAACGTTTCATCAGGAGCTGGCGAAGGAACTATCCGGGGAGGAGGAGCTGATTTTTCTCTGCGGGCATTATGAGGGAATCGACGAGAGGGTGCTTCAGGAGATCGTCACGGACGAGATTTCCCTGGGGGACTATGTGCTCACCGGGGGAGAGCTGGCCGCGATGGTGATGGTGGACGCCATTGCCAGACTGGTGCCGGGCGTTCTGCACAACGGGGAATCGGCGGAGACGGAGTCCTTCGGAGACGGCCTTCTGGAATACCCGCAGTACTCCAGGCCGGAGATCTGGCACGGGAAACGGGTGCCGGAGGTTCTGCTTTCGGGCGATCACGCGAAGGTGGATGCCTGGAGGCTGGAACAGGCGCTTGCGCGGACGAAGGAGAGAAGGCCGGATCTTTATGAGAAGTATATGGAGACGCATCCGCCTGTGGAGAAGAAACGTCGGAAATGATAGGGATGGCCCGGTAGATTTGACCCGAATGAACCGCAAAAGAGAAAACATGGGCTTGCATTTGCGCCCATTGTATGGTAAATTATAAATGTTGTGATGAAGGATGGTCCTCTGCTACAGACGTATTAAGAACATCCGGAGCATATCAGGAGGAGAATTATGAACGACATCATCAGAGAAATTGAAGCGGAACAGTTAAAAGAGAACGTAAGCGACTTCCGTGTGGGCGACACCGTTAAGGTGTACGGCAAGATCAAGGAAGGTAACCGCGAGAGAATTCAGGTGTTTGAGGGAACCGTTTTGAAGATTCAGGGCGGCGGCAACAGAACAACTTTCACGGTGCGCAAGGTATCTAACGGCGTGGGCGTTGAGAAGACCTGGCCGATGCATTCCCCGAATGTGGAGAAGGTTGAAGTTGTCAGAAGAGGTAAGGTGAGACGTGCTAAATTGAATTACCTGAGAGACCGCGTCGGTAAGAAAGCGAAAGTGAAAGAACTGGTTAAATAAGCGGAAATGATGATGGAACAGATACCTCAGAGTAATTCGGGGTATCTGTTTTTACTATAAACGTTCAGTGGAGAGCATAAGATGGCGAGAAGAAAGGGCTTAACCTTTTATCAGAAAAAGAAAAGGCTTGATCCGAAACTGCTGAAAGATGTGGTGGAGCTGCTCGTGGGCGGCGCGGTCGCCGTTTTTCTGGCTTTTGTCCTTGTTTTTTCCATTGGGATGCGCACCAGCGTAATTGGCGATTCTATGGAACCGGCTTTGCATAACGGGCAGGAAATCCTGATGAACCGCATTCTCTACCGCATATCGACACCCAGACGGGGCGATGTGATCGTTTTTCTGCCAAACGGCAACCAGAATTCCCACTACTACGTAAAACGTGTGGTGGGGCTGCCGGGAGAAACCGTGCAGATCAAAGAGGGAGGCGTGTACATAGACGGGGTGCTCCTTTCGGAGAACGAGCAGTTTGACAAGATCATAGATCCGGGCATCGCGCAGAACGAGCTGCTGCTTGCGGGCGACGAGTTCTTTGTGCTGGGGGATAACCGCAACAGCAGCGAGGACAGCCGGTCGGGTAATATCGGTGCGGTCAGGAAGGATAATATCATTGGCAAAGCATGGTTCCATATGGCGATGGAGGATGATACTATGGGAATGATCGAATAGAAAGGGCTATGGAATGAATTATCAGTGGTATCCGGGGCACATGACGAAGGCGAAACGCATGATGCAGGAAAATATCAGCCTCATTGACCTGGTGATCGAGCTGGTGGATGCAAGGATTCCTCTGTCCAGCAGAAATCCGGACATTGACGAGCTTGGGAAGAATAAATCACGGCTGATTCTTCTAAATAAATCGGATCTGGCGGATCCGGCGGCGAATAAACGCTGGATGGCGTATTTTAAGGAGCGCGGCTTTCATGTCCTGGAGGTCAATGCGAAAACGGGTCAGGGACTTAGGGCGATCCAGCCCAAGGTGCAGGAGGCATGCCGGGAGAAGATAGAGCGGGACAGAAAACGGGGCATCAAAAACCGCCCTGTCAGGGCGATTGTGGTCGGTATTCCCAATGTGGGGAAATCCACCTTTATCAATTCTTTTGCGGGAAAGGCGTGCGCGAAGACGGGAAATAAACCGGGCGTGACCAAGGGAAAGCAGTGGATCAGGCTGAATAAGGAGCTGGAGCTTTTAGATACGCCGGGTATTCTATGGCCAAAGTTTGAGAGCGAGGAAGTGGGAAAACGGCTTGCTATGATCGGCTCCATGAATGACGAAATCCTGCAGATGACGGAGCTGGCGCAGGAACTGCTGGCCTATCTTCTTAAATATTACAGGGAACCGCTGCTTAACCGCTATCAGATAGAGGAGCCGGGAGAAGCGCTTTCGCCCGTAAAGACGCTCACGCTTATCTGTGAGAACCGTGGGTGCTATAAAAAGGGACAGGAACCGGACTATGAGAGGGCGGCGGCCCTTTTGATGGATGATTTTCGGAGCGGCAGGATAGGCAGAATTACATTGGAAATATGTGGGGAAATGCAGGAGGAAGAGCAAAAGTGAAGAAAGTACTGCGTGAAATTTTAAATACCAGTCTGTATCTGCTGGGCGTTTTATGTCTTGTTTATCTGGTGATCCATTTCGTGGGACAGAGGACGCAGGTGCAGGGAAGCTCTATGGAGCCGACGCTCAGCACGGAAGATAATCTGATTGTGGATAAGCTGAGCTACCGTTTCCGGGACCCGGAGCGCTATGATATTATTGTATTTCCTTTTCTGCAGAAGGAGGAAACCTATTTTATCAAGCGGATCATAGGACTGCCCGGCGAGACGGTGCAGATCGACGAGGAGGGCAATATCTACGTGGACGGCGTGGTGCTCGAGGAATCCTACGGCAAGGAAGTGATTGCCAATCCCGGCAGGGCATGCGATCCGATCAAGCTGGGAAAGGATGAATATTTCGTACTGGGGGACAACAGGAACGACAGTGTAGACGGCAGGGATCCCTCGGTGGGCAACATAAAGAGGGAGAATATCATCGGCAGGGCGTGGCTGCGGATCTGGCCGCTTAACAAGTTTGGGTTTATCAAACACCGCTGATGCGGTCTTAAGGAGCGGGAAAGCAGGGCCGGACTCAAGATCCGGCCTGCGGCTTTTGCAAAAAAGTTCCGGCGTGGAGGAAAAGATGGCGGAAAATATAGGTACTGTCAGGAGAAAATTGCAGGCGGCAACGATCGGGGAGCTGCCTGTTTTGTTATCACAATATGAGGCGGATGAAAGGGCGGGGGTGCAGGCTGAGATTTCCAGGGCGAAAAACCGTATTCTTTCTTATGAGAAGGAAGTAAAGAGGACGGAGGTGCTTAAGCGCTACGAGAAAGAATATGCCGCTTATGCCCATATCTGCGGCATCGACGAGGTGGGAAGAGGACCGCTTGCCGGGCCGGTGGTGGCCGGGGCGGTTATTTTGCCGAAAGATTGTGATATTTTATATATCAACGATTCCAAGAAACTCTCCGAAAAAAAGAGAGAGGAGCTTTATGACGTCATTATGGAAAAGGCGGTGGCTGTGGGCCTGGGTTACAGCACGCCGGAACGGATTGACGAGATCAACATTCTGCAGGCTACTTATGAGGCAATGCGGGAAGCCATCGGGAAGCTAGAAGTAACACCTGATATTTTATTGAATGACGCGGTGACCATTCCGGAGGTTGCAATACGGCAGATCCCCATTATCAAAGGGGACGCCAAGAGTATTTCCATCGGCGCGGCCAGTATCGTGGCGAAGGTGACGCGGGACCGACTGATGGTGCATTACGACGAAGTTTACCCGGTGTACGGGTTTGCCTCAAATAAGGGCTACGGGGCGCAGGCGCATATTGCGGCTCTGAAAAAATACGGGCCGTGTCCCATTCACAGAAGATCCTTTATCAAAAATTTTTGCGAGGTGTGCGATTGAATCTTGGGAGTATTTTTAAGAAAGAAAATCAACGGGTAAGGGCAAATGATACGGTAAAGGTATCAGATCCCGTGGGAAAAGGGGAGCGGATCAGGCAGCTGCAGAGCGAGGTGCGCGCCTTAAAACCGGGGCAGACGCTGCAGGGCACGGTTGTGAGCAGGAACGGTAATTCTGTACAGATTGAGCTTGCGCAGGATTTTGCCATCAATGCGAAGATCGACCAGAGCGTGAGCCTGGCGCTGGGACAGATGATGAGCTTCGAGGTTAAGGCCAACAGCAGTTCGTTTATGTCGCTTGCACCGCTTTACACCAACACGGCGAACACGGCCACAATCCTGCGCGCCCTGGCGGCGGCAGGGATGCCGGAGACTGCTGAGAATATCGAGATGGTGGCTAAGATGATGGAAGAGGGGATGCCCATAGACAAGGAGTCGATCCTCAATATGAGCAGAATGATTATGGATTTTCCCGGAAAGGATCCCACATCCGTCATACAGATGACAAGACTGGGGCTTCCTGTGACGGAGGAAAATATCGAACAGTTCGAGCAGTACAAGGCGGCGCACCATCAGATTCTGGGGAGTGCGGAGACCATTATGGAGGAGCTCCCAAATGCATTTACGGAGCTGGTAGACGGCGGACAGGGGGATAAAGCTCTCGCATTTTATCAGGCGGTTATTGATATTTTCACGGGAGACGGCGCCGGGGAGGACGGAACCGTCACTGTGCAGAGCGACACGGCGGAATCGGCACAGGCGGATGCAGCCGCTCTTCAGGAATCGGTTCAGACGGGGGAGAATGCGGCGGGCGCGGAGACGGCGGAGACCGGGAACACACAGCATACCGGGGAGGACGGTCAGGCGCAGGACAGGCTGGCAGCGGAGCTGGCAAAACAGACGGAACTTCCGGAGACGGGGGATCAGGCAGAAGGCGCTTCCCGGGCGGAAGCGGTACGGCAGACGGGAGAGGGAGCCGTGCAGGATGGACGCGCGCCGGTTTTGAGTCAGGACCAGTGGACGCGGCTGGGAGATGCCCTGCGGGAACTTGGCATGGGTGAGGAGACGGCGGCACAGGTTAAGAGCGGCCAGCTTCCGGCGAAGGATGTGCTGCAGTTTATCAGACAGCTTTTGCCAAAGGCGCTGCGGGGAGATATGCCGGAGCAGGCTTTGCAGAAGCTTTTGGGAGGAAAAGAATTTCAGGCGTTATTAAAAGACCAGATCAGCCGCCAGTGGACCATAGAGCCGCAGAATGTGGCGGACAAAAAGCAGATCGAACAGCTTTACGAGCGGATCAGGGAGCAGACGGCAAGGCTTTCCCAAGTGCTTGAGACAGCGGGAAAGGGAGATGCGCCTGTGGCGAGAAGCGTACAGAACCTCCAGAGCAATGTGGACTTTATGAATCAGATGAACCATCTGTACACTTACGTGCAGCTCCCGCTTAAGATGCTGGGGAATAACGCCCACGGCGATCTCTATGTCTACACCAACAAAAAGAACCTGGCGGCGAGGGACGGTCAGGTGAGTGCGCTCTTACATCTGGATATGGAGCATCTGGGGCCGCTTGACGTCTACGTGACGATGAAGGACAGACAGGTAGCTACCAACTTTACTGTGATGGATGACAGCATCCTTAGCCTGATTGAGAAAAATATTGATATTCTGAATAAGCGTCTGGAGGGCAGGGGATATTCCCTGAAAGCGCAGATGCATGTGAAGGAGACATCTGGGGAAGAAGAGGAGGAAAGCACGATTATGCGGACGCTTTTGAGCCAGCAGAAAAATATTTCGGTACTCAGCAGGACATCCTTTGATATGCGGGCCTAGAGTGAGAAGTACTTCTAAAGACGTCCCGCCATAGGACGGGACGCCAAGAAGTACTAAGTCTCACTCGAGAGAATGCCTGAAAAGAGGCATTCTCTGCTTGGGAAGAGGAATGTTGAGAAAGAGGGGATCGGGATGGTGGAAAAGAAACCGGAAAAGGAAAAAGTGAAACAGGCGATTGCCCTGGAGTATGATCCCAGCGACGAGGCGCCCCGCGTCATTGCCTCCGGCAGGGGAGCTTTGGCAGAGCGGATTATTGAGAAAGCGAAGGAGGCCGATGTGCCGATCCACCGGGACGATAAGCTGGCGGATACGCTTTCCCGGCTGGAGATTGGGGACATGATTCCGCCGGAGCTGTATGAGGTGGTGGCGGAGATCCTGATCTTTGTGGATTCTATGGATAAGGTAAAGGCCAAACTGGCGAAAGGCACATGAGGATGAATACGAGGGAAAAAGGGGCACAGAAGGAGGAACAGGTCTGTGCCCGTTTGCGTTCAGAGGGTGTGAATATTGTAGAGCGGAATTTCAGGAACAGACAGGGGGAAATCGATATCGTAGGGTATGACGGATGTTATCTTGTCTTTTTCGAGGTAAAGTACCGTTCCGGGAAGAACAGGGGCAGCGCGGCGGAGGCTGTGGGTTTTGCCAAACAGAGGAAAATCTGCCGGGTCGCGGACTACTACCGGATGATTCATCACTGTTCGGAGGATACGCCGATCCGTTTTGACGTGGTGGCGGTGGACGGGGAAGAGATGAGATGGATCAAGGATGCATTCAGCTATATTATATAAATAACAATGGTTATGCTATTTGCGCAATTGCTGCAATATTGTGACGAGTTTCGCAATTGGCAAGAATAAGTTGTATGAAGAAAGGGAATTTAGGTATGGACTGGCACAGACATAAAAGCATCAAACAGATGCGCGTGAACCAGAAGGGAGAGCTTGTGTATCTCACCTTTCCGATTCTGGAGGAGACAGGGATGGTGAAGCATCTGTTCTCCACAAGAATCGGCGGCGTCAGCGAAGGAATCTACAGTTCCATGAACTTAAGCTACACGAGAGGGGATAGGAAAGAGGCTGTGGACGAAAATTTCAGGCGCATCGCGGCTGTGCTTGGCTGCAGCGTGGAGGATATGGTCTGCTCTGACCAGACCCACACCACAAATCTGCGGATTGTGGGGAGGGCGGATGGAGGAAAGGGGATCACCAGAGCAAAGGACTACAGCGATGTGGATGGTCTTCTGACGGACGAGCCGGGAGTGTATCTGGCGACTTTTTTTGCGGATTGTGTGCCTCTGTATTTTGTGGATACGAAGAGAAAGGCGATTGCGCTGGCACATTCCGGCTGGAGGGGTACTGTGGCCCGCATGGGGCGGTGTGTTGTTGAGAAGATGAGAGAGGCTTACGGCACAGATCCGGCGGATCTGGTGGCGGCGGTCGGTCCTTCCATCTGTCAGGAGTGCTATGAAGTCAGCGGGGATGTGGCAGGAGCTTTTGCGGCGGCTTTTGCAAAGCCCGGGCAGGAGCGGGAAATCCTGCTTGATAAGGGCGGCGGCAAATATCAGCTTGACCTGTGGCGGGCAAACGAGATTGTGCTGACAGAAGCGGGGATTCCAGAGGCAAATATTCAGGTGACCGACCTGTGTACATGCCATAACGACCGTTATTTGTTTTCCCACCGTGCAAGCCACGGAAAGAGGGGAAATCTGGGCGCTTTTTTGGGGCTTGTGGCAAATTAAGAAAGTATTAAAGAAATTCACAGCTATTCCTTTATGATTGTATGTTTTAATGATACCATAAACCGGTTTGCGAAAGAGGAGAAAACAATGGCTAATATTCTGGTATGTGATGACGACAGGGAAATTGTGGATGCGATTGAGATTTATCTCATGCAGGAGGGCTACACGATTTTTAAAGCCTACGACGGGCAGGAGGCAATCCGCATATTGAAGGAACAGCAGATCCATCTGCTTCTCATTGACATTATGATGCCGAAGCTGGACGGCATTCACGCAACGCTGAAGATCAGGGAATATTCCAGTGTTCCCATTATTTTTCTGTCGGCAAAGTCGGAAGATACGGACAAGATTCTGGGGTTGAATATAGGGGCGGACGATTATATCACGAAGCCTTTTAATCCGCTTGAGCTGGTGGCGCGGGTGAAATCCAATCTCCGCAGGTACACAACGCTGGGGAACCTTAACACGGAGAACAACGCACTTTTTCAGGTGGGCGGCCTGTGTATCAACGACGATACCAAGGAAGTGACGGTGGATGGGGACAGCGTGAAGCTGACGCCCATTGAATACAATATTCTTCTGCTTCTTGTGAAGAATTGCGGCCGTGTTTTCTCCATAGATCAGATCTATGAGAGTATCTGGAATGAGGAGGCCATCGGCGCGGACAATACGGTGGCGGTACATATCAGACACATCAGGGAGAAGATCGAGATTAACCCTAAGGAGCCGAGATACTTAAAAGTGGTGTGGGGCGTCGGCTACAAAGTGGAAAAGGATGCGTAAAGCTGGCTTCATGGAAGGAAGGACAGGCGGATGGAAAATACAGAGCGCGGGGAAACCCCGGAGGTTTTAGAAGCGGCAGCGGAGACTGCGGCGGAGGAGGAAGAACAGCAGGAGAGAAAACCGGCAGAAAAGAAACATGGGAAGAAAAAGACCGGGAAGAACAGGAGCGGACTGAAGGCGCTGCTTCTGGTCTTACAGCATGCCGCGCTGGCGATTATGGTGTTTGCTGTAATTGTGGTGACGGTGTCTACGACAGTGCGGATTGAGGGGGTACATTCGAAGGGCAGCTATAGCTATATCAGGAGTTCCGACCCGGGGACGCCCTTTGAGGATTCGGATGCATTCAATTATATTTTCGGCTATGCGGTGGCGGATGTGATCCGTTTCGGCGTGGTGAGCAGCCAGATGGAGACAAAGGGCGTTTTTGACGGCGACAAGCTTGTGGATGTGACGGCTTACAACTATCGGAGCAGCGGGCTGCCGGAGGAGTATGTGACGGTAAATTACAGGCTGGAGGATCTGCTCAAATGGCAGAGCTATGGCTTTACCTACAACAGAGTGGAGATGACCGGGGCGGAGGCGGCGGATTTTCTTGCGGACACGACGCAGGTGACCACGATTGACCCGAAGAGCGGCTACAGGAATACTGTGGACGCCAGCTATTTAAAGTCCGATGTGAAGGATTATACCGTTGTAAACGGCGTGACGGCAGCGGAAGAAGGCAGTGAGGTTGTCGTGGAGTTTGCGGATGAGGACTCCGGATTTGTGGAGGGGTATCAGCCTGCAGGCGCGCTGGGAGACCATGCGACAAATGAGGTGACGCTGACTTGGACGGGAGAGAACACGGCAGAGTCGGAATCCGATGCGGATGAATCGGAGGTGTTTGAGTATGATGTCCTCGTCAACCGCTATAAGACGGCGGAGGGCAAAAATCTGGAGGAGTACGTATCCGACTGGGAGCAGTATTATGATCTGTGCCATAATGTACAGGCGGCGGCGGAAAGCCTTACCTATAATTACAACGAATACCTGGAGTACAGGGACTTTTACGACACGGCAAATTCCAACGTCCGTTTCCTGATCGAGAAGACGGTGGGCGGGGAGACACAGTATTACAGCAATCTGCCGGAAAACAATTCTTACAGGAAACGTATTTTGCAGATGATGGATGACGAGGCGGATGTCACCACGGAGAAATTCATTTACTACAGTCTCGCGGATATGGATTATATGACCAACACAACGATTGAGGCGGAGACGGTAAGGCAGATGCTGCAAAGCTATGATTATGCATACCCGGAGTCCGTCAGAATCTGGATCGATGTGGACGGCTCCTATCCGGCGCAGGATGCGTTTACGCAGGGAGCCAGATATCTGCCCAATCTCTGGCTCTGGGTGACAGCGGCCTTTCTGGCGGGGATACTTTATCTGATTCTGTTCGTCTGTCAGACTGTGATGACGGGACGGGTGTTTGACGGGAACGGTGAGAAGCGGATCCGGCTGACTGCGTTTGACAGGGTGCCGACGGAAGGGGGCGTTCTCATTGCCATAGGAAGCGTGCTGCTGGTGCTCTGGATGGCTGTTGTGCTGACGGAGCTTGCGGATATCGATCCCACCGATATTGATTTTTACCGGGAGGCGGTTCATAAGGACTGGTTTAAAGCAGTTATCTTAATCGGTGTTTTTGCCGCAGATGCGCTGTTTACCTTTTTCTTCTACAGTCTGGTCAGAAGGGTCAAGGCGCGGACGCTCTGGAAAAATTCGTGGCTGTGCCGTCTGGTGCAGAGACTGACGAAGTTTGCATGGAAGGTGTATGACAACGGCGGCATTGTTCTGCGCACATGGGTGCCTTACAGTATCTTTTTGGCGGCTAATCTGGTGCTGCTTCTGCTGGCCGTAGAGATCGGAAATGTGCTTCTGATATTGTTTGCGGGCGCGATAGATCTGATCGTGGGTATTCTGCTCTATAAGGACGCGAAGGAGCGGCAGGGCATTGTGGAAGGCATTGAGACCATTACCGGGGGTCAGGTGGAGCATCAGATCGATACGGAGGAGCTGCACGGGGACAACAGGACTCTGGCAAACTCCGTCAACAGTATCGGGAAGGGCATCAAGGAGGCTGTTGAGATCAGCATGAAGGACGAGCGCATGAAGGCCGACCTGATTACCAATGTGTCCCACGACATCAAGACACCGCTCACCTCCATCATAAACTATGTGGATCTGATTAAGAGAGAACAGGTGGACAACGAAAAGGTACAGAATTATATCCGGGTGCTCGACGAAAAATCCCAGCGCCTAAAGCAGCTCACGGACGATCTGGTGGAGGCGAGTAAGATCACTTCGGGGAACATCAGCCTGCATTTTGAGCGGATCAATCTGACGGAGCTGATGAATCAGACGATCGGGGAGTTCTCTGAGAAGTTTGAGCAAAAAAATCTTGTCACAGTGATGAATGTGAATACCCGTAACGTGGTGATTGAGGCGGACAGCCGCAGGATCTGGCGTGTGATGGAGAATCTGTTTAACAATATTTACAAGTATGCGATGCCGGGAACGCGGGTATATGTGACGATGGATCAGGCGGGAGAGGCGCAGCGCGTTCAGGTGAGCATCAAGAACATTTCCGAGAATTACCTGAACTGTAAGCCGGAGGAGTTGACGGAGCGCTTTATCAGGGGGGATGAATCCCGCACCACGGAGGGCAGTGGCCTGGGGCTTTCCATAGCTAAAAACCTGACCCTGGCCCAGAAGGGCAGTTTCGAGATCGAGCTGGACGGGGATCTGTTTAAGGTGTTTTTGACATTCCCGCTGGCGAAGGAGGAAAACTGATGAAAAAAGTATGAGCTTCTTTGCAGTGAAGACTAAAAATAGTGATTAAAAAAGGAAAGCTGCCGTTCCTGTATACAACAGGGCAGCAGCTTTTCACGTATCCTGAGTCCGCAGATGAAACGGACTTAAATGTCCAGCCCGCTTACCTCGCGGTTATTATATTTCGCCAGAATCTGATGGATCTTGTCCGTGGGCGTGTAGATATTCGCCATAGAGGCATCGTGGTTCATGAAGTCTATGATGGATGCGATGAACTTGCTCATATCAGCCTCTATGTAATATGGCTTTTTCCTGAGCTCCGGGGGCTGATAGCAGAGATTCGTAGTCACAATCCTGTCAAAATAGCAGTTTTCATAGGCGGTGTCAAAGGCGTCCAGCCCGTCCGTAAACAGTCCGAAGGTACAGCAGATGAATACCCGCTTGGCGTTCATTTTCTTTAACTGTCTGGCAGTGTCAATCATACTGCCGCCGGAGGAGATCATATCGTCGATGACGATGACATCCTTGCCGTCAATATTGTCTCCCAGAAATTCGTGCGCTACGATCGGGTTTTTGCCGTTTACGATGGTGGAATAATCCCGGCGCTTATAGAACATGCCGGTGTCTACTCCTAAGACATTCGCAAAATACACGGCCCTGTCTAACGCCCCCTCGTCGGGACTGATGACGATGGTGTGTTCCTTGTCGATGATCAGGTTTTTTTCCATGCGCAAAAGCGAACGGATGAACTGGTAGGGCGGTGTGAAATTATCAAAGCCCTTGATGGGAACAGAATTCTGCACCCTTGGATCATGGGCATCGAAAGTGATAAAATTGGAGACACCCATGTCCATCAGCTCCTTGATGGCATATGCGCAGTCCAGGGATTCGCGGCCGTTTCTCTTGTGCTGCCGTCCCTCGTAGAGAAATGGCATGATCACATTGATGCGGTGCGCTTTGCCGTTTATGGCGGAGATGATCCGTTTCAGATCCTGATAATGATCGTCAGGCGACATATGGTTCGTGAAGCCATTCATCTGATAGGTGATGCTGTGGTTGCAGACGTCCGTCAGAAGAAAGATATCTTTACCTCTAACGGAATCATGTAAGACGGCTTTGCCCTCCCCGCTGCCGAAGCGGGGGCAGTCCACTTCCATCAGATAGTTGCTCTCCATATAGCCGTGGAAGGCCGGATCGTTTTTGACGTCGTTTTGTAGATTGCGGCGGTACTCCACCAGATGATGGTTGACTTTTTCTGCCAGAGGAAGAGCCGCTTTCGGAGCAAGAAGCTTGACGGCAGCAACTGGCATAGAATGTTCGAGTTGTTCTGTGTTAGGCATAGTTTCTCCACTTGACCGCATGCGTTGGCACGAGGTTCTCTTTCTGTGCAGATGTTTTCTTACAAAAAATATATATCATTACGGCGGTGACATGTCAAGCGGATTTGGCGTCCCTTTCCTAAATTAAACCTGAATGAAAAGCGGGTTTGCCTTTACAAGCAGTCCAAGATGATGTAAAATCAAGCGGTATATGACTTATTTGTAATTTTTTATGGAGAATTGTGTTATGAGCAGAAAAAATACCAGGCCGATCGTAGCTGTGGTGGGAAGACCGAATGTGGGGAAGTCCACACTGTTTAACGCGCTGGCGGGTGAAAAGATAGCGATTGTGAAGGATACGCCGGGGATTACCAGGGACAGGATTTATGCGGATGTTTCGTGGCTTAACCGAAATTTTACGCTGATTGACACGGGCGGTATCGAGCCGGAAAGCAAAGATATCATCCTGTCCCAGATGCGGGAGCAGGCGCAGATCGCCATAGACACAGCGGATGTGATTATCTTTCTGGTGGATGTGAAGCAGGGGCTGCAGGATGCGGATTCCAAGGTGGCCGATATGCTCAGGCGGGCTCATAAGCCTGTGGTTCTGGCGGTCAATAAGGTAGATGATTTCAAGAAATATATGGCGGATGTCTATGAGTTTTACAATCTGGGGATCGGGGAGCCTTATCCCATATCCTCCACGAACCGTCTGGGATTTGGGGAATTTTTGGATGAGGTGATATCCCACTTTGGGGAAACGCCGGAGGATGAGGAGGAGGATGCCCGCACAAAGATTGCCATTATCGGGAAGCCCAACGTGGGGAAATCATCCATCATCAACCGCCTGATCGGGGAGAACCGCCTGATTGTCTCTGATATTGCCGGAACGACCAGGGATGCGGTGGACACGGAGATTACCCATAATGGAAAAGAATATGTTTTCATTGACACGGCGGGCCTTCGGAGAAAGAATAAGATAAAAGAGGAACTGGAACGCTATATGATCATCCGCACGGTATCGGCGGTGGAGCGGGCGGATATCGCCGTGCTCATCATAGACGCCGTGGAGGGCGTGACGGAGCAGGACGCGAAGATCGCCGGGATTGCCCATGACAGGGGTAAGGCGGTAATTATCGCAGTCAATAAATGGGACGCCATCGAGAAGAACAGCCAGACAGTAAAGGAGTACACACAGAAAATAAGACAGGTGTTATCTTTTATGCCTTATGCGGAGATCATGTTTATCTCAGCGGTGAGCGGACAGCGGCTGATGAAGCTGTATGACGTGATTGACGCGGTGAATGAGAACCATTCCATGCGGGTGGCAACAGGCGTGTTAAATGAGATTGTGACAGAGGCAGTGGCGCTGCAGCAGCCTCCGTCGGACAAGGGGAAACGCCTTCGCATCTATTATACGACGCAGGTAGCGGTGAAACCGCCTACCTTTGTGATATTTGTGAACGACAAGGAGCTGATGCACTTTTCCTATCTGCGGTATCTGGAAAACCAGATCCGGGATACTTTCGGCTTCGTGGGAACGCCCCTGAAATTTTTTGTCAGGGAGAGAAAGGATAACAGATAAAAGTGGAACGGATCTTTTGCTTACTGATCGGCTATGTGTTCGGATTGTTTCAGTCGGCTTATATTTACGGGAGGCTGCATGGCATTGATATCAGGAATTACGGGAGCGGCAATGCGGGCACCACGAATACGCTCCGGGTGTTTGGGACGAAAGCGGGGCTGCTTGTGCTTCTGGGTGATATCATGAAGTGCATCCTTGCAGTTGTAATTACGGGTGCTATTTTTGGAGACAGCCACCCGGACATGGTTTACCTGTTGAAAATGTATACGGCGGCGGGGGCTATCATCGGGCACAATTTTCCCTTTTATCTGAAATTTAAAGGGGGAAAAGGAATCGCGGCCACGGCGGGGCTGATCCTGTCCTTTCATCCGTACCTGATTCCTATGGGGATTGTGTTGTTTTTCGGCGCATTTTTTATCACTCATTATGTGTCGCTTGGATCACTTCTGGTATACGCGGGATTTATGGTCGAGCTGGTGGTTCTGGGGCAGATGGGGGTATTCGGCATGTCGCAGGCGCTTTTGATTGAAATGTATGCAATTGCCGCATTTTTGATGGTTATGGCTTACTGGAAGCACCGGGAGAATATCAGACGGCTTTTAAGCGGTACGGAGAGGAAGACTTATTTGACGCACAAGAGCACAGGAGCGGAGGAAATCACAGAAAATAGGGAACAGTCATAGCAGCCGCAGAGTCAAAGGGAGGCGGCGGTCTGGCTGGCAGGAATCACGAACAGGGAGGTATCATATGGCGGATATCAGTATCATAGGCGCAGGGAGCTGGGGAACGGCGTTAGCAGTGCTCCTTTACAAAAACGGACACAGGATCACAGTCTGGTCGATTATGGAGCAGGAGATTGAGATGCTTACAAGGGAGCATGAGCATAAGGATAAGCTGCCGGGTGTGAAGCTGCCGGAGGATATGATATTTACTACCGATCTGGAGGCGGCGGTGAAAGATAAGGATGTGCTGGTGCTGGCGGTGCCTTCACCCTATACCAGAAGCACTTCACGTTCCATGCAGCCTTATGTGCGGGAAGGGCAGATCATCGTCAATGTGGCCAAGGGAATTGAGGAGAAGACCCTGATGACCCTGTCACAGATCATAGAGGAGGAGATCCCGCAGGCGGAAGTTGCTGTGCTCTCTGGTCCGTCCCACGCCGAGGAGGTGGGCAGGGGCATTCCCACAACGATTGTGGTGGGAGCAGAGAAGAAAGCTACGGCCGAGTATCTCCAGAACATTTTTATGAACGAGGTGTTCCGTGTCTATATCAGCCCGGATGTGCTGGGCATCGAGCTGGGCGCGGCGCTTAAGAATGTGGTGGCCCTGGCGGCGGGAATCGCGGACGGTCTTGGCTACGGGGACAACACAAAAGCGGCGCTCATCACCAGAGGCATTGCGGAGATTGCAAGACTCGGGCTTGCTATGGGAGGAAGAATTGAGACTTTCAGCGGCCTTACCGGCATCGGGGATCTGATTGTGACCTGCGCTTCTATGCATTCGAGAAATCGACGCGCAGGTATCCTGATCGGCAAGGGCTACACGATGGAGCAGGCTATGGATGAGGTGAAGATGGTGGTGGAGGGCGTGTACTCCGCTAAGGCGGCTATGGGGCTTGCGGAGAAGTATCAGGTGCAGCTTCCCATCATCGAGCAGGTGAATGCGGTGCTTTTTGACGGGATGCCCGTGGACGAGGCGGTGAAGAACCTGATGCTGCGGGATAAGAAGATCGAGAATCCGCTGATTCCCTGGGAGGAAGCGTAAGGAAGGGCTGTAAAAGAGAGCGGTATCTGAAATGGGAAAAGAAGGAGAGCAAAAAGAATGTGGGGAAGGGTACGAGGGAAAAGGACAGCAGGGTGTTTGATAGCGGGTCTGCTGTTGGCCGGCAGTCTGGCCGGATGTGGAGACAGCGCCGGGCAGCCGGATGACTATGTGACGAATGAGGGGTATGAGACAGCGGCGGAGAGCACGGTCGAAAATACGGCGGATTCCCCGGAAGGGGATGAGGGCGCCGAAAATGCTGTCGGGGCAGGAATCGCCAGAGAGGATGTCAAAGTGGGCGTTCTGTACATAACCGATCCGGCGGAGGGCAGCGGTTATTCCTACACACACGACCTCGGCATACGTGCCATGCAGAGCAATCTGAATCTCGCGGAGGAACAGGTTGTGCGCAAAATTGTGGATGATGGAGACACGGCGGCAACGAAGAAAGCCATAGAAGAATGTATTGCGGATGGCTGTAACGTGATTTTTACCACGAGCTGGGGTTACATGGAGGCCACGGCAGAGATGGCGGAGCTGTACCCGGATATTTATTTTTCACACGGCACGGGCTATATGTCAAATGGGAAAAACTTTAACAACTATTTCGGGCGGATCTATCAGGCGAGATACTTAAGCGGGATCGTGGCGGGGTTGAATACGAAGAGCAACCAGATTGGCTATGTGGCGGCGCAGGATAGCTCCAATTCGGAGGTGACAGGCGGAATCGACGCTTTTGCCATCGGGGTTGCGTCCGTTAATCCGGAGGCGAAAATTTTTGTGTCTGTTACAAACAGCTGGTATGATCCCCCAAAGGAGGAAGAGGCGTCGAGGAAGCTTTTGGATATGGGATGCGACGTGATGGCCCAGCACTGTGATACGCCCTATCCTCTGACTTTGGCACAGGAGTATGGTGTATACGGGATAGGCTATAACTCGGACATGAGTAAGGATGTCCCGGAAACCTGTCTGTGCAGTGTAATCTGGAACTGGAGCGCATACTATACGGCTGCGGTGGATTCTATCATCAACGGAACATGGAGCGGCGAAAATTATTATGGAGGCATTGGCGAGGGGTTGGTGCAGATCACGGATCTGGCATCTTTCTGTGCCGAGGGAACGCAGGAAAAGGTGTCGGAAGCGACGACGGCTCTTTTGAACGGAAGCTGTAATGTTTTTGACGGGGAAATGACGACGAATACGGGTGAAGTGATCGGGAGCGCAGGCTCCACACTGGATGATGCGACGATCACCGGCGCGATCAACTGGTACTATGAAAATGTCGTCGTCGTGGAATAGTGGAGGAGAGAGGCTATGAAACTGACGATACGGAAAAAACTGCTTTTGTGCGCATTTCTGCCCATTGGTATTTTAGGTGTCATTATTATCGTGATAGCGGCCACATCTCTGCGCAGTTCCATTATCCGCCAGGTGGAGAATTCTCTGCGGGGCACGGCAGCAGCCACGCTGGCCGCTTATGACCAGAATTCAGGCTTTTATCTGGTGGCGGAGAATGGGGACATCTGGAAGGGCGGATACAATATATCCCGCTCGGAAAAGCTTTTGGATACCATCAGGGAAAAATCCGGCATGGAGGTCACTTTTTTCTACGGGGATAAGAGAATCATGACTTCCATCGTGGATGCGGACGGCAAACGCATTCTGGGCAGTCCTGCGGGTGCGAAGATCGTGGAAGAGGTGCTGGAAAAAGGGCAGGAATATTTCAGCAGACAGGTGTCCGTTGACGGTGAAATGTATTATGGGTACTATGTCCCCGTGTTTCAGGATGGGGATGCGGGAGCACCGGTCGGGATGGTTTTTGCGGGGGTAGACCGAAATGCGACGCTAAACAGTGTGATGCGCATTGTATTTTATATTGTGGTGACTGTGGTGCTGATTGCGCTGGCGGGTATGCTCGTTACCGGGCTTGTGTCAAATTCAATCTCCAAGGCACTGAAGGAGGAGGTTGTCTGTGTGGAGGGGCTGGCAACGGGAAATCTGAATGTGCGGCTGAACCGGAAGCATTTACAGCGCAAGGATGAGGTGGGAGAACTGACCAGATCCATTGATAAGCTGCAGACTGATCTGCGGGGCATCATTGGCGGGATCGGTGACAGCACGGCGCAGTTGATTTCAGCCTCCGATATGCTGGAACAGACTTCCAAACAGACGTTAGCCAATATGGATGATGTGATGCAGTCGGTGGATACGATCACGTCCGGAGCCGTTTCCCAGGCGGAGGATACCAGAAATGCGTCGGATACGATCATCAGGATGGGCGAGTTGATCATAGAGACGGGAAGTCAGGCCGGGGCGCTGAGTAAGAGTGCGGATACTATGCTGGCATCCAGCGACGAGACCGGCGAGACCATCGATGGATTGAAGAACATCAGTGAAGAGGTGAAGAACGTGGTCGATATGATCGCGGAACTGACCAGACAGACCAATGAGTCGGCAAAGACGATCCGTGAGGCGGCAGGACTGATTTCTGATATTGCGGGGCAGACTACGCTGCTTTCGCTGAACGCCAATATTGAGGCGGCCAGAGCGGGCGAGGCGGGGAGAGGGTTCGCTGTCGTGGCGGATGCGATCCAGAAGCTGGCGGAACAGTCGAATGATACCAGCAGCAGTATCGATCACATTGTAAATACACTGCTTGGCAATGCAGAGCATGTGGTGGAGGCAATGCAGCGAATGCAGGAGGTGACCGGCCGACAGAGCGACTACATTGTGAGCACGGAAAAATCTGTCCGTACGGTTATAGATGAGATTCACATTTCCATTCAGAATATAAGGAATATCGAAGACAGGACACGGGAGCTTGAGGATGCGAGAAAGGATATGATGGGCATGATTGCCGGACTGTCCGATATCGCGGAGAGCAATGTGGTAAACACAAAGGAGACAGGCGAAGTCATTGCCAATGTATCGGAATGCTTCCGGGAGGTGGAACAGTCTGCGCTGAATCTGAAAGAAACAGCGGATGTATTAGAGAAGCATATCTGTAATTTCCAGATGGAATAGGCAGGGGATGTCTAAACGGGGATTCTGACGCGGCTTAATCCGTCCAGTTGGCAGGATTGGTGTCATCGGGGATGCGGCCCGCCAGAATTTCTTCATAGTGCTTTAACTTGTTATCCATATAGTCAGCGGTGGCTTTGGCCTCCGCTACTTTTTTGTGAGCGGCGTCCCGCTGCTTTGCGATAATTCGGTATCTTGCGAGAAGGTTTTCCTCAGATTCCTCGAGCTGGCACAGATCGAAATATTTTTTCATATCTTTTACGGGCATACCGCAGTTTTTCAGACAGGTGATCCCCCGCATCCAGTTGGCGGCGGATTCATCGAAAATGCGGTGGTTTCCGCCATCCCTTTTACATGGCAGCAAGCCGATATCCGTGTAGTAGCGTATGGTGTGCTCCGTGGTGTGGAACATTTCTGCAAATTCTTTGACAGTGTAGGTCATATGTGTTCTCCTTAAACAATAGTTTTATTCTGTCAGCCCATCCATCCCTTTACGATCAGGAAAATGAGCAGTATGGGAAGGACATAAGTTACATAGATGCGGAGCCCTTTCGGCATCCTCAATCCTTTGCCGGTGTTGGCTTCTTTCAGATACTCTTCAAATCCCCAGCCGGATCTGGTCACACAGAACAACAGATAGACGAGAGAGCCGACAGGCAGGATCACATTGCTGACCATAAAGTCCTCCAGATCCAGTATGGCGCTTCCTTCCCCAAGCGGCTGGAATCCCGACCAGATATTGTAGCCAAACACACAGGGCAGGGAAAGCACGATGAGAACTGCCAGATTGACCAGACAGGATTTTTTCCGACTCCAGCAAAAAAGATCCATCCCGCAGGAGATAATATTCTCAAATACGGCCAGTATGGTGGAGAATGCCGCAAATGTCATAAACACGAAGAACAAGGTTCCCCATATCCGGCCTCCTGTCATGTGGTTAAAAATATTTGGCAGCGTGATAAAAATCAGGCTCGGTCCCATATCCGGTCTGATATCAAAGGAATAGCACGTCGGGAAAATGATGAGTCCCGACACAAGGGCTACAAAGGTATCCAGTACCGCTATGCTCACCGATTCTCCCAGCAGGGTCCGGCTCTTATCAATATAACTTCCGAAGATAGCCATAGCGCCGATACCAAGGCTCAGTGTGAAAAATGCCTGATTCATAGCGGCTGTTATTGTCTCTGGAATGCCTACGTCCCGCATTCTCTGCACATCGGGAAGAAGATAAAATTTCAGCCCTTCCATACTGCCGGGAAGTGTCATGCCGCGCACGGCCAGAACCACAATAATCAGGAGGAGCAGTGTCATCATAACCTTGGTGATTCTCTCCACGCCTTTCTGCAGGCCGAAGGAGCAGATCAGGATTCCGGCTGTGACGATGATTACCATGACCGTTGTCAGCACAGAAGGGCTGTCTAGCATTTTCTGAAACATCCCGGACACCTGTTCCTTATCTTTCCCGGTAAATTTCCCGGTCAGCATCAGGTAGAAATAGTACAGCATCCACCCCGCCACAGTCGTGTAGAACATCATCAGCAGATAATTGCCCGCCAGGCCAAGATACCCGTGCAGATGCCATTTCTGCCCGGGCTTTTCCAATGCCGTGAAGCTTTTTATAATGCTCTTGCGACTGGCGCGTCCCACGGCAAATTCCATTGTCATCACGGGGATGCCCATAGCGGCCAGAAAAAACAGGTAGAACAGCACAAACATACCGCCGCCGTACATACCGGCAATGTACGGAAAACGCCAGACATTGCCGATACCGATCGCGCATCCTGCCGATAACAGAATAAAGCCTATCCGTGAGCCGAACTTTTCTCTTTCCAATTTGCGTTTCCTCCCGCTGATTTGTTTTCTGGATAAATTTGGAAAAGGGTATTGACTTCGAGTTACACGAAGTAAGTATACTTATCATAATACAGGAAACCGATTTTGGCAACAGAAGGAAAGGAGAGTAAGCATATGGGTTATCTGGGTGAAGAAATCAGAAAACTTGGTTTTGGTCTGATGCGTCTGCCGCAGAAGGACGGTGTCATTGATGTGGAACAGGTAAAGGAGATGGTGGACTGCTTTATGGAAGCCGGCTTTACCTATTTTGACACGGCATGGGCTTATGCCGGGAGCGAGGACACGATCCGTCAGGCGCTGGTGGAACGCTATCCGAGGGAGAAATATCAGCTGGCCACCAAAAATGCGGCGTGGATCAACTGCAAAACAAAGGAGGAGGCTTATGCCCAGTTTGACGCATCGTTAAAGCAGACGGGAGCGGGATATTTTGATGCCCGTGTTATAATAGGGC
>DKWV01000001.1:178005-293589 GCA_002491905.1 Lachnospiraceae bacterium UBA7143 | reverse complement strand
AATTTAAAATTTTAATTTTCCTATATCGCAATAATATAAAAAAATAGGTGTTTTAACATTGTATTTATGATAGAATGTTTACAATAGATATTGTTTATATTTTACTGTTAAAAATAAGTATGAGGTTTATTATGCCGCCACAAAGTTCTATAATGAGTGGCGTGGTATCGGGGATGAGAAAAGCGATTGTCAAAAGTTTTGGATAGAGTTTTTAAGTAATGTATTAGATATTGAGAATGTTACACATAAAATTGTTTTTGAAAAGCGTGTAACAGTAGATAAACAAATTAAATATATTGATATCTATATACCTGAAACAAGGGTCTTGATAGAACAGAAAAGCATTGATAAAGATTTGGGAAAACGGATGCTTCAATCTGATGGGGCTATGCGCACACCTTATGAACAAGCACGTAATTATGCGCAGTGGATGATTCCGAATGAAACGCCATTATGGATTGTGACATGTAATTTTAGGTCTTTTGAAATCCATGATATGAATAAGCCAAATGAACTTCCGATAATTATCTTGCTTGAAGAGGTAAGAGATAAGCTGACTCTATTTGACTTTATGTTTAGAAAGGATGTGAAAGAACTTTCCCGAGAGATGGAAATATCTGTTAAGGCGGGAGAAATTGTTGGAATACTTTATGAAAAATTGATAGCACAGTATAAAGATCCGGATCAGCAGTCATTTAAGAGTTTGAATGCATTATGTGTACGCCTCGTTTTTTGCTTGTATGCAGAGGACGCGGGCATTTTCGGTTCACATATGATGTTTCACGATTATTTAAAAGAGGTTCCTGCGAACGGCATTAGAAAAGCTCTTGTGGAACTGTTTAAAACACTTGATACTCCAATAGAAATCCGTGATAAATATTTAGCAGAAGATAATCCAAAACTTGCAGCCTTTCCGTATGTGAATGGTGGATTATTTGCTGATGAAACAATAGAGATACCGCCTTTTACTGAAGAAATTAAAAGTTTATTATTGAATAAAGCGAGTGCAGACTTTGATTGGTCAGACATAAGTCCGACTATTTTTGGTGCAGTGTTTGAAAGTACCTTAAATCCAGAGACGCGCAGAAACGGGGGAATGCATTATACTTCGATTGAAAATATACATAAGGTTATTGATCCGCTTTTTATGAATGAGCTTAGAAATGAATTGGATGAAATCAAAGCGATTACTGTAGAACGGACAAGGAAAGCAAGATGATGGCTTTCCAGACAAAGATTGCTGGATCTAAGTTTTTTGATCCCGCATGTGGTTCTGGAAATTTTTTAACTGAAACATACATTTCTTTGCGCAGATTGGAAAATGAAACTATTAATGAATTACAGGGCGGACAAATTGTATTGGGTGAGGCGTTTAATCCGATAAAAGTGTCAATAGGTCAGTTTTATGGAATAGAAATAAATGATTTTGCTGTAACTGTTGCCAAGACTGCATTGTGGATTGCAGAGAGCCAGATGATGAAAGAGACGGAAGATATTGTTCATATGAGCCTTAATTTTCTTCCGTTGAAATCATATGCAAACATAGTGGAAGGAAATGCATTAAGGATTGATTGGGAAAGCGTTGTCTCTAAGCATGAACTGAATTATATTATAGGAAATCCACCATTTGTTGGATTCAAATTTGCAAGTGAAACTCAAAAGCAAGATATGAAAACTGTCTTTGTGGAAGTAAAGCCGGCATTACTTGATTATGTATGCTGTTGGTATAAAAAAGCTGCAGAGTATATTCAAGATTCAGAGTGTGAAGTTGCATTTGTATCTACAAATTCAGTATCACAGGGACAGATGGCAGGAGATCTTTGGTCATTTCTTTTGAGACAATATAGGATTTCTATTAATTTTGCATGGCGGTCTTTTGTTTGGGACAGTGAATCGAGTAATACAGCAAAGGTTCATGTTGTCATTATCAGCTTTTCGATGCTCCCTCGAACAAAAAAGTTTTTGTTTTCGGGAGACAACGTTAAAAAGGTGTTTAATATAAGTCCATATTTAATAGAAGGTGACAATACTATTATTCTAAGCAGGAAAACCCCTATATGTGATGTTCCCCTAATTACTATGGGCAATCAAGCTATGGATGGAGGAAATCTTATAATAGAAGAAAAGGATTATAACGAATTTATTTCAAAGGAACCACAGGCAATTCCTTTTATAAAGCGTTATATGATGGGATATGAGTTTATTAATAATAAAAAGCGGTGGTGCTTATGGTTGGTAAATTGTTCTCCTTCACAACTTCGTAATATGCCGCATGTAATGAAACGCGTCAGAGCGGTGCAGGAAATGCGGGCGGCAAGTAATGATGCAGGTGCGCGAAAAAAGGCGGAAACTCCAATGCTGTTTCGGGAGCAAAGAAATCCAGCAAAATTCGTTGCCATACCGATTGTTTCGTCAGAACGTAGAAGATACATTCCGTTGGGATATCTAGACGATTCTGTAATAGCTGGAAATAAACTGTTTATTATTCCTGACGCAGAGATATATCATTTTGGCGTATTGACATCAAATGTTCATATGGCCTGGATGCGAACAGTTGCAGCTCGTTTGAAGTCGGATTATACTTATTCGAAAGATGTTGTTTATAACAATTTTCCTTGGCCTAATCCTACAGATGAGCAACGCAAAAAAATAGAACAAACTGCGCAAACAATATTAGATGTAAGGGGCCTATATCCTGATAGCAGCCTAGCTGATTTATATGATGAACTTGCTATGCCGTCAGAACTTAGGAAAGCACATCAGAAAAATGATAGGGCAGTTATGCAGGCATATGGATTTTCCATAAAAGATACAACGGAAGAGAGCTGCGTGGCGGAATTAATGAAATTGTATCAGCAATTGACGATGGTGTAAAATTTCAAAAAAGTTGTGACATTGTCACAACTTTTTTGAAAGGTGACGTTAATGCTGGTATTTTAGAAAAAAACTTGAAGATAAATGAAGAAGGCTAAATAATAATTATAGTAGAAAGAAAAAATGTGATATGAAGTATAACAAGATTATTGAATTTGAAACAGTATTGGAAAGTATTAAGATCCCATCTAATATGGAAATGGAACAGCAGACACAGTTGCTGAAACCAATTAGCAATATTGTTGAGGATATGCTTCCTTCACGATTATATCGATTTCGTCAATGCTCAGAGAGAAACTTTGATGCATTTTATAAAGATCAGGTTTGGGTATCAAGAGGAAGCGATGTCAATGATGACTATGATACATGCTTATACTATGATAATAAGAAAATAAATGATTGGCTGAAACCATTGCTTGATGAACAGTTTGATTTTAGAATATTAAATTATTTGAAGAGTATGCAAAATACTCCAGAGTTAGTGAAGAATTTATTGCCGTTACCAGAAGAAGAGATAGAACAACGCTTTAAAATGATCCGACAATTGCCTTGTGAGGATATAAGGAAGTTTACATTTGATTTCAAACAATATATACAAGATAATTTGTTTGAAAAATTGGAGATGGTAACTTCGCTAATACAGCGGGGAGTAAAATTTGCGTGTTTTAGCGAAAATATTAATTCTGCAATGATGTGGGGACACTATGCGGCAAATGGAACAGGATTTGCGTTAGGATATGATTTTAGTAATGGGAGGCTTAATAATTGTCCTGAGTGTCCTCGATTAGGAAAAGAATGTTTTTATCCAATGCAATGCTATATATATCCAATGATATACAAAAATAAGAGATATGATGCAACAGAATTTGCAATTTATATGTTCCAATATTGGCTACTATCAGATATTTTATGTAAATGCGGTTTTATCAATAATTCACAATGGATAAACACAGTAATGCCATGCCCTGATAATTCTATGTTATCCAAAATAGCCATACATAAATCATCAGATTGGAAACCTGAAAAGGAATGGCGTTTATTTTGTTCAAATAACCGACCGAATTTTTTTAATGAGGCACATTCATATGTAAATAAAAATTCAGTTGCTGTTTATTTGGGCCGTAAAATTAGTAGTATAAATGAAAAATTACTTAAAGATATTGCCAGAGAAAAAGGGATTGAATGCTATAAAATGGAACTCAATAAATCACAAATTTACAAATTGAAGCCTGTAAAACAAAAATTATGAAGATTAGGATTCAAAAAGCTTAGTAAATAACGACTACATTTGAATTAAATTGATGAAAAGAAATAGGGATGTACAGGTTACTTAGAAAATGCCGGGAGTAATATCTATGTGATAATAAGTGATATTATGATTTGTATCTTGTTGAAGTAAAGAGCGAAGACACGATAGATGATTTATGTAGATGTGCGTACAAAGAAAATAAAATTGATATTATTGGGCTGTTTATGGAGGAATATAATATATGCGTCATAAGAAGTTGTATGCAAATATGCACGTAAGTTGTGAAGTAATGTCTATTGGAGAAATAGGATGCTCATATAGAGCAACATTTTCTTTAGACGAGCATTATGTTGCAATGCTTGAGATAATAGATGTAAAGAAAGAATTTTACCATAAAATCAAATATTTGAAAGAGCTTATAATACGTGCCAAGGCTCCAAATGCTTGTTTCACATTAAGGGGGAATGCAATTGTTGAGTCAAAGTTTTCTTTGCAAAAAACAAATGAGGGCATTGATAATAAGGTACAAATCTGTTTGAGGATATCAGATGTTTTTGCAGGAACAGAATATGCTGTGGAAGAGAATAATGTATTGCTCTTTAATGGGTTTTCGTGTCAATTTACAGATACATTTCAACTTTTTGGATTATATCCCTATAAAATTGACAATATGGGTTCGGAGTGGCTGTTTAAGGAGGGAACTATTGCTGACGATACAAAGACGATGAAATTTGATGGTGGTTATTCTTGTTTTGTTACGCCGTATATTTATAAAAAAAATGATGATTATGTTTTTTCTATGCAAGGGCGATTGAACTATTTTGCCGCGAAACTTGAAAGTATTGAAGATTTAAAAGAAAAAATCCGTATGCTTGTGCTTTTCTTTGAAGTTTTAAGCGGGGAAACCATCACTGCACTTGATATAATAATGGAAAATGACAAATGTAGTTTTGAATATTTGGGGTTGTGCAATTACCCGAAGCAAAAATTAAAGGGGCTATATAATGGGTTTGACTCAAAATGGTATCCTCGAAAAAGTATATTTAAATTAAGTGACTGGAAAAATATTGAAAAAGATGTATTTGAGATTTTTGCAGGATTAGTAAAAGATAATCTGTTAGCAATGGAAAGTTATAAACAAGTATTGTTGGATGAGGAAATAGAAATTGTTACCTATAATAAATTTTTGAAGATAATGCAGATGATAGAAGGAATTATGCGTACTGCGGTCTCTGATGAAGAAAAAAGAAATTTCGAGAAAAGGAAAAAGAAAATAAAAAAGCATCTTGAAAATCAAGAAGATCGGGAATTTATTGATAGCTATTGTTTTAACAATGGAGATAAATTTAGAACTTGTCTTGTAGAACTTACCAAGGAAAGTGTGTCGATATTGTCAGGTGTAGAGAATGTTGAAAGTTTTAATATGCAATTAAGTAATATTATTAATGATAGAAATGCTTACACACATGCTTCTAAAGAAATTTCTCCAGTTATGAATTTAGAACAAACTGAAGCAGCAAATTGTTGTTATAAAGAATTTTGCAGGATTAGGATATTGAAGCAATTAAACTTATCAGATCAAATCATTTGTAGTAGATTCATGTTTAATAGGAAATTTGTTGAAGCATATAGAGATTTTTTCGGATTATCAATAAAAAACATGGATGAAAAACACAATACAGGCGAATTTGATGATATGATGAGTGATTATATATGATGTGAAAATGGGATGAAGATATGGAGGATAAGGGGATAGAAAGCAGGTGAAAAGTATGCCGGAACATCAAACGATAGAATACAAAGAATCATGGCACGATGAGTTCTTGGAGTGGATCTGCGGATATGCAAACGCTTATGGCGGAACCCTTTATATCGGCAAAAATGATAGCGGAGAGGTTGTCGGACTCAGCGATAAGGACACAAGGAAACTATTGGAAGCCATTCCAAACAAAATTACAGATACAATGGGTATTGTAGCAGATGTTAACCTGCTTTATGACAAAAAATTGCAATACCTTGAAATTATCGTGGACAAGTACCCTTCTCTCATCAGCTATCATGGGAAATATTTTTATCGTTCCGGCAGCACCATGAGAACGATAACCGGAAAAGAACTGGATAGAGCCATCCTTAAAACGCAAGGTAGAACATGGGATGGTATGCCGATTCCGAAATTGAAAGTAACGGATTTGAGGAGAGAGGCAATTGACTTATTTAAGGAAAAGGCAGTAAGGCGACATAGACTGACGGAGGAAGAGACAAGAGTTGACGATGCCATACTGATGGAGAATCTTCGTTTGTTTGACGAGGACGGTTACCTGATCAGGGCGGCAATGCTGGCATTTTATAAAGATCCGGAGAAATGGGTTACAGGTTCTTATATTAAGATTGGCTATTTTGGTGATTCTGATTCCGATTTGAAATATCAGGATGAGGTACATGGTTCTCTGATGGAACAGATTGATAAAACGGTTGATTTGGTTTACACGAAATATCTGAAAGCCTTGATTTATTATGAAGGGATTCAGCGGATTGAGCAGTTTATGTTTCCACAGGAGGCGTTCCGTGAGATATTGCTGAATGCGGTGGTTCACAAGGATTATAGTGCCTGCAATCCGATTCAGATCAGCGTATACGAGGACAAAATATATATCTGGAATGACGGGGAGATGCCGTCCGAGCTGGACTCAACGGAGAAACTGTTTGAAAAGCATTCTTCCAAGCCATATAATCCGAAACTGGCAAACGTGTTCTTTAAGAGCGGCATGATAGAGGCGTGGGGCAGAGGGTTTGATAAAATCAAAGCGGCCTGTGCAAAGTTTGACGGGCGGCTGCCGGAATACAATATCAGCGCGTCAGGGATTATGGTGCTTTGCAGGGCGTGTGATAAATATTTAGAGCTATTTTTCGGTAATGAAAATAATTCGCTCATTTCAGATGAGCGAATTATGAGCGAATTAATGAGCGGAAAAGCTAAAAGAGCAATACAGCAAATACTTGAGTATTTGAAGACTAACGATACGATTACTACGAAAAAGGGAATGGAAGTAACTGGAAAATCAGAGGCACAGGTTCGCAGATATTTAAAGGTGCTGGCTGATTGCGGAGTTATTAAAAGTAAGAAAATGACAAAAGGAAATGTATACACAAGGCTTTAATGCAATTCGCTCATTTCAGATGAGCGAATTATGAGCGAAAAAGATGATGTGACCAAGATAGTGAACAAGATGTAAATTTATAAAAATCGTGAAACAGCGGGGTTACAAATGATTAAAAAATGGCTCAAGGCGGCGCTCTTTCTCCTGCCGCTTCTCATTTTCATAGGATGGGTCAACTGGTATGTGGATTCCTACGCCCTCCTGCGCGTTACCTACGACGGGATCGCCGCGCAGATGGCGGCGGGAAAGCATGTGGAGGGCCTGGAGGATTCTGACTACAACGACAGGAATCTTCTGGCGGCGCGCATTGGTGGAATGGAGGAGCCGCCGCAGGTCATGGTTCTCGGCTCCAGCCGTGTGTACACCTTCGACCATACCATGTTTGGAACGGATTCTTTTTACAACGCAGGGCTCTCCGAGGCCACAATCTACGATCTGCTGGCGGTTTGTGGCATGGCGGTGTCGCAGAATAAGCTTCCGGCGACGGCGGTGATCGGTGTCGACCCTTTTCTCTTCAATACCAGCCATGACAATGAGAAGTGGAAGGAATTGGAAAGCTATGCCAATTATATGTCGCTGACTCTGGACGGAAAACTGTCGCCGGAGCTGGCGCGCCCGCATAAGGATACGGGCCGGGACTGGGGCAAAACTGTTTCCTTAGATTATTTCCGCTACAATATCACCCTGCTTCCCGAAAAGAAGCGGTTTGCCGTCTCTTACACCGACGATTGGGTGACGGAAGGGTATCTCAAACATTCTGACGGAAGTGTCAGTTACCAGCGGGAGCTTCGGGAAGTGGATCCGTCGGACGTGGAGGAGATGACGCGACAGGCAATGGAGGAGCATGTGGTCTATCGGATGACGGACTATCGCAGCATCGACGAAGGGCATTTTTCGCAGTTTTCCGAGTTGGTGGATTATCTGCAGGAGGCGGGCGTGGAGGTCATTTTATACTTGCCACCCTATTCGCCCATGATGTATAATTACATAGAATCTGAGGAGGCTTTTCGGATCGCGCTTGAGGTGGAGGAAAAGGTGAAGAATTTGGCTGCAGAGAAAGGAATTGCTCTCTACGGCTCCTATGACCCGGCGGGATGCGGCCTTGAGATGACGGATTTGTATGATGTGTACCATGTAAAGACAGAAAAGACGGCGGATACTTACTATCCTGTGATAGAGGCGCGCTGATGCGGCGCGATGTCCGCCGGAGAGGATAAAGAGCAGAAATGAAAGCAAACGTTACTTACTGGCTGGACGAGACGGCGGCGCGTTTTCCCGGCAAGACAGCCTATGCGGATGAGAAAAAGGAGATTACCTTTTTGCAGCTTCGCGCCCAGGCCAGAGCCATTGCCTGCGAGCTGACGGGGCGGGGACTGTTTAAGAAGCCTGTCGCCATTTTCCTGGAAAAGGGCGTGGATGTGCTTGTCTCCTTTATGGGGGCGGCTTATAGCTGTAACTTTTATTCCCCCATCGACGTGGACATGCCGGGGAGTCGCGTCAATAAGATTTTGGAGGTCCTGGAGCCTGCCGTGGTTATTACCACAGGGGCCTTGCGGGAGGTCTTTTCGGCTTATGACTACAAGGGGGAGTTCCTTCTGCTGGAGGAGGTTTTGGCATCCGACGCCGGGGTTGAGAAGAAATTATCCGGGAGGGAGGCGGATTTGGAGGCGGCGAGAAGACGCGGTATTGACACCGACCTCCTGTATGTGCTGTTTACTTCCGGCTCTACGGGTGTGCCGAAAGGCGTGACGATCAACCACAGGGCTGTAATCGACTACATAGACTGGGTGACGGAAACCTTTGCCATCACGGAGAAGGACAGTTTCGGCAATCAGGCGCCGTTCTATTTTGACAATTCGATTCTGGATATCTACAGCACCCTGAAAACGGGCGCGACGACCTATATTATCCCGAAAACGCTCTTTGCCCAGCCGGTACCCCTTCTGGAGTATCTGAAGGAAAAGAAAATTAATACCATTTTCTGGGTGCCTTCGGCGCTGATTGTGGTGGCAAAGCTCAAGGCATTCAAAAATGTGGATTTGTCCGACACGCTGCGGCGGGTGCTGTTCTGCGGTGAGGTGATGCCGAATAAGCAGCTTAACGTGTGGCGGAAATTTCTGCCGGATGTACAGTACGCGAACCTGTACGGTCCCACAGAGATTACGGATGCCTGCACTTATTATATTGTGGACCGCGAATTTTCAGACGAGGAGCCGCTCCCTATCGGGTTTCCCATGCCAAATACGGACATTCTTGTACTAAATGAAAAGGATGAGCCGGTGACGGGGGAGGAGCCGGGCGAACTTTGCGTCAGGGGGACGTCCCTGTCCATGGGATATTATAGCAATCCAGAAAAGACGAAGGAGGCGTTCGTCCAGAATCCGCTGAACCGGGCGGTGCCGGAGTTGATTTACCGAACCGGGGATGTGGTGAAATATAATGAGCGCGGGGAGATTATCTATCTTTCAAGGAAGGATTTCCAGATCAAGCATATGGGGCATCGGATTGAGCTGGGAGAGATCGAGACGGCGGTGTCCTCGTTGCCGGAGATTTCCTTAAATTGCTGCCTCTATGACGAGAAACGGCAGAAGATTGTGCTCTTTATCGAGGAGGAACTGGATAAGGCGTACATCAATGAGAAGATTTCCCATCTGGTGCCGGAGTACATGCTGCCGAACAAGGTGATCCGTGTGGAGAAAATGCCCATCAATGCCAACGGCAAGATCGACCGGGTGAAATTGAAGGAATATATTATATAAGGATTCCGCCAGGATAAAAATGAAATTTTAAGGGCTCCTTGAGAATTTCATTTTCATCCCGGCTGATGCAGACGTAAACCATAAAATAATAACATGCGATATGAAATGGAGAGTATGAAAACAAATTTCACACAGATCGTAGTGATCGGATATGGCAAGGCTGCTGGGGAGGTACTGAAGTATATACACGACAGGCGGGCAGACTATGGCTATGGGCTGGAATTTATCGAGCATGAGCCCCATGCCCTGAGCGTTACGGGGCAGATCTGTATGGAGAGGGGCATTCCCTTTGCGTCCATGCCGGATAAGCGGGAGCTTGGCGATTATCTCGGCGAAATAAGGGAGAAAACGCTGATTGTCTCCGCCAGCAACAATTTTCTGTTCCCGGCCGCATTGGTGGAGCGGGAAAATATCACGATCATCAATTTTCACAATGCCCTTCTGCCGCATTATCCCGGCAGGAACGCGCCGAGCTGGGTCATTTATCAGGGCGAGGAGCAGACAGGCATCACATGGCATTATGTGACGGCAGGGGTGGATGAGGGCAGTATCATCGTCCAGAAGAGCTGCGAGATCGGTCCAGACACGAAGGCCTATGAGTTGACGGAGCGGCTGATGGATCTGGCCTGTGAGGGCTTTTATGAGTGCTTTGACGCGGTGCTGCGGGAGAATGCGCAGGCGAAGCCGCAGGAGGTGGCGCCGGGGAGGCGGATGTACCGTTCGACTGAGATACCCGGGGACGGTTTCCTGGATTTACAGGAAAAGCCGGAGAAACTGTACCGTTTGCTGCGCAGCGTGGATTACGGGAAAAGCGGCATTTTCCCGCCGCTGCAGACGGAAGTTTCGGGAGCGCGGGCGGAGATTCTACGGTATCGGAAGATTGCTCCTGAGAAAAGACAGGAGGGAGCAGACATGCTTTATCTGCCATTTGCGGATGGTCAGCTGTTAAAAATAAAATATCGAATGTTATGATTTGGTAATAAGAGGAATTGGGAATGTGCATATGCAGGTGTAAAATATAAGTGCGGATGACCGGCGAGAAAGGATATCAGTTTATGGAAGAAAAAGTTTTGGAAATACTGGAAGAATACTGTGAGGAAGCCCTCGACTACGACGGCGACAATATGATGGAGGAGGGCGTGATCGACTCCTTTACGGTGATCAATATTGTGAGCGAGCTGGAGGACGTCTTCGACATCGAGATCGACGCTAAGTATGTGGTGGCGGAGAATTTCAGGAACAAAGAGGCGATCATAGAGCTGGTGAGACAACTGATTGACGAATAGCGTGAAAAACGCGAAAAGTACTTCTAGCCACTCACAGCAGGGGCTGTTTCGTGGAGAAGTACTAAGTTTCGCGTAGGAGAATGCCTGAAATGCGGCATTCTCCGTATGAATTGTGGAGGATATATGCAGTTTCTATCAGGCGGTTTTACCATACTGTGGGTGATTTCCTTTGCCCTCTACTATCTGGCGCCGAAAAAGCGCCAGTGGATGATTCTGGCCGTGGCGAGCGGTCTGTTTTACGTGGCCGGTACGGGCGGGATTCCGGTTGGAATTCTTCTGACGGGGGCGGGCGCTTACGGCTGCGGTATTTATCTGGCGCGCAGTCTGGAGGCGCAGAAGGAAGCGCTTTCTGACATTGCGGATAAAGAGCGGAAAAAGACGTTGAAGCAGGGATTTGAGAGGCGCAGGAGACGCGTTCAAATCCTTTATTTTGTGTTGAGTCTGGGAATTTTGCTCTGTACGAAGTATATGGTGGTGATTCTGCCTTTTTTACAGAGAGCGGGTTTGACTGCATTTTTAAGTGACGCCTTTTTTGCCCGTGTGGTGATGCCGCTCGGCATTTCCTTCTATACGCTGACGGCCATCGGTTATGTGGTGGATGTGGGGCGGGAACAGTGCCGTGCGCAGAAAAATCCCGCAAAATTTTTCTTATTTTTGGCCTATTTTCCGGCGATTACGCAGGGACCCTTCAACCGCTATGCGAAACTGCAGGGAGAATTTGAGCGGGAGCATGTTTTTGACTATGACAGGATGCTTTTTGGCGTGCAGCGGTTTGTCTGGGGTGCATTTAAGAAGCTGGTGATTGCGGATCGGATTAATCTCTTTGTGGGAAATGTGTTCGGGAACGTGGACGGGGAGATTCCGGGCAGCATTTATGCGCTGGCGGTGGTGCTCTATATGCTGCAGCTCTACGCGGACTTTTCGGGATACATGGATATGGCGTTGGGAGTCAGTGAGACCTTCGACGTGTCGCTGCCCGAAAATTTCAAAAGGCCTTATTTTTCCGGATCTGTGGCCGAATTTTGGCGCAGATGGCACATTACGCTGGGGACGTGGTTTAAAGATTATGTGATGTTTTCCTTCGTGATGTCCGGGACGGGGCGGAAAATTGGTAAAGCGTCGAAGAAAAAATGGCCCAATATGGGAAAACATGTGACCGGGATAATCGGCACGATGCTGGTCTGGCTGCTGACGGGTATGTGGCATGGCAGAACGGTGAGCTATATTCTATGGGGCGTCTATTACGGCGTCATTATGTGCGTTTCGCTCGTATTGGAATCGCAGTATGGCATCTGGAAGGAGAATCTTCATATAAAGGGAGGAAAACTTTACGGTTTCTTTTCTATGGCCAGAACGTGGGTGATTGTGTTTGTGGCGGATGTGCTGATCCGATCGGAGAGCCTCTCCCAGGCAGGGGAGATTTACCGGGCGCTTTTTGCTGACTTTCGCATGAAAGAGGGTATTTTGAACGTGACATCTTACGGACTCAGCAGATATGGATTTTTACTGTTGGCAGTGTCTTGCCTGCTGTGGCTTGCTGTCTCGATATGGGAGGAGCGGGGAAAGGATGTGCGGCGCACGTTGTCTGCCTGTCCGATGGCCGTGAGATGGTGCTGCTACTACGGTGTGGTGCTGCTTTTGGTGATTACGGGCATTTATGGCGGCAGTTACGATACGGCGGCGTTTTTATATCAAAGTTTTTGATGTTACAGTGGTAGTGCATATTGCATATTCCAACGAGACCCGCTCTCGCTTCGCAAAAAACGCAACGGTACTAAGCTCGTAGGGACCTCGCTAAGTACCGGCGTATTTTGAGAGTCTGCTTATGGATTATACAATATGCAATGTACAATTTAGTATGCAGATACAGACAGGGAGTAACGGCGTGAGAGGAAAAAGGACAGCGGAAATTTTAATTTCTGTAGCATGTGTTATTGTGATTGTGGCCTCAATTGTTGTCTTTTCGATGGGGGCCGGCTATACGGTGCTCAGCGGGGATGATTTTACCCACGGCGTGAGAGTGGGGGCGTTCCACGTCTCGTTGCCGGAATATTTTGCGGCATCTCTTCTGTATGTGAAGGATCTGTATATGGACTGGCAGGGAACCTGGTTTTCCATGTTTTTGCAGGCGTTTCTCTCACCGATCAACAATTTTGGGCTGCCCCAGCTTCGGGCGGTGATGGTGGGGAACGCGCTGCTGTTTCTTGCATCGCTGGCGGTCCTTTTGTGGGTGGGACTTTCCTTTTTTCGGCCGGAGGCGGCACCGGGAGGGGAAGCGGTATCCGGCGGGAAAGGTCTGATACCCCTGCGGTTTGCAGTTCTTGCGCTCTTTTTTCTGACTGTGGTGAATGCGGACGTCTATGCGGAGATTTATTTCTGGTTTTCCGGCGCGGTGGCGTACAGTATGCCTTTTTCCCTTCTGCTCATTGGACTGACGCTGTTTCTTCTTATAAATAAGGAAAGCACAAGTCTTCGAAGGAAAAAAGTCCTGGCAGGAATTGCGGCTGTTCTTTTATTTCTTTCCTCTGGCGGATCGCTTGCCGTGGCGGGCGTGGGATGTTACGTGACGCTGATGTTGACGGTGGCATTTTATCTCTCCGCGAGGAAGGTATCCGGGTACAATCTGGCGGTTTTCGCGGCGGGATTCGCGGGTGCGCTGATCAATGCGGCCGCGCCGGGTAATTTTTCCAGGCATGATGAGACGGCGGGAGCGGGTCTGCATTTCGTACAGGCGGCTGCCTGTACGGTACGCATGTTTGCAGGGGAGTCCGGAAGACTTTTCCGGGAGACGATTCTGGGGCTGGTCTTTCTTGTGATGATCGCGGCGGGACTGTATCTGTCTGGAAGATGCAGGGTTGCGCTGCGGGAGTATGGCGTTGCCACGGTACTCGCGCTTCTGGCGGGGCTTGTGGCAGATTTTCCCGTGGCGCTTGGATATGGCGGATCTTATGTTCCAAACAGATGTTATTTTATAATAGATACAACGATGGTAATTTCCCTGTTAAATCTGGCTCTGTTTCTGGGCATATGCTGCCACAGGCTTTTGGGACTGCCGTCGGACGCACGGACGGTCGCGGTTTTACTCTATATCTGTCTGGCGGCTGTGATCGTCACGCCGTTGGCTGTGGAGGAACTGCCTATGTACCGGGTGGCGCGCTATGTGCACAACGGAAATTACCGGGAGTACTACGGGAAATGCGTCGAACTTTACGATTATCTGGAGACATGTCCCGAGGAGGATGTGGAACTGGAAATGCCGGATTTTATCGACGATTTTGAGTGCTTTTATTTCGATGAGGATGAAGACGGATGGGTGAATCAGGGGATTGCCGCATATTACGGAAAACGGTCCGTGCGGCGGGCACAGTAGCGGTTTTTGGCAAAGTGTGGTAAACTTATAACAATTCAGATCTATGACAGGTTTATATTTATTTACGGGCAGAGGAGAGCGAACGCCCAGGAGCGGAGGAAAATATGTTTTCATTTGACGATTACAGGGAAATTATCAGGATTATAAAGTCAACGGGCCGTCAGTGCGGCTATGCGGAAGCGCTGAACCGGGATTCGTTCATTATTATGCGTCATGATGTGGAGTACAGCGTGGAAAGGGCATGGCAGCTGGCTAAGGTGGAGCAGAGCATGGATTTTACATCCACTTTCTTTTTCCAGTGGACGAACAATTCCTACAATATCCTTTCACGCAGGAATATGGATATCATCAAGGACATGCATGAGAGAGGACAGCGTATCGGCCTGCACTTTGCCTTAAACGGGATGACGGATATGGAGCAGATCAGAAAGCGGATCCGTATGGAAATTGATATTTTGAGCGAGATGTTTGGCTTTGAGATCAAGGAGTTTTCCGTGCACAGGCCCTCCAACGATATTCTCAGGGAGAATATTAAGCTGGACGGTCTGCTCAATGCGTATCAGGATGACTTTTTTACCTATGCAGATAAAATAACGGACGATACGGAATTAAAAGTGAAATATATGTCGGATGCCAATCATATCTGGCGGTATGGGTACCCGGACGAGGAGAATATCACGGGTTTTGACAAGGTGCAGATTTTGACCCATCCCTTTGCATGGAGCAAAAAGGGATGTAATAATTTTGAAAATTACCGGGCGCTCATACAGGAAAAATATGAAGAGCTGGTGGAGTCTGTGGACAATGAATGTAAGGATTTCGGGGAGTACAGGGAATACTTTATGGGCAAGGACGTAAAGTGAAGGAGATTACATGTGCGGAATATGCGGGTACATCAGGAAACGGGAGGTCACGCCCGGGCAGTTAAAAAGAATGAATGATACGATGTATCACAGAGGCCCCAACGACAGCGGCGAGGAGTTCTTCGAGGCGGCTGGCGGCTACTTTGTGGGGCTTGCGCAGAGACGGCTTTCCATCCTGGATCTTTCGGCGCTGGGGCATCAGCCCATGCACTCGTCGGATGACCGTGTGGTAGTGGTTTATAACGGGGAAATTTATAATTTCAGAGAACTGCGGGAAGAATTGGCGGACTATCCCTTTCGGTCGGACTGTGACACGGAGGTCATCATAGCCGCCTATTTAAAATGGGGTATTTCCTGTGTAAACCGGTTTAACGGAATGTTTGCGATCGCCCTTTTTGACAGGGCGGAGGAAGCGGTTTACCTGATCCGTGACCGCATTGGCAAGAAGCCCCTCTATTACTGGTATGAGAGGGAGGAGCTCGTGTTTGCTTCGGAGTTGAAGCCGATCATGGCCTGCCCGGATTTTCAGGGAAGGATAGACAGAAGGGTGCTCTCGCGCTATCTTTACCAGCAGTACATCAATGCGCCGGAGAGCGTTTATGAGAATGTTTACAAGCTTGCTCCGGGGGCGGTCCTCAAGTTTCAGGGCGGGCAGATCAGCATGTGGAACTACTGGAGCGTGAGAGAAGCCTATGAGGCTGCGTCGGGGCAGCCCATAAAAAGCTACGATGAAGCGAAGGAGCAGCTGAAGACGCTTTTGCAGCGCGCCGTGTCATTTCGCATGATTGCGGATGTACCGCTCGGAACATTCTTAAGCGGCGGCTATGACTCATCCCTGATTACAGCGATGGCGCAGGAGCATTCTGAGGAGCCGGTTAAGACTTTTTCCATCGGTTTTCATGAGGAAAAGTATAACGAGGCGCCCTATGCCCGGGCGGTGGCCGACTATCTGGGAACTGACCACACGGAGTTTAAGGTTGACGAGGCGGATATGTTCCGCATGGTGGAGAGTATTCCGAAATATTTTGACGAACCTTTTGCCGATCCGTCCCAGATCCCTACTATGTTAGTCTGCAAGCTGGCAAGGGAACAGGTAACCGTGGCGCTTTCGGGAGACGGTGGGGACGAGTTTTACTGCGGTTATAATATTTATGAAAAGGTGGCGCAGGCGCAGAAGCTGGACAGGCTGGGTGCCGTCGTGCATGGCATGTGCGGCCTGCCGGTGTTAAGGCGGATTCTGCCGGAGGAAAGTCTTCCCTTTAAGGCGCGTGTGATCGCTGGAAACAGGGACCGGGAGACGAAGACACAGTTCAGTGCGGGAAATTATCCGGGAATGGCGCGCGCTATGGTGTCAGGGCTGCCTGATGGGGAGCGTGCGCTGCCTGTGCATTATCCTGTGGAGAGCGGCTATCCGGTCCGTGACTGGCAGATCTGCCGGATGCTTCTGGATATGGACACCTATCTGCCGGGGGATATCCTCTGCAAGATGGACCGTGCGTCCATGAAATATTCGCTGGAGGCGAGATGCCCGATTCTCGACCCGGATGTGATGGACTTTTCCTATCGGATTCCACACCAGTATAAATATGCGGCGGGAGATAAAAAGCATATCCTGAAAGAGATTGCTTACGACTATATTCCGAAGAAGCTGTTGGATCGTCCAAAGAAAGGGTTTGGCGTTCCGCTCGATAAGTGGCTCAGGGGACCCCTGAAAGAACAACTGTTATGTTACACACAGCATGACTTCCTGAAACGTCAAAATATATTCGACGAACCGTATGTTGAAAAGATGGTAAAGAGCTATCTTGAGACGGGTGACAGAGGACGGGGAACGGGAGAAAATTATTCCGGTCTGGTTTGGGCCTACTTTGTCTTCCAACAGTGGTATCTGTGTTTTCACGAGAATGGTAACATGTGAAATCTTAAAAAGCAAAAGGATTGCGGATGTTATTTGGGGAAGAAAAAAAGAAAGTTTTCAGAAAATATAATGAATTATCTATATTTTCAGACGGACGAAAATAAATGAGAATTTAATTAAAAATGCAATTTCTGCCGGATTTTGACGAAAATGCAGGAATATGATTCGAGAACGGGTGTTTTTAGTCGAAAAATGAAGGAATTTATGCAGGCATATGAATGAAAAGAATGGACAGAAAAAAATAGCTTTCTATATCGGCTCTCTTTGCAAGGGAGGGGCAGAACGTGTGTTTGTAAATCTGGCCGGATATTTCAGGGAGGAGGGATACCGTGTCATTATGGTGACACAGTATCAGAAGGAGGACGAGTATATTCTGCCGGATGGAATAGAGAGATTTATTTCCGATATTGGGGAAGAAAAAGTGTCCGCCAGCCGGGTGGTCAATTTCTTCAGAAGGCTGAATAAATTACGTGCGATATGGAAAGAGCAGGAACCGGATCTGGTGCTGTCCTGCATCGGGAAAAATAATTTTATGGCTGTCGTCACAGCTATGGGGACAAAGACCAGGGCTGTTGTCTCGGTGGTGGGGGAGGCGAAGGAGGAGTACCCGTCAAGGGTGATGCGTGTGTTGGCGGATTTTCTCTTTTCCCGCGCGGCGGGGGTTATTTTACAGACGGAGCGCTCCAGAAGCTTCTTTTGCAGGAAGGTGGGAGAGAGGGCGGTGATCCTGCCCAATTCCTTGAATCCCGCGTTTCTTATGCCGAGGTATGAGGGCGCGCGGGAAAAGAAGATTGTCTCTGTGGGGCGCATGGACGCAAACAAGAACCATGAGATGCAGCTTCACGCTTTTGCGGCGCTGAAGGACAAATATCCGGAATACAGTCTCGTGATTTATGGGGACGGTGAGCTGCGTTCTCATATAGAAGAAACGGCTGTAAAGCTTGGCATTGCGGAGCGGGTTTTTCTGCCCGGCGTAGTGCCCGATGTGGCGGCGCGTATCCGTGGGGCGTCCCTGTTTCTGCTCACATCCTATTCGGAAGGGGTTTCCAATGCACTGATAGAAGCGCTGGCGCTGGGGCTGCCTGTGATTGCCACGGATGTGCCAAGCGGCGGCACGGAGGAACTGATGGAGGACGGCGTGAACGGCCTGGTGATTCCGACGGGGGATCTGGCGGCTCTGGAGGGCGCGGTGGACAGGCTTTTGGGGGATCCGGCTTACGCAGACAGGCTTGGTGAAGAGGCGGCAAAGATTCAGGAAAGGCTTGCGCCGGAGCGGGTGAATTCCATGTGGAGAGATTATTTTGAGGAGATTATAAATGAATAGCATGCGTAATTATAAAATGCTCCCGCAGGCGGCCGTCTTTATACTACTGTTTTTGGCAATCCTTTGGCCGGTGTCCTATATGGTGAGGACAAACGGCGATGTGAAGGACCGTTTCGCGGGATTTTATGCGGAAAAGAAGGATTCGCTGGACGTGGTGATGATCGGTTCGAGCCCGGTATTTCCCTATTATGCGGCTCCAAAGCTGTGGGGAGAGACGGGGATTGCGATGTATCCGTTGTCCACCAATGTACAGCGGCCTGCGGCTATGCGCTATCTGGCAGAGGAGGCGGAGAAAACTCAGTCGCCCGCGCTCTATATATTCGAGATGCGCATGTTTACGATGGAAGAGGCGGGACTGATGGAGAACATGGCCTATACCCGGGGCGTGACGGACAATCTGCGCTATTCTCCCCAGCGGATCAGAACGATACGGGGGCTGGTGCCGGAGGACGACGCTGAGGGGCGTCTGAGCTATTATATAGACATTATGAAGTATCACACGAACTGGAAAATGCTGGCGCTTCCTTCTGAGTGGGCGAATATGTTCTATCACCACAGACATCCGCTAAAGGGATATACTTTCCGGGACGAGGTGGGACCGCAGCCACAGCCTGCCTGCGGCGGTGCGGAGGGCGTTCTGGCGATGCCGCAGGAGCAGGAGGCGTATCTGCGGGATCTCCTTGCCTATCTGAAGGAGGAGGGGCTTGACGCGCTGTTTATCGTTTCTCCCTACGGGGAATCCCTGGAGGAGCAGCAGATGTTCAACTACATGGCAGGGATTGTCGAGGAGAGCGGCTTTGGGTTTTTAAATATGAACAATTATTACGACGAGATTGGCATTGTCTTTGAGGAGGACTTCGCGGATTACGGCAGCCACACAAATGCGGTGGGAGCCGGGAAGTGTACGGATTTCCTGAAAGAATATCTGACAGGCCGCTACGCGCTCCCTGACCACCGTGGAGACGCGTCCTATGACTCGTGGGACAAATCCTATGAGCTTTGGAAAACAAGACAGGAGGAGGCCGTCAGGACGGTCAGGGAGCGGATTGCGAATGAGGATTACGCTGAGATTGAGGAGGAATAAGATAACATATGTGTGGAATCGCGGGCTTTTGCAACTTTAAGGGAGACTGGCAGAAGAATATAGAGCGGATGTGCGATAAAATGCATTATCGGGGGCCGGACGCCTCGGGCGTGTGGGCTTCGGACGACCACAGGGTAGTGCTGGGGCACAGACGGCTTGCGATTGTGGATCTGTCGCCTGCGGGAGCGCAGCCCATGATGTCCCGCGACGGCAGATATGTGATTGCTTATAACGGGGAGATATACAATCATGCCTCCATCAGAAAAAAGCTGTTGGCGGAGGGGAGGGTGCCTGCTTTCCGGGGGACCTCAGACACAGAAACGCTTCTGGAGGCGGCCGCTGCTTACGGGCTTACGGATGCACTGAAAATGGCAAAGGGAATGTTTGCGATTGCGTTGTTTGACAGGCGAGAACACACGTTATTTCTAGCGCGGGACAGAGTTGGAGAGAAGCCGTTATATTATGGAATATTAAAAGATGATATAAATAAGGGGGAGAATGACGGCAGCTTTGTTTTCGCTTCCGACCTCGCTTCGATTGTCTCCCTGGATGGATTTACCAATTCGGTCAATGCAGATATTATAGGCGATTACATGCGTTATGGCTACATTTCGGCCCCGTATACCATATACAGGGGAATTTGGAAGCTGGAGCCGGGAAAAATATTAAAGGTTAAATCACCGTTTGATAAACCGAAGGTTGAAAGCTACTGGTCGATGATGGAAGCGGCGGTTGCAGGGCAGAAAAACCGCTTTCGCGGAAACGAGGCGGAAGCGGCTGAGGAACTGGAGCGTCTTCTGAGGGAATCCGTTGCGGGACAGATGGTGGCGGACGTGCCTGTGGGCGCTTTTTTGTCCGCCGGGATCGACAGCAGCACGGTGGTATCGCTGATGCAGGCACAGAGCGCGCAGAAGGTCAGAACCTTTACCGTAGGCATGTGGGAAGAGCAGTATAACGAGGCGCCGGTGGCGAAGGAGATCGCTGCCTGTCTGGGAACGGAGCATACGGAAGTCTATATCACGGAGGAGGATGCAAAGAACGTGATTCCCGCGCTCGCGGGAATGTTTGGGGAACCTTTCGCGGATTCTTCCCAGATTCCTACTTATCTGGTGAGCCGGATTACAAGAGAGCATGTGACGGTATCCTTAAGCGGCGACGGCGGTGACGAGCTTTTCTGCGGATATAACACCTATTATTCTATTGACCGTATCTGGAATAAGGTGAGGAAAATACCGGGTGTCCTGCGGAAGCCCGCAAGCGCCCTGCTGGGACTTGCCTGCGCTTCGGGTGATGCTTCTCTGGCCACCAGAGCAAGGCTTTTGGGGGCAGGTTCCATAGAAGATATGTATCTGCGCTCCGAGATCGGAGATGGGCTTAAGCTGGTCAGAAGCGGGATAATGGACAAAACCCCTGATTTCGGCCCCTGGGATGCCATACAGTCACGCAGGGCCGGAGAAACATGGATGGACACGTATCCGGCAGGCCTTCTGGAAGATGGACAGCACAATCTGATGCTAATGGATCTGTTGATGTACCATCCCGACGATATCTTGAACAAGGTGGACAGGACGGCGATGGCGGTGTCGCTGGAGACGCGCGTGCCGATGCTGGATAAGGATGTGGTCGAATTTGCATGGACGCTGCCGCTTTCTTACCGGCAGGGCGGCGGGGTCAGCAAAAAGATTCTGCGGGACATTCTCTACCGCTATGTGCCACGTGAACTGATGGAGCGTCCCAAAAAGGGGTTCTCGATTCCGCTTCATCGGTGGCTGAAGCAGAAGGAGTTGCGGGAGTGGGCGGAGAGTCTTCTGGCGCCGGCTCTTTTGGAGGAACAGGGGCTGTTTGACACAGTGGCTGTAAAAAAATTATGGGACGATTATATTATGAAAAATGTCTGGAGGCCGCAAATCTGGTATATTCTGATGCTTCAGGAATGGTGGAATGGGACGAAAATTAAATCGTGAATTATTTAATTAACCATTAGAAACAGGCCGGGACAGATGTTATGTGTGAAAAGATGTCTTTTGAATATATATTTCATAACAGGTGATAAGTGTTATTTATTATATATAATAGCGATATAAACAGAACAATATAAAGGATAGCGGGAGATATAGAAACGGATAGAGACAGAAGCCTGTTGAAATAAAAGAACGGAAATGAGGACAGGAAGCAGGAGGAGCAGCCGTGGAAATTTTAATGCAGTACCGACCACCCGAATTGCAGGAAGAAGAGCAGACGGAACTGATTTCCGTAATTGTCGCCGCCTACAATATTGAGGCACATATTGAGAGGGGTATACGTTCCATCTGTGGGCAGACGTACCGCAATCTGGAAATCATCGTGGTGGACGACGGCTCTGCGGATGCCACAGGGCGTATTTTGGACGAGCTGGCCGGAAACGATGCCCGCATACAGGTGATCCATGAGGAGAACGGCGGTCTTGCCCATGCGAGGAATGAAGGGATTGCAAGGGCACGGGGAAACTATATCGGATTTGTGGACGGGGATGACTGGATTGACCCGGATATGTATGAGAAGCTGTATGTCGCGCTGAGAGATCAGAGGGCGGATCTGGCAGTCTGCCGTTACCGCCAGATATCCCGCACACGCACGCTGGACGGATCGGTGGACAGGGCGGTTCTCTTTGAAGGGCAGGAGGCTCTTGAAGTGTATGTGGAGGAGCGGGAAGAGTTCGCGATCCAGAACGCGGCGTGGAACAAACTTTACCGGAAGGAGCTGCTGGAGGGGAATCTGTTTCCCGAAGGGCGGTGGTACGAGGATATCGTGTTTGCCACGGAGGCGCTGGCGCGCGCCGGACGTTGCATTTACCTTGACATTGCCCTGTATAACTATATAATAGACAGAGAGGACAGCATAATGAACCGGCGCATTAATTCGCGCACCTTTACGGACCAGATACCGGCCTATTATGAAAAGACAAGACTGCTGCAGAAGCGCGGCAGAGAGGATCTGGCGCTGACTCACGATTATTTTTTCTATAAAAGGCTTCTGCTTTTTTGGGGGGATCTTTCCAGGTCGCAGGACGGCGGGGAATATCAGCTGAAACTGCAGGAGATTCTTGAGAGGGACAGAAAGCGGGCCGAGGAAGCCTTTCGGTCGCCGGTGGCGGATCCGAGGGATGAGAAAAAACTTAAGCTCTTTTACCGTTCCCCCGCGGCGTATTGTAGAAAGCTGCGCTGGAACGAGCAGGTGGTGATTCCCTGTAAAGTGAAGGTAAAGCGGCTTCTTGGAAAGTATAAATAACATGCGTTTTGCAAAGGACGTTAAATTTGGAGAAATCCGAAGAACGCTTTGAAATGGATGAAAAGATGGTAATTATACAACTTGCGGGCGGCTTGGGCAACCAGATGTTCCAGTACGCCCTATATTTGCAACTGAAAAGCCTCGGCAGGGAAGTGAAGATCGATGATGTGTCCGGGTTTGTGCAGGATTCGCAGAGGATACCGTCGCTTGCGCCATTTGGAGTCACCTATGAAAGACCCTCCAGGGAAGAACTTCAAAAGATGCTGGATTCCTCCATGCTGCCGTGGCACCGGGTGAGAAGGAAACTTTTCGGCAGGCATAAGAAATCCTATTTCGAACAGGGCAAGCTTTTTATCCCGGAAGTGCTGACCTGGGACGATATTTATCTGGAAGGCTACTGGCAGACGGAGAAATATTTCCAGCCGGTGGAGGAACAGGTGAGGGAAGCTTTTGACACGGACAGGCTGGAGTCATATCTGAGAGAGTGTGGTTCGTGGAGCGCTGAACAATATCTGCAAGAAATAGATAACGGATGTTCTGTAAGCGTGCATGTCCGCAGGGGAGATTATTTGACACCCGAGAACCAGACTCTTTACGGCGGGATCTGCACGGACGCCTATTATATAGAAGGAATCCGCCAAATGCGTGAGAGATATCCGGGATGCCGGTTCTTCCTTTTTACTAATGACGGGGCATGGGCCAAGCGGCAGTTTGCAGAGGAGCATGGTAAAAACAAGACGGCACAGGCGTTTGCCGATGGTGAACTCTCGGATATCACATGGGTTGATCTGTCGGGGGTGGGCGGTAACGACTACGCGGAATTTGTCCTGATGAGCCGCTGCAAACATCATATTCTCGCCAACAGCAGCTTTAGCTGGTGGGCATCTTACTTAAATAAAAATTCTGGGAAAACGGTTCTTGCGCCGCCGCGCTGGCTGAACGGAGCGGATAACAGCGATTTCTACCGGGCGGATATGTGCAAAGTCATGCTTCCGCAGGAGTCATGATATATATTGGAAGGAAACTGTATTTATTATGAAGAAACACGATCAGGCGCATGTGGGCCTGCTGCAAAAAATAGCATACCTTTTTGATAAGAAACAGTTCTGGCAGCTTGCGGGCCTCGCTTTTCTGATCCTGATTGGTGGTATTTTGGAGACTCTGGGCGTTTCTATGATGCTTCCTGTGGCGGAGGCGGTCATGGCGCCGGATAAAATCATGGAGAATGAGCTGGTGGGCAAAGCCGCTGCCTTTTTGGGGATCACTTCTTCCAGAAATCTGGTTCTCTGGATGCTGGGAGCTCTGATTGCGGTTTTTATATTTAAAAATGCTTATCTTCTGTTTTTGACCTATGTGCAGAATACATTTGTGACCAGAAACCGCAACCGTATGATCAGCCGGGTGATGCGGGAGTTTTTAAACCGCCCTTACGAGGACTATCTGGGGGCGGATATCCCCACGGTCTTCCGACTGACAGACAGCGATATCCCCAACGCTTTTCAGTTGATTCTGGTGCTGATCCAGATGACCACGGAGATCGTGGTGGCGGTTTCGATCTGTATTGTGCTGGTTTGGGTGAGTCCGCTGATCTCTATCGGCTGCGGTGTGCTCTTTCTCGGCATGACCCTGATGATTACCAGAGTGTTAAAGCCGCGTCTGAACGCCATTGGGCGCAAAAATCAGGCGATCCAGTCGCGGATTGCCAAGTGGAGAATCCAGTCCATCTACGGCTTGAAGGATGTAAAAGTGCTGCACAGGGAAGAGTTCTTTGTGCGCAATTATTATGAGAGCGGCGCCATCGGGGCGAACGTGGCGAGAAACTATGCGGTGATGAACAACACGCCGAGGCTGCTGATTGAGACGATTTTTATTGCGGCGATGCTGTCCTTTATTCTTATCTACATGCTGGAGGACGGCGATATCACGGTGCTGATGCCCCAGCTCATGGCCTTTGCGGCTGCGGCGGTGCGCGTGATGCCGGCCACGAACCGCATCAACACCTATCTGTCGGAAATCGCTTACGCGCAGCCCTGTCTGGATTATCTGTATGAGAATCTGACGGAGAATATGAAGAAAGATGTAAACGGCAGTGTGACGGGGCTTATCGGTGAGACAAAGGCGGAGAAACCGGAGCTTGTGCTGACTGACAGGATCGTGCTGGATCATATCAGCTTTACTTATCCGAACACGGACAAGCCCATCTTTACGGACGCTCACATGGAGGTCAGAAAAGGACAGTCCGTGGGTATTATGGGGCCCTCGGGGGCGGGTAAGTCCACCATTGTGGACATTCTGCTGGGACTTTTGCATGTGCAGGAAGGGACGATCACCTGCGACGGCAGGGATATCTTTGAAAATTACCCCTCATGGCTTTCCAGAATCGGGTATATTCCCCAGTCCATCTATCTGATTGACGAGTCCATCCGTGACAATATCGCTTTCGGCATCGACGCGGACAAGATTGACGATAAAAGGATATGGGAGGTACTGGAGGAGGCGCAGCTTAAGAGCTTTGTGGAGGAGCTGCCGGAAGGACTGGAGACGACGATAGGTGACAGAGGTGTCAGAATTTCGGGCGGACAGAGGCAGCGGCTGGGGATTGCCAGGGCGCTCTATCACAATCCTGAGATACTGGTCTTCGACGAGGCTACCTCCGCGTTGGACGGGGATACGGAGGCGGCTGTTATGGAGGCGGTCAATAGCTTCCACGGCAAAAAGACGATGGTGATTATCGCCCACCGCCTGAATACCATTGCCAAGTGTGACGTGATATATAAGGTAGAAAACGGGAAAATCACACAGACGAGTCTGGCGGAGGAATAAATGTTAGGAATTGAGACACAGGAAGGCTTCGGGCTGGGAAATCAGCTGTTTTTCTATGTGACAGCAAGATGTATCGCGCAGGATTTGGGGTATCAGTTCAGCGTGCTTGACCCGGAGCATTTTGCCAACAATATGCACAGCGACTGCGGGCTGTATTTTATGGATCTGGATATGGGCGTCCCCTCGAAAAGAGAGGACTACACGAAGGTTTATCATGAGAAGGAAACCAGACTTTTTGCGGGAAACTCACCTCATGACCTGACCCACGGCGTTTACGTCACGGATGCGGACAGGCAGCTTTTCCGGGTGGAGGATGGAACGCTCCTCTATGGGAATCTGCAGGCGGAAGAATACTTCATCTCCCATAAGGAGGAGATCAGGGAGTGGCTTAAGGTAAAACCTGAGTATGACTGCAAGGAGTACAGCCGGGAGAACCTCTGCATCCTGCATCTTCGCTGCAGCGATTACATGGGTTCGCCGGAGCTTTATCTGCGCAAACGATACTGGATACAGGGGATGCGGCAGATGCGGAAGATTAACCCGGACATGGAGTTTATGATTATCACCAACGATGTGCGGGAGGCGAACAAGTTTCTGCCAGGCATCCCGGCGTATAACTTTGATCTGGCAAAGGATTATTCCATATTAAAAAACGCGCGATATTTATTGCTGGCGAACTCCTCTTTTGCGTATTTTCCTGCTTTCACCAGCGACACGGTGCAGTATATCTTAGCGCCCAAATATTGGGCCAGGCATAATGTGTCCGACGGCTATTGGGCTTCGGAGCAGAATATTTACGTGGGATGGCACTATATGGACAGGAAAGGCCGGGTGTTTACGGAGAGAGAGTGCCGGGAGGAGCTGGCGGCCTACAAGAAACGGTCCAAGAAATATGCGAATGTCAACAAAAAGCCTGTGGGCGTGAGACTTCAGCTTATGAAGCTGCGCGCGTGGTATATCTATAAGAAAGCGTATCTGGGCAAAATCGGCCGGGGGGTGGCGCGGCGGGTGAAAAAGCTGGCGTATCCGGCGTAAGACGGCGCTGGCACAGAATGCGGAGTCAAAGAAAAAGGCGGATTTTCATGAAGGTTTGGGAAAAGGCGGAGAATTTTTTGAGCGGCAGACGGGCGGTATTTCTGGCGATGGGACTGTTGATCCTGTCGTTTGTTCCCCTGCTCTGGCTTGGGAAATACAATGTGATGTGCATCGACGATTATGATTACGGTAGGCGGGTGCACGATGTCTGGCAGGCGACGGGGTCTTTTACAGCCTCCGTGCAGGAGGCGTGGCGGCAGAACATGGACTTTTATCAGGAATGGCAGGGCACCTATATATCCTGTTTCCTGATGGGTATGTGTCCCATGAATTTTAATTATCATGCTGCGTGGGTGGTTCCGATTCTGATGGTCGGCATGTTCGCGTCCTCTTCCTTTGTGTTGGAACGGCACATTCTGATAAAATGGCTTGGCTGTGAGAAGGAGGGAGCGGCCCTTTCCGTGGCGCTTTTACTTTTCGTGTTTTATCAGGTGATGGAGGCCCCCTTTGAGGGGATTTACTGGTACAACGGCGCCACTCACTACGTGCTGATGCAGTCTGTCTGGTTCTTCGTGCTGACACTTGTTTCGGGAAGTCTCTGGGTGGAAAAGAAGGGGCGGGCGTATGTGTGCTGCGCGGCGGCGGCTGTTTTGGCGGTGATTGTGGGCGGCGGCAATCTGGTGACCGGCCTGCAGGCGGAGATAATCATGACTTTTCTCGTCTGCTATGCCTTCTTCCAAAAGAAAGATAGAATAGCATGCGTTATTATTCCTTTTTTGACGGGAAGCGCTGGATTTCTGGTAAATGTTCTCGCCCCCGGCAACGGCAAACGGGGAAGCATCGACATGGATGAAGGATATTCTGCCGTGAAGGCGGTTGCCCTGTCTTTTTATAACACGGCGGTGTTTGCGGTCCGCTGGACGCCGGTGCTTGTGATTTTACTGTGGCTGGCTCTTCTGCCCATTCTTTGGAAGTTTATGAAAGCGTCCAGAAAGGATTTTTCCCATCCTGTTCTTGTGACGGCGGGGGCGTACTGCGTGATTTCGGCTATGTTTACGCCCACGCTTTTTGCAGTGGGTATGACGGGACTTTCCCGGGTGGATAATATTATTCAGATGACCTATTATCTGGCGGTTCTGCTGGTGACGGCCTACTGGCTGGGGTACTTTTCCCACAGGAAACGTCGGGAGGACGCGGCGGCGGAGGCTCTTGGCCTGTTTCTGGAGCGGGCGGGAAGCCGTATGAGCGTGGTGTGCCTGCTGCTTCTCCTCGGTGTGTGGGCACTCACGGCGGACAAGAACACATACGCAAGTATTTCCGCTTTGCGCTCTGTCGTAAACGGTGAGGCACAGACTTTCTATCAGGAGGCGATGGAGCGCTATGAGCTCTACATGGATGAGAGTATTGCTGAGGTGGAGGTTGCCCCCTACAGCGCAAGACCTGCCCTCTTCGACTTCACCGACCTGAGTGGGGATGAGGGAAACTGGATGAATCTGGCGGTTGCGCGGTACTATCACAAAGACAGCGTGCGATGTGCTGACTGAGAGGAAACACTATGAATCAAACTGGGGAAGGAAAATTGAATCTCGCGAACGTGACGCTGGCAGCCATGACCAGCGTAAACGTATATGAGACGATCCGCGCTATGGAATACAGCATGCGTGGGATTACATTTGGCGATGTGGTGCTGATTACCCACAGAAAGCCTTTGTCACTTCCTAAAAATATTCGGTATTCCCATACCTCAAAACTGGATGACATTGATAAATTCAACTATAAAATGGTGTACGAGCTGGGGGAACATATCCACACAGAATATGCACTCATAGTCCATGCGGACGGTTTCGTGGTGCATCCCGAGAGCTGGCAGGACGCGTTTCTGGATTATGATTACATCGGTTCCCCTTGGCCGCTGCCGCAAAACGACTACTCTTACCGGGATGCGAAGGGAGAGATTGTCCGAGTGGGAAACAGCGTGTCGATCCGCAGCAAAAGGCTTATGGATTTTCCGGCACAGGCGGGACTTAAGTGGGAAAAGATTGAGGAGGAAGACGAGTACAATGAGGACATTTTTCTCTGCTGCAAATACCGCAATGTGATTGAGGAGGCAGGGATGCGCTTTGCACCCATCGAGGTGGCGAAGTATTTCGGACACGAGCATATGATTCCCGAGATCATGGATGTGGAGAACCCTTTTGTCTTCCATAAGTGGCGGGGCAGAAACGCGCAGTATCCGCAGTTTAAAAATCCCTGGAAGAGCAGATGGCAGAAGTGTAAAGACCTGATTAGGCCGCTGCTGTTCTGGAGAAAGTAGGATAAAATAACATATGATATATGACTGTATTCCCTTTTTTAACGAACTGGATATTTTGAAGCTGCGCATGCAGATTCTCGCCCCCTATGTGGACTTTTTTGTCATTGAGGAGGCTTCGGTCACGTTTTCGGGGGAGCCAAAACGGATGATTTTTGCTGAGAACAGACAGCTTTTTGCAGAATTTGAGGAAAAGATACGGTATGTGGCGGTGGAGAATTCCCCTCTGGTGGGAGTGACCACGCACGAACGGGATAAGTTTCAGAAAAACCAGCTGATCCGGGGGCTTTCCGGGTGTAAGCCGGAAGATATCATCATTTTTGGCGATGTGGACGAGATTCCGAATCCGGAGACTCTGGTGCGGCTGATCGAACGGTTTGAACCCGGAAAAATCTATCATCTGGCACAGCGGATGTTTTACTGCTTTTTGAACATGGAGGAGGTCTCAGGGAACCTTTTGTCCATCACGGGAGAGTTCCCCGGGGTGGAGAGAAGACAGTGGCTCGGTACGAAGGTCTGCAGCTTTTCGGAGCTGCCAGGGGAAGGCATTGTATATCTGCGGGAAGTGTCGCCGGAAGATAAGCGCAGCGTGCGCGTTGCGGATGGCGGCTGGCATTTCGGTTATATGGGCGGCAACGGCGAGCGGGATGTGGCGAAGCGCATTGGCGTGAAGGTGCAGGCGGCGGCACACTCGGAATACAATAGCAAGCGTTATTTGAGCGAGGCGGTGGACAGGCTGCTCTGCGGCGAGGATATCTTTGACCGGGACGCTAAGTTTGTCCGGGTTCCGATCGATGAGAGCTTTCCCGCCTATCTGCGGGCGCACCGGGAGGAGTACGATTTTCTGATCGCCCCGGAAATCAGTCCGGCGGGGATCTTGTGGAAGAGGACAAAGCTTGCGGGGAAACAGCTGCTGCGCAGGGCGCACGGGGCGGCGGCGCGGATACTGCGGCGGTGAGACAGAAGCGGCGCTTTTTCGGCGTAAAGATGCTTCGGAATGGAAGGAATTATGATAAAGGATCTCTACAGACGGCTGCGGGAGGAAACTTCGGTTCCTCGCCTTGTTTTCTATATCGGACTGACCATAGAGCTGCTGATGGTGATTATAGACAAGAGCAATTATGTCAATCCAATCGAGGGGTATCTGTTCCGCCTGACCTTTCTTCTGTTTGCGTGCAAGCTTCTGCTTACGCGCTATGAGCTGCGGGAGTGGGTTCTTATTCTGGCGATGGAGGCGGTGGGTTTCGTTTCCTACCGGGTGACCGGGGCAAACGATATCATCCGTATCGTGACCTTTGTGGCAGCCTGCAGGGGAATTCCTTTAAAAGAAGTTTTGAAATATACATTTTATGTGACTTTGGCAGGATGTCTTGCCATCGTGGCCCTTTCCGTGACGGGAATTTATGGAGATATCAGCCTGACGCAGGCTTTCGGGCATGAAACGGCGGAGGAAACCCTCTATGTCGGGAAGGAGATGGCGGAGGAAACCCGCTATACGCTTGGAATGGGGCACCCGAATGCGCTCTCCTGCATGTTTTTCATGCTGGTGGCTCTTGGCGTCTATGTCTGGTTCGACCGGATGAGATGGTACAGCTATCTTTTTTTGATGCTGTTAAACCTGGGTGTCTATCTGCTGACCCGATCTAAGACCAGTATGCTGATTACATCGGCTTTTCTGGCAGGAGCCTGTCTGCTGACTTTTGTGAAGCACCTGCAAGAGAGGACATTTCTCTATGTCTGCGGCCTGCTTGTCTTTCTTTTGTGCATCGCTTTTTCCGTAGACGCAGCGGTCTGCGCCCAGCGGGTGAGGGACGCCCGGTGGAATGAGTTTTTCTACTGGAACCCCGGGGACAATGAGCATATCGTGCTGCTCGGTAAGATTGACCGCCATATCAGCGGCAGGATCATATCCCTGACGGACTCTGATAAAAATGACGGCATGATTCAGACATGGTCGGCTTTTTCCTGTGAAAACAATATGAACTATTACTTTGACATGGGCTGGGTTAAGGTGTTTTACCGCTATGGCGTGATTCCAGGTGTCCTGTATGTGGCGGCAAACCTGATCCTTTTGTGGCGGCTCTGGCGCAGGAGAGATGCCTGCGGCCTCGTGCTCTTCGTGATGTTTGCGGTGTACACGGTGGTGGAGGCGCACCTGATTTCCGTCTATATCGGCAGGAATTATCTGCTCATGATGATGGGGTGCGAAGCGGCAGCGCGTTCCGGGACTAACGAAAGCTGATTTCGGAGCCGGCGGTGGCGGGGACAGGAAATTTGTGGTAAAATAGATACCGAAATCAAAAACTGAGGTATTCCTATGAATCGTAGAATGAAACTGATCGAGAGCTATCTGCTGCTGCTCACGGACCTGTGCAGCATAGCTTTTGCCTATATCATTGCCATACTGATACGGTACCGGAAGTTTTCCAGGGTTATGGAGCCGGAGCTTCACTTTGTGGTATGTATCGGTTTTTTGCTGTTCTGCACGATTTACAGTTTTCTGTTTGACTGGAACCGGGAGTTTATTAAGAGAGGTATTCTTGTTGAATTTATAGCGGTTACCAAATTTAACGTCTTTATGGAACTGTCCGTAATGGCCTTTCTTTTCATGCTGCAAAGAGGCGCGGACGTCTCCCGTCTGGTGATGGGGTATTTTGTCATCCTGAATATTCTGATCGTATGGCTTGTGAGACTCGCCATGAAGAAAGCGCTGCGTGTCTGGTTTACGGCCAAATCCAATATTATCAAAATCATGATTATCACAAAGGACGCAGTGATGGAAAAAACCCTGGCCAAGCTGAAAGGGGCTATGGATATCAACTATGAGATCGTGGCGTTAGCCTGCGTGGACAAAGACAGAAAAGGCGAGGTGGTGGAGGGCGTCGAGGTGAATGCGGACCGGGAAAATGTGCTCTCCCTGGCAAGGCAGATGCCGCTTGACGAGGTGTTTATCAGCCTGCCGGACGAGGATATGGCCTATGTAAAGCATATCATCTATGATCTGGAATCTATGGGCGTGGCATGTCACTACAATATTGATATCATCGAAAGGCCCAGCAAGGAAGTGCGGGTGGGAAGCTTCGCAGGCTTTACGGTGGTGACTTATTCCATCAATCATTTTGATTACAGGCGTATGGTGGTGAAGAGGCTGATCGACATTGTGGGCGGCCTGGTCGGATGTTTAATAACGATTGTTATCACTCCTTTTGTGGCAGCTGCCATTAAGCTGGACTCGCCGGGACCTGTGTTTTTTGCACAGACCAGAATCGGTAAGAACGGGCGGCGCTTTAAGATTTATAAATTTCGCTCCATGTATACGGACGCGGAGGCGAGAAAGAAAGAGCTGGAAGCACAGAATGAAATGCAGGGGCTTATGTTTAAGATGGAGAATGACCCCCGCATTACGAAGGTCGGGAAATTTATCAGGAAGACAAGCATCGACGAGCTGCCGCAGTTTTTTAATATCGTAAAGGGGGACATGAGTCTGGTGGGAACCAGGCCGCCGACGGAGGGTGAGTTTGAGCAGTACAATTCCCACTACAGGCGCCGGATCAGCATGACGCCGGGGCTCACGGGGCTCTGGCAGATCAGCGGACGAAGCGAGATCGTGGATTTTGACGAGGTGGTGAAGCTGGATCTGGAATATATCGACAACTGGACGCTGGGACTGGATATTAAAATTCTTTTTCAGACAGTCTGGGTGGTGCTGACGGGGAGAGGGTCAAAATAGTGCATGTATGTATGATTGTGCCGAACGGGGCGGTGAAGGGCGGAATCGCCTCTGTGGTGAACGGTTATCGGGGAAGTGTGCTGGAGAGGCGTTGCCGCATCACCTACATCGAATCCTATCAGGACGGCAGCAAGTGGGACAAGCTGAAAAAGGCACTGAAAGGGTATTGGGCTTTCCGCAGGCTTCTTAAAAAGGACCGCCCGGATCTGGTGCATATCCACTCCTCGTTCGGGCCGAGCTTTTATCGGAAAATGCCGTTTATCCTGTGGAGCGCAGCCCGGGGCATTCCGGTGGTAAACCATATTCACGGGGCGGAGTTTGACAGTTTCTATGAGAAAGCGCCTGCATCCAAAAAGAGAAGGGTGCGCAGAGTTTATCGGAAATGTACACGGTTTATCGTGCTGTCAAGGGAATGGAAAGAAAAAATAGCACAGATTGTTTCGGCTGACAGAATCGATGTGATAGAGAATTATTGCGTTTTGCCGGAGAAACTATCTAATGCGGAACGGCGGCAGAATCAGATTCTGTTTCTTGGCGCCCTGGAAGAAAGAAAAGGGTGCTATGATATTCCTGTCATTTTTGAAAGCGTGAAGCGGAAATGTCCGAATGCTCGGCTTGTGATGGCAGGAGACGGGCAGATGAAGCAGATCAGAGAGGCGTTTGACCAAAAAAATCTTCTATCCGACGTAGAATTTACAGGGTGGGTGCGGGGGCCGGAGAAAGACAAGATTTTACGGCAAAGTGCGGTCTTTCTGTTTCCGAGTTATAACGAGGGTATGCCGATGGCAGTTTTGGAGGCTATGGGTTATGGCTTAGGCGTTGTTACGACAACCGTAGGCGGAATCCCACAGTTAATCGCTCACGGAAGGAGCGGATTTCTGGAAGTCCCCGGTGATCTGACCGCTATGGCAGAAGATGTCATTAAGCTGATACAGGATGATAAGTTATGCCGCAATATGGGAGAAGCGGCGAGGGAAACAGTAGAGCAAAAATACAGTCTAAAAATTCATTTGCAGAAATTGGAAGAGACTTACAGAAAGGCATGTTTGACAAAATGAATGTAATGATAAAGGCCGCAAAAAGTCTGTTTAAAATAGCCTATTGGAAGTGCCGTTACGGATCCCGGCTTAGGATGCCGTGGATACAGGGATTTGACCAGGTCTATCTTGAACTGTCTAAGAATGGACATATGAGTTTTGGGGAGAGAAACGAGAACCGGGGCAGGATGCATTTTATCTGTGCAGGTGATGGCCGGTTGGAGATAGGAAATCATGTCATTTATGCGATAGGCGGCAGTATTACGTGTATGGGGCATATCAAAATAGGCGATTACTGTAGACTGGGCAATAATGTTGTCATTGTTGACCATGACCATAATTTTAAAAATCAGGGCGGGGAGTTTCTGATTGGTGAAATTACAATTGGGAACCGGGTCTGGGTCGGGGCAAACTGTACCATTCTTAAGGGCGCACGGATCGGGGACGACTGTGTGATTGCGGCGGGAAGTGTAGTGAAGGGAGAAGTGCCCGCTGGCAGTCTCTTTTACCAGAAAAGGGAATCCTGTGTGAAAAGGGATTGTGTTTACTGTAGCAAAGAAGGCGAGCGGCAGGAGAGTTGACTATGGAGGAAAAAATCAGCGTGATTGTCCCGGTTCACAACGGGGAGTCTTATCTGGAGGACTGTATTGACAGTGTTCTTGCGCAGGACTGTGGGGCGCTGGAAGTGATTGTCATAAACGACGGCTCCACAGACGGGACAGCGGCGGTTTGTGAACGATTGTGCGGGGAACATTCCTGCGTGCGGGTGATTACACTGCCGGACCTGGGCGTTTCGGTTGCGCGGAACCGGGGGCTGGAGCAGGCCCGTGGCGCTTATATCATGTTTGTGGACGCCGACGACAGACTGCGGCCCGGGGTACTTAAGAGCCTGCACAGGCTGCTGTGTCGGACGGACAGCGATATGGCGGGCTGCAGTTTTGCCGCCTGGGGAATGCCTGAGGAGTGGGAACGACTTAGGACGGAAGGGGAAATGCCGGAGGAACTGGCAGGTTCTCATGCCGGGAAGATATATGACAGCGATTCTTATTTAAGGGAAAATATTCTGCGGGGGAACACCCGCTGCTGGAGTAAGCTCTACAGACGGGATCTGATCGGGCAGGTACGGTTTCGGGAGGGGCTTACCATCGGTGAGGATATGCTGTTTCTTGTGGAGCTTCTGCCGCATATGAGGCGGGCTGTGGAGACGGCTTATCCCGGTTACGGGTATTACCGAAATCCCGACGGCGCGATGAAGAGGCCTTTTACGGCGGATTATATGGATCAGATTTACTGCTGGGAGATGGCCCGCGGGTTGATTGTAAAAAGGGAGTCGTCCTTAGCGGCGCAGGCAGACGCACAGATCATGGTGGCGGTTATGCTGACGGCGGGAAAAATCGCCATGCTTTCCGGGAAAGAGCGCGGGCAGGCAAAAGAGTATCTGCAGGTATGCTGCCGAAAGCTGAAGGGAATTGTTAATAGGGAGGAAGCCTATCCTTATCTGCCGGCGGGTTACGGAATCAAGGTGAGATTGTTTGCCGTTTTGCCACGGTTTTATGTGTGGCTGTACCATTACAGCAGAAAGCAGGAGAACAGATGAAAAGGACAAATCCGTTAATCAGTATAATCGTGCCTGTATACAATAAAGAGGCGTATCTGCGGGAATGTGTGGACAGCATTCTGGCACAGACCTACAGGCGGATTGAGGTCATTCTGGTGGACGATGAATCTACGGACACAAGCGGTAAAATCTGTGACGAGTACGGACAGGCGCAGGAACGGGTGCTGGTCATCCATCAGAAGAACGGCGGCCCCACGGCGGCCTGTGTGGCGGGCATGGAGGCGGCGTCCGGCGGGTATTATATGTTTGTGGACAGCGACGATTATCTGGAACCGGAGACGCTTGCGCAGATGGCGGACCGTCTGGCGGATGTGCCGGGGGAGATCGTCTGCTGCGATCATGTGGTGGAGAAGCAGAAGGGGAAGGAGCAGGTCCGAAACGGTGTTGAACCGGGTATCTACGAGGGGGACAGGCTGCGTGAACGGATCAAGGCGAAGCTGATCGGGGAGGAGAAAAAGGTGATCCCTCTTTCACGCTGTATGAAACTTTGCGAAAAGTCGCTCTTTGAGGGAAACGAAATTTATTATGATTATAGCCTCCGTTTCGGGGATGATACAAATCTGATGTACCCTGTCATGCTTGAAAGCAGCCGTGTGGTGATTATGAAGGACGCCTTTTACTACCATTACCGCTATGTGGAGGGATCTCTGGTACATGGCTACGACGAAGAGCTTTTTTCGGGCGTGGAGCGGCTGATGGCGGTGGTGAAGCGGACGGCGGAGGAAAAAAAGGCGCCGGACGCCGCGGCGGCAGTGGACCGGGAATACTGTTATATGCTCCTCTATGTGATGAAGAACGAGCTTCGCGGCCCCGGAAAGGATTACCGAAAGCGGATTCAGGCCATATTCGGGAAAGAGAAAATTAAAACCATGCTGCAGAATACGCCGATTTCGGTGACGGAGCGATCCAATCAGCTTTTGTATATGGGCATGATGTATCCCGGCGGCGTGCTGCTGCGTGTGTTGAGGCTGATCCTGCGCGTCTATGACCGAAAGTGATCCTGTGGGAAAAGGCGGCACACAACGATCCGCCTTAAGTAGGAAACGGCGGGAAACGGAACGGAGACAGAAATGATTATAGTCAGGGTTATGGGCGGGCTGGGCAATCAATTGCAGCAGTACGCGCTATATAGAAAATTCCAGAGTCTGGGAGCGGAGGCAAAGCTGGATCTCTCCTGGTTTTCAAAAGAAAGCCAGGCGGAGGCGGCTGCACCCAGAAAATTTGCCCTCTCTGACTTCGCCGGGCTGCCTCTGGAGACGGCTTCCGGGGAGGAGGTGCGGGCGCTTCTCGGGAGAGCCTATGAGGAGAAGGCAGGCTTTGCGGAAAGGCTTAAGAAGCGGCTTGCGCCGGAAAAGGTTCCCCTGTTTGAGGAATCGGAGATGTACCACCCGCAGATTTTTTCGTGGAGAAACCGCTATCTGGTCGGCTATTGGGCATGTGAGGCGTACTATGCGGATATTCTGGACGTGCTTCGGGAGGAAATTCGTTTCCCGGAGAGCGGCGACGCCAGAAACAGGGAGATCATGGAAGAGATGGCATTGCAGCCTTCCGTCAGCATCCATGTCCGCAGGGGCGACTATCTGGATGCCGAAAATGCGGTGATGTTTGGCGGGATCTGTACCGAAGCGTATTATGACATGTGTGTCAATTATATAAAAGAGAGATGTCCCGGAGCGGTATTTTACGTCTTTTCCGACGATGCGGCCTATGCGCGGGCGCATTTTAAGGGCGGAGAATTTCATATCGTGGACTGGAACAGGGGAGAGGACAGCTTTTATGATATGCAGCTGATGAGCTGCTGCCGACATAATATCTGCGCCAACAGCACTTTCAGTTTCTGGGGCGCCCGTCTGAATGGAGATCCCGGTAAGATCATGCTCCGCCCCTCCATTCACAAGAATACCCAGACCTGTGTGCCGGAGCAGATGAAAAAACTGTGGGCAGGCTGGACCCTTGTCACCCCGGCGGGGACGGTCATTTGATATGAAAGGCAAATGATGGTATACTCTTCCTAAAGAAAACTTTGAAAGGTATCAGCATGGAATACGGCAACGATAGAATTGTGATGTATCTGCATGGCGGCAGCGGCAATCACGGCTGTGAGGCGATTGTCAACAGCACCTGCCATATGATAGAGGAGATCCCCAAGCTTCTTGTGACCAACAGCGAGCAGGAGGACAGACACTATTCGGTGGGACCCTTCTGTGACATCCTTGAGGAGCGCAAGATCGCGGAGCATTTTTTTGCCCATGTATGGTATTATGTCTGGCGGAAAGTGTTCCATGATCCCGAATCTTTTATGAGATATCGGTTCCGCGACGTGATGGGCAAAAATCTTGCGCCTTTGTATCTTTCCATCGGCGGGGATATGTACTGCTACGAGCTGTCAAAGAAGGAGGCGGTTACGGCCAACAGCGCATTTAACAGGGCGGGGGCCAGGACTGTTCTCTGGGGCTGTTCACTCGAACCGGAGCTTTTGCAGGATCCGGAAGTGGTGGAAGACATGAAGCGGTATGCGCTGATCACGCCGAGAGAGTCTATCACCACGCAGGCGCTTGCGGCGGCCGGGGTGACTGAGAACGTGAAACAGTTCCCCGATCCGGCCTTTGCCCTGAAGCCTGAGAAGACGAAACTTCCCTACGGGTTCAGCGAAGGAAATACCATCGGTATCAATATCAGCCCGATGATTCTGAAATACGAAGAGAAAAACGGAATTACAATAGAAAATTATCGAAAGTTGATTGACCATATCCTCGAGACTACCGACTGCCATATCGCGCTGATTCCCCATGTGATGTGGAAGAACAATGACGATAGGTTGACTATACATGAACTTTACGGCGTTTATCAGGGAAATGAGCGGGTTGTGAAGTTTGAGGATATGTCCTGCCAGAAAATTAAATATGTCATTTCCAAATGCCGGGCTTTTATCGGGGCGAGAACGCACGCCACCATCGCAGCCTATTCTTCTATGGTTCCCACGCTGGTGGTGGGCTATTCCGTGAAAGCCAGGGGCATTGCGAAGGATCTTTTCGGCGATTCGGAGCACTATGTGCTGCCCGTGCAGACGCTCTCCCATTCGGAGGAGCTGATAGAGGCTTACGAGTGGATGATGGGGAGAGAGGATGAAATCCGGGGAAGACTGCAGGCTGTTATGCCAGATTACTGTAAAAGGGCGGCCGGGGCGGGGGAAGAACTCCGTAAACTGTGGCAGAGCCTGCATGAAAGCCAGAAGGTGCAGTGAGCGGCACTAAAGCCGCAGATTGTACCGGGAGAGCGGCAGATGGCCTGAGGGTAAAGGAATATGGGCAGAATACAGAAAGCCGGAAAAAATATCATATTCGGATATATCAGCAATCTGGCCATCCTGCTGGTCAATTTTATCCAGAGGACGGTTTTTATCTATGTGCTGGGAAGGACGCTCTCAGGAGTGAACGGGGTTTACACGGATGTCTTAAGTGTCCTGTCGCTGACTGAGCTTGGGATTGGCACGGCCTTAAACTACAGCCTCTATAAGCCGGTGGCGGAGCGCAATATCGAGAAGATCAAGTCCTACATGCGCTTCTACAAGAAGGCGTATCTGACGATCGCGGGTGTGATTGCGGTTCTGGGAATTGCGATTTCCCCGTTTTTAAAGTATATTTTGAAAAATCCGGGAAACCTGACTGTGGGGGAGCTGACGCTGTATTATTACCTGTTCCTGTTTAACACGGTGATCAGCTATTTTGTAACCTATAAATACAGTCTGGTGAACGCGGAACAGAAAAATTATATCCAGACCAACATCACTACCCTGACGAAGATGGCGACGGCCGCGGTGCAGATCACGGTTCTGCTGCTTTTCAGGAATTTTTTGTTTTATCTGCTGGCACAGTCCATCGTGGAACTTTTGCAGAAAATTTTTGTGACGGCCTATCTGAACAGGCTTTATCCATATCTGCGTGACAAAGATGTGGAGAAACTTACGGCACAGGAAACGCAGGTGGTGGCAACCAAGACGAAGGCGCTGATCTGCCACAAGGTCGGCGATGTGGCCAGGCTGCAGACGGACAAGATTATCATATCGTCCTTTGTCAGCGTGGATACGGCGGCAGTCGTGGACAATTATGTCTACATCATCACCTATGTGGGAAATTTCGTGAATATCATTTTTGATTCCGTGATTTCGGGTTTCGGCAATGTGGTGGCAACGGAGTCTAAAGAGAGGCAGTATCTTCTCTTTAAGGTGTACCGGTTTTTCGCCTGCTGGCTCTTTGGATTCGGCGCGGTCGGTTTTTATCATCTGCTCACCCCCTTTATCGGCGAAGTCTGGCTGCGTGACACCGGCTGGACGCTGCCGCAGGTGACGGTGACTCTTCTGGTGATGGATTTTTATCTGAAGGGCGGCCGCACGGTGCTCCTCAATTTCAAGATTGCATCGGGACTTTTCGAGCAGGACAGGTTTCTGCCGTTAATACAGGGAGCCGTCAATCTGGTGGTTTCGATAGCGCTGGTGATAAAGATCGGCGTGACGGGCGTCTATGTGGGAACGCTGGTGTCGGGTATTCTGGCCAACCTGATCCGTCCCGGGATTATTTACAAGGTCTGTTTTGGAAAAAGCGCGGGGGCCTATTTCGGGGATTCCCTGAAATATATCGGAGTGATTCTGGCTGTGGGAGCGGTCATTACGCCGATCCGTCATGCGGTTATGGGGGAGGTTACGATCCTTACGTTCGCGCTGATGGTGATTCTGATTACGTTACTCTACAATCTGGTATTTCTGGCGGTATTCCACAGGACGGAGGAGTTTTCCTATCTGTGGGGGGCAGTGGCCAAAGTGAAAAGTACTTCTAAAGACGTTCCGTCATAGGGCAGGAACAAAGTCAGCAGCGCTGACTTGGAAGTACTATGTCTCACTTGGGAGAAACGGGATCAAGGAGGTTCGCATGAATAAGATTCCTCTGATAGAGAATGCTTGTAAGGAGCTTATGGAGTATGGTGTCCGTGACCGGCGGGAAAAGGGGAAGGAGCTGGTTAAGCGCCTGCTTCTTCATCGGAAGACGCCGGGGGAAGACCCCATTTTCTGGCCCACCGGTCTTTTGGCAGCGGGACTGTGGCACTGCCGGGAGGAGTTCGCGGGCCCGGACGCCAGTGCGTGGGCAGAGCGAATCGACCGCTCTCTGGCGGCATATTACGGGAGATGGATGAAAAGGGATATGCCCCTCGCGGTGCTGGATGATCTGCTTGCCGGGGAGACGCTTTTAAGCATGTATCTGGCGATGCGGGAAGGCACGGCGGATTTCGGTGGGGATCTGTCCGAAGAACGGCTTAAAAGTGCGGCGGACAGGCTGTCCTCTTATGCGGCGGCGCACCCAGCGGACGCTGCCGGGAGCTTTCTCTACCGGCCTGCGGGCGGAGAAATGACGGTTTTCGTGGACGGTGTGGGGCTTGCCTGCCCGTTTCTCTATAGGTACGGGGAGATTTTTGGGAAACAGGAGTACAGGGAGCTGGCGCTTCGGCAGATCGCTAATTTTTTATCCTACGGCATGGATGGTGTCACGGGGCTGCCCTATCACGGGTATGACATGACGGGCGGCTGCAAGTACGGGATTATCGGCTGGGGCAGGGCCGTGGGCTGGCTGCTGCGGGGCATGGCGGGATGTATGACGTCGGAATATGGCCGGGAGCGTCTGGAAACGCCCTACATTGCACTTGTGGATGCGGCGCTTGTCTACCAGAGGCAGGACGGTTCATTTCCCTGGCAGCTTGAGGCGGCGGATGGGCCTGCGGACACTTCCGCTGCAGGGATGATCTGTGCGTCCGTGAAGCGGGGAACAGAGCTTGGTGTCCTTATGGGTGATAAATATGAAAATGCCCTGAAAGCGGGGAGAAATATGCTGGAGCGGTCTGTCAGGGACGGCGGCGTATATAACTGCTCCGGGGAATGCGAAGGCTTTTCCAGATATCCGCAGCGTTACGGCGCATATCCGTGGTCACTTGGCCCGGCGCTGGAAGTGCTGGAGGCGGACTGAACGGAGGGTGGCGGAGACGGGCGCTGGAGCAGGTAAAAGGTGCCCGGACGGCATGATTTGAGGAATGTGACAATGGAACGTATCAGACAGTATGAAACAACGGTTACTATACAGGAGGCGTGCTATTACGGCTTTTTTATCCTGCTGTCCGTGGCGAAAGGACTGGGATTTTACGAGGGGCAGAAGATGTTTTATCTGCTTGTCCTGCCTGCGCTTGCCCTGGGCCTTTTGAAAATTCTTCTGACGCCCTATACGAAAAGGCAGGCTGTCATGCAGATTCTGCTTTTGGCCCTTGTGGCGGTGGTATACTATGAGTCGCGGCAGATTGCCATTTTTTTTGTGGCTTTCACGGTGCTCGGCATGAAGGGAATGTCGCTGAAAAAGGTGTTTCACCTGGCGGTCTGGCTGTGGACGGTCTGCGCAGTTCTACTCTCCGTCTTTTCCTTTTTCCGTCTGGAGCACACGGTTTACCGGGTGCACGCGAAGCTGAAAATGGGGCATGTTTTCCGCTGGAGCCTGGGATTTACCCATCCGAACATTCTGCATATCACGTATCTGATGCTCTGTGCACTGATTATATGTGAAATGGAGGAAAAATACGGTTTCAAGCAGTATGTGCTTCTCATGGCAGGAAATCTTCTGGTCTTTTTCTACTCGGTCAGTTATACGGGGTTTGGCATTGTGGCGGTTCTGTTGACGGGCTGTCTCTATGTGAAATTCCGTCCCAGATTCTGTTTTGTGGAGAAACTGCTGGTCAATCTGGTGCTGCCGATTTGTCTGCTGCTGTCCTTTGTCCTGCCATTTTTCCTGTATGATTACTTTTCGCTGATCAGTTTTTGCGGCAATCCCTGGATCGGTATCTGGACGCATTGGTTAAATAACCTGCTGAACACGAGAATCTGGCTGGCGGAGCAGTTTTTGAAATCGGGGTACACGAGTCTGTTTGGTACGGATGTGTCCCGGATCGTCAATTCCTCCATGAACATGGACTGTTCTTATCTCTGGTGCTATATCAACTACGGTCTGGTCTTTACGGTGGTGATCATGATCGGATATTTTTTGCTGCTTTTTTATGATACGCACAAACAGCGGACGAGACAACTGGTGATCGTGGCCTGCTTCCTGGCGGCAGGGTGGACGGAGCAGCTTTTGTTTAACAGCTCTTTCAAGAATGTCACCCTGCTTTTCCTGGGAGAATTTTTATTCCTGCAGAAGGAAGGGAAGACGGAATACGGTCTGTCATCCATGATCCCGGAGCGTTGGCGCAGGGTCTCCATTCCTCTGGCGAAGCTTCCCGACGCATTTATGGCTGCCGTGCGTACAGTCTGCAGGGCACATAAAAGAAGAATGTATATCTGTGTGGCGGGTGGGGCGGTTTTGGGTCTCCTTCTCTGTGCCCTGCTGTACAGGGAACCTGAGGGCTATGTGGTGCAGCGTTTCTATACGGACGCGCAGGAGGAGACAAGCGTCTATCTGGAGAGCAAAGACGATCCGGCCTATGAGGGATATCGGGTTATGAACTATCTGGATGCGCAGACACCCATGCAGATTGTCTCGGGGAAGGCCGTGAAGCTGGAGACTGCGCGCTATTATGTAGGAAGTCTGCTGATCGGCGGGATGCTCGGGGCTGCAGCCGCGATTCTGTGGGATGTCGGGAGATGGCGCGGGAAACTGGCTGTGACGGTCACAGAAATTTCCGGGTACGATAAAGGATGAGGGAGTGTAAATGAAAGGCCAATTAACTTACTGTAAAATTTTGGGAACCAATATCAATGTCACGAATATGAATGACACTATCGCCTATATCACAGAAAATCTGGAAGAATTAAAAGGCGATTACATCTGTGTCTCCAACGTGCATACCACGGTGATGGCTTACCGGGACAAGGGGTACCGTCTTGTGCAGAACAGCGGGGCGATGGCGCTTCCCGACGGACAGCCATTGTCCATTGTCAGCAGGAAAAGAGGGTTCCCGGAGGCCAGGAGGGTGCCGGGCCCGGATCTGATGCCGGCTATTCTTGATCTGTCGCAGAGGACGGGATACCGGCATTATTTTTACGGCAGTACGGAGGCTACGCTGGAGGCGCTGCGGGCGGCACTGCTAAGGCGGTACCCGAGGCTGCAGATTGCCGGCATGTACTCCCCGCCCTTCCGGGAACTGACAAAGGAGGAGGATGAGGAGTGTGTCAGACGGATTAATGACAGCGGTGCCGACTTTGTGTGGGTGGCGCTTGGTGCGCCGAAGCAGGAGTGGTGGATGTACGAGCACCGGCACAGGATACAGGCGCTGATGCTGGGCGTGGGCGCGGCTTTTGACTTTACGGCAGGCACGACCAAACGGGCTCCCATGTGGATGCAGAGGCTCTGTCTGGAATGGGTATTTCGGATTCTGCGGGATCCCAAGCGTATGCTGCCCAGATACTTAAGTACGAACTTTTCATTTGTATACCATGCATATAAAGAGGGAAAAACGTTAAGACGGCGGACAGGCAGGGGAATGCATATCGCCATGATCGGCCACAAACGGATTCCCTCCAGAGAGGGCGGCGTGGAGGTTGTGGTGAATGAGCTTTCCGTGCGCATGGCGGCGCTTGGGCACCGGGTGGATGCATACAACCGTTTTGGACACCACGTCTCCGGGAAAAAGTACGATCAGGAGTACGGCTGGAAGGGGCGGAAGTTCTACAGGGGTGTCCGCGTCTATATCGTGCCGACCTTTCGGAGGAGCAGCCTGAACGCGATTGTATATACGTTCTTTGCAACGATTATGGCGCTCTTTCACCACTACGACGTGATCCATTATCATGCGGAGGGCCCCTGCGCCATGCTCTGGCTGCCCCATTTCCTGAAAAGGAAGATCGTGGTGACCATACACGGTCTTGACTGGCAGAGGGCGAAATGGGGAAATTTCGCGTCCTTTGTGATTAAATTCGGCGAACGGATGGCGGCGAAGTATGCCGATGACATCATTGTACTGTCGGACAATGTAAAGCAGTATTTTGCCGATACTTACCACAGGGAGACGACTTACATTCCGAATGGGATCAACAGGCCGGAGCCGCAGGGAGCCGCGTTGATTGAAAAAAAATATGGCCTTGAAAAGGACGGCTATTTCCTGTTTCTTGCGCGGATTGTGCCGGAGAAGGGGCTGCACTATCTGATTGATGCGTTTTCCGGGCTTAAAACGGATAAAAAGCTGGTGATTGCCGGGGGAAGCTCACAGGCTTTTGGCTATATGGAGCAGATTCACAGGATGGCGGAGAAGGATGAGAGAATTATCATGACTGACTTTGTGCAGGGGCAGGTGCTTGAGGAACTGTATGCCAACGCCTACGCTTTTGTACTGCCGAGTGATGTGGAGGGGATGGCGCTTACGCTTCTCGAGGCTATGAGTTACGGGGACTGTTGTCTGGTCAGTGATATCCGCGAGAACACGGAAGTGGTGGAAGACAAGGCCCTTACTTTCAAAAAGGGTGATGTGAAAGATCTGAGAAGGCAGCTTGTCTGGATGCTTGCGCATCCCGAGGAAGTGCGCAGCATGGGGGCGGATAGCGTGGACTATATCTGCGGAAAGTACGACTGGGACGATGTGACGAGACGGACGTTGGCCGTGTATGAGAAAGCGGCGGGGAAAAAGGAGAACGGTTGATGCGCAAGAGAACCTGTATGGGCATTATGCTGGGCATAGCGGTGGCAGCAGGATGCCTGTGCTGCATGAGAAGAGATAACGTTCTGCTGGGCGTGGAGGACGGACAGCCGTACATCAGTGTCCGCACGGCGCAAAGTGAAAACAGGGTGCACCTGTGGCAGGACGAGGAGGGAACGGCGGGGTATTTTTTCCTGCCCTCCTGCGTCAGCCATCACAAAATCCGTGTGGGAGATACGCAGGGAAATGGCGTGAGGATAGACGGAAGGCCCTGCGGGGAGGGAGATACTTTTACATGGGAGGATGGCCGCACGCTGGCGGTTCAGGTTACGGATGCCTCTTATGAGATGCAGAATTATGAGATCGGTTTTATGAAATCGGAGAACATTCCCGCCATGTTTATTGACACCGGGAGCGGGAGCCTTTCGTACCTGCATGAGGATAAGGAGAACGAGGAGCCGGGGCAGATCTGTGTGCTGCGGTCGGATGGCGTCACGGAATATCAGGACTGGCTGCCGCGGATATCCGGCAGGGGGAATTCCACATGGGAATTTGAGAAAAAGCCTTACGCCCTCAAACTGAAGGAGGACCAGCCTCTCTGCGGCCTGGGGAAGAGCGACCGGTGGCGGCTTTTAGCGCTGTGGAATGAGAGCAGCAGGATGGGTGATAAAATTGCAATGGATCTGGCACAGGAGCTGGGACTTTCTTACAGCCCGCAGGGAACGTGGGTGGATCTGTATCTGAACGGGGAGTACCGCGGCATTTATCTTCTGGCGGAATCTGTCACAGTGGGATCGGGACGTGTTGATATAGACGATACGGAAAAGAGCAACAAACAGAAAAACGCTTCCATTGAGGCGCAGACAGCACGCAGATATGAGGAGGAAGACAGCAAAGGCTTTCTTCTGGAGAATGGGTCCCGGACGGACGGCGGTTATCTGATTGAGAAGGATCATCCGAAGCACTGGGAGGCGGAGGAGAGCGGTTTTCGCACGTCCAGGGGCGATCTTTTTACCATCAGTGCGCCCAGGCACGCGTCAAAGGAACAGGTGGCTTATATACAGGATTACGTGGAAGAAATCGACGCTCTGGTGCAGAATACGGATCCGGCTGTGTGGGAGAAACTGGATCTCGCAAGCTTTGCCGGGCGGTTTCTGGTGGACGAGGTCGCGCTGGAGGTGGATACGGGTTCCACCAGTATGTATTTTTATAAGGACAGAGGCGATGAGAAGCTCTATTCCGGTCCCCCCTGGGATTATGACAGGGCGTTTGGTGAGGACGGCGGCGACGCTTTCTACGTGAATTATGGGGAAACCATTGTGAACAACAACGAGCGCCTGGCAATCGCCATCAACTGGTACCAGAAGCTATACGAAACGCCCGAACTGTACCAGTGTATTGTGGGGGAGTATACGGGAGCGCTGCCCTTTTTTGAGACACTGCTAAACACTGGCATTGACGGATACGCGGATCAGATCAGGGCATCTGTCGCGATGGATGATGCCAGGTGGGAGAGCGTCCGGGTTTCCGGGAGCGATCTGCCGCGGTATGCAGATTATGACGCATGTGTCAATTATACGAAATTCTTTATTGCAAACCGTTTAAACTGTCTCTGCGCAAGATGGAATGTGCCACATGATGCCTTTGCCGCACCTGCGGGCGGGGAAACGCATCAGGTTACGTTCTCCGTCTATGAGGGCGTAGTGGAGCAGGTGGAAGTCCCCGACGGAGAAGCGCTTTCCTATACGCCGGACTATGACAGCGGCGTGTATCAGGGATGGGTGTACAGGCGAAGCGGCGAGCCATACAGCAGTTATATTCCTGTTTATGAGGATATGGAGCTGTACAACGCGAAGTGGGAGTAGGAAAACAGATGAAGATTCTGATGGTGAATAAGTTTTTATATCCGAATGGCGGGTCGGAGACTTATATTTTTAAGTTGGGGGAAGAATTACAGAGAAGAGGGCATGAGGTACAGTATTTCGGTATGGAGCATGAGGGGCGCGTGGTAGGCAACCGCGCAGGGCTCTACACCTCCGACATGGATTTTCACACGGGAAAGCTGCGAAAACTGCTCTACCCCTTTAAGATTATTTATTCCTTTGAGGCAAAACGGAAGATGGGAGAGGTGCTGCGGGATATGAACCCCGATGTGGTGCATCTCAACAATATCAATTTCCAGCTTACGCCCTCGGTGATTTACGCGGTGCGTTCTTACGAGAAAAAAACGGGGCGGCGGGTGAAGCTTGTGTACACGGCCCACGATTATCAGTGGGTATGCCCCAACCATATGATGCGGATACCAGCCACGGGAAAAATCTGCTTCGCCTGCAGGGACGGGCATTTTGGCGCGTGCAGCAAAAATCGGTGCATCCACAATTCACGGGTGAAAAGCCTGCTTGGGACGGTTGAGGCAAAGCTTTATATGCGGCGCAGGACTTACGGAATGGTTGACATAATTATATGCCCAAGCGAATTTATGAAAAGACAGCTTGACACCAATCCTCTTTTGGCGGAAAAGACGGTGATGATGCGAAATTTTGTGCAGAAACCGGCGGAGGATGCAGGGCGCGGAGACGCAGACGCGGACTATGTGCTTTACTTCGGCCGCTTTTCTGAGGAGAAAGGGATCGGCACGCTGCTTGCGGCCTGCAAAGCCCTGTCGGACATTCCTTTCGTGTTTGCCGGGTCGGGCCCGCTGGAGGAACAGGTGGCAAAGGTGAAAAATGTGGAGAATAAAGGTTTTGTGACAGGGGAGACGCTGCACAGGCTGATTGCCGGGGCGCGGTTTTCCGTCTACCCCTCCGAGTGGTACGAGAACGGCCCGTTTTCCGTGATGGAGTCGCTGATGTACGGCACGCCGGTGCTTGTATCGGACCTTGGCGGTGCGCCGGAACTGGTGCAGGCCGGACGGACGGGGGAACTGTTCCGGGGCGGGGACGCGGAGGAGCTGACTGCGCATATCAGAGAGCTGTGGGAGCAGCCGGAGCTGTGCCGCAGGTACCGGGAAAACTGTAAAGATATAAAATTCGATACAATTGGGGAATATTGTGATAAAATAGTAAGAAGTGTATACAAGGAGTAGACGTGATGGCAAGACGAACATTATATGGCACGGTAATTGTCACATACAGATGCAATGCGAGATGCAACATGTGCGACTGCTTCCGGGATCCGACGAAGCCGGAGGAGGAGATCACGCTGGAGGATATCAAAAAGCTGCCGGAGATGGCTTTTACGAACATCACGGGCGGCGAACCCTTTGTCAGGCAGGATATCCCGGACATTGTGCGGGAGCTTTACAGGAAATCCGACAGGATTGTCATATCTACCAACGGTTACTTTACGGACCGCATCATTGCGCTGTGCCGGGAGTTCCCGAAGGTGGGAATCCGCATCAGCATCGAGGGCCTGCAGGAGACGAACGATAAGATCCGCGGGATTCCCGATGGCTTTAACAGAGGGTACCAGACGCTTAAGACGCTGGTGGAGATGGGGCATCCCGACGTGGGGTTCGGCATGACGGTGCAGGATATGAACTGCGAGGATCTGGTGCCGCTCTACAATATCGCCAACGATATGGGGATGGAGTTTGCCACGGCGACCCTGCACAATTCCTTTTATTTCCGCAAGACGGACAATAAGATCGACGATAAATACAAGGTGGCACAGAATTTTGAGAAGCTGATCAACGAGCTGTTAAAGAGCCGGTCGCCCAAGAAGTGGTTCCGTGCCTACTTTAACCACGGGCTGATCAATTATATTTACGGCAACAAGCGTCTTCTGCCCTGCGATATGTCGAAAAACGCCTTTTTCATCGACCCGTTCTGCGACGTGATTCCCTGTAACGGGATGGAGAAAAAGGCGGTTATGGGAAATCTCAGGGAGCAGAGCTGGGACGAGCTTTGGCATTCTGAGCAGGCTGAAAAGGTGCGGGAGTGTACGAAGAAGTGCGACAGAAACTGCTGGATGATCGGTTCCGCCTCCCCGGCGATGCATAAGTATATCTGGGTGCCCGGCTGGTGGGTGATAAAACATAAATTCCTGAAAGGCGGCAGGTACAGCCTGAAGGAAAACAAGTATATCAGGCAGCAGTAAGATTTGGGAGGATTGCATGAGATTCCTGTATGTGGCTCCGCGTTACCATACCAACCAGATGGATATTATGAAGGGACTGACAGAGAATGGGCACGAGGTGCGCTTTATCAGCCACTATGCGGCCATCATCGAGGATTATTCCTGTGTGACGCCTATTGTGCTGGGGTATTCGCGACTGTACAAAATAATTGATTTTCTGTATGTGAAGGTGATTCACAGGAAAGATCCGACAGCTATTGTGTTTAAGATACAGCACGGATTTCCGCCTATGCGGAAGCTGAAAAAGCTGATCTGCGATTTCGAACCGGAACTGGTCATTCTGCGGGAACGCTCGGTGTATTCTATGGCGGCGTACCATATCTGCAGGAAGAAGGGATATCCCTGTATTCTCTATAACCAGAATCCGCTCTGGTCAGAACCTGCAAAAACGGATTTCGCGCACCGGCTTGTGGACCGCATGACGCCCGCGCTTCGCATGACGCCTGTGATGGGTGAAAAAAAGCCGGGAATGGCTGTGAAAGAAAACGATTATTTTGTGCCTTTTGTGGTCAATCCGCAGAGAGCGCCGGGACAGCGAATATATTTTGAAGACGGCAGGATACATATCCTCTGCATAGGCAAGTATGAAATCAGAAAGCACCATCTTGAACTTCTGCGGATAGCAGAACAGCTCAAGGATAAATACAGGATACATGTGACGCTGGTGGGTGAGGCAACCAACCGGTTTCAGAAGGGCTACTGCGAACAGGTCAGGAGCTTTGTGCGGGAACACCACATGGAGGACATGGTTACGGTGAAAACCAATGTGGCAAAGCGTGACATGGAGAGGGAATATCTGGCGGCGGATCTGTATGTGATTCCGAGTACGCTGGAGATGGCGTCGGTATCCCAGCTGGAGGCTATGAGCTACTCCCTGCCGGTCATTGTCAGCGATACCAACGGCACGGCCTGCTATGTGGAGGACGGCGTGACGGGGTTATGGTTCAGGGACTGCGATGAGACGGATCTGCGGGAAAAACTGGATACCATGCTGTCGGACCGGGAGAGGATGCTTTCTATGGGGGCGGCAGGTTACCGTGCGGTGACGGAAAAGTATAATTTTCAGAACTATTTTGATACTGTGATGGGAATGCGGGAGAAGATCCTGCGGGAGCGTCTGGATTGAAACGAAAAATAAAGGATATTCTGGCGGCGATCGCCTATTTTCTGTATGAAAAGGGCATCCTGCACAACCGAATAAAGGTGCATACCGTCGACGAGACCATTGATGTGCTTCTGAACACCGGGAAGAGCATGGTCCGTTTTGGGGACGGGGAGATCGTGATGATAAAGGGCGGTGATCTGATGCTGCAGAAGGCGAGCCCGGAGATTGCGGAAGGACTTGCCGGGATACTGGCTTATCCCTACGATGATCTGATTGTAACGATACCGGGCATTTTTGAAACGCTCTCCGACCACCGCAGGGAAAGCAGGCAGTTTTGGAGGGATCATCTGCTTTTCTGCAGAAAAACTTATGAGAGATACTGCAATCCCGACAGGGTATACTACAGCACTTTCGTTTCGCGGTGCTATTATTATGCAGCTGACCGGAGTGGCTGCGGAGCCCAGTTTGCTAAAATCAGAAAAATATGGGAAAATAGAGACATTGTTGTTGTGGAGGGGGAGAGAACGCACAACGGGGTCGGCAATGATCTGCTCGACACGGCGCACAGCATAGAGCGCATCATCTGTCCGCCCAGCGATGCTTACAAAGCTGTTCCCGCTATTCTGGACGCCTGCATGGCCTACGGGAAGGACAGGCTGTTTTTATTGTCAGTGGGAGTGGCGGCGAAATTTCTGGCGGTGGCTCTTTTCGAGAGGGGATACCGCGTGCTGGATATCGGGAATCTGGATATGGAGTATGAGTGGTATGTGAGACGTTCACCCGGGAAGATGAAGCTTGAGAAGCATGAGCTCGTCAGTGAGGAAGCAAACCGGGCGGCAGGGTATGCGGCATATCTGGAGCAGATTAAGGTGAGAGTATGATAGATAGCAGGCACAAATACAGAGAATATGTAGAACAGGACCGGCTCGCCCTGGGGCGGCAGCGTGACGTGCGGCCGCATCTTTTCGGGGATGAGATCTGGAAGTTTGAGATTCTGCTCCGAAAGGTGGAGTATGACCTGAACTGCCGGCATGGGGCGGTTGGGAGGCTGATCGGGAAATGGCACAAAATCCGGTTTCACCGACTGAGCGTCAGGCTCGGGTTTACGATCCCGCCGAATGTGTTCGGGCCGGGGCTCTCCATACCGCATTACGGGACGGTCGTGGTGCATGGCAATGTGCGGGCCGGAAAAAACTGCCGCCTGCAGGAGGGCGTGACCATCGGTGCGACAAACGGAAGCCATAAGGCGGCTGTGATTGGGGATAACTGTTATTTCGGAAGCGGCGCGAAGGTGATCGGCGCCGTCTGCATAGCGGATGATGTGGCTGTGGGGGCGAACGCTGTGGTGACGAAGGATATTGCGGAGGCGGGTACCACCTGGGCCGGGGCGCCGGCGAGGAAGGTGAGCGGCCACAATTCCCACAGCAATCTTTGCGATGCCCTGTTTGCGCAGACCAGGGACTGATGAAACTGTGCGCGGAAACGGCCAGGCGCCAGGATGAAGGAGTATGCTGATCTATGAAAGAAAGAAGTAATCAGGCGAAGGTGGGAATGTTCACCATGCTGGGATATATTTTTGATAAAAGGGACAAGCACAAGCTGGCGCTTCTTACAGGAGCGATTGTGATCGGAAGCTTTTTAGAGCTCTTTGCGGTCATGGTTTTTATGCCTTTTATTGATGTTTTGCAGAATCAGGGCACCATCCAGACAAAATGGTACCTGAAAATGATTTACGATCTGCTCGGACTGCAAAGCGCCCAAAAGTTTATGATCATTCTTGCGGTCTGCATCATCGTGGTGTATGTTGCTAAAAATGTTTATCTGATTATTGAAAAAGATTATATCTTCCGCTTTTCATATAATACACAGATGAAGCTCTCCACCAGACTTCTGGCCGCATACATGAAAGAGCCGTACACCTTTCACCTGAATCATAATATTGCGGTTTTGCAGAGAAGCGTTTACGAGGATACGTCGCGTTTTATGCAGGTGATTCTCTATGCGCTGGAGCTGGGGGCGGAGCTTATGGTCGCTGCAGTGCTGGTGATTTATCTGCTGGTCATCAGTAAGACGATAACGATTATCGTGCTGGGCCTGCTGACTGTTTTTGTGGGTGGCTTTCTTCTGGTCAGCAGGAAGTACAGCCGCCGGTTCGGATTTGAAAATCAGGGTTATGAGGGGAAAATCTTCCAGTGGATGAATCAGTCGCTCGGCGGGATCAAGGAGATAAAGATATTAGAGCGCGAGACTTATTTCACGAACGAATTCGGTAAATATTGGAAAAAGTATGCAAGAGGGCTGCGTATTGCCAGAACGATTTCGATTCTCCCGAAGTATACGGTGGAGGCTGTCTCCATGACGGGCCTTTTGGTTGCCGTTATCGTGAAGCTGGTCTTCGGCGAGGCGGATATGGTCTACTTTATCTCCCAGCTTGCAGCTTTTGCGGTGGCGGCCATGCGGCTGATGCCGAGCGTGGGGCGGATCAACGAGCACGCGTCCAATATGCTTTACGCATTTCCTTCCGTGGAGCTGGTCTATCACGATCTGACGGCGGTCGAGAACTTAGACGGGAGTGATGGTCAGGAATACAGGGCGGACTGGAAGCTGAAGAAGGGCATTTGCGTGCAGGGATTGTCGTACCATTACCCTGACACGGAGGAGTGGGTGTTAAAGGACGTAAACTTTACCATTCAAAAGGGCACAACCGTGGCGTTTATCGGCTCCACCGGATCGGGGAAAACGACGATGGTGGACATTATACTGGGCCTTTTGACGCCCGTGGAGGGTGTGGTGATGGCGGATGAGATCAACATCCATGAGCAGCCGAAAACCTTTCACGCACAGGTGGGATATATTCCCCAGACTATTTATCTCTCTGACGATACGATTCGCAATAATATTGCCTTTGGCGTGCAGGAGGAGCGGATTGACGAGGAAGCGGTGAGAGTTGCGGTGGAGAAGGCACAGTTGAAGGAGTTTGTGGAGAGCCTTCCTCACGGATTGAATACGATTGTAGGTGACAGGGGTGTCAGATTATCAGGGGGACAGAGACAGCGTATCGGCATTGCAAGGGCGCTCTATCATGACCCGGAAATTCTGGTGCTGGATGAGGCGACTTCCGCGCTGGACAATGAGACGGAGGCGGCGGTTATGGAGGCCATCGAGCATCTGCAGGGGATGAAAACCATGATAATCATAGCCCACCGGCTTACCACAATCCGCAATGTGGATGTAATTTACGAGGTGGCGGATGGCAGTGTTTCAGAGCGCAGCAAAGCCGAGGTGTTTGGAGAATAGAGAGGGAACCGGGACGCATGGCCAAAAACAGAAAAGGGATTCAACTGAATGAGCGGCGGAAGGATTGGTTGTTTTACGGTTCTCTGGTTCTGCTTGCTCTTTTTGCGTTCCTGTTCGTCGGCTCGAGAGAGCCGGTTCTGTTCGATGACAGCGGCGCCTATATGAAAGTGGAAAGGACGGAGGGAGTCATGCCGTTTTATCCGCTCTTCTTATTGGCGAACCAATATCTGTTTGGCCTGGACGGATATCTGGAAGTTGTTATTGTTGAGCAGGCGGTTTTGGCGGCGGTGTGTGTGATCCTCTTTACAAAGGTGGTCAAAGACGCTTTCTGTCTGCGTATCCCGGAAGGGTATCTGGTGTTTTTTCTGTCACTGATGCCTTTTACCACGGAAATGCCGCAGTCTATGGCGACACAGCAGATTTTGACGGAAGGACTGTCGTACTCGCTGTTTTATCTGTTCGTGATTGTTCTGCTTAAGGCGGTGTGGACGAAAAAAGGCACGTGGTTTGCCGGCAGCCTGGCGATGGCGTTTGCGCTGGCAATGGTGCGGTCCCAGCTCCAGATTCTGTTTGGGGTCTGCGGGGTCATCTTTTTATATGTGGTTTGCACACGGAAACAGGATAGAAAACGGACATTCTTTTGGATCCGGGCGGCAGTCGGAATGGCTGGCGGGATTTGCATATGCCTTGCCGGTATTTTTGTAATATCCAGGGTGACAGCCGGATATATGAATATGATTAAAACGAATGATAACTTTTCCGAGTTTGTGCTGAAGGTGCAGTCTCCGGAAAATTATGAAGCATATCTTCTAAGGCAGGCGGACGAGGCGGCAGGCGCTGCGGAGGAAATTCCCGAAAAGGAGTTGGAGAAAGACGGGAAGGAGCTTTCGGTGGAAGACCTGGCGGGCAGGGGATTTACCACGAGCCAGTATGTCAGCCTGATCTTTTCGCGCGGTATGTATGAGGCGGAACGGGAAGATGAGTACCTGTTTGAAGATGAGGTGGTGAGAGGACTGTACAAAGCGCTGTACGAGGCGGCGGATGCGGAAAAACAGCGCTATGCCTATGCGGAGAGCGGGCTGTGGATGTGGAAGGATATTGTGGGCGGAGTGGGCCAGGTGGGAAAAACATGCCTTAGGATACCGTCGCTGTACTATGCGGAACATTATCCGGAAATTATTATGTCGGACCAGTTCAGCGAAATACGCAATGCGCACCTGACATTGATAGGTCTGACATTGTTAAAGGCACACTTTGGACGGTTTTTCTACCATACCCTCATGCTGCTCCCACAGGCGTTTATCTGTACCGTATTTTTTCAGGTCAGGCCTATTTATCTTTTGTGCCACCTGGTGACGCTGTTTCTCTATTTATCGGCTCTGGCTTTGACGGTATGGGGATTTATGAACAGGAAGGCAGACCATAAATGTGCAGAGTTTATGGCGCTTGTCCTGGGGAGCAATGTGGTGATGGTGGTTGTGATATCGCTTGTCTTTTTCGGTCAGCAGAGGTATCTGGTATATCATTTCGGCACTTTTTATATCGCATATTATCTGCTGCTGCGGGAGCTGTGGAACTGTCGTGTCCGGGATCAGGTGAGAGACTATTTCGGCCGGATAAAGAGCGGCGGACGGATGGCCGGATAAATGGCGGACGATGGAGGCAAATATGGAACAAAAACAGCGGGTGCTGGTCATTATACCGGCATATAATGAAGCGGAAAATATTGTGCGCGTGGTCAGGCATATGATGGAGCAGGCGCCGCAGTACGACTATCTGGTTGTCAACGACGGTTCCACCGACGATACGCTTGACCTGTGCCGGAGAGAGAATTTCCACTATCTGGATCTCTCCATCAATATGGGGATCGGCGGTGCGGTACAGGCGGGATATGTCTATGCCCGCAAGTACGGTTACGATATCGCCGTGCAGATGGACGGCGACGGGCAGCACGACATCGCCTACCTGGACAGGATGCTTGCACCGATTTTACGCGGCGAGGCGGACGTTGTGATTGGCTCCCGCTTTCTGGAAAAGGAGGGCTTCCAGTCCTCGGCAAGCCGCAGAATGGGCATCAATATCTTAAGCGCCCTGATCTGGCTGACAACCGGGAAGCATATCATGGATGTGACCAGCGGATACCGTGCGGTGAATAAAATGTTTATCAGAATATACAGCGAAGATTATCCGATGGACTATCCTGAGCCGGAGGCCATTGTGGCGGCAATCATGCATCTGGGAAGGGTGAAGGAAGTACCGGTGCAGATGCGCGCGAGGGAGGGCGGTATCAGTTCCATCACTTTCAGAAAATCTATTTATTATATGATTAAGGTCACCCTGGCGATATTGATCTGCCGTATGGGATACGGGATACGCAGAGGCAGGCGGGAGGATCTTCAAGAGCCCCGCGGGGAGGAGTAAGGGATATGATACCTGCTACACTGAGACTGACATTGATTATTGCGGTGGTCTGCTATTTTATTGTCATACTGTATTTTTTAAAGCAGAAAGCGCTTAATTTGAAGTACACGCTTCTGTGGCTGGTGGCCGGTCTGGTTATGGGCATTCTGGTGGCGGTGCCGGAGCTTCTGGTGTCGATCATCCATATATTCGGTATTCAGGATAATATGAACGGCCTGTTTATCTTTGCCATCGGATTTATGATTATGATCCTGCTGTCCCTGACCTCGATTGCGTCAAGGCAGAACCGTAAGATCAGGACGCTGACGCAGGAGCTGGCGATTTTGGACAAGCGTGTGAGGGAACTGGAGAAGAAGGATATAGAATGAACGGCATGGATAAAGCTAAAGGGTTATGGAAAAAGTGATGATGTACAGGGTGAAACAGCGGGGGATACTCATTCTTTTAACTGTTGTCCTGATTGTGGCTGTAGCAATTGCCGAGAAGGCCGAATATAATCGGATACAGAGGGAGAACAGCTATATGGAAACGCTCGGTTTTGTTCTCGGTAATTCTACGTCGGAGCAGACGATTGGCTGTTTTATGGATCAGGCGGAGGAGACATACTACCTATTTTTGCCGTCCTACGCGGAACCTGGCAGCGTGAGGATTTCCTTCGCGGGAGCCGACAGCGTGGTCTTTGCCGGAAACGGGGAAGAGGTTACGCTGAGAAACGGCAAAGATATCAGCGCGCTGCACTGCGGGGAAAATTATGATCTGTATTTCTGTGACAGAAGAGGGAAAAGGCTGGCGGGAGAGAAGATTGTCATCATGCATTCCGCACGGCTCCCGGCCGTTTTTCTGGAGACGGACAGCGGTTCTATGGAGTCGTTGGATGCAGATAAAAACTATGAGGAAAAGGGGAGAATCGTCCTGTTTGACGCGGAGGGAAACGTGGTGTGCGCGGACCGTCTGGACCGCATTTCCGGGCGCGGGAATTCCACCTGGGCTTACCCCAAAAAGTCCTACGGTATCCGGCTGAAAAATCGGACGGATCTGTTCGGGATGGGGAGCGCCGACAACTGGATCCTTTTGAGCAATGTGGAGGACCGGTCCTATATCCGTAATAAGATCACCTATGATATGGGGGTGGCAGCAGGGATGACGGGATCGCCGCAGTCGCAGTATGTTGACCTCTATGTAAATCACAGATACCACGGCATGTACCAGCTTTGCGAAAAGGTGGAAGTCGATCCGGAGAGGGTGCCGATCGCTGACCTGGAGGCGGAAAACAGAAATCTCAACAGGGATATAGACAGCTGCGGGCATTTTGAGACGGAAAGCCGAAAGGGCGTGGTGCTTTCCGCAGAGCCGCGCGACATAACAGGAGGATATCTTCTGGAGAGGGATGTGGCTGAAAAATACCGTGAGGAGATCAGCGGGTTTTATACGGATACGCTGAAAGATCTGTATACGGTCAAAGAGCCGTCGCACGCTTCGGAAGCGCAGGTGGATTATATCAGTGGACTGATGAATGCGCTGGAGAAGGCTGTTGTCTCGGAGGATGGCGTAAACCCGGAGAGCGGGATGAGCTATACGGATTACATAGATGTGCGGTCTTTTGCGCAAAAATACATTGTGGAGGAGCTGACGAAAAACAACGGCGGCGGCGCTACCAGCTCTTTTTTCTATAAACCGCAGGACGCGGTCAGCCGGAAACTGTCAGCCGGACCCGTGTGGGATTACGACAAGGCGTATGCCAACCTGACGGGGCTGAATGAGTCGGCAGAGGATCTGTGCTATCTGATGCAGAGGGGAACCGACCCGACAACGCTGTTCTGGCACCTGAACGGACAGCCCGGGTTCCGGCAGGCGGTGTCGGAGTGTTACGGAGAATTTTTTTCCGACTATATGCAGAAGATACAGGATGAGAAAATAGACGAGTATGTATCGGAGATCAGCGTCTCCAAAGATATGGATCTGATCAGGTGGAAAGAGATTTACGGAAACCAGGTTGACTATGGCCATGAAGTGCAGCGGATACGGGATTTTTTATCGGCGCGCAAGCCGTTTCTGGACGAAGTGTGGACGGAGGGAAAGGAAGTGTGTACGGTGCGCTTTCTCTCGGAAGAAGGGATGGTCCGCAACTATGTGAGCGTGATAAAGGGAGCGTGCGTGGAGAGACTGCCCGGAGGCGAGCCGGGGACACGAAACGGGGACAGGATATTTGACGGCTGGTACACGGAAGAAGGCACATTTTTTGATGACAGGACGCCTGTCTCGGAGGATGTGACGGTATGTGAAAGGAGCCATGAGGTTTCGGAGATGGACTGAAAAGGGAGAGGGAAACTATGCTTGAGGCAGCGGTTGATTTACTGTGGCTCCGTCCCCAAAAAGTGGGCGGGACAGAATTTTATATCAGAAACCTGCTGGACGGTTTTCTGCGGCTTGAGGAGCCTTTTCACCTCTTTCTGATGGTATCGAAGGACAATCGGGAGACCTTCCGGCATTACACGCGGGATAAGCGGATCGAACTCTTGGAGACGGAGGTCGTCTCCGCCAATATAGCGGGACGGATATTGTGGAATTTCTTCTGCCAGAACCGTTTCCTGAGAAAAAGGGGAATCCGCAGATGCTTTGTGCCGGTGTACTGCCGCCCGCTGTTTAACGGAGGCGTGACCTATGTCAATGTGATCCACGATCTGCAGGCGGCGCACTATCCTGAGTACCACCCGTTTCACGAAATCGCGTATTCCAGACTCTGCTGGTGGCTGGATGCACATTTTTCCAGACATCTTGTGGCCATATCCGACTGGGTGAGGGACGATGTCAGGGAAAAATACCGTGTGAAAGAAGAAAAAATTACTACAATCTACAATCCGATTACGGTGGACAGGGAGGAGACCGTGTCCTTTGCATGCCTTGCGGAAAAGTACCATGTGGCGGAAAAGGAATTTTATTATACGGTGGCGCAGCTGATACCTCATAAGAATCTGGATACACTGATTGCCGTTATGGAACGGATTAAAAATACGGGGACGGATCTGCCGTGCAGGCTGTTAATTTCAGGGGTGAACGGGGAGGGCAGGGACAGGCTGGAAAGACAGATCAGGGAGAGAGGACTGGAGCGTGAGGTGACGCTTACAGGGTTCGTGGAGAACGCCGAGAGAAACGCACTGTACCGATTTTGCCGGGCGTTTCTCTTTCCGAGTGTGTTTGAGGGCTTTGGCATGCCGCCCGTTGAGGCCATGCTTTTTGGCACGGTGGTGATTGCCACGGACAGGACATGCATTCCGGAAGTGACGCAGGGAAAGGCAAACTATGTGAGGGATCCCTATGATGCGGAAGAATGGATCAGGGCGATGCAGAGTCCGGCTGACAGGATAGCGGAGGTTGATTTTGGCCGGTATGACCAGATGAAACTGAGCAGGAAATATTATGAACTGCTGGCGGAACAGCTGAGATAGAAGACGGCCGCTGCGCCGGAGACGGCGGAGGTCAGAAGAGGAGAGGGAACGGCGCGGTTATTATGAAACTGGCGGTTATTTTAGTTAATTATAACGGAAAAAATTATAATGAGGCATGTATTGACTCCGTGTTTGCGAACGAGGGCGTGGAGGATATGAAAATCATTGTGGTGGACAATGCCTCTCAGGATGATTCCATGTCACTGCTGGAGGAACGGTATGCGGGAGATGGGCGGATTGAGTTCATCCGGCTCGGTGACAATTACGGATTTTCCTATGCGAACAACGTGGGGATTGACAGAGCCAGAAAACAGGGAGCGGATGATGTGCTGCTTTTGAATAACGATACGGAGATCGCGCCGGATATGCTTCTTAAGCTGTGGGAGTGCTCCCGAAGGCATCCGGGCAGCATGATCGCGCCGAAGATTTACTACAGCGACGACAGGAAATGCATCTGGTCGGCGGGGGGAAGCGTCTCCCGCGTTATCAGAAAGGTACGGCATACCGGTTTAAATGAGATGGATGAGGGACAGTACGATCAGGAGAGGGAGATTGGATTTGCCACGGGGTGCTGCCTGTGGATTCCGATGCAGGTGATTGAGAAGGCGGGAACACTGGATGAACGTTTCTTCCTTTACTATGAGGATACCGAATACTGTTTCCGTCTGCACAGACTGGGAATCCCCATCTGTTACTGCCCGGATGCGGTGATGTACCACAAGGTCGGGGCCAGTACCAGGGGGGCGGACAGTCCGCTCTGCGCTTACTATATTACACGCAACTGGCTTTTATGCAACAGTCTGCATCTGGGATGGCGTTATCCGCTGTTTATTGCATATTATGTGCTGAATCGGACGGTGTGCTGTCTGCTTTGGCTGACGCGTGGGAAAAAGGAATTGGTCGGGGCAGCCTTGCGGGGAATCAAGGATTACCGGAGGGGAAATTTCGGCAGATCAACGTGTTACGGAAGCAAACGGGATGTTTGCATTGATAAGGGGAGTGTGCTATGATGGGTAAGGCTGTTATGCCTGCTTTACAGAGGATTGACTGGCGTTTTGGAGTGATCAATGAGGGACAAAATGGTACGGGGGTTTTTGGCGGCAGGGAATTTTGATATAGGATGCCTGGGACAGTATACGGATATGGGGTGCTGTAAACAATATAACCGGCTTCTCGATAAATTTCCGAAGGATCAGGTGTTTTTAGATGAGAAAACGCAGATCAGCTTTCTGGATGGCTATGTTCATAACAAGGAGGCCGTTATGGGAAGGAATGTCGGAAACTGGCAGCATTCCTTTGCACAGGCTATGAGGACAGATGCCAGGAAATGCCTGCAGACACTTAGGGGAGCGTTTTGTGGATATGTTTTGAATAAACAGACTTCCGGGCTTACGGTTTATACAGATCAGGTATCCGTGAAAGCGGTATACTATTACGCAAACGGGGATCAGTGGATTGTGTCGAACCATATTCCATATATGATTGCGGTATTAAGGGCAAATAAGGCAGTGTATCATTTTAATGAGACAGCGGCAAAGTACATGCTGACATATGGATATATGCTGGACGACAGTACCTTTGTTAAGGAGATTCACCGTCTTTTGCCCGGCCAGATTGCGTATATCGGGAATGGGCAGATAGAGACAGAGTACTATTACCGCATCTGTGACCGGGAAGAGAAGATGTCTGAGGAGGAAGCTGTTGAGAGGATTGATAAGGCGTTCAGAGAGGCAGTCAGACGGGAGTTTGATAAAGACAGGGAATACGGATACCGGCATCTGGTGGATTTAAGCGGCGGACTGGACAGCCGGATGGTGTCATGGGTTGCGCACGATATGGGATATACCGATCAGCTTAACGTGACATATTGCCGGTCGGGGTATCTGGACGAAAAAATATCAGGCAGGATAGCCGGTTATCTGGGACATGAATATATGTTTAAGCCGTTGGATGATATCGGATGGATGTATGATGTCGATGAAATTATATTAAAGAACAACGCAGCTGCTCTTTATACAGGCATTACGGGAGGACAAAGACTTCTCAAAACGCTCGATACAGCTCAGTTTGGCATTGAACACACAGGAATGATAGGAGATGCGGTTCTGTCGACCTTTTATCATGATAAGGAATTTAATTATGGTAGTCCACAGCTGGGATATCACAGATATTCGGAAAAACTTTCTTATGAATTTTCGAGTGATATAACGGAACCTTATGCCTGTCAGGAAATGTTTGCGGTTTATACCAGAGGAATCCTGGGTGCGCAGTCTTCTTACATGATCCGGCAGCACTATGTGGAAACGGCGTCTCCCTTTATGGACGTTGATTTTTTAAATATGGTATTTTCCCTGCCATTCGATTATAGAAGGCAGCATCACATATATCTGAAATGGATGGCGTTAAAATATCCCCAGTCGACCGGCTTTGGCTGGGAGAAGTGGGGAGGCGTTAAGCCGCGGGAAGACCATATTTTCTATAGAAAAGTAAAGACAACCCAAAGGCTTCTGCGGCAGGCTGTCTGCAAGGCATGTAAGCTGCAGAGCAAAGACAACATGAATCCTCTGGATTACTGGTATCGGGAAAGCCCGGGGATACAGGAATATTATAGGGATTACTATTGTCAGAACAGGAACAGGAGCGAGCTTGGCGAAGAGTTAGCAAAGGATATTTCCCGAATGTTTGAAGAGGGAAATGTGATTGAAAAAAGTATGGCGCTGACGGTACTCGGTGCAATAAAGTTATACTTTTAAGGAGAAGGGAATTTGAAGAAAAAGCTGATCTTGTTGTTGGACGGGTATCCGTTTGAGCCGGGGGAATATTCCTTTATCCGTACCGAGCTGGAAAAGCTGATGGAGCGTTTTGAGGTATGCATTCTGTCGGTGTCCCCCTCAACGGAACAGAAAATGGTAACGGATGAGCGGATTTCGGTCTATCACTGTATGAGGACTTTTGGAATTCGGGAAAAACTGGAGGCTGTTGTCGGGTTTCTCTTTTCCGGGTGCGGGCGTGAGGAGATAAAGAGGATCATAAAGTCCAGGAAGAATATTTCCGGCCGCCTCTATGATTCCGTCGCCTATTTCAGCATGGCGGACCAGCTGCGAAGATATGTGAAAAAAAATCACATTGCCGACGGCGGGGAACTGATCTACTCCTACTGGTTCAATCCCAGCTGTCTTGCGTTTCTCATGGACAGGAAATCAGATCCTTACAGGAAAGTGATTTCCAGAATACACGGATATGATTTGTATAATGAAAGAAATCCTCATAACAGGCAGCCTTTTCGGGAATATATGGATGAGAAGGTAGACAGACTCTTCTTTGTGGCGGACACGGGACTGGAATATTACCTGGAGCGTTGGGGAAAGAGACAACTGGCCGGCGAGAAGTATGTCGTAGCCCCGATCGGAACGGCTGACAACGGCTTCGACTGCAGGGCTTTATCCCGTGCGCAGCGGAAGGCTTTTCATATAGTAAGCTGTTCCCATGTGATCCCGTTGAAAAGAGTGCCGCTCATCATCGAAGGACTGGCCCGGATAACGGATATCGAAATCAGATGGACGCATTTCGGGACCGGAAGCCATTATGAGGAGACGCTGAAATATGCGGAAGAACTGCTCCGCGACAGGGAAAACATTTTTTATGAGATGCCCGGTTTTGTGCCGGTGGAAAAGGTTTTACGGTTCTATGCGGAAAACTGTGTGGACTGTTTCCTGACAACATCTTCCACGGAGGGCAGCCCGGTTTCCGTGCAGGAGGCGATGTCGTTCGGCATTCCGGTTATCGCCACGGCGGTAGGCGAGATCCCGAATATGATAGACGGCAACGGTATCCTGTTATCGGAAAATCCTCAGCCGGAGGATGTGAGCAGCGCGGTGAAATGGCTGTATCGGATGTCGGATGATGAGACGGAAAAGATGCGCGGCCGGTCGAGGGAACTATGGGAGCAAAAATATAATGCAGAGGAAAATGCGGAGAAGTTTGTAAGCATTTTGGGGAATATTAATTAGAGTCAGACAGGGAATATTCATTATGAAAAAAGGATATTATATTCACTTTCAGGGAAGAGAGTCCATCGGTGTCAGCAAAAAGATAGACATGCAGATGAAGGAGTTTTCCAAACATTACAATATGGACGAGATGGAAATCCGGGCCACGGAGAGATCGCTTCCACAGAGGATCCTGGGACTGTTTCCGACCGCTTCCATTGCCAGGGAGTATGACAAAGCGCTGAAGAATCTGGAGAATCCTGATTTTGTATATGTGCGCCGCACGGTGGCGGACAGGGCATACGTCACGTTTTGGAAAAATGTGAAAGAGAAATACCCTGACTGTAAAATCATCATAGAAATTTTCACATATCCCTACGATAAGGATGACTTTGCAAAGTGGAATGCGTGGCCTTTTTATATCAAAGAGCGGCTATACCGCGGAAGACTGAAAAAGTATATTGACAGGTTTGTGACTTACACGGACGATCAGGAGATTTTCGGCGTACCGGCATTATGTACCTTTAACGGCATACAGGTGGAGGATGTGGCGCTGGTAGGAGGTGCCTATCAGGAAAATAAAATTACCCTGATAGGGGTGGCGTATATGCAGAGGCATCATGGCTACGAGCGTATTATCGAGGGCATGAGAGCGTATTATCAGGGCGGCAGCCAAAAGTATGAGGTGACGCTCCGGCTTGTCGGGGACGGCCCGGAAAAAGCCGGTTATCAGGAGCTTGTAGAAAAATATCATCTGCAGGAACATGTCATCTTTTACCCGAATAAGTCGGGAAAAGAGCTGGATGAGCTGTATGACGGGAGCGATATTGCGCTTGGGTCCTTCGGCATGTACAAGCTGGGCCTTTATACGCTGGGGGCGTTGAAGACAAGGGAGTATCTGGCGAAGGGAATGCCGTTTATTACCGGGTGCCCGGTAGACGTGCTGGAGGAAGACTATCCTTATGTCAAGAATTTCCCGAATAATACGCAGAGCGTGGATATCCGGGAAGTGATAAATTTTTATGAGAAACTGAAGACGGAAAACGGGGATAAAATAACGCTTGCCCGGAAAATCCGCGAATCCGCAGTCTCGCGTGTCAGCATGCAGTCGGTCATGCAGCCGATTATTGACTTTATTGAGGGATGAAACGGGATATTTGTTATATAGGTAATTGTGACAGAGAGAAAGGAACGGAGAAAAATGGTTAATGTGATTGGACTGGGGTATATTGGGCTGCCGACGGCGCTGATGCTGGCTTCGCACGGCGTGGAAGTAGTTGGGACAGACTATAACGAAAAGGTTGTACAGTCTTTAAGCGCAGGCAGGATGACCTTTAAAGAGGAAGGGATTGAGGAACTGTTCTGCGCTGCACTGGAAGCGGGTATCACTTTCACCACAGACTACCAGAAAACGGATACATATATTATTTCCGTTCCGACGCCCTACGATAAATTCAGCAAGAAGGTTGATCCGGCTTATGTGGTTTCCGCGGTAAAGAGCGTTCTGTCGGTGGCTCCGAAGGGGGCAGTCGTCGTGATTGAGTCGACCATATCGCCGGGTACGATTGATAAAAGCGTAAGGCCGGTGATTGAGGAGCTTGGATTTAAACCGGGAAAGGACATTCATCTGGTTCATGCGCCGGAGCGGATTATTCCCGGCAATATGGTATATGAGCTTCTGCACAATAACAGGACAATCGGCGCAGACGACAGGGAAGTGGGAGAAAGGATAAAGGAACTGTACGCTTCGTTCTGTCAGGGAGAAATCGTGGTGACGGATATCCGCACGGCGGAGATGACAAAGGTTGTAGAAAACACCTTCCGGGCGGTTAATATCGCATTTGCAAACGAGCTGGCAAAGATATGCAGACATGACGGGATGGATGTCTATGAGATCATCAGAATCTGTAATATGCATCCCCGCGTGAATATTTTGCAGCCAGGGCCGGGAGTAGGCGGGCACTGTATTTCGGTGGATCCGTGGTTTCTGGTGGGCGACTACCCGTCGCTTGCGAAGGTGATTGACGAATCCATGCGGACGAATGACGGCATGCCTGACTTTGTGCTTGAACGGGTCTATGAGATTATGCGGGAAAACGGACTGAAAGATATATCCAGAGTGGGTTTATACGGCCTGACATATAAGGAAAATGTGGACGATGTGCGGGAGTCTCCCACTCTGCAGCTGCTGGAGAGCCAGGCGAGACATCTGGCCGACGGGCTGAAAGTTTACGATCCGTTTATTGAGGAGGATCTGGTGGATAACCAGTACCACAGTCTGGATGATTTCCTTTCGGACGTTGACATGGTAGTGATTATGGTGAAACACACGCAGATAAAAGAAAACATGCGAAAGCTGTCAGGGAAAATCATTCTGGACTGTCAGAATATTATAGATTTACCCAATGTATATCACATATAAGATAAAGGATAGCGGATTATGAGAAAAATCATGCTTGTGTTTGGAACCAGGCCGGAGGCCATAAAGATGTGTCCGCTGGTGAGGGAACTGAAAAAGAGAAAGACGCTTGAGACGGTGGTATGCGTGACGGGCCAGCACAGGCAGATGCTGGATCAGGTGCTGCAGGCTTTCGGGGTTGTGCCGGATTATGATCTTTCCATTATGAAGGAGAACCAGACGCTTTTTGATGTGACGACAGGTATTCTCAATGCAATCAGGGCGGTTTTGGAGGAAAGTAAGCCGGATGTCGTGCTTGTCCACGGGGATACCTCAACGACTTTTGTCACGGCCCTTGCCTGCTTTTACAGGCAGATTTCGGTCGGCCATGTGGAAGCAGGACTTCGCACATATCAGATTTATTCGCCGTACCCCGAGGAGTTTAACAGGGAGGCGGTTTCGCTTATTGCGCGGTATCACTTTGCACCGACGGCACAGGCGGCGGAGAATCTTCTGAAAGAGGGGAAAGATAAGGAAAGCATATGGATCACCGGCAACACGGCGATCGACGCCATGAAACTGACTGTCAGGCAGGATTATTCCCACCCGGAGCTTGACTGGGCGGCGGATTCCCGGCTGATTCTTATCACCGCCCACCGGCGGGAGAACCTGGGGGAGCCGATGCGCCACATGTTCCGGGCCATCCGCCGGGTCATGGAAGAACACCCGGACGTAAAGGCTATCTATCCGATCCACATGAATCCGCAGGTGCGGGAGACGGCGGAAGAGGTGTTTGGAGACCGGGCGGCAGGCGGCAGGGAAGAGCGGATGCATATCATAGAGCCGCTGGACGTGTTGGATTTTCACAATTTTATGAAGAACAGTTATCTGATCCTCACGGATTCCGGGGGGATTCAGGAGGAGGCACCGTCGCTGGGCAAACCGGTGCTTGTGATGCGCGACACGACGGAGCGGCCGGAGGGGATCGAGGCGGGCACCCTGCGGCTGGTCGGGACCGACGAAGAGAAAATTTACGGGGAATTCAGCAGACTGTTAGTTGATCGGGAGGCGTACAACCAGATGGCGTGCGCTTCCAATCCGTATGGCGATGGACATGCCTGCGAGCGGATTGCGGATATTTTGGAAAAGGGGTAAACGGCCGGTTATCCAAAGTTTGACAGGGCGCAGGACATTGTTCTATAATGTGAGCGGTGGCGCGGTTCGGTTGGAAAGTGAAAATGAAGGAGAAAAAGAAATGTTAAAAATATGTGATGACCGGACGCCTTGGACGGAAGTAGATAAGCGTCAGCAGAGCAAGACTTTTACGATATGCAGGGATCTGTTTAGTAAGGTACATGCCTATGTGCTTGAACATAAGATACAGGAGGGCACCTGCTTCCCGATTCTTGATGAAAGTGGGAAGTTTCTGTTTTCGGTTGTCTTTCTGGAGGATTTAATTGCGGACAAGAGGCGCAAGGATTTTTCGGATTATGAGGCCAGGTTTCGGAATGATGTACAGAACCTGGATTTTACCTTTTTGGACCGATTTCGGAAGTTTGTTTTTCTGGAGGTGGAAGACTACTCGCTTGCCATGGCAAAACTGATACTGGAATACCGTCCTGAGAAGGAAGTGGTTTTCGCAGATAAAAGGGCAAAATATTTCTTGGACGGGAGAGTAAAATATCCGCATTTGCTGTATGACGCCGGGAAAGCTATGGAAATGATTGAAGAGTGGCAGAGGGGGAATGGCGGCAGATTTGTAAACAGGCTGAAGGCGTTTGCTGGCTGGAAGTTCCTGGAGCGGCTGAGAGTCCAGGGAGACTGCTGCATTGTCAAGGCGGACAGAAGAAACCATCCGGGAGACGGGATTGTGTACAACAGCCAGAATGTCATGTATAGCCTGCTGTGGAAGAAAAAAGTAAGAAGTTTTGGCGAGAAAAATCCGGACAAGGAAATCGTTATTTTGGATTACCCCTGTCAGAAGGAAGGACTGGGATCTATTGCGGGATACTCGTTTGCGCATATCATGTGGATGACGAAGAGCGGCTGTGTCCCGGTGATGGATTTGCACACTTTACCAAACCAGTATTTGAACGGCGCGGACGAAAATATGTGGGAATACTTTTTTGAGCCGGTTTCCCAAGTGACAGTGGAGGATGCATATCAGAGCAAAAACGTGATAGTGGCGACAGAAAGTGATATTTCCAGATGTGATGTGCAGATCAATTTGCGCCAGAGGGAAGGGCTGGGAGAGTTCGCGTATAAAAAGGAATTCATGGAAACCGTGAGGATCAACCGGCAGACAAAGGAGTATATTGATACGAAAGTACCCCCAAAAATCAGGGAGGGGAAACGTGTTCTGGGAGTCATTGCGCGCGGTACGGATTACAGAAATGCAGCGGCCTTAAAGATGGGTAAACCAAATAGGGCGGACGTGATGGAGATAGACAGGTTTATCGGGGCGTGTGATTATTATAAAAAGAAACTGAACTGTGAGTATGTTTTTGTGGCGACAGAGGACAGCGATTATTTCGAACGGTTCAGGAACCGTTTCGGCGAAAAGCTGCTGTCCGTTCCGCAAAAAAGAGTGGCTTATGATTACGAACACAAGGAATGTAAATATGTGAGCGATCTGCTTGCGGCAGAGGATGGAAAGGAATTCGGACGGAATTATCTGGCTGTTATCCAAAGTTTGACAGAGTGTAACGCACTGCTCTATAATGTGTACTGTGGTGCGGTTAAGCTGGCATGGCTCTGGGAGCAGGACAGATACGAGCTGTTCAAACGCATTGACGAAAGCTGGGAGGGGGAATCCCAGGGAAAGGGGCGGTGAGGATGAAGGTGGTGTCCTTTATTCCTATTAAATTGAATAATCAGAGACTGCCGGGGAAAAATTTGATGGAGTTAGACGGACAGCCTCTTTGCCGTTATCTTTTTAATACGGTCAAAGGAATAGAAAATATTGATGAAAAATATGTATATTGCAGTGATGATACAATACAGAATTATATGCCAGAAGAGCTTATCTATCTAAAACGGGATCCCTATCTGGACGGGTTTCAAGTGAAGGGGTTGGAGATCATAGACTATTTTATCAGGGATGTAGATGCAGACGTCTATGTATTAACCCACGTAACACAGCCTTTTACAAAAGCAGAGTCCATTAAAAAAGCTCTGGACAAGGTATTGTATGAAGGATATGATTCCGCCTTTAGCTGTGTTAAGATCCAGGACTACTGCTGGTATCAGGGGAAACCGTTTAATTATGATATGCAGGATATTGTTACAACTCAGAACCTGGAACCGATTTATATGGAGACGGGGGCCTTTTTTATTTTTAAAAAGGAAGTATTTACAGACCTGCACCAACGGATAGGAAAGAATCCTTATATGTGTGTAATCGACCAGTTTGAAGCGGTTGACATTGATGAAGCGGAAGATTTTGAGTTTGCAAAGGTTGTGGCGGCGTATTTGAAGCGGGGAAATCAGTGATGAATAATGTTTCTATTTTGGATTGTACATTGAGAGACGGCGGCAGGATCATCAACTGTGAGTTCAGTGACCGCGATATAGCAGATATTGCCAGAGAACTGACAGATGCCAATATCAATATCGTTGAAATGGGATTTCTGCGGGATAGAAAGCAGGTGGATTATCAGGGGAATTCTACTTTTTTTACAAGTGTGGAGCAGATTGAGGCATTTATTCCGGGAGAGAAAAGAAACACGGAATATGTGGCGTTTATTGATTTTAATATGTACGATTTTGCGGAATTGGAGGAGTGCACGGGAAACTCTGTTACGGGAATACGTTTTGGGTTTACCAAAAAGCAGCTGGTTATGCAGAAGCAGGAACTTCTGGAATGTATGCGGATAATCAAGCGGCAGGGATACCACTTGTATATACAGGGAGTCAATACCCCGGCATATTCCGACAGGGAACTTTTGGAATTGGTAGATATTGTAAATGAAATCAGACCATACAGCTTTGGTATAGTGGATACCTATGGCTCCATGTATCTGAATGATATCGTCCACTATTTTGATCTGGTTGATTACAATTTGGATCAGAGCATTTGCATTGACATTCACTCGCATAACAATCTGCAGCTGTCATTTGCTTTCGCCCAGGAGATCATTGCCCGCAGCGAAGGGAAAAGAAAGATTATACTGGATGCAACATTGGAAGGTATGGGGAAATGTGCGGGAAACCTAAATACGGAACTGATAGCGGATTATCTGGTCAGGAAAAAGTCGTATGATTATAAATTGGATAATATTTTAGATATTATTGATAATTATTTATATAAAATAAAACGCAGGTACAGCTGGGGATATTCGGTTCCGGCTTTCATGGCAGGCATCTATAAGGCGCATCCCAATAATATTATTTATCTGACGGAAAAGTTCAGAATCAATACAAGGGATATCAAAAATATAATTTCCATGATTGATGAAGATACAAGACAGAGGTATGACTACAATAATATTGAACAACTTTATATAAAGTACAATGAAAACCAAAACAGCGATGCGGTGTGCATCCAGGAACTGACTGAGCGCATAAAGGGGAAAAAAGTCCTGTTACTCATTCCAGGGCATTCGCTGGTAACCTACAGTACAAGGATTGAAGAGTACGTCGCAAAGAACAGGCCCGTTATTATAAGCGTGAATTTTGTGTCTCAGTTTGAAGAAAGCTATGTGTTTTGGGGTAATGCAAAGCGCTATCAACTGGAAGGGAAAAGAAGCCGGGTCTCACATAAAGACATTTTATGTACAAATGTTGCGAAAGAGAAAGAGGACGCATATATTGTGGATTATCACAGGCTGATATGTGAGGGTTTTAAATATTTTGATAATTCTTCCATTATGTGTTTGAATCTCTTGGATATACTGGACGCTGCCGAGCTGACAATAGCCGGATTTGACGGGTTTGATTTAAACAGGAAAAATAACTATATAGATGCGTCTTTTATAAATGATTTGGATGCAGAGGAGTTTGATGAAGTGAATGAAGTAATATATGCCATGTTAAAACAATATTTTGGCAAAGCGGCGGACAGGCGGAAAATTTCTTTTCTGACACCGAGCAGATTTGAGGGAGCATTGGCGGGGAATGAGTAAGGAAGAAAAAATCATATTTTGGATTATAGATGTGGATGGGACTTTGACAGACTCTACGCTGTATTATGATGAGCACGGAAATGAAATAAAAAAATTTTCGGTGAAGGATGCGGCAGGGATGTTTGCGGCACAGGCCTGCGGTATGAAACTGGCCGTTGTGACGGGCAGGCAATGTGAGGCAAACAGACGAAGAATGGAAGAATTAAAGGTTGACTATCTGTTTCAAGGCATTAAGAATAAACACAGTTTCCTGCAAAATTTTTTAAAAGAGAAGAATTTATGCCGGGAACAGGTCGGATATATTGGAGATGACTTAAATGATTTGTTACCTATGCAGATGGCCGGATATATTGCCTGCCCGAAAGATGCCTGTGATGAAGTGAAAAACATTGCAGATTATGTTTCGGCTTTTAATGGAGGGCAGGGCGCAGTGAGGGATGTGCTGGCCCATGTTTTAAAAGTACGCGGACAGTGGGAAAAGGCGGTTGCTCAGGTCTTTGGAGAAAGTGGGATATAACCTGATGAAATACGACTATATACTTGAGGAGTGGACGAGCAAAGAAGATTTAAAAAAGATATATGGGCTTGAGAATGAATCCAAAGGGGCGTCAGGTCTTTGGAACCGCATGAAGAGGATACGGGAAGAGGTGTTCTCTGTAGCCAGTTTGTCTAAAATACTTGTGGACCGCAAAGCAGAAAGTATTGTTGTTCACGGATGGAAACTGGGATATCTGTGCAGGACGTTAGCAAAGCAATACCATGTTTTTACGGTTTCAGTCGATGGAATTGATTTGAAGGAGTATTGTGTTAACCGCAGATTCTCCATGTTATGCCATTTAAGGGCATATACGGAAGACGCGGTACTTGCCGTTCTTGATGACGACGATAAACGCCTGGAGAAAATCAGGAGAAGATTAAAGAAATATTTGCAAAAAGCGAATCCCAGGCTGTTATTGACAACATCATTCAGACCTACTCATATCTTTGATCTTATTCTCTATGAAGCGGCAAGAGAGTGTGGTATTCCGGTTGTCTTTTTTGAACATGGATTTTTGGCAAATCCGCTTATTTATGAATATGGCTGGAGGAAACATACGATTTTGGCTCCAAAATGGTTTGATTTTTATTGGTTCTGGAATGAAAAAAATCGGAAAATCTATAACGAAATACAGAAGACGGAGCCGGAAAGATCGTTTGTTTTGGGATATCCCCTAAAGCCGTTTGAGAAATATTCAGGGGAAAGAAGCATGTCAGTTTTGTTTGCGGGGGATGGAGGACTTGTCTTTGATGAAGCGGGATACAGGAAATATTATAATATGATAAATGAAATTTATCTGATCTGCCAAAACATTGGAATCCCTTTTAAATTTAAGCCGCATTCTTTGGACAAGGAAGCCGAATATATAGAAAAATATCTGCTGCCGGAAATAGAGCAGGCAAGTGATTTTTATGGAGAATTGAGAAAAAATTATATTATAATGGGTTTACGGACATCTGCCCTTATAGAAGCGGGAGCTATTGGAAATTATGTCATACAAATAGCTTACGACCCGGAATATATAAAGCATTTCGTTTGGGGACATGCCTGGCTGATTGAAGATTATAACTCGGAACTGGAGCCTTTGATACGTGCAATCATGAAGGGAGAGGTTCAGCCTAAAAAATTATTGCCAGATGAGTTTGACCAGCCGGACGATTTGCTGCAGCGGTTTAACGAGGGGCTGGAACAGGTGGAACGGTATTACGTTGGAAATACAGACTAGGAGAATTCCGAATGCAAGAATATGATTTCCTTCTGATGTATGAACATAAAGTGAGGGAATTGGACAATTTGTGCCTGTTAAAGTACGAGTTGGACAAAAGAGGCTATAGGACGAAAATCCTGTATGTGAATGATTATGAGTTGGTAAAATCGCATGCTGTGGCATATAAAACCAGGGTATTGGTAGTCGGATACTGTTACACGAGCAGTTCCATTAAGGATTATGCCAGTTACAGGATCAGGTTCGATAAAGTGATTGACCTCCAATGGGAACAGGTGACAAACAACGAGCAGGAGAACGACAGCAGCAGCTTTCGGAATTTATCCGGTCTGGCCAAGGAGATCGTACACATTTCCTGGGGAGAAAAAAATCAGAAAAGGCTGATTGAAAAAGCGGGTGTTTCGCCGCGGAACGTGAAAGTGACCGGCAATATAACAATGGATTTGCTGCGGCCTGAATTTCGGGGCTTTTATCATTCCAGAGAGGAGATATGCAGGCAGTACGATCTGCCGGCGGAAAAGAAACTCTGTCTGTTTATCGCCGGATTTAAATATGTGGAAGCGTCTGCGGAGAAAAAGAGGGCGACGATTGCACGTTTCGGGGAAGGCCGAAGGCATTACCTTGAGGTGGCGGAAAAGGAACAGCTCACCATTTTGCAGTGGTTTCGGCGATTCCTTGAGGGAAATACAGATTGTGTGATTGTCTACCGTCCGCATCCGGGGGATACATCCCCACGGGCGGAAAAACTGGCGCAGGAATATGAAAATTTCAGAGTGATTTCAGAGCTTTCGGTGAAGCAGTGGATTGCGGTCAGCGATCTGGTCTATGCATGGAACAGCACGGCGATTCTGGAGGCTTTTTTTGCAGGGAAAAATCCGATTTACCTATGTCCCTACCCAATACCGGAGGATCAGGATCATCCGCTGCTGATGCAGATGAATAAAGTGGAAGATTATGAGACATTCAGGAGGACGATATCGGGAGAACTGCTGGATATCGGACTGACAAAAGAAGTGGTAAATCCATATTATCTGATGGATGAGAAACGCGCGAGTTATCTCAAAATCGCGGATGCTTTTGAGGAGGTTTACCGGGATGCCGGATATGCGTTTGGAAGCAGACAGAGGCGTGAATACAGAAGGTTGTATTCGGTGAAGGAGCGAATTGTCATTGCATTTATGCGCATGACGTTTCTGTATAAAATATACGGCTGGGCGCTTACCCATATTCCCCTGACTTTTGTAAAAAGGCGGAGAAAGTGGCTTGAAAGCTATCAGGATAAGGAATTTCGCAAATGGAAGAAAATGAATGCGGTCGAGGCGGAGACAGAAGGGGAAGTAGAGGCAATCATTCACAGGATAAAAGGGTTAGTGGAAGGCTGAGGACGGGAGCATGGAAATCGGTAAATGGTTTACGGAAGGGATATTGCAGAACAGGGTATATATCATTGCGGAAATATCCCAGAATCATGACGGCAGTCTGGGACAGGCCCATGCGTTTATTGACGCGGTGGCCGGGACGGGAGTCGATGCGATTAAATTCCAGACGCATATCGCGGAGGCGGAGAGCACGCCGGACGAACCGTTCCGGGTGAAGTTCAGCTATGAAGATAAGACCAGATATGACTACTGGAAGAGAATGGAGTTTACTTTCGGACAGTGGGAAGAACTGCGCCGTCATGCAGGAGAGGCAGGGCTGGACTTCTTAAGTTCCGTCTTTTCGGTGGAGGCATTTGAGATGCTGGAAGCCATCGGTATGCCTGCGTGGAAGCTGGGGTCCGGAGAGGTGTACAACAAATATCTGGTTGAAAAAATGGTAAAGACAGGGAAACCGATCCTTCTGTCGACAGGATTAAGCTCTTATGAGGACATTGACCGGCAGATTGAGCTGATTAGGACGAATCCCTATGCCGTGATGCAGTGTACGACTGCGTATCCGTGCCCGCCGGAGAAGATCGGGTTAAATGTGATTACAGATATGCGGGAGAGATACGGCTGTCCGATTGGGCTTTCGGATCATTCAGGCACAATATTCCCCTCTCTGGCTGCGGTGGCAAACGGCGCGCTGATGATAGAGGTGCATGTGACAATGAGCCCATATATGTTCGGCCCGGATGTGAAGGCATCCGTAACGATAGAGCAGCTTAGGGAAATGACAGAGGGCATCCGCATGATAACCGCGATGCGGAATGCGCCGGTTGATAAGGCGTCCCTGAATGAAGAGCAGAGAGAACTGAAGCGCATCTTTGCAAAGGGTATTTATCTGAAACAGGACGTGGCGAAGGGAGAATCCCTGACGATTGATAAGGTGGCTTTCAAGAAGCCCCTAAAGGGCATCTCCGGGGAACATTATGAGGATGCGCTGGGAAAAAGAGCGGCAAAAGACCTGAAAAAGGGGGAGGCTTTGCAGTGGTCCGACCTGGAAGGCGGCAGTGCTGCAAAATAGAAAGGGGCTATACGGTTTAGTTATGAAGAGAAAAGTATGTGTGGTAGTGGCCAGCAGGGCAAATTACGGGCGTGTCAAATATGTATTAAAGGCGATACAGGCACACCCGGATCTGGAACTGCAGCTTGTTGTGGGCGCGTCCGTTTTGCTGGACCGTTTCGGGAATGCGCTCCGCGTGATCGAAAAAGACGGGTTTACGCCTACCAGAAAAATTTATTATGTGATAGAGGGCGAGAACCTGGAGACACAGGCAAAATCCACAGGACTGGGTATTATCGAATTATCCACGGTCTTTGAGGATATCAGGCCGGATGTGGTCGTGACTGTCGCCGACAGGTATGAGACGATGGCGACGGCGATTGCAGCGACGTATCTGAACATTCCGCTGGCTCATATCCAGGGGGGTGAAATTACCGGCAATATTGACGAGCTGGTGAGACATGCGATCACCAAACTGTCGCATTATCATTTTCCGTCGACAGAACAGAGCAGGGAGCGGCTGATTAAGATGGGAGAAGAGCCGGAGCGCATAGTGAACAGCGGCTGTCCGTCCATAGATACCCTGTGCCATCAGGATCTTTCGATCAGCGATGAAAAGATGCGGGAATATAACAGCGGCGTGGGATATCGGATTGATTTTACAAAACCGTATATACTGATGATGCAGCATCCGGTGACGACGACGCCGGAGGAAGGGCGCGCACAGGTGGAAAAAACGCTTGCGGCGCTGAAAGACAGGAAAGAACAGAAGATAGTGATGTGGCCGAACATTGACGCCGGAAGCGATCTGGTGTCAAGGGGTATCCGCATTTTCCGGGAAAATAACAGCGGCGCCAACTTCGCGTATTGTAAGAATTTCCCGCCGGAAATTTATAACTGCATTTTAAAAAATGCCGTCTGTGCTGTGGGAAACAGCAGCTCCTTTATCAGGGAAGCTTCTTTTCTCGGAACGCCTGCGGTTATTGTCGGGGACAGGCAGGAGGGAAGGGAACACGGGAGTAACGTCGTGCTGGCGGACTATGACACGGAGGAAATCGCAAGGTGTCTGGATCAGCAGATTGCCCACGGCAGATACGAATCGGAAACGATTTTCGGCAAAGGAAACGCGGGAGAGATCATTGCGGATTATCTTGCAAAGGTGGAGCTGTCCATCCATAAGAGAATGACATACTAATATTAGGAAAGAGGAAATGCTGCGCGTATGAGAAAGAGACTGGCGATTATTCCCGCGAGGGGAGGATCGAAAGGAATTCCGAAAAAGAATATATATCCCGTGGCGGGACATCCGTTGATTTACTATTCCATTCAGGCGGCCAAGGAGGCCAAGGAGGCGGGGGCGGTTGACCGGGTGATCGTATCGACGGACTCCGGGGAAATTGCCGCTGTCGCGAGGGAATGTGGAGCGGAGGTGCCTTTTATCCGGCCGGCAGAACTCTCCACGGACAAATCGAAAAGCGCGGATCTGATGATCCATGCGGTAAATTTTTACCGGGAGCAGGGAGAATCCTATGACGATATCGTCCTGCTGCAGCCAACTTCGCCGCTTAGACGCGGGGAGGATATTATCGGCGCCGTTGCGCTGTATGACAGGAAACGGGGGACATCCCTTGTAAGCTGCTACAGGGAGGAGAGCGTCAGCGAGTACAATTCCTACCACCGGAAGGACGACATGGGCATTGCGCTGCACCCGGACCACAACAAGGGGAAACGGAGACAGGATCTGCCCGAGCTGTATGTGAGAAACGGCGCTGTCTTTATTACGGATGTGCAGTATCTGCTTGCGTCCGAACTGGTGATCAGCGATGAGCCGGTCATTTATGTGATGCCCGCGGAGCGTTCCATGAATATTGATACCCGGTATGATATGGAGTTGACGGAGTGGCTGATGGAAAGGGAGTCGGATGGAAAATAAGAAGACGATTCTGATGGTTGCCAACAGCGATACGGCGGCAAATGGTTTTTTGTCGTTGGCAGAAAGCCTGCATAACAGGAAAGAAATAAGGTTTGTCATGGTGTGCCACCCCAGGGTGCAGATAAAGGTTGTTGAAGAGAAAGTTCAAAAAATGGGAATGGACCGTTTCGCTCTGGTTGATTTCGGTGAAAAGAACGGAGCGGGAGAGCGGGAACAGGCAGATCGAAATTATCAGTATCAGAGGGACAGCCTCTGGATCTCACTTGGGAAGGCTGTTGGCAATACCCTCAGAATTGCGGCGGCTAACAGAAGGGGGAAGCACGGCGCGCGGGATATTATAAAGAGCGAAAGGCCGGCGATTATACTGCTCTATGCGGACAACAAATCTGAGCTTGAGAAATTTTTTATTTTTTATGCGAAAAGAAAACAAATAAAGACAGTCATAGCGCCGATCTGTTTTTCCAGCATAGCCGGTGTTTTGTCCAATCCGACAAACGGATTCCGATTGAAAAAGGGAGAGGCGCTTCCCGTATCGGCGAAAATTGTGAGGCATATCAGCCCCAGGGCAGAAAGATGCAGTGGGGAAGAACGGGTGTTTTATAGGCAGCCCTTCGCTGAAATTATGGACCGCCTGATGGGTTATTATGTTCCGAATCCCTGGGTGCAGGGGAGTTTGGCGGATATAGTCTGTACGGCGTATCCGGAACAGTATGATGAGATCGAAAGGGAGCTGGGACGGGACAATACAAAAGGCAGACTGTTTCTGACGGAGTCGGTGGAAGACGGAGTTATTATAGAAGGGTATCGGAACAGAAAACAGATCAAGGAGAATTTGTCCCGTAAGTATGGCCTGCATGGGAAGATGACAGTTGTTATCGCTTTTTCCGAGAGATTACAGCAGTGGTCCCGGGAAAATGATTTGTATAATAAAGGGTTGATTGTACAGAGCGTATTGGAATATTATGGCGAAGCGCTGGTGTCGCTGCACCCGAAATCAAATCTGGATGAAAACCGATTTCTGGAAGAGTATGAGGGGTGCCGTATTGCGGAAGAACCCCTGCGTGCCATAATCGGGGCGGCGGATCTGGTAATCTATGGCGATGTATCTTCGGTTGCGAGATGGGTCGAATGGCTGCAGACTGACAGCGTGACCTATCCGAGCTTTTCCATGCAGGATAAGTGGACCAAAGAGCAGATCCGGGAGTTTAAAGAAAAACTGGCGCTTTCCGTGAACGCGGAATCGGAGCGGACGCTTCCCGAACTGGAAAGAAGAGTGGATTTTGCGGAGTTTATTCTGGATCTTCTATAAGCGGTATGGGCAGATTATTCTTGACAGAATGAAAGGAAGATGGGATTATTAATGGAAAGGAAAAGGGGCCTATAAGAGAGAATAAGAATGAAAAATCTGGAAATTTTTATGGTGGAAGAGGAAAATTCCATCAAAGAGGTCATGGAAAAAATCGCTGTCAATGCGAGAGGCCTTGTCTTTGTCTGCAAGGGCGGCCGTCTGCTTGCGACAGTGACAGACGGGGATATCAGAAGATATATACTTGCCGGAGGTGATATAGAGGGGGAGGTGTCGCAGGCTGCACACTATTCTCCTGTGTTTGTTTATCCGGAAGACAGGGATCAGGCGAAAGACATTATGATCAGGCGCAGTATAACGGCGCTGCCTGTCGTGGACCGTGACCGCCGGATCATGGACATACTTTTCCTGCGGTATCCGGATGAGGAGGATGCGGAGGAAGCAAACGACGGGCTGGATGTGCCTGTGGTAATCATGGCGGGCGGAAAGGGACAGAGACTGAAACCGTTTACGGATATTCTTCCCAAACCGTTGATTCCCCTTGGAGAAAAGACGGTCACGGAACGAATCATTATGAGATTCCAGAAGTACGGCTGCAACCGGTTCTATATGATTGTCAATTACAAAAAGAATTTTATCAAGGCATATTTTGCGGATAATGAGATGAAATATAATATTCAGTTTGTGGAGGAAGAAAAGTTTCTGGGAACCGCTGGCGGGCTGAAGCTGGTGCAGGGAAAGGCTGCCGGCGATTTTTTTGTTTCTAACTGCGATATTCTGATAGATGCCGATTACCAGGCGATTCTGGAGGAACATGTTCGCAAGAAGTGCATCATCACACTGGTCTGCGCGCATAAAAAGTATCAGATGCCTTACGGGACCGTCGAGGGGGATGCGGAAGGTTATGTCTGCAATATGCAGGAGAAACCGGTATTATCCTACAACATAAACACCGGCCTGTATGTGATCAATGAAAGATTTTTGGAGATGATACCGCAGGACACGTTTGTGGATATGACGGAACTGATCGGCGAGTGTATCAGAAAGAAAGAAAAGGTGGGAATTTATCTGATAGAGGAAGAGCAGTGGCTGGATACCGGGCAGATGGAGGAGCTGGAGAAAACTTACACCGCACTGAAACTGAATGGTTAGATCGGAGGAGCGCATGAAGGATATTGCATTATCACGTGATTTTTTAAATTCGTCAAAGATATTGTTCCATTACGGAAAGATGTTGGAGGATATCAGCAAAGGAAAGGAAGATTTTACGCCGGTTGCGATAGAGGTGCATCCGACAGCGGTCTGTAACCATAGCTGCATCCACTGCTCCTACAAGGAGCGGAACGAAAACCGGGCGAGTCTGTCCAAAGAGGTGATGGACAGGCTGGTTGATTCCATTATTGCGATGAATATACGGGCGGTGTACTTTTCGGGCGGCGGGGAGCCGACCCTCTATCCTGGCATAGCGGATTATATTACAAAACTCTATGACAATGGCGTAGAATGTTCGATGATCACGAACGCCACCGCCTTTGAGGAAGTGGGGCTGATTCCGATTGCGGACAAGTTTAACTATATTGCCATTTCCGTGCCGGGTATCGACGACGAAACCTTCCGTGTGATTACAGGCACGGACAATATGGAGAAGGCGCTTTCAGTACCGGCAAAGATCAAAGCGTACCACGGGGAGAACAGCCCGGTGATCGGCTCCCGGATTGTGCTGACGAACAAAAATTACAAGTGCGTCAAAGATTTCCTGCGGATTATCAAGGAGCGGGAATTTGACTATGCGCTGTTTAAGATTGTGCGGGACTATGAGGATAACGGACAGGGGCTGACGAAAGAGGAGGAAGACTATCTGAAAAAGGAAATTCAGGAGTGCGAAGGATGTGATGATAACTTTACAAACCTGAAGTCTATTTTCAATTACAGGAAACTCCCCGAATTTGTGAATAAATGCTGGACGAATCAGTTTGGCATGATTGCGAATGTCAGCACGGACGGAAAGGTATATCCGAACATTGTCGAGATTGACAAGGAGGAGTTCTGCATAGGGGATCTGAATGAAATGACGCTTCAGGAGATGTGGAACTCGCCCAGACATCAGAAAGTCAAAGCGCTTTCCAATGAAAAGTGGCAGAGAGGCGAGTGCAAAAACTGCCGTGCAATGGCTTATAATAACATCATCAACCACATTAACCAGACGATGCCCAGATATTTTGATCCTTTTATCTGATATGGCTTGCGGATAATATATTTTCGGAGAAAGAGCGGATGGGAAATATTGCGATTATAACGGCCAGAAGCGGCTCCAAGGGACTGCGGGATAAAAATATCAGAAAGCTGTGCGGGAAACCGCTGCTTGCGTACTCTGTGGAGTGCGCGTTACAGAGCGGCTGCTTCGACAGGGTTTTTGTCTCAACGGATTCATTGGAATATGCGGCGATTGCCGAAAAGTTCGGGGCAGATGCCTCCTTTCTCAGATCGGAAGAAACATCGGGGGATACTGCCGGTTCCTGGGATGTGGTCAGGGAGGTAATATATAAATTTGAGGAGCGGGGCGAATATTTTGACCGTATCATGCTGCTGCAGCCTACGTCCCCTCTGCGGACAGTATCCGATATCAGGAACAGTTTTGCGCTGATGGAAGAAAAGGGCGCAAATTCGGTTGTGTCCGTGTGTGAGATGGAACACTCCCCTCTGTGGAGCAATACGCTGGGGGAGGATCTGTGCATGGACAATTTCAGACGGGAGAATTACTGTGACGTAAGGAGGCAGGATCTCCCGAAGTACTATCGGTTAAACGGCGCAGTATATCTGGTAAACAGGGCGGAGCTGGATCAGCCGCAGATGCTGCGGCACAAATCTTATGCGTACATTATGCCGGCGGAACGGTCGGTTGATGTTGATACGGAATTTGATTTTAAAATAGCGGAATGCTATATGGCGGAAGGCGTCAGAAGCTTCGGGATGGAGGAAAATGGAACAGGGAATCAAAGAGGTTTTGGATGAGACAGGATATACGATCAGATTTGCGAAAAAATCGGATATAGCTGATATTATGCTGTTTTTTAAGCAGCATTGGAAGGAAAATCATATTCTTGCCAATGACAGGGCCTTTTTCGAGTATGAATTCTGCCGCGGGGAGGAGGTCTGCTTTGTCCTTCTGTTAAATGGCAGCAATGACATTGAGGGAACGTTGGGATATATACCTTATGGCGGCGAGCAGCGGGATGTCTTTACGGTAATGTGGAAAGCGCTGTATAACGGGCGGATGTTTGCAGGTGTCGGTATGTTGTACTACCTGATGGAAAATGGAAGATGCCGCCATATTTTTACCAGCGGAATGAATGAAAGCACCCGGAATATTTATAAATATTTGGGATTTGAGACGGGGGATCTGCAGCACTTTTATATGCTGAATGAGGAATGCGAAAACAGGATTGCATATATTGCGGACAGGACAGAACTGAATACGGATTATCGGGAAAGCAGTGTTTTAATTACCTTACAGAGAGTGACGGACAAAGAACAGTTTCTGGCGGATTATTTCCCGGAAAGAAGGGAAGAGAAGATACATAAATCTCCCGAATACATGGTGCACAGGTATTTTGAAAATCCTAAGTATCAGTACCTGGTTTACCAGTTGTGGAGGGAAGGGGAGAAGACACACTCTTTTTTGATTGCCAGAGAACAGAAACAGGATGAGAGTGTCGTATTACGGCTGATTGATTTTGTGGGAGACGAGGAGCTTCTGGCGTATGCGGGGACGCAGCTTCGGCAGCTTATGAAGGCAAACCATTATGAATATACGGATATGTATGTGTTCGGTATAGCGGATGATATCCTGTATCGTGCAGGGTTCAGCAGGAAAGCGAAGGATTCTGCGAATATCATTCCGGATTATTTTTCTCCTTTCTGCAGAAAGAATGTTAATATTGGGATTTTCTGGGAAAAAGGGATAAAGCCGATTATTATGAAAGGCGATGGAGACCAGGATAGGCCGTCTGCGTAAACCATTGACCTGATTGGAAAGAATGGAAGCGCTTTGGCGGGAGCAGGGAGATAATATGAACAGTTTGAAAAACGTAAAATTGTTATTTGACAAATTCAGAGTGATACTTTCAAAATCCCAGAAGGGGTGGGCCGTTGTTTTATTTGTAATGACGTTGTTCGGAGCTCTTTTTGAGGCAGTGGGAGTATCTGCAGTGCTGCCGTTAATCAGTGTGATGATAGACCCGGACGCGATAAAGAGTAGCTGGGCGGGAGAAAAGCTGCTTGCATTTTTCCCACAAATTTCTAACGGGCAGCTTATGATGCTGACAGCGGCCGGTGTTATCGCGGTATACATTGTTAAAAATATATATATGGCCGGACTGAGCTATGTGCGTATCAAATATTCCTGCAAGGTTCAAAGAGAGTTGTCTATCAGGATTATGCGTTCCTATGTAAAGCGGGGGTATCCCTTCTTTTTAAACAATACCGTAGGAGATATACTCAGAGGATGTGGCGGAAGCGTGTCCGGGGTGTATACGATATTAAGCCAGTTTTTTCGAATTTTAGCAGAGATATTGACCATTATATGTATTTGCGGGTATCTGATCATCGCAGACGCGGTTCTTGCAGGGACGATCATAGTACTGGCAATATTTTGTGTTGCCCTGGCCGTGTTAATTTTCCGGAAGAAAGTAAAATATTATGGGGAAGAGCAGTTTAAGTATAGCTCTATTGTGAGCCGAAATTCATTGCAGCTTTTTTATGGAATCAAAGAAGTTTTGGTTATGAAGCGTGCCAGACACTTCCTGGATGAATATGAGGATGCTTATGTTCACAGACAGAAGGCGGCAGTCAGCCAGACGCTTGCGGCGGAAGCCCCTGCCTATATTATTGAAGCTACCTGCGTGACGGGTATTATTATTGCAGTTTGTATTCGTGTGCTTAGTATGGAATCAGCGATGGCATTTCTTCCTCAGCTTTCTACCTTTGCGATGGCGGCCTTTCGGATTATGCCCTCACTTGGCAGAATTTCAAGCGGATTTAATACCTGCATTTTTTATATGACGGCGGCAGATGAAACCTATCGGAATATTCTGGAATTAAAGAAGTATGAGAAGCCGGAGTCAGACGGAAAGAAGACGACGGGGGAAACGGGAGAACAGAAAAATTATTCGTTTGAAAAGAGTATTACGGTGGAAAATGTCGTATGGGAATATGCGGGGGGAAGTGAGGCTGTCCTGAACGGATTGAATATGGAGATTAAAAAGGGACAGTCGGTAGCGTTTGTCGGACATTCCGGTGCGGGAAAGACAACTCTGGGAGATGTGATACTGGGTCTGCTTGAACCGCAAAAGGGCAGAGTCTGCATAGACGGTACCGATATACGTGATATTGGCGACGGGCTTGGGAAGCTGATCGGGTTTGTACCACAGAGTATTTATATGACAGACGATACCATAAGGAGTAATATTGCGTTTGGTATTGATGCAAAAAGTATAGATGATGAAAAGATTTATGCAGCGTTGGATAAAGCGCAGCTGAAGGAATTTGTGGAGGGACTGCCGGCAGGACTGGATACAATGGTCGGGGAGAGGGGCATACGCATGTCGGGAGGCCAGAGGCAGCGGCTGGCGATCGCGCGTGCCTTATATCTTGATCCACAGATTCTGGTGCTGGATGAGGCGACATCGGCGTTGGATGCCGAGACGGAGACAGCCGTCATGGAATCAATAGATGCCCTGCAGGGAGAAAAGACTCTCGTTATCATTGCGCACAGACTGTCAACGATCAGGAACTGTGACGTAGCTTATGAGATCGTTGACGGAAAAGCGGTAGAGAGGAGAATTGATGAACTGGTTGGAGAGTGACGACGGCCTTTCCAGACGCTTGGGCAAGGGTATAATTATCGTTTTGATCTGTATTCCGTTATGGCTAACCATAGTTCGGTATGCTGCCTGGAAAATGGCCGCATACCTGTTTTTCTGGATTTTATGTCCCGGATTATTTGTTGATAAATTTATATTACGACAGGATTATGATAATTTTTTCATGTCCGCCTTTTCGGGGTTTTTTACGGGCATGGCAGTAATCTTTGCGGAATGGTTTGCGCTGTATGTGCTTGGGCTAAGACGGTTGATTATTTATATTAATCCATGCTGTACCGTAGCGTTTCTCATCTGGTATTTTGTAAAAAGAAACAGGAAAACACCGCCGAAAGAAGTGCGGTACAACATAGATCTGCCGTTTCTGTTCGTGCTGCTGGCGGCGGTATATTTATGCGCATATTCTTTAAACTTTAGTATGCCCCGCGCTGTCGACATCAGCTCTGTGGACTGCACATGGCAGATAGGCAATATCAACCAGCTGGCATCGGATTTTCCCTTTCGCGATATCAGGGTCGCAGGGGTAAAAGCCAGATACCATTTCTTCTCAACGCTGTTTCTGGCGATTGCCAAATATATCTTTGGCGGGGAGGGATGGGTATACTTTGCGCAGTATCAGATCTGGTTCCTTCCCTTTGTCATAGCGGTTTCTTTTTGGGAGCTGTACGGCAGGGAAATTCAGAATAAAAGTTTTGCAGCGGTGATGTCGGCAGCGACGATGATAGGTTTTACCGTCAATAGTGGAATATGGAATTACCATATGTTCTCGAATGTGAACGGTGCCGGTCTGGGGATACCCTGTCTGATTCTGCTGTTTCTGAATCTGCGGAAGGCGGAACCGACTTTTTCCGGGGAGCATAAGCCGGGGAAGGAACATTTTCTCTGGACGGTGCAGCAGATTCTCGTTTTGTTCGTGCTGACAGGTCTGAAGGGACCGTTTGCGATACTGTATGTCCTGGCTGTCTGCGTATGGACAGGGGTACGGTGTGTGAAAAGGAAGATGCGGGGAGCCGGCCTGATTGCCTTTGCCATGATTAATGCCCTTGTTTTTGCGGTTATGTACCGTTTCCTCTTTATGGCAGGCACACAGGGATATTTTTCGGATTGGAGCGCTGATTCCATTCTGTTGTCCGTTTTAGATGTGGGAGAAGTTTCAGATTTATATGAAAAATCAGGTGTCTACGGAATAGGGGGAAGAGCTCTGTTTCTGCTGCCGTCCCTTCTGGCAACGTTCACCGTCCTGCTTCCGTTTGGATTACCGGTGGCCGTTGATTTGGTCAGATTTCTTTTTGGGAAAAAGGATTTAAGGGACGATCTTGTTTTTGCGGGTATTTTTGCCGGAGGCGGGCTGTGCGCATATTATCTGTTTCATGTGTCAGGTAATTCCCAGCTTTACTTTCTGTTTGCGGCGATACCGTTTGTATGCTACCTGTGTTTCGATAAGGCCTTTGTGCTGATTAAGAGCAATGTGTATAGAAATGCGTTTTGTGCTGCTGTAGCAGTATTCGCCATTTTTCAGGTGAACGGAATCCAGATGGCGACGGTATTTCCGGAACGGATGGTATGTTTCATGAAAGAATCCTATCTGGAGACGGATCCCCAGCGTGCCCTCAAATTTGCGGCGTATGATTTTCTGAGAGACCATACGGACAGAAATGCAATGATGGCAACCAATTATTATGGCGGGGGAACGTTCCATGAAATTTCCGCATTTGGGGAACGGCGCTGTTATCTGGAGGGATACGAATATTCGATTCGCAATTTCGGATTTGACCAGGCGGAAGAACGGCTGCAGGAGATGAACCGTCTGTTTGACGATGATTGGAACGACAGTGACCGTTACGGCTACTGTGAGGCATTCGGCATAAACTATCTGGTGTATTTTAAGGAGGCCGGCGGCGTGGCGGATCAGCCGTTTAAACTGTCGGAGCCTTTCAGGACCGTGTATGAAAACGAAGCTGTTCTGATATACGGGGTGGAAGGGGAACAGTGAGAAGCAGCAAAGAAGAGGGTTGATCATCAGGATGGAAAAAATAGTGATTCTGGGAAATGGCGGACATGCAAAAAGTCTTGCCGATATTATTGAAAGAGAGAAACGGTATGAGATCGCGGGATATGTCGTCAATGAAAACGATTCAGAGATGCCGGATGCAAAATATCCCCGATTGGGCGGTGACGCACAGCTGGAGCAGATATTTCGGAGCGGTATCACAAACGCGGCAATAGGCGTGGGATATATGGGGAAGTCCGGCCTGCGGGAAAAATTGTGGGAGCTGGTAAAGAGAATTGGCTTTTCGCTGCCAGTCATCTGTGATCCGTCGGCCGTTCTGGCAGGGGATGTCAGAATCGGGGAAGGAAGTTTCATTGGAAAAAGCAGTATTGTCAATGCAAATGCCTCTGTGGGTAAAATGTGTATCATTAATACAGGCGCCATTATAGAGCATGACTGTGAAGTCGGGGATTTTTCACATATATCGGTGGGAAGCGTCCTGTGCGGAAACGTGAAGGTGGGTGCCGCTTCCTTTGTCGGTGCAGGCGCAACGGTTATACAGGGGATCAGCATTGGGAAAGGCTGCCTGATAGGAGCGGGAACAACGGTGAGGAAAGACATTAAGGACAACCATATGGCTGTAGCAGAAAATCGGAGATAGAGGAGAGAAACGAACGCTATGATGCACGGTATTATGTTTCACCATTTTCATGATGGGGACAGGCACATTAAATGTCAGGGATCTTTGGACGCGCAGGAATTGGAAGAAGTCCTGGATTATTATCAGAATCGCTACAAACTGATTTCTGCGCGGGAATTTTATGAAAAAGTATTGAGGAACAAGCTGGATGCTGACGAGGCGTGTGTGACATTTGACGATACGCTAAAATGCCAGTATGATATCGCATATCCGGTATTGCGGTCGAGAGGCCTGACGGCTTTCTGGTTTGTTAATACGCTGCCTCTGAATGGGGGCATAAGTGCGCTGGAAGTGTATCACCATTTTAGGTTTAAAATGTTCGACAACGTTGATACGTTTTATGAAACCTTTTTTCAGTGCCTTCAGGAAATGCAGGCGGAGCTGCAAATCGATTATGGAAAAGCCATAGAAAACTTTGACTATGACAGCTATAAAAAGAATGCAACATTTTATACCTACAATGATAAAAAATTTCGATATGTCCGCGATATCGTTTTGGGGGAAGAATCATATGACCGGGTTATGGATGCCATGATGGAAAAAATGGGATACCATGCACAGCAGTTTATAAATGATTTGTGGTTTTCAGTTGATGATATCCGGCAATTATGCAGTGAGGAGCATATCATCGGATTACATTCCCATACGCATCCGACCAGACTGACTGCTTTATCATACAGCGAACAGTTGGATGAATTTAGGCAGAATAAGGATATACTGGCTTCGTATGGCGTTTCGGCAGATACGGCATCATATCCGTGTAATGATTATAACAGTGACACGCTAAGCGTTATGGACAAACTGAATATTCAAATAGGATTCAGCGCAAATATGCAGACAATGGGACGGGGCGCTTTGGAGATGCCCAGGGAAAATCATGCGTATATAGTGAAACAGATGAAGCAGCTTAAATCGTGAGTTGGACTACAGGAGGGCTGTCAAAGCTTATGGACAGAATATTTATTATAGCAGAGGCGGGGGTTAATCACAACGGGAATCTTGAGACGGCCAGAAAGCTGATAGACGCGGCAGCTGCGGCGGGAGCAGACGCCGTCAAGTTTCAGACCTTTAAGACGGAAAATCTTGTCAGCAGAAATGCCGGGAAGGCGGCATACCAGATGGAGACCACAGATGCGGAGGAATCGCAGTTCGACATGCTCAAGAAACTGGAATTAACGCCGGATATGCACAGGGAACTGATCAGCTACTGCCGTGAAAAGAATATCATGTTTCTCTCGACGCCGTTTGATCTGGACAGCCTGCATTATCTTGTTGAGTGCGGCCTCGGCATCATTAAGATACCCTCCGGGGAGATTACCAATTATCCGCTGCTTAAGGAGGCGGCAAAATCCGGGAGACGGATTATTCTCTCCAGCGGCATGAGCACTCTCGATGAGGTCAGTGAGGCAGTGGCCGTGCTGCGGGAAAACGGCGGGGCGGACATCACGGTCCTGCACTGCAACACGGAATATCCGACACCCTTTTCCGATGTAAATCTGAGGGCGATGCAGACCATAAAGGAGGGGATCGGGATCTCCGTGGGATATTCCGACCACACGCCGGGGATAGAGGCAGCCGTTGCGGCGGCGGCGCTGGGTGCGGAGGTCATAGAAAAACATTTTACACTGGACAGAAACATGGCAGGGCCGGATCACAAGGCGAGCCTTGAGCCGGATGAGCTGGCGGAAATGGTCAGGGCTGTCAGGCATATCGAGCAGGCTCTGGGGAGTGGAAAGAAAGAGCCTTCCGCATCGGAGAAGAAGAACATGTCTGTCGCGCGGAAGAGTATTGTTGCAAAATGTGGGATAAAAGCGGGAGATATTTTTACGGAGGAGAACCTGACGGCGAAACGACCGGGGACGGGGCTGTCTCCAATGCTATGGGATCAGGTAATCGGACAGAAGGCGAAGCGGGATTTCGCGGCGGATGAGATGATAGAGCTATGAAAAAAATATGTATTGTGACGGGCACACGTGCCGAGTATGGGCTGTTAAAGCCGGTGATTGACAAAGTGAATCATTCAGATACGATGGAGCTGCAGCTGGTGGTGACGGGGATGCACCTGTCCCCGGAGTTTGGGCTGACATACCGGGAAATAGAGGAGGACGGCTATCCGATTGCGGCAAAGATTGAAATGCTCCTGTCTTCCGATACAAGTGCGGGGGTAACCAAGTCGATGGGCGTTGCGCTGCTGGGATTTGCCGATTATTTTGAGGGAAAGCGGCCTGATATCGTTGTAATCCTGGGGGATCGCTATGAGGCGTTGATGGCGGCTACAGCGGCTATGATGGCGAGAATACCGATTGCGCATATCCACGGCGGAGAGACCACTGAAGGAGCGGTGGATGAAGCAATCAGGCACTCTATAACGAAAATGAGCCATCTTCATTTTACGGCGGCGCAGGAATACAGGAACCGTGTGATCCAGCTGGGGGAGCAGCCGCAGAATGTTTACAATGTCGGTGCTCTCGGTGTGGAAAATGCCAGATCGGTTTCCCTGCTGGACAGGAGAACGCTGGAGGACGCGATACAGTTTACGTTCCATTCGCCGACGGTTATGGTGACCTACCATCCGGTCACGCTGGAAAACAGTACGGCAGAAGAACAGTTTGGGAGTCTGCTGCGTGTGCTTGAACGGCACGAAGAGCTGCACGTCATTTTCACGAAAGCCAATGCGGACCCGGACGGCAGGACTGTCAATCAGATGATAGACGATTACGTGGAAGAGAATCATACCAGATGCAAGGCGTTTACCTCGCTTGGACAGCTCCGCTACTTAAGCGCGTTACAGTTTTGCGATGCCGTGGTGGGCAACTCCTCAAGCGGAATTATTGAGGCGCCATCCTTTGGTATCCCTACGGTTGATATAGGGGACCGGCAGAGGGGAAGAGTCAGCGCGGAGTCGGTGATTCACTGCAAAAACGAGGAGCCGGATATGGAACGCGCGCTCATGCGGGCGCTGTCTGCGGAGTTTAAGGACGGTATCCGCGGCATGAAAAATCCCTATGAGGGATGCCGCACTTCGCAGAGAATTGTAGATGTGATCGGAGAAGCGCTGGACAGGGGCATTGACCTAAAGAAGAAGTTTTATGACTGTGTTCAGTCGGACACCGTGGAATCATGAAAAACAATGATGATTTTGTCGGCGTTCACATAGCAGGAATAAAGCGAATTTGCCATCACAGATTCTCCTGAGCCGACAGTCTGTCTGTCTGCATCGGTGCCTTCTTCCAGAGTCAGGCCATCCTGCAGATAGTGCAGTACATAGGCACCGCCTATCCACCCGTCGTTTGTAAAGTACTGGGGGAGCAGCGCGCCGGTCATGGGATATTTATCACAAAACATCTGTGTGCGTTGTGATCTGGGCATTTCCCCGATGAAGGAGACACGGGTAAATTCACCGTCTGCATTGATTGTCTCCAGATCGTTCACGACATGGTAGGCAATGTATTTTGCGTATTCGTTATGATTATTGACGGCATTCCCATAGGAATAAACATATGTGTAATGATAGAGATTACACAAAATAAGCAGCAGCATTAAGGGACGTATAAAGGCCGGATGCTTTTTCACGAAATACAGAAGAAGGATTCCCAGATAGAGCAGGAAACCGCCAAACGCTATAAATATTCGGAGCTTCAGAGTCTGCTGTCTGAGGATCATCAGCGGTAAAAAGGAAGAAACAAGGACGCAGACAGGGGATAAAAGCAGAAAGAGTATGTCAATAACTCTGCGCCACCCCTTTTTTTCACTTTTCTGACAATACCACACAACAGTTAAAAGCATTGTCAGTACGATGACCAGCACTAAAACGACCTGATACCACAGAGCGGCTTCTGATAGAAATTCCCTTACATAATTGCAGGCGGCGAAAATATTTTGAAAGATTGCGATGATGGATCCGGGTTTTAATTCGAGTGTCTGTGATGCGGTATACCGCCAGTCAGATTGGTCTACATAATGATTGGCGATAACCAGTTTATAGGCAATGGCCCCGAAGCCGATCCCGGCAATCCGAAGTCCCTCATGGATATAATTTACCTTCTTTTCCTGAAATAGTACAAAAAAGACGCCGACGATAAACAGCACGAGACACATGCCGAGCGCCGGCTGATAAAGGGACATCAGGGCTATGCTAAGAAGCGATGGGTAGACAAAACTCTTCCATTTTGAGACGGTGCCCGGTATGGAAAACATAAGAAACGGAATGGCGAGGGCCGCAAGTATCACCAGGGAACCGTATCTGTAGGATAAGCATTCCAGCGCGAAGGGGTTGGTTATAATAAACAGTAATACGGTAAGCAGGGCGCAGGGACTCGGAATAAAATCCAGGTTGGTTTTGGCATACAGGATTAGTGTGTATGATAAAAACAAAACTGACAGGATTAAAGGAAGGGGCGCGGTATCGGTCACGGGGTTACCGCCGCACAGCGCGAGAACAAGATATTCACCTAACGGACGTCCGTCGCCTTTCAGTCCGATACTTCCTCTTAAGGACCATCCCAGATCATCTTTAAAGTATAGATTGATCAGAACAATGGGAAAGATGTATATGAGACTCAGCATGGATAACAGCATATAGTTTACGATATATTTTTTATCAAGTTCATACCACTTCATCAGATGCTCCTTAAAACGATAATTATTACGGTATATTCTATAAGATATCTGTGGGGGTGTCAAGGCTTGTAAAAACGGTATTGATAGCATATAATAATAAAGAAAAAGAAATTTGATGGTGTAAGGACTGACAATTTCATGAAGCGGCGATTGCTTATTCGATCGAAAACTCATTTCGTAGATGCGAAGGGAGGGAAATCATGCCAATAACGACAAATACTTTGCTTCAGCAGTATGTAGAAGAAGTAAAGAAAATATATGGAGAACGATTAAAGTCCGTAATTTTATATGGTTCTTATGCAAGAGGTGATTTCAGACCCGATTCAGATATTGATATTATGATACTGGTAGATTTGGCAGATATGGAAATTGAAAAGTATAGCAGGAAGTTGTCATGGTCTACCTATGATTTCAACGAGGAGCATGACACGGATATTAAACCTATAGCAAAGAGTGATACGCATTTTAAGAAGTGGCTGGGAATTTATCCTTTTTATACAAATGTGCAGAAGGAAGGGGTAAAGCTGTATGGAACAGCCTGAAAATTTTCCCTAAAACATTTGGAAAACGGATTGCACGTGCGGAAGAAATCCGTCATGCCAGTGATTATGATGATTTTTATATTGCTACAAAAGAGAAAACGGAAGAACAGATTCTGACTGCCAAGGAACTGATTGAGCAGATAGAAATATACTGTTTAAGCAGACTGGAAGACTAGAACCTGTACTTATTGTCCAGACGCAAACTAGGATTTTGATATTTTAAAAAGTTCTTTCAAAACACCGTAACCTACATTTATTTACTGTTTGCATAATTGGGAACTGGCAAAGCGAGGAAACATAGATGTATTCAATAGTAATACCCTGCTATAAATCAGCAGAGACAATAGAAACAGTTGTCAGTGAGACCGCTAAAGAGATGAATCATATGGGACGCACGGATTACGAATTCGTCCTCGTGAATGACTGTTCTCCCGATGGCGGAGCAACAATAAAAAAGCTGATAGAGATAACCCAAAAATGGAAGTATGTAAAGGTCGTGGATCTTGCCAAAAATTCCGGTCAGCACAATGCAATGCTGGCTGGATTGCGTGCCGCTTCAGGTGATGTCTTTATCAGCATGGATGATGATATGCAGACCAGGCCGTCGGAACTTCACAAAATGTTTACGGCCTTTGATGAAGGATATGATGTTGTGTATGGTGCATACCCGGAGAAGAAAGAGAGTTTGTTTCGCAGGTTTGGCTCCTGGGTAAACAAGATGTGTACGGTCATGTTTCTTGGCAGACCGAAGGAACTCAGAACATCCAGTTTTTGGATAATAAGAAAATATGTCCGGGACAGCATGATTGCGTATGAGGGTTCACATTCATATCTGCTTGGATTGATACTCAGGTCTACTTCTAATATCACGCAGGTAGAAGTGGAGCACTTTGAAAGGGAAGTTGGCACATCGGGATATACGTTCAGGGCATTGCTGCGATTGTGGAGTAATATCATTGGTTTTACCGTAAAGCCATTGAGACTTGCCATGCAGACAGGAATGTTCATATCTGCCTGTTCTGTAATATTTGCAGTGGGGATTTTTATCAGGAAGCTGGTGCATCCATCCGTAGATCCGGGCTGGTCGTCAATGATGGTGGCGATATTCTTTTCTCTGGGCGTGGAATTGTTTTTTTTAGGAATGATTGGAGAATATATCGGCCGGACATATATGAGCATAAATAAAGAGCCACAGTATGTGGTGCGCGCGAAGTACAATTTTGAAGGCGAAAAGACAGGACAAGCAATTTGATAAGCGAAAACCAATCAGGTATAGAGAGGAACCTATGGCAAGGATAATGGTAATTGCGGGCGGCTCATGGCAGTGCCCAATTGTAAAGACAGCGAAAGAAATGGGACATTATGTCCTGTGCAGTAATTTATATGAGGATTCCCCTGCGTTTCAATTTGCAGATGAGGGAAAAGTGGCAAATGTTCTTGATAAGGAGAAAAACCTTGAGATTGCACGTGAATTTAAGCCGGATGCCGTTCTGACGGAGCAGACGGACATAGCCGTCCCTACGGTGGCTTATATAGCGGAGCAGCTTGGACTGAAAGGAATAGGCGTTGATGTGGCAAAACGCTTTACAAATAAATACCTGATGCGGGAGTATGCGTCAAAAGCAGGGATACCGATGCCACGGTACAGGCTTTGTCATACGATAGATGAGGCTGCGGAATTTTTGGAAGGTAAGTCTGAAAGCATCATCAAACCGATAGACAGCCAGTCGAGCAGAGGCATACACATTGTGCATAACAGGGAGGAGATAGAAAAATACTTTGAAGATTGCGTTTATTACTCCAATGCCGAGAAGGCAATCTTGATTGAGGAGTTTATTGAAGGAACGGAGTTTACGGTTGACGGGATAAAGACGTCATCAGAGTATGTGGTGACGGCAATCTCTGAAAAGGAGCATTACAGTTACAATCCAAATGTGGCAAAAAGGCTTTTTTTCACGAAAAATAATGACAGGTTTGATTATGACAGGCTCCGTGAAGAAAATGCACGGATGATTCGGTCGATGGGACTGCCGTTTGGTCTCACACATACGGAATACAAATATAAGGACGGAAAGTTCTATCTGATTGAAACCGCCGCGAGGGGTGGGGGTACAAAGATTTCGTCTGATATTGCAAAGCTGGTTTCTGGAATTGACTGTAACAGGCTTTATCTCAATATGCTTACAGGCGGTTCTGAGGAGATAATCCGTGGAGACCGTCATGGCTGTGCGGTATTAGGGTTCTTTGATTTCAAGCCCGGAAAGATTACAGACATTTCAGGAATCAGGGAAGCGGAAGCTATGGCCGGGATGCATGAGATCAGTCTTGAGATTGGCGTTGGAGATGTATTAGGCGAGGCACGGGATGACCGCTCCAGATGCGGATATTATATTCTGTTCGCTGATTCCGCAGAGGAATTAAAGGACAGGGAAAGGCGTTTGAAAAAAACGGTAAGGGTTGTGACAGAATAATGGATGTTATTGAAAAGATAATAGATTATATCCAGACAAACCACGTTTCCACTACGGAGGTCGCAGACTGCCTTGGCAAGACGGGAGTGCTTCCCAATATATATCCCGTAAACAGGCAGCAGTTCGCAGCCGGAAGGGTGAAGTGGGTATATGCGTACAATGAAAGCAACTGGGATGTCCATGAGCAGGTCAGGGATGTAAAAAAAGGAGACATTGTATATATAGAGTGTTTTGACTGTAAGGACAGGGCGATCATAGGAGAACTGGTGTCTAAATTTATTCTTTTGTACAAGCGCGGGGCTGCCATAGTTACCAATGGAAGGATGAGGGATGCCCACAAATTGATAAAAGAAAAATATCCCATCTGGTGTTCGGGCTTTTCACCCGTTGGATGTTTTAACACAAAAAACGAACTTCCGATGGATGACGGCATCATAAAGACGAGGAAAAGGGATGTGGACGGCTCTGTTATTGTCTGTGATGATACCGGAGTGGTGCTGATACCAAAGGATCAGCTTACGGAAGAATTTTATGGGAAGCTTGAGGCGATAGAGGAACAGGAAGATATTTGGTTTGACTGTATTGACAGGAGAAAATGGGATACGTTTGACACGGTATGTTTGAAAAAATACAAGGATTTATAGGAAAGATACTGAAACAGGAATATGCGAAAGCGAGTATATATTATGTGATTGCCAATATCATAGGACAGGGAGTGGTGCTTTTCAGCTCTGCAATATTCACGAGGATGATGAGCAAAAGCGACTATGGCTTGGTGAGCACATATTCCACATGGGTACTTGTCCTGAACACATTTATCTGCATGAACCTGTTTATTTCGGTCAGGACGGCATATATCGACTTTAAGGATGATTACGACAATTATAATTCATCCGTGCTGACATTAAATATTATCTGCGGGATTGTGATGACAGTGATCATAACGGGGATTACGCAGATATCTGGAATGAGTTTTGGATTGTGGGAGGTGCTTCTAGCCTGTGTGCAGTCGGTGGCATTGAACATAGTGAATTATATGCTGGCGCTGCAGGCGATGAAAAATGAATACAGGCAGCGGGCGTTTATGATGATAGCACCCAACTGGACACATATTATCATGTCAGTGGTGCTGATGCTGATATTTACAGGCAATCTGTATATGGCAAAAATATCCGGTAATGCTTTCGGACTCCTGATTTTTGCGATCGGCTGTATTGCCGTTTTTTATCGCAGGGCGGTGCCGAAAGTGATACCAAAGTATTGGAGGTATTCCCTTAAAATATCAGTTCCGTCCATATTTAACACCTTATCGGATCTGATATTGATGCAGTGTGACAGACTGATGCTTACCTCAATGGTCGGTACGGAAGAAACGGCGGAATATTCCGTCATATACAATGTCAGTTCCATTATTGTTGCGATATATCAGGCAATCAATGGTGCGTGGCTGCCGTGGTTTTTTGGCAGGCTTAAGGAGAATGATGAAAAAAGAATAAGGCAGTATCAGAGCTATTATTTGCTGATATTCACTGTTTTTACCTGCGGGATGATGACAGTATCGCCGGAACTGATAAAGATCATGGCGCCGGGAAACTATTGGAAGGGGATAAGTTATGTAGCGCCGATTGTGACAGCCTCTTATCTGATATTTGTATATGCATTCTTTTCCTCATATTTGCTGTATAGGAAAAGGACGACCAGGATAGCGGTAAATACGGTTTTTGCAGCGGCATTAAACCTTGCCTTGAATTATATTTTAATACCAGAGTATGCCGCTGTAGGAGCTGTGGCAGCAACGGTCTTGTCATATCTGGTATTGTTCGTGCTTCATCTTGCCGCTGTAATGAAAGATGGGAAAAGATATTTTTCTATTCGGAGGATGTGGCTGAACATTATAGGTACTGCGGTGTATGGAACAGTATTTTATTTTGTGAGGAATATGTGGGTTATCAGATATGCGATTTTTATTGTGTTTGTGGTGGCGGTATATCTGTTGGTCGGCAGGAAAATGTTGGTGAAGTTTATGGGAGAAAACAAGTGAGATGGAAGGATATTAAGAAGGTGGGATCATATCTGCAGCGTATTTTAAAAGATCCCCTATCAAGACAAAGCAGGGCTGCTTTCAGAAGATATTTTATGGAGGCGTTTTCTTTGATCTACGAAAAAGCAAGAGGACTGGATTTTACGATGGTCTATCAATGTGACGGCAATGAACATAATAACAACTACTCTAAATCTCCAAAGAGGATATTAAAGCGTGTGTTTGATGACATAGATTTTTCGGACAGGCACAGTTTTATAGATATGGGATGTGGAAAAGGATATGTTATGGCATGTGCGTCGAAATACCCATTTGAGCGTCTGGGTGGGGTGGAGTATACTTCGGAATTATGTGATATATGCAAAAAAAATCTGTATATATTAAAGCACGAACAGATAGACGTTTTTAAATGTGATGCTAAGGAGTTTGATCGGTATGGAGACTACGATGTGTTTTACTTCTGTAATCCATTTGACGAAACCATTCTGTCAGTGGTTGCAGGAAAAATCCTTGAAGCACATAAGGATGAAAAATGTTGGATATATTATCTGAATCCGCATCAGGAGGAAAGACAGAAAGCGATTATGGATGCAGGATTTAAACTGGTTAAAGTTATTGAAGACGAGAGAGAAAGATATTTTGATATAAATGTTTACGAGAATTGAGGACTAAATATGGATGCTTATATAGCAAGCGTACCTATACATCTACTGAATGCTATGCAGATGATTAAGCAAAAAGAAATAAAAGACTGCGATTTGTATTATGTACCTACAAGTAATAATGCAAATGAATTATTAAATGCCGTAAAAAGTATTGGCGTTTTCCGTAATGTGACTATGCTTCCCAATATCAACATCGAATATCCTATAACAGCGGGACAGTGTATCAAAATTGCTATGAATCGGTTTGGTGCAAGAACGGAATTGAAGAATAAACATTATGATACTGTTTATTATAACACTGATGGATGGCTTCTGAATTCCATAATTTTTTCATCCCTTCCCAACAAAAAAGCCAGGAATATTTTTGTAGAGAACGGGATAAATCCATATATTACACCCTATGATACAAAAGAGTGGTATTTAAGACTGTTTATAAATTGTCAATTTATGACTTGTATGGATGGCAGATTTATAGATGAACGCTATGTTTTTGAACCATCTTTAATTAGTGTACCTCAAAGCGGAGATATACACCGCATAAATAAACTTGATAGAACGGATGAAGATCTTAAGGCAAGGGTTAACCGTATTTTTGGGTATGATGAAAATCTGGATTCGTTTGCTGATAAGAAAATTATCATTATGGAACAAGGACCGAGGAAAGAGCCTATAGATATGCTCGGACTATGGAAACATGTCAGCCAATATATTGACAGGGACTCTGCTATAGTAAAATCACATCCAAGACAAAAGGAGAGTGCCCTCCGTGAATTGGGTTATGATATGTATGAGCGATATACGATTCCCTGGGAAGTTTTAACTTTTAATCAGGATATGAATGACAAGGTTCTTTTTTGTATCTTTTCATCGTCATGCGTAAACCCCAAGATTATGTTTGATGAAGAACCGAGAATCATATTGTTATATAAGTTAATGGGAATTGATTATAGCTTTTTTGGAAAAGGGATGATTAACTTCGTGGAGGGGGTAGGGAAACTATACAGGGACAAGAATAGATTTTTCATACCTGAAACGTGGGAGGAACTGGAAGAATACTGCGATAAATATAATCTGAAAGCAGGGGGATGGACATGAGAACAGTTGCGTTAATACCGATTAAAATGAATAACGAGCGAACGCCGGGGAAAAACACGAAAAGATTTATGGACGGAACGCCTCTCATCAGTTTTATTCAGACAGCACTTTTGGGGTGTAAGGAAGTGAATGATATTTTTGTGTATTGCAGCCAGGATGACATATGTGAGTACATCTTGAAGGGTGTAAATTTTTTGCGACGTGATAAACGTTTTGATTCACAATCGGTTAATGTCAATGAAATGTTTTATGCTTTTTCACAGGAAGTTCCTGCGGACATATACGTTTTGGCACACGCAACTGCTCCGTTTCAAACGTCCGAAACTATAGATAAAGGGGTACTTGCTGTCAAATCAGGAGAATATGATTCTGCCATAGCGGTTAGAAAAATGCAGGAGTTTATATGGAAGGACGGGAAGGCGTTCAATTACAATCCGCAGGATATTCCAAGGACGCAGGATTTGCAGCCACTTTTTGTTGAAACTACTGGGTTATATATCTTTACAAAGGATGTTATTGAAAATAAGAAAAGCCGCATAGGTAATAATCCATATATGCTTGAGGTATCTCCGATAGAGGCAGTGGATATAAATCATCCTATTGATTTTGAAATAGCAGATGCAATAAATGCTGGAATTGTTCATGGTGTAGGCGATTTCTCACAGGATATATTATTTGAAGCACAAGAAAGCAGTGCCGAAAATAATACTGTCAATATTAATGCTGATAAAATTGTGCAGGTTTTGGATTGTACGCTCCGTGATGGAGGATATTGCAATAATTGGGAATTTGGGTGGAAAAACATAAAGAAAATTACATGTGGGCTTGTTGAGGCGGGTGTCGATATTATAGAATGCGGGTTCATAAGTAACAGAGCAGAACGGAATGCAGAGAGAAGCATTTATTCATCGGTGGAGGAAATTAGTGCATCTATTCCGGCGAACAGAGAATCTGTATTTGTGGCTATGGTTAATTTGGGCGAATTTGATTTTGAAAGGCTGCCGGATCGAAAGCCTGGCATGATTGACGGAATTAGATTGGCATTTCATAGAAAAGATAAGGACAATGCAATTAAGGCGGCAAAGGAAATAAAGCGCCGTGGATATTTGCTCTTTATGCAGCCGATGATTTCTCTTTCATATAGTGACAGAGAATTTTTAGACTTAATAAATGATTGCAATAATCTGAAACCGTACGCTTTCTATATTGTAGATAGTTTTGGGGTTATGAAGCCAAAGGACTTGCACAGATTATTTTATTTGGTTGAACATAATCTATTGCAGAATATTGCAATAGGATTCCATTCACACAATAATATGCAACTTGCCTACTCTAATGCCCAGAGTTTAATAGATTTGAGGACGCGGCATCGTATTATTATAGACTGCTGCGTTTATGGAATGGGAAGAGGTGCGGGAAACCTTAATACAGAATTGTTTGTTGGATATTTGAACGATAAAATTTGCAGTAATTATAAGCTTGAACCGTTGTTGAATATTATTGACGAAATACTTGAACCGTTCCATCAGAAAGATTATTGGGGATACTCACTGCCGAACTATCTATCAGCGTCATATAACACGCATCCCAATTATGCAGGGTATTTAAGTGATAAGTGTACTTTAAATGTGGAAGAGATGAATATGATTTTTGGGATGATGGAAGATGAAAAAAGAGTGTACTTTGATCGTCAATATATAGAGGATCTTTATCTAAGGTTTTTATCCAAGGGTCAGAGCAATAATGAAAAGATGGAGGAATTGTTAAGTTTATTAAAGGGTAAGACTGTATTGCTTATAGCGCCAGGTAAAAGTTCGTTGACTGAAAAAGACAGGATTAAAAATTTTAATGAAAATGCAATAGTTATCAGTATAAACTGTGAATATTCGTATAGAAAAACAGATTTTATATTTTTGAGTAACTTGCGTAGATTTAGAGAGATGGAAAAGGGAAATCGAAGTAAATGTATTGTGACTTCAAATATTCCTGCAGATATGATATATTTGCAAACTGATTATAAAGAATTGCTAAATGACCACGAGATGGTGCAGGATAATGCGGGACTGATGGCAATCAAGTTCCTTATCAAATGTGGAGTAAAAGCAATATATATAGCAGGTATGGATGGATATTCGCAGGATATTTCAGGCAATTATGCTAATGACAGTGTCTCATTCATAGCAGCGAGAGCTATTTACAATGAGCTAAATTCTGGTATTTCGTGTGTTCTGAATGAATATGCAAAACAAGTGAATATCAATTTTTTGACAAGCGAGAGATATGTGCATTTAGCGGAAGGAGGAAACGTGATGGATAGTCAGTCAGAAAAAATAGAGTGGGGGGACTGTACAGATTAGTTAAAAAGACCCTTTTCGCTTGTGATGGACATGGATTGGAGGTGGCAGCATGAAAACAGCCTGCTTTATTCCGATCAAGGCCCATTCAGAGCGAGTACCTGGGAAAAACCTGAGAAATCTTAATGGGAAAAGGCTATACCAGTATATATGTGAGAATGTAAAAGCCGCAGATGTGTTTGATGTTGTTTATGTTGACACAAATAGTGATGAAATTGCTGGATTTGCAAGTAACATGGGTTTCCTGATAATTGAAAGAAAGCCGGAACTTGCATTAAATACAGCTAATGGAAATGATTTGTTGGTAAGTCATTATCTGCGATACCCTGAGTATGATTATTATTTTCAGTTGTTTGCAACGGCTCCCTACTTACAGCCAGATTCAATAAAGGCATGTTTTGAACGGCTTACTTCAAGTACTGCATATGACTCGTGTTTTACAGCAACAGAAAATCATAGCTTCTATTGGTATGCTGGAAATCCTATAAACTACAGACCGGGTATACTTCCGCGAAGCCAGGACATGCTGCCAGTTGTAGAAGAAACAACTGGTCTGTATGGGATAACGAGAGAATCTTTAGAAAAGTATCGTTGCCGTATCGGAAGAAATCCGTATATCCATATTGTAGACAAGTTTCAGCCAGTGGATATAAATACGGAGGAGGATTTAAAAATAGCAGAATACATTGGAAAGGTCATCTATGGATTGTAGGAGGTGTGTTCTGTGAAAAGCAAGCAAATAATTATTGATTCATTAAAAAAACTTAAAGAATACTACGGAGCTGTAAGTATTAAGGCTGAATTTGAAGCAGAGGGTTCAAGAAAAGATGAACTAATTATGTTAAGGGAGTTTATTGATATCGCCGGGCTTGGTTTTATTATTAAAATCGGCGGATGTGAGGCAGTACATGATTTGGATCAATGTAAGCTGCTATATGCAACGGGAGTAATGGCTCCGATGATAGAAACACCATTTGCTATGAAAAAGTTCAAAGGTGCTTTTGAAAAGGTCTATAATGGTGTAGATTCAGTGGAGAGGATAATTAATGCTGAAACCATAACATGTTTGGATAATTATGATGCGATCCTGGAATGTGGGAATGGCTTTTTGACAGGCGTTACGGTTGGAAGAAGTGATTTATCCGCTTCTATGTGGATTGAAAAAAAGGATATTGAGTGTGACGAAGTGTTTGAAGCGACCAAAAGGCTTTTAATAATGTCACGTAATGCAGGACTAACTACAAACTTTGGCGGGAATATCGGGATGGAATCTATCCCATTTATTAAAAAGATGGCGCCCCACATAGATAGGTATGAAACACGTAAAGTAGTAATGACGCCAAGTAAAGATGAGAAAATGTTAAAAAGTCAGATAAAGGAAGCGCTATTTTTTGAACTGCGGTATTTAGAATTTAAGGAGGAATACTATGCGAATATGGCCAGGGAAGACACAGCAAGGATGAGCCGGCTCCGCAAGCAGATTGGAGTTATTGGATAAATGCTGCAATATGCCAGCGGATAGAAATATTGGATGTTTAGGGAGGATGTTTGAGTGGTGACAATAATGAAGATACGGGAGCTGCGGGACAGACACAGACTGCTGTTTTCCGCCGCGCTTGTTACCTTTTTGCTGACGGTGACATGGGCGCTGATTCCCATTACTTTTGAGACGAATGATGACGAGTACCTGATGAATTATTTTTCGGGAGCAAAAACGGGAAAACCGGAAGCAGATACTACACAAATCTTTTTTTTGTGGGGGAAAATCGTATCTTCGTTCTATAGAATCACTGGAGCCCTCCCCTGGTATACACTTATTTTTTTGGTGCTCATTGCCCTATCTTTGGTGGCTGTTTGCTATTGCATTGTCGTGTCCTTTCCCGAATGGGGAGAAAGTCTGTTTTGCCTGCTGTATTTTAGCATGTTCCTGTATTATTCTGCTATTCTGCAGTTTACAACGGTGTCAGCGTTTTGCGGTATTGCCGCTGTTTCTTTACTGATGATTGGGAGAGAGGAAGAAAAACGAAAAAATATTATCATAAAGAATATACTGATTTTTTCTTTCATGTTTTTCTCCATTACTATTCGGATTAGTGTAGGGTATCTTGTATTGGGACACGCAGTGTTTGCAATTTGTCTGGAAGTACTTAGATATCTGTTCAAAACTGCCGACAGGCGGAAGATTAAGAATATGATAGTTTCATTTATTGCGATATTTGCAGCGGCTGTCATATCTATAACTGTCAACAATATTCATGAATCGCTGTGCGAACGGGAGGAGTTTTGGGAATATAGTGCAGAAAGAGTAAGATTCACAGACTATTCAAAACTGGATTACGAATCCAATAAGGATCTGTTTGATAAAATCGGATGGTCGGAAGAATTTTATGAGCTGGTAAAACGTTGGTTCTTTATGGATGAGACTGTAAATACGGAAACGCTCAGACAGATAAATGAGCGTAACGTACGTGGATCCATACGTGTGGGCAGAACACTTTTACATGAATGGTTTCCCAACACAGAATTTCAGGTTAAAGTGTGGGTACTGCTGTTGATATTTCTTTTTGCGGATGCGGTCAGACGCCGCGAGGGAAGATGCAGGAGTATGGTTTCCTTTTTGTGGCTGTTTGTATGGTTTGCGGAGACGCAGTATTTTGGATATAGAGGGAGAATTGTGGAAAGAGTGTTAGAGGCATGGACGCTGCTCGCGGTGATACCATCAATTTTGGGGGCGGCGGCAAATTCTCCAGTAACTGAGGAAAGGAAAAAGAACAGAACAGAGAATCTGATCATATCCGGTGTGGCTTTGGCGCTTTGCATAGCGTGCGCATGCTATCCGTTCGGAGGATACGTCAGAGCCCAAAAATTTTCTCAGGCGTGCAGCGAAGCCAAAATACGGTGGGCTGATATTGAGGACTATGCGATAGCACATCAGGAAAATGTTTATATTTACGGAGTGCCTTTATCAGGGGGAGGAAGCCCTTTTAGAGTATATACGGAAGGCCTGCCATATAACTTAATATTCTGGGGAGGATCTTACTACAATTCGCCGGTTTATTATGCACAAATTGAAAAGAACGGTTTTGAACAAATATTTATGGAGGACTTTTTTGAGGAGAATGTGTATTTTATAGCTAGCGAAATACCTGATGAGAATTTGAGTAATGTGATGAAAGAAAAGTTTCCGGAGTGTAGCTGCGAAATTACAGATGTAGAGGACGGATTTATTGTTTATAAGTATCTAAATCGGTAAGGCATGAACGGAATGAGGTGATGGCCGCATGGATAAGAAATTATCATTTGTAATTCCCTGTTACAGGTCACAGAAAACAGTGGGAAGCGTGATTGAAGAGATCAGGGAAATGATCGGGAAAGAGGCAAAATATGATTATGAGATCATTCTGGTAAATGACGGCTCGCCCGATGACGTGTGGGATGTTATCAAAGAATATGCAAACAGGGATCCGCATATTCTGGGAGTCGATCTGGCTAAGAATTTCGGGCAGCACAGTGCGGTGCTGGCGGGGTACCACTACTGTACGGGCGATTATGTCGTCTCGCTTGATGATGACGGACAGACGCCCGCGAGGGAAGTCCCTAAACTGCTGTGTGAACTGGAGAAGGGGTATGATGTCGTCTATGCGAAATATGAGGAGATGCATCAGAAGGCGTTCCGGCGCTGGGGATCCGACTTCGCGAGGCGTATGTCCGATTATGTATTCGGCGTAAAGGGATACTATACAGGCAGTTTCTTTGTGGCGCGCAAATATGTTATTGACGAAATGATCCGGTATACAAACTGCTATCCGTACCTTGGAGGGCTGGTTCTCCGAACGACCAGAAATATCGGATACGTATCCATACAGCATAATGACAGGTTGTCGGGCCAGTCAGGGTATAGTCTCAAAAAACTGATTTCGCTGTGGTTTAACGGGTTTACGGCATTTTCAGTGAAACCGCTTGAAATCAGCACCTATGCCGGATTCCTGTTTGCCTTTATAGGTTTTATTTATACGATAATCATTATTATCAGAAAACTGTTTATTCCGGAACTTGAGGCGATTATTCCGTATGGCTGGAGTTCCCAGACGGCCATTATGCTTGTGATAGGCGGGCTGATTCTGATTAATATGGGGCTTATGGGGGAATATATCGGACGTATCTATATATGTATTAACAACTCGCCGCAGTTTGTTGTCAGGGAAGTGTATGGCAGCCAGAGAGAAAGGACAGAATTATGAATGTAGGAGTGATAGGATTAGGGTATGTTGGTTTGACGTGGGCAGTGGTAGCTGCTGCAAACGGGATCAATGTGGAAGGTGTTGAACTGAATGAATGGATTAAAAGCTGTATCAGGGAAAACAGGGCGCACTTTTACGAACCGGAAATTGACAATTTAATCCGCCGTTATAACGGGAAGACATTACATGTGGTGGAGGCGTTTTCCGAGAATACGGATTACGAGGCCTTTCTCATTACGGTGGGAACGCCCCTGAAATCTACTGCAACTGGGGATAAAGGGGAGGAGCCGAATTTCGAGTATATTAAATCGGCGATTAATTCCATTAAAAATGTATATAACGGTTCACAGCTGATTATTCTTCGCAGTACTGTATCGGTAGGTACTACGCGGAATATTGTACTGCCTTTTTTGGCGGAGCTGTGCGGCAAAAAGGAATCAGAACTGCTGGTGGCTATGTGTCCCGAGAGGACGATCGAAGGAAACGCTGTCAGTGAATTGACGCATCTGCCTCAGATTATCAGTGGAAATAATCAAAGATCATTGGAAATGGCTCAAAATATTTTTAGAAAAATTACGCCCTGTGTGGTTGAAGCAGACAGCCTGGAGGAAGCTGAACTCATTAAATTATACTGTAATACATACCGGGATATGTCTTTTGCAATCGGAAACGCTTTTTGTATGGCGGCGCAGGAATTTGGGGTAGATGGTGCGGCAACGATCAGGCATGCGAATTATGGCTATCAGCGCAGCAACATTGCCATGCCGGGGTTTGTAGCGGGGCCGTGTCTGGAGAAGGATGCGTATTTATTGATAAATAATATGCCGGAATGCGATAGCAGGGCATTTATTCTTGCCGGAAGAAAGTTTAATGAGTCGCTGGAAGATATGGTTGTCAGATGGGTGAAGGGAAAGATTGGGGAACCCGGAGAAAACAAGATTGTCGCAATCAGCGGAATGGCATTTAAGGGGCAGCCGGCGACGTCGGATTTAAGAGGCTCAAGCAGCGTTTATATAGCAAAGAAATTAAAGGCTGCCGGATATAAAATGCATATTCATGATTTTGTAGCGCTGCCTGACGAGATGGAGGCATTGGGAGTAGGGGATTATTATGCTGATCTGTTCGAGGCTTGCCGCGAGGCTTCGCTTCTTTTGATCTTAAATAATCACCGAAAGTATGAGACGGTTTTACCTGATCCATCTATTTTATATTCCAAGGGCGGATTCGAAATTCTGGATTCATGGGGAATATGTAAAGAATTGCAGTACAGTGAAAATGTTAAAGTTTCAACATTGGGAAATATGTTCAAGGAGGATGCAAAATGAAAATTTTAGTTACAGGTTCTGCGGGTTTTGTGGCGGGTTACTTAGTGGAGGAATTAATCCAACATGGGCATCAGGTAGTCGGAATTGACAATTACAGTAAATACGGAAAGATTGAAAAAAGTTATGATAACAATCCTAACTACACATTTGTAGAGGGCGATGTAAAAGATACGGACCTGATGAAGGAATTAATAAGCGACTGTGATCAGGTAGTTGCCATCGCGGCAATGATCGGCGGAATTACGTATTTCCATAGCTTCGCATATGATTTACTGGCGGAGAATGAAAGGATCATTGCTTCTACTTTTGACGCGGCTATATGGGCGCATCAGAATAAGCATCTTCAAAAAATTAACGTGCTGTCTTCTTCGATGGTATTTGAAAGCTGTCACGAGTATCCCAGCAAGGAGGGGTATGAGCTGCAGTGCCCGCCGCCTCTTTCTACGTATGGGTTTCAGAAGCTCGCCTGTGAGTATTTTGCAAAGGGCGCATGGGAGCAGTATCAGCTGCCATATACGGTTATTCGTCCTTTCAACTGTGTTGGGACCGGGGAACAGAGGGCAAAAAACGAAAAAGAAGTTATGTCCGGAAACATAAAGCTGGCAATGAGCCATGTAGTTCCCGATCTGGTTCAAAAAGTATATAAAGGGCAGGATCCGCTGCACATTTTAGGAAGCGGGGAACAGATCAGGCATTATACTTATGGAGGGGATTTGGCGGAAGGGATCAGGCTGTGTATTGAATCCGAAAAAGCCCGGAATGAGGATTTTAATCTGTCAACGTCTGTATCTACGACAGTACATCAGCTGGCGGAGATGATCTGGCGGAAAATTAATGGGGACAAGCCCCTTACATTTGTCTCCGATCCTGCATTTCAATATGATGTGCAAAAAAGGGTTCCGGATGTGTCTAAGGCAAAGCGGCTGCTGGGATTTGAGGCGAAGACGGATTTAGACGCTATCCTTGATATTGTTATTCCCTGGATTACTGACCAGATTAATCTGGGAAACATTTGACCTCAAGCTGCCAGAATGGGAGAAAGGCATGGTTTTAAAAATGATAGATATCATTGTGCCGGTTTACAATGAGGCGGGAAATATAAAGAAATTATTTGATGAAATAGAAGCGGAGGTGCATTCTCCCAAGCGGATATCCATTGTTTACGATTTTGATGAGGATGATACTCTGCCGGTTGTGGAGCGTTTAAAAGAGAGCTACACTTTTGAAATACGCACGATAAAGAATACGGTTGGCAGGGGTGTAGTGAATGCAATCAAAGTGGGGATGGCAGCTGCCGAGTATGACGCAATTCTTGTTATGATGGCGGATTTGAGTGATAAACTGGATGTAGTGGACACGATGCTGGAAAAATTGCAGAGCGGCTATGATTTAGTATGCGGCTCCCGCTATATGAAGGGAGGAAAGCAAAACGGCGGTCCTGTCTTAAAGGGATTACTTTCCCGGACGGCAGGAGTGTCTCTGCACTTCCTGACGGGTATTCCCACACATGATGTAACTAACAGTTTTAAGATGTACAGCAAGCGGTTGATTAATAATATTAAGATAGAGAGTAACGGCGGGTTTGAGATTGGACTGGAAATTGCCGTAAAAGCGTATGTTTCGGGGTATGCAATTACAGAGATCCCCTCAGAGTGGTTTGACAGAACGGAAGGGGAGTCAAATTTTCATATGTGGAAGTGGATGCCCAAGTATCTGAAATGGTATTTATATGCGATTATCCACACCTGGTTCGGAAAGCGGGATAAAAATTAAAATCTCTATTTCCATTCGAATTGAAATGTCCCACGACTTATCATTCGCATGATATCCATCAGCGTGTTTACTTCTGCAGGGAAGGTAAATCCGTGGATTTTACCTAAAGGCATAAGGTAAATCAGAAGCAGTATGCATAAAAGGCGGTGGTTCGTGACAAATGTCCCCAATGAATCCATCGCTTTTTTCGCACCTGCGGGCTGTGTATACATCAAATAGAAAATCTGGAAGAACTGGACAGCGCCTAATGCGGCTAACCATCTTCCCCAGTCCATATTCAGAATAAACATCGGAAGAATAGCCAAATCAGACAGCAGAATCCAGAATATAAAACTATGGATTTCGCTTTCATATAACTTTTTCCAGATACACATAAACATAATGATCAGCGGAAATAAAATGAGAACCAGTAAGAACAGTTTTTCCCTGGGATGCTCATTGCCTGTAAATAGAAACGGGTAGTTGAAAGCTTGCCAGCGCTTTGGAATATCCATGACATATTCACAGGTTAAAGTGCCGACTGTCATATCAATATCCGTATGCTTTTCCAATTGTGCAAACAGCTCCTCGACGCTTTCGTAGCGTAGATTGGTCATAAATTGGAAAATGACAGCTGTGATGACGTTTACAAAGCATACGACAGTGTTCCATATGATAGCGGTTTTCCTGTTCGCCTTACTGCTTTCTGCTTCTGCAATTCCCAAAATGGTTACGGTAAACAGAACAGGGAAATACATAAAAACATAGCCCTGATAACAGGCAATACATATGACAGATATAAAACATGCTAACAGGTATTTCGCATGTATATTTTTGATTTTACGGAAACCAATCGTAAATAAGAGCAGGAAAAGGACAAGAAAACTTTCCAGACGTCCCATTTCCCCGGTCCAGAAATGTTCGATATTAAATGGTGCAACAAGATAGCAGAGGGTAAAGAACCAGGCGGCCTCTCTGTGAGTCTGCGCGCATTTCCTGATAAACCTGCCAAGCAGACAGGATGTCAATATAATGATAAATAGAATACATATCACGACATAAAGGTATATGATTTCCTTGCTTATAAAATGTCCTCCCAGAAGCAGATTAAGAATACTGCCCATCAGAATTCTTGAGCCGAAACCGGCGCTCTTATAGTCTATAGCATACCATATAGTAGTCCATGAATTAACCGATCCCGGGTAATTCAGTATAAAGCGTATCAGGAAAAAGAGGAAAAATATAAGCTCATAATTGTTTTCCCTAAAAAGGTGCAGAAATTTTTCTTTGTATTTGAACGCTTTGTGGATCAGGAACGTTGTTATGGATGCGGAGATTATGGTAATAATATAGCCGAACAAAATCTTTGCATCGGGGCCGTCTTCAGAATATTGAATATAATAGAAGCCAAAGGCAAGTGCGGCGGCAGCTATATATGTTGTCAGCTGGCGTATTGTACTCCACAGAACAGGCATTTTTTCTCCTGTCAAAACGGAGACCAACTGACTTGCTGCCAGAGAAAAAACAGCATAGGTGTAAACTCCATGATGGTGATAAATAAAATTTATGAGACCGGAAGGTGTTCTGTCAGGACTTAATATAATGCCGGTACCGATTAGCAGGATAAAGGATATAATCAGAAACAAAGCGATATTGATGATTTTTCTACCTGTTTTGTCTTTAATCTGCGATAACATAACGTCTCCCTTTTTACGCGTAAAATCACTGCTTTTGACAGCCGTGTAGCACAGAGTATTCTAGCATATTGAAGGGAACTTTGCAATCTTTAACGGTTTAGCCGGTATCGGCCGGTACCGGTTCCGGGAGCAGAGGCCTGGCTTGCTTGCAAATCATGTATATAAATGCTATAATTGCAAAGAAATTTTGTATATGTCCGATGGCTGGATTATTTTTGCGGAATGGTGTAGAAATGGGAAAAAGCAGGGAGTATAGATTGGCGGATAGGATAAAGGGAAATTGGGCGCTGCTGGTATTTTTGGCGGTGACGGTTTTTCTGATGCTGTGCAGCATTATCTGGGTATATCATGTTAAAGTCCTGAATGCCCCTAAGGTATATTCCGATGGTTTTGGGTATTATGTGTATCTTCCGGCGCTGGTGTACGGAGATTTCGGTTTTGGTTTTGTGGAGGGGTGGGAGCATCCTCTGGATCTCATACAGGCGGCGGGAGGACTTGTCAATAAATACCCCGTAGGAGTTGCAATTATGGAGAGCCCGTTTTTCTTTGCGGCACATCTGCTCTCTCTTCTGCGGGATGCCGTAACGGGAAGCGTGACGGCGACGGGCTATACGAATCTGTACCAGTATATGATACTCTTCGGAGGCATCTGCTATTGGGTGGCGGGTACGGTACTGCTGTACAGGCTGCTTGCCGGATATCTTGGATTTTCTAAAAAGGTATCCCTGCTCACCTGTACGATTATCACATATGGGACAAACCTGTTCCATTATGCCTCATATGACGCCTGCTTTTCCCATATTTATTCATATTTTCTGTTTAATCTCTTCCTCTGTTATCTTTGCTGGTATGAAGAACGTGACGCAGAGGGCGGAAATAAACGTTGGCAGACCTGTGTCTTTGGTTTCCTGGCGGGTCTGATCTTTATGTGCCGCAACACGAATATTCTATTTGTGCTGACGTATGTGCTTTACGGTGTCAGAGACTGGGAAACGTTTAAGAAGAGGATGAGGGTAATTTTGAGACCGGGCAGAGTGATACCGATTGTTTTGACCGGCTTTGTGACTATATTTCCACAGCTCCTCTACTGGCATGCGGCAACAGGACATTGGTTTTTATATTCTTACGGGAACGAACCTTTTTATTGGCTTGCGCCGCAGCTTGGTAATTTCCTGTTCAGCGTGAGAAAGGGATTATTTTTCTGGAGCCCGGTACTGCTTCTTGCACTGGCAGGAATGGTTGTTGCATACAGAGCGAGGAAACGGCTCTATGTTGGGCTGGTCGTTTTCTTTTTCCTGATTGTATATGTGTCAAGTGCGTGGTGGTCGTGGTACTATGGCGGATCTTTCGGGCAGCGCGTGGCAGTGGATTTTATGTGTCTGTTTGCAGTCTTTATTGCCTGCGTATTTGGGAGACTGGAGAAGTGGCGGCAGGATAACCGGGGGCGGGGATATAAGGCGGTTTCCATAGCGGTTTATGGGTATTGCGGGATATGTGTTGCCTGGAATCTGGTCTGTATGGCTGCATACTGGTATCGTGTGCTTCCGTCGGACGAGGCGGACTGGAATACGATAAAGGATATCATTCAAATGGTTTATTAGGAAAGGGAGAGCCGGATGTACCGCGTAGAAGATAAATACAACTGTACAGAGCCGGAGCTGTATATGCTGCAGTCGCGTATGGAGGCAGTGTTAAGGCCGGATAGCAACGAGGGCGGCCCGGAGGGGTACCGTATCACGAGCCTGTACTTTGATGATCTTGCGGATTCCTGCCTGCAGGATACGGTGGACGGCGTGAATCTGCGGAACAAATATCGGATCAGGATTTATAACGATTCGCTGGACGTGATTAAGCTGGAGGTAAAAACGAAAAAGGACAACCGTATCTTAAAGCGGTCGAAGACCATTTCGAGGGCGCAGATGGAGAGCCTGATGCGGGGGGACTGCATTGAGGATGAGGGGTCTGCTGAAGACCCGGCGACACTTTTTAATCTGGCAGTCAGGACGCAGGGGCTTAAGCCCAAGGTGATTGTGGCCTATGAGCGCAAGGCGTATGTGTATGAGCCGGGCAACGTACGGATCACTTTCGACCGCAATGTGCGGGCAAGCAGCCGGGTGGAGAGCTTTGGACAGAAAAATATAAGCTATGATTTTTTGCGGGAGTATGATAAAGTGTTGGAAGTGAAGTACGATGCGTTCATACCGGACTTCCTGCTGCAGCTTCTGGAACTGGGCAATATGCGGCAGTCGGCATATTCCAAGTACCAGCTTTGCCGGGAGTGCGGAGGTATGTGGACGGAAGAACAGTGCTAATTATATACTATACATAAAGGAGAATCGCTATGTCAATTAAGGATGTAATCAAAAACAGTGTATACGAGAGTTTGGGCGGCGGCACGAACCTGTCAGCCAAAAGTATTTTACTGCTGCTTGTCATCGCGGCGCTGGTGGGTATTTATATTTTTATGGTGTACAAGCTGTCCTCCAAATCAGCTTTTTACTCAAAAGACCTGAATGTGACCCTGGCGGGTATGCCGATTATTGTGGCGGCGATTATGATTGCCATGCAGTCGAATCTGCTTGTCTCGCTGGGCATGGTGGGAGCCCTTTCCATTGTGCGCTTCCGTAATGCGGTGAAGAACCCGATGGACCTTCTGTATCTGTTCTGGTCGATCAGTGCGGGCATTATCGTGGGCGTGGGGCTGTATCTGCGCTCCTTTGTGCTGTGTATCGTGATGACGCTCCTGCTTCTGGCGCTGGATCTCGTGCCGAATACTAAGGCGCCCGATCTGCTGGTGCTCCGTGCATTGGCGGCGGAGGCTGACTATGAACAGATAGAGAATATATTGAAGGATAACTGCAAATACCATAAAGAGAAATCCAGATGTATTAAAAACGGGGAAACGGAGTTGATCATTGAAATCAGGACGAAGAAGAAGGAGGAGCTTTTGGAGGCTTTCTCCAAGATTAAGTGCATGACGCAGATCAACTGCATTTCCCATGACGGAGAGTGCAGGGTATGATATTAGACTTTGTCGGGGCGCTGTTTTATATCGGTGTTGTTTTTCTGACCGGTCAGCGGACGGTGAAATGGCTGTATAAAAATGAAGGTGATCAGTATGCAGACTGGCTTTCTTTTGCGGTGGGTTTTGCGGGAATGACAGTTCTGTCAACTTTTTTGTATTTTACATGCCATATGCCTGTCCAGGTAATACGGGTGGTCTGGCTGGTAATGGGAGGCGCGTCGTTTTTTTCCCTGATGAAGAGAAAGCTGTTTACCAGATCCGGGGCGGCAGTTTTGGGATGCGTGACAGGGTTGTGGCTCATCATGCTTCTTCCGGGACTGATCGGGGGAGACCAGTATTATGTGTACAGGGGAAACTGCACCGATCAGCAGACTTATGTTGAGGAGACGGTGGCGATGTCCATGCACCCGATCGGCTGGTATGAGAGCCGGACCAGGGAGCAGGTGGAGATCATCAGCGATGTCCTGTGGCGCGGGTATCAGTGGTCGGTAAATGACAGACCGTCTGCGGGACTGATGATTGCTGTGCTGCGGTGGAACAGCGGCGGCGAAATATACTGGGTGGTCTATCTGTTCCGTATGTTTGTACAGGCTATGATTCTGCCGTCACTCTTCTATTTATTCCAGACCACGGCGAATGGAAAGGGTGAAGGGCGAAAGGGGCTGACTGCCGTGGGAATTGCAGCGGCGGCGTTGTACTGCGCAGGCTTTTGGGGGCAGATTCAGTATGACATTGACGCGGTGTCGCAGATGTCCTCCATTGCGGTTCTGGTTGCGCTCACGGCGGTTTTTTTTCGGTATGCGCAGGAGCTGGCGGATGGAAAAGAGGGCAGCGTGAGGCAGTATATGCTTCTGGTGCTTCTGGCGTCGGCGGGGCTTGCCCTATATCTGGAAAGCGCTCTGGTACATGGGGCGCTGTACCTTCTGTCTGGTCTGTTTCTTTTCATGCGTGAAAAGAAAAGGCCCGGGTGGAAGCAGGGTATACGGGTGAGCGGTATTCCGGTTCTGGCATTGTTGGTTGTAATCGCGGCCAATTACAGACTTACGGGATTTCTGAGGGGACAGATTTACTCCTCGGTCAACGACGGGAGGCAGGCTTGGGCTGACTACTTTAACCGGTGGTGGCTGGGCAGATACGGAATTGATGACGGGAGAATTACAGGCCCGGTCAGCAGATTGGCGAACTGGATCCTTTCCCTTTCCGGGATGTACAACATGACGGTCAATTATGACAGGTATTACGGGGCGGCGGCCCTGGCTTTGACGGGGCTGGCAGCGCTGCTTGCGTGTCTGGTTTTGTTCTGTCTGGTAAGACCTGTTTTTGAAAAAACGGAGCGGCCTGTCTGGATGCTTTGGATTGCTGTGCTGACGGGGGCTGCGATTGTAATCGGCATGTGTATCTGCAAAAAATATTGGAGCGCGGGTAAGCTGCTGTATTATATCTCTCCGTACTTGTATGCGTTCCTGTGTATACCGGTTCTGCAGATAGAAAACTGGCGTAAGCTGACGGCTAAGCTGGCAATTTTCATTGCGGCTGTCATGCTGTTTTCCAACGTGAAAATGGTTTGGGAGAGAGTCTATGACACAAAAGTTAACTGGGCATGTTCGGGCTATCGCGGGAATTATCCGTCTGATATGATTCCGGGGTTAAAGCACTGGGCGAAATTTACGTTTGACACGCGGGAAGTGGAAGGGGCGGACGGCGTCGTCATCCGTGATTTGGAAATGGTGTCGGATCATCAGTTCTATCTCCAGTATCTGAAGGTAAAGCTGACCTGTGCCGGGATTCCGTTTATTTCGGAGAATGATGTCGACTATTATAGAAATAATGTGGAAGTGTCGGGGAAACGCTCCCTGGAAGGGAACATACTAACGCTGGAAGCGGCGGAGGACGGGAGCGGCAGATTTGAAATCCGGGTGGCCGGGGTCCAATAAGGGGAATGTGGACAGAGATTGTGATTTTTGAGAGAATTGACAAGTATTTACTTGTGTCAGTTCTCTTTTTTATGTTATGATAGAGTCTAAACTGGTAGACATAACATTGCAACCACTCGTCGGAAGTATCGGAGGGTGTGACAGGGTACAGATGGCGGGATGGCATACATTGTAAATAACAGGAGATGAAAAATATGACGTTTCATGGTATGGGAAGAAGAAAAAGGAAATCCGGCAGGGCTTTTGCGCTGCTGCTTGGCCTTGCACTCTGTGTGGAGAGTATGCCCCTGACGGTTCTGGCGGAAGAGCCGGAAATGGAGCCGGTGACGGTTTCCGGTGAGGTAGAACCTGGCGGTGAGCAGAAGCCCGAAGAAAACGGTGAACCGGGAGGCGAAGAGCAGAACCCGGGCGGAAGCGGAGAACCGGGAGGCGAAGAGCAGAACCCGGGCGGAAGCGGAGAGCCGGGAGGCGGAGAGGAGCAGAATCCGGGCGGGAACGGAGAGCCGGGAGGCGAAGAGCAGAACCCGGGCGGGAGCGGAGAGCCGGGA
>DKWV01000001.1:0-177718 GCA_002491905.1 Lachnospiraceae bacterium UBA7143 | reverse complement strand
CGGGCGGGAGCGGAGAGCCGGGAGAAGGGGAACAGAAACCGGGAGAAAGCGGGAACCTCGGAGGAAATGATAAGGGAGAGGAAGAAGAGGGATCGGAACAGGTTTCAGGGAATGACACGGACACGGTTTCGGAGAACGATTTACCTTCGGTTTCGGACAATGACCTGTCCTCCGTCTCGGAAAACAGTCTGGATGCAGAGCGGGCTGCGCTGATCGAGGAGGCGCAGGAAGCCTTTGACACGCTTGTCGAAGAGAAACCGCTGATGGCGCTGCTATATCATACGGACTGTTACGATGCCCGCCAAAAGGCGGATAAGAAGAGCGGAAAGACGGCTTCGCTGGAGATTGGACAGACGCTGTACATACAGAGCGTAGAGATTACGGAGGAAGATGTCTGGTATCGGGCGAAGTATCTGCTGGACGGCGGGGAAGGCACGGGATATGTGCAGAGCTATTATCTGGCGTATTCCGACGAGGACTGGCTTGCCTGGGAGGAGGAATATCTGCTGCCGATTCTGGAGCTGGGCGCAGAAGCATATGGGAATACGGCCTATGGGATGCGGACGTTTTCCATGATGACCTATGCCATTGACACTTCGGACATCAGCGCTTTTCCCGGGTCTTATCAGGCCGATCTGAGAAAACTGAAAAACGCCCATCCGAACTGGACGTTCGTGCCGATGAAGACGGGGCTGGATTTTAATGCCTCCGTATCGGCGGAGATGGGGGACAAGAGCCTGATTCAGGCGACGAACGCTAACGTGGAAAAAGGCTGGGTCGGCAAGTCCTGCCCCAGCGAGAGCGGCTGGAATTATGCGACGCAGTCTGCGGTGGCTTACCATATGGATCCGCGAAATTCTTTGGCGGAATCCTATATCTTTCAGTTTGAGCAGTTGACTTTTAATGCATCCTATCACACGGAAGCGGCAGTGCAGACTTTTTTAAACGGCACTTTTATGAAGGGAACACTCCCGGATGATTCCGCGGGGCGCACCTATGCAAAAGCTTTTTTTGAGATTGGAAAGAAGCGGAAATTAAGTCCGATTCATCTGGCATCGCGTGTCTATCAGGAGCAGGGGAAGGGAAACTCCGGCCTGATTTCCGGCACATATCCGGGGTACGAAGGGTATTATAATTTCTTTAATGTAGGTGCGAGCGGCTCCTCCACGGCGGAGAAGATCAGAAAGGGGTTGGAGTACGCTAAGAATAAGAGCTGGAACACCCGCTATAAATCTTTGGAGGGCGGTGCGGCCACGATTGGAAACAATTATATTTTAAAAGGGCAGGATACCATTTACCTGGAGAAGTTTAACGTCAATAAAAGTAGTCCTTATGGCGTGTATGAGCATCAGTACATGCAGAATATCCAGGCACCCCGGAGCGAATCTTCCAGCACGAAAAAAATGTATACTAACGCAGGTTCACTGAACAGCGCTTTTGTATTCAAAATCCCGGTTTATGATAATATGCCAGACGATGTTTATTACCCGGCGCTGAAGCTGGATAAGACGAGCATTACCATGAATAAATCCTATGATCCTGAAAACCCGGCGACGCAGCAGCTCAGGTTCTATGTGGACGGTGTGGAAGCTGACCCGGCGGAGGCAAAGTGGACGAGCAGTGACTCCAAGGTGGCGGCGGTGAATAACGGACTGGTTACGGCAGTGGGGCGGGGAGAAGCGGTTATCACAGCTTCCCATATGGATGTGGACATTTCCTGCAAGGTTACGGTAAATACACCGTTACAGAATATTTTTCTGGATAAGGAGTCAGTCACTCTGCGCCGGCCCGACACGGTGGTGGAGAATACGAAGAACTTAAGCGCGCAGGAAAAGGCGGAGAACGTTTCCACGACAACCCTGCAGGTGCGCTTTGACCCGGCGGATACCACATCGGATCAGACGATTGTGTGGACGTCGGCCAATACAAGGACCGCCACCGTCAAGGCGGATCCCAAAGATTCTTCCAGGGCAGTGGTCACCGCTGTCGGCACGGGTGAGGTGAAGATCACGGCGAAGGCATCCAAAGCGGGAAATAGGACCGCAGTTTGCATTGTCAGGGTGATTGCGCCCATTTGCAGGCTGGAACTGTCAGATCCCGGCGCGGCGGTGGGAGCCGCAAAGACGGAGCTGTTCCAGGGGCAGAGCATCAGTCTGAACGCGGAGTACTGGCCGAAGGACACCACCTCGGATAATACTGTTATCTGGACCAGCTCCAATGAAAAAGCTGCCACGGTGAAAAAAGGCAGGGTGACGGCGCAGGGCGCGGGAACGGCGAAAATTACGGCGGCGGTGGCCGGCTATACGTCTTCCGTAGAGGTGTCGGTGAAAGTATGCAAGGTGATATTCCACATGGAAAACGGCACTGTCTGGAAGGGGAAAGAACTGTCCTTAGACTACGGCGGCTGTGTCGCGGACGTGGGAGATTTCCCTATGATGCAGAACACTGCGGGAAAGATTTTCCGGGGATGGTATACCAAAGCTGACGGGCAGGGCAGCGTGTTTACGGCCAACCAGCCTGTCTATGCGGAGGAGACCCATGTCTATCCCCACTATCAGCAGATCGGAGCGGGAAAAGGGTTTTACGTGATTCCCGTGGGAGACCAGACTTACACGGGCGGCGCGATCAAGCCGAAGGTGCATGTTTATGACGGTACCGTTGCTCCCGATGGCAGTATGCTCGCTTCGGGAGGCGGCTCAGCCGGAAATCAGGGAGAGGTATTGGAGCTTGTGGAGGGCAGGGACTATACTCTGTCGTATAAAAATAATAAGAACGTGAATACCGAGGGGAAGGCGCGCCCCACCATTACCGTGAAGGGCAAAGGAAATTACACGGGTACAGAGTATGTCTATTTCGATATTCTGCCAAAGGCCCTTACCGATCACGATATTACGGCGGATGATATTACCGTGGCTTACAGCGGCAGGACCATCAAAAATTCTCCCGTCGTTTACCGCGACGGAAAGAAGCTTGCGGTAAACAGGGATTATACACGGAGTTACCCTCAGACTGGTACCGGCGCTTACTGCAAGGCAGGCGTATATCCCATTGTGATTACAGGAAAGGGAGGCTATACGGGGACAATCACCATTTATGAGACGATTACCTCAGACGTGCTTCTCAGCAAGGTCAGCGTGGCGAAAATCCCCAAACAGACTTACACCAACGAGCAGATGGCGAGAGAGGGTGGCATCAGACCGGAGTCCCTGACGGTGACTTACAAAAAGCAGCCTCTTGTGGAGGATGAACACTATACGCTTTCCTACAGCAATGACTGGAGCATCGGAAAAGCCACGGTTACACTGACGGCTGTGGAGGGCAGCAGCTATGCGGGAAGCAAGAGTGTGACCTATCAGATTGTGGGGACTTCCCTTGCGAAGGCGAAGGTGGAAGGACTGGAAGACAAGGAATATGTGGCAATCGATAAAGAATGGGACACAGAGGGCGCGGCATATGAGACGGCATATCAAAAAATGCTGCAGACACCCGGCGCGTACACCCTGACGCTTGGGGAAAATGTTCTTGAGGAGAGTAGGGACGGTGTGACCGGCGACTATGTGGTGTCCTATACGGGCGCGGCGAAAAAGGGCGCGGTCAAGGCAGGCACGGCGACCATTGTCTTTCAGGGCATCAACGAGTACAGCGGGCAGCTTAAGAAATCTTATAAAATTCTGCCCTGCGAGTTCAGCGAAGAAAGGATAGGATACAGGGATGGCTTTGCTCTTTCCTACTATACGCAGGATGAACCGAAAAATGTCAACCCTCTGAGGGATCTGAACGGGATCACGACACCTTATGTAAAGGGCGGAAGTAAGCCCGTGGTTCTTCTGACTTTCCAGGGGACGCCGCTTGAACTGAACAGGGATTATCGGATCAGCTATAAAAATAACAGTGCGCTGACAACGGCGGATATGGAGGAGAAAAAGCTGCCTGTATTCACGATTACCGGCAGAGGAAACTTTAAGGGTAAACTGACGGGAACCTTTACCATCACCGACGGACAGTTTGACAAGATAAATGACGATGGGCAGAGTAAGATTACCATGACACTGAAAGACGTGGTCTACCGGGAGAAAAAAGGAGCCTGTCAGACAAAGGCGGTGTTAAAGGATGTGAGCGGCGCTACGCTGGCGGCCGGCAGGGATTATGACAAAAACCTGCAGTATACCTACGAGAAAGATACGAAGATAAAGGTTTTAGAGGAAAAGACATTGATTGAGGCTGAGCGGCAGGCCGGAGATCCTGTGGGAGAGTGGGACATTCCGCCCACAGGCGCATTCATCCGCGTGACGGCGCAGGGGATTGGCGTATATGCCGGAGAAGGAGAGGAGCCGCCGAAAATCGCAGGGGTTTACCGTATTGTTTCGGCGGACTTTGCCAAAGTGAAGGTGAAGGCCGCGGTGAAGGGTTATCAGGACGGCAGGCCGGTGACTCTGACTGCGGAGGACCTGACCGTGACACTGAACGGCGTAGAAGAACCACTGGTTCTTGGAAAGGATTATATCATAAGGGAAGAAACTTATGTAAACCATATTAAAAAGGGAAATGCGAAGGTAACCCTGCAGGGAATCGGAAACTACGGCGGGGAAAAGACCATCACCTACACCATAGGGGCGAAGAAGCTGTTGTGGTGGACAGGACAGTAGCGGACAGGCGGAGTCATGGAGTAATATCTGTGGCTCTGCTTTTTTGCGCGCATATTTCAAAACAGCTTAAAAATTTGAGAAAATTAGTGAAAAATTTGAGTAAATAAGTTAAATTTAATGAAATAACTTAAATTAGGAACGAGAAAGTGAAATTTTTAGTAAAATGAATTGAATAAATTTTATAAAAATGCTAATATCTAAAATATGGAGGGGAGAAAGTTAAATGACGCTTGAAGAATTTAGTGAAAAATTGAATGAAATTCAAAAAAAGAAATGTGAATATGCAACTCTGGAAATAAAATCAGCGGCGAAGGGCTGTCCTAAACGGCTGTACGATACATTGTCTGCGTTCTCAAACCAGGATGATGGCGGTGTGATTGTATTTGGCGTTGACGAGGAGGCTGGCTATCTGGAACGGGGCGTGTATGACGCGCAGGATCTGCAGAAAAAGATCAACGAACAGTGTCTGCAGATGGAACCGGTTGTCAGGCCGTTGCTTACGGTAGTGGAAAAGGACGGGAAAAACTTTGTTGCGGCAGAGATTCCGGGCATGGATATTGCCGAGAGACCGTGTTACTACAAGGGGCAGGGGCGTGTGCGCGGTTCTTATGTCCGTGTAGGTGACAGTGACGAACCCATGACTGAATACGAGGTGTACAGCTATGAGGCGTTCCGTAAAAAATATCAGGATGATGTCCGTGAAGTACAGCGTGCGACACCTGTTATGCTGGAATCTGAAAAGGTGGATTCCTATATCGCATTGTTGAAGGAGGGAAAGCCAAATCTTTCTCATTTAGGGGATCACGAAATCAGGGAGCTGATGAGTATTACCAGAGGGGAGGCAGTCACCCTGAATGCCTGCCTGCTGTTCTGCCCGTATCCGCAGGCGTATTTTCCGCAGCTTTGTATTACGGCGGTGGCTATTCCGGGCAGGGATATGGGTGAAGTGAACGAATACGGGGCGAGATTTATTGACAATCGGAGAATAGAAGGCAATATACCTCAGATGCTGGACGGAGCGTTGCTGTTCATTAAAAGAAATATGAAAAAAATGACAATTATCAATGCAGGGACAGGCCGGCGGGAAGACCGTACCGAATATCCCGTTACGGCGGTCAGGGAGGCGGTTCTTAACGCCCTGGTACATCGTGATTACAGTATTCATACGGAGGGGATGCCGATACAGCTCCTAATGTATGAAGACCGCCTTGAGATTCGCAGTCCAGGCGGTATTTACGGTAGGCTTCGGGTGGACCAGCTGGGGAAGGTGCAGCCTGACACGAGAAATCCGGTATTGGCGGCGGCCCTGGAGGTGCTGGGAGTAACAGAAAACCGCTATTCTGGTATACCGACAATGCGGAGGGAACTGCGTGAGTATGGGCTGAGAGAACCGGAATTTACGGATAACAGAAATGAATTCTGTGTGTGTTTCTATAATGCGGGTAGCGGTGAGACCGAAATGAAACCCGATGAAGAGCAGGAGCTGAGGAAGGACTTGACCGCATTTTGCAGTACGCCCAGAAGCAGAAAGGAGATATGCGCTTATCTGGGGTTGTCCTCCACGGCCTATGCTATGAAAAGACATGTACAGCCTTTGATTGATGCGGGATTTATTCGTATGACAATGCCGGAGAGGCCGAAAAGCTCGAAGCAGATGTATTATACGGTACAAACTTAAGATTTTCTTAAAAACACAAGATATAGTGGATTTTCCACTTGCATAATACAATTACAGATGTTATAATCAAAGCCAAATAGGGTGACATAATAAAATATTATGCAACTCACCGTGCAAAAGAAAGCATGAAATTATGGCAAACACGGCAGAAACAGTTAATGTACGTATGGGAAAGGTGGAAAGTAATGAGAAAGAGAAGAGTATTGGCATTATTGTTGGCGCTTAGTCTTGTGGTGAGCGGAAACGGCATGACGGTTCTTGCGGAGGAGCAGGGAGCGGACATGCCTGTTTTGGCATCCCAGGAAGAAATGACGGAGACTGACGATAAATCCCAGGAAGGGGATACCTCAGATATTTCGGAGGGGACGGGAACCCCCGCTGGGGAAGATACATCCAATGAGGAAGGTAAGACGGGGGGAGACGAAACGCCGGAGAACCCGGGAACGCCCGTTAATCCCGGAGAGAACGATCCTTCTGTGCCGAAGGAAGATGATGGGGAACAGGGCGGTGATCAGATTTCCACGGAGGATGGCGAGGACGGAAAGCAGGATGAGGAGCCCGGCACAGAAGAGGAACCGGCCGTAGACGGACAGGAGCCTTCTGTCTCCGAGAACGATGTGGATGAGACGGAAAAAACTGAGGAAGAGCTGGGGAAGAAGACTGGCGGGGTTAGGATGATGTCCTTCACTGACGATGCAGGACTTCGGATTACTTTTGATGCCAATGCGGCGGAAGCGAATGCGGAAAAGGTAACCATCACCGACGGAGTGCTGATGGGGATAGATGCCAGTGTGGAAGGCGTTGTGGATTTGCGGGAAAAGACAGAGATTGTCAAAATAGGAGAGGGCGCATTTAAGAGTAAAACAAAGATAACATACGTTATGCTGCCAAAGACAGTGGAGACACTGGCTGCGGGAGCATTTGAGGATTGTACGGCATTGAAAGGTGTGTCTATCTCTTCCAGAATAACAGAGGTGGGTGAGCGCGCGTTTAAGGGATGTACGGCGCTCACGCAGGTGGCATTGCCGAACAGTGTTACTTCTATTGGAGCAAATGCGTTTCAGGGGGACAGCAGACTGTTTATGCTGCACATGAGAAGCGCGGAATATTCCAAACTGCAGGCAATTGGGGCGGGCGCATTTTCCGGCTGCTCTTCGCTGGAATTTTTCTGCTCAGATGAGAAATTTAATCTGCCGGCAAGTATTACGGCTATAGGGGACAATGCGTTTGAAAATTGTACGAATATTCCGTCGGTTGACATGAGTCGGGATAAGATTACCTCCCTTGGGCAGGGAGCCTATAAAGGGTGTACGGGGATAAAAGAACTCGTTTTGTCCAGCGCACTGGAAACGATAGCGGTGGAGGCTTTTGCGGGCTGTAGTGGTTTAGAGCGGATCACTTTCGGCAATGCGAGAAACGACATTACGACGACAATAAATGGCTCTGCCTTCAAAGACTGTACCAGCTTGAGCAGTGTCTTTCTGCCGGAACAGGTTCAGCGTGTCTGCCAGGGCGCCTTTCTCGGCTGTACGGCTCTCATGAGAGTAGAGGTGGACAGTGGGAGGACAAAACTGGATGCTGGATCGCTGCCGAATGAAAACAGAGCAGATGGCATGTGCATTGTGGGGAAAAAACAGTCGCAGGCGCAGGAATATGCCGAGAATGCAAATATTCCCTTTATTGCCAGGGATGACCTGAGCGTGAAATATTATACATATCGGTCACTGCTATCCGGCTATGGGACAAATACAGCCACAAAGATTACGATGACGGTATCAGTATCAAAGAGTCCGGTTAAGGATATTAATACGATTGAAAACGGAACCAGTAAGGAAAAGGGTGTTACAGCAGGGACACTCTGCTATATTCTCTTTGATAAGAAAGGAATACAGGCTGAGATTGTGAAGGGCTCCGTCAAGTGCAACGGGGAAGCCGTGTCATATAAGAATGGGGATTATACGTTTAACATGCCGGTAGGCGGCGCTACCATTACGGCGGAATTTAAAGAAAAAACAGATGTAGTGACTGTCGACGGCGATGAGTCAACCATTGAGGGCAGACTGTCTTCTGAAGCCGACTATGATGCAAAGGAAAATACGGGCCGGTTGAAGGTCGGTCAGTCGGTCAGATTTTACTTGACAAACAGCAAGAGCGGTTCTGTGGGCAGAATTCCGGCCTCGATGATTACCTATAAGGTAACCCCAAATTCGACACAGGGGGTAGTGCAGGTTTCCAGTGACGGCACGGTCAAGGCATTGAAGGAAGGAACGGCCTCTGTCATGGCTTCCGTGGAAACGACAGGCAGGGAAAATGGAAAAAACAAGGTAGTATCTAAGTTTGTGACAATTGTTGTAGAAAAAAGCGGCATTAACCATATCAGCATGCTGGTGGAAGAAGATGGGCTGGACAGTGACCTCAAGCTCGACCAGGAGGAAAGAAAGATATTCATTCCGACTGAAAAGCTTAGCAGGGACTATACTTTTGTGATAAAGGCGGTTGCCTTTTCATCGGAGGACGATGACGGGGAGATGGAGTCTGCTTTTACATGGAGCTCCAGTGACAGAAATGTGGCAAGGGTTGAAAAGGGTTCTACTTCAGCAGGATCCGCCAGAAATAAGATTACCGTTCCCAAAAAGGCGGATGGAGAAGCTACCATTACCGTGACGGCGACTAATGCCGACAAAACGAAGGTAACCCAGAAATTTGTTGTCAGCGCCCAAAATTACACGCCCAGACTGACAGCCTCCAAGATTACAGTGAATCCCAATCAGGTGGCCGGAGCAACGGAACTGGGAATTATCTGCGCGTATGAAAAAGCGGCGGATAAGGAAGACGTGAAAATCCTTGATGCCAAAACGAAGACTGATTATGGCGATTTTATGTTAAGGTTTAATGCGGAAAAGAGTAATGCCAATGTTTCCATTTACAATGTGGAAGCCAGGGAAGGACTGCGGGAAGCCACTTATTCCGTACTCGTGCAGACAAAGGTGATGGGTATGCCCTACCAGGTGCCGCTGTCGATTACCGTAAAAAGCTCTCTTCCGAATCCGACGGTGTCCTTTGAGAGGAACCAGCCAAAGCTGAATCTGTTTTATGCCCATAGTGACACAGAGTTTAAGCTGGTCGTAGGAAGACTGGGTAATAATGATAGAGTGGTGAAGTATACCCTGAAGCCGCTGTCAGAGAGAGGCGACAAGAATTATGAGGACGATGTAAAGTTTACAGATAACTTTACGATTAATGAAACTACGGGCGTAATTACGCAGAAGAGCGAAAGCTTACTGTGTAATAAGTCTAACAGACCTGTTGTAAGCGGCTATCTGGTGCTCAGTTTTGAGGATTATAAGGAAAAGGCGACGAGACAGTATAAAATTACGATCCCCACACAGACAGTTGCACCTGCCTATGTTCTGGACAGAACGTCGGATACGTTTGGCACAAGATACAGGGAAGCGCAGACGGTAGATCTGAAACTGTTGGATAAAAAGACGAAAAAACCGATTTCATGGGATGATGATTTTACGTTAGCCAAGGGAATGAAAAGCACCTGCGACGCGGCGGATGCAAAACTTGTGAAGCTGACCGAGAAAGTGGACGGTGTGGATCGGGAGATTGTTGGCATTCGGGTGACGGTTGAGCCCAGCCCCGATCAGGGTAAGCTTTCCATGATACTGAAAAACAGTAAATGGGCGGGCAAATCTTTTACTTATGACTATAATGTAAAAACAGATAAGAATCCGGCAAAGCTTAAGCTGCAGAAAGCGACGATCACCCTGAACGCCAATTATCCGGAAAAATCGGAAGAATTTAAATTGGTTTCCAACCAATATGACACACAGGTGGGATGGGAGGGGGAATTTACCCCAAAACCGACGAAAAGAAATGGGGAGTATTTTAAAAATCTGAGCCTCCAATATGCGAGTGGAGGAAATGGCACGGTATCTTTTTCGAATACCAGTGAGGCAAAGAATGTCGAGCCAGGAAACTATCAGTACGAGTATACTTATGTGGATGCAAATAATAAGTCCAATAAAATTACGTTGACTGTGAAAGTGGTCAAAACGGCACCTACGGTTACACTTAAGGGGACAAATGCTTTTAACCTCATGGCATGGACAAAAGAAGGGGAGAAGGTAAAATATGTAGAGACTTCGGAAATGACTGTCACAGCCAAAAATCTTCCTGATGCGCCCAAATATCTGGAGAGTACAACGGAACAGAACGGGGGGGATACGGAAAATCAGGAGGAAGTGGAAGCAACCAGGCAGACGAATCCAGAATACTATGCTTTTGACGCGACGACATCGTTCAACAGTATTGGGTTTAACACGAAAGGGTTTGAACATCCTGAGAGGTATTTCGACTTTGAATGGGTGGAAGGAGAAAAAGCGACAGAGGGTAAAATAAGGATTACACTGATAAAGGATCTGCCTGAAAAGACATACTCCCTGACAATGAAGCCTACCTATAAGAATGAGTTCAACACCATTCAGACGGCAAAGCCTGTTACCTTTTCTGTCAAGATATATTCCGGCGATATAAAAGTAAGACTGAACGCCAAGGGGAAAATCAATCTGTTGAACAGGGAAAATGCGGAGAAAAATGGCATTCAGTATACGCCGGTGTTTACGAACCTGAAAGATACGGTGCAGGAAGTCAGGTTGTTAGATGCCAGTGACGGTACGCAGCCGAAATACGATGAGGAAGATCGGATCAGCAAACAGTTTACGGCGGTAATAGCGGAGGATGGGAAATCGTTTTATGTTATGCCGGTTGAAGGGCAGAACCTGGAGAACGGGAAGAAATATGAGCTGAGGGTATGGATCAGGACAAAGGACTACAGTTTCCCGAGAGACGGAGGCGGCATCTATGTCCCCGGCGCTGTTAAGATCAGTACAGCAGAAATACTGCCGAAAGTGAAGACCGACAAGACTGCGGTAGATCTGTATTTATCTAATAAGGCATACGGCGTAAGCTTTACCGTTGAGAAGGCGGATGTGAATGCGAAAGGTGAGATAGAGACTATCAGTTTCGGAAAACCGGAGAAGAACGAGAAGGCGTGTGAATCCTTTACGTTTGAAAGATGCGAGAAACAGAACGATGGCTCTCTGAAGGTTTATATGAAACTGAAGAATGGTGTATCCTACGGATGTAATACTACAAATAAGGTCAAAATGTACATCCGGTTTACAGGACAGGGAACGAATACTGACGGTACGCCGATTACGATGAGTGTAAAGATCAATAAGTAACGCAATGCGGCGGCCGGTTTCCGGCCGCTGTGCTATTCCCCGAAAATCAGGGGTGAGGAGAGGGTGGAGAAACGATGAAGAAAAGAAGTGCGGCTGCATTACTGCTGACGGTTGGCCTGATGGTAAGCGGGAACGGGGTGATTCTTGCCGCAGAGCCGGGGGTGGACACGCAGCTGGCTGAGACAGACAGCGCCAGTGCAGAGCCTGAGGCCGATGTGAGCAGAATTGTAAGCTTTACGGACTATACCGGCATGAGAGTGACTTATGATGCGAATGTTTCCCAGCAGTATGTCTATGAGGTGGAGGACGGGATCCTCAAGGCGGTCAGGTGGAAAGGGACTGACACGGACGGGGAGAAAATGTCGGAAGCTGTAGCGTTTGAGGGCAATGTGGAACTGAGACAGCCGGAGGAAGGCGAAAAGTATACGTCCGTTGCCGCGGATGTTTTCAGCGGCAGCAGGCTTATTACCTATGTGAAGCTGCCTGCGGGTATAACGACAGTGGAGGAGGGGAGCTTTAAAGGCTGTACAGGCTTAAAGAGCGTCTATCTGCCTTCCACGGTAAATGAAATAGGCGCCGGGGCGTTTGAAGGTTGTACGGCTATGACGCAGCTTTCCATACCGAAGACCGTGGCGGTTATCGGCGATACAGCTTTTAAGGGAGATGCGAAGCTGCAGACGGTACAGATCAGGGAAACGGCGGACAGTGAGCTGACTTCTATCGGCGCACATGCATTTGAAGGATGCCGGAGTTTGCAGCAGATTACGCTTCCTCAGACGGAAGTGATGCTGGGTGAAGGAGCTTTTGAGGACAGTACGCAGGTGGTGTATGAAGGGAAGGAAACGCATTGACATTCATGATTCTTTTTCCCCCAGAAACCGGATAAACTGCAGCAGTTCACGGCGCTTTTCGTTGTCCAGCTTCTGGATGCGGAAGAGTACATCGTGCATGGTAACGTCGCCCAGATATTTCCGGCTCAGGTTTGAACTGCCCAGATAGCTGGTATCTGTGCCTAGGAGATAGTCGGTGCTGACCTTATAATACTCTGAAAGCTTTAAAACGGCCCAAAGCGGAATATCGCGGCGGCCGTTTTCGTAATTGGAGTAAGTCTGCTGCGATATGCCCAGATATTCCGCGACGGTTTTCTGTTTAAGATCCCGGTCTTCCCGCAAATCCCGGATAATGATGTGCAGTTCCTTCATTTCCTGATTAAGTTCCTTTCCTGTATCAGCATTGACAAAATTGTTGTTATAAATGCTATCACACAACGAAAAATTGTAACCGAGAAACTACAAATAGAAAAGAAAACTGTTGAAAAACAATGAATTGCAGTGAAAAGCGTCGGTAATTGTTGCAGGGGGCCTACATATGTAGTACAATATATTGTATCAAATATGTTGAGGTATGTGTATATATGGCGGAAAAGAACTTAAAAGATCCTATATACGGTTATATAAAGATTGATGAGACAATTATGCATGATGTGGTTGATACGCCGACGTTTCAACGTCTGCGTAATATCGTGCAGACCAGTTATGCGCCGCTTTATTCCGCTGCGGTGCACAATCGTTTTATTCATTCGCTGGGGGTATACCATCTGGGGAAGATTGCCTATAAGGCAATATGCAAATCTATTGAGCAGCAGGCGGAGCTTAAATCACTGAGAAGCCTGGACAGATATGGAGATATTTTTTTGCTGGCATGCCTTCTCCATGATGTGGGTCATGCACCGTTTTCCCATACAGGCGAGAATTATTTTTTAAATTTGAAGGAAGAAGGTGCAAACCGATATCGCGATCTGCATAATATGCTTATAGAAGTGGTAGAGGATTCTGGGTTCGAGAATGATGTTAGAAACAAAAACGAGGGATTTGAGCAGGCAAAGCCTCATGAGATCATGAGTGCGATCGTTGCGTTGAAGATGTTTCCAGACTTGTTTAAAGATGCCAAAGAGCGTTCCTTTTTTGCCAGATGTATTACGGGGTACTGTTATAGTGATTTAAATGAGAATCAGGATATCTGGAATTGTCTGATACGGTTACTGAACGCAGATGTGATAGATGTGGACAAGCTGGACTATCTGATTCGTGATGCGTATATAACGGGATTTGATACGGTGCAGATCGATTATGTCAGACTGCTGGGAGCGATCTGTTTGTGGAAAGACGAAGATGATGATTCCTGGAAGCTGGTTTTTCATAAATCCGCTCTCAGCGTGATTCAGAATGTTGTTTTTGCACATGATGCAGAGAGACATTGGATACAGAACCATCCGGTGGTACAGTACGAGGGGTATATATTGAAACACGCGATAGGTCAGGTTAATCGTTATTTTTCCAAGGCAGAACACGGCCTGTTCTCGTATGAAACGTTGACGGAGGAGGGAAATCAACTGGATGGGAACACACATATTTCGCTGCTGGCTGATGATGATCTGATATATCTGATGAAAAATGTATGCTCAGATGAGACGACGAAGGAATATTTTAATAGACAAAAACGCAGACATCCGGTATGGAAGTCGGAGGCGGAATATCGAAGCCTGTTTTACCGCAGAGTTGGAGAAAACAGCGAAATTATGAATTATATTGAGAAAGAGATTAATGATCTGTCGCAGTATGTTCTCAATATAACGGGAAAAGATACGATTGACTATTCGACGATAGATGCCTGCAAAAATGAGATCAGTAAGGCGGAAGCCGAACTAAAGAGCGGCGGGAAAAAGAATAAGAAAGAGGTTACCAATCACCTGAAAACGGTCAAAGCGCATTTAAAAGTACTTGAATGCATGGAAGAGATAGCAACAAAGAGCAAGGTGGATTTTGATTTGCTGATTTTAAACGCAGATCAGTTTAACAGCGGATTCATGAAAGAGGAATTTGCACAGTTACCGATTCTGTTCCCTGACAGAAGTCATGTTGATATGTTTGGAAAAATTGTAAATACGATGAGTGTGGAAAAGACGGAGAAGGACAAGTTTTTCTACCTGTTTTACAGGCGGAAAGAAGATAAGGATTCAAAGGGCATAATTGACGCAGAAGCTCTGGCCGCGGGGCTTGCTAATATTGCAAACAATAAGGGCGGGTAAAGTTTGGTTACTTTTGCCTATATACAGGGTAATGTATTTGGATATAATATAACTAGAGCATGGAATGGGAATACGAGGTGGGATATGAGTATCAGAATCGGCATAGAGGATTTGGTGGCCAATGCGTTGATTGAACTGGTTGATAACGACGAGAATAATCGTGAAGTGACGTACAAACAGTTGAATCATTATGGTGCGGTTGTAATCGAGACATTGAATGCAAAGAATGAAGAGGCTGTTTTGATTGTCTCTAAAGAGAGGACAAAAGCGTTTCTTCATGATTATTCAGATTTTTTTGAGGTAAGGATGAATGCTCGGCAGGAAAAATGCATTGCATTGCGGGAGGGCAGGACGACGGACGAACTGAGAGAGTTATTCAGGGGTTATTTGTCTTTGGATATGCTCCTGGCATTTATAAGCGAAAATTCCTTGCAGGCCTTAGGTATATAGTCTTGTAATTTTATGAGTGTGAGATCAAAAGGGGTCAAATCCTGTATGGCACAGGAGGAGGTCCCTTTTCTGCTTTCCTTCAAGCAGAAAATGTAGTACGATATAAGAAAAATAGTGGAGGAGCCATGAATCGGGATCATTTATTTTACCGGACCGTCAACGGCGTGATCCGGCTGCTGCTTGCGGGGGCGGTGTTGCTTCTGCTTCTGCACAGTATTTTCAGCACTAGTTTTGTAGGCAGGATCTTTCTGGAAGACGGAAGTGAGCAGGAGAGAACTCTGAATATAGCGGACAGCCCTCTGCGCCATCTGCTGGTATTCGCTCTTTTGACGGCGGCGCTGCTGGCCGGCCGGAAGATGTGGAATGCTTTTCGGACCCGGGGAAACGGTCATGCGGACGCGCACGGCGGGGAAGGAGGTAGGGTGGCCCGCGGCGATCTGATATTCTGGGGACTGACCCTGCTTACCGTGATTCTGGCGGCCTCTTACGTGGGGATGACGCAGCTCTATCCGGGATCTGACCCGGCGAAGGTGTACGAGATCGCCATGCAGTGGCGGCAGGGTGATTTCTCTTCTTTTGATGAGGGGGCGTATCTGTTCTGTTACCCGTTTCAGTCGGGGATTGTTTTGTTCTTCTATCTTTTAAGCTTTCTCTTTGGAGAGGGAAACTTTGTGGGCCTCCAACTGGTGAATGTGGTTTTCCTTGCGGTGATTTATGGCTTGCTGGCGAAGCTTTCCGGGGTTTTCGGGGTAGACGCCGGGGAGGATATGGAGGGCTTTGAAAAGAAGAGAAAGGGATTACAGACGGCGGTGTACTTGGGACTTTTAGTCTGGGTGCCGTTATCTTTCTATGTGACGTATCTGTATGGTATTCTGCCGGGTATGGCGCTGTCCCTGGGGGCAGTTTATTTTGCGCAGCGGTATCTGGCTCTTCGGCGTTACCGCTATATTGCGGCGGCATCTCTGTGTATGGGACTGGGCGTGGGCTGCTGCACGCAGATTTCCAACCGTCTTGTGGAACGGATCGCGGGGCAGGAGCTGGCGGAGGGAGAGGTTATGCTGTCCTGGGTGGTCATGGGGATGCAGGAGGCGCCGCTTGGACCGGGTGGCTACAATGGGTATATTGGCAATGTATTTGGGGAGTACCATTATGACACGGAGTTGGTTACGCAGGCGTCTTTGGAAGACCTTCGGGAAATAGTGACAAGGATGTCAGAAAATCCGCTGGACGAAGGGCTGCCCTTTCTGGCGCGGAAGACGGCCTTTCAGTGGAACGATCCCACCTTTATATGTCTGGACCGCACCCGGGGCAGGAAAGCGCTGACGCAGATTCCGGGATGGCTGAAGAGTGTGATCGACGGCAGGGGCAGCGTACGGCTTTCGGTTCTGCTCAATTATATGCAGACGGAGGTCTGTATTGGGATGCTGCTCTATCTCTTTTTGCGGTGGCGAAAGGGGAATTTCTATGAGCTGATGGGAGCCGTGGTTTTTCTGGGAGGATATCTTTTTCATCTGTTCTGGGAATCCAGCGCCTCCTACACCATACCTTATTTTGTGCTGCTGATTCCCTATGCAGTTTGCGGGATGGCGGAATGGGCAGCATTTCTGGAGAAGAGGGGGAAACCGTCTTTGCGGACAAGCCGGAGCGGGAGGCTTTGCAGGATTCTGCCGGCTGTCGCGGTCCTAGGTGTCTGTCTGCTTGTCCTGGCTTTTACACGGACGAATCTTTTTGACAGGACAATCGCTTTGGATGACGACAGACAGGGCATTGACGCCAGTGAGCAGTTTTATCAGACGGGGAAATGGGAAAAACCGTACTGAGCGGATTCTTTTAGAGACAGGCATACGCATCAGTGTGCCAGAAAAAGACGGAACAGTCCATACAGCCTATGCCGGATGCAGAGGACATAAGCTTTGTTGTGAAGCCCGGAAACGTCGCTGATTCTGACGGCGCGAAAGGCCCGTCTGACAGGCGGATAGCTGCATTCCTCCAGAAAGAGTTTCCTGAAATTGACGCCGGTGCTCTGCATCGCGCGGAATACGGGCGGGAAGGTCAGGAGACACTGATAGGTATAGTAATATAGAAGCTGTTTTTCCATGCAGGGATGCGCGGCAAGGTCGGTCAGCCTGTCGTAGGTATCAAAGAGCAGGCGGTTTTCCATAAGCCGCCCTTCATCCATGTTGTGGGTGAGGGAGCCGCCGTTGCTTCTATAATAATAGAAGGATTCCGAAAGGAAACAGGCCGAGGAGGCTTCCAGCAGACAGCCGTAAACGGCCAGACCGTCCTCTCCCAGCCTGAGCGAAAGCGGGACGCGGAACAGATGCTTTTCAAACAATGTCCTGCGGAACAGCTTGTTGCAGAGGCTGGGGGAGACTCCGTAGTGGAAGAAACGGCCGGAATAGAGCATGACCGGATAGACCTGCTCTTCCAGCCTGCGGCGGTTATAAAAACCAGGTTCGCAGACGTCCCGACGTTCAATCTGTTTCCCGGGGGCGACGGCAGTGTAATTGCAGCATACTACGTCTGCGCCGGACTTTTTGGCGGCACCGCACATGCGCTCGTACATGACAGGGGCGGTCCAGTCGTCGCTGTCCACGAAAGCCACATAGTCTCCCGCAGCCCGTCGGAAGCCTTCCTGTCTGGCAGACATATGGCCGCCGTTTTCTTTGTGGAAACAGCGGATGCGTTTGTCTTTCCCGGCATATTCGTCACATAGGGCGGAGGAGCCGTCCGTGGAGCCGTCGTCTATGAGAAGAACTTCGAAGTCAGTGAATGTCTGCGCGAGAATGCTGTCCAGACATTCGGAGAGGTAGGCTTCTACATTATATACAGGAACAATGATACTCAAAAACGGCATGGAGTATACTCCTTTACGGGCTGAGTTTTCTTATGTACATATTATAGCACAGCCTAAATTATAAATGCTATAGAAGAGGAAGTGTGATGGAAAAAATCGTATTTATTATTCCGAATATGACCGGCGGAGGAACGGAGAGAGTGATCTCTCTTCTGAGTGCGGAATATATCAGGCGTGGTTTTCAGGTCGCTATTATGCAGTTTGCCGGGTATCAGCGCGCTTATGAGTTGGACAGCAGGGTGGAGGACTTTTCCGTTTCCGCCCAGTCGGGCGGCAATCCGTTGATCCAGCTTGGGCGGATACGGGATATGCGCAGATATTTTAAGAAGAATCCGGGCTGTCATATTTTTGCCTTCTGTGTAAACGGGGCAGTTTTTTCTGCCATCGCGACGCTTGGCATGAAACGGCCCTTCCTGGTGGCTGAGAGAAACAGCCCGGAGAGCTGTAAGGAGAAAAAAATCCGTAACTGGGCTTATCGGAGGGCTGATGTGATTACATTCCAGACGGCGGACGGTATCGGCTATTTCCCAAAGGCTATCGCAAAAAAGGCGGTCATTATTCCCAATCCTATTGATGCGGCGATTCCGCCGCGTTACGAGGGGGAACGGGCAAAAAAGATTGTGACGGTGGGAAGGCTGCACAGCCAGAAAAACCAGGCGCTGCTTTTGGAGGCCTTTTCGGATTTCCGAAAGGAACGGATGGATTATGAGCTTCATATTTACGGGGAAGGAGAGCTGGAGGAAAAGTTAAAGGCATACGCGCAGAAGTTGGGAATCGGGGACAACGTTGTGTGGCATGGCTTTTCTACGCGGGTGAAGGAGGAGATTGCGGACAGCAGAATGTTTGTGCTTTCTTCGGATTTTGAGGGAATTTCCAATTCCATGCTGGAGGCGCTGGCTATGGGGATTCCTACGATTTCCACAGACTGTCCCATCGGCGGGGCGAGGGTCTATATAAAGAACAACGAGAGTGGCCTGTTAGTGCCTGTGGGGGATCGGAAAGCGCTGGCGGAGGCTATGCTTCGGGTCGCCGGTGATGATGAGCTTGCCGGCCGGCTTTCCGTAAATGGGGCAAAGGTGAGGGAACGGTATTCCCCGGGCAGTATCGCGGAGCGTTTTTTGGAGGCGGCGAAAATTTTATGAGCAGTATAACAATTCTGACACCTACGTACAACAGGGCGGCGTATCTGCCGAGACTCTATGAGAGTCTGAAAGCTCAGACAGACAAGGACTTCCTATGGCTGGTGGTGGATGACGGCAGTGAAGATGATACGGAAGCCCTGCTCGCCTCTTACGGACAGAAGGATGTGGAGATCTGCTATATCAGACAGGAAAATGGAGGAAAGCATACAGCGTTAAACAGAGGCATCGCGGAAATTCGGTCGGAACTTACTTTTATTGTGGACAGCGATGATTACCTGCCGGATAACGCGGTGAAGACTATTCTGGCTTACCATGAAAAATACAGGGGAATGCCGGGACTGTGCGGTTACAGCTTTCTTCGCTGTCACGGGGACGGGCGGGTGAATACCGCCTATTTTCCCTCGGACGAACTGATAGGATCTTATGCCCAGGTGCGGATCAATGGCGGCATTGGCGGCGATAAGGCGGAGGTGTTTTATACAGACATTTTAAAGAAATATCCGTTTCCCGTGTTCCCCGGTGAAAAATTCATGCCGGAGGATACGGTGTGGATGCGAATGTCCGGGCCTTACCAGATGGTGCATATCAATAAAAATATATATTACTGCGATTACCTGGAGGGCGGACTGACCAACACGGGAAGAAGGATGAAGGTGCATTCCCCCAGAGGAATGGTGCTGCGCTCCCGGGTATATCTGGATGATCCTGCAATCCATATGAAGGTGAAAGCGAAAATGATGCTGCTGTACCAGATTTACGGCAGGTTCGCAGGGATGTCTGCGGGGGAACTGAGGGGGGAAACCGGGGAAAAAGTGTTGTGGTATTTGTGCAAGGTACCGTCATTTGTCATTTGGCTGATGTGGAGACGTTCACTGGCGGCGGAGTAGTCTTTGGCTTCGCAGTCTGCTTGCTTTTTACACTATATCAAGGTACAATAGGGAATATGGAAATATTTAGGGTAGTTTTTTGCTTTGACGAGAATTTAGTGTCGCAGGTGCAGGCAGCGGCAGCTTCCCTGCTGGATGCCCGCGGCCCGGGCGACCACTTTGAGCTTCACTGTGTCTGCACGAAAGCGGCAGGGATCGCGCAAGCGCCGTTGGAACAGGTCATAAAAAGAAGGGATCCGGCTTCTGTGCTTGTGATGCACTGTATGGAAAACCCTTATGAAAATGCCTATCAGGTGAGGGATATTTCTGCAGGCACTTATCTGCGGCTGGTCCTCCCGGGGATTCTGCCGGAGGTGGACAGGATTCTTTATATGGACGCGGATGTGCTTGTGCGGGAGAGCCTTGCGCCGCTTTGGCAGACACCTATGGAGGGGATGGCGCTGGCGGCCGTGAAGGGTGCGGTAAACCTCTCCGACAAATGGGAGTGGAACAGTGACAGGCCCTACTGGCATCTGCTTGCAGGTGCAAGGGGCGGCTACATTAATGCGGGGGTTACCCTGCTTAATCTGGCAGAAATAAGAAAACGGGGGCTTGATGCGCGTTGGCATGAGCTGGTAGGGGAACGTTTCTACTATCAGGATCAGGACATCCTGAACATTACCTGTCAGGGTGTCATCGCCTATCTTCCCCCGAAATATAACAGGCTGGCTTATCTGGAGGATAAAGATTTCGGGCAGTTTGTCGTGGAGGGCATTTACACGCGGGAAGAGGAGCGGGAGGCGCTGCGGTTTCCGGCAATTATCCACTATGCGGGAGACAAGCCCTGGAAACGCTATGACACCAATCTGGGGAGTCTCTGGTGGGAATATATAAATGCACAGCCGGATTTAAAGGACCTGTTTGATGAGGAAAAAGCCCGCCGGTATCACGGGCCGACTCTGATAGGACGAGCGGTGCGCAGGGTGAGAAGAATTTTTGGCGGCGAAGAGTGAAGGAGAATATGCCCCGGTAAAGACGGAAGGCATGAAAACAAATGACAAAAGAAGAAATGAAAGGAACCGTCCAAAAACACTGGTTTTATGTTATATGTATCTGTGTCGTTGTCATGTTCCTCGGGTTTCAGATCTACAATGTCCATCCGAATGCCTTGTTTATCCAGGATGACTACAGGGAAATGGATGATGCCGCGCCAGTCACAGCGATTGGCGAAAAAACGGCAAACAGTTATCATATTAAGGCGCAAGACCAAACAATCAGGGGAATTCAGATCCGATTTGTCGATACGGGTTCCCAGACCAAAGGCGATGAGACGGTGTCTGTCACCCTTTCTTCAAAACAGGGGGAAATTTGCCGATGGCAGATCAAAGCGGATGAAATGCCGGACGATCAATACACACAGCTTATGGCCGATCAGAAATATACCCTGACCGGAGAGGAAGATGAAGTAACGGTGGCGATCGCGTCTGACCAGGCGGCCGGTGCGTCTCACATCGCCCTGGCTTTTGATGAGGATATGCAGCCGTGTATCAGACTGATCTACGGTTCTATCAGTTCTAAATGGAGTCTGCTTCTGATTTCGGCAGTGGTCATGGCGTTTGTTCTGGCGAGTATTTTTGCGGTGAATGCAGTCAAAAACCAGACTCTCAGATTCGCGGTATTTCTGGCGATAACGGGGGTCTGTTATATTGCCGTTGTGCCGTTTACTTATATCCCGGATGCTTTCAATCATTTTATCAGGGCTTATGAGGTGACGGAGGGAAATTTCTGTACGCATGATGAACAGGATGAGAAGGCCTGGCTGCCGGAGCATCTGACGGCGGATATGGACTTCCACGCGGACTACTCGCGCGTTTATCTGCATCGAAATGTACAGTTGGATGATGGGGCAAGACGTTATTATATACACGATAATACCGCGCTGTATACACCGGTTGCTTATTTCCCGCATATTCTGGGGATCCTGATAGGGAAGCTGTTCACTCGCAGGACGCTTGTCCTTGTGCTTTTCGCGAGGGTGTTTTCGCTCGCTGCGTTTGTGGCCATGATGAGCTGCGCCTACCGGATGTGTTCGGTAAACAGGGGAATGATTGCTGTGAGTGCACTGATACCCATTACTCTTATCGAGGCCGGCTCTACTTCCCTGGACGGGTTTATGATTTCCATTCTGCTGCTGGGGCAGGCTTATCTTTTATCTTTATATGAAAGAAAACGCAGGCTGACGAAGGTGGAGGCAGCGCTGCTGTGGATGTTACCGCTGGTCTTTTCCATGTGCAAGGTCGTTTATGTTCCGTTTGCCCTGCTGCTGTTCCTGATTCCAAAAGAGAGCTTTGGCAGTGGGCGGAAAAAGGGAATTTTTATTTTGTCTTCTCTCGCCGTGGCGTTGGCGGCATATTTTGCGTGGTCCGCTGCCACATTTGGCTTTGTTGATAGCTATGCAGCTAAGATGAATGGAAACGCGGACGAACAGATTCATTTTATTCTCACTCATCCGATGGCCTATTTGAATGTGCTCAGAAATACGCTTCACATGTGGTTTGATTTGTATTTGAAAGGCATGTTCGGAGGAATCGCGGGATGGGCGCAGAACGTCGCGGTTAATCCGTTTTTTCCGCTTGTCTGCATCGTCTGCACGGTAATCATGCTGACTTTTCATCCGGGATCTGCTTTGCACCGGGATCTAAAGATCAATGTGGTGTATGCGCTGATCGGCCTGTCTGTGGCAGCGCTTACTTTTACGGCGATTTACGTGCAGTATAACGCGCTGAAGGCGCCGCTTATCGAGGGAATACAGGGCAGATATTTTGTGCCGCTTCTCTTCCCGCTCGGTTTTGTATTGAGTAGTATTTTAAAATATATTTATCGGGCGCAACTAATCGGAAGCGGGTATAAACAGGAGACGGAGAACGGGACGGAGTATCAGGTCAGCTGCTATTTTTATCTCTTCGCTACTTGGATGAATGCGTCGATGATGCTGGAAATGATCGAACAGCTGTGGCATTGATATCCAAATAGACTTTTGCATATTTGTTGTGCTATACTAATTCTATTATGTTGGTTATCACAAAAAGCTGGTGAGTACGTGACCGTGAGCGGGAGGCCGGAAGTATCTGTAGAAGAGTCGGAAAGGGGTACGGTAAAGGATGATGAGAATTGCAGTGGCAGGAACCGGATATGTAGGTCTGGTGGCGGGTGTATGCTTTGCCGAAAAGGGGCACGACGTCACCTGCGTAGATGTGGATGAGAAAAAAGTAAAAATGATGGAAGCCGGAGACAGCCCAATATTCGAGGAAGGGCTGGAGGAGCTGATGCGGAAGAACAACGCCGCCGGAAGGCTCCACTATACCACGGATTATGCGCAGGCTTACAGGGATAAGGACGCTATCTTTATCGGGGTGGGCACGCCCGAACAGCCGGACGGTTCCGCGAATCTGAACTATATCGCGACGGTATCGAGACAGATCGCGGAGTCTGTGGAGCGCGACTGTCTGGTGGTGGTGAAATCAACGGTGCCGGTGGGAACGAATGACAAGGTGGAACAGTTCATCCATGACTTTCTGACGCGGGATGTGAAGGTGGAGGTGGCCTCCAACCCGGAATTTCTGGCGCAGGGTTCCGCGGTGCATGACACTCTGCACGCTGCCCGCATTATCATCGGTACGGAGAGTAAGGAGGCGGAGACGCTTCTTAAGAAAATCTATGAGCCTTTCGGTCTGCCTGTCGTCTCCGTGAACAGGCGGTCCGCGGAGATGATCAAGTACGCCTGCAATGATTTTCTGGCCCTTAAGATTTCCTATATAAATGACATTGCGAACCTCTGCGAGCTGGTGGGGGCGGATATCGACGCGGTGGCGGAGGGTATGAGCTACGACGCGCGGATAGGCGCGAATTTCTTAAAGGCGGGAATCGGTTACGGCGGAAGCTGTTTCCCCAAGGATACGAAGGCTCTCAAATATCTGGCGGGGCAGTACGGCTACCAGCTTAAGACCGTGGAGGCGGCGGTGGATGTGAACGCACTCCAGAAGACAAGGCTTTACCAGAAGGCGTGCAAGCGTATGATTACCTTTGAGGGACTGAAAGTGGCGGTGCTGGGGCTGGCTTTCAAGCCGGGAACGGACGATCTGCGGGAGGCACCGGCGCTTGACAATGTGAAACTGCTTCTGGAAAACGGCGCGCAGATTGTGGCCTACGATCCGGTGGCGGCGGATAATTTCCGCAGAGTTTATCCTGAGGGGGCGGTCGGCAGAGGTTCCATTGCCTATGTGGACACGCCGGAGGAGACACTTAAGGACGCCAATATCTGTTTTGTGTTTACTGAGTGGGAGCAGATCCGTTCCCTGCAGCCTGAAACCTTTAAGGAGCGGATGCGTATTCCGCTCGTGTATGACGGACGAAATGTCTTCGATGTGAAGCGGATGAAGGAAGCGGGAATTGAGTATTACAGCATAGGGCGGTAAGCGGCGGAAAGGAGAGGCTGTGAAAGAGTTAGATATCTCAAAGACATATCTGATTACCGGCGGCGCGGGCTTTATAGGGTTTCATTTGTCCAAAAGCCTTTTGGAGAAGGGCGCACGGGTGATCGGCTTTGACAATATGAACGACTATTATGACGTGAGGCTGAAGGAGGACCGGCTGGCGAAGCTGTACTATTATGACAAATACACGTTTGTCAAGGGCGATCTTTCGGACAATGCGGATGTGTTCCGAATGTTTCAGGAATACAGACCCGACATTGTGGTGAATCTGGGTGCGCAGGCGGGCGTGCGATACAGTATCGACAATCCGACGGCCTACATGGAGTCCAATATGATGGGATTCTTCCATATTCTCGAGGGCTGCCGCTATTTTCCCGTGGAGCATCTGGTGTACGCGTCGTCCAGTTCTGTTTACGGCGGCAATGAGAAGGTGCCTTTTTCCACGGAGGACAAGGTGGACGAGCCGGTAAGTCTCTATGCGGCCACCAAGAAATCCAATGAGCTGATGGCACACGCTTACAGCAAGCTTTTTTCGATACCTGTTACAGGGCTTCGCTTTTTCACGGTTTACGGACCGTTTGGAAGACCGGATATGGCGTACTTTAAATTTACGAAAAAGATTCTCGCGGGGGAGCCGATTCAGGTTTACAACCGGGGCGATATGATGCGGGATTTCACCTATATCGACGATATCGTGCGGGGAGTGGAGAACATTCTCTGCAATCCGCCTGAACAAAACGCCAAGGGCGCGTTCTATAAGCTTTATAATATCGGCAACAATAAACCTGTGAAGCTGATGGATTTTATCGAGACGCTGGAGAGGTGTCTGGGCAGGGAGGCGAAGAAAGAGTATCTGCCCATGCAGCCGGGGGATGTGTACCAGACTTACGCGGATGTCACGGACCTGATGCGGGACTATGACTTTAAGCCGGACACGCCTATTGCGGAGGGACTGCAGAAGTTCGTAGACTGGTACCGGAGCTACTATGGAGAGAATAATGGCTGAAACAATGAGAGAAATTCCAATTTTATATCTGGTGGTGCCCTGCTATAACGAGGAGGAAGTGGTGGAGAAGACCGCTTCCGTTATGGGAGAAAAGCTTGCCCGTCTGGAGCGGGAGGAAAAGATAGCGAAGGGCTCAAAGGTTATGTTTGTCAATGACGGGAGCAAGGATAAAACCCTGCAGCTGCTTCATGGGATTGCGGCTGATGACAGACGGTTTTCCGTGGTGAGTTTAGCGGGAAACTACGGCCATCAGAGCGCGATCCTAGCCGGGATGATGACGGCGAGAAAACATGCGGACGTAGTGGTCACCATCGATGCGGACTTACAGCAGGATATCGAGGCGCTGGATTCTTTTCTGGCATGTTACATGGAGGGCTGTGAGGTAGTCTACGGGGTGCGCAACGACAGGCATTCCGACGGATTTTTTAAGAAGGCCACGGCGACTGCCTACTATAAGCTGATGCACATGCTGGGCAGCACGGTGATGACGAACCATGCGGACTACCGTCTGATGTCGAAGAAGGCGCTTGATGCGCTGTCGGAGTACCATGAGGCCAATCTTTTCCTGCGGGGGCTGATTCCAACTATGGGTTTTCCGTCCGATGTGGTATATTTTGATGTAAAGGCCAGGGAGGCGGGACATTCCAAGTATACGTTCAGCAAGATGATGACGCTTGCACTTGACGGGATTACATCAATGAGTGTGCGCCCTCTCAGACTGATCGGCGGCCTCGGATTTCTGATGTTTCTGTTCAGCATAGTGATGTGCGTGATCGGTCTGGTGGACTGGGTCAGAGGAAACAATGTGCCGGGCTATACCACGACCTTAATAGTGTCCCTGATCATCGGCGGCATCACGCTTTTGTCGCTGGGAATTATCGGGGAATATGTGGGCAAGATTTATATGGAAACCAAGCACAGACCCAGATACATCATTGACACGCTGGTGTGGCGTGAAGATGACGGGGAGGAACGGTAGAGATGTTGATGGTGCTTTTTTCATGGGCGCTCATCGGCGGGGCGGCCCTGCTCTTCGGCAAGGCGGTTACGGATGGCGTTTACAGGAGCCGCCGGGATGATATGGGCTGCCCTGATATCTATCTTGTGACAGGTCTTATTTTTCTGAATGTTTATGCCCAGCTTTTCAGTCTCTTTTATAAGGTGGCGGGAATTGCCTGCACCGTTCTGGGGACGGCGGGCATTCTTTTGTTTTGCGTCTGGATATACCGGCGTTTCCGATACAGAAAAGATACGGCGCTCTTTCCGGGCTGTACATGGAAAAAGCCCGCTGCCTGGCGGATTCTGGCAATGCTGTTCTGCTTTGTCCTCACGCTGGTATGGACGACACAGAGCCCGGGGCAGTACGACACGGGGCTCTATCACGCGCAGGCGGTCCGCTGGATTGAGGATTACGGAGTGGTGCCGGGACTTGGCAATCTGCATATGCGGCTGGCCTATAACAGCGCGTTCATGTCCCTGCAGGCGCTTTTCAGTCTGGGCTGGCTTCTGGGGCAGTCCCTGCACAGCTTAAACGGTTTCTTCTGTCTGGCGGCTCTGATTTATGTGTGCGCCACAGTCCGTCTTTGGGGGGAGGGGAGCCTTCGGGCTTCGGATTTCCTGAAATGTGTGATGGTAGTTTTTGTGGTGCAGAAGCGGTATGATATTTCTTCCTCAGGCACGGATATCTGGGCCATGCTTCTGGTTTTTTATATTTTTGTTAAGTGGAGCGAATATTGGGAGAGCGGACGGGAGAACGGATGTTTGTACGGCTGGCTGTGTCTGGTCAGCGTATATGCCGCGACGGTGAAGCTGTCCGCCGCATCCGCGGCGGTTCTGGCGCTGTACCCTCTGTATCTGTTTATCAGGGAGAAAAACGGGAAAGCCATCCTTGCCCATGTGGCGGCGGGGATGTTCATCCTGCTGCCTTATCTGGCCCGCAACGTGATTATTTCAGGCTTCCTGGTGTATCCGTATGGGGGACTGGATTTGTTTGATCCGGACTGGAAGATGGACCGGGCGGTGCTTGCGAGGGACAGTCTGGATATCAAGATGTTTGCGAGGGGCATCACAAACCCGGCGGAATATGACAACTCCCTTTTCGGCTGGATTCCCGGATGGTTTCTCAGGCAGGGCATGGGGAGCCGTGTCCTGATTGCGGCAGGGGCTCTCTGTGTTCCCGTGGCGCTTTATCTGATGGTTCGGTATATTCGAAAAAAAGAATATGCCGGGGCGGCGCTTTACGGCACGGCTGTGGCAGATATTCTCTTCTGGCTGGCGGCTGCACCCCACATGCGTTACGGCGGGCCGTACATCCATACGCTGGTTGCGTTGACGCTGGGAGCGGTAATTTACCCGGTGGGAAAAGTGACTGGGCCTTCCGGGACAGGGAAGCTGCCTGTGGGCAACGTCGTGAAAGCGGTTCCCGTATATGTGAGGGTGCTGCGAGTGGCGACAGCGGCGGTTGTTGCGGTATTCCTGCTGCAGTATGGATGGAAACTTTTCGGTTTGTCTGAAATGGAGCCGGAAGATCTGGTCAGACAGCCGGATTACCTTTCCTGGCAGTCTACGCAATATCCTGTGGACAATGTGCATATATGGATGCCGGACGATGGGGATCTGTCGGGGTATTTTGCATTTCCCGCCACGCCGCAGGGCGGACAGCTTGAGACCCTGCAGCTTCGGGGGGAGAGTTTTAAGGAGGGATTTCGACATGAGTAAACCGGATATTCACGCGGACGACTTTGCGCTGACCCTGAACACTTCCCGGGATATGCTGGAGTGCATGCGGGCGGGAAGGCTGGACAGTATCAGCGTCGTGCCTAACATGAGCTGTTTTGAGGAATGTATGGCGCTTTTTTACAGGGAGATACCGAAGCTTCCCTTTCTGCCGCTTATGTCGGTGCATCTGGATTTCGTGGAGGGAAGAAGCCTGGCGGGAAAAGAGCGGACTCCCGACCTGGTAAGGCCGGACAGCGATCTGATGGGGCTTGGATGGGGCGGCCTTTTTGCGGCTTCCTATCTGCCGAATAAGAGAAAGAAGATTAAGGCGCAGTTAAAGTGCGAGATCAAAGCCCAGCTTGCAAGGGCGCAGGAAGTCATTAAAAAGTGCATGGATATTGCAGCTGGGAATGGCATTCCCTGTGGCCAGAAGGGACTTCGGATTGACAGCCACCAGCATGCCCACATGATTCCCGTGGTGTGGGAGGCGGTTCTGGAAGTGGTGCGCGAGGAAGGGTATGCATTGGAGTATATCCGCAATTCCAAAGAGGTGCTTGGGGTATTTCTGACGGATGTGTCGCTTTATAGGACCTACCGTCCCGTGAACTTTGTGAAGAACAGACTCCTTTCACTCTATTCACATAAGGCGGACCGTTACTGCAAAGCGAACGGGATGAGACAGATGTATCTCTGGGGGCTTGTGATGAGCGGGCGGATGGACCGGGAAAGAATAGAGAAGCTTTACGGAAAAATGAAGCGGAAGGCCGACAAAGACGGGAGAACTCTGGAAATCCTTTTTCATCCGGGGCTTACGCTGCCGGAGGAAGTCACTCCCGAGATCGCAAAGGATGCTGCGGAAGATTTTTACCTGCGGAAAGACAGGCATGTGGAGAAGGACGCGGTGCTTGGTGTGGAGTGGTGATTGAAAACGAAGGAGCAGCTTTGATATGCAGTCCGTCATTCTCGGATGACACTGCGCAGTTCCGGCACTTCTTCCGCTATGATTTCCATGAAATATTTGGCCCCTTCCGCATTCAGATGGTCGGAGTCGGAAAAATATGTCAGATGATCGCCAAACCGTGCGTCGTGGGAGTAGTCATAATAACTGACGCCTGTGTCAGATGAAATGCGGTTAATGGTGCCGTAAAAGCGGTCCAGGAACTCCTCGGATACCGGGGCGTTGTAGTAGGAGGAAAAAGGCGTGGTGATGAGCACGGGCGTAAGCCCGTGCTTTTTGCAGTAGTCGATCAGGGAGAGGAGCTGTGCTTCACGTTCGGGTAAAAACAGATTCTCCTTGTTGTTGAAGTGGCGGTCATAGCGCGCTGCGGCCCGCTTGGCAAACTCAGCGATGGCGGACTCGTCCATTTCCCCAGACTCCGCAGCGGCTCCGTCAGACCCTTCCGTCCCCGGGGTTTCCCCCGCGGCAAGTACCTTGAGGGCAGGAGAAAACCCGGGCAGCAGTTTTAGGAGATCCTCTCCGGCGGAGAGAACCGGTAGTCTGGTTGTTACGATGTCTGTGTAGAGGTCGTAGTCGGGTATGTTTTTCGGGGAGAGACAGTGGTAATATTTCACGGACAGCGCCTGTGCCTCGGTTTCATTTACCGTCTCGTTGTTGAAGGAGAAGTAGGAGACGGGAATGAACAGCACGCAGCCCTCTTCCAGGTGCTTTCCGTATTCCTGCAGAAGGGCCAGGTCGTACTGGTAAGTCTGGCTTACACTGCCGAAGTTAAAGCAGGAGAACCCTTCCTCCGTCAGTTCGTCGTAGGTAAAATCATACGCGCCGTGGGAGCTGCCCACGTTGGCGATCTCCACCTCGTTGATCTGGTTCCCCAGCATCCGCAGATTCCACATATCCATGTATTTTTCATCATCAATTTCCCGATACGGAATATTCAAAAGAAAAAGAAGCAAAACCGCCGCTGCGGGGATGGCGATACACTTTATAGTAAATACGAGGATTGTTTTTTTCCTGCCCATCTTATTTTTCCTTTCTTAGAATTGAAAATAGATAAACTCCGTCGCAATCCCTTTATAGGAAAACAATGCGATTACCACCAGCAGCAACACGTAAACACTCCACCGCGCGATCCCCCGCTGTCTGGATACCAGCCCGATCACGTCCTGCTTTAATGAAATCAGGTCGTAGAGGAAAAGCACGGCCGCCGACAACAGCATGCCAAACATGGATACATAAGGCATGTCCAGGCAGATCACGGCGGTTTTCAGGTAATTGACAGGCCTTCCGATATCCCAGAACAGCCTTGAGATAATCCAGAAGGCATCCTGGATGGTGTCTGCCCGGAAAAAGATCCAGGTAAAGCACAGCAGGATAAAGGTTAAGGGAAGCTGCCACCAGTGTTTTTTGCGGATGACGGGAACGCCCCGCTTTTTTTTCGGATAAATAAAGTTTTCGGCGATCTGCAAAAGACCGTGAATGGCGCCCCAGAGGATATAGGTCAGACTACTGCCGTGCCAGAAACCGCTCACCAGAAAGGTGAGAAGGAGATTCAGGCAGTTACGCCATTTCGGCACCCGGTTGCCGCCAAGGGGGATATAGACGTAATCCCGGAACCAGGTGGAAAGTGAAATGTGCCAGCGGCTCCAAAATTCCTTGATGGAGAAGGATAGGTACGGACTTTTAAAGTTCGCCGCAAGCTCTATGCCGAAAAGTCTGGCGCAGCCGATGGCGATGTCCGAGTAGCCCGAGAAATCACAGTAGATTTCAACGGCGAACATCACCGTCACAATGATAAAGACAAGGCCCACATAGCTGTGCGCATTGTCGTAGACTTTGTTTACGGTGACGGCGAACACGTCCGCGATCACCAGCTTCTTAAAGTAGCCCCAGGCCATGAGCTTGAGCCCGTAGGTCACACTCCTGTAATCAAAACGCCGCTCCTTTTTTAACTGCGGCAAAAGCGCGTCCGCCCGGCCGATGGGACCCGCCAGAAGCTGTGGGAAAAAGGAGACGAAAAGGGCATAATAGCCGAAGTGCCGCTCCGCGTGGATTTTTCCCTTATAGACGTCGATCAGGTATCCAAGGGACTGGAAAAAGTAAAAGGAAACACCGGCAGGCAGCAGGATTTTTAAGGTGAGGGGCTGCAGGGAAAGGCGGCCTGCGTCGATCAGGGCGTTGAGCCTGTCAATGACGGGCATTCCCAGCTTAAAAACAAGAAGGATTCCCACGAGGGGCCAAACGCCGCCAAGCAGGCAGAGCCGTTTTTTTGCCTTATCCGGCGTCCTGTCCAGCGCCAGAGCCATAAGGTAGGTGAGAACCGTGGTAAAGAGGAGCAAAAGGCCGTAGGCCGCATGCAGATTCATGTAAAAGGCATAGCTTGCCGCCAGCAGGAAAACCCACCGGAATCTGACAGGCACGATATGGTACAGGATAAAGGCCGCCAGCAAAAAGGCGGCAAAGGTTATGGAATTAAAAAGCATAGCTGCCTCCGAGCCTCTATTTATGCTAATTATTTTACTGTATTGTGGAAATATTTACAACCATGTGCTATAGTAAAAGCGGAGGCGGATGAAAGTATGGGTATCACTTCCTTTTATTTTTTGTGCTTTTTTGCTGTTTTATTAATTGTATACTACTGCATCCCCCGTAAGTTCCAGTGGGGGTTTCTTCTGCTGTGCAGCGTGGCGTACTGTCTGCTTGCAGGGCAGTGGGCGCTGATATTCTATCCGATTCTGTCTGTGAACGTCTGTTTTACGGGGACGAGAATGCTTTCCGTGACGCCGGCGGAAGCGGTAAAAAAGCGCAGGGGAATCCTGGCGATGACCATACTGGTCAATATTGGTGTTCTTTTTATACTGAAATATGTGAATTTTCTGATTAACACAGTGGACGGCGTTGTATATCTCTTCGGCGGGCCTGACAGACTGATAGACGGAGTGGACTTTCTGGTGCCTCTGGGAGTGAGTTTCTACACCTTCTCTCTTCTGGGGTATGTGATTGACGTTTATTACGGGCTGGCGGCGCATCAGGAAAATGCGTTCAAGCTGGCGCTTTACGGGCTGTATTTTCCGAATCTGATTTCCGGGCCGATTTTAAAGTACAGGGAGCATGCGGCACAGTTTTTTGCGCCGCACGACTTTGACTATAAACAGGTAACGCAGGGACTGCAGCGCATGGTCTGGGGGTTTTTTAAGAAACTGGTGATCGCCGAGCGGCTTGGCGTTCTGGTGAATACGGTTTATGGGGATTATGAAAGCTATCCGGGCGCGTATATCTGGGCGGCCACTGTCTGTTACGCGTTTCAGCTGTATACGGATTTTTCGGGCTGTATGGATATTGTGCTGGGACTGTCGCAGAGTCTCGGCATCACACTGCCTGAAAACTTTCAGACGCCTTTCTTTTCGAAGAGTGTGGCGGAATACTGGCGAAGATGGCACATTACGCTGGGCGTCTGGATGAAGGACTATGTTTTTTATCCTCTCCTTCGGTCAAAACTCTTTACGGACCTGAACCAGTCCTTTAAGAAGAAATTCGGCAAAAAGCGGGGGAAGCAGTACGCTACATTTGCGGCCATGTTTGTCCTGTGGCTGACGGTGGGTATCTGGCATGGCGGCGACTGGAAGTTTGTGATCGGTTCCGGGCTTTTGCACTGGTTTTATATTGTGATGGAGGAACTGCTCGCCCCGCCCTGCGCGCGTATCATTGAGCGGCTTCACCTGAACGGGGAAGGGCGGTTTTTAAGCGGTGCCCGCATCCTGCGCACATTCTTTCTGGTGTGTATCGGTGATCTGTTTTTCCGCGCTGCCTCGGTGGGCGACGCGTTTGCCATGCTGGGGGAGGCGGTGCGTGTGTGGAACCCGTGGGTTCTTGTGGACGGCTCTCTCTTACAGCTTGGCCTTGACGGGATTGAAACGGCGGTGGCTGTCTGCTCGCTTCTCCTTCTGTGGGGGGTGTCCCTGAAGCAGAGAAAGGAATCGGTGCGGGAGTGCATTGCGAAAAAACCGCTGCCTCTTCGCTGGATTTTGTGGTACGCGCTTTTGTTTGCGGTGATCCTGTTGGGGTATTACGGGCCGGGATACAGTGCGGCGGAGTTTATCTATCAGGGGTTTTAAAAATCAGATAGTAAAGAGTGGAAATTTGTGATATAATAGCCGCAAAGAAAAAACAAGCGACGCGACGCGGCATTTGTTTTTTCTGCGGCATTAACGAGCAAACGTCCGATGCAATCGGACATATAGCGCGTAAGCGCGGGTTTGCGAGTGTGTCTATAGGAGAGTATGATGGATAAGATAGCGGTATTAATTCCCTGTTATAATGAAGAGAAGACCATCGCGAAGGTGGTGGGTGATGCCAGGGAGGCACTGCCCGAGGCGGTGGTCTATGTCTATGACAATAATTCCACCGACTGCACGGTGGAGCTTGCGAGGGATGCCGGTGCGGTGATCCGTTATGAGCATATGCAGGGAAAAGGCAATGTGATCCGCAGGATGTTCCGGGAAATAGAGGCGGAGTGCTATATCATGGTGGACGGGGATGACACCTACCCTATGGAGTACGCAAGGGAAATGGCGGATAAGGTGCTTCTCCACAGCGCGGATATGGTGGTGGGAGACAGGCTTTCCTCCACTTACTTTACAGAGAATAAGAGACCTTTCCACAATTTTGGCAATTCCATTGTGCGCGGCAGTATCAACAGACTTTTTCACTGTGACATCAAGGACATCATGACGGGATACCGCGCGTTCAGCTACGGATTCGTGAAGACATTCCCTGTGCTTTCCACAGGCTTTGAGATTGAGACCGAAATGACGATCCATGCGGTCTACAATAACATGCAGATTGAAAATGTGGTCGTGGACTACAGGGACAGACCCGAGGGGAGCGAATCAAAGCTCAATACTTTCTCGGACGGCTTTAAGGTGCTTCACACGATTATGAAGCTTTACCGGGATTATAAGCCCTTTGGCTTTTTCGGGCTGTGTTCGGTTATCCTGACGCTGATTGCCGTGGTGCTTTTTGTTCCCATTTTTATCACATATATAGAGACGGGGATGGTGGATCGGTTCCCTACGCTTTTCGTCTGCGGTTTTATCGGTCTGGCGGCGATACAGTCCCTGTTTGCGGGATTGATGCTGTCCAACATGGCGCTGAAAAACAGACGGGACTTCGAATACCGACTGACGCTTGTGACGAGGCACCTGCGGGAAAAATAAAATGTGGGGCATGTTCAGCAAATGGACATGCCCTCTGTATTGGAGAGGACATATGGAAAGTATAACAAAGAACAAAGCGGCGCGGGAGCTTGCACTCACCGGAACTTCCGCGGTTTTGGCGCTTGCCTGTGCGGGGCGGATTTTCCTTCTCCTTCATGCACAGGGGAGCGTGTATACAATGGGGATCTTCCCGCTGGCTCTCTTCTTCGGGCTGTACTGTCTGTGGAAAAGAGCTTTGTTTTTCGAGGAAGTCTTTTTTCACGCTGCTGTGCGTATCCTTCTGGCGGCCTGCTTTGCCGCGCTGCAGGTGCTGGGATTTGTCTTCAGCCATCCGGGAGCCGCAAGTGCGCCGGAGGCGGTACTGTGGGTGGTCTGCTTTACACCCCTCACCTTCGCGGGACAGAACATGCTCTTTTTTCTGGCAAAACGGGCCGCGGGAAACGATGCGGCAAGACAGCGGGGCGCGGGGCGGAAAGGCTCCTTCCCCGGGGCTTTCGCGCTGATTTTCGGGGGATTCTGCATTCCCTTTGCCACATATTATCCGGCGATTATGGCCTATGACGTGATTCCCCAGCTCGACCAGATCCGGGTGAGCGGCCTGACAACCCACCATCCGCTGATCCATACCCTGATGCTGAAAGGCTGTCTGGAATTGGGGGAGCTTATTCCGTTTTTCAAGAATTCGGACCGGGCGGGGCTTGCGATGTACTCCCTTCTGCAGATGGCTGTTGTGGCGGCCTGCTTTGCCTGTGTCTATTGCTTCCTGTGCAGACAGGGCGTGTCGAGATGGCTCTGCTATGCCTTTGTCCTGTGCGCGGCTTTTTTTCCCACCCACGGGATGCTGGCGGTATCCGTCACGAAGGATACCATCTATGCGGCGCTCACTATGGTGTTCACGGTTTTTGCCTACGAGCTGGCAGCAGGGGAGGAGAACCCGGGGAAAGGATGGCTTGTCCGCTACGGTATCCTCACGGTGCTGCTGCTTTTGTTCCGCAATAACAGCGTTTACGCCTGGATTGTATATGTGATTGTGGTCTCGTTTTCCGTGCTGCGCAAAAAGTCTTTTTTCAGGCGGGTCTGTATCCTTCACGGGGCGGCTTTCCTGTTGTATCTGGCTGTGAATACCGTGATGGTGCAGGCGGTCTCGGCCACAAGCGGCACCTATGCCAGGGAGATGTTGAGCGTTCCGGCCCAGCAGATTGCAAGGGTGGCGCAGTATCACGGGGAGGAGCTGACACAGGGAGACCTTGAGGCGATCGCCGCGGTATGGGGAGAGAATCTGCCGGAATATGTGCCGGCCATCGCGGACAGGAGCAAGAGGGACATTGCGGGTGACCGGGAGACGCTTCGGATTTTAGCCGGGGAGTGGGTTTCTCTGGGGCTTCGCTATCCCGGGGAGTATTTACAGGCTTTCCTTTTGAAGAATAAGGGTATGTGGGATCTGACGGATGTGACTTATCTGAATGATGTGTATTCCTACGCGAAAGGGTATCTGCAGATCACCTATCCCAGCGACCAGCAGTCCTATATGGAGGCGCTTGTGCCGGGCTATATGAGGCATCAGAAATTGCAGCCCCTGCAGTCTCTTTACAGGTATTTTGCGGCGGTGGATGAGCTGTGGCGGTATTGTCCGCCCATTGCACTTGTGATGCAGCCGGCTTTCTACTGCTATCTGCTTTTGTTTATCTGCCTGTGCTGTATCGGGATGAAAAAGCCGATGCTGTTACTTCCGGCGGTGTACTTGCTGGCGCTTGCCGGGACGCTGCTCCTTGGCCCCTGTGTGCTGACCCGCTATATGTATCCGCTGATGCTGTCTGTCACGGTGCTGGCGCTGCTGCTGTTCGGGAGAGCTGATACACGAAGTAGTCAGTATCCCCGGCGGTGAAGGTATCGGCAACGGTAAGCTCTGCCTGATAGGTATGCCGGAAATACATGATGACAGGGTGCTCCTCGTTGTAGGGGGCATCCTGCAGAATAAAATATACATGTTCGCTGTCCACAAGATCCCGGCCGAAGTCGCCGATTCCCTGGGCATCGAGCTTTTTTTGTGTGTTGGGGTTACAGATTACGCCCCAGTTGGTGTAGATAAAGTTCTGGTAAGTATACTGCCCGCGCCCGAAGGGCGTCTCATAGAAGTGTTCCAGTGTCCCTGAACCATAGGTCCATATGTAAAAGTTGTCCGGGTGTGCACGGCAGTATTCTCTCAGCTCCCGCCAGGTCTTTTCATGGACGCGGTAGTTTTCCGAAACATCCCGGTGCGTGACATATACCGAGAAGATGCTGAGACACAAAAGCAGCGGAAGAATCACATAGTACCGTCTGCGGTTTTCGCAGGGCAGCAGATTAAAGGCCAGGATGATCCCGAAGAGAATGAGAAAATCCACAGTAATCAGGGGCTGGGCGATGCGTTTGGGAAAACGGCCTTCATAGAGCACATAGCCCCAGCTCACACTCCGTCCGAACAGATACATCAGATAGACGAAGAGGGCGCGGGCATTGCGCTCCCAAAAGATCAGCACGGGGGTCAGCAGCAGCAGGAGACCGGTAAACAGATTGGCCGGCTGCATGCCGTCCTGATAGAAAAAGACGCTTATGGAGGAAACTGCCATGTTTTTCAGACGTTCCCGCAGACTTACGCGTTTCAGGTAACAGCGTCTGGCAATGTCGTGCATCTGTTTCCAGTCGGAGACAGACATGTCGTATCCGATGTGCGGCGCACCGCTTTTTCGGTACATATATGCTTCCTCATCCATGCCGAGCGCCTGCAGAACGTCACGGCACTCCTCATATTCGGGCCAGCCGTAGAAGTCGCCTACCCGCTCCCTGTAGTGATTGATTTTTCGGAAATCGGACCATTCGGCAGAGGAGTAGGCGGCGGCGTTTACGCCCCAGAGAAGCCCCATGCCAAGGCATAGAAGCAGGGCAAAGCCAAGGAGTTTGGCGGCCACTCCCCCGTATTCGTTTTTGCGGGCCGAAATCCATTTGGAGATCCAGAGCATACCGGCCATCGGCAGACAGAGATAAAAGACATTCTGCCGCATGCTGTAAGAAATCCAGGCGAGGAGCAGGGTAGGGATATTATCCAGCAAAAATCCGGCGTTCGACTGGTTGATGCGGGAAGTGATAAAGCTAAACAGCGCGGCGGCGGCAGCCAGTCCCGCTGTGGTGGTATACTGCGCTTCCGCGAGCACATTCAGGTCTATGATGAAAAACAGGATCAGAAAGGCAGCCAGGGCAGGCAGCCAGAGGGAGGCCTGGGGATCGCGTCTTTGCCGGATGCGCAGGAAGCGGTGGTATACCGTAAAAAGGCAGAGTATCTGTACGCCGTGCTGGAAAAGTCCGTACCAGGGCACAAAGCTCCAAAGGGTGTAGAGCCTGGAAAGCAGCCATGAGAGCGGATAGAGAAAGAACATGACATGAGCGTCAGGTGTTCCTGTATAGGCGCCGGAGAGGATGCTGTACATGCCCCAGTCGTCGTTGATGCCGTCCACCGGTTTTATAAAAAGCAGTAACAGGGCGTAAAAGGCAAGGAGGAGCAGGAGAAAAAGAACGCTGCCCTGAAAAAGGGAGGGCATTTTCCTGCGGGAATTTTGTCTGTTTCTATATCCCATTATCTTATCCTTTCGTGGGAGATGAATTGTTTCGCATATTTTTAAACTGTCTCTATTATAATATAACATGTCAGCAGGAAATCAAGCAGCAGTATACCATAACATATTAAGATTTATGGAAGATTTTTTTAATTCCCGGCGTATATGATAGGAAACCGGGGAAAAATGTGGTAAAGTATATACAGATTTAGGGGAAACAGGGCGTTATCATAACATAGGCGCGGAAGACAGATATTTTATAGAGGGAAAGGTCGGTAAAAGATGGGAAATACGAGGAGAGGCAGACAGAGTATCAATATGCTGCTGGTGGTTCTGATCGGATTCTGTGTCCTGGCAATCATCGAAATTGTATATGGACAGGCACAGATGAAGGTGGAGCGGGAACGGTTAGACTTAGAGGAGCAGAACCGTCAGGCGGTGGAGGAATTGAAGGAGGAGTGGCGCAGCCTGAAGGAGGGCTCCAGCGTGGTAACCGCTGAGAGCGAAGCAGCTCCCGCCGCCAGTGAGGCGGAGCAGGAGCCTGCCAAAGTAGCGAAACAGGAAACGGTGAAAAAGGATAAGACGGACGAAAAGAAAGACGAGCAGGCGCCCAAGGAAGAGGATAACAGGAACTATGACATGCAGATCGTTATTCTGGGTGACAGCATCATGGACGGTGACCGGACGGAGAGCGGTGCGGCGGACATTATCGGCGAACAGCTCAACGCCAAAGTTTACAATATGTCTATGGGCGGCACCACGGCGGCGCTTCTGCCGAATGAGCAGTACAATTTTGCCACATGGGATTCCCGCAGCCTTCTCGGCGTGGTGAACGGGATTCTGGGGAATATCAACACGGATATCTTTGACGGCTACGCGGCGGGAGAAGTTTTCAAAACCTGTGACTTTAGCAAGACGGATTACTTTATTATAGAGTATGGGGTGAACGATTTCCTGACCGGGCAGATTCCCAACAGCAGATATCTGGAGGGCGGGGACACGCTGGCGGTGGACGGCACGCATACTTATACGGGTGCGCTGGAAGACGCGGTCAGCAGGCTTAGGGAGCGTTTCCCGGATGCGGGGATCCTGCTGGTTGCCCCCCACTACTGTCAGGTGTTCAACGGCAACACCTTTATCGGTGACGGTTACTCCCTGGATTACGGGTACGGCCCATTAATTACTTACGCGCGGGGGGCCGGCTATGTGGCAGGGCTGTTCGAGGGGGACGGCGTGTTCTTCTTCAACGCTTTTGAGGAGAGTGGGATTGACGCGGACACAGCGGACGATTATCTGGCGGACGGTGTCCATATGACGCCTCTGGGGGCGCGGGTATACGCGGAGAAGATTGCAAAAATAATCTACAATGATTATGCGCCGGAGGAATGATTGCATAGAGCAGGTAAAATATGGTATGATAAAAGGCAGGTGTGAAAACCTGCCTTCTGCTTATTTTAATAGGAAATTGCGACAGGAGAAATGTATGAGGGAACTGGAATATCCCTTTGACGGGGAGCTTATCTTAAAAAAGTCCAAGAAGCTGAAGCGCGCGCTGCTGGAGGAAAGGTCTGATTTTCTGGAGAAGAAAATCGCGGTTCTGGGAGGCAGTACGACCCATGATATCATCCGCATTTTGGAACTGTTCCTGCTTGAGCAGGGCATCCGTCCGGTGTTCTATGAGTCGGAGTATGCGCAGTACTGGCAGGATGTGATGTTTGATAACCCGGAGCTTCTTTCGTTTGCGCCGGATCTGATTTTTATCCACACATCCAACCGCAATATCACGACGTGGCCTTCCGTTTCGGATTCGGAAGAGCGGGTGGACGGGCTGCTCTCGGAGCAGTACACCCACTTTCAGGCGATGTGGGAAAAAATTGCGGAAGTTTATCACTGCCCTGTGATCCAGAATAATTTTGAGTATCCCTTTTACCGCCTTCTGGGGAATCAGGAGGGCGTGTATCTTCAGGGAAGGATCTGCTTTATCAACAGGCTGAATGAGAAATTTTATCAGTACGCGAGAGAGCACGGGAATTTTTATATTCATGACATCAACTATCTGTCGGCCTCCTACGGTCTGGACAAATGGGCGGATCCCCTGTACTGGCATATGTACAAATACGCATGCTGCATGCAGGCGGTTCCCGTCTTTGCCCACAATCTGGCGAATATCATCAAGTCGGTTTTCGGAAGGAACAGGAAGGCCCTTGTCCTGGATCTGGACAACACGCTCTGGGGCGGCGTTGTGGGGGACGACGGCCCGGAAAATCTGGAGATCGGACAGGAGACACCGATGGGACAGGTCTACTCGGAGTTTCAGGGCTATGTGAAGGCGCAGAAGGACATCGGCGTGATGCTGGCCGTGAACTCCAAGAACGAGTATGACAACGCCGCCGCCGGGCTGAACCACCCGGACGGCATTTTAAGGCCGGAGGATTTTGTCCTGATTAAGGCGAACTGGGAGCCGAAGAGCCGGAACATGACTGCCATTGCGCAGGAACTGAATATTCTGTCGGACAGTCTGGTGTTCGCGGATGATAATCCGGCGGAGCGGGAGATCGTGAGCGCGCAGACGGCGGGGGTGGCGGTCCCGGAGATCGGCTCGCCGGAGCAGTATATCCGGGTGCTGGATCACAGCGGCTTTTTTGAGGTGACAAGCCTGTCGGAAGATGACAGGAAACGAAGCGAGATGTATCGGGCAAATATGGCGAGGAAACAGCAGCAGGAGCGTTTCTCAGATTATCGGGAGTATCTGCTATCCCTGGAAATGCGGGGGACGATACGGGCTTTTGAGCCGGTCTATATGGCGCGGATCGCCCAGCTTACCAACAAGAGCAACCAGTTTAACCTGACTACAAGGCGGTTTACCCAGGCGGAGATCGAAGCCTTTGCGGCGGATCCGAATTATATCACCCGCTATGGTAAGCTGACTGACCGCTTCGGGGATAACGGCGTGGTCTCTGTGGTGATCGGCAGAAAAGGCACAGCGGCGGACACGGAAGTGTATAGACAGGGCAAAACGCCGGGCGCGGGGACTGCGTCAGGCGGCGTGCTGCATCTGGAGCTGTGGCTGATGAGCTGCCGTGTACTGAAACGGGATATGGAGTACGCCATGATGGACAGTGTGGTGGAGGCGTGCCGGGACTGCGGAATCGGGACAGTTATGGGATATTATTATCCCACGGCGAAAAATGCTATGGTGAAGGAGTTCTATCAGGCTATGGGCTTTGAGAGGACGGATGAAACTGACACGGGCGTCACAATATGGCGGTTTGAAATTCCGGCGGATTATGAGAAAAAAAATACGGTGATTACGGTGGAAAAAGGAGAGAGCATATGAGCAGAGAAGAAGTGTTTGAAAAGTTAAATGAGGTATTCAGGGACGTGTTCGACGACGAGGAGATCACCGTCACGGACGCCACCACGGCGGACGATATTGAGGAGTGGGATTCTCTGGAGCACATCAACCTTCTGGCCGCTGTGGAGCAGGAGTTTGGTATGAAGTTCAACATGGGACAGGTGGTATCCATGAAGAACGTGGGTGAGATGGCGGATATCATTATCAGTCAGATTGGATAAGATGAAAAAATTTTATGAAAAATTGGAGAAAATAAGTAAAAGGCAGGAGGCTGTCCTGGTATGGGCGCTTTTTGCCGCGCTGGTGTTCGGCGTGGTGATCCTTACGGGCACGCTGACCTCGGGATTTCATCTGGTGGATGACTGGGAATTTGCCAAGTATATGGACTGGATGACGCTGGATCACCTCAGCCTGTGGGACTGTCTGAGGGAGGCGGTAGGGTTTGACCTGACCCTTCGCTTCCGACCGTTGTATTATATCAACCGGGTGTTGGTGGCCTATGTGTTCGGGATAAATCTGACAGCGGTGTCAGTTGTAAAGGCGGCGGAGATTGTAGTGGCGCTCGCGGCGCTCTACTACTGTGCGAGACAGATGAGGTGCAACATGGTCTATGCCGCGCTCTTTGCCCTGACGGTGATGGTGGGTTACCAGTCGGCGGTGTGGTGGAAGCTGGGGCCGCAGGAGTCCTATGATATCATGATGTTTGCGGTGGGGTTTTTCTTCCTGCTCAAATGGCTTTCCACGGAAATGAGGCGGTATGCCGTTGTCAGTGTGGGCGCATTTTTTCTGATGTCGGTATACAAGGAGCCTTTCATTCTGCTTCTGCCCTTCGTGGGCCTTTATGTGCTGTATGACGGAATGCGGGGGAAACGGGTAACGCTCCCGCACCTTTGGGAGGCAGTCAGGCACAGGATGTCCTATCTTCTGGCCATCGGTGTTATCTTTACGGCGGAAATGTTTTTGATTCTGTTCGTGGTTGGCACGAACAATTATTCTTATGTAGGCCTGGATGAAAGCGTGACGCTTGACCAGTATGTGCAGGTGTGGCGCGCGGCGGCGGGAAATAACCTGAAATGGTATGTGCGCTTCGGCATTCTGATGAGCCTGATTCTGCTGACCTACTGGGAGCATGTGAAGAAGCTTGGATGGGAAATCCTGCTTACGGCGGCGATTGTTCTGCCCCAGTGCATCACCTACAGTAAAACGGCTTTGGAGGAGCGCTATATTCTGCCCTGTGTGCTGGGTTATGCTTTCTTTTTCGTGGTCGTGGGGGGCACTTTCCGACCCCTTAGCGGGAAGAGGCGGATCGCCTATGTACTCTGCCTGCTTTTGATGCTGGCGGCCCACGGCAGGGTGACACTGCGGGAGGCGCGGTATTTTACCTATCGGGGCGAGAGTATTAAGGCCATGATGGAATCAACCCTTTCACTGGTGCGGGGAACGGACAAAAAGGTGTTGTCCTGCTTTGCGCCGAATGAGGAGGGGAACAGGACCATGTACTACTGGTTCCGCCTCCACGGCTACGACGAAGTGTTTTACTGGGAGGAGGATAAGAAAATATGCAATCGCTCCTATGGCCCAAGGGAGGACGAGCAGGCGGATTTCGCGGATATCGACGTGGTTGTGATGTACAATGAGGAGGACCGGCACTGGTGCTATGAGCCAAGTTTGGATCTGTCGGATTTCACGGAGAAGAAATGCGGGACGATCACCATGTATGTACGTTAGAAAATCAGTTCAATCATGCCGATCGCCGGGCTCATCAGAAATACCACGTTACAGCCGCCCAGCGCGGGTGCGGCCGTGGGCGTGTCGATGGCGGTGAAGCCGTTTTCGGTCAGCTCCAGATATGCCGCTTCGGGGTCATCGGCTTCGTAGCAGATGTGGTAGGGGGTGTTCTTATATTTTTTCATAAGGCCCGAAACCACGGAGTCCTCAGAGACGGGGGAGACCAGCTCTACCCGGTAACCGTCCTTTATGAGAAAGCAGATATCCACTTTTCTGATATCGTCATAAACGGTGTCCTGCTCGATCTGATAGCCTAGGGATTCAAAGGTTTTTACGGCTTTCCCGATTTTTTTGACTAAGTAGCCGATATGGTGTATTTTTAATGTTGGCATAGGCACTCCTTTTTTGTTTATCTTACCACAGAAACGAAACGACGGAAAGGCAATATTCATGAAAACTCTGTATCTGAAATATAAGGATTTTATCATGGAGGTCATACATTTCGGCATGGTGGGCGTGATCAACACGCTGATCGGCTGGCTGATTATGGCGGTGCTGTACAATCTGATCCACATGAATTACTGGCTTTCCAGCGGAATTTCCTATTTTATCGGCAGCGTCTTTTCCTACCATGCGAACGCAAAGCTGACCTTTAAGGTGGAGAGCAGGGACAGATGGCTGCCCTGGCGGTTTGCCATCAATATCATTGTGTGCTATCTGGTGTCATTCAGCGTGGCGAAACCTCTTGTCACCTGGCTTTTGGAGGTGTCCGGGCTGTCGGCGGGCGGGGTATTTTCGCAGGCGCTTTTCGACAATATCGCCATGATTTTCGGCATGGGAATCTTTATTGTGATGAATTTCTTCGGGCAGAAGTTATTTGTGTTTCGGACGGGGAAACATAAGAATGGAGAAGCGTGACGCGGCGGATGATGCCGGGATCATGAAATGATAGGATGAACGCATGAAGAAACTGACGGAACGGAAATGGTTTCAGTGGATAACAGAATACTGGTTTTTCTTTCCCGTGACCGGCTTCCTGCTGCTTGCAGCGGCGGTGTTTTTTGGGTATGGGGAACGGAGCTATATTGGCGTTCACGACAATATGGATCTGTTTCTGGCGCAGTTCCAGATGCTGAAAAACACAGATTCTTTCTGGAAACACGGTGTGGACGTGCCGTTTCTCGGCGGCGTCAGCCGTGACAGCCTGCCCTCGGAGCTTTCGCTCTACAGTGTGCTTTATATGCTGTTCCCGACCTACACAGCTTATGTGCTGGGAATTTTGGGGAAAATACTGATCGGTATGTTTTCTTTTCGCCTGCTGGCAGGGGAACTGCTCGGTGAAAGATACGGAAAGTACCGGCCTGCTGTTTATATGACGGGCTTTGCCTACGGGATCTGCTGGTTTTTCCCGGCCTACGGTTTCGCCTTTGCTTCGATTCCGCTGTGTGTATGGCTGCTTCTTAAGATATATAAAGGGCAGGGGAAGCGGTGGTACGGCTGGTACGCGGCGCTTTTTGCCTATCCGCTTTTATCCTATTTTTCCTACCACGGGATCTTTATACTGGGGTATCTCGCGCTTGTGGTTGTGTGGATGGCCTGCCGGACGGCGTACGCGGGCGCGAAGAAACGTCGGGAATGGAGTGCAATGTCGGGGGATGAGCAGGATTGGAAACCTGTTTCGAGGCTTACGGCGGCGCTTTTTGTGCTTGCCATCGGTTTTGTGGTCTGTGAGTACCGTCTGTTTTCCCAGATGCTCTTTAGCGACGAGGTGACAATCCGCTCATCCATCGTGAACGCAAGCCTTTCCCTGCCAGAGATTTTCAGGGAAATCGGACAGGTTTTCAGAGAGGGCATTTTTCACGCGGACGGGGTACATGGAAAAGTGGTACTGCCTGTATGTGTCATCTATTTTGTTGTAAACAATGTATGGTATCTTCGCAGAAAAGAAGGAAAAGCGATTTTGCGCGATCCCTTCAACCTGCTGATGGTTTTTATTCTGTTTAACTGCGTGGTGTACGGCCTGTATGATTTTGAGCCGCTGCGCTCTCTGGTGGAAAAGCTGGTTCCGCCTCTGAGAGGCTTTCAGTTTAACCGGACAATTTTTTTTAACCCGTTTCTCTGGTACGGGTCGCTGTTTTTGATCCTGCGCAGGCTTTACGACGCCGGAGTCTGGCAGATGTGGCTTGCCAACGGGATTGTCTGTCTGGCTGTGCTGGCCGTGATCCTGACGCCGACCAGATATAATGATTTATATAACACCTGTTATAACAGGGCTTACGAGCATTTTCACGGACAGGAAGTGGATGAGCTTTCCTACGGGCAGTTTTATGCTGTCGATTTGTTTGAGGAAATCAAGACGGATATCGGTTATCAGGGAGAGTGGGCGGCGGCCTACGGCTTCCACCCGGCGGTGCTGGAGTATAACGGAATTGCCACCCTGGACGGGTATCTGGGCTTTTATTCCCAGCAGTACAAGGAGGATTTCCGAAAGATTATCGCTCCGGCCTTAGAGCGGGTGGAGGCTACCAGAATCTACTACGACGACTGGGGTGCCAGGGCCTATCTTTATTCCGGGACGGATTTGAGCATTGTCAGCGCCACAAAGACGGTCTATGCCACGGATGACCATATCTATATGGACGGGGAGGCGTTCCGGGCGCTTGGCGGGGAATACCTTTTTTCCAGAATCAGGCTCTCCAACGCGGAGGAGGTCGGATTATCCCTGCTGGGGGAGTACACGGCGCGGGACGGAAGCATGACGGTCTATGCCTATAAAGTCTGCGAGTGAGGCAAACCGCAGATTTTTCGAATTTGCACAGCGGTGTATGTGCACAGAGAAGACAGTAAGAAGGAGATGCAATTATGCCAATCAGAGTACACAATTTCGGGGGCGTCATTGGGTGGAACGCGAAAAAATACCTGCCCTGGATTTCCAGCGAAGGCTATTTAAAGCTGCAGTTTATCAGCCGCAGGCGGTCCCAGAGGGGGTATATCGAGTATTTTATGAGCCATAAGGAGCCGCCTCACCCGCTGGTGGTGAATCTGGAGACGGTGAACCGCTGTAACAGCACATGCGAGTTCTGTACGGCCAACATCCACGCGGAGAAACGGCCTTACAAAAAGATGGACGATGCCCTGTACTATTCCATAATCGACCAGCTCCACGACTGGAATTACAAGGGACATCTCACCCTTTACGGGAACAATGAGCCGTGGCTCGACAAGCGCATTGTGGAGTTTCACAGGTATGCCAGAGAAAAGCTGCCGGACACATTTATCTTCATGTCCACCAACGGCCTGCTTCTCGACGTGGATAAGGTGAAACAGATTGTTCCCTATGTGGATCAGCTTATCATCAATAATTACGGCATGGAAATGAAGCTGCATGACAACATACAGGTGATCCATGATTATGTGAAGGCGCACCCGGAGGAGTTTAAGGATGTGGATATTCTGGTGCAGATGCGTTACCTGAAGGAGGTGCTGACCAACCGGGCGGGAAGCGCCCCCAACAAACAGTCCAAGGGGAAGATTGTTAAAGAGACATGTCTGATGCCTTTTACGGACCTGTGGATCACGCCTTTTGGTAAGCTGGGGATCTGCTGCTGTGACAATTTTGAGGTGACGGAGATGGCCGATCTGAACACCACATCTCTCAGGGAAGGCTGGAACAGCGAAAAGTACAGGCAGCTTCGGGAGGCCATTGCTACAGGCAGACACAACTATCCCTTCTGCAGACATTGTGATTTTATTGACGCGGGACTGCGCATGGACGCGGTGGATGATGTGCTGAAACACAGGGAGATGCACGGCGCGAGACAGACGCTGTTTAAGAAAAAATAGAGCGGGAAGCCGTGGAAATGAAGGTGGCATACGGATGAAGAGAGAGATTTGCGCGGCGGTTTGCGCGATGGCAGTTTCCGTGGCTTTATGGGGCTGCGGAGGAAGTGCGGGCGGCGTGGACAGGCAGGAAAACGAGGGCGCAGATGTGGGAGAAAACAGAGACACTGATGGCCCGGATATAGAAGAAGGCGGCGCGGATGCACAGGAGGCCGCAGGGATGGTGGCCGGGCAGGACGCGGCAGGGATGGATAGTCAGGCGGAGGCGACGCAGCTTGCGGGCACCACGTTTTCGATTCTGGGGGACAGCATTTCCACCTATCAGGGGTGTAACCCTGTGGGATATTATGCCTTTTTCCCGGAAAACGGCGAAGTGGCGGAGTTGGAAGATACCTGGTGGCAGCGGGTGGCGGATGATCTGGAGCTTACCCTGTATGTGAACGGTTCCAGCGCCGGGGCGACCGTGACGGGGGACTCTACGGGGACGGAAGATCCCCAGTGCAGCTGCAATGAACTGCGCACCAATGATCTATCCGGCCCGGCGGGAGCCTGCCCTGACAGGGTTGTCATATATATGGGCGCCAACGATATGCTGAAAGCCGCTCCGCTGGGGGACAATGACGGCACCGGACTGGTGGAAGAAGGGGAGATTGAGACCTTCAGCGACGCATACACGCTGATGCTTGACAAGGTGCAGGCGAATTATCCGCTGGCGGAGATTTACTGCTGTACCCTGCTTCCGATGGGAGATTACGGGACGGAAACGCCCTATGTGGAATTTGTCAACAGTGGGCAGCTTACATCAGCCGACTACGGGGAGACGATTATTCGGATCGCGGAGAACAGGGGGCTTCCGGTGATTGACTTGGCTGACTGCGGCGTTACCATAGACAATCTGCAGGAGATGACGAGCGACGGGGTGCATCCCACGCCGGAAGGCATGCGCTGCATTGCGGAGGCGGTCAAGGAGGCGCTATGCAAATAGAAGTGGCGGGGATCAGGAAAGCGTATTCCCGAAAGAAAGTGCTTACAGATATATCGTTTTCGATGGAGGCCGGGAGTTGTGCGGCCATCCTTGGCAGCAACGGCAGCGGGAAGTCCACGCTGCTTTCCGTTTTGGCGGGCGTGCGCAGGGCGGATGGCGGCTCCTTTTTTTATCGGGGAACCGATCTGCTGCGTCATCCCGGACAGATTCCGAAGGTGCTGGGCTATGTGCCGCAGGGGGACCCGCTGATGGAAGAGTTGAACGCCTGGGATAATCTGCGCATGTGGTATGACAGGGAGACGCTGAAACGGGAGCTTGCCGCGGGGGCACTGGGGTTACTTGGCATTGACGGGTTTCTCAAAACCCCCGTGCACCGCATGTCAGGCGGTATGAAGAAGCGTCTTTCCATCGGCTGCGCAGTGGTTTCCCACCCGGGAATCCTGGTGCTCGACGAGCCGTCGGCTGCGCTTGACCCTGTCTGCAAGGAGAACATCCGCCAATACCTCTCCGCTTACATGCAGGAAGGCGGAAGCGTTCTCATGGCGACCCATGACGCCCAGGATCTGGAATTGTGTAACGTGTGTTATATATTGAGGGACGGAACCCTGCATCCTTACCGGTATGACGGAGATTTCCATAAACTGGCGGAGGAACTGGAGTGAAACGGACGGCGGCTTATTTTCTGGCACAACTGAAACGCGCAGCGAGACTGCTTCCCGGGCAGATACTGGCGGATCTGACTGTCTGTGTCTGCGCGGGGGCGTTTGTCTGCCTTCTGATCGCGCAGGGGACAGTCTCGGCGGCAGGGACAAGATATCGGATAGGTATGGTGGGAGATCTGTCGGACTCCTATCTGGGGTTCGGAATTGCGGCTCTGCAGGAGATGGACGACTCCCGGTTTATGGTTGAGCTGGTACCCATGTCGGAGCAGGAGGCGGAGGAGGCTTTTCTGCGGGGAGAGCTTTATGCCGTTGTGCGGGTACCGGAGGGATTGATGGAATCCATCGTGTGCGGGGAGAACGACCGCCTGATTACCTATACCGCCAGTCAGGGACAGCAGGGTCTTGGAACTATGGTGATGGGGGAGATCACGGACATCGCGTCCACGCTGGTGACCTGTTCACAGAGCGCAATTTACGCCATGCAGCGGGTCCTTGCCGATCAGGGCAGGGGGGATGAGATCGGGTGGGAGACGGATAAACTGAACCTTTCCCTGATTCAGATGGTGCTTTCACGGAGCGGATTTGGCGAGGTGGAAGTTCTGGGCTACGGGGACGGACTGTCTTTGGAGCTGTATTATTTCTGCGGCGCGGTTCTGCTGTTTCTTCTGCTTTCCGGGCTTTTGAACAGTGCCCTCTTTGCGCGGGGAAACGGTGCTCTTTTCTGCTTTTTGAAAGCCCGGGGTGTGGGTGCGTTCCGGCAGATTCTGGGGGAATATCTGGTCTATCTGCTGCTTGTGCTTGTGGGGCTTTTCACCCTGTGCCTGCCGCTTTCTTTCGTCCTTGAGCGGGAGCTTTTGGGCATTCCCGAGTGGGAGGGAATGGGGGCCGCGCCCTTTGCGGCGTTTCTGCCGCTTCTTTTTCCTGTGGCGGCCATGTTTGCGTCCCTGCAGTTTTTTCTCTTTGAAGCGGCGGAGGGAATTGTGAACGGGATCCTTTTACAGCTCATCTGCGGGGTCGGCATGGGATATCTATCGGGATATTTTTATCCGTCCGCCTTTTTTCCTGAGAAAATGCGTGCGCTGGGAGAGGTTTTGCCCTCGGGCGCGGCGGTGCGGTTTGTCCAGGCGGGGGCTCTGGGGAAGGTTCCGGGGTCGGCATGGGTGGCTGTTTTCGCCTGGCTGGCGGGGTTCCTTGCGTTGACTGTATTGGTTAGAGCAAATACAATACGCAGAGCCGGATGAGAGGGAGCTGAAGGTTAGGCGGATTGCGGGCGGTTGGGATAGGACGGACTTGAAAACAGGCGGCGGGAGGACGGGGCTATGCTGGAACAGATCTTTATAAGAGTTTTGCTGTTACAGAAGAGGCTGTTTAAGAGATACGGCTTTCTTTTTATGCTTGTGCTTGCGCCCCTGCTTGCCGCAGGTGTCGGGCGGCTGTCGGGAGAGCCCGCAGGGATTGCCACAATCGCTTTGTGTGTGCCCCGCGGGGATGCGGCGGCGGAGGAGATTTCCGAAAGGCTTCTGGACGGCGGAAGCGTTCTGCGCTATCTTTCCTGTGTAGATGAGAGGGAAGCGAGGCTGATGGTGGAGAGCGGGGAGGCGGATGCGGCCTGGATTTTTTCGGAGGATCTGTCAGAACAGATAGAGGAGCTTGCGGAAAGGAGAAGAGTGCGCCCTGTCGTGACGGTGGTGGAGCGGAAGGACAGCGTGGCCCTTACCCTGGGCAGGGAAATTCTTTCGTCCGCCATCTATCCGTCCTTTTCTTATGCGGTCTATGCGGGGTATGTGCGGGATGAACTGGGACTTGCGCAGATGACCGACGGGGAACTCCGTCAGGTCTATGACAGGGTGGCCGTGGAGGGGAGTCTGTTTCAGATGGTGTATTCGGACGGGACGCCCGGAGAGACGGAAGATTTCACCTATGTGCAGGCGCCTCTGAGGGGGATCCTGGCTGTCTGGTTTACTTTTGCAGGGCTGGCGGCTGCGCTTTACTTTATGCGGGATGAGGAGCGCGGCGTCTACGGGCGCATCCCCGTGACAAGGCGGCTTTCGACCGCCTATCTTGCGGGCGCGGTGTTTCTCGTGGATGCGGTTGCAGTGCTGCTGCTGTCCTGTAAGCTGGCGGGGGTGTTTACGGACTGGAAGAGAGAAGTGATAAGCTGCGCAGTGTTTACAGCCTGCGTATTGGCTTTTTCCAATGTGCTGCGGCTGCTGTGCCGCACGCCACGGAGAATGAGCGGGCTGCTTCTGCCGCTTCTGGCGGCGACGCTGGCGCTCTGCCCTGTTTTTCTGAACTTACAGCATTTCAGGGCGGGAAAACTGCTTCTCCCGCCCTGGTACTATCTGCAATCTATTCATAACACACGTTACTTATATGAGATGGCTGTCTATACGGTGATTCTGGTTCTGACAAGCGCCGTATTGCAGCGCCTTCAATGCCGGACTGCCTAGTCGAGCTCAATCTGCTCCGTCTGGGAAGCGGTTTCCCTCTGCACTTCCTCGTGGTAGGATTTTTCCGTGTTGACGTTCCATATATTGTCCTTGGAGGAGATGCCGCCTAAAATGTTTTTCACGGTCTCGAAGGAGGTCATCATGGAGTGGTCGATGTTGTTGTAGCGGTGCTGGCCGTTCCTGCCCACGCAGTAGAGGTTGTCGATGGATTTCAGGTATTCGGTCAGCTTGTCCATATCCTTGTAGGTGTCAAAATAGGCGGGGTAAGCCTTTTTCACCCGCTCCACATGGGCATCCATCACGTCGGAAGGCTTGTCAATCAGTCCCATGCGGACGATTTCATCTACCGCAAAGCGGATGAAATCCTCGTCCGGCATAGTCCAGTATTTATCCCCCTCGAAGACAAAATATTCCAGCCCGATCCAGACAGTGTGCTCTAAGTCGCGCACCATGTAAGGAGACCAGTTATTGTAGATCTGGAACCGTCCCAGACGGACGCTTTTGTCGTGGACATACACCCAGCAGTCGGGGACGATGTTGCCGATGGTTTTGAGTTTCGTCTTGTTTTTCAGGTTCAGTTTCGGCAGCAGGAGCCCCACGGTCATGTAGTCGCGGTAGGGGAGACCTGCGGCGATGGCCGCCATATCCTCCGGCACATCATTGATGCCTGCCACCAGATCTTTCACCGGCATGGAGGAGATGAAAATGTCGCCCTCGGCGGTCACCTCGCCCTCCGGCGTCTCGTAGGTGATGGAAGTAAGACGGCCTCTCTCGTCCTTATGGAGTCTGACAGCCCTGCTGTGGCAGAGGATCTCTCCGCCAAGTTCCCTGACTTTGTCGGCGGTTACTTCCCAGAGCTGCCCGGGACCGAGTTTGGGATAGCTGAATTCCTCGATCAGGGAGGTCTCCACCTCACGGTTCTTATTGCCGGGGAGCATCTTCGCAAAGATATCCTTTAAAATGGCGGTGATGGAGAGGCCCTTTACCCGCTGCGCGCCCCAGTCCGGCGCAATCTCGGAGGGGTGTCTTCCCCATAGGTTTTCCGTATAATTTTCAAAGAACATGGAGTAGAGCTTTTTGCCAAATCGGTTTACATAAAAATCTTCCAGCGAGTTCTCGGGCCGTTTGTGGATCATGGCTGCCAGATAGCTGAACCCCACCTGCAGGGTGGTCAGAAAGCCCATGTTGATAAAGGTCTCCGGCTTTAAGGAGATCGGGTAGTCAAAAAATTTCCGGTTAAAGTAAATCCGAGATACCCGGTTCCGGCGCAGCATGACATGGTCTTCCTTCTCCGGGTCAGGGCCGCCGGGAGCAAGCGTCATTTCCCGGTGCAGCACGATATCGTCATAGGTGGGGGAACCCTGGGTGGGAAGCATGTGCTCCCACCAGTCGTTGACTTCCGGCACTTTGGAGAAAAAGCGGTGTCCGCCCATATCCATGCGGTTGCCCTTGTAGTTGACGGTTTTGGAGATGCCGCCCATAGCGCCGGATTCCTCCAGCACCGTGACTTTGTATTCTTTATTCCTGTCCTGTCGTAACAGCTCGTAGGCGGCGGTAAGGCCCGCGGGACCCGCGCCGATCACATATACTTTTTTCATGTAGTCCTCGCTTGTTTATTTTTTAATATCAGGAAAATTGTGACGGTGTGAAAGCTGTCAGGAGAAAATCTCCTGCCAGGTTAGTTTGTCCACAATTAAAATAATTTTATCATGTTTGGGAGAGGATGTACACGGAAATGTGGAAAATTCCAAATGTGTGTGCTATAGTATTATTATTGTACTAAAATAAGAAGTAAGTGGGTGCCGTATGCTTTTTAATTCGTTACATTTTTTAATATTTTTTCCGATTGTTGTGGGAATGTATTATCTGATTCCGCAAAAGGTTAGAGCCTATTGGCTTCTTGCGGCAAGTTACTATTTCTATATGTGCTGGAACGCAAAGTATGTGGTGCTGCTTCTGTTCTCTACAATTGTGACATATGTGTCGGGAATTTTGCTTGAAAGATGTGGCCGGGGTGATATAGAGGAAAAGAGAAAGAGAAGGCGCAGAAAACTGTGTGTTGCGGCCAGTTTTATCTTAAATCTTTCCGTCCTGTTTATCTTTAAGTATCTGGACTTTGGAATCGAAAGCTTAAACCGGATTCTGGGTTATCTGCATATTTCGCTCAACGCGCCCTCTTTTGATCTCCTTCTGCCAGTCGGCATTTCATTTTATACCTTTCAGGCGCTTGGCTATACGGTGGACGTATACAGGGGAGAAATTTACGCGGAGAAAAATTTTTTTCGGTATGCGCTCTTTGTTTCTTTCTTTCCGCAGCTGGTGGCAGGTCCGATTGAGAGATCAAAAAATCTGCTGCGCCAGTTGGACAGGCCGGCAAAACCAAAGTTTGACAGTTTCAGGGAAGGCGTTCTTCTGATGCTCTGGGGCTATTTTATGAAGGTGGTGTTGGCGGATCGTATCGCTGTTTTTGTCGATACGGTTTATGGGGACTTTGAAACTTACACAGGTGTTTACCTGATTGTGGCGACGCTTTTGTTTGCGGTACAGATATACTGCGATTTTTCGGGATATTCGGTGATCGCCCTGGGTGCGGCCAAAATATTGGGGATTCAGCTGATGGAAAACTTTGACGCGCCGTATCTGTCGGCTTCTGTGGCTGAGTTCTGGCGCAGATGGCACATTTCCCTTTCCGGCTGGTTCCGCGATTATCTCTATATTCCTCTTGGCGGTAACCGCAAGGGAAAAATCAGAAAGTACGTGAACCTGTTGGTTACTTTCGGGGTGAGCGGTCTCTGGCACGGAGCGGACTGGTCCTATGTAATCTGGGGACTTCTAAATGGTGTATGGCAGATTATCGGCGACGTATTAACGCCTTTGAAGAAAAAAATGGTCGGTTTATTAGATGTCAAGAAAGACAGCCTGAGCCATAAATGTATCCGGGTGGCAACCACCTTCTTTCTGGTCGATCTTGCATGGGTGTTCTTCCGGGCGGATTCGGCATTTTCGGCGCTGCGGATCATCAAGAGGATGTTCACGGCGAAAAATCATTGGGTGTGGTTTGACGGGTCATTGTTTACGTGTGGCTTGAACAGGCAGAATTTTACATTGATGATATGGGGGATTTTACTGCTTTTTGTGGTGGATATCTGTAAATATAGAGGGATCAGCCTGCGGAAAGTTGTGGCGGAGCAGGACTATTGGGCGCAATGTCTTATTGTGACAGCAGCAGTGCTTGGCATTTTGCTGTTTGGCATGTGGGGCGCCGGTTATGACGCGGCAAACTTTATCTATTTTCAGTTTTAGAGAAGGGATACGTGAATGAAGAAATATTTGAAAGGCCTTTTCTGGGGATGTATAGGAGCTGCTTTTCTGTCTGCTGGAATTTGCTTTGTGACGAAATTGACAGACCCCGGATATGGTTACAGCAGAAATAAAGAGTTTATGGATGAGGGCGAAACATACGATATATTGTTTTTTGGTAACTCTCACGCGGCCCATGCAGTATATCCTATGGAACTGTGGCACAATTACGGGATGGCATCTTATAATCTGGCAGGATTTGGAATCCCGCTTCCGGCAACCTATTGGGTAATAAAAAATGCGTTGGACTATGCGCAGCCGAAAATGGTCGTGGTAGACTGCTACAGCATCGGCAGGGAGGACAAAACAGGAAAAAAGGAAATGCTGCATGCGTCGCTGGATGCGATACCGTTAAATGCGAAAAAAGTGCGGATGATTCGGGACTTAGTGGACGATCCGAAGGAACGTCTGGAATTTTACTGGGATTTTACAGTTTACCACGATAGATGGTGGGATTTGGATCAGGCAGATTTTGAGAAGTCTATGGGCCTTGAAAAGGGGGCGCAGATTGCCGTTGATGTGGCACCGCCAGAGGAAATGGCCCGGGAACCGGATAAGTTCATTGGGAAAGAGACGGTTGGAACAGCGTATTTGCGGAGGATCATAGAGGAATGTCAAAGCCGCGGCATAGATGTTCTGCTGACTTATATACCGTTTCCGGCCTCTGAAGAAGCGTGGCAGGAAGCGATGTGCGCGGAACGGATTGCAAAGGAATATGGGGTGTCCTATATCAATTTTTTGGATCTGCAGGTGGTGGATCTGGAATCGGATTGCGCGGATAAAGATTCCCATTTAAACGGTTCCGGCGGAAGAAAAGTGACAGAATATATTGGACAATATATAGAGAAGCATTATGATATCCCTGATCACAGGGGCGAAGATGCCTATGCAGAATGGGATGATGATTACAGACGGTATACGGATTATAAAATTGATACTATGAGAAATCTGCAGTCGTTAGACAAGTATTTAATGATGTGTTCCGATCCGGCTTTTAGCTGTTATATTTATGTAGATGGAGATGCTGATATCTGGAAACAGAATGAAATGTATCTGCCGCTATTTGGTAATCTTCTGGGTGGCAAAACGGACAAATTGGAAGAGGCGGCTGCCTCGGGAAGCAGCTATTTTCTTGTTTTGGATAACCAGAAGGGAAGCCGGCGGGAAAGTGTAGGGGAAGAGGGGCTTTTTGATGTTGAGGAAAAGGATTCGGTGGCCGTCCAGATTACCGTAGTGAACGGGCAGGATGGCGTTATTGTGGATAATAAGCGTTTTGACAACAGGCTCAATCAATTTTAGAAACAGAAGAGGCGTATTTATGGCGGCAATTATCAGCTGTATTTTCTGGCTTGTGGTCATCCCCTTTTGCATCGGGCTGATCCCTGCGAATTTCATATCGGTAGAAAAAAGAAGCCCGGGTTTTGTGCTGCTTTCCGGGTATTTTGGTATGTGGGCGCTCTTTGAAATTTCGGCGGTTCCGGCGGTTCTCTGGGTGGAGTACAATAATTTTAAGGCGGCTTCCGCCGTGTTTACAGCGCTTACGCTTTTTTGCGCGGCAGCGGGCATCGTGCTCCTGTATCGGAACGGGAAAGTGGGAAAGCCGGGGCTTGTTGTGGGGAATGCGGGAGCGCGCGGCTTTGGCGGCACGAGGGCAGGCTTGAAATCCGTGGTGAAAAAACTGCTTACGGGAACGGGTATTGAGTGGCTGTTGTTTTTTATCCTGCTTGGCTTCCAGCTTTACAAGGCGGTGGCCTTTTCCTCCTTCGACGGCGACGACGCCTACTATGTGGTAGAGTCACTGATCGCGCAGGAGGCGGGCGTGATGTACCGCATTCTGCCCCTGACGGGCGGTTCCACGGGACTTGACGTGAGGCATGCGATGGCTGTCTTCCCTATGTGGGTGGCCTTTGTCTCAGTGCGGGCGGGGGTGCATGCCACCATTGTGTCCCATGTGGTGATGCCTCTTGTGCTGATTCCGTTGACGTATCTGCTGTATTATGAAATCGGGCGTGCGATTTTTGGGAGAAATCAGGAAGCCGCGGGCGACGTGTCGGGAACAGGCCGGCATGTCTTCCACAGGGAGAATCTGCCCGTATTTATGATTATCATGGCAATGTTCCAGATTTTCGGCAATGTGTCCATTTACACCAATGAGACTTTTTTTCTGACCCGCACCTGGCAGGGCAAGGCGCTGGCGGGCGCGCTGGTGATTCCGGCGGTCTTCTGGGTATTTCTGCAAGCTTCCGCGGGCAATGAGCCAAGCGACAGTGAAACTGGCATTTGGCGAATGCCGCGAGAGTCAAAAATGTCGCCGACGGAGACATTTTTGGATGATGACAAGGGTGTCAGAAAGGGGCGAACAGACGCGGGACTTTGGATGCTTTTTGTCTGTGTCAATATGACGGCGGGCGTGTGCAGTTCCATCGCGGTGTTTCTCGTCTGCATCCTGATTGCTGTGTCTGCCTTCTGTCTGGCGGCGGCGGAACGGGACTGGAAGGTTCTTTTTAAGGTGGGAGCGGCCTGCATCCCGAATGTGGTCTATATGGCGGTGTATGTGATTATGGCGTACAGTTACCTTTTAAAATAGCGAGGAGCGGCATATGTGGGGTATTTTCCTGGAGAGTGTTGTCATATTTAAAAATTATATGGGGTATCACGAGAATCACTTTCTTGCGGGCATTTATCTTTTCGTGCTTCTCTATCTGTGGCTTGCGGAGAAGGATAAGCGCAGGCGGGTGCTGTTTGTCTATGCGCCCACTCTGCTGCTTCTTTTATTTTTCTGCCCCCTGTTCCGCAAGGTGTTTGTGCGGCTTATGGAGGATTCCGAGACATATTACCGGCTTCTGTGGCTTTTGCAGATGAGCATTGTCAGCGCTTATGGCCTGATCCGGCTGATGGGAAAGCACAGGCGGATCGGACTGGCGGTGGTCTGTCTGGCGGTCGCGGCATGCGGGGATTATGTCTATGACAGTGAGCATATTTCCCGTGCGGAGAATGTCTATCATCTGCCGCAGGAGGCGGTGGACATCGTGGATATGATAGAGCCGGAGGAAGGGCGGATCACGGTGCTTGTCCCGGCGGATCTGATTTATTACGTCAGGCAGTACAGCACGGACATTGAGCTGCCCTATGGGCGTGAAATGCTGATTGCCCGTTGGGATTATTACAATGCCATGTATGAGGCTATGGAGGAGGCGGAGGTGATCGACACGCCGGTTTTTGTGGAGCTGACCAGAGAGTACCCCTGTGCCTACGTGGTGTTGAAAAAGGACCGGGAGATCAGGGAACCGCTGACGGATTACGGGTTTTCGGTTTATGGTCAGGTGGGAGAGTTTGTGGTTTACAAGGATATGACACTTTAGGATTTGCGGAGAGATTGGGCGAGCCGCAGTTGGACAGGAGAATAACTTATGTTATTTAATTCGTATATTTTTGTGTTTGTTTTTTTCCCAATATGTCTGCTCGGCTATTACGGTCTTGTGCGGGGCGGGAAACCTGGGGCGGCCCGGGTGTTTCTGACTGCCATGTCCCTGTGGTTTTACGGCTATTTCAACCTGTCCTATCTGCTGATTATGATTTGCAGCATTGCGGTAAATTATCTGTTCCACAGGCTTTTGTCTGGGGAAAGCCGCAGGGCTGTTATGATTCTGGCGGTGGTTTTCAATTTGGGCTTACTGTTTTACTTCAAATATTATGATTTCTTTCTCGACACCGTGAATGGCATGTTTGGAACTGATTTTGCCCTGCGGGGCATTCTTCTGCCTCTGGGAATCAGTTTTTTTACCTTTCAGCAGATTTCCTTTATTGTGGATACTTACCGGGGGGAGGTGGCGGACTGTTCTCTGTCCGAGTACGCGTTGTTTGTCTCCTTTTTCCCGCAGCTTATCGCAGGTCCCATTGTGAACCACAGCGAGATGCTGCCGCAGTTTCGGGCGTTTGGCGCAGAAAAACTGGATTGGGAGAGGATTGCGGGCGGCCTTGCCCTGTTTGTGCTGGGGCTCGCCAAGAAGGTCCTTCTGGCGGACACGCTCGGCGCGGGTGTGGATTACGGCTACGACAACCTGGCTGTACTTGGACGCCTGGATGCGGTTCTGGTGATTATGTTCTATGCCCTGCAGCTCTACTTTGATTTCAGCGGTTACTGCGATATGGCCGTGGGTCTTGGCCGGATGCTTGGCATTGAGATCCCCGTCAACTTTAATTCTCCCTATAAAGCGGCGGACATCGTGGATTTTTGGAAAAGGTGGCATATCACCCTGAACCGTTTCTTTACGAAATACGTCTATATTCCGCTGGGGGGAAACCGCCGGGGGGAGGGGCGGATGTACTTAAACCTTCTGCTCGTCTTTCTCTTAAGCGGCATTTGGCATGGGGCGGGCTTTCATTTTATTGTCTGGGGGATGCTGCACGGGGCGCTGTATGTGGTTACCCGGTTCTGGCAGAGGCATGTGCGGACTGGGAGGAAAAGTGAGACTGCAGGATTTACTTATAATATTATGACGACTGTGTCACAAATAGCGACTTTCCTCTATGTCAGCGTGGCCTGGGTTTATTTCCGGGCGGAAAGCATTGCGCAGGCGAATGCGCTTCTTCGGACGGCGTGGAAAGGGGAAGTTAAGAAAATTTCCCTGGATCTGGCGGAGTGCCTGCAGCCGGACGAATTCTGGTATGTGATCAAAGTGCTGCATCTGGACAACCTGCCCTTTAGCCGCTATATCCTGATGTTCCTGATTCTGGCGGCGGCATTATACTTTGCACTGATCGGGAAAAATGCCGGCGAGCGGGTTTCGCGCCTGAAATACGGCCCGGTGTCGGCAGCGGTGTTTGTAATTCTGGCGGTATGGTGTATCTTAAGCTTTTCCGGAGTCAGTACGTTTTTGTATTTTAACTTTTAATCAAAGTGATGACACGCGTGTCATAACAGTAAACTGCGCAGACATGGAGGATTGGTATTCAAAATGAAGCGATTTAAGAATTGGATTCTCTCCATCGTATCTCTCACCGTAATCCTGCTTTTGCTCTCGGCCGCGCTGGTGGTCTGGGTGGACCCCTTTTTTCAGTACCATGCGCCGCTTGCGGACTTTCCCTATCTGGTGGATAACCAGCTCACCCAGAATCCGGGGATGGCGAAGCACATGGACTACGACAGTGTGATTCTCGGTTCTTCCATGACGGTGAACTTTAACACCCACTGGTTTGAGGAGCTGATGGGGCTTAAGGCCATTAAATTAAATTACAGCGGCGCTTACCCGAAGGATCAGGCGAATATCATGGACATTATCTTTGACAGCGGTCATGAGGTGAAGTCAGTTTTTCTGGGAGTTGACGTGACGACCTACACCGGGGGCGTGGACGAGACGAAATATCCGGTTCCGGGCTATCTCTATGATGATAACTATCTGAATGACGTGCAGTATCTGCTGAATAAGGACGTGCTGTTGAATTATGTGCTGCGTCCGCTGGCCGACCCGGACAAAACGGATCTTGCAACGGTGTACCAGAGCTGGTGGACGGACGAATACTACAATATCCAGTGGGTGATGCACAATTATGTGCCCCCTGCAAGGGTGGAGGAGGAGACGCCGCCAGACGCCTTTATAGAGAGCACGGACAAAAACCTGCAGATGAATCTCTGCCCTTATATTGAACGGAACCCGGACACCACCTTCTATATCTTTTTCCCGCCCTACAGCATTCTCTACTGGAATGACGTGATGCAGGAAAATCATTTGGAGGCCACTATGCGGGAGTATGCGCATATTGCGGACACGCTTCTTGCCTACGACAATGTGAGAGTGTTCTATTTCCCGAATAGGGAGGAAATCGTGACGGACCTGAACAACTATGCGGATTACACCCATTACCACGCCAGGTTTAACCGTTTTATGACGGAGTGCTTTGCGGACGGAATCTGCGAAATAAAGAGCGCCCGGGAGATGGAACGGGCGCTGGAAGAGACACGGAATATGATAAAGCGGTTTGATTTTGAGACGCTGTTTTCGGTGGACTACTGAAATAGGCATTCCGCGAACCGCCTTGCCAAAAGCTCCCGTCCCGCGTCGTTAAAGTGAATGTAGTCGGTCATATAGTCGAGGTAATTATCCTCGTTGACGGAGCCGTAAAAGTTGTCGATAAAGGAGACGCCGACATCCATTGTGGCGTCCAGCTCTTTCTGCAGATAGTGGCTCAGGGTGCCGTGGCCGAGATCCGCCCGGTCGCCGTTCTGGAAATTCCCGTCCTCGCCGATGCTGTGGCAGAAGGTGTGGGACATGATTACAATACGGATATGGGGGTAAGCTTCCTGAATGGCCTTCACTCCCGAGCGCAGCGCGCCAGTGTAGGTAATCTCGGCGTAGGGCGCGTTTGGATCGTCGCATGGCCGTCTGTTGATATAGTCGCTGCCATCGTACATCACGCAGATCATATCCACGTTATTCATGTCAAGTTCAGAGAGCATCTGCGTCGTCTTTGCAAAATTTTCATCGTAGCTGTAGGTGGCGGCCGTCTTCATCAGGTCGAAGTCTCCGCTGGCCAGACTCTTCGCCACATAGGAGAAGGAGAACGCGTCCAGAATATAGCCGTCGTTGTAAGAGGCAAACTGCGCCGCCATAGTGGTTCCCGTGAAGGAGCCGTTGTAGACGGTGGCGCCTGTCTTTTTGGCGATCTGCTCCGCCAGACCGTTTTCACCCTGATCCAGCGAGAAGGGATCGTCGCCGAGACAGAGAATGGTGGTTACGCCGTCATCCACATAGCCCTCCCGTTTATCGGGAGCGAGCGGGATAAGGTTGTCCATCACTTCAATGTCGAAATCCGTGGTCTGGTAGTTCGGGTCGTAATCTGAGGGTGTCCCCTTGTTCCATTTGTAGAGACGGTAGGCAGAAAACCCGATGACCAGGACAATGGCGGCCAGCAGGATGAGATGAATGTTTATGGGAAGGCGGAGTCTGGCGCTGGAATCCTTCGCCTCCTTTTCGTTCTCCTCAAGTTTGTCTGACTGAACCGATATCTTTTCTTTTGGCAATGTATTTTTTTCCTGTGTTTCGTTCATGGTTTTATTCATACCCTTTCCTGAAAGTCTTATGCGTTTCTTTTCTGTATTCATCTATTCTACTATGATTTTTTCCAAAAATCTACAGAAAAAAGAGCCCTCATAAATTCTTAATAACTTTATAGCCGCTTGGGAAAAGAAAAGAGCGCCGTCTGGAATCCGAAGATTCCGGGCAGCGCTCCCTTCCTTTTTCGTATCATATCATACGATTGATACAGCGTTCTCCACCGGGGCCGGCTCCAGCGCAGTGTAGGAATGGATAACCGGCTGCGCCAGCTGCCGTTGCAGCTCCTTGTACCATTTGCTGTACTTATACATACGATATGTAGTACTCAGCTTTTTGAGCTGCTCATCGTCGGCACAGCAGATAGAAAAAGAAACCCGTTGGGCCTGGTTCATGGACACATAGTCCAGGTAACTGAGTTTCAGCTCGGTAATCAGTCCCTGACATTTTGGACAGAACTGCTTATGCCCATTCAGCATATGAACCCGTTGGCAACGCTTACAGTAGTGCATGTACATCATGAAAAATTCCCCTTTTCCCATAATCCTGTAAGGTAACCGTTTGTCTGTTGCCCTTATATTGTGTCAGCCCCGGCGGTCAAAGTCAAGCGTATATTAGCGATAATTGCCATAAAAGGGGTGTAACATATCGCGCAATTATCGCGGAAATGGCGTAAATACTACAAGATAAGTCAATTTACATAATCTGACGGCCCTTAAAGGGTGACAAAAATCTTGATATTACGCCATTTTTGTGCTATAATTTCAAAGAATTGTTTCGAATTGAGGTTTACATAAACCCATGTAACCGGGTAACACAGAATTAAGGCAGGGCAGGACTGCGGCAGGCTGTCCTGACATGGAGGTAATAATGCAGAATAAGAAAAACAGGAGACAAAATACAGAAAATCACCGCAGGCAGGTTCGGTTTGAAGATTTGCTTGAGGATGACCGGTTTGATGATGAGGACGCCGACAGTGTAACAGAGGACACGTTGGAATTCCTAAGTCTGGATGACGATATGATTGAGTCCTATCAGCGCGCCCATCCGCCAAAAAGCAGGAAGAGTGTTGCGGTGAAATCCCGCCCCGTTCGCTATGACGATTATGAAGATTACGAAGACGAGGACTACGAAGACGAGGATTATGAGGACGAGGACTACGAAGACGAGGATTATGAGGACGAGGACTACGAGGACGAGGATTACGAAGACGAGGATTATGAGGACGAGGATTACGAAGACGAGGATTACGAAGACGAGGATTATGAAGACGAGGATTATGAGTATGATGACGACGACGGTTTTGCTGCCCGTCTGATGTATTTTATCGGAGAGATGAGTGCCCTGGATGTAGCCGTGGCTCTTCTGGGAATTCTGGTGCTCGCGGGTGCGATTGCCACAGGCGGCATCTATCTTCACGCCAAGTCTGTGGAGAAACAGGTGGCGGCTTTCGCGGATATGGGTGAGGAGATTGAGGGTATCTCAGTGATCGGGGAGAGCGGCCTGCTGGCGGCATCGGAATCCGCGAAGCTGGGTGGTATGCTTGATGTGGAAGAAGAATCTGAGGAGGAAGAGGAAGAAACTGAGCAGAAGCAGGACGAGAAGGAAAGCGTGGAGATAGAACTTCATCTGACCTCTATTCTTTCGGATATGAAGATCAAGTTTGTCAATAAGGAGACGGGTAAGTTGATTGGCGGTGTGCCCTTTGAGGTGGATGTTTCCGGGACGAAGAGCTTTCAACTGAAGGATGACGATAAGGACGGGGTGATTTACCAGACGGGAGTCGCTGCCGGAACCTATGAGGTTAAGCTCCTCCCTCTGCCGGAAGGGGCGGCCGGGAAGTATACGCTCCCCGCAAAGGGCAGCAGCGTCAAGGTGACCGACAAGATCGCCTACCAGAAAGTGGATGTGGCGGATGAGGTGAAGACCGAGGCGGAGATCAATGTGGCCAAGGAGGAAGCCACGCAGAAGAATACGGAGGTGGAGTCCGCCCTGAAAGACACGGTAGAGTGGGTGGAATCCACGAAGACACCGATCGGGGAGGAGACAGCGGAGTACGAGAAGGTGCCGATGGATAAAATCGCGGATCCGTGGCAGACGGGCGGTGCGTTTCGAAAGATGGCGGAGGACGGGGAGTACGATCCCTATGATAACGTACAGGTATCCATCAATAAGGAAAGCATGACTCTTGAAAAGGGAAAGAGCGATTCCCTGAAGATATCTGTCAGCAGCAGCGAGGTTGAGTATTCGGTGGACTGGAGCGTTGCGGATTCCTCCATCGCAACGGTGGACGGCGGCACGGTGACCGGGGTTGCGGCGGGAAATACCACTGTCACGGCACAGGTTATTGTGGGCAGTTCGATTCAAAATTTTAACTGTTCCGTGACGGTGACCGATTCCGGGAACGGGGATTCGGACGATCCGGGCAAAGAGGATAAAGATAAGGATAAAGACAAAGATAAAGACAAGGATAAAGACAAGGATAAAGACAAAGATAAGGATAAAGATAAGGAGGGGCAGGAGGTTTATACAAAGCTGTCCATAAGCGGTGCAAGTGAGGTTACTGTCGGCAAGACGGTCACTCTGACGGCGGAGACGAAGCCGAAGGGTGGTAAGGTTACCTGGAGCAGCGATGATGAGAAGATTGCGAAAGTAAACGAGAAAGGTGAGGTGACGGGCGTTGCCGAGGGTGAGGTGAAGATCCGGGCAGTCTGCAAGAACCGCGAGGACGCCGAGGATATCAAGGAATCTTTCAAGATCAAAGTAGTGCAGGAAAACGTTGTCGCGGATGAGAACACGAAGCTTGAGGACAAGGACGGCAACCAGCTCTACTACAGGAACTCCAATAAGGAATACAAAGAAGCGACTTACGGGGATTACGGGAAAAGGGAGACCTTTTATAAGAAGGTGAAATCCTCTTCCTCTTACAAGTATACCGGCTGGCAGACCATTGACGGATACGTTTATTTCTACGATAAAGACGGAAACTATGTAACGGGCGATCAGGTCATCCAGGGAGCGAAGTACAGTTTCGGCAGCGACGGAAAACTCGCCAAGAGTTCGGGAGCTATGGGAATCGACGTGTCCAAGCACAATGGCAATATCGACTGGAATGCGGTGAAAAACTCCGGCGTTTCCTATGTGATCATCCGCTGTGGCTACCGCGGCTACTCTACGGGAGTGCTGGTGGAAGACCCTAAGTTCAGGAGCAACATCAAGGGCGCCAAGGCGGCGGGCCTTAAAGTGGGCGCATACTTCTTCAGCCAGGCGGTCAATGAGGTGGAGGCCGTGGAGGAGGCTTCTATGGCGATTGATCTGGTGAAGGGGTACGGCTTAAACTATCCGCTTTTTCTCGATGTGGAGGCCAGCGGCGGCAGGGCCGACGGCATCAGCCGCGACACAAGAACCGCCGTCTGCAGGACTTTCTGCCAGACCGTGCAGAACTCCGGGATTTCGGCGGGCGTTTATGCGAATAAGACATGGTTTACCGAAAAAATCAACACGTCGGGCCTGACAAGCTACAAACTGTGGCTTGCGCAGTACGCAAGCGCGCCGACTTACACGGCGACCCGCTATGACCTGTGGCAGTATTCCTCCAAAGGAAAGGTCAGCGGCATCAGCACCAACGTAGATATGAATATAAGTTATGTAAACTATTAGGAACAAGGAGGAAACCAAAAAATGAAGACCTATCTGGTAACTGGAGGCGCCGGTTTTATCGGTTCTAACTACATTCATTACATGTTCGGGAAATATGGCGACACGATCCGCATCATCAACGTGGATGCGCTGACCTATGCGGGCAACCCGGAGAATCTGAAAGAGGTGGAAACAAAAGACAATTACACCTTTGTCAAGGCGGATATCTGCGACAAAGAGGCTATAGAGAAAATTTTTGCAGAGAACGAGATCGACAGGGTCGTCCACTTTGCGGCGGAGAGCCATGTGGACAGGAGCATCAAGAATCCCGAGGTGTTTGTGCAGACCAATGTGTACGGCACGGCGGTGATGTTAAACTGTGCGAAGGCGGCCTGGGAACTGCCGGACGGCAGCTTCAAAGAGGGCAAACGGTTCCTGCATGTGTCCACCGACGAAGTGTACGGTTCCCTTGAGGAGGACGGAGGCTATTTCTACGAGACGACGCCATATGCGCCCCACAGCCCTTATTCTGCCAGCAAAGCGGGCTCTGACATGCTTGTGAAGGCGTACATGGACACCTATCATTTCCCGGCGAACATTACCAATTGTTCCAACAATTACGGCCCGTACCAGTTCCCGGAGAAGCTGATTCCCCTCATCATCAACAATGCGCTGCAGGGCAAGAAGCTTCCTGTCTACGGGGACGGGAAAAACGTGCGCGACTGGCTCTATGTGGAGGATCACGCCAAGGCCATCGACATGGTGCAGGAGAAGGGGCGGCTTTTTGAGACTTACAATGTAGGCGGTCATAACGAGAAACAGAACATTGAGATTGTGAAGATTATCATAGAGACGCTTCGCGACATGCTCCCGGAGACAGATGAAAGAAGGGCGCATCTGACGGAGGATTTGATCACTTATGTGGAGGACCGCAAAGGACATGACAGGCGTTATGCCATCGCGCCGGACAAGATCCGGGAAGAGATCGGCTGGGAGCCTGAGACGATGTTCAAGGACGGCATCCGCCGAACCATCGAGTGGTATTTCGACCATGAGGACTGGATGAAAAATGTGACAAGCGGCGATTACCAGAAGTATTATGAGGAGATGTACCGGGCGAAGTAAAGGTGTGATATGGGGCAATTCGTATCGAGCGTTATTTTATTTGTCATACCGGGTTGTATAGCGGCTGTCCTGCGATGCGGGAACAGGGGAAATAAGAATCGCCTGCAGCTGGCCGCGGATGCGCTGTGTTATGCGCTGCTGACTCTTGCCGGTGTTTCCGGGATGCTGTATGCGCTGTTTGACGGCGTTTCTTTTCCGGTCGGATCGCATGTGGATGTGCTGCTGTATGCCTTCGCCTTTGTGGGGGCATACGGCTTCTCGTTTGTTCTGGGGATGTTTGGAAGGCGGAGAGGTTTTGGCGCGGCGGGAAACGGACGAAGGTTCCTGCTTGCGTTTACCGGCCTGTGGGCGGTTCTGCTCGCGGGCATTTCCTATGATGATTGGGCGAAGCGGCATGTCGTGATTAATGAGGTATGCGCGGATAACCTGAGCCTTGCGCTGGATGACAGGGGGAAAAGCAGCGATTACATTGAATTATATAACCCAGCCTTTACGACGGTGCGGCTGGACGGCTGGTATCTGACGGATCAGGACGAACTTGCGGAGAATGCCCGCATGGAAGGAGTTGAGATCGGACCGCGCTCGTACCTTCTGTTGTTTGCGGACGGCTCTGCCGGACAAAACGCGGACGGGGAAGCCTGTTACTATCTGGGATTTGGGCTGAATGAGACAGGGGAGACACTGACGCTTGCGGACGGCAGCGGGAACACGGTGGACCGGGTGGAGGTGCCGCCTCTTGCCACTGACATTTCTTATGCCAGACAGAAAGACGGACAGGATACGTGGAGTCTTGTCAAAAACGGAAGTCCCGGGGAAAGCAACAGAAATCTTAAGGCGTATGTGATCCCCACGCTGGAGAAGCCGCTCTTTTCGGCAGAGAGCGGTTTTTACAGGCAGCCTTTTGAGCTGACTCTGTCGGCGGGGCAGGGCCAGCGCATTTACTATACGACGGACGGAAGCGAACCGACGGCGGAATCGACTCTTTACACAGGGCCGGTTGTCATAGAGGACGGCAGCGGCAGAGAAAATGTTTACGCCGATATCGGGGGCATTTCCCGGGAGGGGGATTATCAGCCTCAGGGCCGTATCGACAAGGCCGCGGTGGTGAAGGCGGTGGCCGTCAGCGGCTCGGGAGAGGTCAGTGAAACCGCGTCGGCGGTATATTTCGTGGGATTTGGTGACAAAGCGGGATACGGGGATATCATGACGCTGTCCCTGACAGTGGCCCCGGAGGACTTCTTTTCCGAGGACCGTGGCATATATATGCTGGGTGACGATTATCAGGCATGGATGGAAAACTATAGGGATTACCGAAAACAGGAGGAATACCGGGAGCAGGGGCGTTCATGGAACGGCGAAAGCGTGTCGTGGCTTTCCTTTGCGGCGAATTATACCCATTCCGACAGGACGAAGGAAAGGCCGGTCACGGCGGCGCTGTTTGACGCGAAAGGGAATCTCCTCGGCGAGGAGAGGATCGGCGTCAGAGTGCGCGGCGGGTCGTCCAGAAATCTCCGCCAGAAAGGGTTTAATTTTTATGCCAGGGAAGAGTATGGGGAGGATCCGCTGGGACTGCGCGCAAAGATGCTTCGGACTTCCGGATCCATTGATACGAATGTGACTATGCTGCGGGATGTGTTTAACCAGTCCTTAGTGGCAGACCGGGACCTGGCGGTCCAGCCGGGAGAGCCGTGTGCCTTATTCCTAAACGGGGAATATTGGGGACTCTATAATTTGCAGTCGCGTTTCAGCGCAGGATATTTCGAGGAAAAATACGGGCTTTCCGAGGATGAAGTGATTGTGGTTAAGCAGGACAACCGGGTGTCTGTCGGGCGCGATGAGGATCTCGCGCTGTATCAGGAGCTGGTGTCCTATGCCGGGAAGGCGGATCTGTCTGACCCGGAGGCATACAGGGAAATCAGCCGGATGATGGACATACAGAGCTTTATCGACCACTACTGCTTTGAGATCTATATCGGCAACACGGACTGGCCCTTAAATAACCTGTGCTGCTGGCGCAGCCGGGCCGGAACTGAAGCAGGTGGGGCCGGGCTGGTCGGGACAGGAACAGGGAAGGACGGGACAGAGGAATACAGGGACGGAAGGTGGCGCTGGGGCGTGTACGATACCGATGAGTCCACGGGTATTTATGAGGAAGGCATGGGCACTTACGGGTCCGACCCTTTTGCGGAAGAATCGCACTGGTTTGGCAGCCCGCTGACCACGCCGCTGATGTCGGGCCTCATCAAAAATGAAACCTTCCGGCAGCAGTTTTGCCTGACTTTTATGGATATGGTAAATAAAAACTTTGCGTATGAAGATGTTCATGGTAAACTATATGGGATGGCGGCCATCTATGCGGCGCCTATGGAGAAGAGCTACCACCGGTTTAACGACGGGGTATATACTTTGGATACTTTCTGGGGAAATATCGGGGTGATAGACGAGTTTTATAAGAAAAGGCCGGACTACGTTGTGCCGTATTTTGCAAAGGCGCTGGGTCTGTCCGGGAAGACCGGCGAGGTGGTTCTGCAGACGGTTTGCATGACAGATATGTCAGAAATGACAGAACAGTCAGAGGGAGAGGGCGGCACGATTCGGTTAAACACGATTACTCCTGACTTTAAGGACGGGGAGTGGCGGGGGAACTATTTCACGGATTATCCCGTGACGGCCACGGCGGTGCCTGCAGAGGGATACCGGTTCGCGGGCTGGCAGGGGATCTGTGAGTCACAGGAGACGGTGGTTACGGCGGATGTGACCGAAGAGGGAATCTGCCTGCGGGCGGTTTTCGCGCCGGAGGAGCCGCAGTAGACTGCTTTGGAATGGAGGCAACAATGGTTTGTATCATTATTTTGTTACTGCTTGTGCCGGGAATGGTTACATGGGAGATTGCGGGTAAAAAGGAACTGACGGACTGGAAGGATGCGTGCCGGGCGGTTGTGTGCTGGCTGGCGCATGACCTGATTATTGTCTGTCTGGTGTACGCGGCGCTCTGTGTCATGAAGGGGGCGGTTACCGTCAGCTTTTCCACGGACTATCTGGAGGAAGAGGTCTATTATTCCATTTATGATACCAGTTTTGTGTTCCGCTATTCCGTGCTGGCACTTCTGGCGGCGGCAGGGTTGGGCGTTTTAGAGCGTTTCGCGGGAAAGCTGTCTCAAAAAAAACGACCGTTATGAAAAGACGGATGGTACAGTGCGGGAAAAACGGGGATATGATGAGGAGAAGCCGGGCGGGAAAAAGGACGGGAAATATGACGGGGACAAAGACGGGAAAAAGGACGGCCCGCGCTGTCTGGGCTTTCTGTGCGGCGCTGTCCCTTACGGCCTGCGCCGGGGGAAACCCTGCGGCAGGGCAGGGCGGCGAGGATATTTCTGCAGGGCAGGGCGTTTCGTCCGGGCAGGATGCGGACTGGCTGGCTGAGAGGACTAAGAGGGACAGGAGGACAAACCAGGACCAGATAACGGAGCCGCAGGATGAAGACAAGGTGACCAGGATCAGCCTGGATGATCTTGACGGGCGGATCATTCTTGCGGAGGGCGGAGATATCTGGCTTTCTGGCAGACTGGACGGGCAGGTCGTTATAGAGGCGGATGAGGACGAGTTGGTGCATCTGTATCTGGCGGGGGTGGAGATCACCTCGCTAAACGGCCCGGCAATTCAGATACGGGAGGCAGCCAAGACGATTGTGACGCTTGTGTCAGATGCGGAGAACGTGCTGGCGGATTCGCCTGACTATACGGATTGCGAGGATACGCCGGCCTGCCTGTACAGCGCCTGTGATCTGACGGTCAACGGTGACGGCGCGCTGCGGGTGTTCGGCTATCATGAGGACGGCGTCCGCAGCAAGGACCGGATTAAAATTCTGGGCGGCACGGTTGCCGTGCAGGCGAAAGGCGACGGGATCCGGGGCAACGACGGTATATATATAAAGAACGCAACCGTTGCTGTGGAGAGTGAGAAAAACGGGCTGCGCACGGTGAATCAGGGCGCGGATGACAGAGGCGTCATAGAGATAGACGGCGGTGCAGTCTCGGTAGTGGCAGGGAAAAGCGGCATCTGCGCGGCTGCCGACTTGTATCTGTACCACGGCACATGCAGCGTCAACGCTGTGGGGGAAAGTGTGCGGACGGAAGGATGCGCTTACATCGCGGAAGGATGTATGGAAGACTGATGAAGGATACGGAGAACAGGGAATGTGACGGAGTACAGGCATGAATATAAATATATGATAGATGCCATGCAGAAAGCGGTGCTTAAGCTTCGGGCGCAGGGGGTGCTGGAGCGGGATTCCCATGCGGGAGAGGACGGGGAATATCTGATCCGCAGCCTCTATTTTGACAGCCGGGAGGACGCCTGCTTTTATGAAAATGAAAACGGGGACGATCCACGGGAGAAATACCGCATCCGCTTTTACAACTGCGATACGTCCCGGATCAGCCTGGAATGCAAGGCGAAGAGGAGAGGCATGACGCGCAAAACTGCGTGTCCGCTTACCATGAACCAGTGCATACAGTTTATGGCGGGAGAAATACCGGAGCCGGAGAGGGATATTTCAGCGAAACAGGCGGCCATGTTTCACCAGATGCGGATGAAAACCCTGCGCCCGGTAGTGATTGTGCAGTATACCCGGATGCCCTTTGTGTGTGGCGCGGGCAATGTGAGGGTGACGTTTGATGACAGCATTGCTTCCTCCAATGACATTGAGGGTTTTCTTAAGCCGGAGATTCCGCTTCGGAGCGTGCTTGGTACAGGTGAGAGCATTCTGGAGGTAAAGTGGGACGAGCTTCTGCCCTCTTATATTAAAGGGCAGCTTGGGCTCGATTCCTTACAGTGGACGAGCTTTTCCAAATATTATTTATGCCGGAAATATAATTGCTGCGGGGGAGTGAGAGTATGAGTTTTATAGATATTATAAAGAGATCGTTTCTGGAAGGATATGCATCCGTGCGGATTGACGTGGCGCATATTGTGATGTGTATGGCGGTTACGGTGCTGATTGCGGCCTATATTTTTCTGGTTTACCGCATGGTCAACAAAAATGCCTTCTACAACCGCAATTTCAATCTTTCCCTGATCGCGCTTTCCGTGATTACGGCGGCGGTGATCCTGACCATCCAGTCGAACATTGTGATTTCCTTAGGTATGGTGGGTGCGCTGTCCATTGTGAGGTTTCGGACCGCAATCAAGGACCCGATGGATCTGGTGTTCCTGTTCTGGTCGATCAGCGCAGGTATCATATGCGGCGCGGGCTTTGCTGTGGTGGCGGTAGTTGCATCAATCGTCATAACTGTGATAATATTATTATTTGACAGGGTGCCTGCAGGCACGACCCCGGTGATCCTTTTGGTGAACGCCTCCGACTATAAGACGGAAGGACAGATTATGGAGATCGTGGAAAAGTATTGCGGCATGTTTCAGGTGAAAGCGCGCAACCTGACAAAGGATAAGTTAAATATGGCGGTCGAGGTCAGAACCGGGGATGGAGGCCGTCTGGTGGAGGAACTGATGGATGTGGAGAGCGTTACCTCCGCGTCGCTGGTGGATCACGACGGGGAAGTGACCTTCTGATGAATATGATTTCTATTCTATAAGGAACAGGAGAAAAGCGATGAAAGGGATTATTTTAGCGGGCGGTTCGGGCACAAGACTCTATCCGCTGACGAAAGCAGTTTCCAAACAGATTATGCCGGTGTATGATAAACCGATGATTTATTATCCACTTTCCATTCTTATGCTGGCGGGCATCAGGGAGATACTGATTATCTCCACGCCCAGAGATCTTCCGGTCTTTCAGGAACTTTTCGGCACGGGGGAGCAGCTGGGACTTCGTATGGAGTATGCGGTGCAGGAACAGCCCAGAGGGCTTGCGGACGCTTTTATCATCGGCGCGGACTTTATCGGAACGGACAGCGTGGCGCTGATTCTGGGCGACAATATTTTTTACGGGCAGAGCTTTTCCAGAGTGCTTAAGGAGGTGGCGGCCAGGGAGAGCGGCGCGACCATCTTCGGCTATTATGTGAGAGACCCGAGAGAGTACGGTGTGGTGGAGTTTGACGAGAACGGCATGGCGCTCTCCATTGAGGAGAAACCAGAGCATCCGAAGAGCAACTATGCGGTGCCGGGGCTGTATTTTTATGACAATGATGTGGTGGAAATCGCAAGGAACGTGAAACCTTCCGCCAGAGGAGAGATAGAGATTACAAGCATTAACAACGAATATCTGCGCAGGGGAACGCTTCGCGTGGAAACGCTTGGGCGCGGCTTCGCATGGCTGGATACGGGCAGCCACGACATGCTGCTTGACGCGGCTGATTTCGTGGCGGCATTCCAGAAGAGACAGGGGCTTTATATCTCCTGCATTGAGGAGATTGCGTACAGGAGAGGATTTATCACGAAGGAGCAGCTGCTTAAGTTGGCGGAGCCCCTTATGAAAACTGCTTACGGACAGTATATAGTAGAGGTTGCAAATGGACTCTAGGTGGATGAGACGGGCGATGGCTGGCATGATCGTCATATTTCTGGCGGTGATTGCGGTGATCGCCATCGTGAATTTTGATACGGTGAAGCGTAAGCTGGGCTTTGCCGCAGAGGAACCGGTGCAGGAGGAGACGTCTGCGCAGGAGGAAGAGGCGGAGACGGAAAGTGGACAGATAGGCGGTGATCTGTCTGCTTTTATGAGGGATGAGACCTTTTTTGACCCGGAAGTTAAGTTTAAGAGCATCGAATCTTATTCGGGCAGAAATGTTTCGCTGATGATGAGCTCTGTGGCAAAGGATCTGCGGATTATGATTGTGGACAGCGTTGGGAGGCTGGTGACGGGTGCGGATTTTACCGTCACGATTGAGGGCGTGGGCGAGTACACCGACAATGACAAGGACGGCGTGATCTATGTGGATGGTCTGCGCTCTGGGGAGTACGGCGTGTCCCTTAACGAAAAGGACGGCTTCCGCGTGCCGAATACCATCACCACGATACAGGTGCGGCAGGATATCGAGTACCGTGTGCTTGACAATATCGAGTATCTGATGGTGACCGAGGACGATATCGACCCAGAGAAGGAGGATAAGGCGGTCAATGGCGCTGAGGAAGATGCGGACGGCACGGAGGACATGGAACTTAAATTTGATAACGGCAGCGCAAGGCTCGGCATCGACGTGTCCAAGTGGAACCAGGAAATCGACTGGGAAGCCGTGAAGGATGCGGGTGTTGAATTTGCCATTATCCGCTGCGGATACCGGGGCGCGTCCACAGGTGCGCTGGTCATTGATCCCAGATATAAAGAGAACATAGAAGGAGCTATTGACGCCGGTATTCCCGTTGGAGTCTACTTCTTCACACAGGCCCTGGATGAGGTGGAAGCGGTGGAGGAGGCGTCTATGGTGATCAGCCTGATCGAGGATTATGACGTGGATTACCCGGTATTTCTGGACAGCGAGAGCGCCGGGGGCAGAGGACGCGCCGACGGACTGGATAACGATGAGCGTACCAGGGCGCACAAGGCTTTTCTGCAGACCATAGAGTCGGCGGGGTATGAGACGGGTGTATACGCTTCCCGAAACTGGCTGGGCGACAGGATAGATATGGCACAGCTTTCGAATTACAGGATATGGCTTGCAGAGTATGCGGATGTACCTACATACGACGAGTATTATTATCATATGTGGCAGTACACTTCGAAGGGAACGGTGGACGGGATTTCCACCAACGTGGACCTGAATCTGTGCTATATGAACATAGACACCTCGGTCAACCACGCCAAAGGTGCGGCAGGGTATTCGGGCGTGGTAAACGGAGATACGGGAAATGTTCCAAGAGAATAGTTCCGGCTGAACAAGTAAGGAGGAGATTACAATGGGAAAGATAACGGTGGAGACATGTGAGATTGAAGGTTTGAAGGTGATTACTCCGATGGTGTTTGGTGATAACAGGGGTTATTTTATGGAGACATATCACTACGAGGATTACAAGGCTGCGGGGATCGATCAGGTCTTTGTGCAGGATAACCAGTCTTCGTCCGTGAAAGGCGTACTGCGGGGACTACATTTTCAGATCAACTATCCGCAGGATAAGCTGGTGAGGGTAATCGCCGGCGAGGTCTTTGACGTGGCGGTGGATCTGCGCCCTGGCTCCTCGACCTACGGTAAATGGCACGGAGTGACGCTTTCGGCGGAGAATAAGAAACAGTTTTTTATTCCGAAGAATTTTGCCCACGGATTTCTGGTGCTGTCGGATTACGCGGAATTTGCCTATAAATGCACTGATTTCTACCATCCGAACGATGAGGGCGGCATCATCTGGAATGACCCTGAGATTGGAGTAGAATGGCCGATCCCTGAGGGAATGGAGCTTGTGATGTCCGATAAGGATACAAAGTGGGAGGGAATTTCCCAATATGAGAAGTACTTCTAAAGCTCAACAGCAGAGAAAAAATTTTACAAAGAAAAGAGACTTTCCTAAGTCCGCAGCGATAGCGATATTCTGGGGGCTTGGTATGCTTTTGGCGCTTGTGCTCATTCTGCATCACAATCCGCTGGCGGATCAGGTGACGGAACGGATGAAGAAGGTCAGCGGCTGTGTGCTGATAACCTTTACCTGTATTATATTTTCGATCTATTATGACAGGATCGTGACCATTCCTGTGGAGCTTTTCCAGAGCAGGGGGCTGATCTGGAAACTGGCAAAAAACGATTTTAAGAAGCGCTACGCAGGCTCTTATCTGGGAATTGTGTGGGCGATGGCCCAGCCAGTGGTGACGGTACTGATGTACTGGATTGTGTTCGACAAAGTATTTCAGGCGAGGGTAGAGTTTGTGGCGTCAAACGGCGAAGCACCGCCCTATGTGCTGTATCTGATGGCGGGGCTGGTGCCGTGGTTTTATTTTTCGGAGGCTATTTCCCAAGGGACAATGGCGCTTGTGGAGTACACCTATCTGGTGAAAAAGGTGGTGTTTAACATCAGTATCCTGCCTATTATCAAGGTGATTGCAGCCACTTTCATTCATGTGTTTTTTGTGGGAATACTGCTGGTGGTGGCGGTGTGTTACGGCTATACCCCTTCGGTTTACACCATTCAGCTCCTCTACTACAGTCTGTGCCTGATTTTCTTTGTGCTGGCGCTGAGCTATCTGACAAGCGCGCTGGTGGTTTTTATCAGGGATCTGCAGCAGGTGATAAGTATTGCGCTCCAGATCGGCATGTGGGCGACCCCTATCATGTGGAACATTAATATGCTGCCCAGCGATAATATGAAGACGCTCTTTAAGCTGAATCCGCTGGTGTACATTGTAAACGGCTACCGGAGCGCGATCTTTGAGGAAGTATGGTTCTGGGAGCATTTTTATTCCTCCACGTATTTCTGGATTTTTACGATCAGTATGTTCTGTATCGGGACGCTGGTGTTCAGAAGGCTGCGGTCACATTTTGCGGATGTACTATAAGCCTGCGGGCGAGAACGAGCAAAGCGGATTTGAGTTGCGGCAATGCTCATAAATGATATGAGGAAATAACTAATGGGAAATGATATCGCAATCAAGGTCACTGATCTCGAAAAAGTATATAAGCTCTACGACAAGCCCTCGGATCGTCTCAAGGAGGCGCTGCATATCGGACGGGGGAAGCACCATACCGAGCACCGCGCCTTAAAAGGGGTCAATATGACCATAAGGCAGGGGGAGTGCGTGGGAATTATCGGCACCAACGGCTCAGGGAAATCCACTATTTTGAAAATAATAACAGGTGTTCTTTCCCAGACGGCAGGCGAGGTGGAAGTCAATGGCCGCATTTCGGCCCTGCTTGAGCTGGGTGCGGGCTTCAATATGGAGTATAACGGAATTGAGAACATTTATCTGAACGGTACGATGATCGGCTTTTCCAAGAAGGAGATCGACCAGAAGCTGGATGAGATTCTGGCATTTGCTGATATCGGAGATTATGTGTACCAGCCGGCCAAAACATATTCCAGCGGCATGTTTGTGCGGCTGGCTTTTGCGGTGGCCATCAATATCGACCCGGAGATCCTGATTGTGGACGAGGCTCTTTCCGTGGGCGACGTGTTCTTCCAGGCGAAATGCTACCATAAGTTTGAGGAGTTTAAGGAGATGGGTAAGACGATCGTGTTCGTCAGCCACGATTTGAGCAGTATCAGCAAATACTGTGACCGCGTGGTGCTCTTAAATCAGGGGATTAAGCTGGGAGAGGGTGCGCCCAAGCAGATGATAGATACCTACAAACAGGTGCTTGTGGGACAGTACACGGCGCCTGAGGCGGAAGGGGAACGCCTGCTGGATGACGAGCAGCTTCGTGCAATGGCGGCGAAGGGCGTGGACGGCAGCAAGCTGGACGGATGCAATCCCGATCTTCTGGAGTATGGTTCTAAAAAAGCGCAGATCACGGAATACTATATAACGGATGAAAAGGGGACGAGAACTTCCACTGTTATAAAGGGAAGCGCCTTTACCATCCATATGCGCGTGGAGATGACGGAACGGATCGCCGCGCCGATTTTTGCCTTTACCATCAAAAATGTGCGCGGTACGGAGATCACGGGCACCAATACCATGTTTGAAAAGGCTTTTTTGGAGTCGGTGGAGGCCGGGGAGACGAAGGAGATCACTTTTACCCAGGACATGAACCTGCAGGGCGGTGATTACCTGCTCTCGCTGGGAGTGACCGGGTATGAGGAGGATGATTTCACGGTGTACCACAGACTGTATGATGTGCTGAATGTGACGGTGATTTCGGATAAGGATACGGTAGGGTTTTATGATATGAACTCAAAGGTTACAGTGAAATAGAAAATAGTGTGTGTTATTGGAAGAATACAAGATGAATCACGAGTGCTATCTTATAGGGGATTTGCCTGAGAAATGAAAAACTTGCCTGAAAGAATAAAATATCTTATGCTATTTCGTGCGGAAAATGGCTGATAGGCGAATGGATTTATAAAGAACCCATGTCAGAGATGAAAATCTAATTTGGAAGATTTAAACAAGTTTTAAAAAGATGAAGAGATAAATAGCGGGATAGGCTGAACATGAAAATTTGCAACATATCGTTATTTTATGAAACAAATAAAATATCACGCGGTATAAATCTAGAAAATAAGCAGATTTTGGAGATGCGGACAGAAAGACGTGAAAAAGGATTGTGTGGCGTCGGATTGGGAAGGGACAGGATATGTCGGAAGACAAAATAGAACAAATTGGAAAAATAAAGTTAGATTTAACAAAATATCCCGGCGAAGACCTGTACTGTGACGGGGAGATTGAGGATGAACTTCTGGAGATTGCACGCAACTGCGCGGCGGTGGAATACCAGAAGATTATAGAGGAACGGAAGAGCTGGGAGATACTTTACCATCTCTCTCCTTTGCGGGAGAATATCGTGGAGTGGCTGCCGATCAACCGCGCCATGAAGGTGCTTGAGGTCGGCTCGGGCTGTGGCGCCATCACGGGGGCGCTGTCGAGGCGGGCCGGAGAGGTGACCTGTGTGGAGTTGTCCAAAAAGCGGAGTATGATTAACGCCTACCGTCATATGGAGGCGGATAACGTGACGATCCATGTGGGAAATTTTCAGGATGTGGAGCCGGATCTGCCAAACGACTATGACTATATCTGCCTGATCGGCGTTTTTGAGTATGCGCAGGCTTATATAGGTACAGAGACGCCCTATGACGATTTCCTGCGGATCATCAAAAAGCACTTAAAACCCGGAGGGCATATCGCTATTGCCATAGAGAATAAGTTTGGGCTAAAGTATTGGGCAGGATGCCGGGAAGATCATCTGGGCACATATTTTGGCGGCATTGAGGACTATCCGGATGGCGGCGTGGTGCGCACCTTCACAAGGGACGGACTTCTTGCCATTGCGAAGCGCTGCGGTTTTTCCCAGATGCAGATGTATTACCCCTATCCTGATTATAAATTTATGACAACCCTCTACTCGGACAGGAGACTGCCCAAGCGCGGGGAACTCTCAAATAACATGCGTAATTTTGACCGCGACAGGATACAGCTCTTTGATGAAAAGCGGGTATTTGATACGGTTCTGAAAGAGGGACAGTTCCCGCTTTTTTCCAATTCCTATATGCTTCTTCTGGGGCCGGCCTTTTCGGAAGAGTACGTGAAGTATTCCAACGACAGAAAGGAAGAGTTTCAGATCAAAACCCTGCAGAGGAGTACGGGATTCGGCAGAGTAATTGAGAAACATCCGTTATCAAAAGAGGCGGAAAAGCATATAGAGGCCACCGCTTCGGCCTGTGAAAAGCTGGCCGGGCGGTATCAGGGGAGTCAGATTGCCGTCAATGAATGCAGACTGGAAAAGTCTTCGGACGGCGTACCTTATATCGCGATTAAATTTTTGGAGGGAAGGACGCTGGAAGAAATTCTTGATGAGCGGCTGGAGAAAAAAGATCTGGAGGGCTTCCATAATCTTTTTGACGAGTATCTGAAACGGATATCCTGGGGTGAGGACAGAGAGATCGCAGATTACGACATGATTTTTGCAAATATATTGATTCCACAGGGAAGTAACGGCCGTGATGAAAAGGGAACTGAAAGCCGAAATGATGATATCAGTTGTTATTTGAATGAGAAAAAATGGGGATTGATTGACTGCGAATGGACTTTTGACAGGGCCATAGAAACCAGGGAGATCGCATTCCGCGCGCTCTACTGTTACCTCCTCGAAGATGAGAAAAGGAATGGGTTAAATCCTGACTTAATAATGGATAAGCTTGAAATCGGTCCTGCGGAGGCGGAGCAGTACCGCAGGCAGGAGATGAAATTTCAAAAGTATGTGACAGGGAAACGGCTTTCCCTGGCGGAGATCAGGGAGGCAATCGGCCAGCCGGTTTACACACTGACGGATTTCTGCGAGGGGTTAAGAAATAAACCGGCGGACAACCGCATACAGATCTATGAGGATACGGGGAAGGGTTTCCTTGAGGAACAGTCTTTTTTCCCGGAGGAAGACGGCGAACAGGTGCTTCGCACCGGGGAGGGTACGGTGGAGCTGTCGGTGCGGATAGCAAGGGGAAGGAGCGCGGTTCGGATTGATCCCGGAAGCCGTGCCTGCGTGATTTATATTAAGAGGATCAGCTGGAACGGTGCCGAGATTCCTTTGAAGGGAAAGCAGCTCCAGATGAACGGTTTCAGGATCGGGGAGGATGTTTATGCTTTTCCCACGGAGGATCCGAACATTACGCTTTCGCTCTGGGGGCTGCCCTCCGAGGAGGAAAATCATCTGGAGGCAGTCATGGAGGTGACGGCGATGCCCGTGGAAACCGTCAAGCATTTGCAGAAAAGGGGATTGTTTAACTGATGAGCGCACAGAAAAACCGCTGCGACTGGGTGGCCTACTATATGGCGGCCTACGAGGAGGAACGAAAAAAGAATACCCAGATGGCCGGGCATATTGCGGATGCGGAAAGACGGCAGGCGGATCTGCAGGATAACCTGAACCGTATCTGCACCAATCCGCTGTACAGGGTGGCGGCAAAAGTGTCGGCTCCCCTGCGGGGTATGGTCCGCCGCGTGAAAGGCGGTACGGCCTGGTCGGATGTGGAGCTGTCCCGCCTGGAAGCATCGGAGGAGAGACGGCAGGCTTACGATGAGACACTCTGGCGGCAGTCTAATCCATATCTGCAGTGGATTGCGGCGTGTGAGAATAAAAATACGACTGTTATCAATTCATCCGCCCCGGTTCCGGTGCGGGGGTTTAGGGAGATTGCAGTGCCGGAGACGGACGTCCGTATTCTGACTTACGGTGACGGCCTGCTTGCGCCCCATGTGTTTTCCGAGGTGCGGTCCTACTTTGCAAAGAATGTGAACTGTCTGCTGGCCTATTCGGATGAGGACTTTTACTGGGAGGATCTGACGAAGCGGATGGAGCCGTGGTTTAAACCGGATTACTCGCCGGATACCCTTCTGGCGTTTCAATATTGGGGACATTTTGTGGCGGTCCGTGTCGGCGTGCTGGACAGCATGAGTTATCGGATGGTGAGCATGAAGGATCCTGATCTTGGTTTCTATGAGCTGTGCCTGCGGCTGGAGGAAAAGATCGAGGAGCTTTCGGATGGAAGTTTCAGAAGAAGGCAGTTGGCAATCGGGCATCTGGATTCCGTGCTTTATCATAGAAGATATTCCCCGGCGGAGGAAAATCTTGACGCGGCATGGCAGGGTGCGTCGCCAGAGGAGCGGTTTTCCCTGGTGCAGGCTTGCCTTAAAAAGGAACTCTCTGAAGGGCGTTTCCTGACGGGCGCTTCTTCCAAATATGTGACGCTCAAGGAGGATATGCTGTTGCGGAGAGGAGGCCGCGGTGTGCTGAAACAGGGGGCCGACCCGGATATTTATCATCTGCTCTACGATACCTCCGTTTCCGGCAGGGAGCGCTGCACCCGGTCGGGCAGCGAAAATACGGCGATTGCGCCTCACCGTGTGGTGTCCGTGATCATTCCGTCCAAGGACCATCCCGAGGTGCTGGAGAAATGTCTCCGTTCTTTTAAGGAGAAGACGCAGTACCGGTTTTATGAGTGGATTGTGGTGGATAACGGAAGCAGCGGGGAAAACCGCGAGAAAATGGAAGCGCTGCAGAAAATTTACGGCTTTACCTATATCTATGAGCCGATGCCTTTTGATTTTTCCAAAATGTGCAATCTGGGAGAGAAGAAAGCGAAGGGCGATCTGATTCTTCTGATGAACGACGACATAGAGATTATTGAGGGAAGCTGGCTGGAGCGCATGGCTGGACAGGCCCTGCTGCCCCATGTGGGGGCTGTTGGTGCGAAGCTGTGGTATGCGGGCACGGAAAATATCCAGCATGCGGGCGTTACGAACCTGAAAATCGGTCCTTCCCATAAGCTGATTACCTTTCCCGATGAGGAGGATTACTATTTTGGCAGAAACCGGGTTACCTACAATGTGACGGCGGTGACGGCGGCCTGTCTGATGGTATCCAGGAAAAAGTATGAGAAGGTGGGCGGTATGGACGAGAGTCTGCCGGTGGCCTACAATGATGTGGATTTCTGTTTTAAACTGCTGGAAGCGGGGTATGTCAATGTGCAGAGGAACGATGTGATTCTCTGGCACCATGAATCCCTGAGCCGCGGACTGGACGAGCAGAATGACGGAAAGTGGGAGCGGCTGCTCGCGGAGAAGGAGACGCTCTATGAAAAACATCCGCAGCTTCGCGGGAAAGATCCTTTTTACCACAAAGATCTGATTGACAATGCGTCGAATTACATGTGTAATTATAAATTTCCCCACGAGGATCACCTCTGTACGCAGGAGGCGTCGTTTCTGTCCAAACCGGCCATGCGCAGACTGGTGAAAAAGGCAGGGAAGGGAGCGCTTCGGCTTACGGTGGACGTGGCGGCTCCACAGCATAAGATTCTGGCGGATGAGCCGGATATCCTGTGGGTCATGGGTTGGAGCTACATTCCGGGCACCGACAATGCGGCTTTCAGGCGGAAAGTGATTTTACAGAGAGCGGACGGGGCGGGCTATCTGGCGGTTCCGGAGGACTGGCACAGGACGGATGTGGAGGAAATCCTGCCGCAGGAAAAAAATATCGGCCTGGCCGGGTTTGTCCTGCGCCTGCGGCGGGAGGAACTGGCGCAGGGAGAGTACCGGGTCGGTATGCTGTCGGAGACGGAGGCGGTGAGCGAAACGGAACCGGGACTGTCCTTCGTGGCATGGTCTGAGCGCACGCTGACGGTGTAAATAGAGAAAGGAGCCCTATGGACAGGAAAGAGATGACGGAGACGGAAGCGCTCCGCTTTTACAAGGAAGCCTATGTGAGAGAGAAGCGCAGGGGCCGTTCGCTCACGGACAAGCTGGCGGAGGCGGAGCGGAACAGGGCGCAGACGGAAGACAAACTGAAAAGAATCAAGGGAAGCCTTCTCTGGCGCGCATCGGGGCCGCTGCGCACGCTGTTCCACAAGCTTGTCCGGCTGAAGGAGCGCCTTGGCTATTACGGGAGCTTTAAGGGGATTGCGCGCAAGATGAAAGCCAAGATGATCGAGCGGCAGGCCAGGGCACAGCACGGGTCGGCAAGCTTTCCTGAGATGGAGGAGGCAGCGCGCCAGAGGCTTTATAAGTTTGACAGAGAGGTCAAATTCAGCATCCTTATGCCGCTTTACAATACGCCGGAGAAATTTCTGCGGCAGGCCATCGAATCCGTTATGGACCAGACTTACGAAGGATGGGAGCTGTGCCTGGCGGACGGGTCGGATGAAGAGCACGCCTACGTGGAGCAGATCTGCCGGGAATATATGGAAAAAGACAAACAGTACCTGCGCCCCAGCAGCAGTCTCTACTGCCGCATCCTGTATAAGAAGCTGCCGAGAAATGAGGGTATATCCGGCAATACCAACGCCTGTCTTTCCATGTCCTCGGGAAATTACATCGCGCTTTTTGATCATGACGACGTGCTTCACCCGAGCGTTCTCTACGAATATATGAAGGTGATCTGTGAGAAGGGGGCGGATTACATCTACTGCGACGAGGCTACGTTCAAGGGAAACGCCACCATAGACGATATGATTACCCTGCATTTTAAGCCGGATTACGCGCCGGACAATCTGCGGGCCAACAATTACATCTGTCATTTCAGCGCCTTTGCGAGACGCCTTCTGGATGGGACGGAGCTGTTCCGCTCCGAGTTTGACGGAAGTCAGGATCACGACATGATTCTGCGGCTTACCGCCCGCGCTAAGTGCGTGGTGCATGTGCCCAAGCTTTTGTATTATTGGAGATCCCATGCTGGCAGCGTGGCCTCCGACATCAGCGCGAAGAGTTATGCCATCGATGCGGCGAAAGGAGCGGTGGCGGCTCATCTGAGAGCGCAGGGCTTTAAGAATTTTGAAATCACTTCCACCAAAGCTTTCGAAACGATTTTCCAGATCAAATATGAGATTCTGGGAAAGCCGAAGGTGTCCATTGTGATTCCGAACAAGGATCATCCGGAGGATCTGACGCGCTGCATTTCCTCTATACTGGAGCGCACCACTTACGACAACTATGAGATTATTGTGGTGGAGAACAACAGCGTTTCGGAAGAAATCTTTGCGTATTATAGAAAGATACAGGAAAATCCGGCCATCAGGGTTATCACTTACAAGGGAGAATTCAACTATTCCCGGATCAACAATCTGGGGGTTTCCCAGGCAAAAGGAGAATATGTGCTTCTCCTGAACAACGACACAAGTGTCATAACCCCTGACTGGATCGAGGAGATGCTGATGTACGCCCAGAGAAAGGACGTGGGCGCGGTCGGAGCAAAGCTCTACTATGAGGACAGAACCATCCAGCATGCGGGCGTGGTTCTGGGGCTTGGCGCGCACAGGACGGCGGGGCACAGCCATTACCGGGTGGATCACCGGAATCTCGGGTATATGGGGCGGCTCTGCTACGCGCAGAACGTGATGGCCGTGACGGGGGCCTGCCTGATGATGAGGAAGTCGCTGTATGAGGAGCTGGGAGGGCTGGACGAGAAATTCGCCGTGGCGTTGAATGATGTGGATCTGTGCATCCGCGCGTGGAAGGCGGGGCGGGTGAATGTCTTTACTCCTTTTGCGGAGCTTTACCACTATGAATCCGCCTCCCGGGGAACGGATCTGGCGGGGGCAAACGCGGAGCGGTATGAGAAAGAATCAGCGCTGTTCCGTGAGCGCTGGAAGGAGCTTCTGGCTCAGGGTGATCCCTATTATAATCCGAATTTCTCGCTGGACCGGAGCGATTTCGCACTGAAAATTTCCGCGAAGGCGGAATCTTGAAATGCTTGACCGAAGCATCTGCTTTTACTATAATCTTTTTAGGGAAACAAGACTGCTTTTATAATAAATAAAATATGAAGGAGGGTTTCAAAATGGGTTACAAAGAGCAGTTTGAATTTTGGCTGGAGGATTCCTACTTTGACGAGGCGACGAAACAGGAACTGTTGGCCATCAGGAATGACGAGAAGGAGATCGAAGACCGCTTTTATAAGGAGCTTGCTTTCGGTACGGGCGGCCTTCGCGGTGTGATTGGTGCGGGTACAAACCGCATGAACATCTACACGGTGCGCAAAGCGACCCAGGGTCTGGCCAATTACATAAAGAAGCAGGGCGGCGAGGAGAAGGGCGTGGCGATCGCTTACGACTCCAGAAGAAAGTCACCCGAGTTTGCGGATGAGGCGGCTCTGTGCCTTGCGGCCAACGGAATCAAGGCTTATGTGTTTGACGCACTCCGTCCTACGCCTGAACTGTCCTTCGCGCTCAGGGAGCTTGGCTGCATTTCTGGTATCGTGATTACGGCCAGCCACAATCCCCCGGAGTATAACGGCTACAAGTGCTACTGGGAGGACGGCGCACAGGTGACGGCTCCCAAGGATAAGGAGATCATCACCGAGGTAAATAACGTAACGGATTACCATACAGTAAAAACTATGGACAGGGAGGAGGCGGAGAAGGCCGGACTCTATGTAGTCATTGGTAAGGAAATTGACGACAAGTATATGGCGGAGCTGAAAAAGCAGATCATCCATCCCGAGGTAATCGCAGAGATGGCGGAGGATATGAAGATTGTCTATTCGCCCTTTAACGGCACGGGCAATGTGCCCGTAAGACGGATTCTCTCGGAGCTGGGCTTTAAGAATGTATATGTGGTGCCCGAGCAGGAGATGCCAGACCCCGACTTCACGACGTTAGAGTACCCCAACCCGGAAGATCCCAAGGCATTTACCCTCGCGCTGAAGCTGGCGAAGGAGAAGAACGCCGATATCGTGCTGGCGACAGATCCCGATGCGGACAGACTCGGTATTTATGCTCTGGACACCAAGTCCGGCGAGTATGTGCCTTTCACGGGTAATATGTCCGGCATGCTGATCGCGGAGTATATTCTGCGGGAGCGGACGGCGACAGGCAGGATGCCTGAGAACCCTGCCCTTGTGACCACGATTGTGACCACCAATATGGCGCGGGCGATCTCGGAGGATTATAAGGTAAGATTTATCGAGGTACTGACAGGCTTTAAGTATATCGGCGAGCAGATCAAGTTCTTTGAGCAGACCGGCTCCAACAACTATGTGTTCGGTCTGGAGGAGAGCTACGGATGCCTCGCGGGCACCCACGCGAGGGATAAGGACGCCATCGTGGCGGTGATGTGTCTGTGCGAGATGGCGGCGTGGTGCAAGAAGAACGGCAGAACCGTCTGGGATCAGATGATAAATCTCTATGAGAAGTACGGATATTTCAAGGAGAGCCAGTATTCCATCACCAAGAAGGGCGTTGAGGGTGCGAAGGAGATAGAGGATCTGATGAATAAGCTTCGCCAGAATCCTCCCAAGAGCTTTGGCGAGCTTAAGGTGAAGGAGTTTAGGGACTATGACACGGGCAAAACCCTGAATCTGGAGACGGGTGAGACAGGAGAGACGGGTCTGCCGAAGTCAAACGTACTCTATTTCGACCTGACGAACGATTCCTGGTGCTGCGCAAGACCTTCCGGCACGGAGCCGAAGATCAAGTTCTACATGGGCGTGAAGGGTACCAGTCTTGAGGACGCGCAGGAGAGGCTTGACAGGCTGACAGAAGAAGTGAAGAAGAACATTTAAGATATCAAGTATAGAAAGTAAAGGAGCCGCTCCGGCATGGCAAGTGCGGGGCGGTTTACTTATTTGAGACAGGAAAACAGGAGAGCAGCCGTGGGGAATCGGGTACTGAGAATCGACAATGTGAGAAAAACCGTAAATTATCTGAAGAAGAATGGACTTGCGGGCACTTTCTACGCGGCGGCGGAGCGTGTGCGGGAGGAAAGAAAAGCAGATTACCGCTATCAGGCTCCCGATGCGGAAACGCTTGGGGGGCAGAGGCGGGAGACAACGGATTATCCGTATCTGTTCAGCATTGTAACGCCGGCTTACGAGACGAAGGAGGCATATCTGCGTGAGATGATTGCCTCCGTGCAGGCTCAGAGCTATTCCCGCTGGGAGCTGGTTATCGTGGACGCGGGCGCGGGCGACGCCGTGGAGCGCACGGTTCGGCAGATCATTCATGAGACCGGGGATCTGCGGATCCGTTACAGCCGCCTTCCCGGGAACAGAGGCATTGCGGAAAATACCAATGCGGGAATTGCGCTGGCGGCGGGAGATTACATTGCCCTTCTCGACCACGATGATTTCATAACACCTGATGCGCTATATTATATGGCCCTTTCCGTACACCGTGGCAGACAGGAAGGATGCCCTCCGGCACTTTTGTACTCCGATGAGGACAAGTATGACGAGGGGGCGCAAAGCTTTGTATTTCCTAACAAAAAGAAAGAATTTAATCTGGATTTAATTTTGTCAAACAACTATATCTGCCACTTTATGGCGGTGGAGGCGGGAGTGATGAAACGCCTGAAGATGCGTGGGGAGTATGACGGCGCACAGGATTATGATCTGGTGCTGCGGGTGGTGGACAGCCTCTGGCCGGATGGCGCCCTTGCTCCGGAGACGGCGCGCATCTGTCATATTCCAAAGGTGCTCTATCACTGGCGCTCCCACAGGGATTCCACGGCGCTTAACACGGGGAGCAAATCCTACGCCTACGAGGCGGGACGTCGTGCGATTGCTGATTTCTGCGCCGGGAGGGGCTTCCGGGTACAGGTGGAGCACAGCATGCATCTTGGATTTTACCGCATTGCCTATGAGCCGGATCTGCTGGGCGCAAGGCGGGATGTGGGCATTATGGGTGGACGGATACTTGATGGGAAGGGCCGCCTTTTTGCGGGCGGCTATGACGGGGAGGGACGCTGCCTGTATGAGGGCCTGCCTGCCCATTTCACGGGAGGAAGCACGCATCTTGCCGTGTTGAGGCAGGACTGCGCGGCGGTAGATATCCGCTGTATGAGACTGAGGAAAGAATTACAGATGTTATATTACGAGGTTACGGGACTGCGTTACCGGGAAAAACGCCTTGTGGTAAAGGAGGGGCGGAAACGGATGGAAATCTCGGTTGCGGATGTGTCGGGGCTTACCTGCGACGAGGCAGGGTATCGGAAACTGAGCATGGCTCTGGGGGAGGCGGTGCGCAGGGAAGGGTATCTTGTGGTGTGGGATCCCGAAATTACGGTGCGCATATAAGGAGAGAGATAATGCCGGAGAAAGATACGAGGGACGGAGGAATCCGCTCCACGATTGTCATTCCGAACTATAATGGGATGAAGTATATAGAGAACTGTCTTGTCTCTCTGGCGGGGGAGCCTGCCAGGGTGATTGTGGTGGACAACGGCTCCACGGATGGGAGCAGACAGCTTGTGCAGGAGAAATTTTCTGGTGTGCGTCTGATTGCGTTTGACAAAAACTACGGATTTTGTACGGCGGTGAACCGCGGAATAGAGGAGAGCAGAGGATATAAAACAACATACGTTATTTTGCTGAACAACGATACCACGGTCGACCCCGGCTTTGTCCGCGCGCTGGAAAGGGCGCTTGACAGGGATAAAAGAGCCTTTTCCGGGGCGGCACGGATGGTGAATATGTACCGCCCGGAGCTGATTGACGACGCGGGGGACTATTACTGTGCGCTGGGCTGGGCTTTCGCCGCGGGAAAGGACAGGCCGTCGGCGGACTTTTGCAGGCCGGGGGAAATTTTTAGCGCCTGTGGGGGCGCCTGTATTTACCGCCGGAGCGTCCTTGAGAAGATTGGACTGTTAGATGAAAATCACTTCGCCTATCTGGAGGACGTGGATCTGGGCTACCGGGCAAAAATATTCGGTTACCGGAATCTCTATGTGCCGGATGCGGTGGTGCGCCATGCGGGAAGCGCGTCTTCCGGCTCCCGCTATAATGCGTTTAAGGCCGAGCTTACCGCCGCAAACAGCGTTTATCTGGTTTATAAAAATATGCCCCCGCTTCAAGTTATCCTCAATCTGCCATTTCTCCTGACGGGTTTGGGGATAAAGCTCCTTTTCTTCTGCCGGAGGGGGCTTGGCAGAAGCTGGTGGCAGGGAATAAAGAAGGGGATTCGGCTCTGCTGTTCCCCACAGGGCCGGGAAAGGCGGGTGCGTTTTCAGATGAAGCGGCTGCCCGCTTATCTGGGGATCCAGTGGGAGCTGTGGCGCAATATGTGGTATCGCATTTGCCTGTAGACTGTAGCCGTCGGGGAACGGCAGGATGAGAGGTACACATGAACAATGAGCAGGAACAGATTGTTGCTGAAGTGAATAAGATCGTGAAGGGTAAGGATGGGGTGATACGCAAAACACTTGCTGCCATATTTGCGGGAGGACACGTGCTGCTTGAGGATATACCGGGCGTTGGAAAGACGACTCTCGCTATGGCTTTGGGAAAAGCTATGGAGCTTTCCTGTAAAAGGATGCAGTTTACGCCTGATGTGCTCCCGAGCGATATCGTCGGATTTACCATGTATAACAGTGCGACGGGGGAATTTGAGTACAGAAAGGGCGCGGTATTCTGCAATCTTTTTCTTGCGGACGAACTGAACCGCACTTCGCCCAAAACACAGTCTGCCCTGTTGGAGGTTATGGAGGAATCCAAGGTCACTGTGGACGGCGTATCCCATAGTCTGCCGGTTCCGTTCACGGTCATAGCTACAGAAAATCCCTTTGGCTCGTCAGGTACGCAGCTTCTGCCGGAATCGCAGCTTGACCGCTTTATGATATGCTTAAGTATGGGTTACCCTTCCCATGCCGCGGCCATAGATATTTTGAAAGGCAGTCTGGACCAGGATCTGGGCCGGGTCAGGAGCGTGATTACGGCAGAGCGCCTGATGGAGCTGCGCTCCCAGACGGAGCATCTGTATGTGGACGACAATATCCATGAGTATATTATCAATCTGACGGAGGAAACCAGAAGGGAGCCGCATATTGCGCTTGGGGTAAGCCCGCGCGGCAGCATTGCCCTGCTCAAGATGGCAAAGGCAATGGCAATGATGAGAGGCGGGGACTATGTCATCCCGGAAGACGTTCTTGGCGTGATAGACGATGTGTGGAAACACCGTATTAAGCTGAATGCCCGCGCGAGGGCCGAGGGTATGGATGTGTCGGATATGATTTTGAGGATTACGGAAAGGATACACGCCGTTTAATGGATAAGAGGCTGAGGATCAGTGTAAGAGGAACAGCAGGATTTTTCGCGGTATTTGCCATGATCCTGTGGATGTGGAGCTTTTTCAGGAGTTATCTTCTCTTTATGACGGTTCTGCTCATGACAGCGGGGCTTATCCTGTCCACAGTCGGTCTGTGGCTGGTCCGCGACAGAATAAAGGCGGAGATTGTTCTGCCCCGTCACCGCGTAGGGAAGAACACGGATATTCCGGTGGGTATCCGTGTTTTGAATCCCATGCCCATTGTCGGGTTTGCGGTCGACGTAACGTATCGGCGGGAGAACCTTTTTACGGGAAGCACGGAGAAGGAGAAAGAAAAACTGTGGGCCGCTCCCGGAAAGGGAGGAGGGTTTAAAGTTTCTCTGAACAGCCGCTATGCGGGACAGATCAGGATATGTGTGGAAGAATTAAAGGTGTATGATTTACTGCATATATTTTATCTGGTATACCGTGCGGAGGAAGATGCGGAAGTGTTGGCGTGGCCTGTGTTTTCGGATGAGGAAGATATGGCGGAACCCTATGAGTGCATAGAAGGGTTTCCCAAAGAAAACGAGAGCAGAAAGCGCGGGGTAGAGTATAATCCCGATTATGAGATCAGGGAGTATGCGGCAGGCGATGAACTGAAAAACATTCACTGGAAACTTTCTGCGAAACAGGGAAAGATGATGGTGCGGGAGCGCTTGGCAGCCGGAAAGGAAAAGGTAAACGTGCTGCTGCCGCTCGGAGAGGATTTAGACGAAAACGACGCTCTTATGGAGTCCCTGTACGGTATGTGCAGACTTTTGCTTTCCAGGGAATACCCGGTCCAGCTGTTCTGGCAGGGGGTGGATCACGGGCTTTGCAGCCGTTATATTATAGAACCGGGTGAGCTTGAGAATGTATTGGGAGAGATATTGAGTGCAAACGGAGTACATGTTCCGGGTACCATAGAGGAACAGATGGCCATAGAGCATGCCGCAGAGAGTTATATTTTAGTTAAGACAGGGGTATATAAGGGTGCGTTTATCGTTTCATAAAAGAGAAAAAGAGAATACGGCGGATATTTTGCTTGTAAAGATCCGGGATGGCGGTAAATATGACTTTTTCGCAGCACTGGCCAAGACGGCTATTCTATTTCTGCTCGTTTATGGATCGGTTGGAGGATTTCTGGCCGCGTTTGAGATCGCGTTTCATTCGGGCCTGTGTATGCTTTCGCTTTTCGTGCTGGCCTTTGTGCTGAGCGCGATTTATGAGACGGGGAAAAAGTGGCTTACCAATCTTACGGGCCTGATTGCCCTGCTGTTATATGCTTATATCGCGGTTACGAATTATTGGGTGATAAACAACGGATACTATTACATACTCAACCGTATTTTTGAAGTGGCAAGGGAGTATTTGGACGTGCCCGACGGTATAGAATATTCCCTGACGATTGACAACGAGTATATGGCGGTAACGCTTTTTGCCATATTCTTAGGCATGGTAGGGATCATTTTGCTGAATATACAGCTGAACAATAAATGCTCTCTTTTCCGGGCCATGCTTCTGACGCTTGCGCCGTATGTCATCCCCATGTATTTTGAATGTTCGCCGCCTATGCTGTATATCGTTTTTATGTTTATCGGTTATGCGGCGGTGATGATGCTTTCTTACGGCAGGGGGAGCACCTCGGCGCAGACACGTTATATCCTTCCGGCAGCGGCGGCAGTCGTATTGTCTGTGGGAATTGCGGCGTTTGTCGTACCCGAGGGAAGATATGCCCGCATCATACCGCAGAGTAAGGCAAAGGAAGAAACCCGGAGGGGGATGGAGAGATTTGCAAGGTATGGTATGTCGGCCCTGTTTCCACAGGATACAGCGGACTCAGGGGTCAGCGGAGGTAAGCTGAGCAAGGGTTCTGCCGTCATGCCAAGCTATGAGACTGCCCTGACCGTCAGGTATACGCCGTACAGCTTAAACGCCGTGTATCTGAAGGCCTTTACGGGACTTGATTATGTTGGAACTTCGTGGACAGAGGCGGAGATGGAGGGGCCGGAAGACGGCAATATGGAGATGTCCCTGTACAGCAGACAGCGTCAATTTGAGGGGATTGACGGCGCCGCGTATCAGGGTATGGGAATTATGGAGGTGGACAAAGCCCAAGCGGGAGATCCTTTTGAGTACAGACCTTATTATACGGATTACCGCAATATAGAAAAGAGGGACAGCGCACTGGTTTATCACTATTATCCCGACAATGGGGAGTCCGTGCTGTTATCTGATGAAGAACCGTATGAGCGGTATCTGGATGTGCCGGCAAGCTGTGAAGCGGCGGTCCGACGGGTGTGTGAGGAGGCCGGTCTGGGCGGAACGGAGAGAGAGATCGCCGGACAGATCGTAAATTATTTCAATGAAAATTATAGTTATACACTGAGACCGGGTTTTTATTATGGCGACCCCGATTATATATCGCATTTTCTGCTTGAGAGCCGAAAGGGATACTGCGCGCATTTTGCGTCGGCGGCAACCATGCTTTTCAGGCAGATGGGTATTCCCGCCCGCTATGTAGAAGGATATGCCTTTTCATATGCGAATGTCGTCGAGGATGGCGAGCTGGTGGAAGGGGCCGATTATGATGACTACTATACGGGTTTTTCGGAGATAGGAGCCACCGCGCTCATTCAGATAGAGATCCCGGAGGCAAACGCCCACGCATGGGTAGAGGTATTTGACAGCGAGAGAGGATGGATTGTTGTAGACCCCACGCCGTCTTCTGCGGAGGAGGAAACGACTTCTTTCTGGGAAGTGTTTATGAACCGTGGAAGCGGGGAAACAGAGCATACACTTGGGGCGGATGCTTTTGGCGGATATATTGAAAATGCATTGAACGTAATGGCCTATGTGATTTTTGCGTCTGTTGTCATTGCAGCCATACTGTTTATGGCAATCCGAATGATCAGAAAAGAAAGAGAGAGACATTTGCCGGGCAGAGAGCGCGTGAAATTGGAATACGGGAGACTCCAGAAAGCGGCGGCAAAGAAAAACAGGGACTTTCGGGCGCAGCGCACCCTGAAAGAGCAGATTGCATGGATGAAAGAAAACTGCCGCATGCAGATAAGCGATGAGCAGGAGGAGGCGCTCTATCAGGCGTTTTTTGCAAAGGATATAAACTATGACTGCGACAAACTCTGCAGGGAACTGAGAAACAGCCGGCGGCCGCCGGATTCTGGCGGTTGTAATTTTGGGCGGTTTATTGTAAAATAATAATAATTGTGGCATAAACAGAGCATGGTAAGCATGGTACGGCATACGGATAAATTATGGTAAAAATGCGTAGAGCATAGACTGATTATGATAAAAGATAACCAGAAATATTTCAACAGACTGCACGTTGTGCTGGATGCCGTAATCATAGCGGCGTCCTATATGCTGGCATGGTATTTAAAGTTTGCCAGTCCATTTGTGACCACCGACCCCAATGTCGGTGCTCTTGACATACGCACTTATTTTGAGATGCTCTACTTTATCGTGCCGGGCTATCTCATTTTGTATTATGCCTTCAATCTTTACACGCCAAAGAGAGCCACGGTTCACCGCTATGAGATCCTTAATATTTTCCAGGCGAATACCGTGGGCATGGTAGTGCTGATGGCGGGCTGGTATATGGTGGCGCAGATTCACTTCTCCCGTACCATGATGGCGATGTTTTACGGGATCAATATCGTTCTGACTACGCTGGGGCGTTCGCTCATCCGCATCCTTTTGCAGTATTTCCGCGAAAAAGGCTATAACCTGAAATATATTCTGCTGGTGGGGTATTCCCGCGCCACGGAGGAGTATATCAAGCGAATCAATGCCAATCCCCAGTGGGGCTACGTGGTGCGCGGTATTCTGGACGACCATGTGCCTGCCGGTACACTTTACAAAGGTGTTAAAGTGCTGGGCACCATTGAGAACCTTCTTTATATTCTCCCGGAGAATAAGCTGGATGAGATAGCGATAACCCTTTCGCTGAAAGATTATGACAATCTGGAGCATATCGTGGATCTGTGCGAGAAATCAGGGGTGCACACGAAATTTATCCCGGACTACAACAGTCTTTTTCCAAGCCGTCCCTACACGGAAGATCTGATGGGACTGCCGGTCATCAACATCCGCTATGTGCCGCTGACAAACACACTGAACTGGTGGATGAAGCGGCTGGTTGACGTTCTTGTGTCGCTGGTGGGGCTTGTGGTGGCGTCGCCCGTGATGTTGATTGCCGCCATCGCCGTGGGCTGCACATCGAGAGGGCCGGTCATCTTCAAGCAGGAGCGCATCGGGCTGCACAATAAGCCGTTCCGCATGTACAAGTTCCGCACGATGGAAGTGCAGAAGCCCTCCGCGGAGCAGAAAGGATGGACGACAAAGAACGACCCCCGTGTCACGAAGGTGGGGAAATTTTTGAGAAGGACGAGCATAGACGAGCTGCCCCAGCTCTTTAATATTTTGAAGGGGGATATGAGCGTGGTTGGTCCGAGACCGGAGCGGCCTCAGTTTGTGGAGCAGTTTAAGGAGGAGATTCCCCGCTACATGGTCAAGCACCAGGTCAGGCCGGGACTTACGGGCTGGGCGCAGATCAACGGCTACCGGGGGGATACTTCCATTAAAAAGAGAATCGAATACGATATTTTTTATATTGAGAACTGGACGATGTCCTTTGACATCAAGATCATGTTTCTCACAATTTTCAGGGGATTCATCAATAAAAACGCTTACTAGAAGAGATACTAAAATCTTAAGAATTGTGAAAGACTTTCGGAAGAAACGGGAATTATATTGCAATTATATCAAGATGTAGTATAATCTTATAAGAATGTCCACTAAAGCTTGCTTTTTTGGACAACATGTGACAAAATGAAAAAACGGACTTTTAGAAATTTGATCGGAGACTGAGGGAGTACAGAGTATGGCAAAGAGATATGCGGACGATTATGATGAAGATGAAATAAGACCCAGGAAGAAATCTTCCGGGAAGGGCGGCAGTTCTTCCGGGAGAAAGAGTTCCGGGAAGAAGAAATCAGGAAAGAGGGCGCAGGCGAAGAAACAGCGCAGGCGTATTATTCTCTTTATTGTAGAGATCATTATTCTGCTGATTGCGGTGATGGTGCTCTACGCCGTTCTATCCGGGACGGGCAGCGGCAAGGTGGAGCTGAAGGAGAAGGATATCATCATCAACGAGACGGTGCAGGAGGCGCAGGAGACGACGATGAAGGGCTATCGGAACATTGCCCTGTTCGGCGTGGATTCCACTACCGGCGCGCTGACGAAGAATACCAGAAGCGATACGATCATGATCGCCTCCATCAATCAGGATACAGGAGAGTGTAAACTGGTTTCTGTATACCGTGACACTTACCTGAACCTGAGCAACGATTCGTACAATAAATGTAATGCGGCCTATGCGAAGGGCGGTCCGGAGCAGGCAATCAACATGTTAAACATGAATCTGGACATGAATATCACGGATTTCGTGACAGTGGGCTTTGCTGGACTGACCGATGCCATCGACGCGCTGGGCGGCGTGGATATCGACGTGGATGAGTCGGAGATCAGTCACCTAAATAACTATCAGCTCTGCATTGCGGAAGACTTAAAGAGAGAGTACACGCCGGTGACAGAGACGGGATATCAGCGGCTGGACGGTCTGCAGGCCACGGGTTACTGCCGTATCCGCTATACGGCTGGGGATGATTTCAAGCGTGCCGAGAGACAGAGAGAGGTATTGTCTGCAGTTGCTGACCAGGCTAAGAAGGCATCGCTGCCGACGCTGACCGAGACGGCTAACTCTGTATTTGAAGAGGTATATACTTCCCTTGATCTGTCCGAGATCGTGGACATGCTGAGTGATGTGGGAACCTACTATATCTCGGATACCGACGGATTCCCGCAGGAGAATATGCGGGCGACTGGCACGATCGGGTCGAAGGGCTCCTGCGTTATTCCCACCAGCCTGGAGGAGAATGTCAAGTGGCTGCATAAGTTCCTGTTTGACACGGACAATTACGAGCCGTCCGAGACGGTAAAGCAGTGCAGTGAAAAGATCTACGAGGAAACAAACGGATATTTGAAGTAAAAAGCGAAGGGGCTTGTCTCACAAGCCCCTTCTTATGCGTATACCTATCAGAACAGGAGGATAAATGTGTGGAGACGGTGGACGTGATTATTCCCGTCTACAAGCCTGATCGCGGGTTTTTGACGATGATAGAGAAGCTGCAGGCGCAGACAGTTCCTGTAAGCCGTATTATCCTTATGAATACGGAGCAGAAATATCTGGACAGGCTGCTTTACGGTACTACACTGGAAAGAGAACATCATAATATAACAGTGAAGCATCTGTCGAAGAGAGAGTTTGACCACGGAAGGACGAGGAATCAGGGTGTGAAGCTCTCGGATGCCGATGTGTTTCTTATGATGACGCAGGACGCCATGCCCGCCGACGAGTATCTGGTAGAGCGGCTTTTGGAGAGCCTGCGCGGGGAAAAGGTGGCGGCAGCCTATGCCAGACAGCTTCCGGGCAGGGGCAGCAGTGAGGCAGAGCGGTTTACGAGACAGTTTAATTATCCAGCGGAGTCCTGCGTAAAGACGAAGGCTGATCTCCCGACGCTGGGTGTCAAAACTTTTTTCTGTTCCAATGTCTGTGCGGCCTACAGAAGAGACGTTTTTGACGAGCTGGGCGGTTTTGTGAACCGGGCTATATTTAATGAGGATATGCTCTACGCCGCAAAGGCGGTGGAAGCGGGCTATGGGATTGCCTACGCGGCCGATGCGCGGGTGTACCATTCCCACAATTACACATACAGACAGCAGTTTTGCCGGAACTTTGATCTGGGGGTTTCCCAGGCGGATCACCCAGAGGTGTTCGCGGCTTACCCGTCGGAGTCGGAGGGAATCCGGCTGGTGAAGGGTACAGTGGAGCATCTGAAAAAGAAAGGAATGCACAGTAAAATACCGGGCGTTATTATACAGAGCGGATTTAAGTACATGGGATATCGGCTGGGGAAACAGTACCGGCGGCTGCCGGTGCGGCTGGTCGTGGCGTTTTCTTCTAACAAGGAGTATTGGAGGTAAGGTGAAATGTGCGGAATTGTAGGTTATATCGGAACGAAGCAGGCGGCGCCTATCATTTTGGACGGCCTGTCCAAACTGGAATACCGTGGGTATGACTCGGCGGGTATGGCTGTCTACGACGGGGAAGGAAAGATCAATATCACGAAATCGGTGGGCCGGCTTAAGATTTTGGAGAACATGACCAGGGGCGGGGAGACTATGCCGGGCTTCTGCGGCATCGGCCATACGCGCTGGGCGACACACGGCGTACCGAGTGACATCAACGCGCACCCCCATTTCAATGAGGCGGAGACGATTACCGTGGTACATAACGGTATTATTGAGAATTATTTACAGCTCCGTAAGATGCTGACGGACCGCGGTTATCATTTTATATCGGAGACGGACACGGAGGTTCTGGCGCATCTTTTGGATTACTATTATAAAGGCAATCCTCTTGAGGCGGTCACAAAGGTGCTGCACCGTGTGGAAGGCTCCTATGCGCTTGGCATTCTCTTTGCGGACTGCCCCGACCAGATTTTCGCGGCAAGAAAGGATTCGCCGCTGATTGTAGGGCAGAATGACGACGGCTGCTTTATTGCCTCGGACGTGCCGGCAATACTCAAATATACCAGAAAGGTATATTATGTGGACAATCAGGAGGTAGTGCGCCTGCGGGCGGACCACATGCATTTTTATACGGTGGATGAGGAGGAGACGAAGAAGGAGCCGGTCTATATTGAGTGGGATGCCAGCGCAGCCGAGAAGGCGGGCTATGAACATTTCATGCTAAAGGAGATGTATGAGCAGCCCAAGACTGTGACAGATACACTTCTGCCCCGCATCAAGGACAATGAGATTGTCATCGAGGAGCTGAATATGAGCGATGACGAGCTGCGGGCGGTAAACAAGATTCATATCGTGGCCTGCGGTTCCGCCTATCATGCGGGCGTTACGGGGAAATACGTGATCGAGGGGCTGGCGCGCATCCCGGTGGAGGTGGACCTGGCTTCTGAGTTCCGTTACCGCGACCCGATCCTAGAGGAGGGCGCTATGGTGGTGGTGATCAGCCAGTCGGGGGAGACGGCGGATACCCTTGCGGCGCTCAGAGAATCCAAAAAGAGAGGATTTCAGGTGCTTGGCATCGTAAATGTGGTGGGAAGTTCTATCGCCAGGGAGGCGGACAAGGTGATGTACACCTGGGCCGGTCCGGAGATTGCGGTGGCTACCACCAAGGCTTACAGCGCCCAGCTGATTGCGCTTTATCTGCTGGCGATCAAGTTTGGCAGGGTGAGAGGCAAAATAGACGATGCGGCATATGAGTCGCTTTTGGGCGACCTGCGCTGCCTGCCGGATCAGATTGAGCTCCTTCTGAACAATAAGAACAGGATCCAGAGGTTTGCGAACCGTTACATCGGCGCGAAGGATGTGTTCTTTATAGGCAGGGGGATTGACTATGCGATTTCCCTGGAGGGATCGTTGAAATTGAAGGAGATTTCCTATATCCATTCGGAGGCATACGCGGCGGGCGAACTGAAACACGGCACCATCTCCCTGATCGAGGAGGGCACGCTGGTGGCGGCGGTGTCCACCCAGCCTGATCTCTACGCGAAGACGATCAGCAACATGGTGGAAGTAAAGGCGAGAGGCGCCTTTGTGCTGGCGGTAACCTGTGAGGAGAACAAGGAAATCGAGAAGGCGGCGGACTATGTGATCTATATTCCGGAGACGAACCCATATTTTGCCAATTCGCTGGCGATCATACCGTTGCAGCTTTTCGGGTATTATGTGGCTGTGGGGAAGGGATGCGATGTGGATAAGCCGAGGAACCTGGCGAAGTCGGTGACGGTGGAGTAACGCTCAGCCCGCGCCATTCGCAAAACCGCGCTTTCAGCGCTTTCCGCTGCTACGCAGCTTCTTTTGCTTATAAAAAGGCGCTCCCTCAGAGTGTTATCAGACAGCTAAATTCATGCGAGCATGATTTATCTGTCTGATAACACTCTGGCTGAGCTGGTGGAATAAATCACATTTTCTTCCTAAAATAAACACAAAATGAACACAAATGACAGATATACTAGGGACATAATCAGCGAGGGGAAATAAACAGGCGGATTTGGGTCCGCGATTTATGAAAGGGAGCGAGATTATGTACGACAATAACAATTATCCAAATGATTATTCCAATCATACGGGTTCGGCACAGAACGGGCTTCAGACAGGCGGTGAGTCTGAGCAGAGGGGGATCGCTTACAGATCCTACCAGAATACGGGCAGCCAGACGGGCGGCAGCACATACGGGACAAACGCAGGACAAAATCCGTATGCGAACAGTGGCACATATCAGGGAAACAGCGGTGCCTATCAGGGAAACGCGGGGAGCTACCACTACGGCAGCACCTATCCGAACAGCTATGCGCAGATGGAGCAGAAGAAGGAAAAGAAGCCGAAGGTGAAAAAGCAGGGGGGCGGCTATTTTAAGAAAGCCCTTGTGGCGGTTTCTCTGGGATTGTTCTTTGGGCTTTTTGCAGGACTCGGGTTATATGCCGTGGAGGCTATCACGGGGATGACGAATAAAGAAAGCGCTGCTCCGAAGGAGACGGAAGTCTCCCCGGTGGCGGAGGCGGCGGATACCGGGACGCAGGAGACGCCTGCGGTCGATGACGTTCAGGTCAGGCGGCCGGACGGTACGGTAACGTCGACGGTGGTCACTGATGTGACGGACGTGGTGGAGAAGGTGATGCCCTCCATCGTTGCGGTGAATAACCATTATACGGAGACCATGTCATGGTTCGGGCAGTCTATGGACAGCGAAGCGGATGCCAGCGGTTCCGGCATCATCGTTGGGCTGAATGATTCGGAGCTTCTGATTGTGACCAACCATCATGTGGTGGCGGACACCGATAAGCTGACGGTGCAGTTTAATGATGACAGCGAGGCGGAGGCCTTTATCAAGGGACAGGATTCCAAGATGGATCTGGCGGTCATTGCGGTACCGGTGACAGAGCTGTCAGATTCTACTTTGGGGGCGATAGAAGTGGCTACGCTGGGTGATTCCGATGCCCTGGTGGTGGGAGAACCCGCCATTGCGATCGGTAACTCTTTAGGCTATGGCCAGTCTGTCACCACAGGCGTGATCAGTGCGCTTGACAGAAGCATCAGCCTGTCCGCGGGCAACGGTTACGGCGGGGACAATGTGGAAGGCACCTTTATCCAGACGGATGCGGCCATCAATCCCGGCAACTCGGGCGGCGCGCTTCTGAATATAAAGGGTGAGGTAATCGGTATCAACTCCAACAAGATCGGCGGCAGCGTGGTGGAAGGCATGGGTTATGCGATTCCCATTTCTTCGGCCAGCCCTATCATTGCGGAGCTGATGCTCAAGGAGACCAAGAGCAAGGTAGCCGAGGAGGAGAGAGGGTATCTTGGCATTTCCGGTATCAGCGTTACCCAGGATGTTTCCCAGGCATACGGTATGCCGGAGGGCGTGTATATCGCACAGGTTTATCCCGACACGGCGGCAGCGGCGGCAGGTCTTAAACAGGGCGATATCATCACAGAATTTGGCGGCGATAAGATCACATCTATGGATGAGCTGCAGAAGGAGCTGGAATTTTATGCTAAGGGCGACCAGGTAGAGGTCAAGGTGATGACCATGACGGTTGCCGGATATGAGGAGATTACAAAACAGCTTACGCTGGGCAATAAAGTGAGCGAATAATCAGCGGGAATGTAATGAGATGAATATCCCCGGCGGGACGATATCGAAGGATACGGCGGCCGGGGATTTTTGACTGCACAATCAGGGTACTTGATGAATCTATGACTTTTGGTTATAATTATCTGAAACAGTAAAGCGAGGTTCTGATATAAGTGAAAGAGAGAGAATGTATCAATTATTGGATGCTGTACCAGATAATAAGATTGCATATATTATAGTATATATACAGGGTCTGATGATTGTGGATAGAGAAGTGCCAAATAAAGATACGGTAGCGGCATTTGAGGAGGGCGATCAAATGCTGGCGGCTGGAAGCGGACAAAGATATGCTGACTCAACGGCTCTTTTTGCGGATCTGGAGGCATAAATATGTTGGAAATTACGCCTACCGGGCAGTTTAAAAAAGACTTTAAGCTGTGCAAATGACCGGCTTTTACTTTACAGAACAGGTACGCATTCGGACTTATTTAATGAGTAAATTTTCTTTGGCAGGCCAATGACTGTGGGATTATGGAGGAAAGTATGGACGATCACAGAGACGATAAATACGAAGAGACGGAGTTAGAGAAGAGTGGCTCCGGGACAGAGGATAAAAAGGGAGACGACTCCGGCAGCGATTACGAGGATGTCTGCTTTATCTGCCGCAGGCCGGAGAGCAAGGCGGGAAAGATGTTCCGGCTCCCCAACCATATCTGCGTCTGCGACGACTGTATGCATAAGACGATGGATACGGTCAGCCAGTTTGACTATCAGGGGCTTTTGAATAATCCAAATATGGGTGATTTTAACGGAAAGGGCTTTCCGAACATCAGCTTCGTCAATCTGGCGGATCTGAAAGGGGATGGCGGTATTCCCAACAAGCAGAAGCCGAAGAAAAAGAAGAAAGCGGCAGCGGAAATTGACATCCGGGATATTATGCCGCCCCATAAGATCAAACAGAAGCTGGATGAGTATGTGGTGGGGCAGGAACACGCCAAGAAGGTGATGTCTGTGGCGGTTTACAACCATTATAAGAGAGTGGCTACCGGCACTATGGACGAAATCGAGATCGAGAAATCCAACATGCTCATGATCGGCCCTACGGGCTGCGGCAAGACCTATCTGGTGAAGACGCTGGCGAAACTTCTGGATGTGCCGCTTGCGATTGCGGACGCCACTTCGCTGACGGAGGCAGGCTATATTGGTGACGATATCGAGAGCGTGGTCTCGAAGCTTCTGGCGGCGGCGGACAATGACGTGGAGCGGGCCGAGCGGGGCATTATCTTTATTGACGAGATTGATAAGATTGCCAAGAAAAAGAACACCAATTCCCGTGACGTGAGTGGCGAGTCCGTACAGCAGGGAATGTTAAAGCTTCTGGAGGGTGCGGAGGTGGAGGTGCCTGTGGGTGCAAATTCCAAGAATGCTATGGTGCCGCTTGCGACGGTCAATACCAGAAATATCCTCTTCATCTGCGGCGGTGCTTTCCCGGATCTGGACGAGATCATCAAGCAGAGACTGAACAGGAAGACTTCCATCGGCTACAGTGCGGAGCTGAAAGATAAGTACGATAAGGAGAAAAATATTTTAAGCAGGGTGACGGTGGAAGATATCAGGAAATTCGGCATGATTCCCGAGTTTATAGGCCGTCTGCCCGTGATCTTTACGCTGGAAGGGTTAAGCCGCGAGATGATGGTGCAGATCCTCAAGGAGCCGAGGAATGCGATTTTGAAGCAGTACCAGAAGCTTCTGGAACTGGATGAGGTGGAACTTTTGTTTGATGAGGGGGCACTTGAGGCAATCGCTGATAAGGCGATGGAGAAGGAGACGGGAGCAAGGGCGCTTCGGGCCATTATCGAAGAATTTATGCTGGACATCATGTATGAGGTGCCAAAGGATGACAACATTGGCCGGGTGACCATCACCAGGGAGTACATTGAAGGAAACGGCGGGCCGATTATTGACATCCGCAGCAGGAGTGCGGAGCACCCGGACCGTCTGAACGTGATACAGCAGCCGGCGAACGGGTCGTAGAATGTCAGGACAGGCCATCCCTGCATAAGATAGTGTAAGGAGCAGTGGGTGGAAAGGATGCGCGAATTTGACCTGTCGGGAAATGATTTTGTCGGATGATTTTTTGGATATTATTGTCGATTATGACGTGATTGAGGAGATTCTGGAAGGGGCTGATGTAGAATTCTGCTATCGGGAAATTGACGCCGGATTCGGTGTGGCGCATGTGAGACGCAGTCAGGTACGGCCGGTATCTATTGGCTATTACGGCTATTCCACTATACCGAAGCTGTACGGGCTGATGCAGGCGGAGGGAAGAACCTTTGATGCGTCGCCTCTGGTTGCGATGGGAAACGTCCGGGTGCAGAATCCGCCGCTCGCCCTGCAGGGGAGCGGCGTTATCATGGGATTCATTGACACCGGAATCCGCTATCAGGACGAGGTGTTCAGGCGGGAGGACGGGAGCACCCGCATTCTTTCTATCTGGGACCAGACGATACAGACAGGAGAGCCGCCGGAGGGCTTTGCGTACGGTACGGAGTACCGTCGGGGGGACATTGACAGGGCGCTTGCGGCGGCGGAGCCGGAGACAGTGGTACCCAGCGTTGACACAAACGGACACGGTACAAGGGTGGCCTCAGCGGCGGCAGGGAGTCTTTTGAATCAGGGCCTGACGTTTCGGGGGGCGGCACCCCTTGCGGATATCGCGGTGGTCAAACTGAAAGGTGCGAAAGCTTATCTGCGCGATTATTACCTCATCGACGAACGGGCGGAGGCTTTCGAGGAAAACGATATTATGGAGGCGGTAAAGTACCTGCAGCAGATGGCTGTGGCATTCAGCAGACCCGTAGTCATTGTAATCGGACTTGGCACGAATATGGGCAGTCACGATGGTACTTCCGCTTTGGATTCCTACTTAAACATTGTGGCGGGCCGGAGGAGCAGGGCTGTCGTGGTGGGATGCGGCAACGAGGGGGATAAGGAACACCACTATGAAAATTTCATGCCGAGCAATGTGGAGATCCGTGTTGCAGGGCGGATGCGGGGATTTTGTGCGGAAATCTGGGGTGGGCTGCCCGATGTGTATGCCGTTTCCATACGCTCGCCGGGAGGCGAGGTGTCGCCAGTCATTGACTTTCGGAACGGGATAGACAGAAACGTTTCTTTTATTTTTGAGAGAACGCGGATACAGGTCAGTATTGTCCTGGTGGAGAAGGATGCCGGAGATCCGCTGATTTTTTTGCGTTTTGAGGACCCGACGCCGGGCATCTGGACGGTGACGCTGACGGCTTCCGCGCGGAAACCAAGCGGGGACGGGCGGTATCATATGTGGCTGCCCATAGAGGCGTTTTTGGAGCAGGATGTTACCTTTTTACAGCCAAGCCCGGATGTCACATTGACGGAACCGGCCAACGCTTCGCAGGTGATCAGCATTTCCACCTATGACAGTTACACGGACAGTTGGTATGCGCCCTCCGGCAGGGGCTATACCAGAAACGGCAGCATTAAGCCGGATCTTGCCGCTCCGGGGGTGGGGGTGCATACGGCGCTTGGAACGACGGACGGCTCCTGCATGGCGGCGGCGCTGGCGGCAGGTTGTGTGGCCCAGTTTCTGGAGTGGGCCGTGGTTGACGGAAATGCCTTCGCCGTGGACAGCCGGGGGACGAAGAGTTATCTGATCCAGGGGGCGGACCGGCCGGGCAATATCCGTTATCCCGACAGACGCTGGGGATATGGGCGGATCAATATAAACGGGACGTTTGAGACGCTGGCGAGGCTGTAGAAGGAACTGTTCTGACGAGTGGAGCTTTCGCGCTGATTAGCGCGGGGCTCTTTTTTTACTTTATAGGAAATTGCTACGCCTGCTAGATTTCCATAAAAACATGTTTCCATACAAAATTGACGACTTAGGATACAAAATTAACATATCAGGGTCGAAAAATGTATGATACAATATTATTGGTATATCTTTAATTTAGTGCATGAAAAAATGCAGAAGATGGAGAATATGAAAGAAGAAAAGTTTCTGGGCAATGATATTGAAAACGCGAGACAACTGGGCGGTTATCCCGGAGCAGACGGAAAAAGGGTGAAGGACAATGTCCTGATCAGAACGGCAGGGATTGATGGCATCTCAGATGAAACGGCCCAAAAGCTGGCGGAAGAGTATCATGTGAAGTATGTTGTTGATTTCCGTATGGATTATGAAAGAGAAAGAACTGCAGACAAGGATATCCCGGGGGCGGAAAATATTGCGATAAGCGTATATGAGCTGGATATGACCGATCCGAAAATACTTGAGATGATGAAGAAGATCGGGGAAGCGGGAGATGACTCTCTGCAGAAATCAATTGAGTACGCAAAAACAGGTTATCTTCCATTGCTTTATACGCTGATACTTCTCAGCGAAGCGGGTCAGAAGGGGTATGCACGGTTTTTTGATATTCTGCTGAAAAACAGGGACGGAGCCGTTTTGTGGCATTGTACTTATGGAAAGGACAGAACGGGCCTTGCTGCGGCGCTTGTGCTCTATGCTCTCGGTGTAGACGAGGACGTTATTATGCAGGATTTTCTTATGTCCAACGAGGTCTACAGGGACAGTATTGTATATCTCGAGAACGAACTCAAAAACAGAGGCTGTGATGATATGGTCATAAAGGAAGCGCAGGCAATGGCAGGCGTTAAGGGTGAATATCTGACAGCTGCGTTTGATGCGGTAAAATCAGAATATGGTTCCATACAAGATTATATTACAAATCAGCTTGGCGTATCCGATGAGAAAATCGCAGAACTGAGAGATATGTATCTTGAATAATATACTAAAGGAAAGGGATGAATTATGGAAAGATTGTTTAGCAATGACACACTTACTGTTAAGCCTGAGGGCAAAGTTGACACCTCCAATGCGGCAGAGGTCGAAAAGGAAATTTTTGCGTTTGTTGATGAGTACAAACCCGCAAAGGTTATTATTGATGCCCAAAAGCTGAAATATATTTCCAGTGCCGGTCTGAGGGTCGTTCTTAAGCTTAAGAAGACTGTTGACGATTCAATCATAATCAACGCCTCTCTGGAAGTGTACGATATTTTGGATATGACAGGCTTTACCAATTTAATTGATGTAAAAAAGGCATTCCGTGAGGTTTCCGTTGAGGGCTGCGAAATGATCGGCAAGGGCGGTCACGGCACGGTTTACCGTCTTGACGGCGATACGATCGTAAAGCTGTATGGTGAGAATGAGCCGTTTGATGAGATAGAACGTGAAGTATCCTATTCGAAGAAAGCGTTTGTTTACGGCATTCCCACAGCTATTTCATATGATATTGTAAAATGCGGCGATTGCTATGGTGTTGTTTTCGAACTGATCAATGCAGATACGCTTTCAAATGCAATATGTGCCGATTCCGAAAAATTGGACGAGTATTCCGAAAAGTATTCCGCTCTGGTAAAAACACTCCATGAAATCGAAGCCGATACATCTATTTTCGGCAATATAAAACATCTTTATAACAAGTGGATAGACGATCTTGCAGGTACATATACTCCCGATGAGATCGCAGTTCTTCATGAGGTCATCAACAGCATTCCCGACAGCAACAAGTTTGTTCATGGAGATATTCATCCGAAAAATATAATGCTGCAGGACGGGAAGCTTTTGTTTATTGATATGGCAGACCTTACATACGGACATTCCATATTCGATTATGCGGGCATTGCGCTTACGCATATTCTTGCAAAGGCATATACCAAGCAGCTGTTTGGCGTTGAGCCGGATATCATGGAGAAGCTTTTCAACAATATGATAAAAGCGAACTTTCAGGGGAGAAGCGAGGAAGAGCTTGAAAAGACCAAAAAAGTGATCATGGGATATGCAGGCATAAAATACGCAATTTCTCCAGCAGTTAATAAGAATCAGGATCCCAAGTTCTGTGAGGGTATTGTGAATAGAGCCCGTGAGCAGATTCTTCCCAATGCAAAGTCTCTCATCGGAGCAATTGACTTCTGATAAAAATGGATATGATTCGGTGTACTGCAAATGGAAGATAACAGTCTGAAAAGAAGGGAGCGATGCCCTGTGAGGATTGCTGTCTGCGATGACAGCCACCGGGATGCCTGCGCCATCCGAGACCTGCTGGAAGGGCAGGAGGTAAAGCTGTATGACAATGCGGAAAGCCTGCTTGCGGACGTCAGGCGGTCCGGGATGCGTTACGACCTGTACCTGTTGGATATATTTATGGAAAACTCTTTAAGCGGGCTGGAGCTGGCGGCGGCGCTCAGAGAAGTGGACGAGGCAGCCGTTTTATGCTTTGTATCAACAAGCGATGATTTTTACAGAGAGGCATACGACCTGTACGCCGTCCAGTACCTGATTAAGCCTGTCGGCAGGGAAGCAATACGGCTTCTGTTGGATAAAGTTGAGAAAATCTTTATCAGAAACACGGATAGGGAGAAAACGCTCCGGTATTCATGGCGGCGCGCATCGGGAACCATACCTTATGGGGAAATTCTGTATATCAGCAGCAGGGAACACGTCCTTTCCATCTGCTGCGCGGACGGCAGGGTACAGCAGAGCGCCGGGAAGCTGGATGATCTGGAGCGGCAGATTTGTGGCGATGCTTTTTTGCGCTGCCACCAGAGCTTTATCGTAAACATGTACCATGTCCGGGGGCTTTCAGGCATGGAGCTCGTGCTTGCGGCGGACGGGCAGAAGGTTCCCGTGTCCAGACGCTACTATAAGAAAATCAGGGAAAGGTATCAGGAACTGTTGTTTGAGGGGATGGAATGGGCATGACAATACTGAGGGATTTATCTGTGCTGTGGTCGCTGTTCCATATCCTGATCCTGTTTATCCTGCTGTACCGCTCCCGCTATCCGAGGAAAAAGACGATTATCCTGACAGGGATATTTATGACGCCGGTAGTGGTGCTCAATGTGGCGGGACTGGCACTGTATGGAACAGAGTTTATGGGGAAAGTGTTCCTTCTGACCTGTACGCTCCCGGGCTTTGTCTTTTTCTGGTTTATGTCCGGGGACAGGAAGGGGCAGTTTTTGTTTACTTTCTGTCTGGCGGATACGGTATCCTACTGGATCATTGTGGTAACGAACCTTGCGGATTTCTATTTTGGCGGGGAAAAATATATCCTCATGTTCATTGGGCGGCTTGTGCTGTTCCCGCTGCTCGAGTGGGCGGCGGCGCGGTTCCTGAGGAACCCCTATCGGGAATTACAGGAGTCGGCGGCACGGGGCTAGGGACTGTTTGCGGGCATGACGGGGCTGTATTATCTGCTGCTTGCGGTCATGGCAAATTATCCCGTGATCGTCACGAAACGCCCACAGGAGCTTTTGGCATTTCTGTTCGTGCTGGCGCTGATGCCCATGACTTACGCCACGATCCTTGCCGCGATGTACAGGCAGCTTCTGTTTTTCCGCAAACAGCAGGCCGAGAGGATGCTGCTGGAGCAGAAGAACTCGCTGGAGGCACGGTTGGAGGACCAGCAGCGCATCCGAAAGATGAAACACGACATGAAGGGATATACCGCTACCCTTTCCGGCCTGCTGGCGGAGGGGAAGGTTGAGGAAGCGCTGGCCTACTTAAAAGGCATGGAGGCACAGAACGACGCGCCGTTAAAATCCTACTGTCCCAACCCGTACATCAATGCGGTGTTTGTCTACTACGCAGGAAAATTCGAGAAAATAGGTGTGGTATTCCACCATGACATCCAGATCGGGCAGGAAGAGCTGCCCTACATGGAACTGTGCCAGATTCTCTCCAATGGGCTGGAAAATGCCTGCGATGCCTTGAAGGAGCTGGAGGAAGGGAAACGGGAGGCAGCTGTTTTCATGAAGTATAACAGGGAATACCTGCTGATACGGATCAAGAATACCTGCCGGGACAGCCTGTATGTGGAAAAGGGGACGTTTCCTGTAACGGACAAGGAGGGCGGCGGACACGGCTATGGTCTTGCCACGGTCAAAGAGGCAGCGGAGCGGCTTTTGGGGGACGTGTTCTGTTACACGAAGGACGGGATGTTTGTTCTGGATGTTATGCTTTCTACCGCATCCTTTCCGGGTGGAAAGAGGCAGGAACAGAAAAAAGAATGAAACGAATGATTTCAAAGGAGAAAATTATTTTGAAAAACAATAGGGATATAATCTTAACGCGCGATAATGTGCTGGTGCGAAAATCGATTCTGAATATGCTTCCGGCGACCTTTGTCACCTCTTTTCTGATGATGTTTCTGTTTATGGTGGACATCACGCTCGCCGGTATTTTCTTTACGCCTGTACACATAGCGGCGATCGGTACGGCGATGCCTGTCATTATGCTTTCTATGGCGTTTACCAACGTGATCGCGGGCGGCGCGAATCTTCTTTTGACGACGGCTCTCGGCAGAGGGGATAAGGAAGCGGCGAACCGTATGTTTTCGCTGGGAATGACAGGGCCGTTCGTTCTCGGTATCGTATTTGTAGTGGTTATCGAACTGTTCGCCGATCCGCTTGTTACGCTCTTCGGCGCGAGAACACCCGAGCTTGCGGAGTATGCGGCGGCTTATCTTCGCTGTTACGCGCTGATGGTGCCGTTAAACGGTATTAACAGAATGGTAGGCTCTGTGTGCAACACCTACGGCCATGCGTGGAAATATCTGGCGGAGTCGATAACGGGTATTGTGACGAACGTGATTTTTTCGATTGTTTTTATCAAGACAACTTCCCTGGGGGTGGGAAGTCTTGGACTGGGAAGTGCCGTATCCTGCGTTTTGAATGTGGGGGTGGGCTGGCTGATCATCCGCCAGAGTCATATCCCGCTGCGCCTGAAGCTTTACCGTTACCGTGCAAAGGAGCTTTTAGAGGTGATGGTCCACGGGCTTCCCAGCACGACAGATTCCCTGATTGACAGCGCGGTCGCGGGTATCGTCAACAACCTGATCGTTGCCAATCTCGGTGTGGCGGGTCTGGCAATCCAATCGGTAGTATAAAGCATTTTTGGCGTCATTTCCGTGCCGATTATGGCGACAGGCGTCGCGACGGGGCCGCTGTTCGGTCTGTTTTACGGCGCACGGGACAAACAGGGCTTGAAAAAGACGATAGGAAGCAGCCTTATCATCGGCATCATTTCCACGGCGGTGTGGGCGGTCGTGTGTATTGCTGCGCTGCCTCTCCTGTTAATGATGTATATGAGAAACGCGGCGGACATCGAAAACGCGGAGCTGCTTGTCCGTCAGGGTATATACCTGCTGCTGGCCTTTACGCCGGTTCGGATCTGCGCGGGAACGCTCGGGCATTTTTACGAAGCAACCGAGCGATTTAAACACTCCCTGATGATTTCGATACTCCCCGATTCGCTGATCTATCCTGTCATGCTTGCGGTCCTGCTGCCACATCTGGGATATACGGGATTGTGGATCGCGCAGGGCGGAAACGCGCTTGTCTTTTTTATACTGGCGTATCTGCTGCACGTGATCAGCAAAAAAACGCCGAAAATAACCGCCGATGATATCCTGAAATTTAACGATAAGGTCGAGACCGCAGTGCCAATGTTCGATATCAGCATCAGCTATGACAACATCGGGACAACGGGAATTTCCGAGAAAATACACAGCTTTATGCTGAAGGAATACGGCACGAAACGGACAGCGTACCTGACAGCCCTGTGCCTTGAGGAGCTGATGGCGGACTTTGTCGCGCACAGTCAGATCACGGAGGAAAAGATAAAGCGCGACGGCGCGTTTACGGACGTGAAGCTGTTTTCCGACCCCGATGCGTTCCGCATCGTTATCAGAAATGCCGCGAGGCAGTACAATCCGCTTGATTTTGAATACGACGATGAGGATTTTTCAAAGATTGGCATAAAAATGGCGCAGAAATTCGCCGAGCGAATTGATTACTGCTACGTTTACCGTATGAATATCGTTACGATCTATGTAGCAAAAGCAGACAGTCAATAATTTTATGGAGGGAAAACATTATGAACATCACAAAAAACACAGAAGGAAAAACGCTCAACATTGCTCTGGAGGGCAGACTTGACACCACGACCGCTCCGCAGCTGGAAGCGGAATTTAACCAGAGCATAGCCGACAACACCGAGCTGATACTGGATTTCGCCAATCTGGAATACCTTTCCTCGGCGGGGCTTCGCGTTCTGCTGGCGGTGCAGAAGACGATGAACAAGCAGGGGAAAATGATCATCCGCAACGTCAACGAGGTTATTTCTGAGGTGTTCGAGGTGACGGGCTTTTCGGATATTCTGACGATCGAGTGACGGAAAAAAGGAGAACATTTACAGGAAATGACGGAAAAGAAAAAGTTATCTGATCTGTTTCAGGATTTTGAACGAGCGGCGCAGATCAACAGGGAAAACCTTAAGATCATCCTGCGGGACAATAAAGACACTGACTATGGCCGGGAAATGGGTTTTAGCGGGATAGATTCCCCGGAAAAATACGCGCGGCGCGTTCCGCTCACGGTATATGAAGATTACAACGGGCTGTGCGAACCGCTCCGCTATACGGCGTATCCTACGCGTTATACCGTCGCCACATCCGGAAGCACCGGCGAGCGAAAGGTGTTCCCGCTGACGGAGGAGGCGCTTAGCCGATACGGCAGCCACGTATACAATATGCTGTACCATCACTTCGACGGAAGAGAAGGCCCCCACTTACACACGGGGGTATTTCGCGTGAAGGACAACCGAAATATACTCCTGTCCGAAGCGTGCTACAGGACATACAAGGAGCGCGGTGATCTTGACCCGTCGTCTTTTGTCGGCGGGGAGCGGCTTTTGTTTGCGGACGACATCACTGATGTTTTTTATGTCAAGGCGTGGCTTATGCTGTGCAGCCTGGATATTGTTTCGATTCAGTCCATTTTTTTGTACGACGTTCTGCTTGTTACGCGCTATCTTGAGGAAAACTGGCGCGCCGTTCTTGCCGATATGAGGGCGAAGCACGTCGATGCCGCTTTAGGCGACGAGGTAAAGCGGAGGCTTCTCGCCTGTCTTCCGGACGCTTCCATATTGGATGATGCGGAAAACGTCCTTTCTGAGGGCTTCGATACGCCGATCCTTCCGCGGCTTTATAAAAACCTCAGGTTTATCAGCGGGATAGGCGGAAAAAGTATGGAGTTTCAGACAAAAGCCCTTTCCCGCTACCGCGGAAATATCCCGCTGGTGTATGAAACCTACTCCTCGTCAGAGTGCATGATGGGCATAGCGCCGCGTCCCGAAAGGGCGGAATATATGTTCCTTCCGTTCAATGCGTATTATGAGTTTATGACGGAGGACGGGTCATTTACGCAGTTTGAGGAAGTTGAGGCTGGCGGATATTACGAGCCGGTCATCACCACTTTCGGCGGGCTTTACCGCTACCGCACCGGCGACATGATAAAGATACTGGATGTCAGCAAATATGGCCCGTTGTTTGAGGTGCACGGCAGAAAACAGACGATGAACATCGCGGGGGAAAAGCTGAACGTTCAGCTTGTGGAGAACATCCTTACGGCCTGGGCGAATGAACGGCATATTGTCCTTTCCGATTTCGCGGTCGGCGTGGAACAGTCTCTCCCCAGCAGGTACTGGGTGTTTCTGGAAACGATGGGAGATGTCCCCGCCGATTCGGGAAGCGTGCTTGACGGGATGTTTGGTCAGGCGTCGGCGGATTATACCGATATCCGCAGGCAGGGAATGCTGCGGGAGCTTTCCGTCAGGGTCTGCCCTTCGGGAAGCATAAACAAGGTGTTCGGAGAGGGACACAGCAAGCATCACACCTTTTTGAAGGAGACGCAGACGAATGCTCTGCTGCGCATGGACAATGACTGAAAACAGAAATTTTATCGCCAGACTGTATTACCGGGCGCTTTTCCCGAATATAATCGCCGTGCTCGGCGGTACGGTGAACGTTTTTTTTGACAGTGTTTTTATCGGCAGAAAGCTTGGCGACACAGGGCTGGAAAGCGTGAATCAGTGTCTCCCGGTGTATTTGCTTTTATGCACGATAGGCTCGCTGTACGCGTCAGGCGCGTCGTTCCTTTCGTCGCACGCCATCGGCGCGGACGACTCTGCGGAAGGGAAGCGGATCTTTCAGGGCGCGCTTCTCGACTCGCTGCTTGTGGGCGGCGTTTTCTGCCTTCTGGGATTCGCTTTCTCGGGGAATATCGCGAATATGCTCGCGACGGAGCGCTCCTGCGGGTATGTGTATCTGTATCTGAGAATCACCTTTCTCGGCGGAATAACGAAGATCCTTCTTTATATCCCGTATTTCTATCTCCGGCTGGAGGGCAAACACAAGCAGGCGATGACGGCGATGCTTACCATGACATGGTTGAATATTGCGCTGGATTATCTTTTCCTGTTTGTCTTTGATTTCGGGATAAAGGGCGCCGCGTGGGCGAGTGTGATCGCGACAACTGTCGCCACAGTGATGAGTTTTGCGTTCCTCTGGGCGGGAAAAGGCTCCTTTCAGCCGGGTCTTAAGTTTCTGCGCATATCCGACAGAACGGCGATATTCCGCTATGGAAGCCCGATGGCGCTCAACAACCTTCTTTCCTCGGTGCGCATTCTTGTGGTGAACCTTATACTTGGCTCTATGGGCATTGTGGGACTTGTACCGATATTCGCGATTGTAAACAATCTGAACGAGTTTTCCATCTGTATCCAGAACGGGGTGCCGCAGACGGGTGCGGCGATGACCGGGATATTTTACGGCGAAAAGGATGCCAGAAGCGTCAGGCGCACTGTGAACACGGAGCTTTTCGCAGGAGCGGCACTTTCGCTTGTTTTCGCGGCATTTCTGGCGCTGTTTCCGGCAAAGCTAGGCGCTTTATTCGGCAGCGGCGCGGACTGTGCCTTTGCCGTAAGGTGTCTTGCGGCGAGTCTTGTGTTTGCCACAGTCAACAGCGTGATGTCGTATACCTACAACGCAGTCGGACAGGTGGCGGCGGCGAACGCTGTCACAGTGTGCCGCAGCTTTGCGGCGGTGGCGTTTTTCGCGCTGGTGTTTCGCGGTCTCGGGGAAAGAATATGGCTGTTCTATCCCTGCTCTGAGCTGTTTACGTTTGCGCTGATAGCGACGGGCGGTTTTTATATCGCCCGCAGAAAGCGGCTGATGCCGTTTTATCTGATCGACGACTCCCTTGAAAGAAGCGGGAGTTCTGTTTCCTTTACCGTGGAGTGTTCCGATGAAAAGATATGCGGGGCGAGCGAAAAGATACGCTCTTTTTGTGAGCAGAACGATTTTACCAAGAAGGAAACGATGGTGATAAGCCTTGCGCTGGAGGAGCTTATGACCATCATAACCCAGAAATCCCGTCCGTCGGATGGATTTATGGATGTGCGCGTGCTGGCGTGGGAGAATAAGCGCATCATAAGGATACGCAGCGCGGGCAGACGCTACAACCCGATAGAGGCGCAGGACGGCAGCCTCGACTATATGGGCGTCAAAATGATCTGCGGCCTGGCGTCCAGGACGGAATATTTGAGTGCGCTCGGCGTAAATACCCTGATCATTTATATTTGAGCGCAGACAGGATTATGGAGGGAGAAAATGGAGACATCTGCAGAAAAAAAATCCAGACTGGCGTTTAAGCTCGGGCTTGGCATTGTGGCGCTGGGAGTTCTGATATGCACGGCAAGCTCGGTCATCGGCTATCACCAGTACAAGGAGACGATCGAAAAGCAGTATAACACCACGGCGTATCAGTGCGCACAGGTGGCGCTGTCTTACGTGGGCGAGCAGAAGCTGAAGGAATATGCCGACGCGGTAAATGCCTTTTTCGCGGGCGAGACAGGAGAGGAAGAGCTTGACGCCATAAGGAGCAGCGGGGAATACGCGGACGCGAGGGAAAAGATATGCACCCTTCGCGAAAAAATGGGCGCCAACGATATCGGGCTGTTCGTGCTCGACCAGGAGGAGCTTATGAGGTATTCCGGCACAAAGGATAACTGGACGCCTTTTCGCTATATTATGGACGGATATGTCAAGGAGGAACAGTCCTTTACGATAGGAGACAGCATCAGCTGCAATCCTGATTATATCAACGACCTGAACGAGATAGCACTAACCGGCAGACGCTCGGACAGCTATTTTTTCTCTGACGGTGATTTTGGATACAATACGTCGGCGATAGAGCCGGTTCTCGATGAGGACGGGAACGTGTTCGCTATGGTGGGGGTGGAAATACCGATGGTGACGCTTCAGGCGGCGCTTCGCCAATATCTGGTATACGCCGTGCTTGTGACGGTGATATTTGTCATTGTGTTCATGCTTCTCTATATGCTGTATCTCTACCGGTTCGTGGTGCGGCCCATAAACCAGATCGCTCAGTGCGCCGGGGCTTTTGTCGAAAACAACAATCATATTTCCAGCCAGCTTTCCGAGATAACCACCGGGGACGAGATTCAGGTTCTGGCGGAAAGCTTTATGAAAATGGAGAATGACATCGAGAATTATATCAACAACCTCACAAAGGTCACGGCGGAAAAGGAGCGGATAGGAGCCGAGCTTGACGTGGCGACGAATATCCAGAAATCCATGCTGCCGAGTATCTTCCCCGCTTTCCCCGAGCGAAAGGAAATAGACATTTATGCCACCATGAACCCCGCCAAAGAGGTGGGCGGCGATTTCTATGATTTCTTCATGGTGGATGACCGGCATTTGGCGATCGTTATGGCGGACGTTTCGGGAAAGGGAGTTCCTGCGGCGCTGTTTATGGTCATCGGGAAAACGCTGATCAAGGATCACACGCAGCCGGGCAAGGATCTGGGCGAGGTCTTCACCGAGGTGAACGAGCTTTTGTGCGAATCCAACAGCGAGGGCCTGTTCATCACTGCGTATGAGGGAGTTCTGGACCTTGTAAGCGGCGATTTCCGATATGTGAACGCGGGTCACGAGATACCGTATATTTGCAAAAAGGACGGAAAATTTGAGCCTTACAAGATTCGTGCGGGATTCGTTCTTGCAGGTATGGAAGGGATGCGCTACAAGTGCGGCCAAATGCAGCTTGATGTGGGCGATAAGATATTCCAGTACACCGACGGTGTGACCGAGGCCACAGATAAAGATAACGAATTGTACGGTATGGAGCGGCTGACGGCGATTCTTACAGAAAATTCAGCGCTTCCGCCGTCGGCGCTTCTTCCGAAGGTAAAGGAGGATATCGACCGCTTTGTGGGAGATGCGCCGCAGTTTGATGATATCACAATGCTTTGTCTGGAATACAAGGAAAGAATGGAGGGCTGAAATGAAAGAGCTTACACTTGATGCGACAATAGAAAATGTTGCCGCCGTGACCGCTTTTGTGGACGAGCAGCTGGAACAGCTTGACTGTCCGATGAAAACGCAGCTTCAGGTGGACGTAGCGATCGACGAGCTGTTCGGCAATATCGCGCATTACGCTTACAATCCCGAGGTAGGCGCGGCGACCGTGCGCGTTGAAGTAACGGAAAATCCGCTTGCCGTCGTGATCACCTTTATCGATAACGGTGTTCCGTATGATCCCTTAGCCAAGGCTGATCCCGACATCACGCTTTCCGCTGAGGAGCGGGAAATAGGCGGTCTGGGCATCTATATGGTGAAGAAGAGTATGGACGATGTCTCTTATGAGTACAGGGAGGGAAAGAATATTCTGAGGATAAAGAAAAACATATGAGGTGCTGACATTGGAAAACACAGGAAAATATCGGTTGTCCGCTGAAAACATTGACGCGGCGAGTGAAAAAATAGAAGAGCAGCTTGCCTTGTTCTCGGTCGATAAAAGAAACGTTCTGCGTTTCAGGCTGATGTTTGAGGAAATACTTTTGAATTACCGCGACCGCTTCGGAGAGGAAAACGAGTTTGTTTTACGGTGCGAAAAACGCTTTTCGGGTCTGCGGATTGTGGTGGCCGTTGCTGGAGAAAATTTTGAGCCGTTTGCCTCATCTGAGAACGAGGATGATTATTCGCCGGAATCGCTGCGCGTAATGCTGGCGAACATGGGGCTTGCGCCAGGTCACAGATACAAAAACGGCGAAAATATCATTACGCTCTCTCTCGAGAAAAAAAGGCGCGCATCGACCGTGGTATGGCTTCTCGCGGCAGTGTTGTTTGCTGTCGCCGCGGGCCTGTTATGCCTGCGCCTGCCCGAAAACGCACGTGAATTATTATCCGGGAAGATTATTGAGCCGGTTACCGGGAAATTTATGGGCTTACTGTCAGCGATAGCGGGGCCGCTCATCTTTCTTTCCGTTTTATGGGGGATCTACAGCATAGGAGACGTTGCCTCATTCGGCAGGATCGGCAAACGAATGATCTCGAGATTTTTGCTTATGAGCGCGCTGCTGCTCATGATCGTCGGTTTCGCGACAGTCCCGTTTTTTACCCTGAGTTCGGGCATAGGCGATAGAACTGACTTTTCCGATCTGTATCAGATGCTGCTTGATATTGTTCCGTCTAATCTGGTCAAACCGTTTACCGAGGGAAACACCTTGCAGTTAGTTTTTATCGCGGTTGTTTTCGGGGCTGCGATGCTGGTGCTGAACGATAAAACAACGGCTGTCGCAAAGATCGTGGAGCAGTTGGATTATCTTGTCCAATTTATCATGAAAGGCCTGAATTCGTTTATTCCGCTGATTATTTTCTTAAGTATTTTCAATATGATCATCAAAAAGAATGCGGGAATAGGGGTTACCACTTTAAAGCCGGTGCTTTTAACATTTATGGGCTGCGCTGTCGTAATGGCCATCTATACCGTGATCGTGTGTGTACATCATCGGATTTCGCCGATCCTGTTTATGAAAAAGCTGCTGCCGACCTTTATCATCGCGCTGACTACAGCATCTTCCTCCGCGGCATTCGCCACGAACATGGAGACCTGCGAAGAAAAAATAGGCATCGACAGAAAAATAATCAACTTCGGTCTGCCGCTTGGACAATCCGTGTTCATGCCCGCGGCCGCAGTCGTGTTTTTCAGTATGGGAATATGTATGGCGGAGACCTTCCACGTGTCGATCACGGCAATTATGCTCGTGAATCTGTTTATCATATCGTTGGTATTGGCAATAGCCGCACCGCCTGTTCCGGGAGGATTTGCGGTGTGCATCACAATACTTATCACGCAGTTGGGGATTCCCGAGACGGCGATACCAATCGTCATCGCCGTAAGTGTGATTTTGGATTTCCCCTGCACCGCGACAAATCTGTTCTGCCTTCAAGCGGAGCTTACCGAGCTTGCGGGTAATCTTGATATGCTTGATATGGGCATACTGCGAAAGACTCCTTGAATGATTGTAGAATTTAGTAGAGACTTATTGGTTTGAGACGCTGGCAGGGCGGTAGGGAAACCTTGCCGATTCCCCGCACTTGTGGTAAGGTGTAATAGTGAGCGTTTCATTTGGAATACTATGCCCACACAGCGAATTTGAATGTTTATGGAAGGCGGATACAGTGGAATGAGGAGACGTAAGCTTGGAATGGCCGGGCTGTTTTTGCTTCTGTTTCTGACGGGATGCGGGACACCGGCGCAGGAGGCGTCATCGCCAGCGGAAAATGAAACGCCGGAGGAGACGCAGCAGGGGACCGAAGAGGATGATGAGGGCGGATCAGGCGTGGAGATGACTTCCTGGCGGGAGTCGGTGCAGAAAATGTTTGAGGACCCTTACGGGGATTACCGTGAGACAGGCGGAGAGATCGCTTTTTTGACTGACGGTTCTGTGGAGGATGGCGGTTACAACGAAACGATCTATAACGGCGTGCGGATGTATGCACTGGGGGCGGGGATTTCTTTTTCTTTCTATCACGCTGACCCGAACGCGCCGGAAAGTTATCAGGAGATCGTACAGCGGGCTGTGGAGGACAATGCCAGGCTGATTGTCTGTGCAGGGGATGTTTTTGGAGAGGCTGTGGGTGCGCTGCAGGAAACCTGCCAGCAGACTTCTTTTCTGTTGGTGGACGCCGTGCCCTATGACATGAATGGGGAGGAGCTTCCGATTGAGAAGAATGTGCACTGCATTCTGTTTCATGAGGAGCAGGCAGGTTATCTTGCAGGCTATATGGCAGTCTGGGAGGGATATCGGAATCTGGGTTTCATAGGAGGCAGGGAGGAGCCTGCCGTGCAGCGTTACGGTTACGGTTACCTGCAGGGAATCAATGCGGCGGCTAAGGATTTGTCGCTCAATGATGTGACGGTTAATTATTGGTATTCGGGCACCTATACGGCGGATATCGCGGTGAGGGAGAAGGCGGACAGCTGGTATGGGAACGGTACGCAGATTATTTTTGCCTGCGGCGGCGAGCTGTATGAGTCTGTGCTGGAAGCGGCGGAAAATCAGGACGGTCTGATGATTGGTGTTGATGTGGACCAGTGCAGGGTTTCCGACCGGGTTTTAACCAGCGCAGTCAAGAATATTGGTGCGGCGGTGACGGACGCTCTCGATGAATATTATGCGGCGGGGGGCTGGTCTGATGAGGATGCCGGACAGGTGAAGCGTTACGGCGTGGAGGAAGGCTGTGCGGCGATTCCGGTAGTAGATACGGAATGGCGGTTTAAGGAGATTCCTACGACCCATTTTTTTGAAATATATAAGCAGATGAAAAGAGGCGACAGGACGGTGTCGGATGCAATTGACGCTCCGCCGGAGGTGGCTGTTGCAGTGAACTTTGAATGAGCGCGGGAGGTTTGGGAGTGTATAAGGAGAAAATGAGTACGGTCTGTTTCGGACGTCCCCTGCTTACTGGCATTTGCCTGGCGTTGGCACTGCTCTGCGGCTGCGGGCAGGAGACTGTGCCTGCAAGCGCGCCGCCCGGACAGGAGGCGACAGGGGCGGAGGATACAGCCGGATCGGAGGAAAAGGCACTGACGGAGCTGACGGCGGGAGAGACAAGCCTGTCGCTTGATGAACTGTCGGATTATGTGATGGATGTGTCGCTGACCTATGACGCGGAACAGAAAAAGTTACGGTATTCGCTTACCATGCCGCTGATTCCGTCAAGCGACGATGCCTATCTGTATCTGTTCCGGGCAGATACCTGGGAGGAGGATTCTGAGGCGCTTTCGGGAGAACCCGTCACGAGGGGACGGAAAGACAGAGAGTGGGAGACATTGTTTTCCTACAGGGATGCTTATCTGTATGAACGGTTTATTCCCGCGCTGCGGATAGACGGAAATTATGTGCAGATCGGCAGGAGCGTTTATCTGTCGAATCCAGAGGCACTTGCGGAGAATCAGGATCCTTACCCGGATCCCGGCTCTAAAAAGGGAATCCTTCTGGATCCCACCATGCTGGGAACGCCGGAACTGACGGATCTTGGCGTCAAGCACGCGATTTATAATATCCCGCTTTCCCACATTATGGGAGAGACGACGGATCCGACTTTCCCAACGATTACCTATACGTATAAGGGGAGAAACTATGCTTTTAACGGGGCGGCAGTCAACGGCTACGACGGGCTGTTTACCTATCTGGCGGACATGGGGATGACCGCCACGGCCGTGGTGCTAAATGACTGGAACGAGGCGTTCCCGGAGCTGATTCATCCGGATGCGCGGGATCAGGAGAGCGGCGCTTACTATTATATGTTCAACGCATCAGAGGAGGAAGGAACCAGAACGCTGGAGGCTGTAGCCGGATTTCTGGCGGAACGTTATTCGAGCGGGAAGCACGGTATGGTACATAGCTGGGTGATTGCCAACGAGATCAACCAGAACCGGGTCTGGAACTATATGAACACAAAGGATGTGTTCCACTATACAAAGGAGTTTGAAAAGTCCTTCAGGATCTTCTATCAGGCGGTTAAAAGCCATTATGCGCAGGGACGTGTGTATTTCAGCATCGACCATGCATGGAACAGCAACGAGGGCGACAATTCCGGCTTTTTCAACGGCAGGGATATTCTGGAGGGATTTAACGAGGCGGCGCTGGCGCACGGGAATTATGACTGGGGGATTGCGATCCACCCTTACCCGGAACCGCTTACCCGTGTGAATTACTGGTCACAGGCGTACGATAAGACGAGGGATGCGCCCCACTTATCCATTATGAATCTGAATGTGCTGACGGATATGCTGTCTGAGGAGAAATATCTGGACAGGGCGGGTGAGGTGCGCAGCGTCACCATCACGGAACTTGGGTTTTCCTCCGGCTCCGGGGAGCGGCTGCAGGCGGCCGCCTTTGCGTACTGTTATTATATAGTGGCGAATAACCCTTATGTGGATGCTTTTCTGATGAACCGGCAGACGGATGCGCCGGAAGAGGTGATGGCGGGCTTATCCTTCGGCGTGTATGAATATGATCATTCGGGAAAATATATAAAGGATGTCTTCCGCTATATTGATACGGACAGAGCCGGGGAGTATACAGACTTTATGCTGAATATTCTGGGGGCGGACAGCCTGGAGGAGGCGTTGTCATGGGCGGCAGCGCCGGATGAGGGCAAATAGAATGAAAGTTTCCCTGTTAGTGACGGTTTATAATGCGGAAAAGAATCTGCCTGTTACGTTAAAAAGCATAGAGGAACAGGATTACCCGGAGCTGGAGGCAGTGATTGTGGACGGCGGTTCTACGGACGGTACGGTGGAACTGGTCAAAGCGTTTGCCGCGCGGATGGAAGAGCGGCGTGACTTTTTGGTGCGCTGGGTGTCAGAGCCGGACGGCGGGCTGTATGACGCGATGAATAAAGCTTTTCGCATGAGTACGGGGGATGTGGTCGCCGTCTGCAATGATAAATTATGTAAACCTAATGCGGTCAGTAAAATAATGGCGGCGCTGGAACAGGGCGGCGACGGTTGTGTGGGCGCTCACTCAGATCTGGTTTACGTGGAGGGTGAGCGCGTCATCAGGAAGTGGCACATGGGACAGGGACGGATTTCGCAAGGGTGGATGCCCGGACATCCGACCCTTTTTCTGCGGCGACGGGTGTATGAGAGATACGGACTCTACGATACCTCCTACCGCTGTGCGGCGGACTATGAGTTCATGGTGCGCTTCCTGAAAGAGCCGGAAAATGAGCTGGCTTATGTGCCGGAGATTCTGGTTGCCATGTTCTATGGCGGTACGAGCAACGCCGGGATTAAAAATTATCTGGTATCCTTCATGGAAGGATATCAGGCGCTTAGGAAAAACGGGGTGCCTCATCCTCTTTGGATTACCCTTAAGAGGACCTTGCGGGTGCTTAAGCAGTTTTGAAGGACGGAAGAACAGAGTAGAGGAAAACGGCGGATTGGGAGAAGGAATATGGCAGCAATCGGGTTTGCGGCTCTGGCAATGGGAATTTTCGTGCTGGATCTGTTTATAAAAAATTTTATTGAAAAGACTATGGAGGAAGGGAAAGAGAAACTTTTCTGTGGGGGAAGACTTTTGATAAGAAGATACCACAATAAGGGAGCCTTTCTTGACATGGGACAGGGAAAGCAGGGGCTGGTTACCATACTTTCCCTGGGATTGACCCTGTTTATGACTGTGGTCTTTCTTGCTACTTTCAGTTTTCGCGGGAACTCTACCCTTAAGGCAGGGTTGGCACTTTTGCTGGGCGGCGCCTACAGCAACACATACGACCGCCTGACAAGAAAATATGTGGTGGACTATGTCAGTTTCCCCGTGAAAAATAAGCGGTTTCGGAGGATGGTATTCAACATATCGGACTTCTGTATCATGATCGGGGCGCTGCTTCTGGCGCTGGGGGAAGTGCATTCTTCTTAGCGGTTCGGCACTGTCGCAATTTTCTGTAAGAAAAAAGAGCCGGGAGGATATTCCCGGCTCCACGTATGCACAGACGTCAGGCGGTAATCACTGTGCCGCTGCTGCCCTTCAGGGCATCCTTTACATTGCCGAGGGAGGTGATTAACACGTTCCCGTTCGGATTTTCACGCAGATAGGAGATGGCGGCTTCAATCTTCGGAAGCATGGTGCCTGCCTCAAACTGTCCTTCGGCGCACAGCACTTCGGCTTCCGCGGCTGTGAGGGAATGGATTTCCTCCTGCCCGGGCTGTCCGAAATTGCGGTACACGCAGGGGACACCCGTCAGTATGATCAGTTCGTCCGCCTGCAGGCTGGCAGCCAGCCTTCCTGCCACGGCATCCTTTTCAATTACGGCGGATGCGCCCTTCAGGACGTGATTCTGTTCGATGACGGGAATACCGCCCCCGCCGCAGGCAATCACGATCTGGCCGGCATCAGCCAGGGCGCGGATGGCGTCGATCTCCACGATGTCGATGGGACGGGGAGCCGCAACGACGCGTCGGAATCCCTTGCCGGGCTCCTCTTTCACATAATTTCCTTTTTTGATTTCTGTCTCTGCGTCCTCCGCGGACATATAGCGGCCAATCACCTTGGTGGGATCGTAGAAAGCCTCGTCGTAGGGATCGACGGTCACCTGGGTCAGAATGGTGCTGACGGTCTTTACGATACCGCGTCCGAGCAGCTCCGAGCGGAGCGCATTCTGGATATCGTATCCGACATAACCCTGACTCATGGCGGAGCAGACGCACATGGGAGCGGGTGTGTAGTCAATATAAATCCGCCGAAGCTCTGTCATGGCTTTATGGATCATGCTGACCTGGGGGCCGTTTGAGTGGGTGATGGTGAGCTGGTAGTCAGCTTCTATCAGATCGGCCAGAGCTTTTGCGGTCGTTTTGACCGCGTCCCATTGTTCCAGAATAGTATAACCGAGCGCCTCGTGTCCGAGGGAGACGACTGCTTTTTTCTTATTCATAATAGAAGTAAAACCTCCGATCAGCAAATTTTCAGGCGGGTTCCCGCACTGCATATCCCAAGTATATCAAACCTCCGCTTTTTTGTATAGAACGGTTTTTCATATTCAATATTATGTAAATTTGCTGTAAAATTTGCATAAAAATTTGATTTAAAATTTGTTAGTAATTATGCAAACTATACAAGAAAAGAATTGACAAGACATTGAACGGGCAGTATAATGAAAGATGAAAATGTGTGAGAGGGGGTGAAACCGGCGCAGTGACATGATTTGGCTTTAGAATGCGTCGGTATTAAGATGGATTACCTGAATGCATTGCAGGGGATGTCGCTGGAGCAGATTCGGTCAGTTATTGAAATTATGCAGCAGTCCTCGGACTCCTACATGTTTATACTGGATTTGACTTCCGATACCTATATGGTTGCGGAGAAGGCGACGAAGCGGTTTCCCTTCCCCTCTATTGTAATTGAAAACTGTACGGAAATTCTGAAAAAAGTGGTGTATCCTGCAGACTATGAGATGCTGGCGGCGGATATGGAGAAGTGCCGCTCCGGAGAGAAGGACAGTCATGCGCTGGAATACCGCTGGCTGGACCGTATGGGCCGGGTGGTCTGGATCAGCTGCCGTGGCACGGTGGTGGCGGGTGCGGAGGGGCACAGGCTCCTGATCGGCACAGTTACCGAGATGGGGAAAAAGGCGAAGGCGGACAATATCACAGGGCTCCGCAGAGAGGTGCGGTTCCGGCTGAATATGGAGGCGACTCTCCGGGATGATCCCGGGTCTGTCCGGTATCTGATGCGCATTGGAATTGATAATTTTAAAGAGATCAATGAAAAGGAAGGCGTGGAGGCCGGCGATGAGGTGCTGCGCGAGCTGGCGGAGTGCATTACAAAGACGGTGGATGAGAGCGTGGATGTTTACCGCCTGGTGGCGGACGAATTTATGGTTGTGGACATCGGAAAAGGCGGGGAGAAGGAGCCACGCGCCATTTACAGGCAGATACAGAAAACCATAGCCGCTACGGCTAAAAGTAAGGAATACAGCCGTTTTTATACCGTGTCTGCGGGCGTGCTTGAGGGCGGTTTTTCGGGCAGGACCGTGGAGGAGATCATGCGGTTTACGGAATTTGCCTTAAATGAAGCGAAGCGGAACGGCAGAAACCAGATGGCGGTGTTTGACAGGGCGGCTTATGACGTTTATCTGGAGAAGCTTGATATCCGCAAGGCGCTCAGACAGGATGTCAGTCATGATTTTCGGGGATTTGAGGTGTATTACCAGCCTATCGTTTCTGCGGCCGATTACAAGCTGGTCGGCGCGGAGGCGCTGCTGCGTTGGAAAAATGAGAAATTCGGCACTGTATCGCCGGCGGTCTTTATTCCGATTCTGGAGGAGAGCGGCCTGATTATTCCGGTAGGACAGTATGTTCTCTGGGAGGCGGCAAAAGTCTGCAGGAAATGGAAAGAGTACATACCCGGGTTTCACATCAATGTGAATTTATCTTATGTACAGCTCTACAAGAGCGATATGATGCGGGATGTGGAGCGCTGTATACAGGAAGTGGGATTAGATCCGGAAAGTCTGGTTTTGGAGCTGACGGAGAGCGGTTATATTGAGACGAACGACAGGATCAAGGAACTGTTCAGGGATTTGAAGTCGAGAAAGATCGATCTGGCATTGGACGATTTTGGAACAGGCTATTCAAATATGCGCTACCTGAAAGAGATTGACGCCAAGACGGTGAAGATCGACAGATCTTTCGTTATGCAGGCGCTCAGGGATGAATACGATTATAATATCATCAGCCACATCATAGATATGGTGCACAGTCTGGGCTCGGTGGTCTGTATGGAGGGGATTGAGGAAAAGGAAGAGCTGGCTAAAATGATAGCTACCAAGCCGGATATGATACAGGGGTATTATTTCGGGAAACCTTCACCGGCAGAGCAGTTTGAGAAGCAGTTTTTGGCGGCTACAGATTCTCCCTGATCCGAATGTCTACATCCACATAATTATTTTCCAAGGCGGGCATTTCCCCTGTAGTCAGATAGGCGAACAGGATAGAGAGGGGGAGAGAGCCCTGTTGAGAGGGCTGTTGGCAGATAGTCGCTGCGATCAGTCCTTTTTGCATATATTCCCGTGTGGTGGGAACCATATCATTTGTTATGACGGTCATGTCGTTTCTGCGCGGGGAGGCTTCGATCGCCCGGCAGCCGCCATATACACCGCCTGCTGTAAAATAAAAGGCGTTAATTTCGGGGTGATCCGAAAGGAGCTTTTCCGTCAGTTCGAAGCTGACCTGGTCATCATCGTTGCTGTTCACGATGTCCACGATGCGGATATCAGGGTGCGGCTCAATGATATGGGAGAATCCGGCGATACGCTCGGTATGGCAGAGAATATTCTGCGAGCCGGAGACGATGCCAACGCGCACATCGCCCTTTGTCATCAGGCGCATCAGTCCGCCAGCGGCTTCCCCGGACCGGTAAAAGTTGCTGCCTACGTAAGCCAGACGGCTGGAATTTTCAATATCGGTATTTAAGGTTACCACGGGGATTCCTTCACTGTGGAGAGTGTTGATTTTTTCGCGCACAGCATTGTCGTTGTAGGGTGAGATGGCAAGGCCGTTTACGCCTTCCGAAAGCAGTGCGTCTATGGCGTCGAGCTGCTGTTTCAGGCTGTACTCCGTCTGTTTTATGAGAACGCTGCAGTTGTAACCGGCAAGTTCCTCGGCTTTTTCGCGCACGCCTGAGAGAACGTCGTCAAAGAAGGGATTTCCCACGCCGAGCAGCACAACGCCCAGCTTCAGATTCTTTTTCTGGGCGGCGAGGACGATGCCCGCCTTGTTCGGCTTGTAGTCGAGGGCGCGGACGATCTTCATGATTTTTTCTTCTGTCTGGGGATTGACGTCACCGCGGTGATTTAAGACGCGGTCCACCGTACCCCTTGAGACGCCGGCGAGAGCGGCGATTTCTTTAATGGTTGCCATGACGGGATTTCCCTTTCTCTGGTGTTGTTTTCTGCTAAGTTCCGGGTGCGTGGCCACGAAGCGGATATCGCATCCGGGCGAAGCCCGATTGGTTTTAGAGTAGCATATCAAGTGGAAATAGACAATGTGTTCCGCTGCATTTTGTGTAAAGTTACGAAAAAAATATACGGTATTGCTTTTATCAGTGGGACGGCTTATTATGGAAACAGAAGGATCGTGCACGGGCACGGAAAATTTCAGGAAGAAAGAATTGGAGGGGTAACATGCTGTATATTGGGGTGGATTTGGGAACCAGTGCGGTGAAGCTTCTTTTGATGGAGGGAAGCGGAAAGATCGTAAATATCGTATCGAAGGAGTATCCGCTGTATTTCCCGCATCCGGGATGGTCGGAACAGAAGCCGGAGGACTGGTACGAGCAGAGCATTGCGGGGATTAAGGAATTGATTGCTGACGCGGACAGGAGCCAGATTGCGGGGATCAGCTTTGGCGGACAGATGCACGGGCTTGTCATCCTGGACGAGAACGATCAGGTGATCCGGCCTGCGATTCTCTGGAATGACGGAAGAACCACGGAGGAATGTGACTACTTAAACAATGTGATTGGGAAGGATAAACTGTCCGAATATACGGCAAATATTTCCTTCACCGGGTTTACCGCGCCGAAGATACTCTGGGTGAAGAACAAGGAGCCGGAAAACTTCGCCAGGATTAAGAAGATCATGCTTCCCAAGGACTACATCGCATACAAGTTGACGGGGGTGCACTGCACGGACGTTTCCGACGCTTCCGGCATGCTCCTGTTCGATGTGAAGAACCGCAATTGGTCTTCGGAAATGTGTGAGATCTGCGGGGTGAAGGAAGAGCAGCTCGCGAAGATTTACGAGAGCTATGAGACGGTGGGCACGGTGCTGCCGGAGATTGCGAAGGAACTGGGCATTCCCGAAAGCGTGAAAGTTGCGGCGGGCGGCGGTGACAACGCGGCTGCGGCTGTAGGCACTGGGACTGTGGGAGACGGCATGTGCAATATTTCCCTCGGAACCAGCGGTACGATATTCATTTCTTCCGATAAGTTCGGCGTGGACAAATTCAACGCGCTTCACGCCTTTGCCCACGCGGACGGGCACTACCACCTGATGGGCTGTATGCTCAGCGCGGCATCCTGCAATAAGTGGTGGATGGACGACATTATCGGCACGGAGAAGTACGCGGACGAGCAGAAGGCCATCACTGACGATAAGCTGGGAGAAAACCATGTGTATTTCCTGCCCTATCTGATGGGAGAGCGTTCTCCGCACAACGATCCCGACGCGAGAGGCACTTTTATCGGCATGACTATGGACACCACAAGGGCGGATATGACCCAGGCGGTGCTGGAGGGCGTGGCGTTTGCCCTGAGGGATTCCCTGGAAGTGGCGAAGTCCCTCGGTATTCATATCGAGCGCACGAAGATCTGCGGCGGCGGCGCAAAGAGCCCTCTGTGGAAAAGGATGATCGCCAACATCATGAACCTGAAGGTGGATGTGATCGAGAGCGAGGAAGGCCCCGCAATGGGTGGTGCGATGCTGGCGGCGGTTGCCTGCGGTGAGTACGGGAGCGTAGAGGAAGCGGCGGCAAAGATTGTGAAGATTGTGGACACGGTGGAGCCGGAACCCGCTCTGGTGGAGAAATATGAGAAGAGATATGAGCAGTTTAAGCAGATTTATCCGACCTGTAAGGAGCTGTTTGGGAAATTGAAGAAATAATGCTGAAGGGAGAGAGAATATGGAGATTAAAAAAGTGACAGATCCGTCATTTCGCAAGTATGGACGGGTCGTGGAGGGGATCGACTTCACGGATCTGGTGGAGGCGATCAGGAAGGAGACACCGTTGCCGGACGGGGTGGCTTACGAGCCTTCCATTAGGGCGCTGGAGGAGACAGCGGCCGCGAAGGCGTTACAGAGGAGAACCTACGGCGAGCTGCCGATTGAGGTGGGCTACTGCAACGGCCACAATTATAAGCTAAACGCTGTTGAGTACCACAGGAGCTCGGAGATTAATGTGGCGGCTACGGACGCGGTGCTGATTGTGGGAATGCAGCAGGATATCACCGACGATTTCAAGTATGAGACCGCGAAGATGGAGGCTTTTCTGGTGGAGGCGGGTACGGCGGTGGAGATTTACGCGACCACCCTTCACTATGCGCCCTGCAGCGCAAACGAGGGCGGCTTCAAGGTGGGCATCGTGCTCCCGGCGGGGACAAACTATCCTTTGAAGGAGTCCCATGAGGGCTGGGAGGATTCCCTGATTACTGCGCAGAACAAATGGCTGATCGGTCATGCGGAGGGCGGTCTTGACGCGGGCGCGCACATCGGACTTGTGGGAAAGAATCTGGATATCAGAGAATAAGCGATGATGAATAAAATACCGGTCAACCCGGTTAAAGGAGGGTATAAAATATGAACAATTTACCGAAGGTAAAAATTGGTATCGTGGCGGTGAGCCGTGACTGTTTCCCGTCATCTCTGGCAATCAACAGAAGAAAGGCCCTGGTGGAGGCTTACGCGAAGAAGTATGACGCGGCCGATATCTATGAGTGCCCTGTCTGCATCATCGAGAGCGAGATCGACATGGTGAACGCTCTGAAGGATATCAAGGACAACGGCTGTAACGCACTCTGCGTATACCTTGGCAACTTTGGCCCGGAGATTTCCGAGACGCTGCTGGCGAAACATTTCGAGGGTCCCAAGATGTTCGTTGCTGCGGCAGAGGAATCCCAGAATGACCTGATTCAGGGCCGCGGCGATGCGTACTGCGGTATGCTCAATGCCAGCTACAACTTAAAACTCAGAAACGTAAAGGCTTATATCCCCGAGTATCCCGTGGGCGATGCCGAGGACTGCGCGGACATGATCCACGAGTTCGTGCCGATCGCGCGTGCGGTTGCGGCGCTTTCCAGCTTAAAGATCATATCCTTTGGTCCCAGACCGCTCAACTTCCTTGCCTGCAACGCGCCTATCAAGCAGCTTTACAACCTTGGCGTGGAGATTGAGGAGAACTCCGAGCTGGATCTGTTTGAAGCTTACAATAAGCATGAAGGCGACCCCCGTATTGCGGATGTGGTGAAGGATATGGAAGCGGAGCTTGGCGGCGGCAACAACAAGCCGACCATCCTGCCGAAGCTTGCGCAGTACGAGCTGACCCTGCTTGACTGGATCGAGGAGCATAAAGGGTATCGCGAGTATGTGGCAATCGCGGGAAAATGCTGGCCTGCATTCCAGACCCAGTTCGGCTTTGTTCCCTGCTATGTGAACAGCCGTCTGACCGGCAGAGGCATTCCGGTATCCTGCGAGGTTGATATTTACGGCTGCCTGAGCGAGTTCATCGGCGAGGCGGTAAGCGACGATATCGTAACCCTGCTCGACATCAACAACTCCGTTCCGAAGGATATGTACAAGGAGTCCATCGAGGGCAAGTTCGACTACAAGTATACCGATACATTTATGGGATTCCACTGCGGCAATACCTGCTCCAAGAAGCTGTCAAAGTGCAGCATGGAGTATCAGATGATTATGGCGAGATCCCTGCCTGAGGAAGTGACACAGGGTACGCTTGAGGGCGATATCGTTCCCGGCAACATCACCTTCTACCGTCTGCAGAGCACAGCGGACAACATCCTGCGCGCATATGTGGCGGAGGGCGAGGTTCTTCCTGTGGCGACCAGATCCTTCGGCGGTATCGGTGTTTTCGCTATCCCGGAGATGGGCAGATTCTACCGCCATGTGCTGATCGAGAAGAATTATCCGCACCACGGCGCGGTTGCTTTCGGCCACTTCGGCAAGGCGCTGTTTGAGGTATTTAAGTATATCGGCGTGGATGTGAGCGAGATCGGCTACAATCAGCCGAAGAGCCTGCCTTATCCGACAGAAAATCCTTTCGCATAAAATGAAAGAAAACAAAAAGGCGGAGCCGGTCATTCGGTTCCGCCTTTTTTGATTTCTGAGCGCGTGGGCGTTCGATTTGTTATACAATCGTATCCAGAATGGATTCCGTGGTCGGTACATTTACGCCGCCGTTGTTGTCATAGGTTTTCCTTGTCAGGGCCTCACCCTGGGTAGCGTAGCGGTAAATACTGTTCACACGGTCGGTCATCTTCTCAGCAAAGGAGTATGCGCCGCCGAACAGGTTCTTGACGCCGCTCATATCCGCATCCTTAAATTTCTCCTCGTCGATGGAAAGGGACTTGTCGGAGTTTACGGTAACGCCCATTTTGGAGAAAGCGCTCTTATTGTTGTTCACGAGGCTCTTGAGATAGGAAGCCTGGCTGACAACGTTGCTGTTCGCACTTTTGTCGGTGTTTTTGATCAGTTCGTTATAGTTTTTCACGAGGGAGGAGAACGCTTTATAGACGTTGTCCCTGTTGTCGTTCGTGATATCCAGTGCGCCCAGATTCTCGATGGACTTGTAGAGCGAGTTCGCGGCAGCAGCCGTGGAAGCGTCCGTCACGGTCTTGCTTTTATCCTTATCCTTCGTGGAGGATGTGCCTGAAGCGCCTGTCGAAGAAGAACTGCCCACGCCGGCATATTTTGCCCTGGAGGATGTAACTGCCTCGCCGTCACCGGCAGCCCTGTAAATCTGGCTTGCCTTGTTGGCGGCTTTGTCTGCGAAGGAACCAATGCCGCTAAAGAGAGTTTTCACCGTAGCGCCGTTTGCGTGCTCCGTATCGGCGAGGGCTTTCTTCATGGAATCCTCGTCGAATGACAGCGTCCTGTCGGAGTTCATGGTGATACCGACCTTGGAAAAAAGTTTGTAATTTGTATAGTAGGAATTGTACAAGGAATCCGCCTGCCTCTGGACAGCGGAGTTCTCACTCTTGGCCGCGCTCTTCATCAGGCTGTTGTAATCCTTGATAAAAGAAGAGACAGAGTCGGTGATCTTGTCAATATTCTCCTCGCTGCGATCGTCATAGTTCAGAGAGGTGAGCGTGGAGGCGGACTTGTAAAGGGACGCCGCCGCGGATGCGGACGTGCTGTCCTTGACTTTCCCACCCTTTTTCTGACTGGTATTCCCGGACTCCTCAGCCTCCTGCTTTTCCAGTTTCGCATAGTAGGATTTCAGCATCTTGCCGTAACTGCCGTTCTTGATTGATGCATAATCGCCGAGAAGGGAACTCATCCCACCGGCATCATCGCCGCCGCTTATGCCGCCAAGCAGCGTAGAGTAAGTATCTGCCATTCCCGAGTTTAAACCGTTTAAATTGATTCCCATGCCGTAGCCCTCCTTGTCATATATTCCGACATCCGTGTCATATATATATTTGTTTCCGATCTTCCCTATATCTATTATTTCGTCTTTTGAACTGATTTGTAAAGGGTTTGGGGAAAAATATTTTCAGTTTTTTTCCGTAATTTCAGCACGCAGACCTTTTAAATACGTCATAATTCGCGTTATGTATATAAAATGCATAAAAATGCAACAAAAAATTTAAAAAAATAAAAGCAAAAATGACAACAAATATTCTGTTCCAGTTGACACGAATTGTTAAAAATGCTATAGTAATAGAAAAATTTAGTGCAAAAATTGATAAATCTGTGAAAAAAGATGGGCTTGCGCGTATATATTACGGAAGATGGCGGCGTACAATTATTAAGAAGAACACAGGACGCCTCTTCCCTGGTGGATTGACAGAAAGGAGAGCATGGTATGGGATTTATGAAAAATATCTTCGGGAAAAAGGAAGGGAAAATACAGATTTTTGCGCCGGTGGAGGGAAAGCTTGTTCCGCTCAGTGAGGTAAGTGATCCTACCTTTGCGGAGGAGATTTTGGGGCAGGGGGCGGCTGTCATTCCTTCCGGCAATCAGTTCTTTTCACCGATGGACGGGACGCTGACTACGGTTTTTCCTACCGGGCACGCGGTGGCGCTCACTTCCGCGGACGGGGTGGAGGTACTTTTACATGTCGGTCTGGATACCGTGAAGCTGAACGGGAAACATTTTACCGTTCATGTGGAGGAGGGACAGCAGGTGAAAAAGGGCGACCTGCTTCTGGAAGCTGATCTGGAGCAGATCAAAGCCGAGGGATTTGACATCATCACACCTGTTGTTATCTGCAATACGGAAGAGTTTTCGGAGATCGAGATGGCAAGGGGCGGTAATGTGACGGTTGAGGATGTTATTATAAATATCATAAAAAGAAGAGAGTGACTTCAGCTTTGGGGAGGTTTGGATGGAAAGATATATCGGAAAAAGCGTGATGAAGGGAATTGCCATAGGCAGGATATTCCTTTATAAAAAGCGGGATTATCAGGTGACGGACCAGAAGGTTTCGGACCCGGCTGCAGAGAAGGAATGTCTTCTGGCTGCCGTGGAACGGGCGAAGGAACAGCTTACGAGGCTCTACGAAGACGCTATGCGCAATGTGGGAGAGGACCATGCCGCCATCTTTGACATACACAGGATGCTTCTGGAGGATGAGGACTATCTGGATGCCGCCGCAGGGGAAATTGAGAGCGGATTTAATGCGGTGTACGCGGTAGACCGGGCGGGAACACAGTTCGCGGAGTTGTTTGCGGCTATGGATGACGAGTATATGAGAGGAAGGGCGGCGGATATCCGGGATATCTCCCAGAGAGTGATCCGTATTCTGCTGGATCTGCCGGAGGAGGATATCTGTTCGGATGAGCCGGTGGTTCTGCTGGCGGAGGACCTGACGCCCAGCGAGACGGTGAAGCTTGACAAGAGTAAGATTCTGGGATTTGTGACGGTGAAAGGCTCGGCCAATTCCCACACGGCGATTCTGGCAAGAAGCATGAATCTGCCCGCGCTGGTGGGGGTAGACATACCCCTCGCGGATGAACTGCACGGAAAGAGCTGCGTGGTGGACGGGTTTGAGGGCGTCTTTCTGGTGGAGCCGGAGGACGGTGAGCTGTCCCGCATGGTGGTGCGGAAAAACCAGTGGGTGGCGGATCTGGAAGCCCTTGAGAAGCTGAAAGGGCAGGACAATGTCACAAAGAGCGGGAAGCGGATAGACATTTTTGCCAATATCGGGAATGTGGAGGACGCGGATGCGGCCTGCGCGGCGGACGCCGGAGGAATCGGTCTTTTCAGAAGCGAGTTCCTCTATCTGGGCAGAGATACTTTCCCGTCGGAGGAGGAACAGTATGAGAGCTATAAGGCTGTCCTTGAGAAGATGGAAGGGAAAAAGGTCGTGATCCGCACAATGGATATCGGGGCGGATAAGAAGGTGGATTATTTCGGACTGGAGCCGGAGGAGAATCCGGCGCTCGGCTACCGGGCGATCCGTATCTGCCTGGACCGGGAGGAGATATTTATCACGCAGCTTCGGGCGCTCTACCGTGCGGCCGCCCACGGAAAGCTTGCTATTATGTTTCCCATGATTATATCTGTAGAGGAAGTAGAGCGGATTAAGCAGATCGTGGATATGGTGAGGAAGGATCTGGTGAGTGAGGGTAAGCCTGTGGGGGATGCGGAACTTGGTATCATGATTGAGACCCCGGCGGCTGCCGTGATTTCTGATAAACTGGCGAAGGAAGTGGACTTTTTCAGTATCGGGACCAACGATCTCACACAGTATACGCTGGCGGTAGACCGGCAGAACCAGAAGTTGGAGGGAATCTGTGATACCCATCACGAAGCGCTGCTCCGGCTGATCGAGATGACGGTGAAAAACGCGCACGAGGCAGGAATCTGGGTGGGAATCTGCGGAGAACTGGGCGCTGATACGGCGCTTACAGAGTGGTTTTTGAAGATTGGTGTGGATGAGCTGAGCGTCGCCGCTTCCGCCGTACTCAAGGTACGCGGTGCGGTGAGGGCACTGCCATAACATACAAGGAGGGAGGAGGTAGGAAATGAGGGAATTTTCTTATGTAATCAAAGATCCAGTGGGGCTGCACGCCAGACCTGCGGGACTGCTGGTAAAGAAGGCGGGCGAGTTTACCAGCAGGATTACGGTTGAGTCCGGGGGGAAGAGCGCTGAGGCAAAGAAACTGATTATGCTGATGGGACTCGGAATCAAGCAGGGTGCGGAGGTTATCTGCCGGATTGAGGGCGAGGATGAGGAGGCCGCACAGGAGGCGCTTGCAAAGTTCTTTGAAGAAAATTTATAAAAAGAGAGGGAGGTAGTATTTATGATGAAATATTTACAGAAACTGGGGAAATCCCTGATGCTGCCGGTAGCGTGTCTGCCGATCTGCGGTATTCTGATGGGAATCGGATATGCGCTGTGCCCGTCGACGATGCAGGGCGGTGAGATGCACGGCTTTTTGAACCTGCTGGGATTTTTCCTGGTGAAGGCGGGCGGCGCCCTGATCGACAATATGGCGATTCTGTTTGTTATCGGTGTAGGTGTAGGTATGGCGGACGATCATGACGGAACAGCAGGTCTCGCGGCACTGGCATCCTGGCTGATGATGACCAATCTGCTGGCTGTCGGCACGGTTACGGCGATCATACCCTCCATCGCGGACGATGTGAACAAGTCCCTTGCATTCGGGAAAATTGCGAATCCGTTTATCGGTATTCTGGCAGGTATCATCGGAGCGAGCTGCTACAACAAATTTAAATCCACGAAACTGCCGGATTGGCTTTCCTTCTTCAGCGGCAAGCGTTGTGTAGCTATTATATCGGGTGTGGTATCGATTTTGGCATCGGCTATTCTGCTGTTTGTATGGCCCATCGTATTCGGCGCACTGATTGCGGTAGGTCAGGGTATTGTCGGCATGGGCGCGGTAGGCGCAGGTATCTATGCATTCCTGAACCGTCTGCTGATCCCCACGGGTCTGCACCATGCGTTGAATAACGTGTTCTGGTTTGATACGATTGGACTCGGTGATCTGTCCCACTTCTGGGCGGGCGAGACCAGCGCGGATGTATCCTGGAGCCTTGGTATGTACATGTCGGGATTCTTCCCCTGCATGATGTTCGGTATCCCGGGTGCGGCGCTGGCTATGGTTCACACGGCGAAGAGCAACAAGAAGAAAGTGGCGATCGGCCTTGTGGCTTCAGCGGCTATCTGCTCCTTTGTCTGCGGCGTTACGGAGCCTTTTGAGTTTGGTTTCATGTTCCTTGCACCGGCTCTGTATCTGATTTACGCACTGCTTTACGGAATCTTTACGGTAATTACCGTACTGCTCGGTTTCCGTGCAGGTTTCAGCTTCTCGGCAGGTGCGACCGACCTTCTGTTCTCGGCATCCTTACCGGCTGCACAGAATACCTGGCTGATTATTCCGCTCGGCATCGCGGCGTTTGCGGTATTCTACCTGGTGTTCCGTTTTGCCATCGTGAAGTTTGACTTAAAGACACCCGGCAGGGAGGACGATGATGTGGAGGCAGAGAAGAAGGCCGTTCTCGCTAACAGTGACTTCACAGAAGTGGCTTCCATCATTCTGGAAGGCCTCGGCGGCAAAGGCAATGTGAAGTCCCTTGACAACTGTATCACAAGACTCCGCCTGGAGATCAACGATTATACACTTGTAGATGAAAAGAAGATCAAATCTGCGGGCGTGGCCGGTGTTATGAGACCCAGCAAGACTGCGGTGCAGGTGATTGTGGGCACGAAGGTGCAGTTTGTGGCGGATGAAATGAAGAAGATGCTGTAATAGGATTGAAAAATTTCAGGAGCAACCAGCGAAAAGAGTGGTTTTTGAGGCAGTCTCATCGGGGGCTGCCTTTTCCTGCGCCGAATTTTCCGTATCAGGGGAAAACAGGTACAGTGATGTGAAACAGTTGTTTTTGCTGTAAAAATTGCCTATAATAAAGCTAGCAGTGAAAGTGTAAAGGATGGTTGCGGCGAAAGGGGATTATTATGTGCGAAGAAAGAAAACAAATAAATTATACGGTAGTTTGCGTTAATGAATTTGCACGCAGGCATAACTTGAAAATAAAAGAGGCATTTCAGTTCCTTTTTCAGCATAAAGCGATAGAGTTCCTGAAGGAGAATTATGATATTGAGCATACATTGTCACTGGATGATGCGCTGGATGATATGCTTACGGTTTGCAGAAAAAATGGAGGGATGCTTGTATGACTTTGTATCATGGAACAAATCTTGATATACAGTCAATTAATTTGGCATTATGCCGGCCCTACAAGGATTTCGGCAAAGGTTTTTATACTACGGAGCTGCTAGAACAGGCACAGAGAATGGCAAACCGTGTTGCAAGAATGATATTGTATCAGGGCCAATTGCTGATGATGATATGACGGTCCTGTTTCGTCAATATCAAAATAGCATGATTTCGATGGATATGCTAATAAATGGAATGACGTATAAGGAAACAACAAGCCAGTATTCGTTTCATACAGAAAGAGCAGTAAAATTTTTGAAGAAAGTTGGTGTGTCATCTTGACAAAGCAGGAGCAGCTTGTTGAATATCAGATTCAGGATATTATTGAGTATATAGTTACGGATATACAGATTGAATATGATAAGGCTATGCAGATTTTCTATAATTCGCAAACCTTCGATAAACTTACAGATATTGAAACTGGGTTATATCTTGAAAGCCCGGCATATGTCTATGGCCTTTTTCAGGATGAAAGAAATTTTGGGCACTTGATCCAGGCTGAGATATAAAGTTAAACTCCCTGCGCCGAATTTTCCGTATCAGGGGAAAACAGGTACAAAAATCACAGGTTTTCTGCATATATTTGAAATGAGAATAAACTGCGGGAGACTGCAATGATTGGAAAGAGAAAGTGGAACGATAAATTCAGGCTTGCGATGGGGGAACTGGAACATAAAATACAGCGGGAGCACAGGGGACGGAAACAGGGCTCCTGGCCTGAGCCGGAGAGGGTGGAGGCCTGGAACGAGGAGAGGCAGCGGCAGAGAGGCAGCGGACAGTATTGCGGCTCCGTGAGTGCAGCGGAGAGAACACAGACGAAGAAGGAATATAAGCGGGAACTGTTTTTGAAAAACGTGGCAGTACAGACGGCGAAGTCGGCAGCTTTTCTGTTGACGTCGGTGGCATTGATTCAGGGGATCGCGAGATTCCTGCCGGATTCTATAACCGTGAGCAGCTCCGTGGGAGGAAGGGAACTGCCCATCTACTGTGTGGAGACGGACAAAAAACAGGTGGCGCTGAGTTTCGATGCGGCTTGGGGGAATGAGGACACGAGGAGGATTTTGGAGATTCTTAAAAAACATAATGTGAAGGTGACGTTCTTTATGACGGGCGGCTGGGTGGAATCTTACCCGGAGGATGTGAGGGCCATTCTGGCAGACGGCCACGATCTGGGCAACCACAGCGAGAACCATAAAAACATGTCACAACTCTCCGACGAGCAGTGTCAGGAGGAGCTGATGAAGGTACATACTAAGGTGCAGGAACTGACAGGGTATGAGATGTTCCTGTTCCGGCCGCCCTACGGAGATTATGACAATCATGTCATAAAAAATGCGCAGAAGTGCGGCTACTATCCGATCCAGTGGTCGATTGACTCTCTGGACTGGAAGGACTACGGCGTGGACGACATTGTCAAGCGTGTGGTAGAGTCCGACAAGCTGAATAACGGAGCGATCATTCTCATGCACAACGGTGCGAAGTACACGGCGGATGCGCTGGAATCGGTAATCACAGGACTTCAGGATAAGGGGTATGAGCTTGTACCCATCTCGCAGCTGATTTACAGGGATAAGTACCATATGAAGGCTGATGGGACACAGGTGTCCGGGGAGTAGAAATTACATGGGCGATATTATGAAAATCCGCATTGTTAAAATGCGGATTTTTATGTATACTTAATGTTAATCAAGAATGAATTTCATGGGGAGGTTGTACATGAATCAGGAATCTTTTTCTTTTGTCGTATATATGATACATGCCTGTGCGAATAAATGGAATATGATGCCTTCCGAGGTATATCAAAAATTGCAGAGTGCGGGCTGTATTCAGTGTTATCTCATGCCGCATTATGATATTTTGCATACGCAAGGGACGGGTTATATAGTAGATGATATAAAAGAATATTTGAAAGTGCGGGGTGTAGTTGTATGATTGTTTATCATGGCTCGACAGAGATTGTACAGAAACCAGATGTACAGCACTCTTATCGTACACTTGATTTTGGCAGGGGCTTTTATGTAACAACAGTCCGGGAACAGGCTGAAAGATGGGCGAGACGTAAGGCGGATATTTTTGGGGTGAATAAGGCAATCGTGAATATTTACCAGATGCATGATGATACCAATGGATTTCACGTAAAATTATTTGAGGAAGATTTAATCGAATGGATTGATTTTGTGTGCAGGTGTAGGGATGGAGAGAAGGATTATCAGAAGTATGATGTGATATTCGGCAAGGTGGCAAATGATAAAGTTTTTCGGGTGGTCGATATGTACCATACAGGAATCTGGGACAAGGAGCGCGCTCTTAAAGAAATCAAGGTTTATCCGTCCTATGATCAGATTGCGTTTATCAATCAGAGAGCGATAGATAGGTTGTTACAATTTGAAGCCTTTGAGGAGGTATAGTTAATGGATGGGGAAACGTTGGAAAGAGTGTATCAGGAAAATTTGGATGAGAGGATCATTGCATACCTGTCCGAAATATGCGGTATTACATTAGAGCAGGCAATGGACGTTTACTATCACAGCAAACTTGCAGATAAGATACACCGGGGGGTTGAGGGAGTACAGTATCTTGATTATAAGGTGCTTGTTCAAATTTTGTGTGAAACAGAAAGAGAACTATTTGCCTGTAATTAGCTTTTTGCATTCTTTACTTCCCGCTGGTACAATTCCCATAACAAATAAAAAGAAAGGAGTCCTTTTACTATTAAACTTTACAAATGTATCTAGTGAGGACTCTCTGGACTGGAAGGACTACGGCGTGGACGACATTGTCAAGCGTGTGGTAGAGTCCGGCAAGCTGAATAACGGAGCGATCATTCTCATGCACAACGGCGCGAAGTACACGGCGGACGCGCTGGATTCCGTGATCACAGGATTTCAGGATAAGGGGTATGAGCTTGTACCCATCTCGCAGTTGATTTACAAGCCTTAATATCCTATGCTTTATCTCTCTGATTCATAGACAATGACCTAATCTTTCTTATCTGCGTTTTTCTTATAACCTATTTTGATTTCAGGATTTATTGTGTGCAGGCTTTCCAGCATCCGCTCAGTGAGAACCCGGGAACTGACGGGGATTTTAAGGAGTTCATCAGAATGGGTTTTCAACATGAGGAAGTGCATGTCGAAGTTTGCCGTGCCGCAGCATACTTTGCTGTTGACTTCCTCTATCCGCATGTACGCTTGCATGATTTCGGTGTAAGGCAAAGAATGCCACTTGAATGCTTTTCTATATTCTACAGATTGTTCAGTGATACGAACTTTTTTGTCGATGATATTGTTCATGATGAGATAAGACCTTTCATTTCAATGATAATCTCTAAATTAAGCGGATGGGGCACAGATATCGGGAGATGGAAAGAAGGAGCGACTTTACTGCTCCTTCTTTCCGTTATCCCTCGCGTATTTCCAATAAATCGGATATATCACAATGCAGATATTCGCACAGCTTTATAATCAAATTTGCGTCAATGCGTTGGAAGTCATCTCTGCAATAACGGTTAAAATTTCCTCGTTGCAAGTCTAAATCCTTACAAATTCTGGTCTTGCTTATTTTCTTTTCTTCCAGTAATTCTGCTATGCGTATATGCAAATACTTCATATTTGTATCGCTCCTATTTATATACATTATAAACAGAAATTATAAAGTTAAATATTTTGTATATAGACAGTATATTTATATATAGGATATAATTAGACAGTACATAAAATAAATGAATAGTGAAATGATATATATAATTGGAGGGAAATGCTTGTGAGATGGTTAATTTTTGCAGTATTTTTTATAGCAGGAAATCTTATCTGCCTGTGGCATTTTATAAAATGTTTGAAAGCTAAGGGGTCCAGAAATAGAAAAGGCGGATACAGAGCATATTATTCCAGAAATCGTGGCGGAATCACAGAGGAAGAGAAAGAAGAGCTGATAAAATACTTGGATCAGTTGTAAAGTATGTTTTATTTTGTGTTGTTAAACGCTGGGGCGGTGATTTCCGCCCTCTTTATTTGCCATCAGTGAATTGTCCTGTACTTCTTCGAAAAATTTTCAATGCTGAATACAGAGAGCATCAAAAATATGTTAGAGTCCGAGGAAAAATCTTAATAGGACATATCTTCAAAACAGAAAAAGTGACACCTTAAAGCGCAGCCTGAAATAACAGTTTATAAGCTTAATCTGGCACAGGAATTATATAACTTGACAAAAACAAGCGGGGGGGGGGTAAAATTATCTATAATATTTTGATTTGAGAAAGTGAATCTGTTTGCGGCTTTGCATCTGTTTGCGCACTTGTATTTTGTGCGAAAGGAGGCTTTTGGGTTGGGTGGGATGTCTAAGGGTATGAACAAGTATATATGGATATTCCTTTTTCTGGCAGTCCTTATTGTGTGCAGCTTATTTCCTTACACAGCGGATGACTTTACATTCGGCACTGAGAAGGGAATAGAGCTGTGGAAATCCGGATTTCGGAATTACAGTGGTCGATATGTGGGGCATACGATGGTTTTGCTTTTGACTCGATATAAGCTTTTGCGGATAATGGTGATGGCTGCGTTTTTTGTCGGATTGGATTATATGATTGTCAGGATTAGTGGTTGCGGGCAATATGCGTCACTGTTGGTGATTGCATTGATGTTTGCGGTGCCTGGATCGGTTTTTGCGGAAAGCATCGCCTGGACATCGGGATTTTGCATTTATACTACCTCAATCACTTTTTTTGTTTTATATCTATTTCTGATTACGTGTGTCTTTTCTGATCAGAATTTGAGTAAAAGAAAGCGCGCTGTCGTGTCAATCCTGTTTTTGGTTTTGGGGTATCTGAGTGCGATGATAGTAGAGCATGTAACGATTATGCAGATTGTACTTGGAATGGGAATGGCATTTTGGGCATGGAGAAAAAATGCCAATGCTAAGATACTATATTTCTTTTACCCACTTGGCTCTGTCTTGGGCGCAATCACAATGTTTTCTAATGGATGTTATGCGGCTGCAGTTGCGGGAACGGACTTTTACCGTTCCGTACCGACCAATATAAAAGCATTATATGAGAGACTTTGTGAGCAGTATTTTGGCCTGATTGGAAAACAGATGATTTTGGATAATATTGTTTTAATGTTGTTTACGGCTTTGATTGTCACAATCCTGTATTTTCAGAAAATGGAAAAATGGGAAAAGTGGGGAAAAGGTTTGCGGGCGAGTGTAATATTGCTTGATTTTTCTGTCATGTATGGGCTGCTTACGCGTATCAATGTTTCATGGAGCAATGTCTGGCGTAAAAGTGAGGGTCTGGGAAGGCATGCAGACGGTATGGTCAATGCGATATTCTGGCTGGCCTTATTTGGATTTACGATTTTTATATGTGTGGAGGAAAGAAAAAAGGCACGGATGATTGCTGCACTGATGGGAATTGCATGTGCAAGTGCCTGTCTGGTGTTTGTTGCGCCGCTGAGTTCACGATGCCTTTTTGCGGGATATGTCTTGCAGATATGGTATTGTATGGAATGTTTGTCACTGATTACCTGGAAACAGGGATTAAACAGGACGATATTTGGACTCTCGTTCCTGTCGGCAGGACTTGTCTTATGTATGGTTTTTACTATTTATAATTCCTTGTACAGGGAAGACAAACAACGTCTGGAAAAAGTGCGGCAGGCTGTGAGAGAGAATCAGGAGGAGGTAGTGATAACGCGTTTTAAATATGGAGACTATTTGGTTGGATATAGTTGGGATAATTGGGATACGCGTTATAAACAGTTTTATGATATACCATTGGAAGTAAAGATTCGATATGAATAATAGTGCACGGCGAATAGAGATGCAAATATAAAGCAGATCAAGTTGATCAATGGTTATGGGGAGACAGGTTAGATGATAAAGAAAAGCAGAGAATATACAAATATATTTAATTATATTCTTGATAATATCCTGCCTCCCGTGGTGAGAGATAATCCATTTTTAATGTCCCTGTTGTTTAGAACGGCTTTGGGTAAAAAATATAAATATTATATGGAGTTTAAGGAGCGGGTGCCCTATTTGGAAGAGCAGGAGATTGACAGGTATTATACCATTTTGGCGGATACATTTATTGAGCGGGAAACCGACTGCAATACTGCCTGTATAGAACGCATTTTAGCCGAGATAGGTGAGCAGCAGACGGTTTTAGATGCTGGAGGAGGGAATGGATATTTAGCTGAGAAAATTCACAGGCATTGCGGCGGGACAACCTATTTACTGGATGTTGCGGATAAAAAAAGCCGTGATGGTATTATTTATACAAAGGGAAGCATTCTGGATATTCCATATACAGATAATTTTTTTGATGTAGTTGTGTGTACGCATACGTTGGAGCATATCAGGGACCATAGAAAAGCTTTGGAGGAGATAAGACGGGTTTGCAAAAAAAAGTTAATAGTGGTATTGCCTAAACAGCGGGAGTACAAGTATACGTTTGATCTGCATATCCATTTTTTCCCGTATCTGTATGATGTTAGAACATTTTTGGGCAATCGGGCCAAAATAGAGTTGGTAAACGGAGACTGGCTGGCAATAGAAGAAATGTCTGATGAATAGTAAACGGTAGGTGGAGAAATGGCAGTGAAAATATCTCTTGTTGTCCCGTGTTTTAATGAAGAGGACAATGTGGAAAGATTTTTTGATGAAGTGCAGACTGTTATGCAAAAATCTTCGTATACCTATAAAATTATTTTTATAGATGACGGCAGTCGGGATAAAACTTTGGCACACTTAAAAGAGTTGTATGCCCGGGCAAACACAGTAGTAAAAGTGGTAAGTTTTTCAAGGAACTTTGGGAAAGAGGCAGCTATCTTGTCTGGACTAAAACATGCAGATGGGGACTACATAACGATAATTGATGCAGATTTACAGCAGTCGCCCGGGATTGTCGTTGATATGGTAAACTTCCTTGAGAATAATAGTGAGTATGATTGCGTGGCTGCATATCAGAAGCATAGGCGGGAAGCGAGAAGACTGCGGATTTTTAAGAAGGTTTTTTATAAACTGATTAATAAAATCTGCAATGTGGAATTTGTTTCAGGAGCCAGTGATTTTCGGACCTTTCGGTATCCTATGGTTGAGGCGATTATTTCATTGCCGGAATACTTTCGCTTTTCCAAGGGAATCTTTTCGTGGGTGGGATATAAAACATACTATATGCCATATGAAGTACAGAAGAGAAATAGTGGGACGTCAAAATGGTCTTTCAAGTCCTTGGTGGCTTATGCTTTGGAAGGCTTTATTTCATTTACTGTGTTTCCCCTAAAAATTGCCACTGTACTGGGGTGCATAACGTCAAGTCTGGCAATCGTATATTTATTTGTGATAATTTATCAAAAGCTGTTTTGTGCAGCCTCTTTTTCCGGATACCCGACTATAGTGGGATTGATTCTGCTATTGGGCGGAATACAGCTGTTTGTATTGGGTATTATGGGAGAGTATATTGCCAGAATATATGTACAGGGTAAAAACCGGCCTATCTATATTGAAAAAGAAATTTTTGGAGAATGAACATAGTGTTCATTTATAGGAAAATCCGCATTGTTAAAATGTGGATTTTTTTGTATACTTATTTTTAGTACAAAGACAGATGAGACAGAAGAACGGAGGAGAAATATGCCACGCAGAACAGACATTCATAAGGTGTTAATTATCGGTTCCGGCCCGATCATTATCGGACAGGCCTGCGAGTTTGACTACTCGGGGACACAGGCGTGCAAGGCGCTGCGGAAGCTGGGGTACGAGATCGTGCTGGTCAATTCCAACCCGGCGACGATTATGACGGACCCGGAGACGGCGGATGTGACTTATATTGAGCCACTCAATGTAGAACGGCTGGAACAGATCATTGCCAAAGAGCGTCCCGACGCACTGCTTCCCAATCTGGGAGGGCAGTCCGGGCTTAACCTGTGCGCAGAGTTAAACAAAGCAGGCATACTGGACAAGTATAATGTCAAAGTGATTGGGGTCCAGGTGGATGCCATCGAGCGGGGAGAGGACCGCATTGAATTTAAGAAGACCATGAACAAGCTGGGCATTGAGATGGCGCGCAGCGAGGTCGCCTACTCCGTGGAGGAGGCGCTCTCTATCGCGGAAAAGCTCGGCTACCCGGTGGTGCTGCGTCCTGCCTACACTATGGGCGGTGCAGGCGGCGGTCTTGTTTATAATAAGGACGAGCTGAAAGTGGTGTGCGCCAGAGGCCTGCAGGCAAGCCTTGTGGGACAGGTGCTGGTGGAAGAGTCCATCCTCGGCTGGGAGGAGCTGGAGCTTGAGGTAGTGCGGGATGCGGAAAACAACATCATCACAGTCTGCTTCATTGAAAATATTGACCCGCTGGGGGTTCACACGGGCGATTCTTTCTGCTCCGCGCCCATGCTGACCATCTCCGAGGAGTGCCAGAAAAAGTTACAGGAGCAGGCGTATCGGATTGTGGAATCGGTGCAGGTGATCGGCGGCACGAACGTGCAGTTCGCCCATGACCCGGTGACAGACCGGATTATCGTGATTGAGATCAATCCCCGGACGTCCCGTTCTTCCGCGCTGGCGAGCAAGGCGACGGGCTTCCCGATTGCGCTGGTGTCCTCCATGCTGGCGGCGGGTCTGACCTTGAAGGACATTCCCTGCGGCAAGTATGGGACGTTGGACAAATATGTGCCGGACGGCGACTATGTGGTGATCAAGTTTGCGCGCTGGGCTTTTGAGAAGTTTAAGGGCGTGGAGGATAAGCTGGGCACCCAGATGCGGGCTGTGGGCGAAGTGATGAGCATCGGTAAAACGTATAAAGAGGCGTTCCAGAAGGCCATCCGTTCCCTGGAGACGGGTCGTTACGGTCTGGGGCACGCGAAGGATTTTGACACGCTGCCGAAGGAAGAGTTGTTAAGACGGCTGAACAGCCCGTCCAGCGAGAGGCATTTCCTCATGTATGAGGCGCTCAGAAAGGGCGCAACTGTGGAGGAAATTTTTGAGATCACCAAGGTGAAGGCTTACTTTATCGAGCAGATGAAGGAGCTGGTGGAGGAAGAGGAAGCTATTTTACGGCATAAAGGAAGCATGCTGCCCGACGAAATGCTGGTGAGCGCCAAGAAGGACGGCTTTTCCGACAAATATCTGAGTCAGCTTCTGGAGATACCCGAGGCAGATATCCGCAACCGGCGCCTTGCGCTCGGCGTGGAGGAGGCATGGGAGGGCGTGCATGTCAGCGGCACGGAGAACAGTGCTTACTATTATTCTACCTACAACGCGCCGGATAAAAACCCGGTGAACGAGGAGAAACAGAAGATTATGATTCTGGGCGGCGGTCCCAATCGGATCGGGCAGGGCATCGAGTTTGACTATTGCTGCGTGCATGCGGCGATGGCGCTTAAGAAGCTGGGCTTTGAGACGATCATTGTGAACTGTAACCCGGAGACGGTGTCCACCGACTATGATACCTCCGATAAGCTGTATTTTGAGCCGCTTACTTTGGAGGATGTGCTGAGTATCTATAACAAAGAGAAACCGCTGGGCGTGATTGCCCAGTTTGGCGGGCAGACGCCCTTAAATCTGGCTTCCGAGCTGGAGGAGAACGGGGTTCGGATTCTGGGGACCTCCCCCTCCGTGATTGATCTGGCGGAGGACCGCGACCAGTTCCGCGCCATGATGGAGAAACTGGAAATTCCCATGCCGGAGTCGGGCATGGCGACCACGGTGGAGGAAGCGCTTGGCATTGCGGCGCAGATTGGCTATCCGGTGATGGTGCGTCCCTCCTATGTGCTGGGCGGCAGAGGAATGGAAGTAGTTTACGATGATGAGAGCATGAAGGAGTACATGAATGCGGCGGTAGGTGTGACGCCTGACCGGCCGATTCTGATTGACCGTTTCTTAAATCACGCGTTGGAGTGCGAGGCGGACGCGATCAGCGACGGCTCCCACGCCTTTGTGCCTGCGGTGATGGAGCATATTGAGCTGGCGGGTATCCACTCCGGGGATTCGGCCTGCATTATCCCGTCCGTACACATTCCGCCGGAGAGTGTGGAGACGATCAAGGAGTACACGAGAAAGATTGCGGAGGAAATGCATGTCAAGGGACTGATGAACATGCAGTATGCCATCGAGAACGGCAAGGTGTTCGTGCTGGAAGCCAATCCCAGAGCGTCCCGCACTGTGCCGCTCGTGTCAAAAGTCTGCAATATCCGTATGGTGCCGTTAGCCACCGATATCATCACCTCGGAGCTTACGGGACGGCCGTCGCCGGTTCCGGGGTTAAAAGAACAGGTGATACCGTATTATGGTGTGAAGGAGGCGGTATTCCCCTTCAACATGTTCCCGGAGGTGGATCCGATTCTCGGGCCGGAAATGCGCTCTACCGGAGAAGTGCTGGGACTTTCCCGCTCCTACGGCGAAGCTTTCTTCAAGGCGCAGGAGGCGGTGCAGTCTAAGCTCCCTCTTGAAGGCACGGTGCTGATTTCCGTGAATAAGAAGGATAAGGACGAAGTGGTGGAGGTGGCAAAGAGTCTGGCGGAGGACGGTTTCGAGATTGTAGCTACCGAAGGCACCTATAACCTGATCACGGCAGCAGGGGTTCCGGCAACGAAGGCGAAAAAGCTTTACGAGGGGCGCCCTAACGTGGGTGACATGATTACCAACGGCGATTTCGACCTGATTATCAATTCTCCCGTGGGCAAGGACAGCGTGTACGACGACAGTTATCTGCGCAAGGCGGCAATCAAGGCGAAGACGCCCTATATCACCACGGTAGCTGCGGCGAAGGTGACGGCGGAGGGGATTCATTACCTGAAAACCCACAAGGGCAGCGAAGTGAAGCCGCTGCAGGAGCTGCACGGGGAGATCCATGACAAGGAGTAAAATGGTAATACCGATCTCGCTTTTGGTTGAAAAATAAAAAATAATGTTTGACAGATTTGGAAAGCTGTGCTATTCTATCTGAAAATTCAAAGAGGAGACATAGATATGTTTAACAGGAACCTGGTCCCGTTTATGGTCATTATGGGTATGATGCAGATGTTTCAGATTACGGTCACGACTTAAGGCGGCAAAAGCCGCAAGCGCATGGCCGTAGGACGGAGGGTCTTATTTGGCCGTGCGGGAATCAGGTTTTAGGATAGGAGAACCGCATGGGAAATACACGAGGGTGTATGGAACAGAGGGTTCTCTTTTTTTACGCGAATAAGGTGAAGCCTTTCGAGTCTGCTTATTCGATAAAAGGAGAGGAGAGAACAGTCATGCAGGCAATCACGGTGGAAAATTTATCGAAAACCTTTCGGGTAAAGCGGAAGGAAAAGGGAATGCGCGGCAGCATCAAAGCGATTATTCATCCGCATACAGAGGAGATCCGGGCGGTGAAAGGGGTCACCTTTACCGTGGAGGAGGGGGAGATGCTTGCCTTTATCGGACCAAACGGCGCGGGGAAGAGCACCACCATCAAGATGCTGACAGGAATCCTTTATCCAGACGGGGGCCGGGTGGAGGTGCTGGGGATTGATCCGACAAAGAAAAGAAAGCAGCTTGCCTACCAGATCGGCACGGTATTCGGACAGAAGGAGCAGCTCTGGACACATCTGACGCCCAACGATAACTTCCGCTTTTTCGGGGCTATCTACGACCTTTCAGAGTGCGAGACGGAGGAAAGGATTGAAGAGCTTTCGGAGCGGTTTGCGCTGAAAGACTTTATTGACACACCTGTCAGAAACTTGTCGCTGGGACAGCGGATCCGCTGTGAGATTGTAGCGTCGCTGATCCATAAGCCGAAGGTGCTGTTTCTGGATGAGCCGACGATCGGCTTGGACCCGGTGGTGAAGGAAAATGTACGGGAGCTGATTAAGCAGATGAACAGGGAGGAACACACCACGATTTTTCTGACCAGCCATGATGTGGGGGATATCGAAAAACTGTGCAGGCGCATTATCATTGTGAACGACGGACAGATTGTGCTGGACGATTCTGTGGAGCGGTTGAAACGCCATTATCAGGATAAGCGCGCGCTGGAGGAGATCATTGTGGATATTTACAGATCGGAAGGGGATGGGTGACCTATGGGCAGATGCAGGGATAAAATTGTTTCAATGAATGTAGGAAGCCGCAGGCCGTGGCGTAAATATGCGGTTATCTATCGGTCCGTACTGATGGAAAACCTGCAGTATGCGGCCAATGTGACAATGGGATTTTTCTCGTATTTTATTTTTATCTATATTTTTATTAAGCTTTGGGGATATATGTACCGGACGCCGGGAGAGCTGATTGCGGGCTACACAAAGGAGCAGATGATCTGGTACGTGATGATGACGGAGATGCTGATTTTTGGCTCTGACGGAGCTTTTGTGGCGAGGACGGTGGCGGGGGACATCCGGGGTGGCAATATCGCTTATCTGATGAACAAACCGTACCATTATACGCTGTACATTTTGACGAGATACACTGGTGAGTGGAGTGTCAGGCTGCCTATGTACGCGGTTTTGGCGGCGGTAATGGGAACGGTGATGGTGGGGCCTTTGTCTGGTTTCCGGCCAAAGGCGTTTCCGGCGATGGCGGTCTGTGTGGTTCTGGGGCTTACCATCAATGCGGTGTTCAAGCTGTGTATCAGCCTGTTCTCTTTCTGGATTGAGGATGCGACGCCGTTTCAGTGGCTGTATGATAAGATGATTCTGGTGGTGGGGGTTCTGTTTCCGGTTGAAATCTTTCCAAGAGCATTACAGCCGTTATTGAAAATGACACCGATCTATACCGTATGCTATGGCCCGGCTAAGCTGATCGTGGATTTCAGTCCTGAGAAATGTCTGGAAGTTCTGGCGGCGCAGATGTTATATCTGGCGGCCGGCTTTGGGCTGATGGTTCTGATTTACAGGAAAGGGGTGAAGAAGCTGTATGTTAACGGCGGCTGAAAATCAATTGCGGGTATGTTTTCTTACTATTAAATATAATATGATGCGTGAGATGGTGAACAAGGTTACGTTTCTCACAAATATCTGTTTTATGGTGTTAAACAATGCTTCCTTTCTTGTGCAGTGGTTTATCCTGTTTCGGATTCGGGATGAGGTAGGGGGATATACTCTGCGGGAAGTAATGCTGTTATGGGGACTGACTGCGTCGTCCTTCGGCCTTGCGCATATTTTGTTTGCGAGAGTGTTTTCCCTGCCTGACCTGATTGTCAAGGGGAAACTGGATTCTTTTTTGGTACAGCCGAAGAATGTGTTGGTCAGTGTGATCACTTCGTCCACCGATATCTCGGCGATCGGTGATTTCCTTTATGGGATGGTGATTTTGTGCATCTGCGGTCCGGGCGTGTCCGGTTTCTTCCTGTTTCTGCTGTTTACGGTGACGGGAGCAATCATTTTTACGGCATTCGGTCTGCTTCTGGGAAGTCTGTCTTTCTGGTTTTTGCGGATGGATTTTCTGGAAAATCAGGTGGTAATGGGTATGATCAGCTTTGGCACTTATCCGGATGGGATTTTTAAGGGAGCCTCCCGGTTTCTGCTGTATTTTGTCATCCCGGTGGGGATGGCGCTCTGGCATCCGGTGCATGTGATAGTAAACTTCCATGCGGGGATGTTCCTTGCGGTGCTTGGGTACGCCTGTGCGCTGTCTGCGGCGGCGGTGGCGGTATTTTACAGGGGGCTTAGGAGGTATGGCTCGGGGAATCTGATGGAGGCGAGGCTGTGAGAATGACGTCGGGTTGGGATTTATGGCGGTTTTTACGGCTTTTAAGAAATATTTGACACTTTGTGGATTGTCGGGTAAAATAAAATGTGATTTTATTCGGTTCAGCGGACAGGATTTAGGAAACAAAAGAGGGCGGCCACAGCCCGGATCAGACGGAAAATAAGAAATACCACAAATGCGTGGCGGTGAGCGGCGTGTTTGTGGTACTTCCATTTATATAGATAAGAAACTGCGACAGAGGGTATCTGCCGGACGCGCATAGCGTCAAAAAACATAAGAAGAAGGAGAAATGGTTATGAGACGAATGAAAAGAAGGTGGATGATGCTGCCCACAGTATTATTGCTGGCGTTTACATTTTCCACGACGGTGTTTGCTGCGGAGGAGGAGATGGAGTATGTGCCCGCCCTCCACGCAACGTTCTGGGCGCTGGTTCCTGCCATTGTGGCAATCGGCCTTGCGCTGATCACGAAGGAGGTCTACAGCTCCCTGTTCGTGGGAATTTTGATGGGAGCGCTTCTGTATTCAGGCTTTCAGTTCGAGTTGACGGTCACCCATATTTTCTCGGATGGGATCATCGGCGTTCTGTCCGACAGTTACAATGTAGGTATACTGGTATTTCTGGTGATTCTGGGCGCGATGGTCAGCCTGATGAACAAGGCGGGCGGATCGGCGGCTTTCGGGCAGTTTGCGGCAAACCATATCAAGAACCGTGTGGGAGCGCAGTTGGCAACGATCCTTTTGGGTGTGCTCATCTTTATCGACGATTATTTTAACTGCCTGACCGTGGGCAGCGTGATGCGGCCTGTGACAGACAAGTTTAAGGTATCAAGGTCGAAGCTGGCGTATCTGATCGACGCAACGGCAGCGCCTGTGTGTATCATTGCGCCGATCTCCTCCTGGGCGGCGGCGGTGACGGGATTCGTGGAGGGCGAGGACGGCTTCTCCATTTTTATCCGCGCGATTCCTTACAATTTCTATGCGATTCTTACCATTGTTATGATGGTGGGCATGGTGCTGATGAAAACCGAGTTTGGCAAAATGAAAGAGCATGAAAAAAATGCGGCCCGGAAGGGGGATCTCTTTACCACGCCGGGACGGCCTTATGAGAATGCGAAGGAGGAGAAGATCAGTGCAAAGGGCGGCGTCATAGATCTGTTGATTCCTATTGCCGCACTGATTGTCTGCTGTGTGATCGGTATGATTTACACGGGCGGTTTCTTTGAGGGAGTGGGCTTTGTGGAGGCGTTCTCCAACTCTGATGCCTCTCTGGGATTGACGCTTGGCAGCTTTTTCGGCCTGATTATCACGATTGTTCTTTACCAGATCCGCCGGGTGCTCTCCTTTAAGGAGTGCATGGACTGTATTCCGGAAGGATTCCGGGCGATGGTGCCTGCGATTCTGATTCTTACCTTTGCGTGGACGCTCAAGGCCATGACGGACAGCCTTGGGGCGGATCTGTATGTGGCTGGACTGGTGGAGTCCAGCGCGGGTGCGTTTATGAACTTCCTGCCAGCCATTATCTTTGTGGTGGGATGTTTCCTTGCTTTTGCGACAGGCACCTCATGGGGAACCTTTGGCATTCTGATCCCCATTGTGGTTGCGGTGTTCCAGAACGGCGATCCGCAGATGATGATTATGTCCATTTCCGCCTGTATGGCGGGCGCGGTCTGCGGTGACCACTGTTCACCCATTTCCGACACGACCATCATGGCCTCCGCGGGCGCACAGTGCGAGCATGTGAACCATGTCACGACGCAGCTCCCCTACGCGGTTCTGGCGGCGGTAGTGTCCTTTGTTACCTACATCGTGGCAGGTTTTGTGAAGAGCGCATGGATTGCGCTTCCCGTGGGAATCGTGCTGATGGTGGCAGTGATGTTTGCACTCCGCAGTATAAACGGCACGGTGGAATAGCGTGAGAAGAAGTTCTAAAGACGTCCCGCCATTGGACGGGACGCCAAGAACTTCTAGGACTTGCGTTGCAACTCCCTCTCACGCAGGAGAATGCCTGAAATACGGCATTCTCCGCACGGATTTGAGTCACAGCAAAGCCGTGACATGGCGGTTAGGGTGAAAAGAATTTCGTGTAGTTAGTAGACGGCTTCCACATTGGAGATGCCATCCTTCGTGATATCGAATTTCCAGATGGCGTGGCCGGGAATGCGGTGTTCAGTTAAATAATAGATGTTATCTATTTTGGTGATATAGTAGGGCGTACCGCCGCCGATGAAATTTGCGTATATATCCTCGTATTTTCCTTCCGCAAGGTCTTTCAGATTTTTGGTGCGGATGATGGTGGCGTAGTCCTGACTGCCCGTGATATCTGTGGAAATGGTGATGTAGTAGTATCCTTCTGCAGGCGTAAGCTGGATCATGCCGGCCATTTCGTCAGGTACAGGATAGGTTTCACGGATTTCAAAGGTGGAGAGGTCAGCCCGTAGGATGGCAGGGGAACCGGGGATGCCGGATACAAAATAGATGTCGTCCCCATCGATGGTGAAGGAGCGCACATAGGCGTCCTTCAGGGCGTCCACGGTGCGGATTTCCGTAAGATACATGAGGGGGTCACCGGGATCATGGCGGCACAGGTACATTTCGCCGTTCATGGAGCTCCATACATAAAAGGTGTCCGTTGGGGCATCATAGACAATATAGTGAGGGCGGTTTCCGACTTCATCCAATGTCTGGGTGTGGTAGAAAACGCCCTCCTTCTTTTCAAATACAAGGATGCGGTTTCCCTCCGTGTCGTCCACCAGATAAACCGTACCGTCGCTTGCGATGGTGTGTCCCTTGTCGATTTCATTGGTTAAAACCTGCCAGTCCGTCAGCGGGTCTGTGAGGTTGTCATGGTAAATCACCTGATCGTGGTAGCAGTCTACGATAAACCAGGTGTCCTCCACCTTCGTGATATAGGTGGGGACGCTCAGGTCGCCAAAAGCATTTTGGGGAATATCCTGTGCGGCGGCGGGGGTGAAATTTTCGCTTTCAAGATCCTGCACCACGGTAAAGGCGCGGAGGTGGTTTTCGCTTGGGAGAGGAGCTGTCGTCTGCAAGGTTCCATCCTGTGACAGGGCAGGAACTTCTGCCTGATCGGTGGTCAGCGCACCGCAGGCTGTGAGGGTTCCCATCACAGGCAGCAGGATGACAAGGGGAAGAATATAAGAGGATAAATGTTTTTTAATCGGGAGTTTTCTGAAAATTCTGTTCATTGGTGGGATTCTCTTTCTTTCTGCTGCATTTTCTGGTAAGATAAACCGTAACTATTCGGCACAGGTCGAAGCATTTACAGGACCTGAGAACATGATTCAAGTGATGGACAGTTCCGACAGGCCACATAATATTTTCAGTTTACCACAAATTTTGCGCTTTGTCGTGAGGAGGTTCGGATGGGCGGGTATCACGCATCCGGTTTGGAGGACCGGCAAAAAGTTCCCTATAACGCTGCTTTTGGCATTCTCTCCGCCCTTGCCATCATTATGATTGTGGCGGGACACGCGGGCTATGATATTTTGACGGTTGGCGGCCTGTTTCCCTACTATTCCTTTCATGTGCCGCTCTTTATGTTTATTTCCGGCTATTTCTACCGCGGTGAGGAGGAAGAGAAACCGCTTCTCTATTTGAAGAAGAAGGCGAAGCGGCTGCTTTTGCCCTATTTTATCTGGAATGTGGTCTACGGTGTCATCGCGTGGGCACTGCGGACTTTCATGGGTTTTGGGATGGGGGAGGGAATTTCCCTGAAAACCCTTTTTTTGGATCCGTTTTTGAACGGGTATCAGTTTATCTACAATTACGCGGCATGGTTTGTGCCTGTGCTATTTCTGGTAGAAGTGATGAATCTGTGTATGCGGATGGTGCTTAAGAAGCTCCGGCTGGACAACGAATGGCTGATTCTCATTGGCTCCTTGGCGGTGGGGATGGCTGTGGTGCAGCTTGCCATTGGCGGCCATGTGTGGGGGCTTTACAAGACGCCGGGACGGATTCTGTTCCTTTATCCCTGTTTTCAGATGGGACAGTTTTATAAGAAAAAACTGGAGACAAAAGACACTCTTGGAAACGCTCCCTATTTTGGAATCGTGATCGGTGTGCAGATAATTTTAACGCTGTGCTGCAATGGGCTGGCTTACAGCAGTGTGTGGTGTACAGGATTTGCCAACGGGCCGGTGATTCCGTATGTGACAGCAGTGTCAGGTGTTGCTTTCTGGCTGCGTGTGGCAAAAATTCTGGCGCCGCTTGTCGAGGAAAACGGGAGCGGCACATCTGCAGCATGGAAGCCCGCGGGAGGGTTTCTCCTATATCTGGGCCGCAACACCTATGCGGTGATGATGCATCACGTCATGGCCTTTATGCTGGTGAAGATGGTTCTTGCGGGGATTGCCGCCCGCACAGGCTGTCTGGCGGACTTTGATTTTGAGCGCTTTTATGCGGATATCGATTATTATTATCTGGTAAAAGGTTCGGAGGCTTTTCAGATGGTTTATCTGGCGGCAGGGGTGGCGCTGCCGCTGCTGCTGCAGAGGGGACTTGACATTTTGCTGCCTGCGGTGAGACGGCGGCTTCGCAAATGAGGCTGGATCAGCGGTAAGTCAGCTTAGCCGGGCATGAGATCAGAAGAACCTGCATATTGCGGCAGAGTGTCTGCCAGGTGCCGTGTCCAAGCCCGGCGGTATTGCCAAGCCAGTATTTATGTGTGCCGTCCAGGGTGACAATATTGATTTGGTAATGGCCGAACAGGGGCAGTTTTCTGGCGGGCGGATTCATGGTGACCTGTTGAATGCGGTTTACGCTGTACACGGTCTGGCCGATCTGCAGCATATTGCCCACGAAAGCGATTTTCTGCGGACAGGAGGCTTTCAGCACAACATTGCAGGCCAAAGCCCACAGGGTGCGGCAGAACAGGAAAAGGCTGCAGAGGGAGAGCAGAATGGAGCCGTATCCTATGATCTGCATAAGCGCAGCGCCTGTATCATACTGCGGGGGTATAAACAGCATTTTGTAAAACAGGAAGGTGAATACGACGAAGGCCGCCAGACTGCATATGCAGAAGACACCTATCCGGCCCGCCATGCAGCCCCAGAGCCGCCGGGGATCGAGGACAATCTCCGTTTCGTTCTGAAAAGCGTTCATCAGGATTTCCGTCTTGTCAGCCTCGGCAAGATGTTCTGTGCGGTTTACACGCGTGAGAAGCTGCATCACCCGTTCCAGATCTTTTTCGCTGTATTCGTAAAGCCGGTATTTGGTTTCCTTTCCGGCGCCACCCCGAAAAATCAGATAGCGTCTGCGGAAGACCCAGCCGATGAAGCGGACGCTGACGTAGGATTCCACGGTCTTCGGACGGATAAAATCAGAAAGAAGGAGACGGTCCATATGGCGCAGCCGCCGGATAATGACAGTATCCCCGGACAGGGTAACGCTGGTGCGGCGAAAAACACAGCGGATACCCGTGATGACCAGGGCAGTTATCATGACGCCCGGCCATGCAAAAAGCCGCATCAGATAATAGAAGAGCGACGCAAAGAAGATATGGTCCTGCATATAGGGAAAAAGCGGCACAACGAGGAAAAGTTCCAGAAAGTAGGACAGGACACAGAGGGCGAATCCCCAGATGATAGTGTGGATGATAATAAATTCGAGGCACATAAGGGGACTGCCGGTGACGCTGTGGTTATCATTTTGCGTATTCATGTCGGATATCCTTTCGCTGGATGTTTTGTCTGTATATAATAGTAAAGTATAGCTTATGCGGGTTTGAATTGCAATCGGCGGGGGAGTGTGTTACTCTATCTAAGGAATATGTGGAGAGATGTGCCGGAATGGGGGCACAATGAGAGAAAAAGTAAAGATTTACAATTGGGATGGGGAACGCTACCGTTTCCTCGGCAGAGAGAGGCTGCGCAGAGAAAATGACACGTATGTCGTGAATATGCGGGAGCGGATGGGAGACATGTCTTTCACCACGAAGTATCTGCTCTATGCTTCCGCGAAATTTGTGAAGAAGCACCGTTATGAGAATCTGCTGTTTCGGACGGGAAAGAACGAAACCTGGCTGCCTGTCGAGGAGAGAATGCAGACGGAAGCGCTGTTTTCCTATCGGTGAGGGCGGGAAAGGAAAGGATCATAGGTATGGTCACAATCAGCCTGTGCATGATCGTAAAAAATGAAGAGCGGATATTGGAAAGATGCCTGGACAGCCTGCAGGGGATTGTGGATGAAATCATCATTGTGGACACGGGTTCCGTGGATGAAACGAAGCGGATTGCGGCACAGTACACGGATCAGGTCTACGATTTCGCGTGGACGGGTGATTTTTCGGAGGCGAGAAACTTCGCTTTTTCCAAGGCAAAGATGGAATATATATACTCTGCGGATGCGGACGAGGTGCTGGATGCGGAAAACAGGGCCGCTTTCCTGAAGATGAAGGAAGTGCTGCTTCCGGAGATCGAGATTGTACAGATGTATTATGTAAACCAGCTTGCCAACGGGACAATTTACAATTATGATAAAGAACTTCGCCCCAAACTTTTCAGGAGAAACCGCACCTTCCGATGGCAGGGTGCAATCCATGAACAGGTAGGCATTACACCTGTTATTTATGACAGCGAGATCTGCATTCAGCATCTGCCGGAGGAAAACCACAAGGACAGGGATCTGGCGGCTTTTGCGCGGCTTACGGCGGCGGGGGAGCCTTTGGATAAAAGACTGCATAACATCTACGCGAAAGAGCTCTTTATCTCCGGGGAGGCGGCCGATTTTCAGACGGCCCGGGCTTTCTTTCAGGAGTCCTGTAAGGACGAAAAGCGGGGAGAAGAGGAGCTTATGGAGGCGGCCTGTGTGGCGGCGAGAGCGGCAAGGCTTGCCGGGGATGTGGCGGACTTCTTCAAATATGCGATGAAGGCGGTGGCGTCCGAGGGATGTGCGGAAATCTGCTGCGAGCTGGGCGCTTTTTATATGGAGCGGAAAGATTACGACGAGGCGGTCATTTGGCTGTACAATGCGGCTTACGAGACGGAGAGCATTTTAGATATTCACAGCGGGGGAGACCTTCCCCTGCGGGGGCTTGCCAAGTGCTATCAGGAACTGGGAAATGAGGAACAGGCTGCGAAGTATGCGCGCCTTGCAGCGGAGTGGCAAACGTGAAGAGGAGATAAATAATATGAAATGGGAAGAAAATGTGCGCAGGGTGGTGCCCTACACACCCGGCGAGCAGCCGAAGAAAGCGGGCATTATTAAACTAAATACCAATGAAAGCCCATATCCGCCCGCGCCGGGCGTGGCGAAGGCGGCGGCCGCCCTGGATGCAGAGAAGTTCAGGCTGTATCCCGAGTTTCCGGAACGGACAGAGTTGGCGGAGGCGCTGGCGGCACACTACCATATCGGGACAGACCAGCTTTTTATCGGCGTCGGCTCGGACGATGTGCTGTCTATGGCGTTTTTGACGTTCTTTCATTCGGACAGACCCGTTTTATTCCCGGATATCACGTATTCCTTTTATGACGTATGGGCGGAAGTGTACGGGATACCATATGAGAGGAAGGCGCTGGACGCGGACTTTCACATTTGCACGGCGGATTACTGCCAGCCAAACGGCGGCGTGATTTTTCCGAACCCCAATGCTCCGACAGGTGTGCGGATGCCGCTTGAGAAGGTGGAGGAGATCGTGGCGGCGAACAGGGATGTGGTGGTGATTGTGGATGAGGCGTACATTGACTTTGGCGGGACGAGCGCACTGCCGCTCATTGACAAGTATGACAACCTGTTGGTGGTGCAGACCTTTTCCAAGTCCAGGTCAATGGCGGGGATGCGGATCGGGTATGCTATGGGACAACCTTTGCTGATCCGTTATCTGAATGATGTGAAGTATTCGGTCAATTCCTACACCATGAATACTGCGGCCCTGGAGCTTGGCGCAGCGGCTGTGCGGGATGAGGCGTACTTTGGGGCGTGCTGCCAGAAGATCATGGACACGAGAGCGCGGGCAGAGGAACGGCTTTCCGCCCTGGGATTTGTTTTTCAAAAGTCATCCGCCAATTTTATCTTCGCTTCCCACAAAACGATTCCGGCCCGTGAAATCTTTGAGCGTCTGAAGGAAAATGACATATATGTCAGGTGGTGGAATAAGGAGCGTATCAGCAATTATCTGCGGATCACGATCGGCACGGACGAGCAGATGGAAACGCTGTATCGCGCGCTTGACAGAATCTGTGGGTGATGCGTGCGCGGCGCATTTTGACGGATGTATCTTTATTAAGAATAAAGTATTTTAGGGCGTGTATGCTACATATATATGAGATAGAAGACACATAAAGAAAAACAAAACGTGAAGTAACCCCCCTTCGGGATTGGCGGTGGAACAGAGGAAAGGACTGAAAGAGATATGGAAAGTTTAGCGGTGGCATTTGCCAACACTTTAGGAAGATATGTGAGCAGGGAGATTGTGGTTTTTATCATCTCCATGATACCGATTTTAGAGCTGAGGGGCGGGCTGATTGTCTCCAAACTGCTGCAGGTGCCGATCACCACGGCGATTCCGATCTGCATTGTCGGCAATATTATTCCAATTCCCTTTATCCTGCTGTTTATCAGGCAGGTATTTAAACTGCTTAAAAAGATAAAACTTTTTCGGGGCATCATCGAGAAACTGGAAAACCGTGCCATGAGCAAGAGTGACAATATCAAGCGTTATGAATTCTGGGGGCTTGTGCTCTTTGTGGGGATTCCCCTTCCGGGCACAGGGGCGTGGACGGGTTCTCTGATCGCCGCACTGCTGGAAGTGGACTTTAAGAAGGCCATTCTGGCGGAGCTTTTGGGAATTGCGATTGCTACGGTGATTATGTCTTTCCTCTCTTATGGGCTGCTGGGCGCGCTTGTCGGGTAAGGCAGGCCGGAGAAAAGGCTGTGGAATCTTGACGGATGGGATCGCGGATGAAGGAGAAAAGAGACACGAAAAAGTATATGCTGGCCGGTGCAGCGTTTGCGGTGATTCTGGCGGCGGCCGGTCTGATTGCCGTCCTGCTGCGGGGGCAGCATTTCGGGAACAATAATCCGAATCTGGCACTGCAGAAGGGCGTGAAGGCTGTCAGTGACAGTGTGGAGCAGGAGTCCTTGTCTGCGGACATGGCAATCGACGGCAACGACGGGGACAGGGCGTCCCGCTGGTCGAGCGAAAATAACCGGGAGGACGCCTCCCATTACATCAGGCTGGAATTTCCCGAAGAAATTTCAGTTTCTTTTGTTGTATTGAAATGGGAACGGGCAAACGTTATTTCCTATGCGCTGGAGGGTTCCGTGGATGGCGAAAGCTACGGGACGCTTGCGGCCTTTGACAGCGCGCCGGAGACACTCCGGCAGGAGATTGTCCTTCCTGAGCCTGCAGATGTGCGTTTCCTGCGCCTTTCCACCTATGCGGTGTCGAAGGAAGCTTCGGATTTCTCCGACCTTTATCAGAATGTATCCCTCTATGAGTTTGAAGTTTATGGGGACAAGCCTACTGCATACAAATTAGAAGCACCTGTTATTGAAAAGACAGCGGAGGGTGGAAGAAGGCTGGTCATGCCCGAAACGCCGGACGGATTCCGGGTGACGCTGATCGGTGCGGACTTGGAGCAGGTGATCGGCGCGGACGGCACGGTCTACGACACCATACAGGATAAGGAGGTGACGGTGGGCTGCCGGGTGGAGGATACGCGGGACCGGGAGGAGACGAGAGAGGTTTCCTTTGTGGTGGAGGTGCCTGCCGTGGTGGAGCGGGAGCAGGACGGGGCGCCGGGAGCCAATGCCTGTCCTGTCGGGGTAGTCCCTTCGATTGCGGAGTGGAGGGGCGGCGAGGGAAGTTTTTATCTGCGGAAAGATTCCCGGATCATTGTAGGCACTGACAGCCGTCCGCCGGGGAAGGATTGCATAAGTCCGGCGGAGACGGAAAACAGTGCGGACGAGGCGGTATCGGCGGATACAAAGGCGCTCTGGAACGTGGCGGGGCTTATGGCGGAATGCTGTTATAAAGACAGTGATTTTCAGACATCATTGACTTACTGCCTCGGAACGGAGGAGGATGTCGGACCGGGCGATATCTATTTGGGCTATACGGAAGAGGAAAACGGGCTGGGGGAAGAAGGGTATACCTGTGACATAACTGACAAATGTGTCATAAAGGCAGAAAGCGCTGTGGGCGTCCGCTGGGGAACGGTCACCTTAATGCAGATGCTGTTTACGAAGCGGAATGAGACAGAAGCGGCGCCGCAGGGACAGATTCGCGATTATCCACTCTACAAGGTGAGGGGCTTCGGCATCGACGTGGCGAGGAAGGCGGTCTCCCTCGATGTCCTCTATGCGATGATGGAGGCGATGTCATGGTATAAGATGAACGATCTGACGATTCATCTGAATGACAACGAGATTCTTGCCACCAGCGGGCTTACCGGCTCCGCGGAGAAGGCTATGACGGCGGAAAGTGCGTTTCGGCTGGAATCGGACATTCTGGGCGTACAGGCGGGAGGGAAAGCCGCCACACCGCAGGAATACGCCTATACGAAAGCGGAGCTTGCGCAGTTCATCGCCACGGCGAAGTACTATGGCGTGACGGTGGTGCCGGAAATCGATACGCCCGCCCATTCCCTTGCCATCACGAAGCGGTACCCGGCGTATGCCCTGACCGCAAATGAGGCGGTGGACCAGATCGATCTGGGGAACGAGGAGGCGGTCGCCCTTGTGGAGGAGATCTGGCGGGAGGCGCTGGATAAGGATGCAGGGGCTTTCCGCGATGCAGAGATTGTAAATATAGGGATGGATGAGTATTACGGCGATGGCGAACAGTATCGGCAGTATCTGACGAGGATTAGCGATCTGGCGCAGGCTTCGGGTAAGACCGTGCGGCTGTGGGGAAGTCTCAGCAATATGGGCGGCACGACCAGACCTTCGCCCGAGAACCTGCAGATGAATATCTGGAGTACGCTGTGGGCGGACCCGGTGGAGATGTACGAGGCGGGGTATTCTCTCATCAATATGCAGAACAACCATCTTTATATCATACCGGGCGGCGGCTATGACCGGCTGGATTGCAGGGAGCTGTGGGAGAACTGGGCGCCCAACCGCTTTTACGATTACAACCGGATGGAAACCATACCGTCCTATTCGCCGCAGATGCTGGGAGCATGCTACATGATCTGGAACGATATGTGCGGCGGTCTGGATATCGGGATCAGCGAGTATGATCTGTATGAAAGGTTCCGGGAGCCGCTGGGGGTGCTTTCCGCCCGGCTTTGGGGTGCGGAGCGGATCGGGTTTGAGGAGATGACATCGTGGGCGGAGCTGCATTATAAGGTTAGGATGGAGGTATGGCTGGATCCGGATGCCCCGGCAGAGAGGCGGGCACAGACCATCGCGGAAGGAGACTGCGCTTACGGAGATTGGGCATTCTATGCGGTGGAGCCGGAGACGGGAAAGGTTGGCTTTACCAGGGAAGGCAGGACCTATACCTTTGACTATACCCTGCCGAAGGGCGAGTGGGTGACTTTGACGGTAGAGGGCTTTTCAGGCGTGACGAAACTCTATGTGGGGGGAAAATCGTTCACCGGTAAGGAGAAAGAGGTGGACAGACTTGGGAGCGACGAGCCATTTGAGGAACACGCCACCTTTGTGTTTCCTGAACAGAGAGTGGGGAAAGAGACGGGAAGTTTCGACGGGGAATTGAAGCTGGATGTGGATTACAGTGGAGCGGGAGATTTTAAAGAAAAGCGTTGACGACAGGAAATAACGGATAGAGGAGAATTCTGCTATATGGGGAAAATGACTGTTTATCATGGAAGCTATACGTTTATTGAGAATCCGAAGATTGTCAGAGGCAGGAATACGAAAGATTTCGGGCCTGGCTTCTATTGTACTTTGATCCGTGGACAGGCGGAGCGTTGGGCAAAACGGTATAATACGCCTGTGGTGAATACCTATACGGTGCGGATGCACACTTCCTTAAAAATATTGGAGTTTAGGGAAATGACGGAAGAGTGGCTGGATTTTATTAATATCGGTAAGGTTTATAAGCGCCTGATTCTGGGCATTGTCCGGGAGAAGGGGATAGAAGTGGTTGATGCCATGCTGGAGGCATACAACTCCTTTGTCAGTGAGAAAATTGATGACTACAACAGCAGCTTTTATTACGATGCGCCCCAAAATATTTTAAATGCTTTTTTGGACGGCAAAATAGAATAACAGATGATATATAAACGAAAAGAACAGGAACGGATTTTACGATGGAAGCATACACGGATTTTGCGGAAGTTTATGACGAACTGATGGACGATACGCCCTATGAGGAATGGTGTGGTTTCCTGGTCGGGCTGTTTCAGAAATATGGGGCGGCTGCGGACAATGTGGGCGCAGTCTCTAGGCAGACGGCTGAAAATCTCAGGCAGGAGCGCAACACGATCCTGGATCTGGGCTGCGGCACCGGAACGCTGACGGAACTTCTGGCGCGCAGGGGCTATGATATGATCGGTGTGGACAATGCGCAGGAGATGCTGCAGATTGCCATAGAGAAACGGGAGAGGTCGGGGCTCGACATTCTGTATCTTTTGCAGGATATGCGTGAGCTGGAGCTATACGGGACGGTGGGAGCGGTTGTCAGCGTCTGCGACAGTCTCAATTATCTGCTCACGGAGAAAGATATCGTGCAGACCTTTGAGCGGGTCAATAATTACCTGTATCCGCAGGGACTTTTTATTTTTGATTTCAATACCGTATATAAATACGCCGTTGTGATTGGGGACGCCACAATTGCGGAAAACCGGGAGGACTGCAGCTTTATCTGGGAAAACTATTACCATGAGGAGCAGGAGATCAACGAGTACGATCTGACGGTTTTCGTGGCAGAGGGCGCGCTGTTCCGGCGTTTTCAGGAGGTGCACTACCAGCGGGGATACCGTCTGGAGCAGATGCGTGACTTCCTGCGGCAGGCGGGGCTTTCCTTTGTGGCGGCAATGGATGCGGACACCCATGAAGATGTGACGGAGGAAAGCGGGCGGATTTACGTGGTGGCCAGGAAGGGAACGGGGACCACGGCAAATCAGGCTGCCGCTTTGAATGATTAAAACAGTACGGAAAGGGACGGTTAAAATGGGAGATTATATGGTGAGGGCAACGGCGGCAGGCGCGCAGATCCGCGCTTTTGCGGTAACCTCAGGAGAACTGGTGGAGGCGGCGAGAGCGGCCCATGATACGAGCCCGGTGGTGACGGCGGCTCTGGGACGGCTGATGACGGGTGCGCTGATGATGGGCAGTATGCTGAAGGGAGAGAAGGATATACTCACCCTGCAGATCAGAGGGGAAGGCCCCGTGCACGGTATTACGGCGACGGCGGATGCCGCGGGACATGTGAAGGGCTATGCCGATCAGCCGCAGGCGATGATGCCGCCCAACCGTGTGGGAAAGCTGGACGTGGGCGGTGTGATCGGGGCGGGCGTCCTGCATGTCATGAAGGACATGGGCCTGAAGGAGCCTTATGCCTCCACGGTTGCCCTGCAGACAGGGGAGGTCGGGGATGACCTGACCTACTATTTTGCAGTCTCGGAGCAGGTGCCTTCCGTCGTGGCGCTGGGTGTTTTGATGAATCGGAATAATACCGTGCGGCAGGCGGGCGGTTTTATCATCCAGCTGATGCCGTTTACCCCGGAGGAGGTAATCAGCCGGCTGGAAGAGAAGTTAAAAGAAATAACATCCGTAACTGAATTGCTGGAGGAGGGAAACGCGCCGGAGGAAATTCTGGAAATTGTGCTGGGAGAGTTTGGGCTGGAGATAACCGACAGGATTCCCGTGGCATTTCGCTGTGACTGCAGCAGGGCACGGGTGGAGAAGGTACTCTTAAGCCTTGGAAGAAAAGAACTGCAGGAGCTGGTCGACGAGGGAAAAGAGGTGGAACTGCACTGTCATTTCTGTAATAAAAGGTATGTCTTCCCGGTGGAGGAGGTTGGGCGGCTTATGAAAGCCGGAAACACATGAAGGGGCCTGAAGTCATAAGGTTAAAACAGGATTAAATGTTTGAAAAACAGAGAGAAAAATAACAGTACAACATATATAGACCGTTCGGCTGTTTGATCGCAGAACGGAATAAAAACAGACTGTAATTTAATGGGAAGGCGGATAAAACCCCTGTAAAATGGGGAAAGTAAAAATGATGGGGAAATTTTGCAAAGGATTTCCAAAAAGGAAAAGACATGTAAAATAACGGGGCATATCGAATAGCGGTATGGAATGAGAATGGCGGGCGGCAATCAGTCCGATCGGAGAAAAAGGAGGAAGGACGATTCGGAAACGGTTCATACCGGACAAAATCCAATTGTCTGAATCCACATGTGGGAAAATGCAGAGGAAGAAAAGATAAAACAGGATTTAACATAAAAATGATTTCGCTTTTTTGGAGTTTTCGGATATTTCGTAACGGCCGGGACATAATCATAAAAAGCCTGTATTCGCGGGGAAACAGGGGATTGAAATAACGGGTGTTCACATAAAAATAACGGATTATATATAACAGAAAATATGTTTTTCTGAAGGCCAGGGAAGGGAAATAGCCGTCGGAAAGTGATTAAAAACAAAATTAAGTAATCATGTTTTGACGGCTCTGTTTATTATAAAGAAATATAAAAAATACAGGGGAAAGTTGGAAAAGGAGCGGATTATGAGACAGGGATTTATAAAAGCGGCGGCGGTTACGCCCAAAATCAAAGTGGCGGATCCTCATTATAATGCGAAGGAAATCAGTAAGGGAATTGAGGAGGCGGTGCGCCGGGGCGCGAAGCTGATCGTTTTCCCGGAGCTGTGCCTTACCGGCTATACTTGCGGAGATCTGTTCCTGCAGGAACTTTTGCTGACGCAGACCAGAGAAGCGCTGTCAGAGGTTGCGGCGGCTACGGAGGACAGCGACGCCCTTGTTTTCGTGGGAATGCCCCTTGTGAAGCGGCATAAACTGTACAATGTGGCGGCTGTTCTGCAGGACGGTGAGCTCCTTGCCTTTATCCCGAAGCGGCATATTCCTTCCTATGCGGAATTTTACGAGACGAGACATTTTGAACCGGGAAGTCTCGAAGCGGCGCCTTTTTTCTATGAAAACAGGGAAGTTCCGTTCGGCGCCGATATTCTTTTTCAGGTGGATGGGGTGAGGGGGCTCACTGTCGGCTGCGAGATCTGTGAGGATATCTGGGCGCCGGAGTCCCCGGCGACTGCGCATACGCTGGCGGGGGCGACGGTGATCGTCAATCTCTCCGCCTCCAATGAGACGGTGGGAAAAGACGCTTACCGGGAAATGCTGGTGAAATCCGCCAGCGCCAGACAGATTGCGGCTTACGTCTACTGCTCGGCAGGGGAGGGGGAGTCCACTCAGGATCTTGTATTCGGCGGTCACAATATTATCGCGGAAAACGGTGTTGTGCTGGCGCAGGCAAAACGATTTGAAACGGGTGTTATTTATGCGGACCTGGATATTCACAGGCTTTCCCATGAGCGGCGCAGGATGAGTACCTATCAGGGGGAAAAGGTGCGGGAACACAGGATCGTGCCTGTTCATATGGAAGAGGAGGAGACATTTTTGGAGAGGCATTTTTCCGCCAGACCTTTTGTGCCGGATCAGCCGGAGGAGCGGGAGAAACGCTGTAATGAGATTCTTTCCATTCAGTCCTATGGATTGAAGAAACGTTGTGAGCATACAGGATGCCGGTCGGCGGTGCTGGGAATCTCCGGCGGGCTGGATTCTACTCTCGCGCTGTTGGTGACTGTCAGGGCCTTTGATATGCTGGGACTTGGGCGGGATAAAATAACATCAGTTACTATGCCGTGTTTTGGCACTACGGACAGAACCTACGACAATGCCTGCAGGCTGGCCCGTCTGCTCGGAACGTCGCTGCGGGAGGTGGATATCAGAGAGGCGGTGAACGTGCATTTCCGGGATATTGGCCAGAGCGGCGACTGTCATGACGTGACCTATGAGAACGGACAGGCAAGGGAGCGGACGCAGGTGTTGATGGATATCGCCAACCAGACGGGCGGACTGGTGATCGGGACGGGAGATATGTCGGAGCTTGCCCTCGGCTGGGCTACCTACAATGGGGACCACATGTCCATGTACGGCGTGAATGTGGGCGTGCCAAAGACGCTGGTGCGGCATCTGGTGCGCTATTACGCGGATACCTGCAAAGATGAGGGGCTTAATGCGCTTTTGATGGATATTCTGGACACGCCCGTGAGTCCTGAGCTTCTGCCGCCTGTGGACGGTGTGATTTCCCAAAAAACCGAGGATCTGGTGGGCCCCTATGAGCTGCATGATTTCTTCTTATACTATATGCTGCGCTGCGGTTTTGAGCCTGTGAAGGTTTACCGGGTGGCGCGCATGGCTTTTGCAGGAATTTATGACGATGATGTCATATTAAAGTGGTTAAAGGTTTTTTACAAGCGTTTTTTTGCCCAGCAGTTTAAGCGTTCCTGCCTGCCGGACGGCCCCAAGGTGGGCAGTGTGGCGCTCTCGCCCCGAGGGGATCTGCGGATGCCTTCTGATGCCAGTGCGGCGGTCTGGCTGGCACAGTTGGAGGAATTGTGATCTATTCGCCGGTCAGATCGCGGTAGGCTTGACAGGAGAATAACAAAACTGATATGATTGTATCGGACAAGGGCGTTCTTATAGGGATAGAACGCCCTTTTACGCGTATAAGCAGAGCCAGAACGAGAAAGAAAGGCAGGTATCGCATGAGAAAAAACTATAGCAGGGAAGATATCATAAAGCTGGTCGAGGAGGAGGACGTGGAGTTTATCAGACTCCAGTTTACGGATATTTTCGGCAATCTGAAAAATGTGGCGGTTACGGCGGGACAGATCGAGAAGGCCCTCGATAATGACTGCATGTTTGACGGGTCTTCCATTGAAGGCTTTGCCAGCGTGGAAGAGTCGGACATGTATCTGCATCCCGATTACAGTACGCTGGAGATTTTCCCGTGGAGACCCCAGCAGGGCAAGGTGGCGCGCCTGATCTGCGATGTCTACCGCCCTGACAGAACGCCCTTTGAGGGAGATCCCCGCTATGTCCTGAAACGGGCGGTCCGGGAAGCGGAAGAGATGGGCTTTACCTTCCGGGTGGGTGCGGAATGCGAGTTTTTCCTCTTCCATCTGGATGACAACGGTATGCCGACTACACTCACTCATGAAAAGGCGGGGTATTTTGATGTGGGCCCGGTGGATTTCGGGGAGAATGCAAGGCGGGATATGGTGCTTACGCTGGAAGATATGGGATTTGTGGTGGAGGCCTCCCATCACGATGTGGCACCGGCCCAGCATGAAATCAGCTTCCTTTATGACGAGGCGTTAGCGACGGCGGACAACATTATGACCTTTAAGCTGGCTGTCAGAACCATTGCAAAGAGACACGGCCTTCACGCCACTTTTATGCCCAAGCCTAAGTTCGGGGTAAACGGTTCCGGCATGCATATCAACATGTCTCTGTTAAAGGACGGGAAAAACATTTTTGCGGACGGGAAGGACGCGCATGGGTTGAGCCGTGACGCATACGCTTTTCTTGGCGGCGTTATGGAACATATGCGGGGAATGACGGCGATTATGAATCCGATTGTCAATTCTTATAAGCGGCTGGTGCCGGGATTCGAGGCGCCGGTGTATATCACGTGGAGCGCTACGAACCGAAGTCCGCTCATTCGGATTCCGGCTGCTGCGAAAGACGCGGTGCGGATGGAGCTTCGAAGTCCTGACCCGACGGCAAACCCGTATCTGGCGCTGGCAGCTATCCTGCGGGCAGGCTTAGATGGGATTAAGAGACAGACGCCTGTGCCGGAGAGCGTGGACTGCAATATTTTCCGTATGAGTGAGCAGGAACGGAGGGAGCGGAAGATCGAAGAACTGCCGGGGACGCTGGCGGAGGCGGTCTCCTGTATGGAGAAGGATGCGTTTATGAGACAGACGCTGGGAGACCATGTGTTTGAGAAGTATATCGCCCTGAAAAAGGAGGAATGGAACCGTTATCGGAGCCAGGTGACGGATTGGGAGATTGGTGAGTACCTGAATCAGTTTTAATTTTAGGGAAACTGCGGGCAGAAGGAATTAAATAGCGAGCGGGTTTATATAAAGGGAAGGGGGTGAGCGTGTGTTTAACATCATAGTGGTTCTGCCAAAACCCGAAGACGCCAAAGGCATCCGCAATCTGCTGATGAAAAACGGATTTCGGGTGGACAGCGTGTGCACGACAGGTTCCCAGGCCCTTAGCAGGATGGACGATTTAAATGACGGCATCCTGATCTGCAGCTACAGAATGTCGGACATGATGTACAGTGAACTGCACGCCTGCCTCCCGAAGGGATTCGAGATGCTCCTGTTAGCCTCGGCGAATATACTGCAGGAATGTGACCTCCGCAACATAATGAGCCTTTCCATGCCGCTTAAGGTACATGACCTGATTAATACGGTGGATATGATGGGGCAGGCCATCGAGCGGAGAAGACGGCGGGAGAGACAGCGCCCCAGAGAGCGCAGCGCGCAGGAGGAAGGTCTGATTCAGGAGGCAAAGGAGCTTCTGATGAACCGGAACCACATGTCCGAGGAGGAGGCCCACCGTTATCTGCAAAAATGCAGTATGGACAGCGGTACAAATATGGTGGAGACGGCCCAGATGGTGCTTGCCATGATGCGGACGTGAGAAAGTTGTGTTATACTAAGAGAAATCTGACAGGGAGGCAGCTATGAAATTTACAAAAATGCAGGGCTGTGGAAACGATTATATCTATGTTGACGGAAGCCGCGAGCGGATACCACAGGAGGAGAAGGCAGCGCTGGTGCGCCGTTTAAGCGACAGGCACTTTGGGATCGGCGGGGATGGCGTAATTTTTATCAATCCCTCCGACGAAGCGGATTTCGAGATGGAGATGTACAATGCGGACGGCAGCAGGTCGGAGATGTGCGGTAACGGCATCCGCTGTGTGGGAAAATATGTCTATGACAAAGGGCTTACCGACAAAACTGACATTACTGTCGTAAGCGCGGGAAGCGTGAAATATCTGACGCTTGTTATAAAGGAAGGAACGGTGGAGCGGGTAAAGGTCAATATGGGAGCGCCGGAGCTTACGGCGGCGCTGGTGCCTGTGGTCAGTGAGAATGAGAGGGTGGTCGATGAACCAATCCAGGTGCGCGGGCGGGATTATAAAATGACATGTGTGTCAATGGGAAATCCTCACGCCGTGGTCTTTATGGATGATGTGGACTCCCTTGCAATAGAAGAAATCGGGCCTTATTTCGAGAACCATGAGCGGTTTCCGAGACGGACGAATGCGGAATTTGTGAAAATAATTGACAGGCAGACCGTGCAGATGCGTGTGTGGGAGCGCGGCACGGGGGAAACGCTTGCCTGCGGCACGGGAGCCTGCGCGGTGGCGGTGGCCTGTGTATTAAACGGGCTGACGGAGGAGACGGTCACGGTGAAACTCCTTGGCGGCGACCTCACCATCACTTGGGACAGGGAGGCGGATCTGGTCTATATGACAGGGCCCGCGGCGACAGTTTTTGAAGGTGACATATCGTAGAGGGTGTGGAGCATAAAGCGTTTTTAGGGTAACAGGAATTTGCGGGTTTACATAATATTGTGATGAGAAAGGATTGGAAAACTATGGTTAAAATAAATGACAATTATCTGAAACTGCCCGGGAGCTACCTCTTTTCCACTATCGGCAGGAAGGTGAACGCTTATGCGGCGGCAAACCCGGACAAAAAAATCATCCGGCTGGGAATCGGCGATGTGACAAGGCCGCTTTCCCCCGCAGTGATCGGCGCGCTGCATAAGGCGGTGGACGAGATGGCGGACGAGAAGACTTTCCGCGGCTACGCGCCGGACCTGGGCTACGAATTTCTGCGGAGCGCCATTGCGGAGAATGATTATAAGACGAGAGGCTGCCAGATAGAAGCGGACGAGATCTTTGTGTCCGACGGCGCGAAGTGCGATTCCGGCAACATTCAGGAGATTTTTGCCACGGACAATAGGATTGCGGTCTGCGATCCCGTCTATCCGGTGTATGTGGACACCAATGTGATGGCGGGCAGGGCGGGCGCTTATGATGAGGGCACGGGAAAATGGAGCGATGTGATTTACATGCCCTGTACGGCGGAGAATGGGTTTGCGCCGGAATTGCCCAAAACCGTGCCTGATCTGATTTACCTCTGTTTTCCCAACAATCCTACCGGCTCGACGATCACAAAGGCGCAGCTGCAGGAGTGGGTGGATTATGCCAACAGAAACGGCTCTGTTATTATTTATGACGCGGCTTACGAGGCTTATATTTCCGAGGCGGATGTGCCCCACAGTATTTATGAGTGTGAGGGGGCGAGAACCTGCGCCATAGAGCTTCGCTCTTTCTCTAAGAACGCGGGTTTTACCGGCGTGCGTCTGGGATTTACCGTGATTCCGAAGGAGCTTAAAGTGGGGGACGTGTCCCTTCACGGGCTCTGGGCGAGACGCCACGGCACCAAGTATAACGGCGCACCTTATATCATCCAGAGGGCGGGCGAGGCAGTCTACAGCGAAGCCGGGAAGCGGGAGACGAAGGAGCTGGTGGCTTATTACATGAAGAACGCAGCCTACATCCTGGAGGGCTTAAAAAGCGCGGGTTACACGGTTTCGGGCGGTGTCAATGCGCCTTATATCTGGTTAAAGGCGCCGGACGGCATGACAAGCTGGGAATTTTTTGACTATCTGTTGGAGACGGCCAATGTGGTTGGGACGCCCGGGTCGGGTTTTGGGCCGAGCGGCGAGACGTATTTCAGGTTGACAGCGTTTGGAAGTTACGAAAGTACCGTGGAGGCGGTGGACCGGATTAAGAAACTGGGGGCTTAAATGGATATCTACTTACTTCGGCATGGGGAGACAGACTGGAACAGGACGGGACGGCTGCAGGGGCATGCGGATACGGTCTTAAATGCGCGCGGACGGGCACAGGTGGAAGAAACGGCCGGAAAGCTGCGCGATCTGGGCATCCGTATGGATGCTATTGTTTCAAGTCCACTGAAGCGGGCGCGGGAGAGCGCTGAGATCGCGGCGGTCCTGCTGGATTATCCCGTGGAAAAGATTGTTGTGGAGACGCTTCTTATCGAGCGGAGCTTCGGTGAGGGGGAAGGCATGACGCTGGAAGAAGGGGAGAAAAAATATTCCGGCTGTCATTTTCCCGGCATGGAATCCCGGGAGGAGCTGGTGAAGCGGGCGGGCGAGGCGTTTGACAAAATAGCGGATGACTTTTCCGGGGCAGACCGTATTTTGCTGGTGGCCCACGGTGCGGTTTTGTTTGCTCTTTTGGAGGCGGCCGCAAAAGAGCCGATTCCCTATAACGGGCGGGCGGCCTGCATCACACAGGGCAGTATTTACCGGATCAGCCATACGGAAGGCGGCAACCGCTTCGCCAGATACGACGAGAATGCTGGCATGTTTGTGGAGGCGGACGAAGCGCAGCTGGGGAAGCTGGCAAAAATTTATATGTAAGCGGCGTAAGAAAGACTTTTGCAAAGCGGAAACGGGAGACGGTTAAAAAGGAAAACGGCGGGAAAAGACCCAAAATCATGTGCGTGGTCTGCGGTCTTTCCAACGCGGCTTACAGGCGGGAAGACGGCGTGTATGTGGTGCCGGTCACTTCACTGAGAGAATAGTTTACTGAAATACCAAGGGCTTTGTATTTTTTTGGGTACAAGACTTGCATTTCACACAGTGATATGATATAAGAATATAAGTGTATATTTGTATACAAAAATGCAATGAAGGAGACTCACCCTGAGGGAAGCGACAGGAATACGGCGTCACCGACTGAGAGCGCCGTTTGTGAAAGACAGGGATGGGAACGCTCCGGAGCAGATTGTCTGAACTCCGTGACATGGTAACGGCATGTGAAATAAGCCGTGATGTGGAAAATGACGCGCGTGTCATGAACGGGGCTAGGGCAGTACGTTACACGCGTTAAGTGTTTGAGAGGGTAAGACGAATTACATCTCGAAGGAGATGTCGGCTTATCAATGCGGGTGGTACCGCGGATAATCAAAAATATCCGTCCCGGAATACAGCAATGTGTTCCGGGGCGTTTTGTGCGTATAAGCAGAGTCAGAAGGCTTGCGGAACATGAGTCGTGCTTGCATGAGCGAATGTTTTGTAAGGCTTATGACGAGCAACGCGAATGAGAGATGCGTAGCATCTCGAATCTGCTTATACAAGGCATATTTATGAAGAGGAGAGGCAGCCATGACAAACAAAAACATTTACAGGGACGTAACTTTACAGGAAATCAGCGAGGACGATATCGGCAGAGAATTGCGTGTGGCGGGCTGGATCGAGAATATCAGGGATCACGGCGGCGTGTCGTTTGTGGATCTGCGGGATATGTATGGGGTGCTGCAGGTGGTGATGCGGGACACCTCCCTTCTGGATGGACTTTCCAAGGAAATGAGCGTTTCCATTGAGGGCCTGATCGAAAAGCGGGATGAGGAGACCTACAACCCAAGGATTCCCACAGGAACCATCGAGCTGGAGGCGCATAAGGTGGATGTGCTTGGCAGAGTCTATAAACAGCTTCCCTTTGAGATTATGACTTCTAAGGAAACAAGGGAGGATGTGCGCCTGAAATACCGTTATCTTGACCTGCGCAACCAGAAGGTGAAGGACAATATTATATTCCGCTCCCAGGTGATTGCTTATCTGCGGGAAAAGATGACGGAGATGGGATTTCTGGAGATTCAGACACCGATCCTGTGTGCGTCTTCCCCGGAGGGCGCAAGGGACTATATTGTGCCTTCGAGGAAATATAAGGGTAAGTTTTACGCCCTGCCACAGGCGCCCCAGCAGTTCAAGCAGCTCCTTATGGTGTCGGGATTTGACAAGTATTTCCAGATCGCGCCCTGTTTCCGGGATGAGGATGCGAGGGCGGACCGCTCGCCCGGCGAATTTTACCAGCTGGACTTTGAGATGAGTTTTGCCACGCAGGAGGATGTGTTTGCGGTGGGTGAGGAAGTGCTCTCCGCCGTATTTGAGAAATTTGCGCCGGAAGGGGCGGCTGTGACGAAAGCGCCTTACCCGATTATCAGCTATAAGCAGGCAATGCTGGAGTTTGGCACGGATAAGCCGGATCTGAGGAACCCGCTGCGGATCATTGACCTGACAGACTTTTTCCAGACCTGTACCTTCAAGCCGTTTCAGGGCAGAACAGTCCGGGCGATCAAGGTGCACGCGGAGATGTCGAAGGGCTTCCATGAGAAACTGTTAAAGTTTGCCACGGATATGGGCATGGGCGGCCTCGGCTATCTGGAAGTAGCGGAAGATTTAAGCTACAAAGGTCCTATCGACAAGTTTATCCCCGAGGAGAAAAAGGGAGAGCTTCGCGAATTGGCGAACCTTGCCGTGGGTGACACGATTTTCTTTATCGCGGATAAGGAGGAGCGGGCGGCCTACTATGCGGGGCAGCTCCGCACGGAGCTGGGGCAGAAGCTGGATCTGATGGAAAAGAACGCGTACCGGTTCTGCTATATCAACGATTTCCCTATGTTCGAGCGTGACCCGGAGACGAAGCAGATCGGCTTTACCCACAATCCCTTCTCCATGCCGCAGGGGGGGCTTAAGGCGCTGAACAATATGGATCCGCTGGAGGTGCTGGCATATCAGTACGATATCGTCTGCAACGGTGTGGAGCTTTCTTCCGGCGCGGTGCGTAACCACGACATGGAGATTATGGAGAAAGCTTTTGCCATCGCGGGTTATGATGAGGAGACGTTAAAGACCAAGTTCGGCGCGCTGTACAATGCGTTCCAGTTCGGAGCACCCCCGCACGCCGGCATGGCACCGGGCGTTGACCGCATGATTATGCTGCTGCGCAATGAGGAGAATATCAGGGAGGTTATCGCTTTCCCCATGAGCGGTTCCGCGCAGGATCTGATGTGCGGCGCGCCGGGGGATGTGACGGAGCAGCAGCTGAGGGAAGTGCATATTAAAGTGAGGGCGTAAACAATGGCAAATGTGATAAGCGACGAGACAATAGAATATGTAGGCATCCTCGCTAAACTGGAATTGTCCGGCGAGGAGAAGGAGCAGGCGAAGGCGGATATGGGGCGGATGCTTGACTATATCGACAAGCTGGGAGAGCTTGACACCACGGACGTGGAGCCGATGTCCCATGTATTCCCTGTGGAGAATGTGTTCCGGGAGGACGTAGTGACAAACGGGGATGAAAGGGAACGGCTGTTGTCCAATGCGCCGCAGGAGAAAGATGGGATGTTTGTGGTGCCGCGGACGTTCGAATAACAGCGTGAGAAAGGAAAAGTGCTTCATGAATATAGTAGATATGACTGCGACACAGCTTGCGGCCGCCATACGGGCGGGCAAAACCACCGCTGTAGAGGCCACGGAGGCAGTGCTTGCGCAGATTGAAAAGGAAGATAAGAAGTATAACTGCTATGTGACGGTGGATGCGGACGGGGCGTTTACGCAGGCAAAGAAGGTGCAGGAGCGGATCGAGGCGGGAGAGTTGACAGGGCCGTTAGCCGGCGTGCCGGTGGCAGTGAAGGATAATATCTGCACGGAAGGACTGCTCACCACCTGTTCCTCTAAGATTCTGCATAACTTTGTGCCCACCTACACGGCGGAGGCCGTTCTGAATCTGCAGAAGGCGGGAGCGGTGATTCTGGGTAAGACCAATATGGACGAGTTTGCTATGGGATCAACCACGGAAACTTCTGCTTACGGTCCCACAAAGAACCCGAGAAATACAGAGCATGTGCCCGGTGGCTCATCGGGCGGTTCGGCGGCGGCGGTGGCGGCGGGAGAGTGTATTTACGCCATCGGTTCCGATACGGGCGGTTCTATCAGACAGCCGGCGTCCTACTGCGGCGTGGTTGGCATGAAACCCACTTATGGCACGGTTTCACGCTACGGGCTGATTGCCTACGGCTCCTCATTGGATCAGATCGGCCCGCTGACGAAAGATGTGACGGACTGTGCGGCGGTGCTTGAGGCACTGGCATCCCATGATCTGAAGGATTCCACCTCCGTTTCCAGGGAGGATACGGATTTTACGGCAGCTCTTGCGGAGGATGTGAAGGGACTGCGCATCGGCATTCCCAATGATTATCTGGGGGAAGGACTAGACGACGAGGTGCGGGCGGCTGTCCTGCGGGCGGCGGATGTGTTGGAGAACAAAGGAGCGGTGGTGGAGCGGTTTGATTTGAGTCTGGTGGAATATGCGATTCCCGCTTACTACACCATCGCGGCAGCGGAGGCAAGCTCCAATCTGGAGCGGTTCGACGGCATCAAGTACGGCTATCGCACCGAAGAGTACGCGGGACTTCACAATATGTATAAGAAATCCCGCTCCGAGGGCTTTGGCGAGGAGGTAAAGCGCCGCATTATGCTTGGTTCCTTCGTCTTAAGCTCCGGCTACTACGACGCCTATTATCTGAAGGCTTTGAAGGTGAAGGCGCTGATTAAAAAGGCTTTCGATGCGGCATTTGCAAAATATGACCTGATTCTGGGGCCTGTTGCGCCCACCACTGCGCCGAAGCTGGGAGAGAGTCTGGCGGACCCGATTAAAATGTATCTGGGCGATATTTACACCATCGCCGTAAATCTGGCGGGACTGCCGGGAATCAGCGTTCCCTGCGGGCAGGACAGTAAGGGGCTGCCCATTGGCCTGCAGCTGATCGGGGACTGCTTTCAGGAGAAGAAGCTGCTTAGGGCGGCGTATACTTATGAGCAGAACGAGTAGATGGAGGGTATTATGAGCAAACAATATGAGACAGTAATCGGTTTGGAGGTCCATGTGGAACTGGCCACCAAAACAAAGATTTTCTGCGGCTGTTCCACCGCTTTCGGGGCCAAGCCAAACACCCAGACCTGCCCGGTCTGCACGGGAATGCCCGGCTCTCTGCCTGTCCTGAATAAACAGGTTTTGGAATACGCCATAGCGGTGGGGCTGGCGACGAACTGCGAAATCACACGCTATGCGAAATTTGACAGAAAAAATTACTTTTACCCGGACAATCCGCAGAACTACCAGATTTCCCAGCTTTACCTTCCTATCTGCAGAAACGGCGGCGTGGAGATCGAGACGGAGCAGGGCGGCAAAAAGACCGTGGGTATTCACGAAATTCATATGGAGGAAGATGCGGGCAAGCTGATTCATGACGAGTGGGAGGACTGCAGCCTGGTAGACTATAACCGTTCCGGCGTGCCGCTGATTGAGATTGTTTCTGAGCCTGATATGCGAAGCGCCGAGGAAGTGATCGCTTATCTGGAGAAACTCCGTCTGCTGATCCAGTATCTGGGCGCTTCGGACTGCAAGCTGCAGGAAGGCTCCATGCGGGCAGATGTGAACCTTTCCGTCAGGGAAGCGGGGGCGGAGAAGTTCGGCACACGGACGGAGATGAAGAACCTGAACAGCTTCAGGGCCATTACAAGGGCCATAGAGGGGGAGGCGGAGCGGCAGATTGACCTGATTGAAGCGGGTGAGAGCGTGGTGCAGGAGACCAGAAGATGGGATGACGCAAAAGGGGAGTCCTACGCTATGCGGAGCAAGGAGGATGCCCAGGACTACCGCTACTTCCCGGATCCAGACCTGACCCCGGTTAACGTCAGCGGGGAGATGCTTGAGGAAATCCGTGCAAAACAGCCGGAGTTTCGCACCGAGAAGATGGCCCGCTACCGGGAAGAGTTTGACATTCCCGACTATGACATTGAGATTATTACAGGGGAGAAAGCGTTGGCTGACCTGTTTGAGGCGACGGTGGCGCTGGGGGCACAGCCCAAGAAGGTGTCCAACTGGATTATGGGAGAAACCCTGCGTCTCATGAAGGAGCGGGAGACGGATGCCTCCGATCTGCGTTTTTCACCGGAAAATCTGGCGAAGCTGATAGCCCTTACGGATACAAAACAGATTAACAGTTCGGTGGCAAAGGAAGTCTTTGAGGCCATGTTTGAGGAAAATGTGGATCCCGAACAGTATGTGGAAGAGAAGGGATTAAAGACCGTAAACGATGAAGGTGCCCTGAAGAAGACCATAGAGGAAGTGATCGCTGCAAATCCCCAGTCCGTGGAGGATTACCGGAACGGTAAGGAGAAGGCCATCGGTTTCCTGGTGGGACAGACCATGAAGGCCATGAAGGGGAAGGCCGATCCGGGAGCCGTGAACAGGATGTTGAAAGAACTGCTGTAACGATAGACAACAAGCCAGGGCATTAAGCGTTTCCGACTTCCAGATAGGCAAGAAATTGGAGAACTAACTCGGGATTCTCCACCGACAGCGGAATCCCGATCACGATCTCGGAAGGATATCCCTGAAAAGTGTAATCGTTTTCAAAAATATAGTCATAGTAGCCGGACTCCCCCAGCCTGTTTCCTGCCTGCGGGATGCGGATACCTACAGCCACGGGCTTTTCCATGCAGGACGGATCGCTGTGGTCGATTACTTTGTTGTAGACGGCCTCCTGTGCCGCTTCCATTTCCTCCAGTGTGTCGCCGGTCTCCTCGTCAAAGGCGGCGCCGTCCGTGTAGTAGAGCAGGTCGGCATAGGGAGTCAGTTCCTCCTCGGTAAAGACATCGGTCAGATCGTAGAAGTATTCGAGGCGGGCATAACTTTCAAAAGTTTCCGTATCCGCCACAATGGCGTGGATATCCCCCGCGTGCATCATGGCGGCCATCTTCTGCCGGTTGGCGATCTCGTACTGGTCGCCGCCGCCGGCGGATATGGCTATGGAAGTGTCAATATTTACCTGACAGGTATCAGGGTCAATGCCCGCATATTCCATGAAATCTTCGTTCCACGCGTTGGCGGCAGCGGCATTGTCCCCGTAGGTATCCGCATTTAATAAAACCGCATAGAAAGCGGTGGGCTTGTAGGAGCGGTAGGAGTTGACGAGGCCTATGGCAAAGACAACCACGATAATTGCCACGATTGTGTGTACCTTGTAGTAGTCCCAGAAATAGGCGAGCTTTTCTTTTGGTGTCATGGTGGCAAAAGCTTTTTTCTGTTGTTCCCTGATCTCCTCAATAACCGAATTCTGTGCTGACATAATACAGTCCTTTCTTTCCCCAAAGCATTCTGCGATGTTTTCACATCAGCCTGGATGAAACCATTATTCTGTGGGAGTGAGATTTTTCCGTGAATATGATATAATGATAAATATTCTGCAGACAGATGTCAATGAAGGGAAACTTTTGTTTGTGTAAAATTTTTATAAACAGCAGCGATATGAATATCCATTAAAAGATTGACGTGTTTTTGAATGGCGGGTATAATTATGATACAGATTCAGGATTCGGGAGGTTGTTATGGCGAGAACGGTAGGAAT
>DKWV01000028.1 GCA_002491905.1 Lachnospiraceae bacterium UBA7143 | reverse complement strand
CAGGAGGAATTTCCTATTATACAAGAAAGAGACACAGGTCTAAAGCCCCATGTCCCTTCCTTCTGCCCGTTTATCCCATTTTAGATCCCCTTAAACGTAAAGCTAAACTCCACCTTTCCGCTCACATCCAGATGATACTCCGGGTGCACCGGCGCGCCCCAGCTGTTGTCACCGCCGACGCCAAGCTGTCCGCCCGCCACGCGCACCACCGTATAATGCACGGGCGGCAGCTCATAGGAGTGCCTTGCATTCTCTATCTCATGGGGTGTGTAGGGCAGCGCCGAGAAATTCATGCCGTCCCCGGCAAAGAGCATGCCGCGTCCCCGTCTGTCCGTCACCTTCGCCCAGCGGACTTTCGTTTTGTTGCCGCATTCCTGGGGCACCAGGTAGGCCGCCATATTGTCCGCCACCATATTGCGGTAAACGCCCAGTTTCCCGCCCTGCTCCCTGTCAGCATAGGTCTCCTCGGGGCCGTTGCCGTACCACTCCAGACGGTCATAGTCCGCATTCAATTTAAACAGCACGCCGAACTCCGGCATATCCGGCAGCCCCTCCACAGGATCATAGGTGAGAGTGGTCTGTACACTGCCGTCTCCGTACACCTTATAATTTAACAGACAGGCTGCTGCCGGCGTAGTCGGAAGATCATACAGATAGGTCACGCTGACATGATCCTCCTCTTCCCGGACGTCTGGATTCTCAAAGACTTCTCCCGATTTATTCAACCTCCCTGCGGGTTTTCTGCAGGACGCGTAGAGACTTGCCAGTTTCCACTGCCCTTGTCTTGCCATCATACGGTTGCCTGTGTCGTTGTCCGTAGGCGCACGCCAGAAATTCGGCCCCGGAATCGCTTCCAGCATTTCCTTACCCGCATAGCGGTAGGAAACCATTCCGAAAGCAGATGTCGCACCGCCCGGCTCCGAGAACAGCACATCAAAGGACTCTCCCCGGACACCGATGTTATCATTGCCCCATATAACGGTAAGCGGTTTTTTTCTGTCCTCCGCAGGCGCATCCACTTTTCCGATCACCGCCTGTCCGAAGGCCACCTCGTGCCCGGCTTTCGCCCACGGCGTATCTTCTTTCAGGAAGAATGAGACCGTCACCGCATATTCGCCCGGTTCCTCCGGCAAAGTGAAAGGCGCGGGATACGTCTGTCTGCTTTCCGGCAAGACGGTAATCCCTGCAAGTTCCCTGCGTTCCACGCTGACGCCGTCCCGCAGAAGCTCTGCCACACACGCATATTGGTCCGTGGAAGTAAAGAGGTTTTTATTCCACACTTCAAAACCTTCCGTTCCCACTGTAACCGCAATATTCTGATAGTTGAACTTCACCTCCTGCATTTTGGGGGATGCTTTGCGCTCCCCGCCGTAGGCGATGCCGTTACCGCTGAAATTATAGTCCGTAGGCCGCTCGCCGAAATCGCCGCCGTAAGCCTGGAACCACTTTCCGTAACGGTCTTTTTTATAGATACTCTGATCCACATAATCCCAGATAAAGCCGCCCTGATACTGGGAATTTTCCTGATCTGCCAGCTCCGTGTACTTGTGCATCGCGCCACAGGAATTGCCCATAGCATGGGCGTATTCGCAGGAAATGAAAGGTTTCCCGTCGCCGTTTTCCAGATACTCTTCTATATCCGCCACCGTTGCATACATGCGGCTTTCCATATCGGAGGAATCGTTGTAACGCCTGTCGTTGAAGACGCCCTCGTAGTGCACCAGTCTGGTGTCATCCAGTTTGCGGAAAAGCTCCGACATCTCATAGATCGTCTCACCGCCGTAGGATTCATTTCCCACCGACCAGATCAGAACCGCCGGATGGTTTTTATCCCTGTGGTAGCAGGAACGGATGCGGTCATACAGCATTTCCTTCCAGTCTGCCTTATCATCCGGCAGCACAAAGGACATATCCTTTTTCCCTTTCAGATAGGCGTCCCAGGTTCCGTGGGATTCCAGATTGTTCTCCGCAATTAAATACAGTCCATAAAGATCGCACAGCCCATAAAGTCTCTCATCGTCGGGATAGTGGGATGTACGGATCGCATTGATATTGTTCCGCTTCATAGTCACGATATCTTTCAAAAGCTCCTCATAGGACACGTGTCTTCCCGATACAGAACTGAAGTCGTGACGGTTTGCGCCCTTGAATACAATGCGTTTCCCATTCAGAAGCATACGATTATTTTTCATTTCAAATTTACGGAAGCCTACCGGCTGTGACACATACTCTACCGTCCCGCCATTCTCATCAAAGCACGTAATCTCTAAGTGATATAAATAAGGCTTCTCCGCACTCCAAAGCTCGGGCTTCTCGACCATTTCCTCAAAGGAAGTCTCTCCGTCCGACTTCTGCTCTTTCTCAAGAAGCGTCGTCTCTCCGTCTTTTAAGCGAATTTTACAGGTACCATTTCCTTTTGCCCTGTAGCATACAGCCAGTTTCGCCCGGTCAAAACTTCCCTCCTCGAAGAGCGTCTTCACAGTCAGATCCTCCACATGAACGGTGGGAACCGCATACAGGTACACGCTCCGGTAAATACCAGAAAACCGATAGAAATCCTGATCCTCGCACCAGCTTGAAGAAGTCCATTTATAAACCTGTACCGCCAGCTTGTTTTCCCCCTCCTTCAGATAGGACGTGAGGTCAAATTCCGAGGGCGTAAAGCTGTCCTCGCTGTAGCCCACATAAGCGCCGTTGCACCAGAGCGCCATTCCGCTCTCCGTGCCCTCAAACACAATGCGGATTTCCTGTCCACGCATATGCGCCGGTACTTCAAAATATTTCACATAGCTTGCCACGGGATTAAACCTCTCGGGAATTTCCCCCGGTAAAATTTCCTCCCTGCCGTCCCAAGGGTACTGTGTGTTGACATACTGCGGTATGTCGTAACCCTCCATCTGGATATGCGCTGGTACCCGGATATCCGCCCACGGTCTGCAGTCATAACTTTCCTGCTCAAATCCTTTCACCACAGAATCTATATTTACCGCATAAGAAAATTTCCAGATGCCGTCCAGCGAGTGTATCAGGCTGCTTTGTCCGCGTACCGCCTCCTTTTCGCTGGCGTACAGGTTTAAAGCGGCATGTGCCGGAAGAACATTTTCCTTGAAAAATTGGGGGTCTTTTACTTTACTGTAATCAAATTGCGACATATTAAAACAATGCTCCTTTCACTTGATTTGTTATAACAAAGGTGCCAAAACCACCTAAATACCCAGATGCTTCTGACACCTTATTATGTGAAAATCAACCTATTTCACCCATGCACAGATTGAGCTCCGCTCAATCGGCAAAATCGCCGCTTCGCGGCTTTGTGCTTACGTTATTTTACAGCGCCGGTAATACCTTCTGCAAATGCGTTCTGTAAGCAGAAGAATACGATCGCGGTAGGCAGGGTACAAATCAGCACGGCAAGCATCAGCATACCGTAGTCTGTCACATAACCCTCCGTCAGGTTCGCCACCACCATCGGCATCGTCTGACTGGTCGCATCCGTCATGATTACCTTCGGCCACAGGTAACTGTTCCATGCATTCATGAAGGTAATGGTCATCGCCGCCGCATAGGTAGATCTCATGGTAGGTATAAACATCTGGAAGAAAATACGGATCTCAGAAAGACCATCAATCCTTGCCGCCTCCATGATATCATGCGGGAACGATCTTGCGCTCTGCCGGAACATCATAATCAGGAAAGGCGTGGAGATCGTCGGCAGGATAAATCCGATCGTCGTATTTAACCAGCCCGCTTTCGAAAACATCTGGAACAGCGGAATCATGGTCGCCACAAAAGGTACCATCATCGCCAGCAGGATAATGCTCATCAGTATATCCTTGCCCTTGTCATGGAAAATCTCAAACCCGTAGCCTGCCAGAGAGCTGACTAAAAGTGACACGATTGTCAATATAACCGCATACTTGAAAGAGTTCCCAAACGCCCTTCCTACGTTCTGCGCTGCCATAAGATTTTTCCAGTTTTCAAAGAAATAGGTACCCGGAATCAGCCGCCCGGAAATGACCTCCGCGCTCTTGTTCGTCGCCGCACTTACCATCCAGTAGAGCGGAAAGACAGAGATAAATGATACAATAATCAAAAACAGATACATACCAAATTTTCTCAATTTAATCACGCTTATCACCTACTTTCATCTGCAGGAATGCCAGAACAGCAACCAGAATCAAAATTAAGAAGGACATTGCCGCCGCATAACCGAAGTTCGGCACATACTTAAAGGACATATCATATATGTAATGCGACATCGTGATTGATGTATTTGCCGGGCCGCCCTTTGTCAGGTTGACCGACTCATCGAAGAGCTGTAACGTTCCGTTAGTGGACATGATCGCCGTCAACAGAATCGTAGGCTTCAAAAGCGGCACCGTAATCTTAAAGAAGGACTGTACCGCAGACGCGCCGTCAATCTTAGCTGCCTCATACACGGAATACTCAATATTCTGCAGGCCAGACAGATAGAATACCATATTATATCCCGTCCACCGCCAAAGCAGTGCGATGATTATGACAATACGTGCGCTCGTGGTGTTCGTCAGAAACGCGTAAGGCTGATCCAAAATTCCCAATTTAACAAAAAGTAAATTAATTAATCCATTATTTGCAAAAAGGGAGCGGAAAATGATTGCGTATGCCACCAGCGAGGTTGCGCAGGGCAGGAAAATCATTGTCCGGAAAAGTCCCTTGAATTTCAAGTCCTTATTATTCAGTATGGACGCAAGAATCAACGCAAGAATCAACATCACCGGTACCTGAATAATCAAGTAGAAAAATGTATTTTTAACAGACTGGACAAACACCGTATCTTGGAACATTCGAATGTAATTGGAAATGCCGGACCACTTCATATTTGCACCGACACCCGACTTAAATGACAAAAGCAGAGCCCTAAACATCGGCACAAAACTCATAATGAAAATCAGAAGCGCGCCGGGCAGAAGGAATACCCACCCCATCAGATTCTGTTTTTTGCTAAGCGTCATCTTTTTTGGCTTGCTCAAAAAAACCCCTCCTTCTCTACCGTTGGAGAAAAAAAGGGGAACAGCTTACAAAAACTATTCCCCTGTGCTGCTTGTTGCTTATATTGCATTCGTACACTCGCCGTGCTCATCCGCCAAAATCTGCACGGCTCATTGCCTACTGCATGTTAAAGTTAATGGTCTGCTCTGCGGTCTGCAGTTCGGACTCGAGGTCTGCACCGTTGATATAGTTCGTGATCGCCGTTGCTACCGCGTTACGAGCCTCGTAGTAGTATGCGCCTGTGATGTTGGTCGGAACCTTGGTCGCGAAGTCTACGATCTTAGCGGAAACTGCGTCGCCGCCGAAGAACTCGTTAGGTGTTGCATATGCATCGGAATCACCTGCAGGTGCCCATGTTGCCAGTGCGCCGCTGGGAAGGATGTTGTCATACAGCTCTGTGCTGCCTGCAAAAGTACTTTTAAGGAAGTCACATGCCAGATCCGGGTTTGCGCACTTCGTGGTTACTGCCCAGGAAGAACCGCCGTTGTTGGAGTAGTTGGTTGCGTTTGCTGCGCCTACCAGGCTGGGCATATTCGTGATCGCCCAGTTGCCCTTCTGATCCTCTGCTGTCTGGATAGATGCCATGATCCAACATCCGTTGATCGTGCCTGCCACATTGCCACTTACGAAATCACCTACATACTCATCCCAGCTGTTAACCTCGGTAAGTACGCCTGCGTCCTTGAGGGACTTGTAAGTCTCCATAACGATTCTTAACGTATCGTTGCCTGTGATGTTTGCCGTGCCGTCCTCATTGAAAAGGGAAGCGCCTGCAGACTGGAGCATCATCATAATCAGGTCACACTCACCTGCCTGCATGGAGATGAGGGGCTTGCCTGTCGCTTCGAGAACCTTCTTGCCGTTCTCAAGATACTGGTCAAAAGTAATATCCGTGAAATCATCGATGGTCAGACCTGCCTGCTCCAGAATATCTGTACGGTAGCATGCCACAACTGCGCCGTTATCAAAAGGCACACCGTAGTTCTTGCCGTCGATTACGGAGTAAGCCGTCTTACCTGCTGCGAACTGAGAATAATCAATGCCGCTGTTGGTCAGATCCATGCATACATCAGGGAATGCAAGTACGTTCTTCTGGAACGCATTATCCTGCATCAGGAAGATGTCAGGCAGTGTGCTCAGATCGCCGGAAGTAGCCGCTGTGGTAACCTTGGTCTGGATATCATCCCAAGGAGTCTCAACTACATTCAGCTTGAAATTGGGGTGATCCTTCTGGTAAACCTTCTCCGCCTCATACATAGCGTTTAAGTTGAATGCCGGATCCCAACACCATACTGTCAGGGTCTCCTCACCGCCTGCCGCCGATGCGTCTGCCGCGGGAGCTCCCTCCGCCGCCGCATCACCACTGTCTGCCGCAGGAGCCGCCTCCTCAGTAGCCGCACCGCTGTCCGCTGCGGGAGCCGCAGGTGTCTCAGCAGAACCGCCGCCGCATCCAACCAGTGAAAGAACCATAGTAGATGCCAATAAAGCTGCTAAAATCTTTCTTTTCATTTCTGTTTCCTCCCATTCTTTCTTTTTGTGCACTTTGTGCACTGCACTTTTTCACTTTCCCTCAGTCCCAAAACACATTTCGTCATTTTGTACATTCTATGTGTCCTTTTTGACTGATTATGTATGCATTATAACTCCCAATTATCTTTATGTGCTATCGTTAAAAAGTAAAAAATAGGCTTCGCCTGTTCAACTCCCCTGCCCCTCAATCTTGAGGGGTGGGGTTGTTTTCTGTC
>DKWV01000052.1 GCA_002491905.1 Lachnospiraceae bacterium UBA7143 | reverse complement strand
ATTTCCTATTATATAAAAAATAGGGAACCTCCTTCAAGGTTCCCACTAAAGATGTACTCTTCTGTGCCTTTCCGTGCAAAGCCATCAGTAACTCCCTTTATTTTTCCAATCATCTCAATCTGCGTTACTACAAAATCCGATGCAAATCGTTCTGGTATATAAAACATATGATCTATCAGCTTTTCAACATTCTTCTCGGAGTTCACCAGCAAGAACTGATACAGCCTGGCAAAATCCTTCACCTTATCAGCCATATCAGCAGAAATATGCCCCAGAGTGCTCAAAAAGCAAGATAATCCCTCCTCTTCCAGCCAAAACTCCAATTTCCCAATCATACTCCTGTCTTTATCTGAGCAAAGTCTATCCGCACACTGTTGAAGCAGATAATCTCTGCACTTCATATAATACTGAATGAACTCCTCAAACTCCTTGCCGCCAATTTCCCAGTTTTTTACGGTTTCCAGCAATTTTTCTTTTTTCATATTTTCCCCTACTTTCTCTTTTCAGATAGCATGGCCAGTTTTTGAGCCTCTATTCCAAAGCCAAGAAAAAGTAAATCGTATCTTTTCTTTCATTCTATGTTTGTGTGTCTCAGTGTAGCATACTCAGCACCGGCAGTCAATAAATCTTTTGTAAAGAAACGCCTTTTTGCAGTCATCAGCCTCCCTTACCCCTTGCTACTTCCCCAGCACCTCCAACGCCTTCTCCAGCTGGTTATCCACATCCTTATCGTAATAAGCATCGCTGTCGAACTCGCAGACCACATCCGGCTCGATGCCGACGCCGTGGATATTGTTGCCGTTTGGCGTATAATACGCGCTGATCGTGAGTTTCAGGGCCGTACCGTCCGTCAGGGGCAGGACCCGCTGGACGATACCCTTGCCGAAAGTTGTCGTCCCCACCAGCGTCCCCTTATTATAATCTTTGATCGCGCCCGCCAGAATCTCTGACGCGCTGGCGGAATTGCCGTTTACAAGCACCGCGAGCGGCATATCCAGCTCATGCCTGCCATCGCAGGTGTACTCGTCGCGCTCGCCATATTTATCTTCTGTGTAAACGATCAGCCCTTTCGGCAGGATCTGTCTGGCGATGTCCACCACCACGTTCAGACTGCCGCCGGGATTTCCACGCAGGTCGAGGACAAGTCCCTTCGCGCCGGAGCCTTTAACCACAGCCAGCGCCTCGGTAAACTGGTCGGTGGTCACATCATCGAACTCAGTGATCTGGATATAGCCGATGTTATTTTCAAGCATCTCATACTTGACGGTGGGCGCCTCAATCTGCCGCCGCTCCACGTCGATCTCCAGATAATCCGTCTCGCCCTCCCGGTAAATGGTAAGGTGGACCTTTGTGCCCTCCTCGCCCTTCACGCGGGCCACAATCTCGGAAAGTTCCATTCCCATAGTGCTTTCCCCGTCCACAAGGTAGAGCAGGTCATCCGCGCGGAGTCCCGCCTCTTCAGCGGGGGTATTTTCTATAACGCCCGATATTTTTCCAAGTCCCGTATTGGGGTCAATCATCAGGTACGCGCCGATGCCGTAATAGATGCCGGCCGTCTCCTGCATCAGGTCATTCCACTCCTCCTCCGTATAATATACGGAATAGGGGTCGCCCAGCGCATTCACCATACCAGCGTACATGCCCTCTGTCATGGCGTCCACGTCAATATCTGCGTCCTGATAGTAATACTCGTCGATCACTTCCTCGATTGCTTCGAGCTTCTTCTCCGTATCCTCGTTGACGACGCTGGACACGCTCCCCTTCTTCGCCACATTCTTGCTGTCCACCGCCTCGTAAACCTTCATGCCCACAAAGAAAAAGCCGCAGACCAGAACCGTAAGCGCCACGCCGAGCACCAGCCCGAGGAGGAAACCGCCGCCCTTGCCATTCTCCGGCCTGGGAGGCTGCGTCTGCGGCGCAGGGGCACTGTTATATCCGCCCGGGACATTATTATAATACGGACTGCTCTGGCGGCCGTCCCCGGAATAGGGATAGTCATTATAATAGCGATTGTTATTGTTTCTTGAATCCAAGTTAGGTCATCTCCTTATTTCAAATAGTTCCACGGGCTGACGTAGTTTCCGTTCAGGCGCACGGAAAAATGCAGATGCGGGCCGGTGGACCGGCCGGTGGAACCTACCGCCGCAATGTTCTGCCCCTTGGAAACAGTCTGCCCTTTGGAAACGTACAGGGCGGAACAGTGCATATAGATGGTGTAAAGGCCGCTGCCGTGGTTGATCATAATATAATTGCCCATGCTGCCGCTGTAATCCGCAGCCACCACATCACCGTCGTAGGCCGCCAGAATAGGCGTTCCCGAGGACGCTGCCATATCCAGCCCGTTGTGGAACTTCTCCACACCGAGAATCGGGTGCATACGGTTGCCGTACTCGTCGGAAATACGCTTGTATCCGGGACAGGGCCACGCAAACATGCCGCCATTATAGATTCTGGCCTGCGCGTTTTCCGCTTCCAGCCTGGCCCTCTCCTCGGCCACCGCCTTCTCCAGCGCGGCAATTTCGGCGTTCTCCTGCGCTATCATATCCTCATATTCCTTGATAGCCGCCTCTTTATTGGCAATGTCCCCGCTGACGGAAACGATCTGAGCCTCTTTCTCCCCGATCAGGCTGTTGACATTTGCCTCCTCCTCCTTGACGGCTTCTCTGGCCTCGTCAAGAACCTGCTTCTCCACTTCCAGCTCTTCCTTGCAAAGCTCCACATACTTGCGCGTCTCCACATACTCATCCAGTTTTTCCCTGTCATAGCGGGACAACGCCTCAATATAGTCAGCACGGTTCACAATCCCCGCAATGCTGTTGGAGCCAAACAGAGTCTCCATATAAAAAGAGTCGCTGCGTTCATACATGAACTGGATCCGCTTCTTCATGGCCGCATACTGCTGCTCCTGTCTCGCCTGAGCTTCATCCAAATCTCTGGCCGTCTCCTCAATCTCTTTCTCTTTATCGGTAATCATTGTATTATATTGCGCGATCTTCTCCTGTATGTCAGCAAGCTGCCCGTCCAGCTGCTGCACAAAAGCCGTCAGATCATTTTTCGACTGTTCCAGCTCCTTTTTCAGCTTCTCCACGTCGGTCAGACTGTTCTTCAAGCCGGAAACCTGTTCCTTCGCCTTCTCAATCTCCCGCTCCTTCTCCCAGATGCTGTCACTGGTGACCGCCTGCACGGAAGGCCCCGGCGCCGCACAGGAGAGCACAAGCGCAAGACATAAAGTAACAGCCGCTATTTTTTTAATCTTCATCCGCACGTATACCTTCAAACTGCAACCTCTTAGACTCTCAAATGTCTTCTCACCGTCACGATACTTCCCAGGAAGCCGATACCCACGCCCAGTCCCAGGGATATGGGAATAAGCACGTTAAAGACCTCCCCCACCGGCACAAAACTTAAAAGGGAGGAGAGCTGTGGAAAGCGATCCGTCACGTAGGACAAAACAACATTGTAAATCGTATATATGAAGCCGAGCGGCAACGCTGCGCCAATCAGTCCGATCATAATGCCTTCCACCACGAAAGGGGAACGCACGAAAAAGTCGGTGGCTCCTATGTACTTCATAATATTGATCTCTTCCTTGCGGACAGAGATGCCGATGGCCACGGTATTGCTGATCAGGAAGATAGATACCGCCAGAAGAATCGCGATAATGCCCACGGAAACATAGGCAATCAGGGCATTGACCCCGGTCAGGGTGGTCGCCACCAGCTCCGAGCGGTTCACCATCCGCACACCGTCTATGGATTCCAGATAGGTCACCAGAGCAGACTGCATGGACACATCATTCAAGTATACCTGATAGTTGGCAGAATTTTCCAGCGGATTCTCCGTAAAGCCGTCGCCGTATTCGCCAAGATATTCATCCCGGAAGCTCTCCCAGGCCTCCTCCGCGGAGATAAACTCCATCTTCGCCACCTCCGGCCGCTTCGCAATCATATCGCCGATCTGCTGGATCCGCACATCCTCTATACCCTCGTCAAAGAATACCCAGACGGAGACGCCCTCCTCCGCGCTCTTCACGATATGCTGGAAATTCGCCAGAACCGCATAAAAAATGCCGAAAAGGAAAAGGCAGGCCGCAATGGTGGCAATCGATGCCAGCGAAAAGAGCTTATTGCGGAAAATATTGCGGAAACCCTGTTTGAGCGTATAGAAAAAAGTATTAATCCTCATCTATGTACCCTCCCTTTTCCTCGTCGCTGATAATGACGCCGCGGCGCAGGGTTACCACGCGCTTCTGCATCGCGTTCACGATTTCACGGTTATGGGTAACAACAATAACAGTCGTTCCGTTTTCATTGATCTGCTCCAGAAGCTTCATGATCTCCCATGAGTTTTTCGGGTCCAAATTACCTGTAGGCTCGTCCGCAAGAAGAATCGTGGGCTGGTTCACAAGCGCGCGGGCAAGCGCCACTCTCTGCTGCTCGCCGCCGGAAAGCTGTCTGGGCTTCGCCTTATATTTGCCCGCAAGTCCTACAATAGCCAGAATACTGGGCACGTTTTTTTTGATCTCCTTATTCGACTTCTGGATAATGCGCTGGGCAAAGGCCACATTCTCATAGACATTCCGATCCTTCAGAAGGCGGAAGTCCTGGAATACAATGCCCAGATTTCTCCTGAATTTCGGGATCTTCCTGTGCTTGATCTTGGAAAGATCGTACCCCATCACATTGATGTAGCCGCTGCTGATAGTAAGTTCCCTCAAAAGAAGCTTAATCAGGGTAGACTTTCCCGATCCGCTGTCTCCCACGATAAAAACAAACTCACCCCTGCTGATATGAAGGTTCACATCCTTCAAGGCCGGCGCCCCGGTCGAGTAAGCCTTGCTCACATTTGTCAGGTTGATAATCTCATTCTCCACTGCGGGGCTTTTTCTTCTTTTCTTAACTGCCACGTTTCCTCTCTCCTACTTTTGTTCTTCTGTTTTAAAACTGGAATGACTCCATGTACTTCATATATTTTACCACCATCAATGCAATTTTAAATGTGATGGCATCCTCAAATACGCGCAGATCAAGTCCTGTGCTCTTCTGCAGCTTATCCAGACGGTAAACCAGCGTATTCCTATGTATGAAAAGCTGTCTTGAAGTCTCCGACACATTCAGCGAGTTTTCGAAAAACTTATTGATGGTGACAAGCGTCTCCTCGTCGAACTCGTCAGGACTTTTACCGTCGAAAATCTCCTTGATAAACATCTTGCACAGAGGAATCGGAAGCTGGTAGATCAGGCGGCCTATGCCAAGCTCGCTGTAAGCGATGACGTCCCGTTCACCGAAGAAAATCTTCCCCACGTCCAGAGCCATCTTAGCCTCTTTATAGGAGCTGCTCACGCCCTTAATCTCATTCACCACGGTGCCATAGGCAATGCGGACATTCTTAAAACTCTCCTTGCGCAGATAAGCCGCCACCGCGGCAGCACACCGCTCGATCTCCCCGGGACTGTCGTCCTCGGACAGGTCCTTCACCACAATGACATTGTTCTCATCCACGGCGGTGATAAAATCCTTGTTGTTCACGCCAAAGTAAGCCCGCACGCTCTCAAGGGCATTGCAGTCCTTAACATTGTCCGTCTCCACGATAAGCGCCACGCGCCTGACGTCCGTCTGGATATGCAGCTTCTTCGCCCGGCTGTATATATCCACCAGAAGCAGATTATCCAGAAGCAGATTTTTCACAAAATTATCCTTGTCAAACCGCTCCTTGTACGCAATAAGCAGATTCTGGATCTGGAACGCCACCATCTTCCCCACCATGTAAACGTCCTCTCCCACACCGCCTGCCACCAGAATATACTCCAGCTGCTGTTCGTCAAAAATCTTAAAGTACTGGTATCCCTGAATCTCCTGTGAATCCGCCGGGGACTGCGCGAACTCCGCCGCCGCCTTGCCGCAGCGTTCCATCTCCTCCGTCGTCACAGCCGCTACCTTCCCGTCCACGTCCATAACACAGAGTTCCACCCTGGCAATAGCCTTCAAGCCTTCAATCGTATTCTGCAAAATCTGATTTGAAATCATTCCCCCACCCCTCTTATGTTTCGTAACAATTCACTATACCCTTCGGCCCCATATTTCCGAAAAAGCAAAAGCTAGCTTATATTTTAATCTATATCTACAAAAAAATCTACCTGTATTCGTGAATTTTTTGTGTATTTTTTAAGATTTTTGACGTTTTAGTAGATTTCATGGCATTGTTAAAATTGTATATTGTTACCACAGCCAAAGATATGGTAAAATGGATCCAAAGAAAGGTCAGGTGATTTTATGGATATTGCAGGATTATCAATGGCCATGTCCAGCGCCAAAACAAATGACGCCTACGGCGTAGCAATGCTTGCCAAGTCTCTGGATCAGGCGGAAACCACAGGCAGCCAGGTTGTCGGCATGATGGATGCGGCGGCAATGGAGCTGTCCGTCAATCCCCACATTGGCGGGAACTTTGATATGACAATCTAAACGGAAAATAACGGCCCAAACGGCCGTTATTTTTTATAAAAGAAGTTCCAGACTCATATATCCCAGACAGAGCACCACCGCTATAATTAACGGCACACTCAGCAGATAATCCGCGTGCCTGCCCCGTCTGCGGAACATACCCTGAAAAGCCTCCTGCCGTCCTTCGTTTTTCGCGATCCACACGATCACACATCCGGCAATAGGCGTTGTGACTGCCGCGATAATCAGATAGACGGAAAGCGCAGCCAAAAGCTCCTGCGTCGACAGTTCGGCCGCCTCATTCACAGCCTGCCCGTATATACTGTCCAAAATACTGTCCGACACATACATCAGGACAACCTGACAGGAATTAAAAAACATATGGCAGAAAACAGAGGCCCACAGACTCCCCGCCGCTTCCACCAGCAGCGCCAGAAAAACGCCGATAGCAAAAGCGTAAAGCGCCTGATTAAAATTCATATGCATCAGTCCAAAAAGGAGCGAGGACAGAAAGATTGCCGACAGGCCATTATTGCGGGTATTCTGATAACGCATGTTATCATTATAATTCCCGTTTCTTCTGTAACTCCTGTATATCACGCCCCGGAAAACAAATTCCTCACAAAACGGCCCAAATATTCCAATCATAAAAAGCATTGCCAAAAAGGGGGTACTCACAATGTCCCCTTCCAGAGCCGCCACGGCGTTGTCCGCGAAAAACATGGTCAGCGCGTTTAGCACCGTAACCAGCGGCATAATCAGAAAGGTACACAGGACAATCATCAGCAGGGTGGAAATCTTCACCTTGTGGAACGCCGCCGCCTCGAACGGCCGCCAAGCACCCGGCATCGGCATCTGCGGCACCCCCGGCATCGGCATCTGCGGCACAGGCCGCCTCTCTCTGCACTCAAAAACCAGCAGGAATATGAGTGTCGGCACAATCAGGATTCCCTGGCTCAACAGGAAATTCAAAACAATGCTGTCAAGAAGAAATCCCCCTCCAAAAAGCAGGAACGCCACCACCCCAAAATGCACCAATATGATAGTCAGAAACAACCAGTTAGCTCTCTTACTCGTCATTGCGTTTTATCGCTTTCTCCGTTATCGTAATTTTACCCGCCTTTAACAGGTTACCCACCGCCCGCTTAAATTCATTCTTACTCATCTGCATTTCACGCCGGATCACCTCGGGCGACGCCTTATCGTTAAAGGGCAGCACACCGCCGAAGCTGTCGATCGCCCGCATCACCTTCTCCGCGTCACCGGCAATCTGCAGGTGCGCCTTTTCGCGGATGCTCAGATCCAGCTTGCCGTCCTCCTTCACCGCCGTGACGCGGGCGTTTACGGTATCCCCTATATTGATGTCCCCGTATAGCTCCCTCTTCGGGATCAGTCCCGAATACTGATCGTCCACCGCCACGAACGCGCCGAAATTCTGGCTGATCTCATAGACAGTCCCGCTGACCCGGTCATCCTTCTTATAACTACTGTTATTTTTAAGATAAGGATATACGTTCATTGTGGCACAGAGCCTGTCCGACTTGTCAATATAGAGAGCCGCAAGGCATTCCTCCCCGGCGGATACCCGTCTGGTCTGCTCCTTGAAGGGCAGAAGCAGGTCTTTCTCCAGCCCCCAGTCCAGAAACGCGCCGATCTTTCCCACCTGTGCAACCTTAAGCCTCTCCACGCCGTGCAGGGTGATCTTTGGCCTGCCGGTGGTGGCGATCAGCCTGTCCTTGGAGTCACGGTATACAAAAACCTCTATTTCATCCCCGTTCGCCGCGCCCTCCGGCACCTGCTTTTTCGGCAGAAGCACTCTCTCCTCCGCGTTCTGCCCATCATAGAGGTAAACGCCGAACTCTACCTGTTTTGCAATTTTTAAAGTCTGTATTTCACCCAGTTGAATCATATTTATCCCCATTTCTATTGTCATCGCTCATCTTAAGCAGTAAACTCCGCAATGCAGTAAGGAGCTCCATCCGCTCTGTTGAGACAAACCGTATAGCGTTTCCCGCTTTCCCCCGCCGCCGTCACAGGATGAATTTCTTCACCCAGCAGCGCCTGACTCTTATATTCCACGCGGAGCCGGCTGATCTGGAACCCGCCCGGAATACAGTCCATCGCCATGCGCACATACTGCCCGTTGTTCACATGATGGTTGGTGTCCAGATGGTGCGGCTTTACCGCAAACGGTTCCATCTCCTGCCCGTCCGTCGGCACCACAATCTTTCTGGGCGCATAGTCCATCGGATATTTGTCCTCCAGCACATATCCCGCAAGCATGTCCTCATTCGGCTTCACGGGGCGCATCTTCTCCCTGTCCATCAGCGTCCATATGGAGTTGGCCCAGGCCAGCGCCTCCCCCTCCTTCGTCTGCATCAGGAAATTACGGAATCCCATAAAACTTCGGAACTCATAGGGCACCGTACCCACCGTAATCCGTTCGCCGTACTTCGGATACCGCCCAATACAGATCTGCCAGGCGGACAGAAGCCACACCTGTCCGATTTTATTCATATAGTCCAGACCCAGACCGATATCTTCGGACTGGAAGGTGGAGCAGTCCTGAAAATAGTCCAGAAGGGACTGCAGGCTTAAGAGGCCATTCTCTCCCACCTCGCTGTACCGTACTCTGCTGTCAAATGTATACATATTTATCCAACCTCTCTGTCTGCACCGTCTCCACTTTTAAAGCGTCTCCGTCACGGGAGCAATGCTCCTCGCAAGAATTCCCTTCATCTGTGCAATGGCGATCCCATAGTTTGTGACAGGCACGCCCTGCCCTTTTGCAAACCGCATCCGCCGCAGCACTTCCCTCTCATTCAGCATGCAGCCGCCGCAGTGGATCACCAGCGCGTAGGGCGTAAGGTCTTCGGGAAAGCCTGTGCCCGAAGCGGTTTCAACGACAATATTCTTCCCCGTATATTTTTTCAGGAAACAGGGAATTTTCACCGTTCCGATGTCATCACACTGTCTATGGTGGGTACAACCCTCGGCAATCAGCACGCGGTCGCCGTCCCGCAGACTGTCAATGGCACGCACGCCCTCCACCGCTATTTTTAAAAATCCTTTGTAACGCGCCATCAAAATCGAAAAGGAAGTCAGTGGAATGTCATTCGGCACAACCGCCGCCACCTCCTCAAACGCCTGGCTGTCCGTAATGACAAGCGCCGGCTTCTCCGAAAGCTTAGGGAACATCTCCGCAAGCTCGCTCTCCCGCACCACCACGGTCACTGCCCCCGCCTCCAGAAGATCCCGTATCGTCTGCTGCTGGGGCAGAATCAGTCTCCCCCTGGGAGCCGCCGAGTCAATGGGAACCACCAGCACCACCACATCCATCGGCTTCACCAGATCTGCCACAAGATGACGAGGTTCCTTTTCGGGAAGAAGGGATGCCAATCTCTCCTTTAGTTCATGGACACCCTCGCCAGTAACTGAGCTCACGTATATAACGCCTGCTATCTTATTCCCGTTCTGTGTTTCTGCACCCTGCCTCTCCGCATCCGACTCCATCGGACATCCGTCCGCTATGTCGGACTTATTCAGCGCTATCATATATGGTATCTCCCGCTCCTTAAAAAGCGAAATCAATTCCCTGTCACAGGCCGTCATTCCCTCTCCGGCGTCCGCCACCAGCACGGCTATGTCGGTTTTATCGAGCACCTGCCTCGTCCTTTTTACGCGCTGCTCCCCAAGTGTCCCCTCGTCGTCGAAGCCGGGAGTGTCGATCAGCATAACCGGCCCCAGCGGAAGAAGCTCCATAGCCTTATATACGGGGTCAGTGGTCGTGCCGCCAATCTCCGACACCACGGAGAGTTCCTGTCCCGTCACCGCATTGAGCAGGCTGGACTTGCCCGCGTTCCTTCTTCCGAAAAAGCCGATATGTACCCGCTCTCCCGCGGGGGTGTCATTCATGCCCATATACGCTTTCCTTTCTGTTAAAACCGAAAATCCCGGATCCCCTCTTCGATTTTCTGCAGATGATCCTTCGCGATCTCCCGCACCTGTTCCTTCGGGATATTGTCAAGCTCCGCCTGGATCAGCGCCTCGCCTATGGCTTTCGTCTCCTCGGAAGCGTAATCACACAGATACTCCTTCAGGGTCATCAGCGCGTTGGGGTGACAGCAGTTCTGTATCTGCCCTGTCTTGCACAGACTCATAAATCGGTCACCCGTCCTGCCTTCACGGTAACACGCCGTGCAGAAAGAAGGAATATACCCAAGCTCCATCAGCCACTTGATCACCTCGTCCAGCGTCCGCTGGTCGGACACGTCAAACTGTTCCGTATCCGTAGGCCGTTCCTCCTCCGTATAGCCGCCCACGGATGTCCGGGACGCGCCGGAAATCTGGGACACGCCCAGACGAATCACCTTTTCCCGCACTGCCTGACTTTCCCTGGTAGAGATAATCATTCCCGTGTAGGGAACTGCTATGCGGATCAGCGCACATAGCTTCGCAAAAATTTCATCGTCAATCCCATTGTCAAAAGCCGAAGGATCAATGTCGTCGGCATGTTTGATGCGCGGCACGCTGATTGTGTGGGGGCCTACCCCGTGGACAGCCTCCAGATGCTCCGCATGCATGAGAAGCCCTGCAAATTCGTATTTATAAAGTTCCAGACCGAAGAGCACACCGAGCCCCACGTCGTCGATACCGCCCTCCATAGCGCGGTCCATTGCCTCGGTATGGTAATTGTAATCGTGTTTCGGCCCGGTGGGATGCAGCTTTAAGTAGCTCTCCTTGTGGTAAGTCTCCTGAAAAAGGATATAGGTGCCGATGCCCGCTTCCTTAAGCATACGGTACTCTTCCACTGTAGTTGCCGCAATGTTCACGTTGACGCGGCGTATGGCCCCATTCTTATGGTTGATGGAATAGATCGTTTTGATGCATTCCAAAATATATTCGATGGGATTGTTTGCCGGATCCTCCCCCGCCTCGATGGCAAGACGCTTATGCCCCATATCCTGCAGGGCAATTACCTCCTGCTTCACTTCCTCCTGGGTCAGCTTCTTTCTGGGGATACTTTTATTTTTCATGTGATACGGGCAGTAAACACAGCCGTTCACACAGTAATTCGACAGGTAAAGCGGCGCGAAGATCACAATGCGGTTGCCATAGTAAGCCAGCTTAATCTCCTCCGCCAAAGCATAAATCTTTTCCAGTATTTCCCTGTCCTCACAGGCAAGGAGCACCGACGCCTCCCTGTGGGAAAGTCCGGCGCATATCGTGGAATTCCCCTCTCTTCTGGGTCTCGCCTTATCCAGGATCTCATTGACAAGCGCCTTGTTATCTTTGTTGTCCTCCGCATATTTCAGCGTCTCGAGGATTTCCTCATGGTTTATAAAATCGTCTGCACACAGTGATTTTGGGTCGTACATCTTGTCTCTGCCTTCTTTCTAATCATAACCATTGTTATTGTATTCTGCCGCATCCGTGCCTCATATCCGCCAGCCCGCCGCATTTCTCCCCTGCAGTCCGCCCAGCCAAACACATTCACAGGGCGTCCCCTCTGTCCACTACAATCTGGTACCCCGCCTGCGCCACACTCTCCCGAAGCGCCGCCAATCCCTCGGCCGCCTCCTGGCCGGTACACACCTTGTTGTCGTAAAGGCTGTACTGTCCGCGCACATTCGCGGGGGACAGGTTCGGCATAACCACGTTTGCCCCTGCTTTCAGTCCAAACTCCCGCCCCTGCGGATGGATGGTGCCAAGCGCCGTGGTTGCGGGAAGCAGCGCCCGGGGCAACAAAAGTCTGGTCAGCGCCACCATAGTCAGAGTCAGCGTCATACTCCCCGGCGGATACGCCGCAAAGGGTGTGTCATGGTGTGGGATAAAGGGTCCGATACCCACCATATGGGGCTGAAACGCCTTTAAAAACCGCATGTCCGCGATCAGCTCCTCCATCCCCTGAAAAGGGGAACCCACCATAAAGCCCGCCCCGGCCTGATAACCGATCTCCTTTAAATTCCACAGGCACTCCACGCGCTGCCGGTAAGACTGTTCTGCCGGATGCAGCTTTTCGTAATGAGAGCGGGACGCCGTCTCATGCCGTAATAAATACCGGTCGGCTCCCGCCTGATACCAGATTTCATAATCCTCCCGCGGCCGTTCCCCCAATGACAGCGTCACCGCACAGTCCGGGTATGTCCCTTTTATATCGGAAACCACCCTTTCCACCCACTGCGTCGTGTGGAAGCCGTCCTCACCGCCCTGCAGCACAAAGGTGCGGAACCCCAGCCCGTACCCCTGCTCGCAGCAGGCGAGTATTTCTTCCTCAGACAGCCTGTAGCGTGCAGCGTCTGCATTACTCCTGCGGATGCCACAGTAGAGGCAGTCGTTTTTGCAAAAGCTCGATATCTCAATCAGTCCCCGGATATAAACATCCGTCCCGTAATACTGTCTGCGTACCTCGTCCGCCTTATTAAATAACAGTTGTCTTTCATAATCGCCCTCGATCAGAAACCGCCACTCGTCATCGGACAGTTCACTGCCCCCAGCGAGGCGGTCTATCAGGTCTGTCATAGAGCCTCCCGTATCTGTTTTGCCCTTTTCCGCTTCGGTCACATCTATAAGTATACAAAAAAAACCGCATTTTAACAATATGAATTCCCAAACGCAAAGCACGGCCTTCCCGTGTAAAAAAACACCCCTGACAAGTTCACACTCATCAGAGGTTTCCAAGCTGGGCTACAAGGATTCGAACCTTGAAATGACGGAGTCAGAGTCCGTTGCCTTACCGTTTGGCGATAGCCCATTGACAATTAACGATTATAAAGGATATTATGCCATTTGGCAAGTGTTTTATGAAAATTTTTATAGAATTGTTATAGAATATGCCATTTTTTCCTCCTGAAAAACCCCTCCCTGAGATACGAAAAAATCTCAGGGAGAGGCTTCTTCTGCCTGTTATGTACGGGGCAGCGCGGGAATAACTCTATCCATTGTCATCTCCGTACAGGCACGGGTCTGGTCGCGCAGGTAGATTTTTCCCGTTATACGGCCAGCCTCACTGTCTGTCGCATCCTTGCATTTAATGTTCTCCACGCGGACCGAAATCAGACTTGTCGGCGGCACACAACCCGGCACAGTGATCGCATTCAAAATATCCTCTGCCGTTACTCCGTTCTTAAGAACCTTTGATAGAGAAGCGTCCGACGCGTCTTCCCCTGCCTGAAGCGTATTTGCCTCAAGCCATTCATTGACCTTGTCTCCCGCCTGATCCCGCGTAAGCAGATCGGGAATCGCGGCCAGCTTTGTTTCCCCTACGGAAACGATGCCTTTTGACGGATTGTCCGGATCAAGAAACGTATCATCCTCCCTCTTTACAATTAATTTGAAGCTGATTGATCCTTCTGCCGTCCTTTTCGCCGACACAAAGTTAAAATCATTCATCGTCGGATCACCGGTCGTTTTCTTCGCGTAAGTTACGATATATGGATTGCCTTCAACAGCCTTCTCAGCAGCTTCCAGAACATCATAGTACGCATACCCCGGTTCATTCGTTTTCGCCAGCCTCTTGATGACGTTCGCGGCATTAGAACCACTCGCGCCAACCGCCTCCGAAACCGCCTCGATTGCTTCTTCCTCACTGAGCAGAGCCCGGATCGCAAGCGCACGGTCTCCCGTCCTCTCCACCAAGGCAGGGTTACCACCGTCCGCAACATTACGTATCTCAACAACCAGCGAGAGGCTGCCAGGGTTCTCAAGCGTAGCGGGCACCATGTCAAATGTCGTAAATGTATACTTAATCTGATCGGCATCATATACCGCGTCTTTTTCCACATACGACTTCAGATCCGTCAAAAGGCTTTCTCTGGTTGTCTTGTTGGTAATTACCACCTGATTCAGGAACGCCTCAACCTGTGGCTTCACGCTGTCCGCTTTAGCCCCGAACGGCGGAAGGTTTATAAAGAATACGACGCTGTTCTCCTGTCTGAGGTCTCCTTCCATTCCATTCGTAAACTTCACGCGGATTTTTACGACACCTGGCATAATATCTGTCGGCGCCGTGTAATTAGCCGCGGTAGTGCCGATGGTCATCCGCCCCTGCAGGTCTCTCATGTCAATACCGGAATCATCACCCACATAAAACCGGATACGATCCTCCAGATGCTGCTTTACATCTTTCTTTATGCTTTTATCCAGCTCGTCACTTTCCAGCTTCTGCATATAGTAATAGTCATACTTCTGCATATTTCCTGCGATGAAGTCTGATATTTTTTCTTCCAGCTCTTCGATGTACTCAAATGCCTGCTCGTAGTCTGTCTTGTATCCATAAGACGATCTGAACTTTGGATATTCCGGCAGCGTCAGCTTAAATGTGATATCATCACTGGGAGCAGTAGGTTCTGCTGCTGTTCCTCCGTAACAGACCCTCGCGGTGACATTTATCGTTTTTGGAACGTAAGTGTCATAATAGTCCGGATCCTTAATTGTATAGAAATCGCGTTCCTTCTCATCTACCTTCTCCATAAACCTGCGTTTATTCATGGAAATGGAAATCGCGTTCTTCCCATCCGCCTTGTCGAAGTTGATCAGATCCGTATATTGGTTGCCTACGATGGTCTTAATTCCCTTGATACCCGCCGACGCATTGCCATAAAGTTCTGTATACGGAACGTTGATGCAGTAATTTTCATTTGTTGCATCGTAGCCGCTCTGCACACCGCTTGCAGACTCCTGCCATTTTGTCATAAACTTTTGTGTCGTATCCGCTTTGTCGACCGCAATTCTCTTAGTGGCTGCCTCCTGGCCGCTGAGCGTGATAGTCGTCTTAAGTTCCACGCCGTATTTTCCGATTATCGCTCTTTTCTTTGCGTCATCCGTTTCGGCCTCAATCTTCGTGCGATAATAGCTGTCCCCCGGAATGACAAGCAGCGTTACTTTCGCGCTCTTATTTTCCATAGCGTCCGTATGCTGCAGAGAAATAACACTGCCGGCTGTCTGCGCAGTTGTAGTCCACTCGCCGGCGCTGTCTTTGGAAACCACCTGCCATTTACCGTGATCTACACCCTTCACAACAGCATAGGCAACGGAAATCGGTTGTTTGTTGGCGCTTACGGTCACATTTGCCACCGCACCTGCCTCCTTGAATGTCGTCGCGTTGGTAATCGCGTATTTTGCGATGGGTTTTTCCTCCAGCTTCACGCTGATTTTTACAATACCTTTAAGCCTGGGCGCATTCTTCTCATACTTATAGCTCACCTCATAGCTCACATAACCAGTCAGATCCTCTTTCGGGATCTCCTTGAGCGCCCCATTCTCAAAACAATTATCTGTCAATTTCAGAATCTGGTTGCCTTTCCCGTCCGTTCCCAGCGCAAAATAAGTTTTAAAAGCATTCGGTCGGCCTTTCAGTCTGCCCCTGACATTGTCATTCTGTAAAGCGCTGAAGGTTACCGTATCGTAGCTGCCTTTACCTGTCAAAACCGCATAACCGTTATCCTTCGCGGAAATCTTATAGGATGTAACCGGCTTAAAGGACAATGCCTTATCTTTCGCAACTTTGATCGTCATTGCCGCAGGCTGTGCCGCAAGGATGAACTCACGGTCATCGTTAACCGTGCCAATGCACACCTTCAGCTTATAGCTGCCGGGCGTCAAAACCGCATCGTTCGCAAAAGCAAGATGTACATAGCCGCCGTAATTCCCCCTGCTGTTCAATTTAAAACACCCTTTTGGATTCATGGAATCTGCAAGTTCTTCCAGTACCTTTTCGTTCTTGGGCGTCATCACCGACCAGTCCACATCTACTTTCACATACAGATCATTTCCATCCTGGTCTTTTCCGCTTTCAAAATCCAACGGATATTTTTGACCATTTGGCGTCAGGTTAAAGCCGATATATCTGCCAACCGGGGCACCTTCCTGGTTCCTTTCCAGCGTCTTGTCGCAGATATTATAGTTTGCCTGTATGGTGTCTCTTCGGTCGCGGAAAGCAATCTTGGGAGCCTTAACCGTTGTCTCCGCCAATCCCGCATTCGTCAGTTTATATTCTTTTGTCCTGGATACATATTTTTTACTGGCTTGATCATAAACTTTGTAAGTCAATTTGACCGTGGTCAGCTTATCATTGGCGGTGATTATTGTCTGTATGCCTTCCTTTTTACTGGTGGACAGCACCTTTCCTTTCGTCACGGTAAGCTTGTAGTCAGTAAAATACGGCACATCATTCCAAGTCTCGCCCGTCTTATGCTTTAAGTTCAACGCAAAGACTGCCGCCGAAGAATCATTGTAAGTGATTCCCTTATCTTTTTCCACTTCTTCTACAGCAAAGGTTCTGGTGGGCGTATTATCTTCCTTCACTATATTGATCTTGTCGATTTGCAAACCTAACTCGCCGGTAGTATCGTACTTGACAGTTACCGTAATCGTTCTGGTCGTGTTAAGTTTCCTGTCAGCGCTGCTTCCATCAGCAGGAGCCACTGTCAGCTTCACTTTCTTCGCCGGGGCATTCACCCTAATAATGCCGTTGGAATCGATATCAAGCGTCTTTTTGTTGGCAGAAACATAGGTCAGGTTCTTCGTCAGCCGATACTTTTCAAGCTCAGCCTCGGTATAGCTCTTCTTTGCCGCCAACCCCTCCGTAAAAGCCATCATCTGCGCACCGTTAAGTACGGAAGCATCCACTTCATTATTGTCGACATCAATCACTTGATAGCTTCCGTTCTCTTCCCTGAGGAGCAGAGCTTTTCCAATCTGCATGTAATCACGGGTAATCGTAATCGGATCACTCAGGTCAAATACTTCATTGTCGCCAAAATCAGCTGCTTTTACCAGAACTTTAAAGGAGCTGTCCGCCGTCACCTTATAGTTCTTCGGAACGGAAATCTTACCGTTCTTATCAATTTTAACGCCATCTTTAACGACAGCAGCCTCAACCACATCATTTAAAGCTTTCAGATCCGCCAGGCTGTCTCTCTCTACGCTCGTATCTACCAGCCTATACTCGACCTTCTTCGCCTTCGGCGCACTATCCTTCGGGTTGCTGTCTTTTCTGGTTATATTATAATCTACAGTGGTTTTCAGCGTAACCGCTTTGTTCGGATAATAAATAGAGTCAGTGGGTATGTTGAGTTTTATATCCTCAATGCCTCTCGCTACCGTAATAACTATCGTCGCTCTGGAAGCATACATGGTTGGAACGCCATCCGCATCCGTACCGGTAGTGGCTGCCGTAACCTGAATCGTATGCTTGCCAAGCGCAGTGTCTTTCGTAGCAGATGCCTTTACCTGGTTCCCTTCAATCGTAAAAGTCAGTTGCTGCCCGTCTCCAAGTCCTGCCGTAGTATCCTCCACGCCGCCGTCAGGCAGTACGGTATAGGTTGTTTCTTTACTGAAGACAGGAGTTGCAATCACTACATTTTGCTGGGTTGTGTATATAACAGACGCTGCCTTCTTCAGTTTCAGATTGGTCTCATAGGTTGGATTTTTAGTGGCAAAATCCTTGCCAGCATCCTTGTGGAACGGCTTGCTCCCGCCTTTTATATTTGCCGGTGCAATATTGCCGTTTATGGCCTCAACATCCGAGTGTACCAGTCTGACATCCACGCCATACTGGCATGCTGTGCCTCCTCCATACGCAGGGTTGGCAACACTGCCGTTTGCACCCACATAAATCATCGCCTCCTGCGCATCGCCTGTCTTCAAAACATACTGCACCGGAACTGTCTCCAGAAGTTTTCCCTTATCTTCCGCCGCAACAGTCGCCAGATTTGGCGTCAGCTTAACCTCATAATACACCTTGCCATCTTTATGCGCTGGAACGCCCTTAGCACCCAGAGAAAGAGTTATGGACACGTCTGTGGAAGACGCCTGTTTAACCGTTGGCTGGTATTTTGTATTTTCAAGCAACGGAGCGGCTGTCACCTTGACTGTCAGATCTTTATCGTCCTTCTGAATGTACCTTTTTGTCCCATCCGCCTCAGTGTAAACCTTCAATTCCGTGCTCTCGCCCGCGCCAAAACCTGTTGTAATCTGCAGCATACCATTTACAATTTCGGCAGCTCTTACGACGTCTTTGTTGTCATCGCCCGCGGGAATCTCAAACCCAAGGTCGTTCACATCAGTGTTTTTGGTTACAGCAATTTTATAACTGCCAACAACAGTATCGATAGACTGCATAATTTCATTGCCGCCGTTAATACTGACATCTTTGTCAGCCAGCACGGCAGATACCTGCAATTTGTAGGAAGCCACCTTGATCTCTTTCGCCCTGGTACCAGCCTCCTCGTCATCCTCTCCTTCTATTGTATATAAATTCACTTCTATTGTCTTAGTCGCTGCTTCTTCCGAAAGCCCAAGGACAAAGGAAGTGGATTCGTCCCGCACCTCAACCCCCTGTGACTCTTCCGAACCCTGGTCAACCGTCTTGCCATTCACCTTCACCTCAACCCTATCATGGAAAAATGGACCGGTTCCCTCCATCACGCCGCCACGGTAGGATTTATAACAGCTTACATGATATACGCCGCTTACCGGGGTCATCACGCCGCCGCCCACTTCTTCCAAAGGCCGCACACTGAGTAAGCCGGTAGACTCAATTTCGGTGACAGAATCCGCATCCGCCGTCACAAAGAAGGTGAATCCCGATATTTCCGTCTTCTCTGTCCTGGTACTGCCGTCCATCGTAGTCTGAGCGCTGACAATCTGGCAGTTTTCCTCCGCATCCACCCGGATAGAGATCGTATGTCCACGGGGAACCGTATAGCTGATACCTTTTTTCGCAACCGGCGTACCTTCAATCGGGGTTATGCCAATTTTCGCGCTGCTGACCTTCACTTCCGTTCGGTCATAGTTGACCTGAACCGTCTGGGTCACTTCTTTTCTGTACATTTGGATCACTGTATTTTTCGGCAGGTTTGTTGCCGCCAGAGAATAGCGATACGTGTTGCCTTCCTTTCCCCGGAAAAAGATGTCTGTGCCTTCCTGTCCACTGTTGTCCGCATCTGCATACCTGAGCACGGGATCATACTCGCTGCCTTCCATCGTGACTGCAAAGTCAAAGTAGGTAGCGCCCTGCTCTATGGTATAAAGATCTTCTGACTCCGTCTTTTTAATTTTGTCTGTCTCGTTTACATCCACTTTGGCGGACTGATTGTCAGCCGCACGTGAAAACTGTACTGTCTTATCCACCTTAGCAGGTTCGGGTGCCGTGTACACTGTCAACGTTTTCCTGCCATACTGCTCATTCACGCCCCGCAAGGGAACCAGAAAAGTGCTTTCCTTTTTCTCGGCATTCACAGACTCCGGCGATAATTCTTTGCCTTCCGCTTCTACCTTATCGATCTGATAGCCATCACTCAACTTGATTACCGCCGTGAGCTGATCAGCCTGCGTCAGTACTTTATCACCCGCCTCGTATGTCACATTTTCCTTGCCATAGTCGTCATCGCCGTCCATGAGCCCTGTGACAGATGCTGTAAAAGCATCCTGATGTCCGTCCGCTGCAATCGTAAGACTGTTGCATTTTGTTTCATCCAGTCTGATAGTAACTTCGACGTTAACCGCTTCGGTGATGTTCTTCAGCAAATACCTCCCGGTCTCCTCACCTGGCTTCAAAACCGTGCCATTCGCTGTCACTTGCACCACCTTGAACATTTTCCCGGCCTCAGTAAAGACAGGTTTAAACTGCAAGCTTCTCGCGTCCCTACTTCCATCCAGCACCTCAATGCTGTTATCACTTTCCAGATTCAACCCTGATGACGCAAACTGAATCTGTACTCTCTCACTGTCATAATCGAAGGTAACCTTATACTTCGGAATGTCTTCAAACATGACCTTGATCTTAACATCCCCTGTGATGACATCCCGGGGGATCGATATACTTATGACACTCTTACCCATTTTTTGGTTATCCGTAAGTTGGACTGAAACCGGCTGCCCTTCTCCGATCTGATAAGTCGCTCCACCTACCCGGCGACTATTACTGTCAGAAAGGACAACCCTCGCACTTACCCGCAACGCCGCATTGGCTTCAACCTCTCCGCTCAGATCACCCACCGTAGAACCGGGAATCGTAACCGTCACCTGCTCATCGTCATTTTTACCTAGCACCTCGCAGGATACCGCAAACTTTTTACTTTCCATCTGAAAGCTGACTGTTGTATTCTCCGCAGACCCGATCGTATAGATATTGTCAGAGCCAAGATATTCTTTGCCCTCCTCTCCCTTATCCACATATACCACATAGCCTGCCGTAATACCGGCAGCTTTGATCCTGACCTTCTCTCCCTTTCTGACCGTGATTCCTTTCGATGTAACGCTAATGAATCTGGTACTGTCCCCGACAGCATATGTCATCTTTCCTATTCTTGCTTCCCCGCTGCGCGGATATTCGACCATGACCGTGCACTGATCTGTATCATTCTCCTCAGCCATCACCACGATAGTAATATCGGCATCGATGTCATCTGCAGCGATAGTGTATTTCTTCTCCCCCTCCGTCGACGTATTCCCCTGCGTCGCTGTGATCGGCGTCGCCGCACTGAGATCCGCTTTGTTCACACTGTAATCAGATGTCTTATATACTTTGACATCTTTGATCACATAGGTTTCCTTTGCTTTTACCGTAAAGCTGTATTCCTGCCCTGCCCGGACGCTCTCCTCGTAAGCCACAACCGCCTGAGCAGACTCTGCAGCCAACGCCACATTGTACGATACGGTTTCATCAAACGCCGCAAGCGTATAGCCTGCTCCGTCTTCCAACGCGGTCGTACTGACCACGATCGTCAGGTCCGCATCGATCACATTCTCCGCAATGATATAACGTATCCTGCCCTCTGTTTCCGTCTCCGCCGTTTCAGTCCCGATGACAGCCGTACCATCGAGATCGTTCTCGTGTTCTTCATACTCAGATGTTCTGTACACCCTGACATCTTCGACCGTATATCCCTCTCTCGCCTCCACGGTAAAATCGTATGCCTGAGCAGCCTGTACCGTCTTCTCAAACTCGACCTCCGCCCGGCCTGTACCTATGACCGTAACTACATAAGAGATCGGAACCTCATCTTCTCCCTCATCGGGCTGCGGCACATCCGAAGCGCCCGTATCTCCGCTGCCATCCGACTGTATATCATCCACAGTGACATCGCCCGCATCCGGTGCCGTTTCATTCCCTGCATCCGTGTCTTCGCCGGAAGTATCTCCGCCGCCTTCCGTACGTATGTCCCCGCCGGACTCTTTCCTGCCCGTCTCTCCATCATCCTGCAGTGCGCCCGTATCATCCGGCCCATCCTCTGTTATCACTTCATTGAACTGTTCCTTCCCATCTGCCAGAACAGGGAATCCCGTCTGTGGCACGCAGGTGATAACCATCGCTGCCACAAGCAGCACGGAAATCAGTTGTCTTATCCCGCCTAAAGTTCTCTTCATACGCTCTCCTTCCAAGCATCGCTTATCGTTATCAGTTCCATATGGGTCTTAGTTTTTATTTTACCCCCCCC
>DKWV01000051.1 GCA_002491905.1 Lachnospiraceae bacterium UBA7143 | reverse complement strand
CTCCCTCAAAATCGAGCACATCATTGGAAACCGTCTCTCCATAAACAGGCGTATTTCGATAGCGATAGGCTTTTTTGTCCGCCTCCCAAATTTCCGTCTGCACAATTTTTTCCGGCATCTGCTCCACCGTACCGATGGTCGTAAATATCTCCTCAAACCGTCTCAGATTGTCCCCGCAAAGTTTCCACAGGCTCCCTCCCGCACAGACCAACGCCACCGTAAAAGAGAGCAGCAGGAAAAAGAGCGCCGTCTTCACCGGCGTGCGAAAAAGTCTGGTCAAACTGTTTCTAAATATTGCCATAAGCTCCCCCTCCCCATGCGGAGAACACTGCATTCTCACACCGCTTAATCTCTCTTTGTCAGCATCTCCATCACACTGAGCCTGTGGAGCGCCAGAATCGCCATCGCCGCCCCAGCCAGAAAGGCCAGAAAAAACATGGCGCCTGACAGGACCAGCACACGGGCCGCCGGACGAAGGAAAACTGCCGCCGCCAGACTTCCCAGAATGCAGGCCGCCGCCTCCACGAGCGCCGTCTCCCCGAAAAGCAGGAAAAAGCTCCTGCCCCTGCCCGTCCCGAGGGAGCGCATGAGGGCGTATTCCTCTCGCCTGCTCTGCAGGGACAGGTAACTGCAGAGATACCCGATGAAAATCACGATCGCCGCCAGAAAGGGCAGCATTCCCCGAAGGAGCGCCAGGTTCCTGGAGAGCGTCTCCGCGGAACGGATAAACGCCTCGTCCATGATCGTCAGCGCATTGCCGTCCGTGCGCGGTTTCGCCCGTGTGATCACCGACAGAAATCTCACCTCGTCGTGCATCTGCGCCTTCAGGGCATTCAACTGAAACGGATCCCTCACCACAAAGGATCCTGAGTCCGCAAAAAACTCGATACCCTGACTGTGGTAAGCCTCCCGCATATAGTCCAAAGGAAAGATGACCTCCGGCGGCACCCAGTTTCCCTGATAGTCACTGATCTGCATACTTCCCACAATTTTATAGGTATCCGTGACAAGCGGCTCGATAAAAATCTCGCTCCCCTCTAAGGCATAACGGTAATAAAACAGAGTTAACATAACATCGTCCCCAAGGTGCAGTCCCCGCTCCTCCATAAGCGCTGCATTCAGAATGCAAACCTTCTGCGCCGTCTCAAGGACGCTCTCATCCACGCCGGGAAGAAACGTGATCTCCTCCCTCTTCATGCCTGAGACGCCCTCCGGCGCATTCATGCCCATACCGTAATGATTCAGATTTTCCCTGTACTCCTCCACGGTAAACGCGCCGAACCCGAATTTCAGGCGCACGGTAAAGACCGGATCCTTCACATACACCGACTCTCGCACACCCATCATCCGGTCCTCCCTGATGGTCATGCCCTCCCTCTGGGAGCCGTTCAATGTGCTGATCCTTGCCGTGACCTCAAGCGCCTTCGGAAGATTTGCAAGCTGTTTTTCCGTGCTGTCCGTATTGCCCGCATAGATGTCCAGAATCAACACAGTCAGCACGCCGATCAGAATATGCAGGATGCTCTTTTTTCTGTGCCGCACAATATTCCTCGCGGCCTGTCTCATAAAAAATCTCATTTTTTATGTCCTTTTCTACGATAAGACTCACTTTCCCATACGCGTTTCAGTTCGGCGTAGCACTTGCCGTCCTCCTTGGTCAGTTCCAATTCCAGCGCAGCCTGCCGTTCCAGCTTCTCATCCACGATCCAGAGGCGGAATGCGCTCTGCATGACCCTGCCCGCATCCTCCGCTCGTTTCGGCGCCACCCACCACTCAATTTTATCTCCATATTCAATAATGTCATCGTCCCTGATCATGACCATCTGTCTATCATAGACATAGCGTTCCGGTACCTCCACCCGGAAGACACATTTATAAGGATAATACGTACACCTCCCGACCTCATCGAAATCCTCATCGGTCCATGCAGCCATAAACGGCTCCATCTTCAGCAGAATCCGTTCCCCCTCCTCGAGCTTCTGCCAGCCGTGTTCCTCCGTGGCCGCATAGACTACCACCTCTTCCCCGATTACCCTCGGTCTGGCAAAGCACAGAAGGGAAAGGAGCAGACATGCCGCAAGAACGGCCGCAGGCACACGGAAGGCCAATTTCCGTCTCCCACGCTTTCGCTGTTTTACGCCGTCTATGATGCGTTTCCTTGCCGACTTGTCCGGCGTGATCCTGTGTGCCGCCGCGCGCAGGCGGCTCTCCGCGCTCTCCTTCGGAGCCGTCTGTCCTTCTTTCTCTATTCCCTTCTCATTCCACACTCTTTCTTCCATGACACGCTGCTCCTTCCTCTAACATGCCGCCGCTCCCTTTCCTCTCTGCTATTCCTTGTTTCCCAGTATATCCCGCAGCTTCCCCCGTCCTCTCTCCAGACGCTTCCTGACCGCCGACTCCGAAAGCTTCAGCATCCCTGCTATCTCCTTTCCCTGATACCCTTCCACATAGTGCAGGAGCAGTACCTCCCTGTATTTGTGCGGCAGAAGCAGCAGGCTGTCCATCAGCCTCGTGTCCTCCTTTTCCTCATAATACCGGGATAGTTCCTCCATCCCGATCTTCGGATGATTTTTATAAAAGCGCAGCCTGTTTTTACAGAGGTTGATATCCACCCGGATCAGCCATGCCTTCCGATGTTCCTCCGTCTCAAACATTTTTCCGCTCTCCCTATGTTCCATGTATTTAATCAGTGTATCCTGCACCACATCCTCGGCATCATAGGCGTTCTTCATCATCACGAAGGCAATCCTGTAAAGCATATTGCCGTATTCCTGAAAAACCTCCTCCACGCTCTGATCCGGGCTGTCCGTCCTTTTATCCAATGTGTCACCGCCTTCGGGTGTCCCCATCTTACTCCTGCTTACCGACTCCTGTTATAAATAAAACACACAACAGCGTTATTATGTGACATCCTTTCCCATTTTTTCTGATTATTTACAAATCGGACGGTCTGTTGCGTTTCCGGTACTCCTTTGGAGAACAGCCCACCCTTTTCAAAAACTGCCTGTTAAAGTTGGAAAGATTGCTGTATCCGCAGGCAAAGGCGATATCCGCAATCTGTTCCCCGCCGTCGCCGAGCGCCTCGCATGCCGCCTGAATCCGAAGCTGGGTCAGGTGTTCGATGGCGCCGATCCCCACCGCCTTCCTGAAACACCTCATAAAATGACTCTTGCTCAGATGCACCAGCTCCGCAAGCTGCTCCACCGTGATGTCCTCCCGGAAGTTCTGCGCCATATATTCCAGCGCCGGGCGGATAGCCTCCGTTTCGCCCTCCATCCCGTCTTTTTCAAATATAATCTCCCCGTTCTCCTCCAGAAGCCAGATCAGGCGCAGAAGCTCACTTTTTAACAGCAGGTCCGCGCTGGCTGAATTATCGTGCACACAGGCAAAAATCCGCGCCGCCACAGACTCGGCCTGTTCATAGACCGCCGCCTCCCTGCGGATGCAGACATTTGTGCGGACATTTCCCTTCACGATAGGGCGAATGCACTCGTTTGTACAGCGGTCGCCGCTGCCCGCGCCCAACATAACCGGGCTGAACACAAGTGCGTCATACAAAAGCGGCTCGAAACCACTCTCCGATCCGCCGTCCTCACCGCCTACACACCCCGCTGCCTCCGAAACCGCTCTCTGCTCCCTGCACGGATATGCCGCATGCAGCATGTTCGGTGGTATGAGCAGAAGTTCCCCCTCTCCCGCCTCCAGTTTCTGACTGCCGCAGATAAATTCCCCCCTGCCCTGTTTGACATGTATCAGCTCAAACTCGCTGTGCCAGTGCATCGGCACGTTCATAAACCATTCCGGCAGCTTACACTCATAATAGCTGTAAGGTATCCATGTGGTGCTGTGCTGCCTTTTTTCCTGTGTCTCTCTGTTCGGCGTCATAGCTTCTCCTCCCCGCTTCTTCCTGTCTGACCCCCAAGCTCTCCAGAGGGTATTACAGACCTTTTCTTTTTATTAGTCTTATGATACAAAAGTATCATTAAGGAATAGCATTTCAATAGCTTTCTCTGTTCTATAATAGTATTATACTACTACAATCCTCTTAGCTCAATGGTCTCGGTAACGTCAAAAGGCGGGGCAGATGAGGACTTCTCCACCGAATGGAAAAACAGTAAAAATGTTAACGTTATGTTTTGCCAAAATACGGCAGAGAATAATAACAGAAAAAGAAAAAGGAGGCAGATTATGACATTTGAACAGGAAAACGGCGCGCTGGTATGCCGCCGCATGGGCGAAACCCTGCGGATCGAGCCCTGGGGAAAAGATTCTTTCCGGGTGCGCGCTTCCATGTCACCGAAATTCACGGGAAACGACTGGGCGCTGACCGAATCGGTCGAAAAATGTGACGCGCAGATTACTATTGAAGAGGAAGACCACTGGGTCGGCGACGGCACCACCGACAAACGGCCAACCGCCTCCATTGTAAACGGACATCTCAAGGCCGTTGTCAACTTCGCAGGCGTCATCTCCTTCTACCATGACCACAAACTGATCCTGCGGGAGTATTTCAGGAACTATGAAGGGACTCTCTCGAAGGAGAGCCGCTGTTTAAAACTGGTAAACCGGGAATGGAAAGGCGTGATCGGCGGCAGCGAGTATTCCCTGAACGTGAAATTCGAGAGCGATAAAAAAGAGAAAATCTTCGGCATGGGACAGTACCAGCAGGACTGTCTGGATTTAAAGGGCTGCGTCTTGGAGCTTGCCCAGCGCAACTCCCAGATTTCCGTTCCCTTCGCCGTTTCGTCCCTCGGATACGGCTTTCTCTGGAACAATCCCGCCGTTGGGCGCGTAAGCTTCGGAAAGAATTACACGGAATGGATTGCCCGTGCCACAAGGGAGATGGATTACTGGATCACCGTGGCGGATACGCCTAAGCAGATACTTGAAAACTATACCGCAGTCACAGGGCGCGCAGAGATGTTCCCCGAGGACCTGATGGGGCTGTGGCAGTGCAAGCTCCGCTACCGCACCCAGGATGAGGTTTTAAGCGTAGCACGCCAGTATCAGAAGGAAGGCATTAAAATTGACCAGATTGTCATCGACTTCTTCCACTGGACGGTGCAGGGCGACTGGAAATTTGACGAAACCTACTGGCCTGACCCGAAAGCGATGGTGGACGAACTGCATGGGATGGGCATAAAGGTCATCGTGTCTGTATGGCCTTCCGTTGACCGCAAGAGTGAAAACTTCGGCCCCATGATGGAGCGCGGCCTGCTCATCAGGACAGAGCGCGGCGCGGCGCAGACCTACGACTATCAGGGCGATTGTGTGGAGATCGATCCCTTCAATCCCGAAACCCGCAAATATGTGTGGGATGTATGCAAAAAGAATTATTACGACTTCGGCATTGACGCCTTCTGGCTGGACAACTCCGAGCCGGACTACGGCGTGTACGACTTTGAGAACTACCGTTACTTTGACGGTCCCGCGCTTGCCTTAAGCAACCTTTACCCGCAGCTATACAGCCGCACCTTCTACGACGGCATGTGCGAAGAAAAGAGGGGCACTGTGGTAAACCTGCTGCGCTGCGCGTGGGCGGGTTCCCAGAAATACGGCAACGTGGTGTGGTCCGGGGATGTGCCCAGCACCTTCGAAGCCTTCGCCGACCAGATCCAGTGTGGCCTGAACATGGGGCTCGCCGGCATTCCCTGGTGGACGACAGATATCGGCGGCTTTATGACCGACGACGTAAACGACCCGGATTTCCGGCAGCTTCTGATCCGCTGGTATCAGTTTGCCGTTTACTCTCCGGTGCTCCGTATGCACGGTGACAGAGGCCCATACAATATCCCGCCCCTTGACGACCGCGACTGGGGCGGCGGCTACCTTCATACCGGACAGCCCAACGAACTGTGGAGCTACGGAGAAGACAACTACGCCATTATGAAAAAGTACTATAACATTCGCAAAGCCATGCACGACTATATCAAAGAGCTGTATGAGGAGGCCCATAAAAACGGTTCCCCGCTCCTGCGCTCCATGTTCTACGAGTTCCCGGCAGATGAAAAATGCTGGGAGACGGAGGATCAGTATATGTTCGGCAGCCGGTTCCTCGCTGCGCCAATTCTGCATCTGAACGAGTGGAAGCGCGACGTCTATCTCCCCGCGGGGAAATGGAAACTGACTTCCACCGGTGAAATCTTCGATGGCAGCTGCACTGTCAGCGTGGATGCACCCATCGATTATATGCCGGTGTTCGAGCGCATGGCTTAAAATAAAATAGACAGAGGAGGATGGAACGAACGCATTCCATCCTCCTCTTTTATGTTTCTATACCCTTCTCTCCATCAGCGCTGTTTCAAAGCACTATTTTTCCGGCAGTGTAAATTTCGCAATCAGCTCATCCAGGGAAATCGCCTGTGCCGACAGCTCCTCGCTGGTAGCCGACGACTCCTCGGCCACAGCCGCGTTGGTCTGAATGACATCCGAAATCTGATCCACACCGAGCTCCGCTTCCTTCATGGTAGCCATCTGGTTCGAGGAAATCGTGCTCAGCTCCTTGGAAGAATCCGCCACCTTCCTGATTCCCTCCACCACTGTTGCCAGTGACGCAACCGCACGCTCCGCAACCTTATTGCCGTTCTCGACTTCTCTCATAGTACCCTCAATCAGGGCTCTGGTATCCACAGCGGACTTGCTGCTCTGCTCCGCAAGCTGTCTGATCTGGTCAGCCACAACAGAGAATCCGCGGCCCGCTTCTCCCGCTCTCGCCGCCTCGATAGACGCATTCAGGGAAAGCATGTTTGTCTCCGACGCAATATTCTCAATTTCAGAAATAATATTTCCAATCTTATGGGAAGCCTCGCTGATGCGGCTCATAGCTTCCACCATTTCTTTCATGTCGTCGCTGCTTCTATCCACCACATCCGCGTATTCACGCGACTGCCTGTAAGCATCCTCCGCAGAAGCCGCGGCCGTCCTTGCCGCCTCCGCAATCGTCGTGATCGTCGCGTGGAGCTCCTGTACCGCTCCGGCCTGCTCCGTCGCACCCTCCGCAAGACTCTGGGAGGTATCGGCAAGATTGGAGGAACCTGCGGAGACCTGCTCCGAGGACATCCCAATATAGCGCAGCGTGTCGATCATATTGTCCCGCAGCTGCTTCAGGGAATCGAATATCTGCCGGAACTCACCTTTGTACCTGTCGCCATCCTTTGACCGAATCGCGTAATTGGAATGGGACATTTCACCAAGAATGTATTCGAGATCATAAATAACGAAATCAAGCGTCTCCGCCATATCCTTCGCCGACCTAATAATGTCCGCCACCTCATCATCCGACTGTGCCTCCGGGAAAGGCGATGTCAGATCGCCCTCGGCAAACTGCTCCAGCCTGTCTTTCAAACCATTCAGTGGTGCGGATATATTCTCCGCTATGTATCTTCCCAGCCGGATGGATGTAAAAATGGCTATCAGGATAATCACCGCTATCAGCACAGCAAGCACAATGCAGACAATCGTCAGCGTTCTGGAAGTTGCGTCCCCACGCTCCACCTTGATATCCATCATGGAAATCAGATCATCATTGATCTCCTTGTAGAGGGGAGCCAGCTCGTTGATCGCCCGCTCCTGCGCAATGGCGCACTGTTCTCTGTCCGTGACGCCGCCCTGCGTTATAATTTCATTGTCAAGCGCCCAGTATGCCGGCAGCTTGGAACTGATATCCGCGTACACCTCTTTGTTCGCCTTGGACACCATAGAGCTCTCCAATGCCTCAAAACTGGCTGTAAAATTTTCTATGCTCTCCGTGTGGGAAGCCTTCAGGCTCTCTATAATGGCTTCATCATCATAGCCAATGACACCCCGCATCGTAGATCTTGCCTCTGCGAAATACGTCATCGCCTTACCAACATCGCCCTGTGCAAACCCGTAAACCTGCAGTGCGTTCGAATATCTCAGTGCCACAACAATCATAGCGATCAGCGCTATTGCCGCCACTAATGCCGAAACCCCCGACGCGATCACAAATCCCCGCACCAGACGCTCCTTAATTCGATACTTATTCAGCTTTTCATACATTTCTCTTCCCTCCTACACAATGCCGCAGAACCGCTCAAAGTTTCCCTCTGTCAAGAAACCTCAAATCTGCCATAACTTTGATCAGATTTTGGCAAATGGTCAGACATGAAACTTACTCTGTCATTACATCGCTCATTCTACGGCCGCACAGTCGAGAATTTATTAATGCTGTATTTCTCTTTATAAGAAAACCGACAATCCCCTATGTTTCTGTCTGAATTAAATTTTGTACCTTCCATTATAGCACTTTCTACACATAATACCAGCTTATTCTTTACAAAAAATTCACAAATCGTTTATTAGATTTTTACTGTTCTTTTTTGTGCACAGAAAATGGCTCTGTCTTCTACCGCATGTATTTCCGCAGCAGTTCCGCTACTCTCGCCACATCAATCGGCTTCGAGGTATGATCATCCATCCCGCAGTCGATACATCTTTGAATATCGTCCGAAAAAGCGTCGGCGCTCACGGCAATAATAGGAATAACCTTCGCATCATCCCGTTCCAGAGCCCTTATTGCGGAAGCGGCCTCCAGTCCGTTCATGACAGGCATCCGAATATCCATCAGGATCGCCTTGTAGAAGCCCTCTGGCGACTGTGTAAACAGATCCACACAGGATCTGCCATTTTCCGCATGTTCGGGAGAGAGGCCGATGCCGGAAAGCAGCGTACTCGCAATTTCCCAGTTCAGCTCATTATCCTCAGCCACCAGAATGCGTTCACCCTCAAAGGCAATGGGGCCTTCCCCTGCAGCTTCCGCCTCCTCCTTTAGTCTGTATAGATTGTAGTATAACGTAGATTTGAACAACGGTTTGACTATAAAGGCATCTACCCCCGCCTGTATGGCCCGTTCCTCAATATCACTGTTGTCGGCGGCGGAAATCATCAGAATATGAGGCGCCGTGCCATATCTCTTCCGAATCTCACAGGCCACTTCAACGCCATCCATTCCAGGCAGTTTCCAGTCCGTAAGAATAACCTCATAGTCGTTACCCTTCTGATGCTGCTCCTCAAGCATCTCCAATGCGCGCTGACCGCTCAGGGCACACTGCGCATGAATGCCAATGGATTCCAGTGTGGTCAGCGTACAGTCACAGAACACCTCGTCGTCATCTATCACCAGCATTCTCCACGAGGGAATGTCAACCAGCTCCTCGGGCAGAAGCGCCACCTCCATATCCAGCGACACGTGGAATTTGCTGCCCTTCCCCTGTTCGCTTTCCACCTGAATAGCCCCCTTCATCGCGTCAATGATATACCTGGTAATGCTTAAGCCCAGTCCCGCCCCCTGAATCTGCTGGACGCGGCCATTGTCCTCGCGCACGAAAGCCTCAAAGAGTTTCTTTTGGAATTCTCCGCTCATGCCGATGCCGTTATCACTGACAATCAGATGGACTTTGACATAAGCGTCTCCCTTTTCCGACGGTGTCTGGTACACATCCAGTTGTATTTTGCCGCCCTCCGGCGTGAACTTAACAGCGTTTTCCAAAAGATTATGGAGCACCTGATTCAACCTCACGCTGTCGCCCCACACATTTTCCGCAATAATATCGTGTACATGGAGGTCAAACCGCTGATTCCTGTCCTGTGTGTCTGGCAGTATGATACTGACTACACCATGTATCAGCTCCGGCAGCAGAATCTGCTCCACATTCAATATCAGCCTGCCGCTTTCCATTTTGGACATATCCAGCACGTTGTTTATCAGTCCGAGCAGATGTTTCCCGGATGCGGAAATTTTCTGCAGGCAGGATCTCACCTTTGTGGAACTGTCAATATTCGCGATGGCAATCTCCGTCATGCCTATGATCCCGTTCATGGGTGTACGGATGTCATGGCTCATATTGGAAAGGAATTCACTCTTCGCACGGTTTGCGCGTTCGGCAATATCCCTCGTCTCCTTGATCTCCCTGATCTGCCGGCGGGTCATCTGAATGTAGCACAGGAACACAATGAAAAACAGAACAATAATGAAAAGGCTGTTTTTAAACGCTGTGGCCCTCCATTCATCCCCAAAGCTGTCAATCGTCCGATCCAGCTCATTGTATGGCATGGATAGAATCAGATACCATTCCGAATGAGGAAGGCTCCTGCAGTACAGCTGGCGATGTCCACCCTGCAAATGTATCTCTTTCGCATAATCCTCGCCCCTCACCATAGCGTCTTTCAGGCCTGCCTCATAATCCTTCAACTCGCGTTTAGCCCTGGTGCTCTCCTCTGCACTGTTATAATTCTTTTCAATTTTACTGAAATAGTTATTGTCATTTTCTGTATCGCTCTGTATGACAATCAGACCGTCCCTTCGGACAACAAAATAATACATGGAGTCAGACAACTCCTCAGAAAGGGTTTTCTCTATGCAGGCAATCGAAAGCCCCGCCACCAGTGAAATACTTTTCCTGCCATCCGGCAGTCTGTAGGCCATAGGAACACTCATCAGGATCTCGTTACCCCCCGTTTCATGCGTTCCCATAACCATGCGTTTCTCACCACTTCTGATCACATCCATAAACGAAGAAGAATCAACCGCCGAAATTTCCTTCCCGTACAGAAGCTCAAAAGTGCCGTCTTCCATACAAAAAGCCAGCCGGTCAAACCCTCTCGCCATCGCATTATTGGACAAAAGCCTGCACACTTCCTCGTAGCCGTTCTCCTGATTGGGCGCTATATCATGGACAAGCGCCTCAACCTGTGACAAACGCAGCTCCATAACCGTTCCCAGATGGCGCGTAATCTGTTTACTCATGTCGGTCATATATATTTCCCCGACCTTATTCATTGTCCTGGCGCTTTTTTCGTTCATGTCTTTTACCTGCCACGCAAAAACGCCGCCGCACAGCACAATTACTATTATGAGGCTTACGAAAAGAAAGCGGATTGTTTTATGACGCATATGCCAGATGCCCCCATCCCAAAAGTGATTTTTTGACTGACAGGAACCCACACGTTAGAAATACAGGTACGGGTGGCTCAAAAGTCGATTATATATTATATATATTGTACTACCATATATAGTATAAATCAATCAAATTCCGCCTAACTCAGCGGTGAGGAATGAATCTCA
>DKWV01000019.1 GCA_002491905.1 Lachnospiraceae bacterium UBA7143 | reverse complement strand
CAAGCAATCTTCGAATCCGAGCAAGAAATTGCTAACGGAGCAGAAGCAGTTGACGCAGAAACAGTTTTTGCAGAATTGGAGAAAAAACATTTTGGATAAATACAAGGTAAAAGTCAACCCCAGTGCAATTCGTGAATTAGACCACATTTACGAATATATCGCAAATGAAAAATTGGCTCCTGAAAATGCCAAAGGACAGATTGACAGAATTAAGAATACTATATTACGCCTGGACACATTTCCACAGTCCCATCAAGAGCGTAACGAGGGCAGATATGCCGGAAAAGGCTACCGCCAGTTACTGATTGATAATTATATCGCCATTTTCCGCATTGATGAACCATGCAAAACAGTTTATGTAGTAACAATCCAGTATCAAGGACGAAATCTATAAAACTTGCATAATCTCTAATTCCGCTCCCCCAGTTCTATTCCGCCAGTATCTCATAAAAAACATCACAGGCTTTCCCCGCCTTTTCGATATCCACATTGGAATAATTGATGATAAAACAGTGCTTCGTATTGCTGGGCGTAAAGAAGTACTCCGACAGCGCATTGACGCGTATTCCCTTTTTCTCCAACGCATAAAGAATCGCCTCATCCGATTTATCGGTTCTGATCTGAATCAGGAAATGCAGGCCGGAACCGTTTTCCATAATCTCGCACACATCGTTCAGCCTGCTTTTTTTGATCGTCTCAATCATCTTTTTCCTCTGCCTGCTGTAGTACAGGCGCATGCGGTTGATATGCTTTTCAAAATAACCCTGTCTTATAAAGGCAGCCAGCGTGTACTGTTCAAAATTGGAGACCGTGCAGGCATAAAAAGACAATTCCCTGTAAAAACGGTTAACCAGATGAACCGGCAGGACCATATAGCTGATTCGGATGGTGGGCGTGAGGGACTTGGAAAAAGTATTCATATAAATCACCTTCTCACAGGCATCCATGCTGAACAGGGTCGGTATCGGTTTCCCGTTTAGCCGGAACTCGCTGTCATAGTCGTCCTCGATGATGTAGCGTCCCTCCTTCTCATTGGCCCAGGCAAGAATTTCATACCGTCTTCCAGCAGGCATGGTAATCCCCGTGGGAAAATGATGGTTCGGGCTGATATGTGCAATATCCGCCCCGGCGGCCCGCAGGCCCTCAAAGGTCATTCCCATTTCATCTATATCCACATACCTGCAGGATATGTGGTACTGCCTGTACACCTGCACAATTTTCCGATAGCCCGGATTTTCCACACAGTACTGTTTCTCATTCCCCAAAAGCTGCACAATCAGTCCGTACAGATACTCTGTTCCCGCGCCGATCACGATCTGGTCAGGATCGACGAGCATCCCCCGAAACGATTTCAGATGCTCTGCAATTGCCGCCCGCAATTCCCTGATGCCTCCGGCTGGCGACGCTTCCATCAGTTCACTGCTTTTATCGGAGATGGTACCGCGCAGAACTTTCGCCCATATGGAAAAGGGGAAATGATCGGGATTCATTCTATTGTCGGACAAATCTACCACATAGGAGGGTCTTTCCTTCGGAATATCAATATTCAGGGAAATGCTGCTCTCCCTCTGCACCTTTTTCATGCCCTCGAGTTTTGCCACATAATATCCCTTCTGCGGTATCGTGTAAATGTACCCTTCACTGATTAACTGGTCATACGCATTCTGAATGGTAATGGTACTAATGCCGTTATTTTTGGCAAAGGCTCTCTTGGACGGGAGCTTTTCTCCCTGCTGCAGATTTCCATCTATGATATCCTCTTTTATGCATTGATATATGTATTCATACAAAGGCCCCTGTGCCTCAGCAAAATTATAGGTCAACATCCGTTTCACTCCCGTATGACATTTATTTTATTATCGTTTTGAATATTTTTGTATAACCAGATTTACTGTAACATAGTTACCATCAAAAAGCAACCGGGAGGGCAAAGGCAAATCCATTCTGCCCGCGTCCTCTACATACAGCATTTAAACAGGAAGGAAAGGTCACATCAAATGAATCAGACGCAGTATGAATTAAACAAGGGACTGGCACAGATGTTAAAGGGCGGCGTCATCATGGACGTCACCACGCCGGAACAGGCAAAAATCGCCGAGGAGGCAGGCGCGTGCGCCGTTATGGCATTGGAAAGGATTCCTGCCGATATCCGGGCCGCCGGAGGCGTATCCCGCATGAGCGACCCGAAAATGATAAAGGGCATACAGGCGGCTGTCAGCATTCCCGTCATGGCAAAATGCCGGATCGGCCACTTCGTGGAGGCGCAGGTGCTCCAGGCAATCGAGATCGACTATATTGACGAGTCGGAAGTACTTTCCCCCGCGGATGACGTCTACCATATAGACAAGACAGCATTTCAGGTCCCTTTTGTCTGCGGCGCAAGGGATCTGGGCGAAGCCCTGAGAAGAATAAGCGAAGGCGCCGCCATGATCCGCACGAAAGGCGAGCCGGGAACCGGGGATGTGGTGCAGGCAGTCCGTCACATGCGCAAAATGAACGCGCAGATCAGACAGCTTGTCTCCATGAAACAGGATGAACTGTTTGAGGCCGCCAAGCAGTTACAGGTTCCCTACGAGCTGGCGCTGTACGTGCATGAAAACCAGAAGCTCCCCGTTGTGAATTTTGCCGCCGGTGGCGTTGCAACGCCTGCGGACGCAGCGCTGATGATGCAGTTGGGCGCGGAAGGCGTCTTTGTGGGTTCAGGCATCTTTAAATCCGGCAATCCCGCCAAGCGGGCAGCCGCCATTGTGCAGGCCGTCACAAACTATACAGATGCCGCCCTGATTGCCCGGCTTTCGGAAGATCTGGGCGAAGCTATGGTAGGCATCAATCCAAATGAAATTAAGCTGATCATGGAAGAAAGAGGACAATAATATGAAAATCGGTGTGCTCGCCTTACAGGGCGCATTTATCGAGCACGAAAACATGCTCACAGACATCGGCACGGTCTGCACGGAAGTCCGTCAGGTTTCCGACCTGCAGGGACTTGACGGCATCGTCCTGCCCGGTGGGGAAAGCACCGTGCAGGGACAGCTCTTACAGAAATCCGGCCTGCTTGCTCCTCTGTGGGATCTGATTGCAGGCGGCCTTCCCACTCTGGCCACCTGCGCCGGTCTGATCCTTTTGGCGCAAAAAATCAAGGACAGCCCCGTCACCCATCTGGGGACGCTGCCCGTCACCATAAAGCGAAATGCTTACGGCAGACAACTCTCCAGTTTTGTCACCGAAGAGCCGGTAAAGGGAATCGGTAACTTCTCTATGGTTTTTATCCGCGCGCCCTATATCGAACATGCCGATATGGACGTTGAAATTCTGGCAAAAGTGGATGGCAAAATCGTCGCTGTGAAGTACGGGAACCAGATCGGACTTTCCTTCCATCCGGAATTATCCGGGAATCCGAAAATCCACAAATGGTTTCTGTCCCTGTGTGAGAAACGCTTGGATGTATACCCTCTTCACCACACTTAGACGGAGGCCGCAATGATCTCCATCTTACCCTGCAGTTCCACCTCGCCGTAACCGCATGGAAGGATAAAGTGGTCGCCCTTCTGTATCATCTGTCCGTTAATCAGACCTTCTCCCTCCGTGACACTCATTATCAGGAACGGGTGCTCCTGCGGGAAGGATACCTGACTCGCCACGTCGATCTTCCAAACCTTATAGTACGGGCAGGAAATCAACAGGTTCTTCTGGTCTTTCGGCAGGTCTGCCGCCTCCTTGACGCATTCCGCGGCGGGCTTTGCCGGAACGGTAATCACATCAATGCTCTGCTCTACATGAAGCTGTCTTGGCTTCCCATCCGTCAGTCTGTCGTAATCGTATACCCGGTAGGTGATATCCGAATTCTGCTGCGTCTCCAGAAGCATGATGCCGCCCTTGATGGCGTGGACCGTACCCGGATCGATCTGGATAAAGTCGCCCTTCTTCACCGGCAGTTCCCTGATAAACTCTCCCCATCTGCCCTCTCTTATCATAGTTGTAAGCTCTTCTTTATTCTTTGCGTTATGCCCGATCACGAGGGTGGAGTCCGCCTCGCAGTCCAGAATATACCAGCACTCCGTCTTTCCAAGGGATCCGTTTTCGTGTGCTCCCGCATAGGCATCGTCGGGATGCACCTGAATACTCAGATCCGTCTTCGCGTCAATGATCTTTGTGAGCAGCGGGAATCTGTCAAGTCCTGTGTTTCCAAATAATTCCGGCTCCTCTTTCCAGAGCTGGGACAGGGTTTTCCCGGCATATACGCCTTCCTTTACCGTACAGTCGCCGTTCGGATGCGCGCTGACTGCCCAGCACTCCCCGGTTCCCGGCCCCGGAATCTGATAGGGCCAATCCGTCCCCAGACGTTCTCCGCCCCAGATCATCTGTTTAAACACAGGATTTAAAAATAATATTGGTTTCTCTTTCTGATTCACTGATAACACACCTCCGTTTGTCTCCATCACTTTCTGGTACCAGTATGCGGAATCTTTGGCAATCCGCTTCTGTGTCTGAAAATCCACATACACCAGCCCAAACCGTTCGGTATAGCCCTTGTTCCACTCAAAATTGTCTAAAAACGTCCACTCAAAATACCCTCTCACATCCACGCCGTCGTCCGCCGCACACTGAAGCGCCGAGAGATATTTGTCCAAAAAGGTAATGCGGTTGGGATCATGTACCCTGCCGTCCCGCGACACGATATCATGGCAGGACATGCCGTTCTCCGTGATATACAGCGGCAGTTTATATCTTTCATACAGGAATTTCACACCCCAGTACAGACATTCCGGCGTCACCGGCCACCCCGCCGCCGTCTTGGGAAATCCCGCCGGTCTGTCCACAAACTCCGGCTCGCCGTCCGCCCCCGCGCGGACCATATAACCATTATAAATATTCTGCCCCATAAAGTCCAGAGGCTGGGCAATCAGCGCCATATCTTCCTTTGTAATTTCCGGCAGATACTCCTTGAATTTGTCAAGCCCCTCCTCGGGATACTGTCCCAGAAACACGGGATCGGAAAACCAGGCTACATTCCACGTCCAATTATCCATCGGATTGTAGAAAGAAAAGAGCACCCTTCTGGCCGCTTCAATGTCCGCCGGACTCTCGCTTGCCGGGTATGCCATCCCGCAGGTGGGCGCATAGCCGACCTGAATGGGCTGCTTCGCGTATTTTCTCAAATTAATTACTGCCTGTCCGTGGGCGCGCAGCGCGTTGTGCGTAATCTGGAACGTGTCTTTTACGGGCAGCTTTTTCCCCGGCGCATTGACGCCATGCAGATGCCCCAGTCCCACGAAGCACTGCGGCTCGTTGAGTGTGATAAAATATTCGCAAAGATCGGAGAAGTTCTCCGCTACCACCTTCGCATACTCCCCAAACCATTCAATGATTTCCTCGTTAAGCCAGCCGCCTTTATCCTGCAGCGCCTGCGGGAGTTCCCAGTGGTACATGGTAATATAAGGCGTGATGCCGTTCTTCTTCATCTCCAGAATCATATCCCGGTAGAGCGCAACGCCCTTTTCATTCACGCGTCCCGTCCCCTCCGGCAGGAGTCTTGCCCAGTTTAGGGAAAAGCGGTAGGCTTTCACACCGAGCAGCCGCATCATCTTATAGTCATCCTTATAGCGGTGCATATGGTCGCAGGACACATAGGCGTCCGTGTGATCCATAATACCGCCCTCCTCCGTGAACGTGTCCCAGATCATCTTTCCCGCACCGTCCTCCGGGTCTTTTCCCTCCACCTGATAAGCGCTGCTGGCAACGCCCCATACAAAATCTTCCCGAAACATCCTATGTATACCTCCTTTTCAAAACATAAGCTAAAACATGCGGATCGAATGTCAGATTCAACTCTGCAATCATCTGCCTCCTGCCACAATAAGCGACACCAGATAAAACGGCACGGCATCGTTTTCATGCGTCTGCGTCAGCCGGATCTCCACCTGATGTACGCCCGGGGAAATATGATGGGCCAGCGTGTCAATGTGGAGACTGTCTCCCCATGTTTCCTCAAAATTGGCATCCAGTGTCACCGCGTTTTCCTCGTCGCCGTCCACCACCGCAAGCGCCACAGGCGCCGGGTGCTTTACCGACTTCCGGTACTGCACGGCAATCTCCGTTCCTTCCACCGCAAAGCATATCTTCGCACCTTTCTCCGATGCTGTCCAGCCGCAGCGGAACATATCGTTCACATATTTTTTCAGTGCGCCGTCGGCTGTGAACCCCTCGCAGACCGGGTCGCTGTTGTGGTTCTGAAAACGTCTCGCATTTTCATAGGCATTTTCCGTCAAAGGCTCCGGCATGGGAAAGGGCTCTTCCGCCTCCTGTCTCTGCATATATATTTTGTCCAGACAGTCTGTAATGACCTCCGCAAGCAAAGCGTGCCCCTCCGAATTGGGATGCAGATCGTCCGGCGTAATCTCCCGCCTGTCAATCGCACCTGCCTCCACCTGCGCATAGATGGCCGGTTTCATGCTGACGCCTGGCAGATGATAATGCGCCCCGATTTCCCGGTGTTTCTCCTCCGCGCTCGCACCCGTGTCATAAAACATATTATGTACCAGCAGTACCGCTGGCGCAAAAGCATTCCCATACACCTTCCGCACCAGCCCTTCATAGGTTTCCCGGTAAAAATCCGTATTCTCATCATTGACTGAAAATTCAATGATAACAAAATCAGGTTTATACGCCAGCACATCTTCCTCCACTCTGGCCACGCCAAACTGGGACGTCGTACCGCCCACGCCGGCGTTCACATAGGTGAATGCCGTCTTGGGAAAACGCCTCACAAACCAGTCATAGACCAGATAGGCATAGCAGTTTGTATACTGCGAGGAGACGGACCCCTGCGTGATAGACCCGCCCAGAAACGCCAGCGTCATACGGTCGCCCCGCTCGGCGCGCTGCATCAGGTTCTTGATCCGATAAAGATTCCCCCTGTTTACAAACCCCTTTTCCGCCTGTATTTCATATCCCATTTTTTGTTCTCCCCTTCATCCGCATTTCATCAGACCGCACAGACACACCGCCACAGGACAGATTAAATTTAGCCTTATTTAGCTAATAAATATCAAAGGGCGATAGTACAGCAATCCAAATATTTCGCATCTTTGCCTTTCATTTTACTATCGCGACACCAAAATAACAAGCAAAACAAAACCTCTTTTCTACTACAATATATTTATGGT
>DKWV01000027.1 GCA_002491905.1 Lachnospiraceae bacterium UBA7143 | reverse complement strand
AATGACAGTGCGGATTACTGGTCGGTATCATGGCAGCCGGTGGGCAAGCCACTGGATCAGGCGAAGTACACCTGCCGCCACGGTATGTCCTACACGGTCTATGAGTGCGAGTACGAGGGGATACAGGCATCCCAGACCATGTTTATTCCAAGGGGCGAGGCGGTGCAGCTCTGGGATGTGAAGGTGAAGAACACGGGAGACCGGGCAAGGGATTTAAGCCTATTCTCCTATCTGGAATTTTCTTTCCACCATATCATGATTGACAACCAGAACTACCAGATGAGCCTGTACTGTGCGGGCGCGTCCTACGAGGACGGGATCATCGAGGAAGATCTGTTCTATGAGGAGGAGGGGTACCAGTATTTTACGGCGGACTTTACGCCGGACGGTTTTGACTGTATGCGGGATAAATTCCTCGGCACTTACAATACAGAGACGAACCCGGCGGCGGTGATGGCGGGCAAGTGCTTCTCTTCCTGTGAGAAAGGCGGCAACCACTGCGGCAGCTTACAGAAGAATCTGATTTTACAGCCTGGGGAGGAAGCGCGCTTTGTCTTAATGCTGGGGGAGGGCAGAAGGGACGAAGGAAAGCGCGTCCGTGCAAAGTATGCGGATCACGCTGCGGTGGATGAGGCACGTAAAGATTTGAGGAATTATTGGGAGGAGAAGTGCTCCAAATTACAGGTGCAGACGCCAAATGAGGGGATGAACACCCTGCTTAACACATGGACGCTGTACCAGTCGGAGATCAACGTGATGTTTTCGCGGTTTGCCTCCTTTATTAAGGTGGGAGGCAGAGTGGGGCTGGGCTACCGGGATACAGCGCAGGATGCCATGACGATTCCCCATTCCAACCCGGACAAGTGCAGGGAACGGATCGAGCAGCTCCTTCGGGGTCTGACGAGCGCAGGCTACGGCCTGCACCTGTTCCAGCCGGAATGGTTTATGGAAGATACGGGCGTGAAACCTTTTAAGTCGCCCACGGTGATTCCGGAACCTGATAAAAACAGCATCATACACGGACTGAAGGATGCTTGCTCAGACGACGCCCTTTGGCTTGTGGCCGCGGTGACGGAATACATCAAGGAGACGGGCGATCAGGGCTTCGCTTCCCTGCAGCTGCCATATGCGGATACATTTCTGGAAGGCAAGAAGGAGACGGAGTCGGTCTACGAGCATCTGAAACGGATTCTTGACTTCTCCACAGAGCAGGTGGGACAGACGGGCATCTGTAAGGGGCTTCGTGCCGACTGGAACGACTGCCTGAATCTGGGCGGCGGCGAGAGCGCCATGGTCAGTTTCCTGCACTACTGGGCGCTGACGCAGTTTATCGGGTTGGCGAAGCGGCTGGGCAATGAGGCGGATGTGGAGAAATATGCGCAGATTGCAGCAAAGGTCAGGGAGGTGTGCAACACGCAGCTCTGGGACGGCGAGTGGTTTATCAGGGGCATCACGGCCAACGGAAAAAAGATCGGCACACAGGAGGATGCGGAGGGCAGGGTGCATCTGGAATCCAATGCATGGGCAGTTCTCTCCGGGGCGGCGGATGAGGAGAAGGCGGACAAGGCGCTTGCCGCCATAGACGAGTATCTCTACACTCCCTACGGGCTTCTGTTAAACACCCCTTCCTACACAGTGCCGGACGACGATATCGGTTTTGTCACCAGAGTGTATCCGGGTGTGAAGGAGAACGGGGCGATCTTCTCCCATCCGAATCCGTGGGCATGGGCGGCAGCCTGCATGAGGGGCAGGGGTGATCTGGCAATGAAATTTTACGACGCTCTTTGCCCTTATCATCAGAATGACCGGATAGAAACGAGAGAGTCGGAGCCGTATTCCTACTGTCAGTTTATCATGGGTAAGGATCACAGCGCGTACGGCAGGGCGAGACATCCTTTTATGACAGGCTCCGGCGGCTGGTCATACTTCTCAGCGACACGGTATATGCTGGGAATCCGGCCGGATTATGACAGCCTGACCATTGACCCTTGCGTTCCGGCGGACTGGAAGTCGTTTGACGCGGTCCGGGTATGGAGGGGCGCGGTGTATGAAATACGGGTGAGCAATCCGGACGGCGTGATGAAGGGCGTGAAGGAGATCACGGTAGACGGCGTGAAGGTGGATAAAATTCTGCCAGCGGCAGCAGGCAGCAGGCACACTGTGGAAATAGTTATGGGAAGCGTGAAAAGGAGGGTATACAATGATTAAGTTTGGCACAGGCGGCTGGAGAGCCGTGATCGGAGATGAATTTACGAAGGAGAACATCCAGATTTTATCGAGAGCGATCTGCGATAAAATGCGGGAGGAAAAGGTGGAAAAGGAGGGCATTGTGCTCGGCTACGACAGGCGCTTTCTGTCGAAGGAAGCCATGCAGTGGGCGGCACAGGTCTTTGCAGCGGAAGGGATCAAGGCAAGTCTCATCAACAAGTCGGCGCCCACGCCTCTTGTGATGTTTTATGTGATGAAGCACGAATACCACTATGGCATGATGATTACCGCGAGCCACAATCCGGCAATTTACAACGGTATCAAGGTATTCACTTTCGGCGGACGGGACGCGGACGAGGTACAGACGGCGGATATCGAGCGTTACATCAACGAGGTGACGGACATTCCCGTGGACGAGATGAATTACGCGGAAGGGCTTGAGAAGGGATTAATTGAGGAAATTTATCCCCTCAACGAGTATCTTGACAGTATCATCGACACGGTGGATATGGAAAAGATCAAGAAGAGGGGGCTTCGCATTGCCCTTGACCCTATGTATGGGGTGAGCGAAACTTCCTTAAAGACCATTCTCATGACTGCCAGATGCGAGGTGGAGACCATTCACGAGCGGCATGACACGCTGTTTGGAGGAAAGCTGCCCGCGCCTACGGCGGAGACGCTGCGTGCCCTGCAGAATTATGTGATTGACAGACGCTGTGATCTTGGGCTTGCCACGGACGGCGATGCGGACCGGATCGGTGTGATCGACGACAAGGGTAATTTTCTGCATCCCAATGACATTCTGGTGCTGCTGTACTACTATCTGGTGAAATATAAGGGCTGGCACGGCCCGGCAGTCAGGAATATCTGTACGACCCATCTGCTTGACCGGGTGGCGGAGAGCTTCGGGGAGCAGTGCTACGAGGTGCCCGTGGGATTTAAGCACATATCGGCAAAGATGTTTGAGGCGGATGCCATCATCGGCGGCGAATCCTCCGGCGGCATGGCTGTGAGAGGACATATCAAGGGCAAGGACGGCATCTACGCCTCCGCGCTTCTGGTGGAGATGATCGCCGTGACAGGCATGAAGCTGTCTGAGATTATGGAGACGATACGCAGGGAGTTTGGCGGTATGGCGCTTGAGGAGCGGGATTATCGTTTCAGCCCCCAGAAAAAGGAGGCGATCCAGAAAAAGCTTTTGCAGGACAGGGAACTGCCGCGGATTCCTTACGACGTGGAGAAGGTTTCCTATCTGGACGGCCTGAAAATTTACCTGAAGGACGGCGGCTGGATTTCCGTCAGGTTTTCCGGCACAGAACCGCTTTTACGCATCTTCTGTGAGATGAAGGAGAAACAGGAGGCGGCGGCTTTCTGTAAAGTGTTTGAGGAGTATCTGGAGCTTTAGGAAAAAGAAAGGAGTGCAGGAAACCGGAACATCGGATATAATAAATCCATACGTGGAGTATTTTCCTAAATAGGATAAAAAGCGGCATCCCGGGAGGACAAAAGCCGGGCTGCCGCAGGGAAAAGGATGGGAGGGCTATGGATACGGCGGGAAAAGAGAACAGGAATCCCAGAAGGAGAAAATCACTCAGATGGAGCATGGTGAGGCGGCTCGTGTTTGGGTGGTTTTTGCCGTTGTTTATCATGATCTGTCTGGTTGTCTTTATCATGACCAGAAATGTGCTCGGACAGGTGGAGCAGACCATTCTGGCATCCGTGGAAAAGACGGAGGAGATTATGGAGTATCAGCTCAAGGATTGCGAGCAGGTTTCCAAGGATGCCTCCTATAAGGCCGTGATCGTGGAGCTTTATAAGGAGTATCTGGAGAAAGAGAATGCGGTCGGGTTTGAAAAGAAGCTGAAACAGTATTTGAACGAGCAGTATGGCTGTGACGATAATTTAATAGCGGCGATGCTTGTTGTACTGGAGAATCCGGAAATTTCCGCTTATGCCATAAATTACAGCAATGCGGGAACCTATCAGAATGTCCAGTTCTTCAACACAAAGGCCAGGGAGAAAGTGTTGGAGGTGGCTAGCACGCTGGATACAGGTACTACGCTTGTGGGAGTGGAAGGGAAAATTTATATGGTCAGAAATCTGGTGACCTCTAAGTTTGTCCCCTACGCGGTACTGGCTCTGGAGCTGGACCGGGAATCGCTGATGGCAAGCTATGCGGGAATATGGGGCTATGCGGATGCAGCCCTGTACTGGAACGGCGAGTTGCTCGTGCCCGGCGGACGGGAGAACGAGGGACATAGGGAGCATGACTATGATTATATTGTAAATGTCCTCGGGGATCGGGATGCCCTGTACGAGTACAAAGGCGGTGGGTATTCCCACGCGTACCGCAGAATCAGGACATATGGCGGAACTATGATTCTCCGGGTAAGTCTGGACAACAGCGTGACATATGCCGAGATGTCCGCGATGTGGTATTTTTTCCTGCTATTGCTGGTTTTCATGGTTCCGCTTGTCATACAGATGATGCGTTTCTTCCATAACAAGGTGACTGTACCGCTGGGAGATATCATAGCTGCCTCCGATGCAGTCAGAGAGGGAAAACTGGGCATACAGATCACGAACGAGGAGGACAACGAGGAATTTTATCATATGAAGGACTCCTTCAACCACATGTCCCGGCAGCTTAAAAACCAGTTCGACAAGATTTATCTGGAGGAAATCGCTTTGCGGGATGCGAAAATCATGGCGCTGCAGTCCCAGATCAACCCGCATTTTCTGAATAATACGCTGGAGGCGATCAACTGGGAGGCGCGTCTGAACGGGAATTATAAGGTGAGTGGGATGATCGAGGCGCTCTCCACCATGCTGGGGGAGACCATGAACCGGAAGGAGGCACAGTTCCATACGGTGGAGGAGGAAATGGTATATGCGGATGCCTATTTATATATTACTTCCCAGCGGTTTGGAGCGAAATTTCAGTGTACGAAGAAGATTGATGAGCGGCTGCTGACGGTACAGGTGCCTCGGCTGATTATCCAGCCCATTGTGGAGAATGCGGTGGAGCACGGCATGGATACCACCGAGCAGGGAAGGCTGGAGGTCAGGCTGTTTGAGCGGGAGGACGGGTATCTGTGTATTGAAGTGGAGGACAACGGCCGCCTGACAAAGGAGGACAGGAAGAGGATCGACAGGATCCTGTCACAGGACATTGAGCTGTCAAAAGAGAAGCGCGTCAGTCTGGGGATTCGTAATGTTGACCAGAGACTTAAGATGATATACGGATCGGATTGTGGATTGTTTATAAACGGCGGCGAGGAGGAAAATACGGTCAGCACAATTTTGCTCAAAATAGATGCGCCAACCGAACAATAAAAGGCAAAAAAGGACAATACCAACAATTTTCCGGGCCCTGTTTCCGATGTATGATAAGTACATAAACAACAACCAAACAAAAAGCACCAGACGGAAACGAAAGGGAGGAGAAAAGATGAAGAGAAAATTAATGGCAACAGTGCTGGCAGGAGCTATGGCATTATCCGTGACAGCATGCGGCGGCGGTAACACAGCAAGTACAGGCGGCACAGAAGATGCCGGTACACAGGCACCTGCAGCGGACGCAGCGGCAGACGCGGGCGAAGAGGACGCAGGCGCACCTGCGGCGGAGACATCCGGCTCCGTAGAGCTGGTGGTGACCACCACTTTCGCGGGCGAGGACTCCAATGCACAGAACTATAAGGACGCAGTGAAGGGATGGGAGGCAGAGACAGGCAATGCGGTGGTTGACACCTCCGCAACCGCGGACGAGACATTCAAGACAAGGGTGGCGACAGACTTTGAGACGGGATCCGAGCCGGATGTGCTGTTCTTCTTCAACGGGGCGGACTCCAACAGCTTTATCGAGGCGGGCAAGGTGGTTTCGATTGATGAGATCCGCGCGGAGTACCCGGATTACGCGTCCAACATGAACGAGGACCTGATTGCCGCATCTCTGGTAGACGGCAAGAAATACGCGGTGCCGGCAAACGGTTACTGGGAGGCAATGTTTGTAAACACCGAGATCCTTGAGGAAGCGGGTGTCGCAATGCCCGGTGCAGATTACACGATGGATCAGTTTAAGGCGGACTGCGAGAAGATTAAGGCGGCGGGCTACGCGCCCATCGCGGCGGCTCTCGGCAATATCCCTCATTACTGGTGGGAGTTCGCAATCTTTAACAACCAGTCTCCGGCAACGCATCTGGAGATCCCGGAGAGTGCAGGCGATGAGAACGGTCAGGCATGGGTTGCGGGCATGAACGATATCAAGGAACTGTATGAGTTGGGATACTTCCCGGAGAACACCCTCTCCGCAACGGATGACGAGACTTTCGCAATGTTCACGGAAGGCAAGGCGGCGTTCCTGATTGACGGTTCATGGAAAGTCGGCGGTATCGTAAACTCCTGCCAGTCCGACCCGAACGATCCGACAACCCTGGATTCCGCAAAGTTAGATAAGTTTGACGTAACCTATGTGCCCGGCAAGGGTGACAGAAAGGCAACCGATCTGATAGGCGGTCTTTCCTCCGGCTACTTTATCACAAGAAAGGCATGGGATGACCCTGCAAAGAGAGCGGCGGCAGTGAGTTTTGTAGAGTATCTGACTTCTGATGAGATGGTTCCCAAGTTTGCGCAGCATGGTGCGTCCGCACTGAAAAATGCGCCGGAAGTTGACTCCTCACAGTTCAACAGCCTGCAGATCAAGGCGATGAACATGATGGCGGGTACCACATCCCTGACAGGCGCAGTGCAGGATCTGTTCTCGGGCGACTGCCGCGTGTCCACCTTCGACGGCATGCCAGAGATCGTGACAGGAAGAGTGGCAGCAGAAGACGCGGTGGCGGAAGGCCTTGAGGCGTACCACAATCAGTAAATCACATAAGAGAGTATTTGAAGGGGCAGGGGATCACCCTGCCTCTTTTGAAAAAGAATTGGGGAAAGTGTGGAGGTGGCTTATGGGAGCTAATATATATAGAAATAAAAAGCCGGCACTGGCGTTCCTGCTTCCGGCGTTTCTGTTCATGATCGTGTTCCTTTATTATCCGTTTTTCAAAAATATACTTAACAGCTTTATGCACCTGAAACAGCTCGGTGCGTCGGCGACTGAATTTAATACGCCGTGGTATACCAACTACGAGGAGATGCTGCACGACCCTTACGTGTGGACATCCGTGAAGAATACGATCATCATGATGCTCGTCACGCTGGTAGGGCAGGTGGGGATCGCCATCGTGCTGGCGCTGATGGTGGACAATATCGGCAGGGGAAAACAGTTTTTCAGAACCGTGTTTTTTTTCCCCATCGTGATTTCCGCGACAGCTTTAGGTCTGATGTTCAATCTGATCTTTCTCCGCGATAAGGGCATGATTAACCAGATCCTGGAAATTTTAGGCAAGCAGAACCTGACGGACTGGAAGGCGGAGGGGATCGCCCTCGTCACGATGATGGCGCCGGTTATGTGGCAGTATGTGGGCTTCTACTTTGTCATTCTTGTGACGGGACTTAACAATATTTCTGACGAGCTGTATGAGGCGGCAAGGATTGACGGCGCGACGGCCCTGCAGCGGGTGCGCTATATATCAGTTCCCCTGCTCCACAATGTGATCTGCACCTGCAGCGTTCTGGCGGTTACAGGAGCGCTCAAGGTATTTGACCTTCCCTGGGTGATGTTCCCCAAGGGGATGCCGCTGAAATCCACTTTCCTGACCGGCACATATATGTATTACCACACGATGGAGACGAAGAACGTGGATTACGGCGCGGCTCTGGCGGTGCTGATCGTGGTGCTGGGCGTGGTGCTCGCCAAGATTGTCAATGCGATTTTCCGAGAGAAAGATTATTAGGAGGAGGGATGAACTATGACTAAGAAAAAGAGAATGTCACCCGGACTGATCGTGGTGTATGCGGTTCTGATTATTTGGGCTATAACGACAATTTACCCGATACTCTGGGTGATACAGAACTCCTTCAAGGCCAAGAATAAGATTCTGGAAAACTCTTTTGCGCTTCCGTTCGGAGATCTGTTCACGACGGCGAACTTCCGGAAGGCTTTTGAGACAACGGACATCTTCGGGGCATATAAGAGCAGCCTGTTTATTTCCACGATGGTGGCGCTGCTGGTGGTGCTGTTGGCAGGGATGGGCGCCTATGCCCTTGCCCGGTATAAATTTCCCGGTTCCAACCTGATTAACTCCCTTGTGATCGGCGCCATGATGTTTCCAGCGTTTGCCACGGTCATAGCAGTATTCCAGATGGAGTTCCAGTGGGGGATTGCCAACACAGGAAGCTGGCTGCGCAACATGCTGTCCGTGATTCTGCCGCAGGTGGCCGGCAATCTGGCCTTCGCCATAGTGGTTTTGACTGGCTATATCAGGGGACTGCCTGTTGAACTGGAGGAAGCGGCGTACATGGAGGGATGCAACGCGTTCCAGATTTACTTCAAGGTGATTATGCCTTTGACGAAACCTTCCTTTGCGACGGTGGCGATTTTCTCCTTCCTCTGGAGTTATAATGACCTGTTCACCCAGTCCTTCTTCTTAAGAAGACCGGATATGTACAGCATCACCATGATGTTAAACAACATCAGCGCTAAAGAGGGAACCGATTACGGTCTGATGGCTGCGGTGGTGGCGCTGATTATTGTCCCGGTGATTATCGTATACTGCTGCCTGCAGAAATATATTATTAAAGGTATGATCGCTGGTGCAGTCAAAGGTTAACTTTCTACGCGTGGATTCGGGAAATAGGATAAAAGAACAATAGACATTTGCAGGGGATTTCGGTATCATGAAGATAACGGAATCCTGTGAGGAGATTGGAATGTACAAAGTGGCAATTATCGATGATGAACCATTGATCGTAGAGGGATTGTCCAAGACAATGGCGTGGGGAAAGTGGAACTGTCGGGTGGCCGGAACTGCGGGCGATGGAAAGGAAGGGATGGAACTGATCCGCGAAAAGAGGCCGGATATCGTGATCACGGACATCAATATGCCGAAGATGGACGGATTGGGAATGATTGCGGGGTTAAAGTCGGAGTTTCCTGATATGCAGCTTATCATCCTGACAGGGTACAGGGAGTTTGAATACGCGAGACAGGCGATTGAACTTGGGGTATCCAGATTTTTGTTAAAGCCATCTAAAATGAACGAGCTGGAGGAGGCGGTCGAGGCCGTGACGAAGCGGCTGGACCAGATGCAGATGCCCGTGCTGAACCCTGCGCCTGGGGAAACAGGGACGGGAGAGCCCCCGGAAGAGGCGGAAACGGAGGAGAACAGCGAAGCGAACAGCTTTATTGTCAACAATGCGCTGGAGTATATCCGAAGCAATTCCAAGGAGAAACTGCGGCTTTCCGATGTGGCTGATCAGGTGTATGTCAGCCAGTGGCATCTGTCAAAACTTTTAAATAAGCATACCGGAAAACATTTTCCGATATCTTAAACGGCGCACGCATGGACCGGTCGAAGGAACTGCTAAAAGATCCTTCCCTTCGGATCTGCGATGTGGCGGAGATGGTAGGTTTCCAGGATCTGGCGCATTTCTCGCGGGTTTTTAAAAAGATGGAGGGTATGTCCGCGGGGGAATACCGGAATACACATTGAGGACAGGATGGAGGTAAAATTATGAGAGTATATTGTGCAGCAGATTATTATCACGCAAGCCGCGTCGCGGCGAACATCATATCGGCGCAGGTTATTATGAAACCGGACTGTGTGCTGGGGCTGGCGACAGGCTCCACGCCTATTGGAACCTATGAGCAGCTCATTCGCTGGTATGAGAAGGGGGATCTGGACTTTTCACAGGTACACAGCATTAATCTGGATGAATACAGGGGGCTTTCGCCAGAGAATGACCAGAGCTACCGCTACTTTATGAATAAGCACCTGTTTGACTCCATTAATATTGATAAGAAGAATACTTTTGTGCCGGACGGGCTGGAGCCGGATAAGGAGAAGGCGTGCCGGGATTACGAGGACATCATACATGCCCACGGCGGTGTGGATCTGCAGATCCTGGGGCTGGGGCACAACGGGCATATCGGCTTTAACGAGCCAGGCAGCGCCTTTGAGAAGGAGACCCACTGTGTGACGCTCTCAGAGAACACAAGGCAGGCCAACGCGCGGTTTTTTGCTTCTATAGATGAGGTACCCACAGAGGCTTATACTATGGGAATTAAATCCATTATGCAGGCGAAAAAGATAGTGGTGATCGTCAGCGGTGAGAGCAAGAACGAGATCGTGAAGAGAGCTTTCACGGGTCCGATCACGCCGGAGGTGCCTGCATCAGTGCTGCAGCTTCACAACGATGTGACTCTGGTGGGGGACGAAGCGGCGCTTGCGGGATTTCCGCGATAAACAGAGTCAGGAACTGACGGAGGCAGGGTAGAAAGGAGAGAGCAGATGCGTACAATCAGGGGAATGATTTATACCGAAAGGATGTGCTTTGAACCGGGAGAGATCACTATAGAGGGAGAATGGATTGGGCGGATGGAACGGTGTGAAGCGAAAATGCTTACAGATAAGGAGACGCAGACCTATATTCTTCCCGGGCTGGTTGATATTCATTTTCACGGCTGTGCAGGCTATGATTTCTGCGACGGCACAGCGGAGGCGGTACGTGCCATCGCTTCTTATGAGATGACGCACGGTACGACGACGATCTGTCCGGCCACCATGACACTTTCCGAGGAGCAGCTGCTGGGGATCTGTGCGGCGGGCGCAGAGGCGGCGGAGACGGAAACTTTACCGGGGGATATTCCGGTGAAAGATGTTTTGAGAGGAATTTATCTGGAAGGGCCTTTTATTTCTGAAGAGAAAAAGGGTGCGCAGAATCCCGCCTATATACACAAGCCTGATCTGGCTATGCTGCGCAGACTCCAGCAGGCAGCGAAGGGGATGATCCGCATGGCGGTGGTGGCGCCGGAAGAGGATGGTGCTATGGAGTTGATCAGGGATGGCGCGGGAGAGTTCCGCTTTTCCATAGCCCACACCTGCGCTGACTATGAGACGGCGAAGGCGGCGATGGAGGCGGGAGTGCATCATGTGACGCATCTGTATAACGCAATGCCGCCCTTCACCCACAGAAAGCCCGGCGTCATCGGTGCGGCGGCGGAGGATGAGAAAACGAGAGTGGAGTTAATCTGTGACGGTATCCACATCCACCCCTGTGTGGTGAAGAGTACGTTCAAACTTTTCGGGGCGGAGCGTATGGTCTTAATCAGCGACAGCATGATGGCGACAGGCATGGAGGACGGGGAGTATGCGCTGGGTGGTCAGCCTGTGACCGTCAGGGGCAACCGGGCGTTATTGAAAGACGGCACCATAGCGGGGAGCGCCACCAATCTGTATGACTGCATGAGAACGGCGATTCAGATGGGCGTTCCCAAAGAGGAGGCGGTCAGGGCGGCTACGCGCAACCCGGCCGAGGCGGTTGGCCTGGAAGAGGAGTGCGGTGTTCTGCAGCCGGGGCGGCGTGCGGATATCCTGGTTGCGGACGGGAAATTTGCCCTTCTTGAGGTGATTAAGTCGGGACGCGCGGTGAAGGGATAAAAAGCCAATTTACTTTTCGGATGCGGTATGATAGAATAAAGCGATTCAGAGGACTCGCATTCGGGGAGGAAATTTATGAAAAGAAAAAACATGGCGGCGTTTGCGCTTCTGGCTGTCATGCTGTTGACAGCCTGCGGCAGAGGGGCAGATGCGGTGGTAACGACGGAGGAGATTGTCGTGCCGGAGATGTCTTCCAAAGATATGCTGGTTAATTCTTTGGAATATCTGTTAGAGGAGGAGCCGGTAGAGGAAACCGGGGAGCAGGAAGAACGGGAGGAAGGGAAGAAACTTCAGATAAAGACAGAGAAGCAGGAAAAAGGGCAGGAAACAGAGGCTGATAACACAACGACGGACAAGGAAGGCGCGCAGGCGGCGGTGATCTGCTACGGGAAAGATATGGAATCCGGCCTGACGCGGGAGGAAATCACGGCGGAAGAGATTACGCCCGATGTGCTTTTAAATGCGCTGGCAAGGCATAACATCGTGCCGCTTCTGGACACGAAGGCGCTTTCCCTGGACGAAAAGGAAGAGGACGGGAGGAAGCTTCTGTATCTGAACCTGTCTGGAAGCTTTCGGGATTATCTGATGACTATGTCTGTGGAAGCCGAATGCATCATTATTTCTTCGATAGCCAATACTTTTACGGAAAATTATGATGCCGATGCGGTTTACATAACAGTGGAGGGAGAGACGCTTGTCACTTCCCATGCGGAGTACACGGAGGCGGTGACCGGGTGTACGCCCGGGGAGCTGATGGAGCATCTGACGGCGGCAAAAGACGGGGAGGAAGGCGCCGCAGAGCCGGAAAAGCAGTGAATGCCTGACAGAAGGAGGCAGAGTATTATGGCGGAAGTCAGTGAGCGGGAGCAGTTGATATTTGATATTGCGCAGATGGAGTGGGAACTGTTTCAGCAGGTCTATAATACGGGAGGCAGGGCGTCCTGTCAGGATGACCCGGACACCTTTTTTAAAATGCGCATGAGCCAGTGGATGGTTTACTCCGACGAGGTGCTTTTGAGCTATCAGGAGGACTGCAGGGAAGCCGTGAAAGAGGGGAGAAATCCTATCTTTGAGAAATACGGTTTCATGATGGAGAGCACCTACCCGGAAGAATATGAGGAGATTAAGGGGCATCTTCCCGATGTGTCCGAAAAGAAGGAGATCGTGGAGAAGATTGTGGCGGTCAATCTGGAGTGGGACGCCAGGATGGCCAAAGAGTATCCGAACCTGAGAAAACGGGGCAGGGTGGCCACGACTGCGGAGGACGGCATCATGGCCGGTTCTTCTATGGAGAGCTATCTCAGGGGCGAGCTCTACACCTATTCCATGAGGACGCTTGCTCTGGTCTGGAAGGAGACGGAGGAGGCCAGGGAGAAAGGCGAGAGCCTGTTAAAGCAGACCATCGCCAACGAGACCGCATTCTATGGATATCAGTCTCTGGAAGATGCGGAGGAAAGGTATAAAAATTAGAAGTGTAAACGTCTGCGCACCTCGTTGCGCAGGCGTTTTTTTACGAGGATTGTCACGAGGGCGACATCGATGATGACGCATACAGTCAATACCACGGCGGACCAGGTCAGCCGCAGCGGGGAGAGAAGCATACGGTGGATCATCAGCTCAAGGGCTGTACAGAAGAGCGGAATCTCGATAAACAGGCAAAGCGCGCCGGAAAGCATTGTAAAAGGCACCCTTTTAGCCAGAAGGGTGAAGACTTCCATGCCCAGGGTGACCAGCGCGACGACAGGCAGGCCAAGCTCCCAAAACCATGCGGTGGATGGCGTGAGATAGGCGATCATATAAAGGTATACCGCCACCGCGGCGCCGTCCGCAAACAGAGAGACGAGGAGCGGCATTTTGCTGTAGAAAACTGCCGGGAAAGTGAATACAAACAGGCAGATGCAGATGCCGATCACCAGAAGGGACCAGAGGGAGTGGTCAAATACCAGCAGATTTAACAGCAGGCAGGTAACGCCTGTGGCGGTCAGCACGACAGATAGGAGGATGCCAAGATCCTTTCTTTTCACGACCTCCACCTGTCCTTTGTTTTCGGGGTAGGGGGAAGGCGGGAACTCTTTTCCGGCTTCCGCCGGGTTGATGACCGGTGTGTGGCAAAGCGGGCACTCCCTCAGGGAAGCCTCCAGCTCCACGCCGCAGTTTACACAGTATGACATAGGAATTCCTCTCTTTATAAAACGGTTGTTATTGAATGGCGGATGAACGGTTGCTTTCTATTTTTACATGGATACCGTCCTGCACCAGCTTGCGGAAGAAATGCCGTTCCACATCGCTCTCCACGATACTGCTGGCAAAGTTGATGGTCAGGATATCCTCGAAACTGATGATGGCGCAGTTGGTGCGGGAGGAAAAAGGCTGTCCCATGTAGATATCAAAGCGGTCAATATACGGTTTCATGTCCTCCGGCACCGAAAGCGCGCCCATGTTGGTGAGCCCGGCGGAGGAATTTTTGTCCTGCACGCGGGTGTAGAAGGTGCGGACTACCAGATCCTTTATGAAAAGCGGTACGACGCGGATCAGGAAATTGTGTTTGGTGGCGGCGTTGGTGGTGATATCGCCGCGTAAGAATTTTTCGTTGATATAATAACGCATGAAATTGTGTACCTGCGTCACGATTTCCCCGAAGCTGTATTCACCGAGACGGGGATCAACGGAAGGGTACACCATAGTGATGAAGTTGCGCAGGGTCTTTGAGGGAAAGAAGCGGCGCAGATTTACGGGCATGGCAATCCTCACGGGACGGTAGGTCAGATGAAACTCTGACTTCTGTTTCTCCAGGAGGGCATAGAGCAGCACGGCGTTTAAGTACTCCGTGATGGTGGCGCCATATTTTTTGGCCACTGTCATGACCTCCCTGACGGACAAAACCCCGTTCACGATGTTAAGGGTGTAGAAAGGTTCCTTGGTTCCGCGGACGCGGTAGGTTTTTTCCGACGGGCGCGGCGGTTTGACTTTTGCCGTGGCATAGCGCATGTAGGCGTCTTCCAGCTCTCCCGGATCAGGTTCCTCGTCCAGCTTTAACACAAAGCCGGAGGGGGTGATTTTATGTCCGAGAAGCCCCAGATAGACGGCGGTCAGCGTCTGCAGGAGGCACATGCCGCCTGTGCCGTCTCCGAGGCAGTGGTGCGCTTCCAAAGAGATGCGGCAGTCATAGTAGTATATCCTGATAAGATAACGATTGTTACTCTTAAAGTGCATGGGCATACAGGGGTTTTTGATATCTTCCTGCACGAAGGGGCCGGGTCTGTTGTTCGGCTCCAGATAACGCCAGAACAACCCCTTTCGGATTGCCACTTTATAGGTGGGAAAGCGTGGCAGCGTAAGGTCGAGCGCCCGCTGCAACAGGGCGGGGTCCACAGTTTCTTTCAACTTCACGCTGAGACGGTACACCGAGGAGAAATCCCGCCTTTGCAGGGTGGGATAAACGGTTGCTGACAGATCCAGCTTATACCAGATGTCCTTTTTGCTTCGGACGGCGGGTTTATTCACTTGTTTTTTCGCGGAATGTCTGTACATGCAATAAGTATACCACAAATTCCCATATTTATGGTAAAATTGTTGCAACAGTTCAGGCAACAACAGCGGAGGACGGGAGGAAATATGGCAAGAGTGGATAAAAAGAATGCCGGATTAATGAATCTGATCAAGCGCATGCACGGCGTGGTGGAAAATGTGGATATTGAGAAACACCGCCAGTCACAGGATCATTTAGGGGCCCTTTTGGGAAACAGCAAAGAGGTGATAGTGGAAGATTTGGAGATCGCCGTACGTGGGGAAGATGACAGAACCATACATGGCGAGTGGATTTATGTAAACCGAGCGCATATGAAAAAGTATGTCATTCTGTACTGCCACGGGGGCGGTTATTCCACAGGCAGCAGCCTTTATGCCAGAACGCTGACCACGAAACTGGCGGCGTCTACTTCTATGGATGTGCTCTGCTTTGATTACCGGCTTGCCCCGGAAAATCCGTATCCGGCGGCTGTGCAGGACGCCATGCAGGTCTGGGATTATCTGATGCTTTTGGGATATGGCGCAAGGGACGTGATTCTGGCCGGGGATTCCGCGGGCGGTAATCTGGCGTTATCCTTGTGCCTGCAGTTAAAGGCGCAGGGGCGGCTTATGCCAAGGGGGCTCGTGCTCATGTCGCCGTGGACGGATCTGACGGCGTCGGGCAAGTCCCATGTGGTCAAGGCGGAGATCGATCCCGTCCTGAATGCTTCCTATCTGGAGCAGATGATAGAAAATTACGCGTTGGGGCAGGATCTGACAGACCCTCTGATCTCCCCGCTGTTCGGGGATTATGAGGGGTTTCCGCCCACTTATATTCAGGTGGGGAGCAACGAGATCCTGCAGGATGATGCGGTGATGCTTTACAAAAAGCTCCTGAAAGTTAACGTCAGTGTAAAGATGGACGTCTTTAAGGGCATGTGGCACGTTTTCCAGATGTCTCCTTTTAAGACTGCCTACGAGGCGATGGATAAAAATGCGGAGTTTATTTATGATATATGCCGATGAGGCAATTATGCAGGCAGTCTGTTGGTTATAAATCTGCATGGACTCTGAATAATTGAAAATAAAAAAAGGATTTCGGCGGTTTAGGGCGAATAATAGTAATAGAACGGATTTTTAAGAGGATACAGCCATGAATATACGGGAAAGTTTGGAACAGTGGGAGAAGGAATACTTAAGTCCATACGCCATGCTCAGCATGAATTCCCAGGGAAGGCTTAAGGAGGAGGAGCAGTGCGATATCCGTCCCGTGTTCCAGAGAGACAGGGACCGGATCATACATAGCAAGTCGTTCCGCCGTCTGAAGGATAAGACTCAGGTGTTTCTGACACCGGAGGGAGATCATTACAGAACCAGACTCACACATACACTGGAGGTAAGCCAGACGGCACGGACTATCGCCAAGGCGCTTAAGCTGAATGAAGATCTGGTGGAGGCCATTGCGCTTGGACATGATCTGGGACATACGCCCTTCGGACATGCCGGGGAGCGGGCACTGGACAGGGTATGCCCATATGGCTTTAAACACAACGAACAGAGCGTGCGCACTGTGGATCTTCTGGAAAAGGATGGCACGGGGATCAATCTGACGCTGGAGGTGCGGGACGGAATCCTGAACCACCAGACCTCGGGTATGCCGCAGACGCTGGAGGGACGGATCGTCCGGCTGGCGGACAAGATCGCCTATATCCATCATGATATGGACGATGCGGTGAGAGCCGGGATATTAAAGGAAGCGGACGTGCCCAAGGAGATCGGGAGCGTGATCGGTTACAGCTGCGGACAGCGTCTGGATTTCTTTATCCATAATATTGTGACGAACAGTCGTGACAGGGACGATATCTGTATGTCGCCGGAGGTGGCGGAGGCCATGCAGAAAATGCGGGAATTTATGTTCCGGCATGTGTACAGGAACCCTATAGCAAAGAGCGAGGAGGGAAAGGCGGAGAATCTGATTATCACGCTCTACGAGCACTATCTGGTGCACACGGAGCAGCTGCCGAACTTCCTGTTTAAACTCCTGGATGCGGGGGAACCGCTTGAAAAGATTGTGTGTGATTATATCAGTTCCATGACGGACCGTTTTGCCATCGCGCAGTATGAGAGGTTGTTTATTCCGAAAACATGGCATGGTTGACGGATGAAAATAAAGGAAAATAACATGCGTTATCCAGAAGAACTGATCGAGGAGATCAGAACGAAAAACGATATTGTGGAAGTGATCTCGGGCTATGTGCGTATGCAGAAGAAGGGGAGCAGTTATTTCGGGCTCTGTCCGTTTCACAATGAGAAATCCCCTTCCTTCTCGGTCTCGCCGGGCAAGCAGATGTACTATTGCTTTGGCTGCGGGGCGGGCGGCAACGTGATCACCTTTTTGATGGAATATGAGAACGCCAGCTTTCAGGAAGCTTTGAAGATGCTGGCTGATCGCGCCGGCGTCGCGCTGCCGGAGGTGGAGTACTCTGAGGAGATGCGCCGCAGGGAGAGCAGGCGGGCCAAACTGCTGGAGGTCAATAAACAGGCGGCGAAATACTATTATTATCTGCTGCGTTCCCCCAGGGGGCAGACGGGATACCGCTATCTGTCAGGCAGGGAGCTCACGGACGAGACAATGAAGAAGTTTGGTTTGGGCTACGCGGATGGAGCGGGTTCCGATCTGACGGCTTATCTGCGGTCCAAGGGTTATGCGGACGATTTGATTACGGAGGCCGGGCTGACGGGCTTTGATGAGAAGCGGGGCGTCCACGACAAGTTCTGGAACCGGGTGATGTTTCCGATCCAGGACGGGAACCACAGGGTAATCGGGTTTGGGGGCCGGGTGATGGGGGACGCCAAACCGAAGTATCTGAATTCCCCTGAGACAACGATATTTGACAAAAGTCGCAATCTGTATGGATTGAACTTTGCCAGAACGGCAAGGACGGGAAATCTGATTTTGTGCGAGGGCTATATGGATGTGATCGCTCTGCACCAGGCTGGATTCGGACAGGCTGTGGCTTCGCTTGGAACGGCTTTTACGGTAGGACAGGCAAGCCTGGTAAAACGCTTTGGCGAGGAGGTACTGCTTGCCTATGACAGCGACGGCGCGGGCACGAGTGCGGCGCTTCGGGCGCTCGGCATCTTAAAGGAGGCGGGCCTCCGGGGGCGGGTGATCGATATGAAACCCTACAAAGATCCCGATGAATTTATCAGGAATCTCGGCGCGGAGGCCTTCCAGGAGCGGATTGATCAGGCGCAGAACGGCTTTTTCTTTGAATTGAAGGTGTTAGAACGAGATTACCATATGGAAGACCCGGAGTCAAAGACCGCATTTCACCGGGAAATCGCGAAGAAACTCTGCGGTTTTGAGGAAGAGGTGGAGCGGGAGAATTATATTGAGTCGGTGGCGGAGAGGTATCATATCGGGTATGAGAACCTGCGGAAGCTGGTGAACAGCTATGCGGCGCGCACGGGGCTGGTGAAGCCGGTGGAGCGTCCAAAGCCAACCACGGCAGGGAAGCCCTCCCCGGAGGATCACATCAGGAAGTCACAGCGGATCCTTCTGACATGGCTTTCGGAGGAGCCGGAAATCTACCCGAAGATCAAAGCCTACATTTCCGCGGCCGATTTTACGCAGGAACTGTACAGACAGGTGGCGGACAAGCTGTTTGCGGGACTGGAACAGGGGGATTTCTCCCCGGCGTCCGTTGTCAGCGCCTTCGAGGAGGAGGAAGAGCAGCGGGAGGTGGCCGCGATCTTCAACACAAAGCTGGAGCGGCTTGATACGAAGCAGGAGAGGGAAAAGGCGCTTCACGATGTGGTAGTGGCAGTGAAGGACAATAGTTTTAATTATTATTCGGCCAGAATGGGTTCGGATATGGAGGCGTTAAATCAGGTAATATCCGGTAAAAAGGCGTTGGAGGAACTTAGAAAAACGCATATTTCCCTGTGATCAGGGTAAGCTAATCGAAAAAAGGTGCGTTTACGGTCGGACAGAGGTTAAACATAGGAAGGATGGAGCAATTCATGGATGAAAATGTACAGGCAAAGTTTGAGGAGCGTTTAAAAGATCTCCTGGCTGTTGCGAAGAAGAAGAAAAATGTTCTGGAGTATCAGGAGATCAATGATTTTTTCTCTGATCTTACGCTGGAGGAGGAACAGTTTGACAAAATTTTAGAGACACTTGAACAGAATAACGTGGATGTCCTGCGCATCACAGAGGAGGACGACGTGGATGACGAGGAGATCATCCTGGCGGAAGAGGACGAGGTGGATGTGGAGGACATTGATCTTTCCGTGCCCGACGGTATCAGCATTGAAGATCCTGTCAGAATGTACTTAAAAGAGATTGGTAAGGTGCCGCTTCTCTCCGCCGAGGAGGAGATCGAGCTGGCGAAAAAAATGGAGATGGGTGATCTGGAGGCGAAGCAGCGTCTGGCGGAGGCCAACCTCCGGCTGGTGGTCAGTATCGCCAAGCGTTATGTAGGCCGTGGCATGCTCTTTCTTGACCTGATTCAGGAGGGAAACCTTGGCCTGATTAAGGCGGTGGAGAAATTTGATTACCGCAAGGGATATAAGTTTTCAACCTATGCTACCTGGTGGATCAGACAGGCCATTACAAGGGCCATCGCGGATCAGGCCAGGACGATCCGTATTCCGGTGCATATGGTGGAGACGATCAACAAGCTGATCCGGGTGAGCCGGCAGCTCTTGCAGGAACTCGGGAGGGAACCTACCCCGGAGGAGATTGCTGCACAGATGAATATGCCTGTGGAGCGGGTGAGGGAGATCTTAAAGATTTCCCAGGAGCCGGTGTCCCTGGAAACGCCGATCGGCGAGGAGGAGGACAGCCATCTGGGAGACTTCATCCAGGATGACAATGTGCCAGTCCCGGCCGATGCGGCGGCTTTCACACTGCTAAAGGAACAGCTTGTGGAGGTGCTGGGAACCCTGACAGAGAGGGAACAGAAGGTGCTGAGGCTCCGCTTCGGGCTGGATGACGGCCGGGCGAGGACGCTGGAGGAAGTGGGAAAAGAGTTCAACGTGACCCGTGAACGTATCAGGCAGATTGAGGCAAAGGCATTAAGGAAACTGCGCCATCCCAGCAGAAGCCGCAAGCTCAAGGATTATCTGGACTGATGCGGCCCGTGGTTCTGTCCGAAAGGCTGCGTGCCGTGACTCTCATGGTGACGAGAGGAAACCGGGTCTGCGACGTGGGATGTGACCACGGTTTTGTGCCGGTTTATCTGGTGCAGCAGGGCATCAGTCCAAAGGTGCTTGCGATGGACCTGCGGGAAGGCCCCCTGCTTGCGGCGAAGGAGCATGTGGCGGCATACGGGCTGGAAGGGCAGATTGAGACCAGATTGTCGGATGGTTTACATAAATATGAAGCGGGCGAGGCGGACACACTGATCTGCGCCGGAATGGGCGGCGGACTGATGCAGCGGATTCTTGGGGCGGAGCGGGAGAAGACGGATTCCTTCCGTGAACTGGTTTTACAGCCCCAGTCGGAGATCGGGCGGTTCAGACGGTTTTTGCGGGAGAACGGGTACGGGATTCTCGACGAGGAGATCTTAGCGGAGGGTGGAAAATTTTATCAGGTGATCCGGGCTTCGGGACAGCGCGGCATGGGCGGAACGGAGGAGGCACCGTTTCCTCCGGATAGTCCTACCGGCATCACACAGGAAGAGTTATGTAAACTTGAAGACAGATACGGACCGATACTGCTCAGAAGAAAAACACCTGTTTTTTTATCCTTTCTTGCGTGGGAGGCCGCCATTTATGAGGAGATTCTTGCCAATCTGGGAGAGCGCGGGCTGACGGAGGAAAAGAGGCGCGCCAGATATGCGGAGGTGGAGCTCTTACTGCGGGAAAACCGCCTTGCGGGAACCTTGACGAAATAGTTTACATAAGATAAACCGTGGGGAATCCGAAGATATTTCGGGTGGATACCGTGGCTATCATATACACAAAAAGGAGGGGGAAAGTCTATGGCTACGATCATGATCGGAGGCAAAGAAGAACGCTACGAGGACGGGCTTAAGTATGAGATCGTTGCGGAGGCTCACCAGAATGATTATGTCAGTCAGATCGCCCTGGTGACAGTAAACGGCAAGATCCAGGAGTTGATGAAACGTGTTGACAGGGACTGTGAGCTCACGTTCATCACCTATGCGGATGCCATCGGGCATAAGACCTATGTGCGCACGGCTATCATGCTTATGTTGAAAGCGATCAAGGATGTGGCGGGCATGGAGGCGGCGGCCAATGTGAAGGTGGAGTTTGCCATCGGGGCGGGCTACTACTGTGCGTTCAGGAACGGCCTGAAGCTGGATGGGAAGACTATCGAAAAAGTGAAGGACCGCATGGGCGAGCTGGTGGACATGGATCTGCTGGTGACCAAGAAAGCCTATCCGGCGGACGAGGCGGTAGCGCTCTTTGCGGAGCACGGCATGACGGATAAGGTGTCCCTGTTCCGCTACCGCAGAAGCTCCAACATCAATGTGTACTGCATGGGGGATTATTACGACTATTTTTACGGCTATATGCTGCCGAGCACAGGTTATATCAGGCTGTTTGACCTCTTTGCCTACGAGGAAGGAATGATTCTGCTGCTGCCAGAACAGGAGGATACAGAGACCCTGCCGGAGTTTAAGCCACGGAAGAAGCTGTTCCAGACGCTTCTTGTGACGGGAGAGTGGGGGCGCGACATCGGCATTGACACGGTGGGCGATTTAAATAACCAGATCTGCGACGGCAATATTGCGGATATGATTCTGGTCCAGGAGGCGCTGCAGGAGAGGCGGATCGGGGAGATTGCCAGAGATATCGCAAGGCGTGAGGGTGTGAAGTTTGTTATGATTGCAGGTCCCTCGTCCTCCGGGAAAACGACCTTCTCCCACAGGCTTTCCATCCAACTCAGGACATATGGCCTGAAGCCACATCCGATCGGGCTTGATAACTATTATCTGGATCATGATAAAACGCCTCTGGACGAGGATGGTGAGCCGGATTACGAGTGCCTGGAGGCTCTGGATGTGGAGCAGTTTAATAAGGACATGACGGCGCTTCTCAAAGGGGAGAGCGTACAGCTTCCCACATTCAATTTCAAGACCGGGAAGCGGGAGTACAGCGGAAAAACGACGGAACTCGGCGAAAACGATATTCTGGTGATCGAGGGCATACACGGGCTGAATGAGAAGATGTCTTATTCTCTCCCGGCACAGAGCAAGTACAAAATTTATATCAGCGCGCTGACTACCCTGAACGTGGATGAGCACAATCGGATTCCCACCACGGACAACAGGCTGCTTCGCCGTCTCGTGCGGGACGCGCGGACAAGGGGCGCTTCTGCCGCCAAAACCATTTCCATGTGGCCTTCCGTGAGGAGAGGGGAAGAAAAATATATTTTCCCGTTCCAGGAGGAGGCGGACGCCATGTTTAATTCCGCGATGCTCTTTGAGCTGGCGGTTCTGAAACAGTATGCGGAGCCGCTGCTCTTTGGAATCAAAAAGGGAGAGCCGGGATACCACGAGGCAAAGCGGCTGCTCAAATTTTTGGAGTATTTCCTTGGGATCAGCAGCGAAGAACTGCCGAAAAATTCCCTCTGCAGGGAGTTTGTGGGCGGGAGTTGTTTTGAAGTGTAAAGTATAGTAAGTAGAACAGACGATCGCGGCTGCACAGACGAAAGGGTGCAGGTGAGGAAAGTCCGGGCTCCACAGGGCAGGATGCCGGATAACATCCGGTGGAGGCGACTCCAAGGCCAGTGCAATAGAAATAATACCGCCTGGAATATCGCAGGGCGACGTACGGAGCCGTGTAACGGCTTCAGGCGTTTCGCGCAGCGATACGCCGGGTAAGGGTGGAATGGCAGTGTAAGAGACTACCGCCGCCACGGTAACGTGACGGGCTGTGTAAACCCCATCCGGAGCAAGACCAAACAGAGAGCAATGACCGGCCCGGTCCGCTTTCAGGTAGGTCGCTGGAGAGTCCCGGCAACGGGACTCCTAGATAGATGATCGTCCACGACATAACCCGGCTTATCGTTCTGCTTACCAACGCGAAAAGTACTTCTAAAGACATCCCGCCATAGGACGGGATGCCAAGAAGTACTAAGTTTCGCGTGGGAGAATGCCCCAAAGTGGCATTCTCCGCGCATTTAGATCGAATAGACATGACCAGGGGCACGGGGAGTGGCGCGCAGTTCTCCCCGTGCCCCTGTGAAGAGCATGTAAGGCAAGGAGTGGCCTGTGAAAATGGGCGGGAGAATCAATAGTATATCAGCTGTTATTATATTCCTTCTGGGCTGTTGTTTCCCGGTGCCGGCAGTGCAGGCGGAGGAGCTGTCTGTGCCGCCCCACCTGATCCAGAGTGTGAGCGAGGAGGATATTTATGAGGGACTGCTTGCCCTTGGGCTGCTTCACAATCCCGTTCTGGAGGAGCCGGATCTGCAGGCAGCCTGTGAAAATGTAAAGGGCAGCGTGGTGCGGATCGACATGGGAAAAGCCTACGGCAGCGGCGTGATTTTCCGGCTGACGGCGGAGGGCGCGGTTATCGCCACTAACAGGCACGTGCTGGCATACTGGCGGGAGGAGACGGGGGTGGTCCGTTTCCCGGCGGGATATTATGCGTGCGCCCGTGTGCTCGGAAGCTCGGGAAACTGCGATGTGGGTTTCCTGCTGGTGGAGGAGGAGGAGATTGGCCGGGAGGCGTTTTTGGAGCTTCGAAGCGTCTGTGCGGATGCGGGGGTATATGCCGGTCTGCAGAGGGAAGATGCAGTCTTTTGTCTGGGAGTGGGCCGGGAGGCGGATGAGACAATCTGTCAGGAGGCTGTTGTGGAGGACACCGGCAGATACATTGAAACTTTCGGGGGAGAAATGCTTTACGGGCACGGCTTTGCGAAGGAGGGAATGTCCGGAGGCGGTATTTTCGACGACTGCGGGCATCTGGTCGGGCTGCTGGCCGGAGGCACTTATCAGAATGAGATCGCCGGGGTGCCCGTGGATCAGGTGATAGAGGCATACCGGGAAATTACGGGGGATTAAAAGATACCCTTTTTTGAGAAGCTGTGGTAAGATATTCGTGATGGCAATGAGCAGTGCGGAATCGAGCCTGCACTGCGCGGAACAAGGAGGAAACTATGGCATTATTTCAGATCAGCAACGACAGGATAACGATACAGGTGGACAGTTTGGGGGCGGAACTCAAATCCTTAAAGAGTGTGCCGGACCACAGGGAGTACATGTGGCATGGGGATCCCGCTTACTGGGGGCGCACGTCGCCAGTGCTTTTTCCCATCGTGGGAGGGTTAAGGAACGGAGCATACCGGGTGGACGGCAGGGAATATGTTATGGGTCAGCACGGCTTTGCCAGGGATATGGAGTTTCAGCTGAAGAGTCAGGTGGCTTCGGAAATCTGGTTTACCTTAAGCTCCGATCAGGAGACCCTTCAGAAATATCCTTATCCTTTTCTGCTCGAAATAGGATACGAACTTTCTGGACGTACGGTGACAGTGAAGTGGCGGGTGGTCAACCAGTCGAAAGAGCCGGTCTGGTTTTCCATAGGCGGACATCCGGCTTTTCTTTGTCCCATTGATCCGGGCACGGACCAGACCCAGTACAAACTGCTGTTTGACGTTAAGGACAAGATCGTATCCTCCTGTATAGAGGGCGGTCTGTGCGGCAGGGAGAAGAAGACCTATGCGCTGCGGGACGGCGTGCTGCCGGTCACTGCCGATCTTTTTGACAATGACGCGCTGGTGATTGAGGGGGATCAGGCTCACAGTGTGGCTTTGGCGCGTCCTGACGGGAGCCCCTATCTGACGGTGGACTTTGATGCGCCCCTGTTCGGCATCTGGTCGCCGCCGAAGAAAAAGGCGCCGTTTATCTGCATCGAGCCGTGGTACGGACGGTGCGACAGCGTGGATTTTTCGGGAGAGTTTAAGGAGCGCGAGTGGGGACAGCAGCTTTCGGAAGGAACATTTGAGGCCGCTTACCGAATCACAGTCGCGTGAGTGTACGAAAGGAAGGAAAAGCATGGGGCCTGTGGTACAGTGTATGGGTCTGACTAAGACCTACGGAAGAAAAATAGCGTTAAACCAGGTGTATTTAAATCTGGAACGTGGCAGGATCATCGGCCTTTTGGGGCCAAACGGCAGCGGGAAGACGACGCTGATCAAGATTATGAACGGGCTTTTGAAGCCGACGGCAGGTGAAATTTTAATCAACGGACAACGCCCGGGGGTCGACACGAAGCTGCGGATTTCCTATCTGCCGGAGCGGACTTATTTACAGCCGGGCATGAAGGTGATTGAACTGGTGCAGTATTTCCAGGACTTTTATCCCGATTTCAGGGTGGACAGGGCCTATGATATGCTGGCAAGGCTGCAGATTCCGCCGCAGGAGAGGCTGAAAAACCTTTCCAAGGGCACGAAGGAGAAGGTACAGCTTATCATGGTGATGAGCCGGGACGCGGATCTGTATATTCTGGACGAGCCGATTGCGGGCGTAGATCCCGCCGCCAGGGATTATATTCTTCATACGATTGTTAATAATTATAACCGCTGCGGGTCGATCCTGCTGTCCACGCATCTGATCTCGGATGTGGAGAATATTTTGGATGAGGTGGTGTTTATCAAGTACGGAAGCATTGTGCTGCAGGCCGGGGCGGAGCAGATCAGGCGCAACGAGCATAAGTCTGTGGACCGGTTTTTCAGGGAGGTGTTCGCATGCTAGGGAAATTGATGAAGTATGAGTGGAAGGCCACATGGAAACTGCTTCTGTCCGCGAACCTTCTGACTGTAGTGATGACGGGACTGGCCCGGTGGATGGTATATCTGATGGATAAATCGGAATATTCCAGCGACTTTCGGATGGTGGATTTTATGGCCGTCATGGTATTGTTCACTTATGTGGCGAGCATGTTCGCGGTGTATGTGGGTACGGCGATTTATCTGATTCACCGTTTTTACACTTCCACCTATGGGGATCAGGGATATCTTCTGCATACTCTGCCGGTGGATACGCATCATATTATTATCGCCAAGCTGCTGGTCAGCGTGTTGTGGGTGATGATGAATTCAGTGATTATTTATCTTTCGGTTATCTTTTTGTTTGCAACGTCAACGGAGATTGTCAAATCCATGATGGAAGGAATGGTAGATGTCATCGAGCATCTGGGAGCCGAAAAGATTACTGTGTTTACGGTGCTTATGACCATTGTGGCATATATTTTCAGTCTCCTTGCGAGGGTGCTCAAGGTGGGAGCCTGCATTTCCCTTGGGCAGCTTTCCTCCAACCATAAGCTGATGCTGTCCTTCGCCTGGTATGTGGGGATTTATATAGTACAGAGCATGTTTCAGGGGGTGTATTTCGCCATCCGGTCGGTGGTTCACAGTCAGGTGTCTCCTGTCAATTACTTTGCGGGTTTTGGCGCGGACTGGGAGACGACATTGATTTCGGGGATCGTGAGCTGTGTGGTGTTCTATCTTCTGACATGGTATGTGATGGATAGAAAACTGAATCTGGATTAACGCGAATGCGCATATAATTGTATTTTTATTATAGAAAGGAAGGATGCAACATGACTAAAATTGATATTTTTTCTGGTTTTTTGGGAGCCGGGAAAACTACGCTGATCGGTAAGCTCCTGAAGGAGGCTCTGGCGAATACCAGGGTAGTGCTGATTGAGAACGAATTTGGAGAGATTGGCATTGACGGGGGCTTTTTGCAGGAATCCGGCATTGAGATCAAAGAGATGAACTCTGGCTGCATCTGCTGCTCTCTGGTGGGGGATTTCGGCACATCGTTAAATGAGGTCCTGGACACTTACGCGCCGGAACGCATCCTGATCGAGCCTTCGGGTGTGGGGAAACTTTCAGACGTCATGAAAGCGGTGCAGGGAGCCATGACGGACCGGGATGTAACTTTAAGCAGTGCGGTGGCTGTGGTGGATGCCTGTAAATGTAAGATGTATATGAAGAACTTTGGTGAGTTTTTTGCCAACCAGATTGAACATGCCGGAACGATTGTCTTAAGCAGGACGGACAAGCTCAGCGAGGAAAAGCTCTCGGCATGTGTGGCGCTGATCCGGGAGCACAATGCGAAGGCCACGATCATCACGACGCCGTGGGATGCGCTTGATGGCAAAGATATTCTGGAGACCATCGAGGGCGCAAAGGACCTGGAAGCGGAACTGATGCAGGAAGTGATGAAGATGCAGGAGGAGCATCACCATGACCATGAGGAGCATGAGCACCATCATCATGACCACGAGGAACATGAGCATGATGATGACCACGAGGAGCATGAGCATCATCACGACCACGGGGAGCATGGGCACCATCATGATCATGATGGCCATGACCATCATCACCATCATGCGGACGAGGTCTTCACAAGCTGGGGGCTTGAGACCCCCGCGGTTTACAGCAGGGAGGAGATCACACATATCCTGAAAGAGCTGGATAAGGAAGATGAGTATGGTCTGGTGCTCCGGGCGAAAGGTATGGTTCCCGGGACGGACGGCGGCTGGATTTATTTTGACTATGTGCCGGAGGAGAGCAACGTCAGGGACGGGAAGCCTAATGTGACGGGAAAATTCTGCGTGATCGGCTCCAAGCTGAAGGAAGAAAGGCTTGCGGCACTTTTTGGGAAATAAGGGACAGGAAAACGCAGATGCGAAGGAAAGAGGCCAGGAAGGAAGCGGATGTATGAAACCGGTTTATATGATAAACGGATTTTTGGAGAGCGGGAAAACGGAGTTTATTACTTATACGCTGGGGCAGCCCTATTTTCAGGTGCGGGGGAAAACGCTGCTCATTCTCTGCGAGGAGGGTGAGATTGAGTATGACGAGGCGCTCCTTCGGCAGAGCCGCACGGTGCTTGAAGTGATTGACGAGGAGGCGGACTTTACGCCGAACAGGTTGATTGAGCTGGAAAAGAAGCATAAGCCGGAGCGCATTATTATTGAATTTAACGGCATGTGGAATTATAAGGAGATGAAGCTCCCGTGGCACTGGAAGATAGAGCAGCAGATCACAACCATCAACGCGGCCACCTTCCCTATGTATTTTACCAATATGAAGTCGCTGCTTGCAGAGCAGATCAGAAAGTCGGAGCTGATTATCTTTAACCGCTGTGACGGGGTGGAAGATCTTGGCAACTATAAGCGGAACGTGAAGGCGATCAATCCCAAGGCCGAGATTGTATTTGAGGATTCCAATGGGGAGATCAATGAGATTATGGAAGAGGATCTGCCCTACGACCTGAAAGCGCCTGTAATAGAATTAGACAACGAGCGTTATGGGATATGGTATCTGGATACTATGGATCATCCGGAGCGCTATGAAGGAAAGACAGTTTCCTTTGTGGGGATGGTATTGAAGCCGAAGCAGTTTCCCAAAGGCTATTTTGTGCCGGGGCGTATGGCTATGACCTGCTGTGCGGAAGATATGGCTTTTTTGGGATATGCCTGCGAGTACGGACAGACGGATGCGCTGAAGGATCAGCAGTGGGTGAAAGTTACGGCCCGGGTGGAAAAATCGTATTTTGAGCAGTATCAGGGAGAGGGCCCGGTACTGCGGGCCTTAAACGTGGAGCACACGAAGGCACCGAAAGAGGAAGTCATCAGCTTTGTCTGATGGATGAAAGGTTAAAGATTATGTTTGGTTATACAGGATTTCAATGGCTTTTTTTATTCTATTTCTATTGTTTCGGAGGCTGGTGTTTCGAGTCGGTTTTCGTATCGCTTAAATCTCGCAAATGGGTAAACAGGGGCTTTATGAGAGGCCCCTTTTTACCGTTGTACGGCAGCGGGGCGATTATGATGCTGGTGGTATCCATGCCCTTTGTGGACAATGTGTTTCTCACCTATATCGCGGGTGTGATTGGCGCGACGGCGCTCGAGTATGTGACGGGGGTTGTCATGGAGGCGCTCTTTAAGGTGAGATACTGGGATTATACGGGGCGGTTTATGAACTATAAGGGGCATATCTGCCTGAAATCTTCGATTGCATGGGGCTTTTTTACCATTTTGATGACAAGGGTGATACACAGGCCGATTGAACAGTTGATGTACTCTATGCCGGAAAAACTGTTACATCATTTGACCGTGCTGCTTACAGTCTATATTGTGGCGGATTTCACGCTTTCCTTTAAGGCGGCCCTTGATCTGCGCGATCTTATGGTCAGGCTCGTGGGTATGAAGGAGGAACTGCTGCGCATGCAGAAGCGGCTTGATGTGCTGATAGCGTTTAGCAATGACGAGAAAGAACAGAAACGTCTTGACAGGGAAGAGCGCAGGGGGACGCGTGTAAAAGATCTGACTGTCGGACTGGAGCAGGGGTTTGCCATGATAAAGGAAGCGCTTTTGAGCAGACCGTCAGCTTACGGGGAGAGCGTCAGGGAAGAAATTGCCGAACTGCGCGGCAAGTTCAGTCTCTATCTGGAGCGTGAGACAGGCTATGGAAGGCTTCTGGATTTTTACAAGCGAGATATGATCCGAAACAACCCGACCATGCGGAGTGATGAATATGAGAGTGAGTTTGAGGAGTTGAAGGAGATAGCTAACGATAAGGCAGAGAGATAATGGGTCTGCCTTATTCGTCTCCAAGCGGAATGTAGCGCGGCTTTTTGCGCTTTCCGGCGCGGATGGAATCAAGAAGCTGATTTTCCATCAGCTCGAAATTGCGTGCCTTGCGGCGAAACAGCGCAAGAAATTTATTGTAGAGCCAGAACGAATATACCAGCACATTGTTCACTTTTCCGAGCTTTGCTTTCGTGGTGTGCATATAGTGGCGGCCACCGATCATGGTGGGCTTGCCGGAGCGGATATAGTTGATTAGTTCTGTCTCGGAGGATATGTCCTCCTGCAGAATCGTGTAACCGAAACCGGCGCAGTCCTCTTTGTGGGAATCGCTGCCGCCGAAACAGGGCAGATTATATTTTCTGGCAAGCGACATGGCGCGCATGTTGGAATCCGCGTCCTCACAGGCATTGTATCCCTCAACAAAGTCAAATTTCTGGTAGATATGTTCGTAGAGCCTGCCCCGCACCGTGTTGCAGACACTTAAAAACTTTTCTCCACAGGGATGGGCGGGCCCGATAATCCCACCGTAAAAATGAACGATCTCGATGAGGAGAATGAGGGGAAGGCCCCGCAGCTCCAGAATCGGCAGATTGACGCCGGACGGCATGACGATGAGCATGTGTCCCGCGTTTATAGTATCGTATTCTATTCCCTTAAGGACAACAAAATCGTCCGGTTTTTCCTTTAACTTTTTATAATAGCGGTAGGCCTTGTAGGAGTTATGGTCTGTAATGAGCATCCCCTGATAGCCTTTCTGTTTTAAAATCGAAATATTTTCCAACAGTTCCAGTTTCCCGTCGGGGGAACCTTCTTTTGTATGACAATGCATGTCCAGCTTCATATATATCCCTCTTTTAACTTTTTCCTTATCTATTCTACCCTCTTTTCACGGGAAATGCCACTGGTTTTTTCAGGCTAGACAAATTATGTCATTTTTTCAAAGCATAACTTGGACAAAGCTTCATATATTGTAATGAGACAAGGGGGGATTGGAATGCGCGAGGAGGCGGTTCTTAGTCTGTTCCCGGAAGAGAGCCGGGGAAGATGGCGGGAGGCGGCAAAGCAGGCGGAGCAGCTTCAGGAAATCAGGATCCGTTCCGGTATGCCTTTGACTGTGTTGATTGACAGCAGGGAATTTTTTGTGAACACGCAGGGGAAGATTGTGGACAGGCCGGAAGAAGCGGCCAAACCTGAGCCGGAGGAACTTGAGAATATGCTCCGGCACCTGTGCAGATATTCCATTTACGCCTTTGCGGATGAGATCAGACAGGGTTTTCTGACCGTGCAGGGCGGCCATCGGATCGGGCTGGCAGGCCAGGTGATTCTGGACGGGGAAGGCCGGATCAAGAATATGAAATACATACGTTATTTAAATATCCGCATCGCCCATCAGGTACGGGGTGCGGCAGACGCGTTGATGCCCTATCTGTTTGAGGAGGGGCGGGTGATGAGCACGCTTCTGGTATCTCCGCCGGGCGGCGGAAAGACCACGATGCTGCGGGATCTTATCAGGCAGGTATCGGAGGGGACGCGATACGGCCCCGGGGTCAATGTAAGCGTGGTGGATGAACGTTCAGAGATTGCGGGAAGTTATCTGGGCGTTGCGCAGAACGATGTGGGGATCCGCACAGATGTGTTGGACAGCTGTCCGAAAGTGGAGGGAATGATGCTGTTGATCCGTTCTATGGCGCCCAAGGTGCTGGCGGTGGATGAGCTTGGGAGTCTTGCGGATGTACAGGCTCTGCAGATGGCCGGTGGATGTGGCTGTAAGCTGTTAGCTACGATTCACGGCGGTTCCCTGGAGGAAATCAGACAGAAAGATTACATGCGGTATGTAATGGAACAGGGGCTGTTTGAGAGATATGTGATGCTGGATCGGAGACTGGGCGCGTCCGGGATTGCCGGAATTTATGATAAGGAAGGAAAACCATGTATAAAGCGGTAGGCTTTTTTTGTATTCTGGCAGGCTGCGCAGGCTGGGGGAGCAGTCTGGCCGGACGGGAGAAGGAACGGGTGAGACATTTAAGGACGCTGTTTTATATGCTGGGGCAGATGAAAAGTGAGATCGCCTACGGAAAGCATACCCTGCCGGAAATATGCCTGCTTCTGGCAGAATTAAATGACACGTGCTATTCTGAATGCTTCTGCAGAATCTATAAGCGGACGGCGGGGGAGGACGGCATAGAGTTTCCGAAGGTGTGGGAGGAGGAGCTGGGAAGCTGTTTGGAGCCGCTGCCTCTGCGGGAAGATGAGCGGCGGACGGTGACGGAGCTTGCAAAGAACCTGAGTTTTCGGGAGGAGCGCGGCCAGGCCGGACGCATCGGCCAGGCGGAAGCCTTTCTGGAGGGCAGATACCGGAAGGCGGAGGAAACCTGTGCGAACAGGTCAAAAATGATACGCAGCGTCAGCATACTGACAGGACTGCTCCTGGCAATTCTGCTGCTGTGACGGACAGGGGAGGACGGATGAGCGTAAGTCTGATTTTCAAGATAGCGGCGGTCGGCATCTTGGTCACAATATTAAATCAAGTTTTAAAACATAGCGGAAGAGAGGACCATGCCTTTCTAATTAGCCTTGCCGGGTTAATTCTTGTTTTAACTTGGATTGTTCCGTACATATATGATCTGTTTGTGATGATGCAGAGGTTATTTGATTTATAGGAGATTGAATAGTATGGATATGGTAAAGGCAGGGGTAATCGGTGTGGTCGGCGTGCTGCTTGCGGTATCGCTGAAGAGCCACAGGGCGGAATACGGCGTGTATGTAGCGCTTGCGGTCTGCTTTGTGATGTTGGAATATATCATGCGTTATTTTATGCAGATCCTGTCGGGGATGGAGCTGCTGCGGGGGTATCTACAGGAAAATTACAGTTATCTGACGCTGCTCCTAAAGGCAGTGGGTGCCACCTATGCCTGTGAGTTTTGCGCGGGAATCTGCAAGGATGCAGGGTACGCCGGGGTGGCAGGACAGGTGGAGATGCTTGGTAAGCTCTATATTCTATCTCTGGGAATGCCTGTGCTGTTTTCCCTGATGGAGAGCATACAGACGATTGCGGGATAGAGAATGTTTCGGGAGGAGGCCTGATGCGGATGGGACCACAGGAGAGCGCTCTTGTGTGGGAGCAGATGGAGATGGATTCTGTTACCAGAGATTTTGAGAGGCTGTTTCCTGCCTATTCTTTTGACGGGAAAGCAGTACTTGCTGATATTATGGGAGGGCAGATCGGGGAGGCGCTTCGGAAGCTGTGCGGCGGTATATCGGGCGCCGTCCTGTTTCAGAAAGAAGAATTTCGTGTGTTATTTTTATCAATTCTTGTGCTGGGAGTAGCGGCGGCTCTCTTTTCCAATTTTGCCGATCTCTTTCAGGATCACCAGGTATCGGATATTGCTTTTTATCTCATTTATCTGCTGCTTATTGCGGTGCTTCTTAAGTTTTTTGTGGAGACGGCGGACACTGTGAAAGAAATATTGAACGGTGTAGTGACTTTTGTCAGGCTTTATATTCCGACATACATTCTGGCTGTGGGTGGAGCTTCGGGAGCCGTTTCGGCTTCGGTGTATTATCAGCTTCTGCTGGTGGCGGTCTATCTCATTGAGTGGGGCTATCTTTCCGTGCTGGTTCCATTTGTCTATGCTTATGTCCTGATGACGGTGATTAACGGAATCTGGCTGGAGGAAAAGCTGGCCCTTCTTTTAGAGCTTTCAGAGAAGGTAATTAAGGGCAGTCTGAAGGCTTCCGCCTGGCTGATTACCGGTTTCAGTCTGTTACAGTCGATGATATCACCGGTTATTGATTCCCTGCAGTCATCGGCGGTAAAGAAGGCGCTCTCTGCGATGCCGGGAGTAGGCGGACTGACGGAGGGGATGTTTGAGATGGTACTCGGATCTGCCGTGCTGGTAAAAAACAGCCTGGGGATTTATATGACGCTGACGCTTGTTGCGCTCTGCGCGGTTCCTGTGTTAAAGATTGCCCTGACAGCCTGCGTGATTAAGCTGGGTGCGGCTCTTATCGGCATCATAAGCGATAAGCGGCTGACAAACTGCGCAAGCCGTGTGGGCGAAGGGAATTTAATGCTTTTGCGGATTGCCCTGACCTCAGTTGGCATGTTTATGATCCAGGTGGCTATTATCAGTTATTCCGCGGGACAGGCTGTACGCTGAATGGAGGTGGCGGAATGCTTGACACGCTCAGGGAGATCGGCATCTTTATGATTGCGGCGCAGGCGGTGATTCATTTTGCGCCGGGAAAACAGTACGGAAAGTATATCAAATCGGTGTCAGGCATTATCATACTGCTTCTTTTTCTGAAGCCTGTTTTACAGTTGGCGGGGATACCGTGGGAGGAACCGCAGATTCTCCGGGAAAAATGGGAGGAGATGATGGATATGCCGGACCTTGAGATGGGGACACAGACGCAAGGAGCGGCAGGAGAGGTGGTTGACCGCATGGAGTCGGAGGTGATGGAACGGCTAAACCGGGAACTGGAAGGGGATGCATATTTTGTGAGCCGTGTTTCCATTCGGTTTGACCGGGAATCCGGGGCGGAGACAGAAACGCTTCTGCCGGAAGTTGAAATTCTGATGAAGGAGAGAGCGGGAGAGGGGGAATGTGGCGAAATCGGGGTTGAGGAAATTGTAATCGGACAACCGCAGGAAACCGCTTCGGGTGAAACTTTTTCGGATTACCGGACACGGTTTGCCGCGCTTCTGGGAATGGAGGAGGAAAGAGTGGAGGTGAGGCGGGATGGAAGAGGCTAAGAAGCTTTTTAAGCGCATCGGCGGAGACAGAAAACTCAGAAAGGACCAATGCCTGATCCTGATTCTGGCGGGTATCCTGCTCTGCGTGATTTCGCTGCCGGTGGAAAAAGAAAAATCAAAGCCCCGTTTATTGGACACATCAGGGGGTATGATAGAGGACAAACAGACGTTCGAAGGAGAGAATGACTCAGATTATGTTACGTACTGGGAGGAAAAACTGGAGGAAAGCCTGCGGTGTGTGGAGGGAGCGGGCAAAGTCAGGGTATTGATTTATACGGGAGAATCGGAGGAGATGGTTCTTGCCAGAGACGGGACGGAGGAGATTTCGGACACGACGGAGGCTGACGCGGCGGGAGGAAACCGCCATATTTCCGAGAACAGACTGGACAAAACAGTTGTCCGCACAGTAGATGAAAGGGGACAGGAGGTACCGCTTGTGGTTAAGACCATATCCCCCGATGTGAAGGGGGTTGTGGTGATTGCGCAGGGGGCGGACCGGGCGCAGGTGCGAAGGGACATAATCGAAGCGATTCAGGTATTATTTGATGTAGACATGAATAGAATATCAATAATTAAAATGAAAAC
>DKWV01000043.1:9207-28155 GCA_002491905.1 Lachnospiraceae bacterium UBA7143 | reverse complement strand
ATCGACGGCGGATTTACCTCCGTTATGATCGATGCTTCCTCCAAGTCCTTTCGAGGATAATATCGCATTGACCAAGCAGGTCGTTGAGTACGCACATGACGAACGGCGTAGTGGTTGAGGCTGAGCTGGGAACTCTGGCAGGCGTTGAGGATGAGGTTGTCCGTAGAGGCAGGTAAAGAGTCCTATACCCGTCCCGAGGAGGTTGAGGAGTTCGTAGATAAGACAGGCTGTGACTCCCTCGCTATCGCGATCGGTACTTCCCACGGCGCATATAAGTTTACGGCTGCGCAGTGCACAAGAAATGCTGACGGCATTCTGGTTCCCCCTCCGCTTCGTTTCGACGTACTGGAGGAGTGCATCAAGAGACTGCCCGGTTTCCCGATCGTGCTTCACGGTTCTTCTTCCGTTCCGCAGGAGTTCGTAAAGATGGTGAACCAGTACGGCGGAAACATGCCCGATGCAGTAGGTATCCCGGAGGAGCAGCTTCGTAAGGCAGCAGAGCTTGCCGTATGTAAGATCAATATCGACTCCGATATCCGTCTGGCTATGACAGGTAACATCCGTAAGTACTTTGCGGAGCATCCCGATCATTTTGATCCCCGCCAGTATCTGAAGCCCGCGAGACAGGCTGTGAAGGATATGGTAGCGCACAAGATCAAGAACGTGCTCGGTTCCGACGGCAAGGCGTAAATCGCATAAGCCGGATGCGGAAAGCATCCTTAAGAACTGAAAGTAAGATATAAAAATACCCCGGCATGGCTATGACAGCGTGCCGGGGTTTCTATCTTCCTATTTATACATCTCTTTCAACTCTTCCGCATGGGTATCTTCAATATCAGGGAAGGCGGAGAGCATCGGCTTCACATCCTCTTTTTTCAGAATCCTTGCCACATAGTTTCCTGTGATCTTCATAACAATGGGCGACAGGCTTAAGACGCCGATCAGGTTCGGGATCGCCATCAGTCCGTTGAAGGTATCGGAGAGATCCCATGCCAGCCCAAGATTCATGGTTGCGCCCACATAGATCATCAGAACAAACACGATCTTATAGGCGATCATGGATTTCGTGCCGAACAGATACTCCCATGCCTTGGAACCGTAGTGGCTCCAGCCGAGCACCGTGGAGAATGCGAACAGCAGGATTGCGATAGCGATAAACATAGGGCCTACGCTTCCGAATTTGGTGGCGAAGGCTTCTCCCACCAGAGCAGAGCCTTCTGAGGTGCTTAACACCGCACCGGTCTCCAGATCAACCAGACCGGAGGAGAGCACTACGAAAGCGGTCAGCGTGCAGACGATCATCGTGTCCGCAAATACTTCAAAGATGCCCCACATGCCCTGACGCACAGGCTCCTTGACGTTGGAGCTGGAGTGTACCATAACGGAGGAACCGAGGCCTGCCTCATTGGAGAATACGCCGCGCTTCATACCCCAGGTAAGCGCCATCTTTACGCCGGAACCGACGATGCCGCCGCCCACTGCGCGCAGGCCGAATGCGCCCTTAAAGATGGCGGAGAAGATCGCTCCGCACTGATCGATATTCATGAGGAAGACAACCAGGGCACCCACCACATAGATGATAGCCATAAAGGGCACCAGCTTTTCAGTGACAGATGCAATACGCTTTAAACCGCCCACGATGACAAGCCCCGCAATAACCAGAAGCACGATGCCGGTCACATAGGGCGGGATGCCGAAAGCGGATTTCATGTTGCCGGAGATAGAGTTAATCTGGCTCATATTGCCGATGCCGAAGGACGCCATGACGCAGAAGATGGAGAACAGGACAGCCAGAACCGCGCCGATCTGCTTGAAGCCCTTGTAGGAGCCAAGCCCGTCCTTTAAGTAGTACATCGCGCCGCCGCACCATTCGTCCCGTTCGTTCTTGCGGCGGTAGTAGATGCCGAGCACATTCTCGGAATAGTTGGTCATCATGCCGAAGAAGGCCACAACCCACATCCAGAAGATGGCGCCGGGGCCGCCGGCAATCAGCGCGCTGGCTACGCCGACGATATTACCGGTACCGATGGTAGCGGCAAGAGCCGTACACAGGGACTGGAACTGGGATATGGACTGGTCCTCCTTCTCCGTATGTTTCGTAATGTGTTCGTCGTGAAAAATACCGCCGATGGTGTTTTTAAACCAGTGCCCGATATGGGACAACTGGAAAAATTTGGTGAGGGCAGTCATCAGAATACCCGTACCTACGAGCAGCACCAGCATGGGAACACCCCAGACGAAGCTGTTTACGGCGCTGTTCACATTCGTAATCATTTCTACCATAATACATTTCCTCCTCACGCAGTCTCTTATCCGTAAGCAAAAAAGCGCAGACATTCCTGTATAGATGTCTACGTCGACAGTTATTGAGAAGTTTATTCTCGTTGTAAAACTGAAAAGGTGCTTACGGTATTCAAGTATACCATAAGACAAAATATCTGACAAGAGGTAATTGTATACATGGATAACAGGAAATTTCCCCAGAAAAGGGAGGATGCCAAGTAAGGTCTCCCCTACTTGGCATTTATTATGAAAAAGTTTTAAATTAATCAGCTAACTTTGTTATCAGCTTGCTGTGTTGTATCTTATGGTTTTAGTATACGGGGCAGAAATGTCTAAATCGTGATTCTAAAATGAAGTTTTTTAAAATTAAATATGAACAAATTATGAACGGGAAGCACGTCATTTGGAAAGACGGATTACGTTCCAGCTCTTTTTCATAAGGACAGCCTGCAGCGTTCCGTCTTCCACTTTGGCATTTCCGTCTGCCGTTGGAACAACATTATTCGGGTTTTCTTCCGTGTTGACCGCTTTCAGGTCTTCACTGTGCATGACGATGTGTTCCAGTACCCGGCAGCCCGTGTACTGGCGCAGATCCAGGGTTACTTCCATGTCCTCGTCCAGATCCTTGTTTACCGCGAAGACAACCAGCTCCTCCTTTTCCCGGTTCTCCACAACCACACAGTCGAGACAGGGCGCCTCGCCATACTGCTTCGCCTCATACACCGGGGATTTCACGATCGTGTTTAAGACGGTTCCCTGTCCAAGCGTAGCCGCGTGCATATAAGGATAGAAGATCGTCTGCCTCCAGGCGCCCGTATCGGAAGTCATAATCGGCGCGATCACATTTACAAGCTGCGCAAGGCAGCCGATTTTCACGCGGTCCGCGTGGCGTAGAATCGTAATCAGCATGCTTCCCACTAACAGTGCGTCCTCAAAATTATACACGTCTTCGAGCTGATGGGGCTTCTGCACCCATTTCTCAAGCTGTTTGTCCGCCTCCTCGGAATGGAACCACACATTCCATTCATCGAGGGAGATGTTGATGTCCTTTTTGCCGTGGTGCCTGCCCTTGATATAGTCGCAGATGGAAACCACCGTCGAGATGAACTGATCCAGGTCCACACTGCTTGCAAGGAAGTTCGCGGAATCATTGTCGCGGTTGCCATAGTACTGATGCATGGAGACGTAGTCAACCGTGTCGTAACACTCGTCCAGCACGGTCGCTTCCCACTCGCCGAAGGTAGGCATATGGGAATTGGAGCTGCCGCATGCCACCAGTTCGATGGAGGGGTCCAAGATTTTCATGGCTTTCCCGGTTTCGTGGGCGATTCTTGCGTATTCCACAGCGGTTTTATGCCCGGTCTGCCACGGGCCGTCCATTTCATTGCCGAGACACCATGTTTTAATGCCGTGGGGCTGTTCGTAGCCGTGGGATCTGCGCAGGTCGCTCATCAGGGTGCCGCCCTTAAAGTTACAGTATTCCAACAGTTCCTTTGCCTCCTGAAGCCCTCTGGTTCCCAGATTGACCGCCATCATAATTTCGCTTCCGGCTTTCTTCGACCAGTCGGCAAACTCATTGAGGCCGAACTGGTTGGACTCCACAACCTCCCATGCGAGGTCAACCTGCGCGGGCCGGTTCTCTTTCGGTCCCACGCCGTCCTCCCAGCGGTAGCCGGACACAAAGTTTCCGCCCGGGTAGCGCACGATGGGCACATGGCATTCCTTTACCAGCTCCAGCGTGTCCTTACGGAATCCCTGCTCATCCGCAAAAGGACTTCCCGGCTGGTAAATTCCCTCATAGACCGCCCGCCCCAGATGCTCGATAAAAGACCCGTAGATCCTCTTATCAATCTCACTTACAATGTAGTCTTTGTCGATAATAACCTGCGCCTTCTTCATATTTTCTGTACCTGTTCCTTTCCTGATTGATTTATTCGTTGGCTATTTGTGCAATTTCATCATCATAAATTCATTCTAACAAAAGGTGCAGAAATAACCATATCTTTTCTTGCGTCATATTTGACTTTTCTTCCGATTTTGGGATAAAATATATTTGCTCCCGCGGCATTCGTCAAATGCTCGTGCAGGCACGGCGCCTGACTTACTGCCCGGAAGAATAAGATGTGACGGAAGGGGAGTATCTTCATGTTTCACATAGGATACTGCGACTACAACCGGTTTAACCCGGACTGTGACAGGATCAACCGCCCGGAGGGCAGCGGGGATTACCTTTTTCTCTACTTTATGACGCCGATGAAAGTGCAGTTGGGCGGTGGGACGCATATGGCAAAGGAGGGGGCATTTTTATTGTATCCCCCCGGGGAACCGCAGATTTATCAGGCGGTCAGGAGGTTTAAAAACAGCTTTGTACACTTTACCTGCGATGATGACCGGTTTCTGACAACATATGACATTCCCGTCAGTCAGATCGTTTATCCGGCCTGTCCTGACAATATGAATGTCCTGTTCAAGGCAATCTACGTGGAGAGCGTGACGAAACAGGAGTATTATCAGGAGCAGACCGACAAGCTGATGCATCAGCTGTTTATTCTTTTTTCCAGACAGCTTCACACGTTCCCGGAAGGAAAAGGGATTCAGGCTGACCTTTTTGAGCAGTTTCGGAAAGCGAGGATTGAGATTCTGACCCATATTGACAGGAAGTGGGATGCGGAAAGCATGGCGGCGCTGACGAATTTGGGAACAAGTCAGTTTTACAGTTACTATAAACTGTTTTTTAACCGTTCTCCTAAATCAGAACTGCTGGACGCCCGCGTGGAGCGTTCCAAGTATCTGCTCCGGGTGGAGAAGCTGCCAGTAGCGCAGGCGGCCTCGCAGGCAGGATTTGACAGCCTGCCGCATTTTACCCGCTATTTTAAAAAGGTTTGTGGGATGACACCGTCGGAATACAGATGGTGAATGTGGTCCCCTCCCCCACTTTGGAGACTACCTCTATCTGTCCGGCGTGTTCCAGAATAATGGCGCGGGTAATGGCAAGTCCCAATCCCTGCCCGCCTTTGTCGCCGCGGGTAGTGTAGGAGCGGCGGAAAATATTGGGGAGGTCCTTCTCCGGGATGCCGCAGCCCGTGTCTGAGACAGCGATGTAGGCGGTACTTTCGTCTGCTGTCAGGGAAAGCGTTATTTTGCCGTCCGGCGGCGTAAAGTCGGCGGCATTGTATAAAAGGTTTTCCAGCGCGCGGAAAAGCTGGTCCCGGTTTGCCATAATATGACAGGGCTGCGGGGTAATGCGTTCAAAAAAATTCGGTCCATAAAGCTCTATAATAGGACGGCAGTTGTGGCAAAATTCCGCGAGAAAGGTATTAAGAAGCAAAGGCTCCATTTTGGCAGGGGAGCTTGCCTGTGCGGCGATTTCCTGAATGGATTTCAGGCGGTCAGACAAAATATTACACTGTTCTTCTATATGAACCATTTTTTGGTGTGTGTCCTCATCCAGCATAATGTCATTCAGCCTTATAATTTGAGCCATGTTTGAGAGGGATGTCAGAGGAGATTTCATATCGTGCCCCAGCTCGGCGATCAGCTGCCCTCTTTCCGTGAGAAGCCTGCGCAGATGCTCAGTTTTTTCTTCAACTTCCTCCTGCAGATGGAGATTGAGTTTTCTGTTTTCTTCAGCCATTTCCCGGTTGCGCTGTATCATTAGGAAGGCGAAGGCGATCACCATACAGAAGGAGCCGTACTCCTCAGGATAAGCACCAGCGAACGGTTCATAGTATCCGATGGAAAGGACGCTGTAAATCAGGCAGATACCGTTTGCGACAGCGGCGGCAAGAATGATTTTAATGTGAAGCAGGCCCATAAAACCGCCGTAAACGGTCAGGCTGATCAGAAAGAATGCCATGATTGCCTTATACCATGAAATAAGCGGCCCGTACCAGAGCACAAGGCTGGGAACCAGAGGGAATACAAACAAAGGGGCGGCGATGACAACGCCGCAGGCTCCCAATGAAAGAACGCGGAGTGCCTGTTTCAGGCGCGCAAAGCCGTCCGGCAAAAAAAGCAGAAGAGTAATCTGCATGGAGAAGTAAATGCCGGCCACGGCGGCGGCGTCTTCTATCGCGTAAAGCGTGCGCACAAACGGTACGCCAAACAGCCTTAGGAAAGGATAACAGATACGCAGCGCAAAGGACAGGCTCAACATGCCGAAGTAGAAGGTGGCGGTCCTGCCGCTGTCCTCTTTGCGTCTCCAGAGTACAATGCAGAACAGGGAGAGCGTGAGGGATGAAAAGAACAGCAGGCCATAGAGGAACATGCGGGAAGCGATGAGACGGCTGACACTGTCTGCATCCCCTATGACTGGCGCATACCAGATTCCCCCATAATAATGGGAATAGTTGGCGGTCTGGATAATCAGCTCCGCATCGCCGTCAATTAAAAATGAATAGGCGTTATCTTTGATCAGGGGGGCGTAGCTGTCAGGAGATACATCGCCGGTTCCGCCAAGACAAAGGCCGTCTACGTAGACTCTTGCGGCGCAGAGAGGCTCCTGCAGATAGAGAAGGACACTGCCGTTTCCCTTTAAATGTAACCGCCAGGTTGAGACGCCGTAAGGATTGTTGTCTTCATGAAATAAGGAAAGATTAGGGTATTTGCCAGCCCATGTGCTGTAATAGGACGGAGTCTGGGAAGAAAAGTCGTCCGGGAAGAGCAAAACATCCGGGTAAAACTCCCAGCCGTCGACAAGTGAGCAATACCCTTTTTCTGGAATCGTGCAAAAATGGCCTTGTGCAGAAGCCATCTTTGATATATATTTATTATCATACTGTGTTATTGCGGACAGCCCAACCAGGCAAAAGATAAAGGCGCCGGTGATTACCAGTATTGTCTGCAATACGGATTTCGTAAGTATGTTCTGTTTCATGCGAATAAATGCTCCTTCTGATAAAAATGATTAACCTGGCATGGAGGGTTCTTATGAAAAATAAGCGTGTCTTTCTGTTTGCACTTACTCTCATATTTTCTTTTTCATTTTACAGGGGCGGCTCCGCTGTTACAATGGCTTCGCAGCAGAATATGGAGCCGGGCGTTGGATCAGCCGACAACCTGGATGACGGTTCCGAACAGGGAGCGGAATCCGGCGATACATCCGATATTCCGAAGGCAGAGGCGGGCGGTGAGCAGGCCGGTATTCCAGAAGCAGAGTCGGGCGGCGAGCAGGCCGGCATTCCAGAAGCAGAGTCGGGTGGCGAGCAGGCCGATACCCCGGAAGCAGAGTCGGGCGGCGGTTCGTCCGACATTTCGGAAGCAGAGCCGGATGGCGATTTAGCCGACGTTTCGGAAACGGATTTGCAGCCGGATGCCGGATTGTATACGGCGCAGGCTATGGAATCCGCCGGACGGCAGGACCCGGAAGAAAGCGTATCCACCGGCCAGGCACTGATCGAGTGGCTGGAATCACACAAGAATACCGGCGGCACGGTACGGCTTGCGGATCACGTGGTGCTCGACGGGGAATACGGCTATTGCCCCAACGGGATGAATATGCCCACCGTTTTGGTCGATACGGCTCAATATACCATCACCGTAGCCGGGGAGATCGAACTTTATAGCGATAACCATCTCGTCTTTTCGGGAGCATCGGACGGGAAAGGCATCTTTTATGTGGCGGAAAAAGGAATGCTTTCCATGCAGGGCATTACGGTGGAGAGCGGACAGTGCGCACTCTGGCAGGAGGAAGGCGCAGGTCTTGCTGTTTCTTCTGACTGCCGGATATCAGGGGGCATCCATTATGCGGATACGCCTTTTGTGATAGATTCGGTTCCCGTCTGTGCCGTCGTAGAAAAAGGACAGACGGTAAACGATGTGCTCCCGACGGAGATAAGCGCTGAAGTCATCCGGCAGGGACAAGTCCATAAAGGCGAGCCGGTTTCGGTCTCGTGGAACCTGGAAGGAACCGAAAAGCAGCAGGAGCAGAGACGGCGTTTCCGGCTGCAGGGATTTTTTTCACAGGCATCGTCCGCGGAGCCGGTGCAGTGTACGGTCGTCTATAATGACTATCCGTTGACCTTTACGGAGGTAGACGCGTCGGTGAACGGGAACTGTTATGTCTTTCGGGGCTGGTATACGAAGCCGGGGGAGACATCCCCGTTTACCTTAATATCGGAGTATTCCTTCGACGCGGAAAACTGGGTCGTATTCAATGAATCGCCGACGGAGGGTACATACGAAGGCTTCATCATCGTCGTGGATGCGGGACAGACCGAAAGGACGGCCCATTCCAACATATATATCCGCCTGCAGGGGAACGATAACGGAACCAGATACTTTTCCAATGTGCTCTGCTTTGCGGCCGATAACCTGGAAAATATGGAGGACATAGGCGGCAGCAGGGGCGGAGGCACCTCCATTATCAATCCGCCCGGTAATCCGCAGAAAGACACAGGCACGCCGAAGGAGAAGGAGGCGGACAAAGACGCGGACCACTATACCAGTGCAGATAGTGACGGTGACGGAGTGGAAACCCCGACAGCTGCAGGTTATATGGAATCGGGAGGAAAGGCCCCGGTTCCGGCGGCAGACAGCAGCCGGTCAAATACCGCCGCTTCAAACGCAGGAGGAGGGCAGCCGCTCAATGCCGAGTCTCCAAAAACCAATGAGGACCTGTCATTACATGTAGAGCCGAACGCAGAGAGCAGAGAAAGCGTCAGCTCCGGGGAGTCCGATGCCACCGTGCCTGAAAATGAGGAGGCGGTCACCGCTTCAACCGCATATGGGGAAAACGGCACGGCCGTTCCGCAGATGAGTGAACGGACGCTGCGCCCCGACAGTCCCCGGATCAATTATATAGTGATTGCGGCAGGGTTTATCCTGCTGGCGGTGGCTGTCGGAACCGTGGGCTTCTTCGCCTACTCCCAGTCAGGGACAAAGAGGTAGCCCTTGTACCGTTTAGTCTGGATGTAGTCGTGGCCGGGGCAGATGTCGTAGAGCTTCTTTCGGATGCGCCCCATAATGACCTGCAGGGACTTCTGCCCTTTATTGACCGGCGCTTTCCATACGGAGTCGTAAATCTGCTCCGGCGTATAAATTTCATTGGGATGTTTTGCAAGAAAATACAGCACATCAAATTCGTAGGAAGAAAAATCCACGGAGGATGTTTCATAACTTACGCTGCAGGAGGAGGGGCAGATGGAGAGCGGACCATAGGTAAGCGTTTTCGGCGGCTCAGCGGCCCTGCCGGAGCGGATGCGTGCCTGTACACGCAGTTCCAGCTCTTTTAGGCTGTAAGGTTTGCATACATAGTCGTCCCCGCCGATCGACAGGCCGCGGATACGGCTCTCCTCCTCGGTGTAGCCGGAAAGAAAAATAATGGGAAGACCGGTCTTCGCGCGTATTTTTTCGCATAAGGTGAAACCGCTCATATCGGGCAGGTCAACGTCCAGAATAACGCAGTCAAGAGCATTGGATAAGATGATTTTCTCGGCAGCTTCCGCAGTGTCAGCACAGACAACGGCATATCCCACGGCGCTGAAATACGTCTTGTTATTTTCTAGTATCATCGGATCGTCATCCACCATCAGAATATTGTACATATTTTTCCTCGTTCATACACAATTCATACGCAGCACGCAGTCCTGGGCACAGGCGCAGATCCGCGGCAAAAATCCCTGATTTTTTATCTAGTATAGCATAAAAATGTATTATGGACAGGCCTTTTCCGGCCAAAAGGGAGCGCGAAAATAAACGTCAGGTAACAATTGGCTTCCGCCGCTTTTTTATGTGAAAAAATATTGTAAAATAGTGCTATGAAAGTTGAAAATTTGCGTAAAAAAGTCGGGCAGGAAAAGAGGAATTAGAATGTTAGGCGGTTCAATATACATAGCGTTTTTTCGCTTCGCAGTCAGTCTCGGGGGGACAATCCTGCTGTTTTCCCTGCTTGCGGGATCCCGGTTTGGGAGGAAGAAAACGATATTCTGCTACAGCAGCTTTTCGGTGGTGGTGCTTTTTCTGGCGTGCATCTGGTATGTGGCAGACTGGGAAAGCTGCACGCGGATGGTAGCTTTTACCATGTATCTCTGTTTTGCCATCCTTGCTGTTTTTATGAGCAGTGATTCTGTTTATCTGACGGTTTATAAACTGGCGCTGGTGTTTTACCTGATGTCTGTGTTTGTGATTGGCGGGCTGGAGATTTCCATTCTTTTCTTTGAAAGCAATGTATGGGCGGATATCTTCGCCCGCATCCTGCTGATTCTGCTGATTGCGTTTGGCATCGACAGATATGTCAGGGATTCCATAAAGGGATTTGGCGATTATGTGGAGAATGAGGCGGACAAATTCAGTGTTGTGGCGCTGGTTGTCTGTGTCCTTCTTGGCATTGGCTATATTTTAAACCCAAGCCTGAACAGGAAAATGACGGTGCAGAGAATCTACCAGGTACTGACGAACTTTTTCCTGACAGGGACTTTACAGCTTCTGGTGTTCCGATTTTATCTGCATGTCGGGAAGGAAAAGGAATATGAGAGGGAAAACCAGCTGATCCAGATGAACTACAGGCTTTTGGAACGGCAGCTGGAGATTCTGGAGGAATCCCTGGAGTCCGGCAGGCGGCTTCGGCATGACATCAGACACCATAACGCGGTTATGGCGGAGTGTCTGCGCAGGGGCGAGACGGAAGAGCTTTTACAGTACCTGAAGGAGTATGACAGGGAGACGGATCAGGGAATACCGAAAACGATATGTGCGAATACCGCCGTCAATAATATCCTTTCGGCATATACCCGAAAGGCGGAAAATGAGCAGATTAAGGTGACACTGGATGTGGAACTTGGAAAAGATCTGGCGGTACCGAGCATTGATCTGGTAGCGATTCTTGCCAACGCCTATGAGAATGCGATTTATGCATGTATGGAAGTGAAAAAATATCAGAAGGAGCGGGAGCGATTTATTGACCTGATGCTCAAAAAGAGAAAGAACAAACTGATTATTTCCTGCAGCAATACATGTAGAAAGGAAACTACGTTAAAGGACGGAAAACCCCAAAATGAGTTTACGGGAGGCGTCGGGGTCTCCAGCATTATCAGAACAGCGAAGAAATATAATGGGGAATACGATTTCAAAAACGACGGCGGAGTGTTTACATTCAGGCTTATTATGAATACGGAATCTGGGAACGCAGGAGAAAAACAGACTGGGACGGAGGAAGGATGACTTATCTGACAGCGCTTTGCGATGATGAGACGGTAGAGCTTAACAAAACAGAAAAAATATTGGGCGCTTATGAACAGGAACGCGGCGGAGTGGAATTTGTGATTGAACGGTTCGAGAGCGCGGATGATCTGCTTTGCAGGATTGAGGATAAAAATTATGCGCCGGATCTGATTTTTATGGATATCTTTATGCCGGGCGAAGAGGGGGAACAGGAGTCCCGCGGAATGAAGACGGCGAAAAAACTGCGGAGTATGGGGAACCGGGCCAAGCTGTTTTTCCTCACCACATCCAGGGAGTATGCGCTGGAGGCTTTTGATGTGGAAGCTTCACAGTATCTCTTAAAGCCGGTCACGCAGGAGAAAATGTTCGATGTTCTGGACAGACTTTTGAAAGAGAGGGAGAAGGAACGGAAGAGATACATTCTGCTCAAGTTCGAAGGAAGAATTGCGAGGGTGGCGGTAGATGACATCGTATGGTGTGAAGCACAGGGGAAAACGCAGTGCCTGCATCTTTCGGATGGCGGGGAGTGCATGGCGCGCATGACCATGACGGATCTTTACGCACTGCTTCTGCCCTATCATAAATTTGTGCGGATCGGCGCCGCCTTTACTGTCAATCTGGAATACGTCGACAGTCTGAACGCACATGAGATCTGTCTGACGGGCGGAAGAAAGATTTATCTGCCGAGAGGTACATACAAAGGACTGCGGGAACAGTATTTTAATTACTACTGCCAGATCCCCTGAACGTGTTCCTGAAGCCCGGAAAATTCACAGATATCCCTTCCGCCCGAAATGGTTGTGTTTACAGCTTCTCCGGTTCCGGATAATCCACACCGAAAGTTTCTACGGTAACCGTCTGCATTACCTGATTTTCCAAGGGTCTGTCCTCATAATCGGTAGCAGTTTCAGCAATGCGGTTCACCACATCCATACCTTCTATCACTTTTCCAAACGCCGCATAAGCGCCGTCAAGGTGCGGACTTGTCTTGTGCATGATGAAGAAGTATGGAAGCTGGAAAGCCTGTAATTACGGTATATTTTAGCACTTATAAGGTCTGTTGACAACAAATTGACAACAATTTTTATTTTGAGTAGTACCGAATAATACAGAATGGTACTTTTATAGAATAGCATATGAGTTTGCGAAGAAAGGCATCCCCAATAGGTGGATGCTTTTCTGTTTGGGGAACATGAACAAAAATTTATATTATGGAGGAAAGATTATGACGAACACAGCGTTAAGAGCAGAGGCGCAGAGCGCTAACAACACACACATGGTTTTTGTAAACGAGGAACATGAGGAGTTTTATTATGAGAAGCTGGAACAGGCAAGAAGTCAGAATTGTCATCATAAGGCTTTGATCTATGTCCTCGGCATTTCAGAGGACACAAGGAAATATTTCAACCAGATTTATGATATTAAAACCGGAAATATCAAGAGAGAGTGCCTACATCAAGGCTGGCTGTCAAGCGGCGGTGTCATTGTGATAAGGCTCGCATTTAACCTATACACAGACACAACGCCAAGCGCTAATGATTATAAGAGCAGGGACGGGCAGATGCGCGAGTGCAGAAAGTATTCTGTAAGCGATATTTTCTGCTGTAGCTATGCCATGTACTTTTGGGAAGGCATTAAACTCCGTTATCCGGAGTATTGCCGTAAACAGAAGCCCATTGGGGAAATTCTTGCGGAAATGGGGTGGAAACGTGCTGAAAATTCGACTGATGGGAACAAAGAATGATATTAAATGGTTCGAGAAGATTTTGAAAAGGCAGCCCAAAGTGGCTGTGACGGAAGTTTCGGAGATGTACCGAAACAAAGGTACAAACAGATTTTACCGGGCTTATGTGGAAGTACAGAAAGCCAATATTAAAGAAAAAACTAACTAAACGGAGGAATAAGACCATGTGTAAAGTAATAGCAATCGCAAATCAGAAAGGCGGAGTCGGCAAGACTACTACCACAAGCAATTTAGGGATCGGACTGGCAAAGCAGGGAAAAAGAGTGCTGCTGATCGATGCAGATGCGCAGGGCAGTCTCACGGCAAGTTTGGGCTTCACAGAACCGGACAAGCTGGAAGAAACGCTTGCGACAGTCATGACCAATATTATCAACGATGGAGGAATGGAGCCGGATTACGGGATCTTAAAGCATGATGAGGGCATTGACCTTATGCCGGGGAATATTGAATTGTCCGGTCTGGAAGTATCGCTTGTGAATGTCATGAGCAGGGAGCTTGTACTGCGTTCCTACATAGAGAGGGTACGGGCGGAATACGATTATATCCTGATTGACTGTATGCCCTCGCTCGGCATGATAACCATAAATGTGTTTGCTTGTGCCGACAGTATCCTGATACCCGTACAAGCCGCATATCTGCCAGTAAAAGGGCTGGAACAGCTTATCAAGACCATAGGTAAGGTAAAACGGCAGATCAATCCCAAACTGGCTATTGAGGGCATTTTGCTGACGATGGTAGACAGCCGGACTAATTATGCCAGGGATATTTCGGCGCTGCTTATTGAAGCATACGGAAGTAAGGTACGGATATTCGAGAACAGCATACCTATGTCGGTAAGGGCGGCGGAGATGTCCGCAGAGGGCGTCAGCATCTACAAGCATGACCCGAAAGGCAAGGTTGCGGGAGCATACCAATCCTTGACAAAGGAGGTGCTTGACAATGGGCAGTAAAGCAGGAAGCGCATCCAAAGTACAGATCAGCAATTTTGATGACTTGTTTGGCGGAGCAGAGAACACATCGGGGGAGCGGATCATCCATGCGAAGCTGGATGAGTTGCATACATTCAAGGGACACCCGTTTCGTGTCCTTGATGATGAAAAAATGGAGGAAACCACGGAGAGTATCGGGAAATATGGTGTGCTTGTACCGGGAATTGTCAGACCGAGAGTAGAGGGCGGATATGAGATCATAGCCGGGCACCGTAGGAAACGGGGTTCTGAAAAGGCAGGCTTAGACACCATGCCCGTCATCGTTAGGAACTATACGGACGATGAAGCCACGATCATCATGGTGGATTCCAATATCCAACGTGAGGATATTTTACCGAGCGAGAAAGCAAGGGCTTATGCTATGAAGTATGAGGCGATGAAACATCAGGGCAGCAAAGGCGGCAACACCCTTGATGAAGTAGGGGAGGCTGCCGGAGAAAGCGGAAAGACCGTGCAGCGGTATGTATGGCTTGCAAGACTCACAGACGAACTGCTCGGCATGGTGGATGCAAAGAAGATTGGCATAACGCAGGGGGTGGATATTTCGTTCTTGTCCGAAGAAGCCCAACAATGGGTATTTATTATTCTTGAGGAAACGGGCGCTTCGGTTTCCAACGCACAGGCGGCAAAGCTGAAAGAGTTTGGGAAAAACGGCGAGCTGACTTTGGCAATGGTCAGGCTGATATTGTCGGAGGAAAAGCCCAAAGAGAGGAAAGTAACGCTTAAAAGCGATAAGATTAACAAATTTTTTCCGGAGGATTATTCCAGTGACGATATAGAGGGCATTATTATCCAGCTTTTGGAGGAATGGCAGGGTAAGCAGTAAAGGAGGCGGTAAAATGGGCGAGCCATTGAAATTTGATTATTACTATGGTGTAGAAGCAGAGCAGTTTTCTTTTTACCGTGTTCCGCGCTTGCTGATTAAGGATGAGCGTTTCAAGGGGCTTAGCAGCGATGCTAAGCTCCTATACGGACTTATGCTCGACAGGATGGCGCTTTCTGTGAAGAACGGCTGGTTTGATGAAGCGGACAGGGCATATGTGATCTATACGATAGACAATATCAGGGAAGATCTGGGCTGTAGCAAGGAGAAGGCGGTCAAGGTGCTTGCAGAGCTTAGTTCCAACAGGGGGATCGGGCTTGTGGAGAAGAAACACAGGGGGCTTGGCAAGCCGGATATTATCTATGTCAAAAACTTTGCCTCCCTACCGGAGAAAGAAGCAGGGAAAGAGCCTGCAAATACTGATGTTTCCGCAGAGGTCGGAAAAGCCGACTTCCAGAGGTCGGAAAAACTGACGTTAAGGAGTCGGGAAAACCGACTTCAAGAGGTCGGGATAGCCGATTCCAGCAGGTCGGAAAAGCCGACTTCCAGAGGTCGGGAAAACAGGCTTCAAGAAGTCGGTATATCAGACCCTAATTATAACAATATTAACCATAATAATCCTAACCATACTGATATGAGTTATATCAATCTTATCAATCAATCGGGGAATAAGACGGATGAGAGAGAGGAATGCCCGTCGGGGCATGATAGGATTGATGGAGTAGATACATACATGGAGAAGATCCGTGAAAATCTGGAATATGACTACCACATGAAGAATGACAATTACAATGACAAGGAGATGTTTGAGGAAATATATGCGACGGTATGTGATATTGTGTGCGTAAAGCGCAATGTGATCCGCATAAACGGGGAAGATTATCCCTATGAGCTTGTAAAATCCCGCTTCCTGAAACTGAACAGCAGCCATATAGGGTATGTTATGGAGCGTATGAGGGAAACCGCGACAAAGATCACAAATGTACGGGCATATCTGATTACGGCACTTTATAACGCGCCAACAACCATGAACCATTATTATCAGCAGGAGGTACAGCATGATATGTATGGCGGCGGGTGGAAAGAAAAAGGGATTACTTAATAGACTTTTGGACACAATGTCCAGAGGTAGAAGTTAAAAAGAAAATATTTATGATAATGGCATAAAAAGCGTGTTAGAAAGATGAGATTATCTTGAATATGCACTATTTTGAGTTGTGGCAAATAATAATAAATGTAGAAATGTGAGTTGCAATCTTTGTTGAAAAGGAATATAATAGGTCAAAAAGAAGACGACGATTCGTAATCACCCTATTGCGGATTAAAGAATAAAGTTAGATGATGTATTGTGTTTCCTAAATTAAGGAGTGATATAAAAATTAAGTAGGGAGGATTGACCAATGAGTAAAGTTAAAATGGAGGATATCACATATCCATATATTAATATTCGGCTGACAGATGAAGATATGGCGGCGAGAGTAGGAGTCAATCTAAGTAGTTTATATTTATATATTGATAGTCATGTAAATTTAGGGAGACTTTTTGAATATGGAAATGCATATAAGGCTATAAAAGAAAAGGCTAAGGAATTAACTGGAAGAGGAGATGTTAAAATATCTAAACGGCAAGTAGCTTCTCTTAGAAAGTATTTTACCATCTTAGGAACTAATAAATACATAAAAATACCATATAGGTTATACTATATATTCAAGGCTATTTTCGAGATAGTAGATGTTTTGAGAATAACATATCCGTTACCAACTGATCTGGAAGTTTTTGTCGGGCAAATGAGGAGAGAAATTTTTTATAGTGAACAGAGTGAGCTTTTTGATGAGTGGTATCGCCAAAATAGGAATGAATTGACAAGAGGGCTGCATGATGATATATTTGCAGGGAATTCAGTATTAAGTGAAAACTTTTAGGAGCTACTATGATAAATTCTTTTAAAAATTTTGAGCGTTTAAGATATAGAATATCTAACGATATAAAGAACTTGGTTATAGATAATAAAAGCAGTAATGATAATATGCGCGAAGAAATATCTAATACAATTTTTGCAACTATTTTTTCAGCGTTTATTACAGAGATTGCATTTAGTAGTAATGCAGAAACAGTAGAGTGGTGCGGAATTGTCATTTCAATACTGATTTTCATTATTGTTTATGTGATATCATATTGGGTATATAATTGGGTGCACAAAAAATGGGAGCTTTTTTGGGATATAAGAAAGCTTCAGACTATAGATAAAAGTATGGATGCCATGATACAAATACAAAAAGATTTCGACAATATTGCTTGTGACAGTATTTTAGTTGCGAGAGATTTTAAGACAGCCTTTGAAAAGCTGGAAAAAGATGAAGAAACTGGTGATAGTGGGGAGGATAAAAATTTAAAAGCATTTTATTTATTTGAAACAATGCACTATTTGGGAACTGCTTGTGAAAAAACAAAAGATTTGGTACAAAATAAGCAGAAGTGTATAAGAACATTAAATGAATCAGAGGGTGTTGATATTTTTAGAGTAAAAAATATCATAAGTATAATTCAGGAGTTGGATGAATTTTTGGATAATAAATTAGGAGTATTAGTTGATTATGTGGATCAAAAAAAAGCGATCAATTATCAGCATGAACGAATAAAAGAATTGATTGGTAAAATAAAAAAATATATGTGATATACGACACTTAACAGCGTCAGGGCAGTTATAGACCGTAGAAGCGGCTTATAACTGCCTTTATTTTATTTCAAACACTTCTGGACACGATGTCCAGAAGTGGGAAGGAGGGATAAGGTGTATTTTACAGTGAAGATTATTTTTTACATTATCTGCCGGGGGATTCCGCCTTAGTGCGTGGGCTTTTATAGGAACGTAACAGGGAGGTGTTTCATGCAGGAAGAAGTAACACAAAAAACAATCGCCCTTTTGATCAAAACATCAAAACTGACTGCCGGCGTATTAAAAGCTGCGATGAGGATGTACTTAAATCGTCAGAAGCAGAAAGCACAGAGGACGCATGGCAAAATCTCTGTGAAGAAGCTCGTAGGAGAGGGGGCGGGGGTATCGTCCATTGAAGTCACTGACGGCAATATTAAATCTTTTGAGCGCACGGCAAGAAAATACAATGTTGATTTTGCCGTCAAGAAGGACAAGATGACAGAACCTCCGAAATATGTGGTGTTTTTTAAGGGCAGGGATGCCGATGCGATTGCACAGGCGTTCAAGGAATTTGTTTATGGGAATGAAAAGAAAAAGGGAAGGGTTTCGGTTAGGGAGAAACTCAACCACTTTAAGGAGGCTGTATCGCAGGATAATAACAAGGAGAGAAGCCGGGAGAAAAACAAGGACAGGGGGCAGAGCCTATGAGCGGTATCATAGAGGGCATAGCCAAAGACTTAAGAGCTGTCCCGAAGAATCTGAAAGAAAAGGCAGAGGGAATAGATACAAAAAAGCTGGTACTTATGAACCTGCCGTATATCCTTGTTGGATATTTTTGTGACAAAGTTGCGTACCTGTGGCGTACATCGCCGGGGCAGGACGCTTCTGCAAAAATGATGGCGGTCATGGAAGGGCTGGACAGTTTATTTTCTAAGCCATTGCCAAGCCTCCACCCAAGAGATCTGCTGATCGGGGCAGGATGCGGCGTAGCCTTGCGGCTGGTGGTGTATTTCAAAGCTAAGAGCGCCAAGAAGTTTAGGCATGGCGTGGAGTATGGCTCCGCAAGATGGGGAACCGCCAAAGACATCGAGCCTTACATGGACTCCGTATTTGAGAACAATATCCTGCTGACGCAGACGGAGAGGCTGATGATGTCGGGCAGACCGAAAGAGCCAAAGTATGCAAGGAATAAAAATATCCTTGTGATCGGCGGTTCCGGTTCCGGCAAGACGAGATTTTTCGTCAAACCGAACCTCATGCAGCAACATAGCAGCTTTGTGGTCACCGATCCGAA
>DKWV01000043.1:0-8902 GCA_002491905.1 Lachnospiraceae bacterium UBA7143 | reverse complement strand
CCGAAGGGGTATATTTAAAGAGGACGGAAAAAGTGTGAGTTTTTGAAAAGACCACCTTTTCCCCAAGCTGAAATCAGCTTTATTATAGCGAGAAATGGAGGAATTTACAATGACGAACAGCGCAAAGATAACTGCCCTCTACGAAAGACTGTCACGAGATGATGAACAACAGGGCGAAAGCAACAGTATCACAAACCAAAAACAGTATTTAGAGGAATACGCAAAAAGACAGGGTTTTTCCAATATCCGGCATTTTACAGATGACGGCATATCCGGCACTACTTTTGAGCGTGAGGGTTTCCAAAAGCTGATAGCCGAGGTTGAAGCGGGCAATGTAAGCACAGTGATTGTAAAAGATATGAGCAGGTTAGGCAGGAATTACTTAAAAGTCGGCTTCTACACAGACATTATGTTTCCCGAAAAGGGTGTTCGCTTCATAGCGGTAAACAACGGCGTTGACAGCGAAACAATGGGCGACAACGATTTTACGCCGTTTTTAAACATTATGAACGAATGGTACGCAAAGGACACAAGCCAAAAGATACGGGCAATCTTCAAAGCGAAAATGCAGGAGGGGAAGCGTGTTTCCCCAAGCGTACCCTATGGCTATCTGCGTGACCCGCAGGACAAACAGCATTTAATCATTGACGAAGAACCCGCCGAGGTAGTGCGCCGGATATACCGCCTTGTGATTGAGGGCGTGGGCGTGTCAGCGATTGCAAGGCAGTTGACAGACGAGCGTATACTTATCCCGTCAGCCTATGCCGCCGAGCATTGCCCCGAAAATAACCACAGCAAGAGTTTTACAGACCCTTACACATGGTCTACCACCGCCGTATGCTACATACTGGAAAAGCAGGAATACATGGGGCATACCGTTTTGGGAAAGACCGTCCTTGACAGCTTCAAGACCAAAAAAAGGCGAAAGGCAAAACCCGAAGAACTGATGATATTCCCCAACACCCACGAAGCAATCATTGACGAGGAAACGTGGAATACCGCACAGAAAGCGAGAAAGACAGTCCGTAAGGAAGTGCCGAACGGCACATATACGAACCGCCTAACAGGACTGCTTTACTGCGCCGACTGCGGACACAGAATGTACTACCGAAGCCCACAGTCACAGCACAGGGCAAACGGAAAAATCTACGACAGCGACAACCTTTATGTATGCGGCAACTACCGCAACATACACAGGAACTGCACCGCCCACAGCGTGAAGGTGTCGGCGGTTGAGAGCCTTATCGCCGCTTCCATTCGTGAGGTATGCGGCTTTGTGCTGGAGCATGAGGAAGAATTTCTCAAAACAGTGCGGGAAATGGACGACAGGGAAAGCGAGCGCATCATAGCGGACAGCCGGAACGAGAAGCACGCCGCCACAAAACGGATTGACGAACTTAACAACCTCATCAAGAAACTGTACGAGGGCAACGCAACGGGGAAGATACCCGACAGGCATTTCACAAGGCTTCTTGCGGACTATGACAGCGAATTAAGCACCCTTGAAGCGAGGACGGGGGAACTAGACAAAATCATAGCACAGGGAAAGGAAAACGCCGTAAGGACGGACAAATTCATGCGGCTTGTGAAGAAATACAGTGAGTTTGACGAAATCACAACCCCCATGCTGAACGAATTTATAGACAGAATACTGATACATGAGCCAGTATACGGGGAAAAGAGAAGCCACAGGACACAGGAAATTGAGATATATTTTAACTTTATCGGAAAAATCGGACTGCCAAATGCAAGCGAGCCTGTTGATTGGGAGAAAATCGAGCAGGAAAAGGAACGAGCGAGGAAGGAACGCAAGAAACAGTATGACAAGGAGCGCAGGGCAAGATTAAAGGCAGAAGCCGCACTCCAAGAAGCGATTTAGACAACCAAATATCAGTAAATGGGAAAGACTGCGGCGTTTGTTGCGGTCTTTTCGTTTTTCCTAACCGAACAGGGAAAACGAAGCACAGAACCCACAGGAAAGGAGGACACCAAGACAATGAAACTGTTAAAATGCGAGCAGGAAGTGCATATCAGCTTTTGCGCTGATGACACCACCGCCACCCTCTACACTTCCTATCCGGCGTGGATAAGGAAAATGGATAAACTTGTGGAGAAGAACCCGCAGAGCTTCCAGTGCATAGCGCAGACCGCCGCAGGAAAGACCTACGCCATGCCGAGGAACTTTGTCAGCATACGAACCAAAGAGCGCACAGTGACCTTGACCGAGGAACAGAAGAAACAGGCTACAAAACGTCTGCATGGTACGGGGTAAGGTTGTACCGTTACGGGCGTTTCAGCCTTTAAATCTGCTATCCCAACAGGGGAAACGCAGAGCCGAACCGCAAAAGGGTATTCTTCTTTACCCGCACATGGGAACGGCAGGAAAACGCTACTCAAACAGGGAAAGGAGAAAGGGAAAATGCCGTTTGATTACTTCTACGGGAAACAGGGCGAACAGCACGCCTTTTACCGCATACCGAAGCTGCTGTTTACCGACAGCCGCTTTCAGACGCTTTCCACAGACGCAAAACTGCTCTATGGTATGCTGATTGACCGCATGGAACTGTCACTGAAAAACGGGTGGATTGATGAACAGGGGCGCATATACCTCTACTTCACGATTGGCGAGATACAGGGGCGTTTCCGTTGTGCAAGCGGCAAGGCGGTCAGACTGCTTGCGGAACTTGACAGCGCAAAAGGAATAGGACTAATCGAGAGCGTAAGACAGGGAATGGGAAAACCAAACATTATCTACGTCAAGAACTTTGCCACCGACACCGACTAGGGAGGGGAAGGAAAGGAAGGGAAAGGATTGATTGATATGATAAGTATGACTATAATCAGTCTGAATAATATCAGTATTATTAGATTGCGAAAATCGAAATTCTTGAATTGCGAAAATCGAAACTCTTGAATTGCGATAATCGAAATTCAGAAAAAAGCGGGGATAATGCAGAATGAAAGTCTGGGAATGCAGTTAAAAAACATAACAGAATCCCAGACTTTGAATCTGCTGAATGGATTTGATAAATAAAATTTACTGCTTTTCGGGTGGATAGAAAACAAGCAAATCTTCTATGCCACACTCCAAGACAGTACAGAGTTTGCATAAAACAAATACATCTAAGCGAGTAATGCTGTTGGTACAGTAATTATCAATCTGTTTCCAGTTCATTTCTGCCTTGTGCGACAGCTTATTTTTACTCAACCCTTTTTCCTTTAGCAATTCATTCAGCCGGATTTCCATGTGACCATAATTATCTTCCACTTTTCCACCTCTGCAATTAGTATTCTTGTAGGTTTTAAACAATTTAATTCTATATTTGTTGTAGAGTCTTGGTAATCCTAAACAAGTATTAGAACACTAAATGCAGAAACATACGTTTTTTCTTGGGCGTGTAAATGCCCTATCCGTCCGGCTTATTATCAGCAGGAATAAATAATAATAAGTCTTGGATATTACACTCTAAAGCTGTACATAGTTTGCATAAAACAAATATGTCAAGGCGGGAAATATCGTTGTCACAATATCTATCTACTTGTTTCCAGTTCATTGCCGCCTTGATAGACACTTGATTTCTGTTAAGTCCTCTGTCCTTTATCAGTTCAGACAAACGTATTTTTAACTGTCCATATTCTTTATCCAGTTTGTCCATTTTTGTCATCTCCTGTCGATAAATTAAAATCTGTTTTTCTTGCAATTCTATTTTAAACTTGTTATAGTGTTTTTGTAATCTGCAACAAGTATTATAATACTAGTAATAGAAACATATGTTTTCAAAGAAAGGAGAAGAATGAAAACGAGGAACAAAAAACTTGATTACCTCAAAGATAAAGTTTTTGATTTACTGAACGACGCAGATGAGATAGGAATAAGGGACATTGAAACAAATGATAAAAAAGGCATATTCACAGTTTTGCTTCAAGACGGAAATATATTTGAAGTCGAGTGCCGCAAGGTAGAAGATTATGGGAGGAACTATGGATAAAGCCAAAACATATATTACAGACGAGGAAATAATAAACTGTCAAAAGGTCGCAGACACATTTTCTGAACTGTTCGACAATGAGGGGTTAATTATCCTTAATGCCGGTAAATACGGTTTTGTTAAATTGCAATATTTTAAGTTCCCTTTTGGCTTTGATACTATGGACAGCTATTATAACAGCAAAAGTCTGTTTGATGACCTTTGGGACGAATGGTTACATACACAGCTTATCAATCTGTCATCAGACACACCTATGGCGGATATGGATTATGACGACATACTAAAATGTCTGCCGGAAGAAAAGCGAAAAGAACTTTTAGACAAACGATTTTATTTTGCTGAAAAGACGGGAGTTGACAATTTGCTTGTGGAACTTTAACAGGATTTTGCAAAGGGAGTACAAACATGAGAAAAACAAATACAAAGAGTTTGTTAGAATTACTTGCAAGGATAAGGACGATTAAAGCCTTAGACAGAGCCGCAAAAATAGACAGCTATTACCGCGCCACGCTGAAAGAGCAGAACATGGCATATAGTGAACTGGAAAAAGCCGGACTGGATAGGAAGCAAAAACGTATTGTTGATAAAGTATTTACTGCCATAAATGCAAACGGGGCGGCATACGGAAAGGTTGCTTACAAATTAGGATTGCATGACGGCATACGGCTTATGTCGGAAGTGAATAAAATCTAACCACCAAAAATTGAATAGTTGCGTATCTGAAAAAGACATTTTCAAACTAGAAGATGTCTTTTTCTTTTACACAAATATCCTACAAACAGCCACAGCACAGAAAGGAGGGAACGCATGGGGAACATCAACGAGCAGATTGCAAAAGCAGAGGAAGAAATACGGCAGTTGCAGAACAGGAAGAAAAAACTGCTCAACCAGAAAAAGAGCGAGGAACGCAAGATAAGGACGCACCGCCTTGTAGAGCGTGGGGCGATACTGGAAAGCCTGTTGGAACAGCCGGAACAGTACACAAACGAGCAGATAAAAGGCTTGCTTGAAACCGCTTTGCAGACACCACAGGCGCAGGAATTTTTACGCCGGACGCAAAAGCCAAAGGGGGAGAATTAAATCTCCCTTGTTTCAGACAAGGGCGCACTTATACACCGTTCCGGTGCGTGCGCTCTCCGAGGGCTCTTGCAGAGGGCATTGTCTGTCTTGCGACAGCCAACAGGGGAAACGACTATTCCCCTACGGGCGTACCGCCCTACCCCTTAGTGTACTTTGCGTACAGGCACACCCCAAAGTGCGGGGCGTGCCTGTCCACAAAGTTTAAAATGTGCCACCCGAAAGGAGGCTGAAAGCGTGGCGATTTACCATTGCACTATCAATATATTCAGCCGAGGGGCGGAAAGCCAACTGTCAGCGGTTGGTTCAGCCGCTTACCGAAGCGGGGAAAAAATCACAAACGAGTATGACGGGATTACCCATGACTATACGAGGAAAAAGGGCATTGTGCATACAGAGATACTACTGCCGCCCCACGCCCCGCCCGAATTTGCAGACCGTTCCACCCTTTGGAACGCCGTAGAAAAAATCGAGAAAGCAAAGAACTCACAGCTTGCAAGGGAGATTGAAGCCGCACTCCCAAGAGAGCTTGACAGGGAACAGCAGATACGGCTTGTGCGTGAGTATGTGCAGGACAACTTTGTGTCTGCCGGAATGTGTGCGGACATAGCTATCCATGACAAGAACAACGGAAACCCGCACGCCCACATCATGCTAACCATGCGACCACTGGAACAGTCCGGCGAATGGGGCGCGAAATCAAAAAAGGAATACATCTTAGACAAAAACGGTCAGCGGATAAAACTAAAAAGCGGGAATTACAAAGTAAGAAAGATTGACCTTATGGACTGGAATGACAAAGGCAAAGCCGAAGTGTGGCGGCGGGCATGGGCAGACGTTACGAACAAGTACCTTGCGGAGCAGAATATCCCGCAGAGGATAGACCACCGTTCCTACGAGCGACAGGGCATAGAACAGATACCGACCGTACACATGGGCGTAGCCGCTACCCAAATGGAGCGCAAGGGCATTGTGACCGAGAAAGGCGAGAAAAACCGTCAGATAAGGGAACAGAACAGGCTGTTGAAAGAAGTCAAACGCCGGATTGCCGGACTGGAAAAATGGGTAAAGGAAAAGTCGGCAGAAAAAGACAGCCAATCCATCAATCCATTCCATTCCGTTCCTATCCATTCCCCACAGCCGCCCACACTCCTTGAACTGCTGAATACCGCCATGCAACAGGCAGGACAGCCAGACAGCCGTTACGGGAAAATACGGGATTTGAAAACCTTTGCAAAGGCGGTCAGCTTCTTACAGGTCAATAACATTTCCACCCTGTCCGAGTTGCAGGAAACGCTATCGAAAATGAAAAAACGGTACTGGAATACCAACAGCGAGATAAAGCAGACAGAAAAGCTACTCCATGAGCGAAAAGAACTGATAGACCAAGCGGAAAACTATCTCCAGTATCGGGATTACCACAAGGCATACAAACAGACCAAGCCGAAAAAGCAGGAGGATTATGCGGAACGCTACCGCACCGAACTTGCACTGTATGACCGAGCGGAAAGGTATCTGAAAGAGCATTTAGGGAGCGACACCAAGCTAAGACCGAAAGCGTGGAAAGCTGAGGTTGCAGACCTAACCGCACAGAAAGACCGCCTTTATCGGGAAATGCGCAAGCTGAAAGATGAAGTTGCTGAAGCTGAAACCGTCAAGCGTTGTGTAGAGCAGGCAATACCGCCGACAGAGCAGAGAAAGGAGAGGTCAAAGGCGCATGATATGTCATTATAAAGTGAATCTTGGATGGAAATATATTAAAATATTCATTTTCTGACCGATAAATAATATGAGTATAAAGTGAGATAGTGGATAATTACAAAGTAAATCATTCAGTTACGCATATCTATATTTGTGGAAAGTGTGTGAAAGGGGGTAATCAGATTTATATAAAACAAGAAAGATAACACAACATATTGATATGCGAGGCTGATTAGATATTTTAACTATAGAAAGGATGAGTGAAAAATGAAAAAATTCAAAAAGTTATTAAGTGTTATGTTGGTTAGTACGTTGTTGGTTGCTAATGTTATTCCTGTAAGTGCTGCGGAAATACAACCGCGTGATGCGGCTCCTGCATTGACACAGTTTTATGTGTATTCCGTATCTTCTGAAAAAGGTGGAACAGAAGTTATTCAACGTTCGGGGTCATTTGCGCAGGTTGGTACAACATTGGATCACGGCGGGACTTGGTTGGAAGTTGAAACGATTGAGATCGGGTATGCAAAAACACGCTCAGCCACTCTTAACAGCACTAATATGACCTTGAAATCTAAAAAAGCGATAGACCTTGATAATGATCGTATAATCGATGGATGGGCTTGCGTTTGGAGATATGAGAACAGCTATGGTTTTGAAGCCGGAACATTTAAGGCTAGTTCCAAATCTGCAAATTCACCGTGGAATACAATGAATATTACTTTTTATATACATTAAGCTGTATGGGGGTAGCGTATATGCAGGTTAATTCTAATTATCGGCAGAATATCATATCATACGAAAATATGCAGAAAAGTAACGGGACTCCTACATTTGCACAATATGTAACCGAAAAGAATGAAGAACGGCTTCGAGATGAAGCGGCAACGGATTTTGAGGAACGTGTGCTACAGAGTGCTGGACCGAATGCTCCACAATCTGTAAAAGATGCTTGGATGGAGACAGTGAAAGAAGTTGGAGTAAACGGATTGGGTGAAACTAAGAATGGACGGACTCATATAACAGATATGCACATACAGCAAATTATAGCCCATTATTACGGGTTGTCGAATAGTACGGACATTTTGGGTAATTCCGTGGAGTCTGCAATGCGGGCTACTCAAAAAGCTTTATATGATTTTGACCATCCTCTAGAACCTAATCGGGTTATAAGTATTGAAGAACAACAGGCACTTGTAAAGGAAAGGCAGTTTTATGTATCTTTTCTGGAAAAATTGGAAAAGCTTCTGACAGGGAATAAGGAGCAAAATGGAACAGACTTGTACGGCGCAATCAACAGAGGTCTTTTGCGTAGTAAATAATTTTGTTGTGCGTAAATTGTTACGGGAGTATGCACCATGTGAAGATTAGCATGGTGCATATTTTTTGCCCAAAGTTAGAAAAAGAACGTTCTACAAAGTACCGTTTTCTGTAGCGTCAGCACTGAACTTGTACCCAACGCCTACCTAACACCGTTTTCAGATAAGTCGGGTTTTTACAATCCGGCCCAATCCGAGTAAGGCGCACATCTCTCCTATCCCGCAACACCCTGCGCTGATGTTGCAGTATTTCCACCTTGAAAGGACAATACAGGCAAGGAAACAGGTTGTTGTTCCGCTTCAATCTGTAATTCGTCTGCTAAGAGGGAAACCGCCCTCTTAAAGATTGTTTCCTCACTGTCCGAAAACGTCAGCACTATCATTTTTCCCATGCTTATTACCTCTCTTATCCGTTGCATTGATACAACATTTTTTCTGCCCTGTTTACCTTTATTTGACAGTAAGCAACAAGTATATATGCCGGAAACCGCAATGTCAATTTCATGCGGATAAGGGAACAGACAGCCACTAACAACAGCGGGCGTATGGAGATTACTCTGTATGCCCTCTTTTCATGTAAAGGAGATTTATGTATATGCCAAAAAATAATGAGAACCAACAGGCACAGGAACGCCGACCGCACTTTGTAAAGACCATAGGCAGAACGACCTACTTTGTGACGTGCCACTTTAGCGAAACAAGCAGAGAAACCTTGCAGGATAAGCTAAAACGCATGATTGTACGGGATATTCAGAGTGGAAATTATTAAATTTCATGTTCACACTTTTTTTGTCTTGACGGCACAGACGATAAAGGCAC
>DKWV01000060.1:17578-18044 GCA_002491905.1 Lachnospiraceae bacterium UBA7143 | reverse complement strand
CTCTATCTGGGTGAACAGGTGCGTGACCGTGGGCTTACCCCCGCCGGATATGTACGGGCGCTCAGTCTGGTGGGGCCTTATGTGGGGAAGGAGATCGATCCGGACAGGTATTGTTCACAGCTGATGCTGCCGGTCACTTCTGAACCGCGTCCCCACGGTCTCACACAACGATAAAAGTAAATGCTTCGCGTGATCCCCTGTCACGATGTCTACCGGCATGAGGATATCGGAACTCTGCTCTTTAAAAGTCAGTGACGTGAACTTATATGACAGTACTATCCTTATTTATGGAAAACTCATTAACGTTACGAAAATATATACGCATGTCACCGTGGCTAAGCAAAGAAATATTCTTGCCACGAAACATCCCAGAAAGGATTTTCATATATAAACTTTACGGGCAATCTGCTTAGTTTGCTGGTTGCCCGCTTTAATTATCTATGGATAATTGATTATTATCAGTCTG
>DKWV01000060.1:12481-17267 GCA_002491905.1 Lachnospiraceae bacterium UBA7143 | reverse complement strand
GAATGGTATGGATAATTAGGAATTGTCTAAGAGAAGAGTGCTTATGGAAAAAATGATCATAATTATTGATTTGCATTGCGATGCAACTATGCCTTTAGGGGCCTATGAATTTGGTGGTGGCAATAAGTATTCTAGGTCTTTGATAAATTTACTCTTGAAAAACCAAGTTCCGTTTATATATATCACAAGGCAAAAATTTAAAAATTTGGAAGAATTCTGCACCTTAGGAAATCATCAATATTTCTATCGAATTAAATTAGGTAACCTAGGTGTTTGTGACAAAGATTTTATTCAAAATTATAAACAGGATGCAATTACTGAAATCGAAAAAATCTTAAAGGATTTTTCAGGTTATCACCCTATTTTCCATAGTATATATTGGTCTTCAGGTGAAGTTGCTCTTTATTTTGCTCGAAAATATCATTCTTATTTTATTCATACGGTATCTTCCAATGCAAAAAGAAAGATTTTGCAGGGCGCTGGAGATGATAATCCTGGCAATAGAACGCAGATAGAGCAAAATGTATTTGACAACGCAAAATACATTATATGTTCTTCTATCTCAGAAGCAGAAGATATTCAAAACTTATATTCAATAAGTAGTGAAAAAACAATTCTCACTGGTAGATGGGTCGAACGAGCATATACAAATCCATATATAAATTATGCTGGCAATCCCAGCACATATACTTTTAATGATATTATGCCTGCCCACTATGTCCCGCATTCAATGCAAGAAAATAACAAAACAACAGATCAACATCATATTGGGGCTGTACAAAAGGCCTATCTCTTTGTTGGTAGAATACATAAAAATAAGGGATTAATTCAAATTATTAAAGCATGGTGTAAAATATATAGAGAATCTGAACAGAACACACCATCTCTATGGATTGTAGGTGGAACTCCGGATGATATAGAAAATTTCAGAGCAGATTATTGTCACGATAAAGTTATTGAAAATGCCGAAAAAGCACAAAAAATTTTGTGGTGGGGGACCTTGAATGAAGAAGGAATCAGCACATTGATGCAAAAGGCACTTGTATTTGTAATGCATTCCAAGTATGAATCAAGTGGAAATGTAATACTAGAAGCAATGGCTCACGCTCTTCCAATTATAGCGACACCGTATGGATATGCAAAAGATTATATCACTCATAATGAAAACGGATTTCTTGTATCTTATGATGATATATATTCATTGAAAAAATATATGGAATATTTTAGAAAACAACCCTATTTTTCAAATTATATGGGAAGACTGGCAAGAGAAAAATTTTATGATATAATAAATTCTTGGGACTTTTCTCAGTCACACCTTACCTTATACGGTATCCATACTAGTGTCGAAGGAGTTGAATATACTCACAAAAAACTGGAAGTTCCAAAATATAGTGTAGATATATTTCCCCATACCTTTTGTCCTCCAGACATATCGTTTATTCGAAATCTCATCTCAAAGCATATTGAATCTTATATAGTAGATATAGATAGAATAGCGCTTAATATTCCGGCTTGTGTTTGGGAAGTGAATACCTCAGACGGCAAATACTATTTCTACTATTTGTATACAATGCTTAATATAAAATGTATTGATAGTGATCAAGAGGAATTGCTGCTGACAAAATATCAGAGAACAAAACTATTCTGTAAAAAATGTCAGCATGCCAAAATCAAAATTTATTATATTGACAATTCAAATGGATACGCATTATTGGATCAACTATTCGAAGATGCAGATGCATAAGGCTCACAATGTCAATACTAATATAGGATAAAGACCATATTATGCAGTTTAAAAAAATCCGGCACTAGTTTGAGCAATCTACTGTTCGAAAGATGTGTTAGGTTTGTTAAAAAGCCATCTGTTTCAAATTTATCCAGTGTTACTTTCAACTCTTGTGATAAAATTATTAAATTGATTACTGCAGAAAACATATGGTCTTCTTGCCGATTCCGATTATTTTCTAATCTTGAAACAATCTCTGTACAATGATTCTGGAACCAGGAAAATGCATCATAAAAATATTTCTCATAATCTAATCTCATCAATCTCATAATAGAGATGAGATTGAGAGTAAACAGAAAAAATAATTTGCTTTCTCCGGCAGTCAAACTCATCGTTATAGCTGTCTCGGTACATTCTTTTGCATTAAGCATATTCAATTGCTTCAAAAAATAATATCCTTCTGCGTTAAATGATCTTGCTAAATTATTCGTTGATGCAATTTGTTCAGCCTTTTTTCGAATCCTTTTGATTTCATTATAATTTGCGATACCCATAAAACATCTATACTGTAAAAGATCGATTTCCGTCCACAAACTTCCTCTTATCTCTGAATCTCCCTTGGTTATATTTCTGATAATGTTTAGCAATTTAAATGATATATCTAGTCGTTTTAATTTATACATTGCAGCAAGATTAGCATAATAAGCTACCTTTATTTCCTTACTGTCAGGATATTTTCGAAGTGCTTGCAAAATTTTAATGATAAACTCATTTCTTAATCCTTGCTCTTTATATATTAATGCTTTATAAATATATGCTTTTACAAAATAAGCTTTATCTTCTACAACATTTTCATAACTTAAAATATAATTTATATGACGTTCACAAGCTTGATAGTTATAATTCATTTTTTCTTTTTTATAAAGAATAAGTGCAAACCTAATGTTTGCATTTATTATTTCAGAATCAGTTTGATTATATAATTCCAGATCAAGGCGCATTTCATCAACTTCTTTTATCAGCATCGAAATATCCTGCGAATTGTAAGGATTAATATCCGCCAAAAGTTCTAAATACTCCATCGCATTAATGTAGCATTGCTTGTTTTCATTATTTAATTTGAAGTAATTAAAGCACATATATCTGATTGATATAGCAAGATCATATGCCTGGTTTTTTTTCAAAAAACTAACCACACTTGCTGTGCTGTCAATAACTTCAGACGGAGTATTTAAAAACTTCAATTTATATTCAAAATAAGTTTTTCTGATAGAATCCAGACCCATTTCAGAAATATGTTCAAATAACCAGACTGCACATTGTCTTTCCTGCAATGGATTAATATATTTTTTTATGAGTTTCATAGTGATACTTTGTTTTAGATGTAAAAAGCCATTTTGGTACTTAAACAAACCGGGGTCTTCAAAAAAATCCAAATTACTTACTGCATATTTTTGCTGCAAGTAATCGAATATACAATATGGGAGAACTCCTTCCATAACAACAAGGAATGTTAATAACTCACGATATATATTTGAAAAAGGATAATTTAACTCATTAACCTTTCTATGTATAATTTCATTTAACATCTGAGGAATTGACTGATACATTAGTTGTTCCAATGCTTTTTTTGAATATAGCTTTTGCTTTCTAATAATAGTCAATGCAATATATATATCATGTGGATTTGTTCCAAAATATTCAATAAACTTTTGCTTATATTCTGTTGAAATTGAATGAATAGGTATACATTGTTCAATGACAGCCTTTGTTTCGGTTTCCGAATAGTCCTCTAGTGTAATAAAAACAGGTGCTTTATCTGAGTTATAATTTTTCAATAATTGAATATAATTATACCATTGCTCCAAAGTTACATACTTTACTTCAGATTGTGATTTGGGACTTAATAAATCAAGCAATACTACTATTCCGTTCTTGATAAGACAACTTAGAAAATCCAAAATAAAATTGATCATTTCCTGTGTAGCACAATTTAAATTAATTATACCAAAAACAATAGTCGAGCCTGCAAAAAATTGTTCAATGATACTATTACACAACATGTTCATATAATAAATAGTTTCGTCATATGAATATGCATTTTTATCCAATAAAATCTTCAATGCAATTAATAACTCATTATTGGAGTTTGGAAAAAACTGAAAATCACTCAGAGTGTTGACATCATTATCTTCTTTGTCGGATGATAATTCAAGTAGTTCTTCCAATTCAAATCCTAAAAGAAATCTTAATAGTTCAAAAATCAACAATTTAGGAGAGCGAATAATGGACAAATCAATTTCCTGACAGATGACATTTTTCTTTGCATTTGCCATATATTCTTTAATTAATGTATATTTTCCTACACCGAACGAACCTTCAATTAAAAATAACTTATATCCTTCTTCGATATAAGCCTCAATTTCTTGACGATATTTTTCACGGGAATTGACTTTAACAACAAATGAATCAGTTATATTGACTGAATCTTTTTGTACGGCATGAACGACGGGATTAAATGTTTGATCCTGGATAAATTTTATTAATTCATTTGGATACTTGGAAAATTTTTCTATATGTTCATTAATTACCTGCTGCAGTTTTTCCCCATCAATAAGTTCAACTTTTTTATTTCTATACCTATTCAAATGGTCAATCACACGAAGTGCTTCATCAGAAAAACGTACATTAGAAACCACAAAATGTTTATAACTTGAATTAATAAGGCAATATAAAATGGATGATGCAAAATCTTTGAGAGACAGCGTAGAAGGATTGCGTAATTTTGCCTCAATCGTATATGTATAATATAAAGTCCCAACTTTTAAAATGATATATGCATCAACACCTTTATCTCTAGTTTGTTGGGTTGTATCACTTAATATGATATTTTGAGAATCATTTTCTGACTCAAATATAATATTAATAACATCCAATGAGAGTTCTTCAAAATCGTTAGCATATTTATGTGCATCTATTTCTTTATCGCGCTTCATTAGTTTATACCTTTACATTCGTATCTATTTTATCAATAATTCCTAATTATCCATACCATTC
>DKWV01000060.1:10219-12192 GCA_002491905.1 Lachnospiraceae bacterium UBA7143 | reverse complement strand
CAGACTGATAATAATCAATTATCCGTATTAAATTCGTATATTTTCTATAAGTTTTCTCATCTATCGCATTGCTCTACATTTTTTCAAATTTTCATCTTATTCATTTTCTAGTAATTACAAAATATACTATACCACAGACTACGGAATGTTTTCAACCAAAAATCTTTTTTACGACTTTTTTACAAAATAACATGCGCATTATCCCCTCATATCCGTTTCGGTCAATATCCTTTAACAACTGGAGAATACGCTTTAAGGTCTTTTTATCCTGCTTCATCCAATACTCAAAATCTTCCTATGCCGCATCTGACCATGACTTAATCATCAAACTCTACCTCATGCACCGTACCTCCGGTCGCTTCCATCTGCGCTACTGAATTTCTGAGCCTCTCCATATTTTCCTGCGAATAAAACGGGTCTACAGAAACTTCAAATGGTATGCGTTTCTCCCTTCCCAGCTTTTTGAGATAAATGTTGATTGCCGTTGATAATGACATACCAATATCAGCACAGGCCTGCTCCGCCTTTTTCTTTACCTCATCCTCTATACGCAGACTAATTTGAGCCATTGTGGAGTACCTCCCGGTCTCCATTCCACCTTAATCCGCATCGACTCACAATTTCTTCAAGAGCATAGCCTTATCTGCTTCTGATAAAGGCATATCCTTTAATCAGTATCCCCTGCCCTCATTCTGGTGACAGCAGTTCTTCTTCCGAAGTCACAGACATTTCGTCCTCGTCCGCCTTCGCCCCACTGACCCCCTCGTCCGAAAATATCTCCAACAGAGCGTATTGCTGATCGTTACAGTATCTTACTATCTCCTCCCTCTGCTCGTCCAATGAATACCCATGCCTGACTTGGCTGTCCGTCGATACTCTGACGTAGCCTACAACCTTTACCGCGTCCTTGTCCATGTTATAAAAACCTCCTCCAACACAAAATTTTTATAACATCAATTCCAATCCATGTTATTTTTACAGACTGCATTGAAAAACTCATAATGCCACACGAAACAGGGCTTGTTTTGTAAAAATCAAATAAAAAAGAACCGGGTAAAAGGTCTCCAAACCCCTACCTGGCTTACTCATATCCCTAAATTCTGTTGGAATTCTGTTGGAACGCACCTGTTTTTAACCAAATTTCACTCATTTTTATAACTATTTTTAGACATAGAAAAACCTTGAAAGCCCATACTTTCAAGGTTTTTTCATTATCGGAGTGACAAGACTTGAACTTGCGGCCTCTACTTCCCTAAAGTTTCTCGCCACTTCCTAAAAACCCTAAAAATACGGACTTTTATCCAATTGTTTGTAAAATGTACCCTAGTTTGTACCCTAATTTGTGCTATCATGCGATAGGTATAGAAAAAGGTATTCCACCTACGTTTTATAGCTATATTATAGCACATTTACGGTTCAGGGTCAAAAACTTTCCACTATGTTGATCACATTATATCTATTGATATTTCTACAATGCGACTGACGTTTCAAAATCTATGATTTATTCTATATATCTACAATAACTCCGCCGTATTTTTCTAAATATCCATCCAGTTCGCTTTCTTTTACCAACAGCTTTTTCCCGATCGTTACTTTCGGGAAATCTTTCCTTTGAAACAATTTATAGGTATTCGTTTTCCCCAAACGCAATACGTCCGATACCTCTTTCACCGTTAAAAACTTTTCCATAACCAACCATTTCCCCTTCTATAATTATCAGTTTCTCTCCTACACCCGGCTTCTATCTGAATAATCGAATCTTCCCGATCACCGGCAGTTCCTTCTCCTGCCCGTTCACCACATTTATGATTCCGATCACGGAAAGTACCGGGAACACGAAAGCCGCATATCCCACGATCCTTACGATCAGATAAAGCCGCCATGATATCATCAGGACGGTTACCGCCAGAAGCTGGTACAAAATACCGTACAGGATTTCCACCGTAAACAAAGTGGCTCCCTGTCCCAGATGA
>DKWV01000060.1:9949-10146 GCA_002491905.1 Lachnospiraceae bacterium UBA7143 | reverse complement strand
ATCCATACTCACATTCTTCTGCATCGTTTTCTTCCCCTCTCTCTTAAAGCAAGGCAGCGCCGGGGACGCCCTTCCGCGTTTCCCCGGTCTGTCGTTCTATACTAAAATGTTTCATTCAAAGTCTCACGCCGTGTACCGTATTCCGGAACGGCATGACCGCCCCTTCGCTCTGGCCCCGGTACGGGAATATCCAAGCC
>DKWV01000060.1:0-9941 GCA_002491905.1 Lachnospiraceae bacterium UBA7143 | reverse complement strand
AAAGTGGCTCCCTGTCCCAGATGATATCTGACAAACTGTGTTTTCCTCTCCATAAAAAACGGCACCACCACCAAAATACCAAGATAAGCCATTGCCGCCACTAACTTATCATTCCTGTTATCTTTTTCATCCATACTCACATTCTTCTGCATTGTATTCTTCCCCTCTCTAAGCTTAAGCAGCGCCGTGGACGCCCTTTCGCGTTTCCCCGGTTTGCCGTTAAATCAAAAGATATATTTTGAAACGCTGCGTTCTTAATGTCTCACGCTATGTACCGTATTCCGGGACGGCCTGACCGCCCCTTCGCTCTGACCCCGGTACGGGAATATCCAAGCCGCTTATGGCTGTAAGCGCCGTGATACCGACAGCAGGTGGCGGCAGTTGACGAAGCTGCCCATGCCTTGCCCTCCGTATCCCCCTTTGACCCTGCGGTACGGGAATATGCCGGTTCTCCTCAAACTGGCGGTGCATGGCAGTCCCGGCGCAGCCACGCGCCGGTCACAGGCCCTCCGGGTTGCCGCTCGTGCCTTTGATGTCATCTTGTTTGACGGGGCAGAGGGTTTGAAAGGGAAATGGTTCCCTCCCCGTCCGCCGCCGCAGGCAGTCATCGCGCCCGTGCCTGGGCTGCCTGTCGTTTGACAGCCCCGCACAGCAGGAGAAACTTGGATACTGGATATGAACAGGACATCCCTGTTATTTGTCAAAGTCCGATGGGAACCGAAACTCCCCTTATACTATTAGCCGTTGGGGATCGCCTGCTGGTCCGCTTTTTCAAAAAAAATTTAATTTTCTTCCCCTAAAATGTCCCGCAGCTTGTTTAGGGCTTCCGTATGCCTGCGTCGCAAGGTGGTCTTCGCCACATGGAGCGCATCACTGACCTGTCGTTCCGTTTTTTCCAGAAAATAGAGTTCCTCGATCAGTTCGCGCTCCTTTTCTGTCAGTTTTCCAAGCGCCTGCTCTAACAGGAGTGACTGGACAGTCTGTTCTTCCATGCTGCCGTAAGACGCAAACTGCCTGTGCCTCTCCAGCAGCCGTTCATAGGAATCCTCCCGCCCCGGTATTACTGTGACCTCTCCTGTCTGCGGGTCAATCGTGATCCGCTCCGCCTTCAGGTCCTTCATAAAATACCGTTCCTTGCGCTCGCCCTTGTAATACTCCCGGTACACCTCCTCGCTCACCCTGATCCGTTTTCCTTCTATATGTAAATAAAACTTCCTCTCTTTCATACTCACCTCCGAAATCTGATAGTTGACAGGTATCAAATTTCGGAGCCGGTGGAGAACGGCAGCCGACAGCATACGCCGCTACTCTTGCACAAAAAAAATGCCGTGTCCGGTAAAAACTACCAGACGCGGCAATACAGGCACTACAGATTCCCTCTCGATCTCCGTAATCCTTCGGCGGCAAAGCACTCTCCCATATCTCATCCCTATTTGCAGATCCTCACTGCAATATACGACCACATTCTGTCATAACTCTGTCAGGACAATACTTTGCCTATTTTTTTCTCAGTATTTCCGATCACACATTATCTTTATCCGTTATTATCTACAAGGCATCCTGCTCCTGATAACGGTATCCGACACCACGGACATTTTCAATTCTGGCAGAAAAGCCGGATACGGTTTCCAGCCTGCGGCGGATTCTTTTTATGCAGGAGTGCATGATGCTCTCCGCGTGGTCCCCTTCCTCCTTCCACACCTTATAAAAAAGCTGTTCATAAGTAAACACTCTCCCCGGACAGGAAACAAGCGTATGTAACAGGTCAAACTCCCTGCCCGGAAAGAAAAGTTCCCTGTTGTTGACAAAGACTTTGCGGTATTCCGGGATGATGCAAAGTCCCTCCTTTGACGGTTCACAGCCGACGTAGCCGTAACAGGGATTCCATTTCGTGTATCTCCGGATCAGTGCCCGGACGCTTGCCATGCCTTCCTCCAGCCGGACCGGGCACTGTATGTATTCATCCGCACCGCTCTCCAGTACGGCGATCTTTTCCATGCCGTCATACTGTTTCCGTATGACGAGTATCGGGACATTGCTGACCCGTCTGACCGTCCTGACCGCATCCATGACATTCACCCTGCCAAAGATCAGCACCAGCGAATACCCTGTGCCTCCATCCAGTTCCTTTGCTGCTTTCCTTATGCTTTCCGCATAGTAGGGATGTACCCCGACACAGGCCCATCCCCGTTTCCGTTCCGGCGCTGCCAGACTGTCATATCCAATGACAAGCATCCTCTCCTTCATTTGTTTCCCCCTTTACACTTCCACCTGTCTTTTTCGTCAGAAATGCGCTGCAACACAAAAGACAGCGATAAGTTCTCTTTTATCCCTGCCTTTCCATCCTGTATTCCATATAAGACTTATTTTCTTCCATTCATACCATATCGGGCGTTTTTGCAAGCAATGGATTAGGATATCCTTTCGGATATCCTAATCCCCGCTCCGCCGCCTGCGGCAGCTCGCTTTGCTTGTTGGGGAGTACCCCAAACCCCCGTTAAAAGCCGCCGGTTTTCCTTAACCCTTCCGTTCCTCCAGCTCATCCTCTTTCTTCCTGTGCATTACCGCAAATACCACGATCGCTATGACCGCTATGATAAATGCCAGCCAGATAAGGTAACATATCCCCAAGAAGGTCGGGCAGATATGGCAGAGTCCGCATTTCGCCCCGCTGTCTGCTCCTGCACCTTCCGTCTCCACATACGCGATGGCGTAGCTGGAGAACAGATCCGTGCTGACCGTGATGGTGTCGGGAGCATCATCCATGTCATTCATAAAGGTATACTCCCCGTTATGGGCACGGATGATATAAAACTCCCTATTGTCACTTAGCAGCTTTTCGGGAATGTTTACCACCACTTCTATGGGTTCGTCCGTCTCGGTGATGGCGTTCCAGTCACCCGCTCCTATCTTGATAAACATGGAGATATCAACGTACATGCCAAGCACGAGTCCGGGTACTTCTTCGCGGTATGCCTCGATGCCGCTCTCGATCACTTCCTTATCCTGCGCAGGTACTTTCTCGGAGATATCGGTCACGTCTATCCTGATCTCTATGGTCTCGCCGCCGTTTACAAGTTCCTGCTGGTCGGGCGTCAGGACTGCCTCCACTACCTTTTCGGTGTCCGCCACTGTGGCGGTGCATTTTTCTTCCTCACATACCACCGTCACGATGACCGTGCCGTCTCCTATCTTCACTTCCGCCTGTTTTGCCGGTGTGCCTGTAGTCTGCCCGAAATCTGTGCCATCCGGCTTCGGCGTCCCTGCCTCTGTGCCGGGTTCTTCTTCCGGTTCCCCGGTTTTCTCCGGCTCTGTGGTTTCTTTCTGTTCTGGTGTCTTTCCCGGTCTGCCTTCCGGCTGTTTCCCTGCCGGGGGTGTTTCGCCGGGTGCCGGTGCGGGTGATGTGGGTTTCGCAGGCGGCGTCACGGGCGGTTTCGGTGCCGGATTCTCCGGTGTCTGGTCGTCCGGCTTGGGTGACGGGTCCTCCGGCTCCGGCTTCGGGTCTTCCTCTTTGTCCCCGCCGTCTGCGGGTTTTCCGCCCGGTTTCTTCCCTACGCCCTCCACGGTGACCGTCTTGTTCTCCCTGATGTCCGTGATGGTATAGGTGTAGGGTTCCTGCGCCGTCAGTTCCACTTTCACGCCGTTTACTTTCACCGCAAAATTGGCGTTCCGCTGGTAGCCGTCTGCCAGTGCAAAGCGGAAGGTAAAGCTGCCGCCCTCCTTGACGGGGCTTTCGCTGTCTGGCTGCGCCGACAGGGTATAGCCTGTGCCTGTCTGTAAGGTGACGGTGTAGGTTGTGGTGTAGACCGCATAGACGGTCATATCCGCAGTGATGTTTGTGAATACGGCGGGTGTTGTCCCCTGTTCGTCCATGCACCACGCGCCTATGGCATTGTCCTTCGCCGGTACGGGCAGGATATCCGTCAGAGCCGCGCCATAATCCACGGAAACCTCCCTGTATTTCGTCCCGTCCACCATAAAGGTCACTTTGACCTGGTAAGCGCCTATCTTAACGGAGTCGCTTGGTTCACCGGCAAAGTGATCCGTACCGGCTTTCACCCGCACCACATAGGTGCCGGGCAAAAGCCCTGTGATCTGTCCGCTTTCGTCCGCTGTATGGCTTGCCCAAGTCTTCCCGCCGTCCGTGGAAACCTCATAGGCAGTGCCTGCTGTCAGCCCGGTCAGTTTCCCTGTCCCGCCCGCTGTGCTTACGTCTACGCCTGTGGGCGTGGGTTTCGCGGGTCTTGCCGGGATGGGAAGGCTCTGGGGGTCGCTGTCCAGTTTATCTTTGTCATTGCCGTTTCGCGTGATGGACAGGGTCGTGCCGAACCAATCCTTTTTGATGGGCAGGGTGCCGTCTGCGCCTGCCGTTATGGTATCGCTGCCTATCGTATATTTTGCGCCGGGCACAAAGCCGGTCAGTGTCTCCGCAGGATAATCAATGCGGATATCTGGCGTCTCATACTTGGTGGCGGGTTTTGCCCCGATAGTGACGGCTGCGGCTTCACTCCGGAAACTGGCGTTTCCTGTCTCCACCGCCTTGACGCGCACCTCGTAGTCTCCGGCAGGAAGGTTCTCTATCTTTGTGCCGCCTGGCGTGGCAGCCTTCCATGCGCCGAAATTACCGTCTGTATCTTTTACCCTGTATTCGTAAGTGGTGCCGGACGTCAAGCCTGTGATCGCGCCGTCCGTCGCTTTCGGATAAGAGGCATCCTCTGTTCCGGGCGCAGGTTTCGCCGGGCGTGCCGGGATGGGTACTGGCGTAGTCAGGCTCGCCGGGATGATATCGTTTACCAGGTAGCGGATATAGACGGTCCGCCCTATGTAGGCGGTCACACTGCCTGCCCTAACGGGCGTGGTACAACCTGCATCGGCAAACGCCTCGATGCCGTCCGTCAACGTAAGAGTCTCTGCCGCATAGCCGATCCGCAGTTTATCCGGCGTGGGCGCGGTGGGCATGGTGGCGATCTGCGCCGGACTGCTCTCCGCAGACGCAAAGCTTGTGTCTGTCGCCGGGTAGTATGCTTTGAAGGAATAAATGGTCTTCTGGGCAAGCCCCGTAAATGCCGTGCTGTCCTGCCAGTTGTCCGTCCCGTCCGCAAGGCGGTACTGTGCGCCTGTGATGGGCTCTAAGGTGATGGACTTATCGTCGCGGGTACGCAGTTCCGGGGCACCGGGCGCAGCGGGTCTTGCCGGAATGGAAAGGGTCTGTGCTGTACTGTCGGTGGTCTCACTGCCGTTGCCCTTCTTGATGATGCTGACGCTTTTACCGAACCAGCCTTCTATGATCGGGATGCGCCCTTCCCCGTCCGCTGTGTATGCCGTGTCGTCTATGGTGTAGCTTCCACCGGGCACAAGTCCTGTCAGTTCTTCCTGCCGGTAATCAATCACTGCCGCAGGCTTATTCTCCGGTCCCTTAACCTTTACGGTAATAGGCTTTGTGGCTGTATTTCCCGCATTGTCAGTGACAGTGACTGTTATCTCCGTGATGCCCGGGGGTATCTCTGACGCAGGGATGGTAAAGGGGACTTCCTCCTGCAATGCGCTTGCGGTGGCGGTGACAGACTGTTCCGTGCCGTCCCCGACTTTATATTTGACTGTGGCGATCCCCGCTGTGATCGCATTGCCTGTATCATCCTTTACTGTGACAAGCAATGCGGGTGCGGAATTATAATATCCTTCCGAGACAGCCACACCGCCTGGCTGTGTCTGCTGCGTATCAGATGTATTTCGGTCAGCCAGTATGGTGATGTCCGGTGCATTGTCTTCCACGATCATGCCGCCCGCATCTTTCCCTATTGTTACACCGTCTGCAGCATTGCCCGCCGCATCCGTACAGCTAATCGCAATGGTTCCCCGGAAGTCAGCAGCAATAGTAATCTTTGCTTCACCGTTCGTAACCGTCGCTGTATCTGTTACCGCGCTGCCCGTATCCAAGTTCCCTGCTGCATCCTTGTCCGTCCTGGTGTAACTGATCTCAGTCACGCCGCTGCCAGTATCCGTGACAGGTACATGGATAACTATGCTCTTTTTGCCGATGATCCAATTCCAGAGGTTAGTATGCACCGCATTATCATAGGTAAGTTCGCCAATCTCTGGTTTCGTCTTATCCAGTTTTATCGTAAACGGGTCGCTTTCCGCATAATTATCCGCTGCGTCCACAGCCTTAAACTGATAGGTATGTTTCCCCTCCTGCACATCGGTGTAGCTATAATCTATGCTGTCTGCACCGCCAGAAAAACCGCTTACTTCTGTATAAGGGCTCTCGTCAACGCTTACCAGCAACGAAGTCACGCCCACGCCGTCATACAGTTTCAGAGAAATCGTGTCTTGGTCATTCGTCCAAACTTCTGGTTCGGGCAGGGTCACGCCATTCAGTATGGGCTTATCAGGCGGTGTTTCATCCTTCCAGTAGGCATGAAGGGTATGGGCAAATGCCGTTGTTACAGTGGTTCCCGCATTGACTTCCGTGCCCTTTCCCTCTGCCTCGGTATACCAGCCCTTGAACGTATAGCCTGTTCTGGTCGGTACGGGAAGGATACCGTATTTGCTGTTATATGTCACATTTTGGCTTGCGGTGGCGTCTCCGCCATCCGCTCCATGATAATGAAATGTTACCTGATAAGTTTTTGGTGTCCATTTCGCCCAGAATGTCTTATTTCCGGTGTCTGTGGCAGAGATTTCCGTTACCGGGTCCCCGGTACAATTCTCGTTGTCATACCAGCCTGCAAAGTCATAACCTGTTTTCGCCCAATCTGTCGGCAGGGCTGCATCTGTACCATAGGTATAGCCGGTAAGAGCAGTTCCTGTGCCGCCGTTTGGTTGAAGGGTTACGGTATAGGTATTCGGTTTCCAGCTTGCATAATATGTGATATCTTGCGTCGGACTGACAGAAGTTCCCGCCGCCACAAGATCGGTTCCCGTCTTGCTGCCCGCAATCCAGCCGTTAAAAGTATAGCCTTCACGGCGAAAGCCCGTTCCATCATGCAGCGTCACACTGGGGCTCGTCTGATAAGCGACCTGCTCATGCACACTGGCGAGTCTGGTTGTGGTCTGGGAAGCCGCACTGCCGGTTCCGTCATTGGCATCATAGGAAACCGTTATGCTTTTTTGATATAACCCATAATAGCTTACGTCTCCGGCACTCGAAGACAGAGAAACCGCACTTCCCGGATTTACGGCTGTCCCGGAAAATTTCCCGTCAGACCAATGCCATGCTGTATAGCCGCTCTCCGCCGCCATCGCCCACGCTTTCATGGCAGGTGCCTTAACAGTCCCCGTCGTCGCTTTATTATAAATGGTTGTCGATACTGTTTCCTTCGCGCCTGCGCTGCTGGAATAAAAGCTGGCGGTCAGTGTCTTTTTGTAAATCGCATATAGCGTAACATCCTCCTCACCCATAGTAAGGGTCGTAAGTCCCTCGTGCGCGTTCTGCTCCGTATTCCAGCCCACAAACTCCCAGCCGCCCTTTGTGGCTGTAGGCGTCAAATCTACCGCCGCACCCTCGATCACCGTATCAGAAGTCTTTGTGGTGGAGGTTCCGCCGTTCGCGCTGTAATTATAGGTGACGGTATGGGGAACTTCCGGTTTCACCCGGATGTAAATCGCATTGTTTTCCAGATAAAGCTCTTTTCCCTCCACATAACTGCCGGTCAATGTCATCTGTGCCAGGTCGCTCTCCGTAATCGTATAGCCGGATGCCGCCTGCGCAATTTTCGTACCGTCGGCAAAATCCGCCTGCGGATTCACGTAAATGCTGGCATTAGAAAGCGCGCCTCTGACCGTAAACTTGTTACTGGATTCTATAAAAATACCTTTCCCCTCTCCGCCGATCTGCGGTGAGTCGGAAACCGACAAACTGTCAGAAAACCATACGCTCCCCTTAATGGCACTGTTCCCGGAAATATCGACCACAGGAGTTGCAATAGCCATTTTTTCCGTCAGCAATATCCCGCCTGACATGAAAACCTGATTGCTTCTGGGAATACCGCCATCACTTTTCATGTTGTATATACGATTTAAAATCCCCCCACTCATATACGTAATGACATCGAAACTGCTATAATCACTACAATCACCTTTAATACCTGTCGTGCATAACTCACACTCTTCCATATGGAAGCCGTCCGCGACACTGCCCTCTGCCGGCGATAAATCAATTGGTTCCGAACTGCCCGTATAGTAAAGCTTCGTTGTATCCGTCGTGCTGCCCTGTGTTATCGTCAAATTATTCCCATATCCATAAACATACCTACTACTATGAACGTATACCTTTTGTACCCCTGTACCGCCCCAGTCCGAAGCCGCCGCTGCCCGCGCTGCCGCCCTTCTTAGTTTTGCATCTATCTGCTCCACGGTCACGCAAATCTCCGGCAGGCTGACATCCTCCGCCAGTGTATAGCCCTCCGGCAGAACTGCGGTAAAGGTATATGTTCCCTCCGCACTTCCGTCATACGCCGGATCGGACTGCCATGTCACGCCGTCTATCGTAACCGTTTCCGCCTCTTCTTCTGCAGTTTCCGTCTGCGTGTTTTCCAATGTCTGCACCGAAATGACATTTTCCGCATGATATTCCGGCATCGTGACCGTATGGGTCTCCTGTGAAACTGCGCCTTCCTACTGTTCCTCCGCAGGCGCACTTTCCTCTGTGTTTTCCTCCTCTTCGGTGTCTGCCGTTTCCTCGTCTCCTGCGGCGGTTTTCCCGTCCGTTTCCTCCGATTCTCCGTCTTTCTCCGGCTGCGTGTCCTGTTCGTCCCCGGTTTCCTCACCGGCGTCCGTATCCTTGTTTTCTTCCGTATTTTCCTGCCCGCTGTCGGACGGCTCGCCTTCTTCCGTTTCCCCGGTACTGCTGTCCTTATCCTCCGTGCCGGTCGTGTCCCCGTCCGACTCCTTGCCGTCATTCTCCCCGGAATCCTCTTTGCCGTCATTCTCCGGCTGCCCGGCGGTATCTTCCGATGGCTGCTTTGTAACGACCGCCTCCAGCGTGTCGGGGAGCGACAGTTCCGTAAGTTCTGTCCCCACCGGGACAGTCTGCTCCCTGATCTCTTTAGAAAGCGCCGTAAAGCCGGAGATATACCGCCCTTCTGCCTGCGCCTGTTCCTCCGACGCAAAGACGGAAAGCGTTGCCAGAATATCGGGATAGGTCGTAAACAGCACACAAACACTGAGCATCACCGCCAGTATGCGCAGACGCCTTTTTCTCCTTGCTTTTAACCATGCACGTTGTTCATCCATACCTATAACCTCCCAAAAGCCGCCTATCCGTTTCTGCGGCTGTTCCATTTTGTCCATAAAGTGTCTATGAAAAATCTGAAAGTCTGTTTTTTCTCAAAATTTGTATTCCCGGTGGACTGAACAGGCTGTTCCTCTGTCCCTTTTTTGCAGCGCTTTTTCCGATACCGGGGCAGTTCCTCCACTGCCCTGTCTACCGCCGCAAAAAGCCGCTCCTGTGATACCGGTTTGATAAGATACTGTACCGCATCTACCTCATATGCCTCCACCGCGTGTTCCGCTGATGAGGACTGGAAGATGATCACCCCATCATAGCCGTTTCGCCGCAGCGTCCGGGCACACTCCATACCGTCCCCGTCCGGAAGATAGATATCCATGAGCAGCATGTCAAACGCCCACTCTCCCTCATGCTCCGTCCGGCATACGCTTTCCATGAACGGCTCCGCATGTGTAAAGCAGGCTGTCTCCCAATCATGCTCCGGGTGCGCCGCGCCATAGGCGGAGAACATTTCTTCCATCCTTCGCAGAGCGTCCGCATCATCGTCCAGTATCGCAATCCGGTAGAACATCTTTTGCCCTCCTGTAAGCAGGGTGCATACTTCTGAATCCTTCTGAGTCTACTTACATCAGCAGACTCAAGATGCTTCGCATCTTTCGTTCGCGTTGCTCGTCATAAGCAACTGTCATCATGCTTTCATGCAAGCATGAGC
>DKWV01000024.1 GCA_002491905.1 Lachnospiraceae bacterium UBA7143 | reverse complement strand
AATAGGCGAAGCCTATTTTTTATTTCAAGAAATCATAAGGAATGGAACACACAAAACCATCGTTACTATTAACCTTCGTTTGATTAGCACGATATATTTTAACTTTACACGATTCACATATAGTTTGAATGGTTCAGAAATATGTCTATAGGCAGTTCGCCAAGCTAATCCCTATATTGTATGAGTAAAACTGAATATTATCGGTATGCCAGTACCATATGTCAAAACTGGAAGGAACACAGACCGATCCGTGAAAAAAGGTCTAGGGTGATTCACTAAGTATCAATAATTAACAAAAGGAGTGATGATATTACGAGTAAATTCGTAAATCAAATTGGAATTGACAGAACAGTTGTTTCTGGATTTAGGATTATCAGAATTGATTTTGAGAAATTACAGAAGCACGAAAATGTAACTATTGACAGAGATGGAAAATATACATATCTCTTAGAAGACGGCAGCAGTTTCAGATGGCTAAAAATTGAAGATTTTCATCTTTTTGGGGTAATGTGTGCCGGAACGAAGAAAACAGAACGGATAAAGCAGGACTACGCCCGTATGGATATTTTTGTAGGTGACGGGTCGCAAGGCAATTTACAGAATAAGACGGTTGCGGAATATCAGAGAATGATAAAACGGATATTTCAATACCTTCATGACGAGTATGGAGTTACTGTAAACTTTCAAAATCTTAAATTCAGTGAAATGGAAATAAACTGTACATTTGAGCTGAAAGAGGAATTTTATAAGTATCACAGGGTTTTACGGTTAATGATGTTTAATTTGCCAAAGAGTTTTAGGAAGTTGGGGCAAGTTTCAGGCATCAATAAAAGCAAACAGCGGATAGAGGCTGAGACTTTCTATCGTGGAAACTCTTCCACCGAGGTAAAAATATACGATAAAAAGAAACATTTAGCGCAGACAATTCAATTCAGATTAGAAAAAAATATGATAAGAATTGAATTTATTCTGAAAAAGTCACAGAAAATCAAAGAGGTTTTTCTATCAACACTGGTATCAGATTTGACAGACGAAAAAATAAACAAGTTTTATTATCAACAGTTTATACGGTTATTCGAGAAACCGTATCGAAAATGGCAAGTGGAAAATGGTAATCAGTTAAGAAATATGATTGTAAACCATAGAAATAACCATAAAAAACATTGGCAAAGGAATCTCATACAGGAATGTAGCAACAAAGAGCAGTCAGATCAGTTACCGCTATTATTAGACGTAAAGGATTTACTTACACAAGTAAAGATATTAGATAAAGATCGCCATTATCAAAGAATAGCAAAAGGTATTTTGGAACAATGCAGTTATAATGACATTTATCTACAGAATGATGCTGAAAAGGCAGAAGAAATCATTGGTAAAGTAAAAGATGCCTATAACAGTTATCTCAACAGAGAAGTGGTTATAGAGACTTTAGATTCGCCCATATATGGCGAGACAGCATAGAGGGTAAACCCCACCAAAATTATACTTTTTAGGGAGATTTTAGTGCGGTTTGACATATAAAATCTTCCTAGAATAACAATAGATTGGAGATTGATATATGTTAGAAAATTATAGTGATGTATTAAAAATACAAGATGTCATGGAAATTCTGGATATTGGAAGAAACTCCGCATATAAATTGATTGGAAATGGAAGCATTAAATCATTAAGAATAGGACGAAATATCAGGATTCCAAAGATACATTTGATAGACTATTTAGTTACAGAGGGTTATAATAAAGGCAGTAATATGCTATATGCTTCTATGTCAACAGGGAAAGGAGCGTAGTTAAATGACAGGAAGCGTACAGGTAAAAAACGGTAAGTGGTACTGTATCTTAAATATGAAGGACGAAACGGGCAAGCGGAAACTAAAGTGGATCGGAACAGGATTGCCCGAAAAAGGTAATAAAAAACGAGCGGAGAGTATTTTACGAGAAAAGATAGCACAATATGGGACTTGTGGAAAAATAACCAATTACGCCGAAATGCCATTTGCGGAGTATTGTGATATCTGGTTAAATTCAAAAAAGAAATCATTAGAGATTACAACATATGAGGGGTATGCGATTCGCATATCCCACATAAAAGACTTTTTTACGTCGCGTAAAATCACGCTGTCGAAGGTAGCACCGAGGGATATCAAAGAATTTTATGATTATCTTCTCTGTAGAGGGAATAAGGCTAAGTACAGGCACAGTGACGGGCTGTCATCCAGAACCATAAAAGAAATTGCATTATTATTAAAGGCTGTTTTGAAGGAAGCTGCCCTACTAGGAGATATACCGTGTAATCCGGCGGAAAATATACCTGTTCCTTATAAAAAGCGGGAATCAGCCAAGGCAGAGGTATTTCTTGATGCGGAGGATATGAAGATACTTCTCTCGGAAATTCAAGGGCATGTGCTGGAAGAAATGATTATTGTTACCTTATTCTATGGTTTGAGAAGATCGGAAGCCCTTGGATTAAGATGGAGTGCGGTGGATTTTGACAGGCATGAGGTACAGATCAATCATACTGTAGTAAAGGTAAAAGAAAAAATTGCGAAAGATACCACAAAAACGGAAGCCAGTTACCGTATATACCCATTACCTGATTATATTGGTAGTATGTTACTGGAGATGAGAGACAGGCAGAAGAAGAATAAATTACTGTTTGGAAACGAGTATCAGGACAGTGATTACATCTTTACATGGCAAGATGGCAGACCGTTCTCTCCCGATTATGTAACGAAGGCTTTTAAGAAGATTGTCGGACGAAGTGAACATTTATCATCTGATCTTACCTTTCACGATTTAAGGAAGAGCTGTGTATCCATGATGGTGGAAGAAGGCTACAGCATTAAGGAAATACAAAAGTGGGTAGGACATGCAGATGCAAGTACAACCATGAACATATATGCTAAAGTCAAGGAATCGAAAAAGCAGGATATCGGTGAAAAAATGAGCAGAAAATTCAGTCAGGCAATCTAAAATGTTAGAAAAGCGTTAGAAAAACAAGGCATTCAGGGTAAAAAGAAAACACCAGATTTTCAACAAACCTGATGTTTTCGCCTAATCTTTCAGTCGAAGCGACAGGATTTGAACCTGCGACCTCTGCGTCCCGAACGCAGCGCTCTACCAAACTGAGCCACGCTTCGAGTTATGAACAACTATGATAATACAACATTTTTACCGCGGTTGTCAACGATTCTTAGTATGATCTTTAAAAAGTTTTATTGCAAAGGTGTCGAGCGCAGACTAGAATAGGGATAGAAAGTTTCTGCAGGCTGCCACAGAGGATGTTCGGATGGAAAAAAATGCGCTTAAAATTCCATGTAATGCCATGCCGTTTATCTGCGAGGCGGATTACAGTGTTACGCTTGGACAGATGATTCATGCGGACCGAATTGTGCCTTTTCATGTGGCGATTTATCTGCTCAGGGGTTCTATGGAGATTATTGAGGACGGTATTCGGTATGAGTTGCTACCGCACCGGCTGTTTTTCTTAAAGAGCGGAGTGCACCACTGGGGAGAGAAGCCTTTTGAAGAGGGATCGGCCTGGTATTATGCACATTTCTACTGTCAGGAGCCGGATGCGCGGATGCAGGAGCTTCCCCGGAATGTTTATTATGATACGAAGGTTTGTCTGGATCCGAATGAAAATGAGAAATATATCACGCTTCCGAAGCTGACGGACTGTGAACGGATGCGGCAGATACAGAAAGATTTTGAGAAAATGATAGAGGCCCATGTGCATGGGAACATTCCGCAGGCTTCGGTGCGGTTATGGCAGGTTTTTCTGGAGTGTGCCAAAAACGCGCCGGGTGATTCTGTGCAAAATGTATATGTGCGGAAACTGCGGGAGTACATTCAGGCACATGGTATAGAGGGGTTTGATGCGAAAGAGGCGGAGTCCGCCTGCGGGCTTTCCTATAAATATGCGGGCACGCTATTTAAGGAGGAGACAGGGCAGACGATCCGGGAGTACCAGCGGACGCTGCGGATTCGGAAGGCGAAGCAGCTGTTGAAGGAGACGGATAAACCGGTTACGGAGATTGCGCAGCTTGCAGGGTTTTCCGACGTATTTTATTTCAGCAAGGTTTTTCGCGCGGAGCAGGGGTGCTCTCCCAGCGAATACCGCAGGACGTATATACCGGGGATTTGACAGGTTATTCAAAGCGGGGAAACCATGAAAAGTGTGCAGAGTATAGAATTTCATAATGGAAGTAAAGAGGAGCGGCTTCCCGATTTTGCAGATGATTTTCCTTATATCGCGTCCAGAGCCGAACTTGACAAATATATAGGGCGCTTTGTGCCCTGGCACTGGCATAGGGCGGTAGAGCTCTTTTATATGGAGAGCGGCAGTCTTGCATATCATACGCCTCATGGGAAAATAGAGTTTCCCGCCGGAAGCGGTGGTATGGTGAATGCAAATGTGCTCCATATGACAAAAGCGGTGTCCCAGACAGAGAAGAACAGCCAGATTCTTCATATCTTTGACACTTCCCTGCTTGCCGGGGAACAGGGGAGCAGGATTGAGAAACAATATATCGCCCCCATTGTAACGGCCCCGCAGATAGAGATCATTCCTGTATTTCCGGGAAATGCGCTGCAGGATCACATTTTGAAGCTCATTTTAGAAGCATTTTATCTGCCGGCAAATGAGTTTGGGTATGAAATGAAGCTTCGGGAAGCATTATCTGAGATATGGCTGATGCTGTCCGAGCTGTCGCAGCCTATGTTAGAGCAGGGCGGGGGATTTGGCAGGAACAACGAGAAAATCAAACTGATGATGATATATATCCACGAGCATTATTCTGAAAAAATTTCTATCCGGGAATTAGCGGCAGCGGCGTACCTCAGTGAACGGGAATGTTTCCGGGTATTTCATGATTATCTGCATATGACGCCTGTGGACTATATCAAGAACTATCGTCTACAGAGAGCATGTCAGATGCTGACGAAGGGGCAGGAATCTGTCACCACGGTCAGTCATGCCTGCGGATTGGGAAGCAGTAGCTATTTTGGGAAGGTTTTTCGGGAATACGCACACTGTACACCTTTGGAATATCGGAGAAAATGGCAGGATTGTGATATATAGAGGCGGAAACAGAATATTTTTGTCAATCGGACTGCATTATAATGATATCTGTAAAGATCATAATTCATTTGCAGAGGAGGTTCGATATGATAAAATTAAAAATTCTGGATATGAGAAATTTTTTGGAAACGGTTAACGGCTGTACAGGGAAGATAAACATGCTCTGCCCAGATGGAAACAAAAGGAACATCAACGGATCAGAGAAAATACAGGACAGCCTGTGGCAGCAGTACTGCAAGAACAGGAATTGTCTGCAGATTGTACTGGAAATCAGCAATCCTCAAGATTATATGAGTATTGTTTCATATTATGCGGGGGATTGTTGATATGTACTACGAGATGGATGATTTCCTGGAAACTGCGGACAGCAGCACATTAAAGCTGATTGCCCGGACAAGGGAACTGACACGGGAATATTATTTTTCGGATTATGAAGATGCGGAAAAGAGGACGGCTATTCTAAAGGAGCTGTTGGGCGGCATAGGTGATAATGTGGAAATTGATACGCCGTTTCACTGTGATCATGGGAATAATATTTTTCTGGGAAATGATGTGATTATCGGTATCAATTGTACTTTTGTTGACAATGCGGAGATCCGCATAGGGAATCGGGTGCTGATTGCGTCAAACGTGCAGTTTTACACGAGCTCACATTCGGTTCTGTCCCAGGAACGTCTGGTGCCGGACTGGAAGGAGAAAGGAACAACATTTTTCAGAACGTATGCACGCCCGATAGAAATAAAGGATAATGCCTGGATTGGCGGTGGTAGTATTATTCTGCCGGGCGTGACGGTCGGAGAGAACAGTGTGATCGGGGCAGGCAGCGTTGTGACCCGTTCGGTTCCGGCAAACAGTGTGGCGGTGGGGAATCCCTGCAGGGTCATCCGCACGTTGGAGGAGGAGATTCAGGCATGAGTTTGGATAACATCAAAATTATCTTTTTCGATATCGATGGCACGCTGATTGACATTCACCGCAGAAAGATATCCGAGAGGACGCTTAAGACACTGATCCGGCTGAAAGAGCGGAATTTTATTCTCTGTCTTTCGACAGGGCGGGCGCCGATGACCGTACCCCATTTTGAAGGGTGGGAACCGGAGGTATTTCTTACTTTTAATGGCTCGTACTGTTATAACCGGCAGCAGGTTATCTACAAAAACCCCATCTCCGGCGAGGACGCGAAAAAAATTGTCAGAAATGCCGCCGTAATCAACCGGCCCGTGTCAGTCGCCACGCCGGAAAGGCTGGCTGCGAACGGAAAGGATGCAGATCTGGTAAATTATTTTTCCCTTGCTAAACTGAAAGTGGATGTATCTGATGACTTTGATGAGATGATAGAAAATGACGAGGTATACCAGATTATGTCGGGAGGGCTTGAGAGCGAGTATCCGGCGTTTCTGCGGGATGTAGAAAATGCGAAGATAGCGGCATGGTGGGACAGGGCGGTAGATATTATCCCGGCGGACAGCGGGAAAGGGGTCGGGATTGAACATGTGCTTGCCCATTATCACCTGAAAAAGGAGGAGGCGCTCGCCTTTGGGGACGGAAACAACGACATTGAAATGCTGCAGGCGGTAGGTGTGGGCGTTGCTATGGGAAATGCGTCGGATGAGCTGAAGGCGGTGGCGGATGATATTTGCGGTTATGCGGCGGATGACGGAGTTTATCATTACTGTGTCGCGCATAAACTGATAACGGAAATCAGGTAGGAAGAATGGGCTGGAAACAAATGCCATATGAGGCTCTGCATATAAAAATACGGGGGCTGTTTAAGCCCCCGCACCTACCATGTACGCCATAAAGTTGTAGCTGTCCTGCGCATCTGACAGATAAAGATCCAGCCAGAGCTCTCCCGGGTTGACCATTCGGAGCATCTGCAGAACCGCCTCATTCTGCTTCAGGTCGCAGAGGGTTTCGTTGGGAAGTTCCAGAAACACATTCCCGTGGCTCTCCTTTACCATGTTGATAAACTTCTCCGTGTTTTTGATTGTTCTGATATTTACTTTATACATAATCTCCTCTCCCTTCTTCTTAACTATAACGGGCGTTTGCGAAACGCCGGAACTGTAATTTTTTCTTTCCGTTTTCCTTACCTTGTGATATGATTATATCATCAATAAAATTGAAAATAATAGAAATAAATCGGCATAATATATAATTATATTTCCAAAAATGAAAAAATCACACTATTAATTATTTTATATGGAAAGATGGGGAGGAGAACGGTATATGATATTGCCTTGTTCCGTACATACAAATAAGCAGGGGGAGGAGCTGCGGGAGCACGGAACCCGTCTTTTCCCGGTGGCCTGTTACCTTGATGTGCTTCCCGGGGATGAGATTCCCTGGCATTGGCACAATGAACTGGAATTGGGGCTGGTTGTAAACGGTATGGCGGAAATGGAGCTTGCGTCCGTGAAGTACCGGCTTCATGCCGGTGACGGCTTTTTTATCAACAGTAATATTTTACACTCCGTTTCTCTGCCTGACGGCGGTTTTTGTGAGATTCATTCGGTGGTGTTTCATCCGCGGGCAGTCAGTGGCAGCACGGACAACATTATCTGGCAGAAATATGTGAAGCCGCTCACGGAAAATCAGGGCAGTCCGGGATTTCATCTGACCTCCGGCACAGAATGGCACAGACAGGCGCTGGCGGGCATTGCCGGAATCTGGCGGCTGGCGGAACAGGAGGATTATGGATATGAAATGTATATCCGCAATGAACTCTCTACAATGATTGCCCTGTTTTCGGAGCATCAGGCTGTTGGAAATAAAAGGTCTTTCGGCAAGGAACAGCGGGACAATGCCAGAATCAAGGAGATGTTGGCATTTCTTCAGGCGAATTATGGAAAGGAGCTGACGATAGAGGATATCGCATCCGCCTGTTCCATCAGCACGAGCGAGTGTATCCGCTGTTTTCGTGCGACGATTGGCACGACGCCGATTGCTTATCTGAAGTCCTACCGTCTCCAGCAGGCGGCGTTGAAACTGCAGCTCTCCACGGACAAGATCTCCGCTGTTGCGGAAAGCTGTGGATTTCAGGAGATGAGTTATTTTGCCAAATCTTTTAAGGAAGTCTACGGCTGTACGCCCTCGGAGTATAGGATCGGAAAATAATACAAATAGAACCGAATATTATCCATTTTATAAGATGATGTTTCAGAATATAATCCATATCAAAGGATACGGAAAAAAGCAGACATTTTAAAATGGAGGCAGGATATGGGCGATTTAAAACTGATTAAAAATTTTACGGTAGGGGAGGGCTTTTTTGGCAGATACGAAAAGCTGGTGAAGGATGTGGTGCTTCCCTATCAGGAGCGGGCGTTGAACGATCAGATTGAAGGGGCGGAGAAGAGCCACTGTATTGAAAATTTCCGCATGGCGGCGAAAAAGCTGAAAACCGGCAGCAGCGGCGGCGAATTTTACGGTATGGTTTTCCAGGACAGCGATGTGGCCAAGTGGCTGGAGGGAGCGGCCTACTCCCTGGCACAGAATCCTGATGAGGCGCTTGAGAAGCGGTGTGATGAGATCATTGAACTGATTGGCGAGGCGCAGCAGAAGGACGGATATCTCAACACCTATTTTACGGTGAAGGAGCCGGAAAAACGGTGGACGAATCTGCATGAAGCGCATGAGCTATACTGTGCGGGACATATGATTGAGGCGGCGGTGGCTTATGCGGAGTGTACGGGAAAGGCAAGACTTCTGGAAATTATGTGTGATATGGCCGACCACATTTACCGCCGTTTCATCGAGGAAGGGGCGGAAGGGTATCCCGGGCATCCTGAGATTGAACTTGCCCTGATGCGTTTGTACCGCAGCACGAAAGAAGAGAAATATAAAGAGCTGGCCCTGCACTTTATTAATGTGCGCGGCGTTGACAGTGATTATTATAGGAAAGAAATGGAGAAAAATCCCTGGCGCGTCTGGGGAAATAATCCCGACGACAAAGAGTACGCGCAGAATTATGCGCCGGTGCGGCAGCAGGACAAGGCGGTGGGACATGCCGTCCGGGCGGTGTACCTCTACACTGGTATGGCGGACGCCGCTATGGAGACGGGAGACAGGGAGCTTGCGGATGCCTGTAAGACACTCTGGAATAATATTACGCAGCACAGGATGTATGTGACGGGCGCCATCGGTTCCGCCTACGAAGGGGAAGCCTTCACGAAGGACGACCATCTGCCCAACGATACGGCTTACGCCGAGACATGCGCGGCCATCGGCCTGATCTTTTTCTCCAATAAAATGCTGTATCTGGAGCACAACGGCAAGTACGCGGACGTGATGGAGCGGGCGCTGTACAACTGTGTGCTGGCGGGTATGCAGCTGGACGGCACAAGGTTTTTCTATGTGAATCCGCTGGAAGTGTTGCCGGGTATTTCCGGGGAGGCGCAGACCCACAAACACGCCCTGCCTGTCAGACCCAAGTGGTTTGCCTGTGCCTGCTGCCCGCCCAATGTGGCGAGGCTTTTAGGGTCTGTGGCGGAGTACGCCTGGCATGTGATACCTGGCACCCTGTTTTCGAATCTGTTTATTGCGGGGACGCTCGATGTGAGCGACCGTTTTGGCGGCAGGGTGGTTGTGCGGACAAATTATCCCTATGACAATACAGTGGAGTACCATTTTGAGCCGCAGGAGGGGAAAGAGTATATGGAGGTGCCTCTGGCAGTCCGTATTCCCGCGTGGAGCGGACAGACAAAGATTCTTTTGAACGGGAAGGCGGCCGATTGCGAGATCCGGGACGGATATGCGTACCTGAGAGGGGAATATACGGCGGATGACGTGATTGTGGTGGAACTTGATCTGGCGGTAAAGAGAGTGTATACCAGTAACCGGGTTTCCGCAAACACGGGCAGGGTGGCATTGCAGAGGGGACCGCTGATCTACTGCGCGGAAGGCGTGGACAATGAAAACGACATCCTTTCCTTAAGTCTGAAAAAAGATGGGGAAGTGACTATCAGCGAGTATCTGCCGGATGAACTGTTTGGGATCCGGAAGCTGTATGCGGAAGGGTACCGGGCGGCGGTGAACGGGGAACTCTACAGCTTTGACAGGCAGGAGACGAGGCCATGCCGGGTGACGCTTGTTCCCTATTACACCTGGGGCAACCGGGGGCTTAACCAGATGCGGGTGTGGATTCCGGAAGCATAGACGGAGAATGTCCGAAAGGCCGGAGTTCTTTAACGGGATGTAAAAAAAATACTGCAAATAAAATTAAAAAAGGGAATTGTATCCGGGAGAATTTCCCGTTATACTTACCTTAATATGGAATCGGAACGAACAGGCGGTATGTCCATATGGATGTGCCGCCGCATTTATGCGCTGACCCGTGCAGTGGAAGTTTCCCGCTGAAGCGGTGTACGGGCCATGCGGTAGGCAGGGAGAAAACCGTTCACTGCTTGATTACATCTGTACAGGAGGACACTGCAAAATGTTAAAAAAGGATGAAAAAAAGAATGAAAAGAAGAGGGAGAGGGACATTGAAAAGCTGGTAAAGAAGCTGACCCTTGATGAAAAAATTGCCATGATTCACGGGGCTTCCCTTTTCCGTTCCGGCGCGGTGGAGCGTCTTGGGATTCCCGCCATTGAAACTTCCGACGGCCCGATGGGGGTGCGGGCGGAATTTATGGATGACCGGTGGATTCCTTCGGGAAACGAGGATGATATGGTATCCTATCTTCCCAGCAACAGCGCGCTCGCTTCTTCCTGGAATACGGAGCTTGCCCGCGATATGGGGCATGTGCTTGGCGCGGAGGCGAGAGGACGGGGCAAAGATGTGATTCTGGCGCCGGGTATCAATATCAAGAGAGATCCTCTCTGCGGCCGGAACTTTGAATATATGAGCGAGGATCCGGCTCTCACAAGAGCGCTGGCCGTGCCTTTTATACAGGGTGTACAGGAGAATGATGTGGCAGCCTGTGTGAAACATTTTGCGGCGAATGTGCAGGAGACGGACCGGCAGATGGTGGACGAGCAGATCGACGACCGGACGCTTTACGAACTTTATCTGCCCGCTTTTAAGGCTGCGGTGCAGGAGGCGGGAGCTTATTCCATCATGGGAGCCTACAATAAAATCAACGGTACCCACTGCTGCGAGAATAAGAGACTGTTAGACGAAATCCTCAGGAAAGAGTGGAGCTTTGACGGCGCGGTCATCAGCGACTGGGGCGGCGTACATAAAACGAAGGAGACGGCGGAATGTTCTATGGATCTGGAAATGTCGGTGTTCCCGGATTTCGATGAGTATAAGCTGGCGAATCCCTTAAAAGAGCTGATTGAAAAGGGAGAGGTCTCCGTGGATGCGGTGGACGCGAAGGTGAGAAACCTGCTGCGGATGATGTACCGTCTGAAAATGATCGGGCCGAAAAAGGATTCCCGTGAGGCGGGCGCGTACAATGCGCCAAAGCATCGGGAGGCGGTTCTGCGCACGGCGCAGGAGTCCATGATCCTGTTAAAGAACGAGAAACACACTCTGCCCCTGGATGCCAAAAAGATCAAAAAACTTCTGGTAATCGGCGCCAACGCTGCTACGCTCCATTCGAATGGCGGCGGCAGTGCGGAGATCAAGGCGCTTTATGAAATCTGTCCTCTGGCGGGGCTTAAGATGTATCTGGGCGGCAACACTAAGGTAGAATATGCGCAGGGTTATTATGTGCCAAAAGTGGAAAAGGATGGGGGAGAAAACTGGCAGGCCACAAGTGTGATGGAAGACGGGGATTCGGAAATAGGGAAAGCCGTCCGCGACGAAGCGCATGAGAACGAAAATAACCGCAGAGGCGATGAAGAGCGGCTTGCGAAGCTGGAGCGGGAAAAAACAGAGATTCATGAGAAGAATGAAAAGTTGTTTGCCGAAGCCCTGGAGGCGGCGAAAGATGCGGACGCTGTTATTTTCGTGGGCGGTTTAAACCATGAGCTTGATATAGAGGGCTTTGACCGGCCGGATATGAAGCTTCCCTATGAGCAGGATCTTTTGATTGAGGCGCTTTTAAAAGTCAGAAAGGATACGATACTGACATTTGTGGGCGGCTCTCCCGTGGAGATGCCCTGGCGTGAACAGGCGCAGGCGATTTTGTGGAGTTATTATGCGGGTATGGAGACGGGAACCGCTCTTGCACAGATTATTTTCGGAGATGTGAACCCTTCCGGGAAGCTGGCGGAAACATTCCCTGTAAGATATGAGGACTGTGTTACCGCGAAGAACGGACAGTTTGGCAAATGGGGTAAAATCGCGCTGGAGGAGGGACTGTACTGCGGTTACCGCTATTATGACCGGCAGCGCATCAAACCGGCATTCTGTTTCGGCTATGGTCTGTCTTACACTGATTTTGAGTATAGCGGACTTACGTTAAAGGCGGAAAAGGGAAAGAATGTCAAATTGACCTTCTCAGTCAAAAATATCGGAAAACGGGCGGGCGCGGAGACTGCGCAGATTTATATTGCGCCCATTGCGGCGCAGGTGGACAGGCCGGATAAGGAATTGAAGGCGTTTGCCAAGGTGGAAGTTGGCGCAGGCCGGTCAAAGAAAATCAGCCTGACGTTGAAGCCGGAAGATTTCGCATATTTTGACGAACAGATCCACGGGTTTGTCGCGGACGCGGGCGACTATGAAATCCTGGTGGGCGCATCCAGTGAGGATATCAGGCTGCGGGGCATTGCGACGCTTTCCTGAGAGCTTAAAATGGAATAAAATTTATTATTACAGACTGAATAACATTTCATCCCGATGTACAAGCTATGACTGATAACACATTCATATAAGAAAGGGATGAAAAAATGGATTATAATACGTTACCCGTCGGTCTTGGGCTGGCGTTTGCGACCAACCGTGCGGCTATGGACCGTTTTGTGGATATGACCGATGACGAGAAGAAGGAGTTTGTGGAGAGAAGCCGGGGTGTGGTGTCCAGAAAGGAAATGGATGATCTGGTCAATTCCCTTGCGGCGGACGATGAGGAGCCGGATCTCCATCTCGAAGATGTGAACCAGATTTTTAAAGGGCCCAGTATCGGATAGACTGCGGTCAGGGAGTTTAAGGAGTTTTTCATGCGGATACAGTTGCCCGATAAAGTGCATAAGATCATAAATACGCTGGAGGAGGCGGGGTATGAGGCATACGCGGTGGGTGGCTGTGTCCGGGATTCCATTCTGGGCAGGGAGCCGGACGACTGGGACATCACCACTTCGGCCAGACCGGAGGAAACGAAGCGCCTCTTTCCGAGAACCGTTGATACGGGGATTCAGCACGGAACCGTCACGGTTCTTCTGGGAGGGGAAAGTTTCGAGGTGACTGCTTACCGTATCGACGGGGTCTACGAGGATGGCAGGCACCCAAGTGAAGTGACTTTTACGGCAAGCCTGAAAGAAGATTTAAGACGGCGCGACTTTACGATCAACGCAATGGCCTACAATGACAGAAACGGTCTGGTGGATCTTTACGGCGGCCTTGCGGACATCGAGAATCAGGTCATCCGCTGTGTGGGGGACGCGAGGGAGCGGTTTGACGAGGACGCCCTGCGTATGCTGCGGGCGGTGCGCTTTTCCGCCCAGCTTGGTTTTCGGATTGACGGGGCCACCCGGGAGGCGGTAGAGGTGCTTGCCCCCAACCTGCAGAAAATCAGTGCGGAACGGATTCGGGTGGAGTTAGTCAAGCTGGTGACCTCCCCACATCCCGACTATCTGCGGACGGCTTATGAGCTGGGAATTACGGCGCAGATTCTGCCGGAATTTGATCTGTGTATGGAGACGCCACAGCGACATAAACACCACTGCTATGATGTGGGAGAACATATTTTACATTCCATGCTTGAAGTGGAGCCGGACAAAGTGCTGCGGCTTTCAATGCTGTTCCATGATATCGGAAAGCCTCAGACCCTGACTGTTGACCCGGACGGCACGACCCATAATAAGAGGCATCCCTGTGAAGGGGAAAAGATCACCCGGAAAGTGATGCGGCGTTTAAAGTTTGACAACGACACTACGGACAAGGTGACAAAGCTGGTCCTATATCATGACTACGATATTGCGCCCACAGAAGCGGGGGTAAGGCGGGCTATCAACCGCATGGGGGAAGACATTTTTGCCATGATATTTAAGGTACGGCGCGCGGATATCGCCGCGCAGAGCGATTACATGCGGGAAGAAAAACTGGCAAAGGTAGCCTACATAGAAGATCTGTATAAAAAAGTTTTAAGCCGCAGAGATGCGGTTACGTTGAAAGACCTGGCGATTTCGGGAAGTGATCTGATTGCCGAGGGGATGCCGCCCGGCAGACAGATCGGGGAAACATTGTCTGCGCTTTTAGAGAGGGTGCTTGATGACCCGTCCCTGAATACAAGGGAGAATCTTCTCAAACTGTATAAAGAAGTGTAATGAAAACCCCCTGCTGTTCATAAGATGTAACAGTCAGAGTCAGGCGGGGGGTATTTTTGTGAATGACAGAGCTGTCAGTTTATTAGAGAATTATGAGATAGAGGTGCGCCGTACCTGGAAGGGGCGCGGGGCAATCCTCTGCGATTCGGACCGTGGTCTGCTCATTATGAAAGAATACAGCGGCCCGGCGGAAAAGGTAGGGTTTCAGGAATATCTGCTGAATCATATCCGGGAAAGCGGCGTTGTGCGCGCGGAGAGTATTCTGCGGACGAAGGAGGATGAGCTGTTTGTCCGGGATCAGGACAGGACGGCCTATATTGTGAAGACTTACTGCGAGGGCAGGGAGTGCGACCACAGGAACGCACAGGAGTGCCGCCATGCGGTGAACACGCTGGCTCTTCTTCACGGCGCCAGCGATCTTTCCGGCTGTGAAATTCTGGAGGAACAGCCTGTTTTTCATGTGGAAAACGAGTATGAGAAGCATAACCGCGAGCTGAAAAAGGTGCGGAAATTCCTGCGGGAAAAAAGCCAGAAGACCGATTTTGAGATCTATCTGATGAAACATTATGATTATTTTATGGATATTGCCTTGCAAATTACGGGGGAATTGAGTTATTATGCCTATGAGGAGGATGCTCTTTCGTTCTCCGTTATCTGTCACGGTGATTACCAGTACCATAATATTATACAGACCGAAAAAGGCAGCGTTTTAGTTAATTTTGAGAAATGTATCAGGGATTATCCTGTGCGGGACCTGTATCTTTTTATGCGTAAGCTCCTGGAAAAAAATAACTGGTCGCAGACGCTTGGGGATATGCTGCTTTCGGGGTATAATGAAGTGAGACCCTTGAGCGACAGGGATTACAGACAACTGTATTTTCGTTTTGCGTATCCTGAGAAGTTCTGGAAGATCGTGAACTTCTATTATAACAGCGGCAAAGCGTGGATTCCCGGGCGGAATATGGAAAAAATAGAAAAATTATTTGCGCAGGAGAGGGAGAAGCAGCTTTTCTTAAAGAGTATGTTCTCCTCTTGTATGCCATAACAAATATAACGCAGAAATGGGGTAAAAATGATCGGAATGCACAGAAGAATGACCAGAACCGTTACGATGCTGACATTGACGGCGCTTATTTTGACAGGATGCACTTCGGAGGCCAGCAGCATAAGCAGGGCCAAAGATAAAAACGGAAAAACGGATGTGGTGGATACCGGCTTTACGCTTTCCACTGTTGGCAGTTATGACTCTGCGGACACGGCGGTTGTGTTATCTACGGACCTGGACAACAAAGCGGTGTCCTTCGTCAACATGGATACGGGGAAGCAGTATACCCTGTATTACGACGGAACCACCTATGTGAAAGATAAGCACGACGGCCCCATGACCATCTCTCAGATCAGGGCGGGGGATGTGGTGGACGTTACTTTCTTAAAGGGAAAGAAAAAACTTGCCAGCATCAAGCGTTCGCCGGATGCCTGGGTGTTTGATGATGTAAATAATTATGATTTAGCAGGGGCCAATCGGACGGCCAGCATTGGTTCCCAGATTTATTCCATGCCTGACGGTGCGGTGGTTCTGTCAGAAGGCCGCCGTGTGGAGGCAGGGGAAGTAGTGTCTCAGGACGTAGTCACCATTTCCGGCATTGACCATAAGATTTACAGCGTCAACGTGGACAAAGGGCACGGGTATCTTCGCCTGAAAAACGACCAGCCTCTGCTTGGCGGCTGGATAGAGGTGGGCAACAGCGTAATCCGCCAGATTACGGAGGACATGCTTCTCACGGTGCCGGAAGGCAGCTATCAGGTAGTGCTTTCCAACAACAACGTGGGCTGTGTGAAGGAGGTAACGGTAGAGCGTGACAAGGAAGTGGTGCTCGACGTAAGTGACCTGGAGGTCGCGGAGGACGCAGTCGGCAGGATTCTCTTCACGGTAGAGCCGGAGAGCGCGAAGGTCAGCGTGGACGGCAAGCCGGTGGATATCAGCAAGGTCGTAGAATTAAAGTACGGGATTCACCAGATACAGGCGGAGGCAAACGGTTATGACACCTTGACCAGACATATTCAGGTGGGATCAGAGTATGCGACCATTTCCTTTAAGCTGGAGGAGAGCCGGAAGGATGACGGCAGGAATTCCGTGAGCGGTAACTCAACGACTCCCGAGCGGATTCCCTGGCAGGATACGATGGATTCCGTCAGCGCAAACAATCTCAACAGGGACAGCCTAAGCAGCAATACGCTCTCCAGTCTCAGCGAGAATGCGCTGGGCACTTCAAATAATTATAAGGTATACGTGGACTCCCCGAAGGGGGTGGAGGTCTACCTGGACGGCAATTATGTGGGACTTTCCCCCGTCAGGTTTACCAAGACCGTGGGCAGGCATGAGATTACACTGAAAAAGAGCGGTTACAAGACAAAGACTTACACCATTTATCTGGAAAACACCAGAAGGGATGAGACATATTCCTTCTCCGCGCTGGAAAAGGAAAATGGTAATAATAATGGGAATAACAACGGGGATAATAATAATTCCAGCGGCGGGTCGATGACACCGGCGCCGCTTCCAACCGGGATGGTGACCTTTTCGGTTACGCCTGCGGGCGCCACGGTAAGTGTGGACGGCAAAGAAGTAGATATCAGCCAACCGCTGGAGCTGGAATATGGCATACATAAGATTGTTATAGCGGCGGACGGCTACGAAACCATGACGGAGGAAGTCGAGCTGGCGGCGGACAGCGCAGAGTATCCTTATATCCTGCGGGAGAAAAAACCCGATGCAGAAACGCCTCCTGATCCTGAGAATCCCGATGATAAAAATCCGCCGGACCCTTCTGAAGGAAACCCAGAAACGCCCGCTGACCCAGCGAACCCTGAGGGGAATGACGGCGGCGGCACAGGCGGTCAGACCGATACGGGTGACAGTGGCACGGAAAATGATGGCGGTGGAAGCGGGGATGACAGCGCGCAGGAAGACCTGACCACGGAAACCGTTACGATAAACAAGGAAGCGCACCCGATCCGAAAATGGTTTTCATCTTTATTTAAGTAAAGGATTATACATCACATGGTGTATAAAGGAGCACACATGGCAGAAAAACAGGAAAAACAATACACTTACGAGGATTTTCTTGAGATCATAGCGACACTTCGCAGCGAAAACGGCTGCCCTTGGGATAAGGTGCAGACCCACGACAGTTTAAAACCGTGTATGATGGAGGAGGCGGCAGAGCTGCTTGCCTCCATCCGTATTTATAATAAGACCGGCAATCCCGAAAATATGATAGAGGAGCTGGGCGACGTTCTGCTGCAGGTGGTCATGCACGCGCAGATCGCCTCGGAAGAGGGCCTTTTTACCATGAAGGATGTGGTAAACGAAGTCAGCCGCAAGATGGTACGGCGCCACCCTCATGTGTTTGGTACGGGAAACGCGGATACCCCGGACGAGGTGCTTGTGAATTGGGAAGAGATTAAAAAGGAAGAAAAGAAGGACAAGGACTGGGTGGAGTCGCCTTTAAAGGAGATTCCGAAAGAACTTCCGGCTCTGACCAGGGCAGTCAAAGTTTTGAAGAAAATAGATAAGCACTATGAGAGAGGGAACACATTTGAACAGGATGCAGCTGCTATCTGCGAGCTGGCGCAGGCCTTAAGGGACTGTGAACCGCAGGAGGATCATGAGAAAATGGAGTCGCTTCTCTCCGATCTGCTCCTGCGGGTCAGCGACGTAGCCAGAATTGCAAAGATTCCGCAGGAACAGGTGCTGGCGGACCGAATAGATGATTTAATTGAGAAATATGAGTAAATATTCTGACAATAGGGTATATTTTTATGGATATAGGTTTAACAGTGGTGTATAAATACAGGGAAAGCCGAAAAATGCCGTAAAAAAGGCATTTTTTTCTTGACATGCCAGGGAAAAGCAGATATAAATATGTATAGACGGTTTCCAAAAGGGGCCTCAAAATAATACGATAACTCATTTAAGAGGAGGAGTTCAAATGAACAAAACAGAGTTAGTTGCAGCAATGGCTGATCAGGCAGGCTTATCTAAGAAAGACGCAGAGAAGGCTTTAAAGGCATTCACGGACGTAGTTGCTGACGAGCTGAAGAAGGATGGTAAGGTACAGTTAGTTGGCTTCGGTACCTTTGAGGTTTCCAAGAGAGCGGCAAGAGAGGGTAGAAATCCTCAGAGCGGCGCTGTCATGAAGATTGCAGCATCCAAGGCTCCTAAGTTTAAGGCTGGCAAAGCTTTAAAGGATATGCTCAACGCATAATTGAATTTTGGGAAGCAGATAAGAGGCCTGTATGCACTGCATACGGGTCTTTTTCCGTGTATAAGCAGTAAGAAAAGGAGGGATAAAATGCGGCTGGATAAATATTTAAAAGTATCAAGACTGATCAAACGCCGCACGGTGGCCAATGAAGCCTGCGATGCGGGAAGGGTTCTCATTAATGACAGGCCGGCCAAGGCATCCGCGAACGTGAAGGCAGGGGACGTCATTACGATCCAATTCGGGAACAAGGAGGTAAAGGTGGAGGTTCTCGATGTGCAGGAGACCGTGCGCAAGGAGGAGGCGAAGGAGCTGTTCCGCTACCTTTCCTAAATGGCGGAAAGGCATATTTTGAGAAGATCAGACATACATTAAACTGGTACAGCGAATAATTAATATTCGTTATACACGTACCATATCGAGGGTATGGGAGGACGCAACGGCAGGAGGGTATGTATGGAAGATCTGAATAACGGCGGCAAGCGGCCGCATAAGCTGATGCTCACAGGAAGAAAAACCTGTGCGCTGACGGGCGTAAACGATGTGCTTTCCTTTGATGTGAATGAGATTCTGCTGGAGACGGAGCAGGGGATGCTGATGATACGGGGCGGTGAGCTGCATGTCAGCAGACTTTCCCTGGATAAGGGCGAAGTGGATATCGACGGGCGGATTGACAGTTTTACCTATTCAGAAACCGCGGGGTACGGGGCAAAAGGCGAGTCCCTGTTGGCGAGACTGTTCAAATGAGCGAAAAGAACTTCTAAAACTCAGCAGCAGAGGCTGCTTCGTTAAGAAGTTCTAAGTTTCGCTCGGGAGAATGCCAAAAAGCGGCATTCTCCGTGTGAAAGTATGGGAGATGGGTAAGATATGAGCCGGGAGATTGTGCAGGAGCTTACTTTTTTTACACATTCTGTCCTTATGGGGCTGGTTATCACTTTCATCTATGACTGGGTCCGCGTGCTTCGCAGGCTTTTTAGGCATGGGACGGCGCTCATGTCAGTGGAGGACCTTTTATTCTGGCTGGCCTGTGGGATTGGCGTTTTTTATATGCTGTACAGGGAGAATGATGGAACGCTGCGGTGGTTTGCGGTTCTCGGCGCCACAATTGGTATGTTTTTTTACAAGGTGGTCGTCAGGGATGTTTTTGTAAATGTTATGTCAACATGTATACACAAGATCATGTGGTTTGTCCTGCGCGTCCTACAAATTGTGCTAAAACCTCTGAAACGCTTGTTTTATGCGGGGAAAACGTTTGTTCTTTACCTGGGAAGAAAATTGAAAAAGTGTAAAGAATTTATTAAAAAACGGTTGACGGTTTTCATAAAAACCTTTAGAATGGTTTTATGTAAACACTAACAGGCAGTGGAGAGGGGTAAGTTTCGGGGCATGGCAAAAAAAGCAGCATATCGCAAAAGACGTCAGAACAGGCTGGCCATGCTTTTGGTTACCACTGTAGTGTTGATGATGATGCTTGTGGTTACTTTTAAGAGTGTGGAGCTTCGTGAAAAGCGCCAGTTCTATATGGATCGGGAAGAGGCGCTTATAAAGGAAATAGAGGCGGAAGAAGCGAGATCCGAGGAAATTGAAGAGTATGGGAAATACACGCAGACCAAGAAATTTGTGGAGGAAGTGGCGAAGGAAAAGCTGGGTCTGGTGTATGAGGGCGAGATAATCTTTAAGGATGAAAAATGAATGAACGGTAGCAGCGAGTAGGGGAAATTTTCCCCTACTCGATTTTTGGAATAAAACACATCAACTTTTCATATATATGTGTAAGACGGGTTTTGCGGGCTTTCCCGACCTGTTTGGACAGGCAGTAGATATATGGAGGCGGTGTGCGATGAGAAGACGGACAAAATTAAAGGAAGACGACAGAATAGATATCATACCGGAGTACGGAAGACAGAGGCTTTTGTCCTATGCGGAGTCTTTTAGGGACCTGGCTGATCTGTTTGAGGAAGAACAGGCGGAGGACGAGCCGTCCGGGGAGGAGCCTGCGGACAGACAGGAGCTGCTTTGCAGACGGCGCCTGCAGGAGAGCCGGGGACTTCTGGCGGAGCATTTAAAGGAGATGGCGCACATTCTGGCGGTGACTGCCAGGGAGACCTGCAGATGCCGTCCTATGGGGGAACGGCGGTATAAGCAGATGGCGGCGCTGTTAAAGGAGTCCGGCATTATGCTGAAAGACTTTCTGGAGCTGGAACATGAGGACGGCCACCGGGAGATCAGTCTTGTCATGAGGCAGGCAGGCGGGAAACGCGTGCGTTTCGGAGAGACAGAATATATCTCCACGGAGGATGTGGCCGATTACATATCGGTGGCCATGAACCGCAGGCTCTGTGTGGCGAAAAATACGCCCGCTTATCTCGCGACAGAGTACAATACTTACTATTTTCTGGAGGAGCCGCCCTATCATCTGCTGACCGGCTTTGCAAAGGCGGTGAAAGAGACGGAGAAAGTGTCGGGGGACAGCTATTCCTTCTATGAGTCAGATATCGGAAGGCTTCTGGTACTGCTCTCGGACGGTGTCGGTTCCGGGGAGGAGGCCTGCCGTGAATCGGGCCGTGTGATTGAGATGATGGAGCGTCTTTTGGAGGCAGGATTCGCCAAGGAACCCGCGGTGCAGATGGTAAACGGGGCGATGGCGGCAGCGGGACAGGAACAGCTCATGTCCACGCTGGATGTCTGTGATATTGATCTTTATACGGGGAACTGCGAGTTTGTGAAGGTGGGGGCAGCCAGCACTTATATCAAGAGAGGAAGGCTGGTGGACAGGCTTTCCTCGAGGAATCTGCCTCTCGGAGTCTTCTGGCAGATGGCGCCGGAAATCCAAAACAGGACGCTGCAGAGCGGGGACTATATCATTATGCTTTCGGACGGGGTGCTGGAAGCGCTTTCGGAAGGCATAGGCGAGGAGGCGCTGCCAGAGATTATCGGCAGGATGGAATACAGCAGTCCGGGAGAAATTGCGAATCAGATTCTGGCTTATGCCATCGGGCAGAGCCGGGGGCGGATCCGGGATGATATGACGGTGCTTGTGACGGGGATCTGGGATCAGGAGGATTCCCTATAGCCGGGAGCGGCGGATAGACAGGCGGGGAATGAAAGAAAAGTTATACGAAAAAGTAAAAAAATATATGGATGTCCACGGAATGACAGAGCCGGGGGACTGCGTGGCAGCCGGAGTGTCCGGCGGTGCGGATTCGGTCTGCATGCTGCATTTGCTGACGCGGCTACAGAAGGAGATCCCGTTCCGCCTGACGGTGGTGCATGTCAATCACGGACTGCGCCCCGAGGCCGGGGAGGACGCTGCCTTTGTGGAGAAACTGTGCGGACAGTGGGGTATTCCCTTTTATTTGCGGGAAGTGGATATGGCGGGTTATGCGGCGGCGCATAAGCTGTCCCCGGAGGAGGCGGGGCGTCTGTTGCGCTATCAGGTATTTCAGGAGGTTCTCGGGGAGATAAAGGCCGGGGACAGGGGAAGGATCGCAGTGGCGCACAATGCAGATGACAGGGCGGAGACTATGCTTTTTCATATGTTCCGGGGCAGCGGCCTTAAAGGTCTTTCGTCCATTCGCCCGGTGAGGGAATCCGTCATCCGGCCTCTCCTGTGCGTGAGCCGTGAACAGATTGAAGCGTATCTGGCAGCGGAGGGACTGGCCTGGCGGGAGGACGCCACCAACGGGGAGGATGCCTATGCCCGCAACCGGATCAGGCATCATATACTGCCCTATGCGCAGAAGGAGATTTGCGGCAGGGCGGTTCCGCATATGGGAGAGTTGGCGGATATTCTTGAAGAAACTGAAAAATATCTGGAGAAACAGACCGACAGACTTTATGACAGATATGTGAGCGAGGATGTTGGCAGAAAAAAAGGCGGAACGGGGATTTCGGATTCGGATGAAGAGCCGGGGGATCTGTATGGAGAAGTGACAATACGGCTGGCCGGATTTCGGACAGAGGATGTGGCGATGAGAAGGCGCATTCTTCTGCGGGCGCTGGAAAGGATCACACCCCGACGCAAAGATATTACCGCGCGGCATATCGCCGGTCTGATGGAGCTTACGGAGAAGGAGGGCAGTAAGGAGCTTTCTCTGCCTTACGGGATCAGAGCCGTCAAGGAGTACGGTACGCTGTTCCTGCGGCGGACGAAGGAGGAGAGCGCTCCGGGGCAGCAGGTGGCGGAAAACAGCAGTCCGGCAGTGGAGTGTGCGGGTCTGCCGGAGATCTGCATTGCGGAGTCCGCGCTTGAGCCGGGCGTTCCCGTGGAGTTTCCCGTCCCGGATACCGGCGGCTTTACTTTTATTTTGTGGGAGACGTCCTTTCTTCCGGCAGCGTCCTTTTTCTACAGAAAGGAACAAAATATTCCCGAAAATAGATATACGAAATGGTTTGATTATGATAAAATAACTACGTCTTTACTCCTGCGGACCAGGAGGACAGGCGATTATCTCACGATAGATAATGCACTCCATACCCAATCTGTCAAGCAGTATATGATCAATGAAAAAATCCCGAAAGCGAAGCGGGACTGCATGTATCTGCTGGCTGACGGCTCCCATATTCTCTGGGTGCCCGGATACCGCGTAAGCAGACAGTACAGGGTAGGGAAAAATACAAAGCGTATCCTGGAGGTACGTCTAAGAGGAGGAAATGATGGCGGAACGGATAGAAGTACTGTTGACGGAGCAGGAGGTCGATAAGAGGATCCAGGAGATCGGAGATCAGATTTCCAGGGATTATGCCGGAAAGCAGGTGCATCTGGTGTGTGTCTTAAAGGGCGGCAGTTTTTTTATGTGCGAGCTGGCCAAGCGGATCACGGTGCCGGTGTCCATTGATTTTATGTCGGTGTCCAGTTACGGCGGGGATACCAAATCGAGCGGTGTGGTCAGGATCGTGAAGGATCTGGACGAATCCCTGAAAGATAAGCATGTGCTGGTGATTGAGGATATTGTGGATTCCGGACGGACATTGAGTTATCTGCTGGATATGCTGCAGAGCAGGGGGCCTGCGGATGTGAAACTCTGTACGCTTTTGGACAAGCCGGACAGGCGCGTGGTGGACGTGAAGGTGGATTACACAGGATTTGAGATCCCGGATGAGTTTGTGGTGGGATACGGTCTGGATTACGATCAGAAGTACCGCAATCTGCCTTATATCGGAATTGTAAAATTTGACTGAGTTGACAGGATCCGGAGTAGAGGAAGTGTTTCATGAACAAGAGTGGTAGAAATTTTTATCTGTATTTTGTAATCATTATCTGTCTGTTGCTGCTTACAGTGTGGGTAGGGACGCTGCGGGTACCGGGCAGCGGCTATACCCGGGGCGAATTTGAAAGGCAGATGGAAAATAACGAGGTTGCGGTAGTGACGGTCTGCCCGAATAAGGACACGTCCGCAGGTTCCCTGGAAGTGGTTTTAAAAAATGGGGAAGAGAAAGTCCTTTACGTGACGGATGTGGCAGAGATGGAGAGCATTGTCAGGGAACACGGCATAGACTGCTCCGTGGAGAGCGTGCCGGAAGAGAGCTGGTTTTTAAACAGCGTCCTGCCGATTCTGATCGTGGTGGTAGTCTGCGTTTTCTTCTTTGTCATGATGAATTCCCAGAACGCCGGCGGTGGCGGCGGCAAGATGATGAATTTCGGGAAGAGCCGCGCCAGGCTTACACTGGGTGGGGAAAATAAGATCACCCTGAACGAAGTGGCAGGCTTAAAGGAGGAAAAGGAGGAACTGCAGGAGATCGTGGAGTTTCTCAGGGAACCGGGCAAGTTCACCAGGGTGGGCGCGAGAATCCCCAAGGGCGTTCTTCTGGAGGGTGCGCCGGGTACCGGTAAGACGCTTCTTGCCAAGGCGATTGCAGGCGAGGCAAACGTGCCGTTTTTCAGCATTTCGGGTTCAGATTTCGTGGAAATGTTTGTCGGCGTGGGCGCGTCCCGTGTGCGTGATATGTTTGCGGAGGCAAAGCGCCATGCGCCCTGTATTATTTTTATTGATGAGATCGATGCAGTGGCCAGACGGCGCGGGACCGGTATGGGCGGTGGCCACGACGAGAGGGAGCAGACCCTCAACCAGCTTCTGGTGGAGATGGACGGGTTCGGCGTCAATGAGGGAATTATCGTGATGGCGGCCACGAACCGCGTGGATATCTTAGATCCGGCAATCCTGCGTCCGGGCCGTTTTGACAGGAAGATTACCGTGGTTTCCCCGGATGTGCGGGGCAGGGAGGATATTTTAAAGGTACATGCCAAGAATAAGCCCCTCGGCGATGATGTCAATCTGGAGCAGATCGCACAGACGACGGCCGGGTTTACGGGGGCGGATCTGGAGAACCTGTTAAACGAGGCGGCCATCAACGCGGCTATGGATAAGCGGGCCTTTGTGCGGCAGGAGGATATCAAAAAGGCATTTATCAAAGTGGGAATCGGTGCGGAGAAGAAGAGCCGTATTATTTCCGAGAAGGAAAAGAAGATTACGGCTTACCACGAGGCCGGCCATGCGATTCTCTTTCATGTGCTGCCGGATGTGGGGCCGGTTTACACTGTTTCCATTATCCCTACAGGACTTGGGGCAGCAGGCTATACGATGCCGCTTCCTGAAAAGGACGAGATGTTCCTTACAAAAGGAAAGATGATCGAGGATATTATGGTTTCTCTGGGCGGCCGTATCGCGGAGGAGATTATCTTTGACGATATCACCACAGGCGCGTCCAGCGATATCAAGAAAGCGACTAAGGTGGCCCGCAGGATGGTGACCCGCTATGGTATGTCTGACAATATCGGCGTGATCAACTATGACGATGATGATGACGAAGTGTTTATCGGCAGGGATCTGGCCCATGCGAAGAATCACAGTGAGCTTGTTTCCGGGGAGATCGACAGGGAAGTGAAGGCGATTATTGACAGGTGCTACCAGAAAGCGAAGGATATTATTATGGAGCACGAGGATGTGCTGCACAAGTGCGCGAAACTTCTTCTGGAGAAGGAAAAGATCAACCGTGCGGAGTTTGAAGCGCTTTTTGATACCTACTATCCCCAGCCCGAAGAGCCGGGCGAAAGGGTGGGAGAAGCACAGTAATTGTTAAAAATGCACAAAAACAAACATCAAAAATTGTAATATTTGTGAATCCTTGGTATTGTAGACAGACAGGGGGTATGCTAATATACTACTTGTAACCCCCCAATACATTATATAGTTTTTTGCTATACCCCATAAGAAAGAAATACCTTCTCTAAAAAAGACAGTTTAACGACTGTCTTTTTTACTTTTGTTCATGCGGACCGGCTTTCCGGCTGAATTGTGGGTTGCACATCCACAATATATAGGATAAAATATCTATATATTGTTTTCGTTTTTAAGGAAAGGCTGATTATGGATATCAATCAATTTCAGAAGGCAGAAAAAAATCAGCAGTACTTCGCGGGTATGCGCCCGGTTTTTAATAGGAAAGCGCTGTTTACAGATATGACCGAAGACTACGTGTCACCGGCGGAACCGAGCGCATACGGCGAGGTGACCGTGCGCTTCCGTACCGCAAAGAATAATATTGACAGAGTGTTTTTTGTATGTAAGAACGAGAAGCATATCATGTTCCGCACGGAGTCGGATGCCTATTTCGATTACTATTCGCATACGGTCCAGCTGGAAAATGAGAAGCTGAGTTATTATTTTGAAGTGCATGCGGGAAAGATTGCCTGCTTCTATGACAGGCGGGGCGTCACGAAAGATACGAACGAATATTACAATTTTCATGTGATTCCGGGCTTTAAGACGCCTGACTGGGCGAAGGGCGCGGTATTTTACCAGATATATGTGGACCGCTTTTATAACGGAGATCCAACTAATGATGTACTGACGAACGAATACCAGTATATTGGGGATAAGACGGTCAGGGTGGAGGATTGGGATAAGTACCCGGCGGCTATGGGTGTGCGCGAATTTTACGGCGGGGATCTGCAGGGCGTGCTCGACAAGATGGATTACCTGCAGGATCTGGGTGTAGATGTAATTTATTTTAATCCTCTGTTCGTGTCGCCCTCTAATCATAAATATGACATTCAGGATTATGACTATATCGATCCCCACTTCGGCAGGATTGTGCACGACGAGGGAGATCTGCTGGAGGACGGGCAGACGGAAAACCGCTTTGCCACCAGATATATCGACCGTATTTCCAATAGGGAAAATCTGGAGGCCAGCAATGAGCTTTTTGCCGAGGTGGTGAAGGAAGCGCACAGAAGGGGCATGAAGGTGATTCTGGACGGCGTGTTCAATCACTGCGGCTCTTTCAACAAATGGCTGGACAGGGAACGGATCTATGAGAACGCGCCCGGGTATGAAAAGGGTGCCTATATTGATAAAGACAGCCCCTACCACAATTACTTTCAGTTTTACGATGAGTCAAAATTTCCCTACAACGGCTCTTATGACGGCTGGTGGGGACATGACACTTTGCCGAAGCTGAATTATGAAAATTCAAGGCAGCTTCTGGATTATGTGCTGTATATCGGAAAAAAGTGGGTATCCCCGCCTTACAATGCGGATGGCTGGCGTCTGGACGTGGCGGCGGATCTGGGCCACAGCCCGGAGTTTAACCATCTTTTCTGGAAGGAATTCCGCAAGGCTGTTAAAACGGCCAACCCCAATGCAATTATTCTCGCAGAGCACTATGGCAGTCCTCTGGACTGGCTGCAGGGGCAGGAGTGGGATACAGTCATGAATTATGATGCCTTTATGGAGCCGGTGACCTGGTTTTTGACGGGGATGCAGAAGCACAGCGACGATTACCGGGAGGATATGAGGGGCAATGCCGACAGCTTCTGGGGGGCGATGAGGCACCACTGTGCGGCCTTTTCCATGCCGTCCCTGCTGGTGGCCATGAACGAGCTGTCCAATCACGATCATTCCCGGTTCCTCACCAGAACGAACCACAAGGTGGGCCGGACGAACACCCTTGGTCCGCAGGCGGCGAACGAAGGTGTCAACAAGGCGGTGCTGCGTGAAGCGGTAGTGATCCAGATGACCTGGCCCGGCGCGCCTACGATTTATTATGGGGATGAAGCAGGTGTCTGCGGTTTTACTGACCCGGACAACAGGCGCACCTATCCTTGGGGACATGAGGACCAGGAACTGATTGCTTTTCATAAGGAGATTATCCGTATCCACAAGACGCATAAGGAATTTCTGACTGGCTCCCTCAAATATGCGGAAGCGGATTACAACGTGATCGGCTACGGCAGGTTTACCAGGGAAGGACAATCGCTGATTCTTGTCAATAACAATGATTATGAGATTACGAAGGAAGTGTCGGTCTGGTATCTGGGCATACCGAAGGAGTGTGCGCTCCGCCGTCTGATCCTGACGACGGCGGAGGGATATTTCACAGAGCCGAAGGAGTATCCGGTTATTGCAGGGAAGGTGAAGGTGACGCTGCCGGCGACGTCGGCTATTATCTTAAGACACGAGAACCGCAGGGAACAGGGGTTTTTACAGTTTAGCTGATTATGAAAAAAGGGGCTTTCCGGGATAAACAGGGGAGCTCCTTTTTGTTCGGTAAAAAATATAAAAAACCTATTGACATACTGGGGAATAAGGAGTAGTATACATTTAAACTAATACATAGTAATTAAGTATGAATACTATGAAAAGGAGAAAGACTTATGAAAAAAACAATCATGATGCAAAATCGGATGATGTGTATGTGTCAGGGGTCAAAGCTCTGCTGCGGTATGTGTTGCTGCGCGAAAAACAGAAGATGTAGTATGGATAAGAAGTGAGTTCGGGGAACCTTGTAATATGAGAGGACGCGACAGGCTTCAGGCCTGTTTTTTTGCGCCCGAAAATGAAGAAATTTGAAGGAGAAAAAACGAAAATGAGGAAAAGACAGATAAACACGCTAATCAATAGAACATTGGCTTTGAGCCTGACTTTTACGGCTGTGGCGGGACTTACCGGCTGCGGGACGGCATCCGTGAAAGTGGGGCAGGCATCGTCAGTGGAAGCCGCTTCAGCTAAGGAGGATGAATCGTTTGGAAACACGGAATACGACGGTGTGAAGTCGTATCTGGAGTATGCGGGGATTGAGGCGCAGCCGGATGCGGCGGATGCTCGGGTCATTAAGATTGCCTACGGGTATGCTGGCTATCCTATTTCCTACACAACAAAAAACGGGGATGTATCGGGCTATGATATCGAGGTGCTGAAAGCGGTGGACGCTCTGCTGCCCGGCTACCGATTTGAGTTTGTGCCGTCCCAGGGCGGTGACGATCTGCTGCTGGGCGTTCAGACAGGTAAGTTTAACGGCGCAGTGAGAAACTGGTTCCAGACGGCTGAGAGAAGGGAAATTTTTTCCTTTCCGGAGAAAAATCTGGGTCTGAGCGTTACGGGACTGACGGTGCGCACGGAGGATCTGGAAAAAATCCATGATTTCGCCTCCCTGTCTGACGCAGGTGGCCTGGTGGTACCTGTTGATCCGGGCGACGGACATTATACGGTGTTAAAGAACTGGTGCGATGCCCATCCTGATAAGGCGTGGGAATTTGAGACAGGGACGCTTGCGAGCAAAACGGATGCCTATGCATGGGTAGCTGAGGGGCGGTATGACGCCTATTTCGGTCTGGAAGTGAGTTTCAACAGTATTGTAAAAGCCGGGGACGGTCCGGCACATCAATATGCCGATGCGCTGACCTGGACGCCCTGCGCGGCGATTCCCACTTACGTGATTTTCAGCCTTGAAGATAAAGACGTGGCGGACGCTTTCGACACAGTGATCGATCAGATCTGGGAGAGCGGCTACACAAACTATCTGCAGGAGACGCTTTACGGCGCGGATTATATTTCCCAATATGGAAGGGACGGCTTGGGTGTATTTGAGTAGCAGATACAGAATCAGGCGCCGCCGAAAAGCGGCAGAATGGGGCGCGATATGAGTTTTGACGTTACTGTATTTTTACATCATTTTATAGAACTCCTGCCTTATCTGGGGACGACCCTTTCCATAGCGTTTTTTTCCATGTTTTTTGGTCTGGCGCTCGGTGCGGTGACGGCGGCGGGAACCCTGAGCAGGCATGCGCTCTGGAGGGGTGTCAGCAAGGGCTATGTGAACCTGATGCGATGTGTGCCGCCCATTGTCCTTCTGTTTGTGGTTTATTACGGTGGGCCTGCTCTGGTGAAAAATCTGACAGGAGCCGACATAGATTCCTGGAGTGCGGTCTATTTCGCGGTCATTGCACTGAGCCTTCTGCACGGCGCAGGGTTGGCGGAGATGATGCGGGGAGCCTGGCAGTCGGTTGACAAGGGGCAGATGGAGGCGGCAGTCGGGGTGGGGCTTACGCCGGTTCAGGGATTTTACCGCATTGTGCTGCCCCAGGCGGCTGCGGTTGCAGTCCCGGTGCTGGGGAATGCGACGGTCAGTATGTTAAAAGACGGAGCCCTGGCCTATTCCATCGGAGTGGTGGATATCACGGGACGGGCTTCATATCTGATTTCCATGAATCTCGGCGCCTATGTGATGGAGACGTATCTGGCTCTGGCCCTGATTTATTGGATTTTATCCCTGGGGACACAGAAAGCGTTTGGGAGACTGGCCCGCAGGCTGCAGAGAGGAGGGATGGGATGAAGCTTAGTACATCCTTTATGACAGAGACCTTTATCAATGCGGTGAAGGCGCTGCCGCTCACCCTGAGTCTTGCGCTGGTGCCGTTTTTGGCCGGTTCCGTGTTTGCGTTTCTTCTGGCGCTTGCACAGATCAGACAGGTGCGCTTCTGGGGAAAATTTGCATCCTTTTACGTTTCTCTGATCCGGGGTATGCCCACGGTAGTGCTGGTACTGCTTCTGTATAATACCCTGCCGGGACAGCTGGCAGCCTTTTTTAAGGCCATCGGAAGCAGTTTTAATGTGTACCGCAGTATTCCGGGAGCTGCCTACGCCTACTTTATCTTTACCCTGTCCGCCATTGCCTTTCTTACCGAAGTATTCCGTTCTGCCATCGGAGCGGTGGACAAAGGGCAGATGGAAGCGGCATATGGCGTCGGTTTAAGCGGATTTCAGGCTTATACGAGGATTGTGCTGCCTCAGGCGCTGCGGGGAGCGGTTCCAAACCTCTGTAATCTGATGGTGGCGCTGGTGAAGAATACTTCGCTGGCCTTTATGATGACGGTGAAGGATCTGACCCAGACGGCAAAGCTCGGTGCGGCGCTGAACTACCGGTATGCGGAGGCATACACCGTAATTTTGGTTATTTACATACTGTTGTGCCTTTCTATAGAAGGCGTGTTTTGGTTGATTGAGAGGAGATTAAGTTATGAGTACAAAGAGAGAACTGGTATTAAAGGCGTTTCACAATGAAAAGACGGAGCGGATCCCGGTGGGGTTCTGGCATCATTTTCTGGAAGGGGATGAGTTTAACGCGGCTTTGCAGCGCCCGGAGCTTCTTCGGAAGAATCTGGAGGGACACAGAAAGTTTAAGGAAGCTTTTGACCCTGATTTTGTGAAAATTATGACGGACGGGCTGTTTTTCCTGCCCTATGACTTTACCGGCGTGGAGACGGCGGCGGATCTGAGAAAGCTGGAGGCGCTGCCCGGGGACCATCCTTTTTATGACAGAAATGAAGAGTTGGTAAAAGGCGTGCGGGAAATCTTCGGAGAGGATACGCTTCTCTTTTTCAATGAATTTTCACCTTTCAACCAGCTGCTGTCGGGATTGTCGCCCGCGGGCAGCAGACCTCTGGGGCTTAAGCGGCTGAAAACATTCCTTGAACAGGATGGGGAGGCCGTGGCCTATGCCCTGGATGTGCTGGCGGAGGGCCTGAATACTCTGACAAAGCGCGTAGTGAAGCCGGGTCTGGCAGACGGTATTTACCTGAGTGTCAACAATCCGGACCGCGCGGTTCCTGCCCAGATCTATTCCGCTTTCGTGTCGCCAAGTGAGGTCAGGGTGCTGGAGACGGCGGAGAAGGTAAGCCCCGACAACATTCTTCACATCTGCGGCTATGCGGGAAATAAAAATATTCTCTCCGTCTATCAGGACTATCCCGTGGAAGTAGTAAACTGGGCAGTCCATGCGGAAAATCTGGGGCTTGCCGAGGGAAAGAAATTTTTCGGCGGGAAGGCGGTTATCGGCGGCTTTGACAATGTAAAGGAAGGACTGCTTTACTCCGGGACGAGACAGGAGATTGAGGGATATGTGGAAAAACTGCTTGCGGAAACCGGCAGGGAAGGGGTCATTATCGGGGCGGACTGCACAGTGCCGAGTGATATTGATATCGAGAGACTAAAATGGGTGAGAGAAAAAGCGGCGGAGGCATAAATATGCTGGAAATCAGGAATGTACATAAATCTTTTCAGGGAAATGAAGTGTTGAAAGGGGTGTCCCTGTCTGTCGGGCAGGGGGATGTGATAGTCATTTTAGGCCCCAGCGGATCCGGCAAAACTACCTTTTTGCGCAGCCTGAACTTTCTGGAGAGAGCGGATGAGGGAAGCATGGACTGGGGAGAGCTTCATTTGGATTTAAATAAGGCGGGCCGCAGGGAAGTATCGCTGATCAGAAAGAAAATTTCCTTTGTTTTCCAGAACTATAACCTATTCCGCAACAAGACGGCCCTGGAGAATGTCATGGAAGGGCTGACGGTGGCGAGGAAGGTACCGAAACGCGAGGCGGAGAAGACTGCCAGGGAGGCGCTCGCCAGAGTGGGGCTCTCAGAGCGCTGCGACTACTATCCGGGGCAGCTCTCCGGCGGCCAGCAGCAGCGGGTGGGGATAGCCCGGGCGGTAGCGGTAAAGCCGGATATCGTACTTCTTGATGAGCCAACCTCGGCGCTGGATCCGGAACTTGTCGGCGGCGTACTGGAGGTCATAAAAGAACTGGCGGAGGAAGGAATCACAATGGTCATCGTGACCCACGAGATGAAATTTGCCGAGGAAGTGGCAAGCAGGGTTGTCTTTATGGACGGCGGCGTGGTTGTGGAGGAGGGCTCCGCCGGGGATATATTCACAGCGCCGAAGGAGGAGAGAACGAGACAGTTTCTCCGCAGGATCATTCGGGATTACGACTATGTGATTTAAGCGGTTTTTCTTGTAGAATCCGAGTGGGGGTGATATACTTTGCTTAACTGTAAACGGAGACGAACAGACAGGGAAAGATATCATTGCCATGAATATTCTGAAGAAAATCATAACAGGGATAGGGGTATTAGCCGCTCTATTATGCGCGCTTATTATTTTGTCGGCCATAAATCCCGGGATTACGGAGACTCTGTCCTCCCTGGTTTCGGGGGCCGGGCTTCCCTCGCAGGGGGAAGAGACGGAGGAAGAATCGGAGGAATTTTTGCCGGAGGAAGAGTCGGCGCTTTATGATGCGCCGTCCGATACGTCATCAGAGGCGGAGTCGGAGGACAATTCGGCCCTGCTGGAAGAAGACGGGGAGACAGATTCCGGGCAGAGTGTACAGCGTCAGCCCGAGGAGCCGGAGCGAGGCGGTTCTAATACGGGATCAGGCGGGGAGCGCGTCAGGGGCATGAACGGTTATGAGCCGCCGGCAGAGTCGGATGTGAAGGTTCCCGAGGCTGTCAGCGGTAAATCCGGATATCAGCCCATCACGGAGAAATCCGAGGAGCTGCCCGATGCGGAAGGCGGCGAGTACACCAGTGATTTAGGCTATGGCGAGACGGGGGACAACCTGTCTTTTGATTCTATTTTCTACCCTTATTATCAGATGCTGGATCCGAAGGGACAGCATCTTTACCGGCAGATTTATGCCAACGCAGCCGCGTACAACGCGGCTTTTGTGCCGATTGAGGCGGTGCCGGTATCTGAACTGAAGGATGTGATTATGGCGGTATACAATGACCATCCTGAGCTTTTCTGGCTTAACACCGTATTTACCTGCAAATATGACCAGAACAAAATCTGTGCTGAGCTGGAACTGGAGTTCAATATGACGCTGGAGGAGCTTACCGCGTCCTCAAAGACTTTTTATAATATCACCAATGAGATTTTGTCCCAGGTGCAGGGTCTGAGTGTCAATGAGAAAGAAAGGCGGCTGCACGATATCCTTATCGAGCGGGTGGAGTACGAAAAGGGTGCGGATAAGAACCAGAGCGCCTACAGCGCGCTGGTGGACGGCAAGAGTGTGTGCGCGGGATACGCCCGTGCGTACCAGTATCTGATGCAGCGGCTGGGGATTCCCTGCTTCTACTGCACGGGCTACGCGGGGACGGACCACGCCTGGAATATTGTCGGACTAGACGACGGGTATTACAATGTGGATGTAACCTGGGATGACACGGAGGGTGGCCAGTATGACTATTTCAATAAAACGGACGAGGCTTATGCGGATACTCATGTAAGGCGGGAACTCTCGGTGAATCTGCCGAAATGTGAGGGCTTAAGATATGCGGTTCAGTGAAAACTGGCCGCTTTATTTCTTTTGACGGACAGTGAAAAATGAAACCGGTTTGACAGGTGAGAGGTATTAAGAATAGAGAACCTTGTCTGTTCCGGGCAGACAGGTTGATGTAAAGAGGTCATATATGACAAAAGAGGAACAGATAACGGCGGAGGCAGCGATAGACCGGTATGCGGATATGGTGTACCGTCTGGCGCTGTCACAGATGAAAAATAAGACTGATGCGGACGATCTCTTTCAGGAGGTTTTTGTCCGTCTGGTCAGCCATGTGGAAAAACTGGAGTCTTGGGAGCATGTGAAGGCTTGGTTGATCCGGGTGACGATTAACTGTGCGAAGAAACATTTTGATCTGTATTGGAATAAAAATGTGGTTTTTTGTGAGGACGAGACACAGATCAGAGGGGAAGATGCGTATGAGCCGCCGGAAGAGCACCCCGTAAGAGGGGCGGTGAATAAGCTCCCTCCCAAATACCGGCTGGCGGTGCACCTGTTTTATTATGAAGAGCTTTCCGTTACGGAGATTGCCGAACAGACCGGGCAGAAGGAGGGCACTGTCAAGTCGCAGCTCCACCGGGCGAGAGAGATGCTGAAAGAGATTTTGCAGCAGGAATCGGGATAGTAGGACACCTTATAAATAGAACGAGGAAACAGATAGACGATGACGGATCAATACAGAGAGCAATATAAAAAAGAAACAGAACAGATACATGCGCCTGCGGCGCTGATTGCAAAAACCAAGGCGGCGATGCGTGAGGAAGAGACGCGGATCCGGCGAGAGTTTAAGACGCAGACAGCGGGGTCGGAAACGGGAAAAATGTCGACGGCTTCCGGGCAGACGGCGCCTGCCCGTGACAGGAAATACGGGAGACATTTTGATTTTAGAAAGTGGGTTTATCCGCTGACGGCTGCCGCCGCGCTGCTCATTCTGGTGTCGGTATCTCTGACGATGAGAGGGCTTAAGTCCGGGAATATGGATTCCAGTCCTGCCTATGAGGAGATGGCAGTGGAAATGGAATCCGCGGAAATGTCCGGCGGAGAGGATCTGGATGCGGGAATGGCTGCGACTGGTGCGGCAGCGGATTCGGAAGGGTCGGCGGAGACTGCGGAGGAGGCGTTTGCAGATGAGATGATGTCTGCCGAGGCGGATATGGCGGCGGCTCCCGCGGCAGTGGACGGGAGGGAGGATCTGTCGGAATCTGTGGCGGCAGCGGATGATGTATTTTCAGAAAAGTCGGAGCCGAAAGAGGTGGAACAGGGAGAGCAGCAGAGGAAACTTAACAATGCGGAGAAGAGCCTGGCCGAAGATGAGGCGGCTCCCGCCGACAGTGGAGCGCAGAGCGGGGGTGCGGCGGATGCAGAGAATATTACCATAGAGAAAGTGATAAGACGGCCGGATTTCTGCGGGTATCCCGACACCGAAACACGGATTTTTGAAGGGGAAACCTTTCAGCTCGCGAAGGAAGAGAACGAGTGGGCAGCCTATGTGGAGACTAAAGACGGAGACAGGTATGTGATTCGCGGAGAGGCGGAAGATGCGGAGACGTTTTTGGAGGCGGGGTATCAGAAACTGTTGGAAATAAAGTGATGACTGACGCAACCTTTTTCTTCCATAAAGGGTATTAAGGATAGAAGGGCACGAACGGAGAACCATTGTGTCCGGGAAGGATCGGAGCGGAAACCGCTCGGGAATGGAGGAAAAAGTATGAAAAAGAACAGGAAAAAAGCGTTGGTATTAGGCATGTCGGGAATCCTGCTGCTTACGGGATGCGGCGGACAGATGGATACGTCGAAAACGCCGCAGGCGGATGTGATGCCGTGGACGGAGGCGGAGGCCGGGGCATCAGAGAAAGAAACGGCGGTTGAAGGTGCGGAAAGCCCATCAGAAATGGCAGATATGTGGGAAAGCGGCGCGGCAGAAAATACCGTCGGTGAAGAGGAGAGAGCGCTGACTGAAGCGGCAGACGACGCCGTGAAGAACTACGCGGGGACTGCGGGAACGCCCGACATGGCGGCGGATGAATGGAAGATGAGCGGCATGGAGGATCTGAATGGGGATCTGTACGCCAAAGGAGAGGCCCCGGACGGATATCTCGGTTCCTGCTATGATTTCCCGGACGGGGAGGCATATGACGCCGAAAATCAGGAGGAGTACAGCCAGTGGGAAGAACAGGGCTTCTTTTCCGTGATGGCGCAGCCGCTTTCTACTTTTTCCGCAGATGTGGATACGGCCTCTTACAGCAATCTGCGCCGTCTGATCCGCGACGGTTATGATCTGGAAGATTTGCCAGAGGGGGCGGTAAGAATTGAGGAGATGCTCAATTATTTTTCCTATGATTATAAGGAACCGGCGGGGCAGGAACCATTCGGGGTGACGACGCAGATCGGCCGGTGTCCCTGGAATGAGGAAGCGGAGCTTCTGATGGTCGGCCTTAAAACGGAGGATATCAGTTACGATCAGGCTCCGGTATCGAATCTGGTGTTTCTGCTGGATGTGTCCGGCTCTATGGACGAGCCCGACAAGCTGCCGCTTTTGCAGGAGGCTTTTACGCTGCTTACGGAAAAACTCAGCAGCAAAGACAGAATTTCCATTGTGACCTACGCTTCGGAGGATACGGTGGTGTTACAGGGGGCAGCCGGAAGTGAAAAGCGGAAGATAAAGAAGGCGATTAACGGTCTGGAAGCCGGCGGCGGCACCTGGGGCAGCAGGGGAATTGAGACGGCTTATGCGCTGGCGGAGGAAAACTTTATCAAAGGCGGGAACAACCGCGTTATCCTGGCTACAGACGGCGATCTGAACATTGGCATGACCAGTGAGGAGGAGCTGGAAGAACTGATTTCTGAGAAAAAGGAATCGGGAATTTTCCTCTCGGTGCTGGGTTTCGGAACAGGCAATATCAAAGATAACAAGATGGAGACATTGGCGGATAAGGGAAACGGCAACTATGCCTACATAGACTGTATGCAGGAGGCGAGAAAGGTGCTTTTGGAGGAGATGACCGCCACGCTCCTCACGGTCTGTAAGGATGTGAAACTCCAGGTGGAATTCAACCCGGAGCTGGTGGAGGCTTACCGTCTGCTGGGATATGATAACAGGGCGTTAGACAGAAAAGATTTTAGTGACGATACGAAAGATGGCGGGGAAATCGGAGCCGGACACAGCGTGACGGCGCTGTATGAGATCATACTGAGGGAGCCGTTACACCACGGCATGACAAAGAGTGAAATAGATGATCTGAAATATGGCAGCGAATACAGAGAAAGGGCGGGCGAAGGGTCTGCGGCCAATCAGAAATACAAAGAATGGCTGACAGTCAGCATCCGCTACAAAAAGCCGGCGGGGAGCAGAAGCGAGCTGTTAGAGTATCCTGTCGGGTATGACAGCTATCAGGAGAAGCCTTCCAATGATTTCCTTTTCGCGGCGGCGGTGGCGGAGTTCGGTCTGCTTGCCTCCCACAGCGAGTACCCGGAAGACGCGTCGATAGAAAATGTCAGAAGAACGATCAAAAAACTGGATTTGAAGGACAGCTATAAAATAGAATTTCTGGAACTGGTAGAGGAAGTGCAGTAAGGATGATGTAGCCGCGCGGTCCGCAGGCTTCGATAGCAGCAAACATTCAAATGCGGGTCTGTATACGCGAAAACGGCAGGACGGATGTAAAAATCGCCCTGCCGTTTCCTTATGGGGAATAAGATTTTCTATGATTATTTTACTTCGATTCTCTGCACTTCCTCCTTGGCGGCAATCTCTTTCTTGGGGAACTTTACCTCCAGAATGCCGTTGTTGTAGGAAGCGTCAATGTCGCCCGGCTCCACGTCGCTTACGCGGAAGCTCCGGGAGTAGGAACTGTAATACCGCTCTCTGCGGATGTATTTGTCCTTGCTATCCTCGTTCTTCTCTTCCTTGTGGGAAGCGGATATGGTCAACAGGTTATCCTTTAAATCAATGTTGATGTCCGACTTGTCGAAGCCCGGCAGCTCTGCCTGTAGAAGGTAGCTGTCACCCTGATCGATCACATCGGTTTTAAAGGCGTCAAAGGTGGCCAGTTCGTTGTTTCCCCAGAAATTCTTGAAGGCGTCGTCAAACATGCTGTCAAACGGATCTTCATAGAACGCGGGTTTATAGGTACGGTTGTTAAATAATGCAGGTCTTAACATACAAATCACTCCTTTTTATATTTTGCAGATAATGTATCAGTATGGCCGAATCAGGAGATTCGATTCATAATTGATAACTGTTTCTTTATTTATATATGTTATACAACTAGTAGAACAGAAAATCAATTAATGAAAAATAAACTGTTTATAAAGAGATTATAAACTGGCGGCAGGGCGGTCCGGGGTGTATAATGGGAACAAAAAATGGGATAGGAGTGTAAGGATTATATGGATTTTGGGATGCCCACATTGATTGAGAATCGGACCTTGGAGGAAAACATTGCCCTGTGCCGGGAACTGGGACTGCAGTTTGTAGAGCTGAATATGAATTTTCCAATGTATCAGGTGCCGCAGCTTATGGAAACGGCATACTTGAAAAAACTGGCGCTGGAAAACGGGATTTATTTTACCATTCATCTGGATGAAAATCTGAATGTCTGCGATTTTAATCCGCTTGTGGCGGATGCCTATAGGGAAACAGTGGAGCGGATGCTCAGGGTGGCGGAAGAAATCGGCGCGCCGCTGCTGAACATGCATATGAATCACGGGATTAAAGTTACGCTGCCGGACCGAAAGGTGCATCTGTTCAGGGAATATCGGAAAGAATACATGGAAAATTTTGTGCAGTTTCGGGAAATGTGCGAGAAAACGGCGGGAAATTCCGGCGTGAAAATAAGTATTGAAAATACGGACGGCTATCAGGATTTTGAGAAGGAGGCCATCGACTATCTGTTACAGAGTGGGATGTTTGCGCTGACATGGGATATTGGGCATTCCCACGCCTGCGGGAATATAGACGAGGCGTTTCTGATGGAGCGCAGGGAGCGGCTGATCCATTTCCACATTCACGATGCGCAGGGAAGTAAGAATCATCGGACACTGGGCACGGGTGAGATTGATCTGGCACAGCGGATCGGACTGGCCGAGACTGCCGGCTGCCGGTGTGTGGTAGAGACGAAGACGGTTGAGGCGCTGCGGCATTCCGTGGGGTGGCTTAAGCGTAAGGGGTATCTGTAAGCTGGCATAGAAATTGGGTAAGGGGGTTCCCCCTTACCCGTCGTGCGACCTGTGCATTTCCTGTGTATTCAATATATGAAGGGAGTTAATTTCTCCCTGATCCCTTCGTCATCTGAATCGTAAGTGAGCCGGAGCGGCCGGGTCAGATCAAGCGCCATAACGCCAAGGATGGACTTAGCGTCTACGACCCTGTGGCCTTCCCCCAGATTAAAGCAAGAATCAATCTTATCAATTACATCCACAAATTTTCTGATTTGATTTACATCATTGAATTTGACATTTACCTGCTGCATAATCCCGTCACCTCCTTAATTATTATTGATACAGAAATTGATATTTTGTGAAAATATAATATCCAGCGTTTTCTCAAATGTAAATAGGCAAAATCAATAAATTTTTAAAAGGTACTTCATACAGTATGCCCAAAAAAACGGGGATAAAACAGAAAAAGGACATCCTGGTGCAGGATGTCCCTCTTTATGTGATATTTAGTTGTAATTTTCAATAACCGGCTGAAACATATCCTTGGTCACGCCGCAGATCGGGCAGCACCAGTCTGCCGGAAGATCTTCAAATGCTGTGCCGGGCTTGATACCATGCTCCGGATCACCTTTTGCGGGATCATAAGTATAGCCGCAGGGATTACAGAAATATTTTTTCATATCACATTCCTCCTTTGTATTTTATAGATATGCGGAAATTAACCGAAATATCTCTTTAACAGTCCTTCAAACGCCTTGCCGTGTCTTGCCTCATCTCTTGCCATCTCGTGAACGGTGTCGTGAATCGCGTCCAGATTAGCGGCTTTCGCACGCTTTGCAAGATCAAACTTACCTGCAGTTGCGCCATTCTCGGCCTCAACTCTCATCTCCAGGTTCTTCTTGGTGGAGTCGGTCACTACTTCGCCGAGCAGTTCAGCAAACTTAGCGGCATGCTCCGCCTCTTCCCATGCAGCCTTCTCCCAGTACAGGCCAATCTCGGGATAACCTTCCCTGTGGGCAACTCTCGCCATAGCAAGGTACATACCAACCTCGGTGCACTCACCGTTGAAGTTTGCTCTCAGGTCAGCCATAATATCCTCGCTGACACCCTTCGCTACGCCTACCACATGCTCTGCCGCCCATTCCATCGTACCGCTCTGTGCCGTAAATTTTTCAGCCGGCGCGCCGCACTGAGGGCATTTCTCCGGTGCAGAGTCTCCTTCATGAACATAACCGCATACCTGACATACAAATTTCATAGTGTGTTCTCCTTTTCTTTTTGATATTTTTACCCATAATATATGGGTTTATTAGCATGATAACCAATTTGCACGGCAAAAGCCGGATTCATGCGTTCTCTTCCGAAATGTCGACGGATTTACCGAGACAGTTTCCGCAAAGTCCGTAGAAACAGGTGGACTGCCTTTCTATCCTGCCGCTAAATTTCCTCCGGGCATCGGCAAGCATGTCCTTCAGACAGTCAAGCTGCAAATCTGTCACACTGCCGCACCCGGAACAGACGAAATGACAGTGTTGGGAAACATCCGCATCAAAATGGTCGACGCCGTCGCCTACCTGCAACCTCTGTATCGCACCCCTGTCCGCGAGAAGCGTCAGGTTGCGGTAGACGGTTCCGAGGCTGATATTCGGATGTTCCTGCCTGACGTTTCTGTAAACAACGTCGGCGGTGGGATGATCCTTACGGCTCATCAGAAAGTCATAAATAACCTGCCTCTGCCGACTGTATTTCACCGTCATGGCAATCCCTCCTGATTCGTCAGTTATCTTTTGGAGTAAAATAGGAATCATTACTATTTTACAATCCCATTATAGCAAATTAAATGGACGTGTCAATCCGGATTTTGAAATTTATAAATTTTTTATAAGATTATCGGAGATGTTTTATTTTTGTAGATATTAAAGTGTGATATGATATATTCTAACAGATTATCATGTAGGGAAAGGAAGTTTTTCAGTGAAATTTAGGACAAGGCTCCTGATCACCTCGCTGACCATTGTGCTGCTGCCGCTTTTACTGACTGCCGCCGCACTTTTACTGGTGGGCAGTCGTATTGAGGACGCGGAGACGCCGTTTGGATTTTTGGACAGGGATAACGCATCCTTTATTTATACGATAGAAAACTACAGCCGCATTTCGGAGGAGGTGCTGGAGAAGGTAAGACAGCAGATGAGGGAGGATCCTTCCCGGCTGGAGGATACGGATTATCTGGACGGGATTACCCAGGATTTGAAAGACAAGTCCTCCTATATTATAGTTCGGAAAGGCGATGAGCTTTACTATACAGGAAATAATAATGCCGCCAGAAAAATTTTTTCTGCACTGCCGGAGTACGGCAACGAAATGCCCGGCTCTGAGGCGGGTTATTATTACAACGATATCAAGAAGCTTGTCAAAGAGGTGGATTTTCGTTTTTCGGATGGCAGTGAAGGCAGTTTTTTTGTTGTCACAAGCGTCAGCTCCCTGCTCTCCCGGAAGGCTCTTCACAGGATGGCGCTGGCGTTTATTCTGGTACTCATATTCACCAGTTATCTGCTGACACACTGGATTCAGAGAGGCATTTTTACTCCGGTTAACCAGTTGAATACGGCGATGCAGAATATTGCAGAGGGAAATCTGGAATACATGCTGACTACGGAAGAGAAGGGGGAGATCGGCGAGCTTTACCGCAACTACGAAGATATGAGGCTGCGGCTGAAGGAATCCCTGGATGAAAAGTTTGAGCATGAAAAGAAAAACCGGGAACTGATAAGCAATATTTCCCATGACCTGAAGACGCCCATCACCGCGGTTAAAGGGTATGTGGAAGGCATCATGGACGGGGTGGCGGACACGCCGGAGAAGATGGATAAATATATCAAGACCATCTACAATAAGGCCAATGACATGGACCGGCTGATCAACGAGCTTACTACCTATTCCGGCATTGACAACAACCGCATCCCCTATAATTTCCACCGCATCAACGTGGCAGAGTACTTCGGGGACTGCGTGGAGGAAGTGGGGCTTGACTTAGAGTCAAAAAATATCCAGTTGAATTATGAGGATCTGGTGGAACCGTCCACCCAGATCATTGCCGATCCGGAACAGCTGAAACGGGTAATCAATAATATCATTGGCAACAGCGTAAAATATCTGGATAAGGAACAGGGTGTCATAGATATCCGCATTCTGGACGAGGTGGATTCCATCCGCGTGGAGATAGAGGATAACGGAAAAGGTATCGCGGCCAAGGATCTGCCGAATATATTTGAACGGTTTTACAGGACCGACGCATCCCGCAATTCCTCTCAGGGAGGCAGCGGAATCGGGCTGTCTATTGTGAAGAAGATCATAGAAGACCACGGCGGCTATATCTGGGCCACCAGCAGGGAACATGAAGGAACCTGCATGCATTTTGTGATACGGAAATGGCTTAGCGGGCCGGAACAGGACTGGGAGAAAGGAAAAGACAGTGAGTAAGATTTTAATTGTGGAAGATGAAGAGGCAATTGCAGATCTGGAGAAAGATTATCTGGAACTGAGCGATTTTGAGGTGACGATTGAGAACACCGGGGATAAGGGACTGGAGACAGCGCTTTCAGGAAACTTCGACCTTGTGATTCTGGATCTTATGCTGCCGGGACTTGACGGTTTCGAGGTGTGCAAACAGATCCGCGAGGAGAAAAATATCCCGATTATCATGGTATCTGCCAAGAAGGATGACATTGACAAGATCAGGGGACTGGGTCTGGGCGCCGACGATTACATGACGAAGCCTTTCAGCCCTTCGGAGCTCGTGGCAAGAGTGAAGGCGCATATGGCGCGTTATGACAGACTGGTCGGAAGCAACCAGAAGGTCAATGACATCATAGAGATCAGGGGGCTTAAGATTGATAAGACTGCCAGACGGGTTTACGTGGACGGGGAGGAGAGAATTTTTACCACCAAGGAGTTTGACCTCTTAACTTTCCTTGCGGAAAATCCCAACCATGTGTACTCGAAGGAAGAACTGTTCCGCGAGATCTGGGATATGGATTCCATCGGCGATATTGCAACCGTCACCGTGCACATCAAAAAGATTCGCGAGAAGATCGAGTTTGACACCGCGAAGCCGCAGTATATCGAGACCATCTGGGGCATTGGATACCGGTTTAAAATTTAACTGGTGCCAAAGAAGGGAAAACCATGAATCAAAACAGAATCCTCTACGAGGATAGCGACATCATTGTCTGCCATAAGCCTGCTGGAATCGCTACCCAGACAGCGCGGGTCGGGCAGGCGGACATGGTGAGTGAAATATCCAATTATCTGGTGTCAAAGAAGAGCGGCGCCGGGAAGTCCCCCTGCGTGGGTGTGGTCCACCGATTGGACCAGCCCGTGGAGGGGATTTTGGTTTTTGCCAAAAATAAGCAGGCCGCGGCGGACTTAAGCAGGCAGGCGGCAGGGGAGGAAATGGAAAAGGAATACCTTGCGCTGGCCTGTGGAAAAGATATGCAGCAGGCGGGAGAGCTTGTGGACTATCTGTTAAAGGACGGCAGGACAAATACTTCGCATGTTGTGCCTTCGGAAGTGAAGGAGGCGAAAGAGGCGCGGCTGTCCTATGAAATTCTGCGGGACAGCCTGCCAGAGGTTCCGTTCTCTGCAGGAGTGGAAAGCGGGATTCAATGTGCGGCCGTAAGAATCCGTCTTCACACGGGCAGGCACCACCAGATCCGGGTACAGATGGCGAATGCGGGCATGCCGCTTCTCGGGGACCGTAAGTATGCCGACGGGGAAACGCTTGCCCTCTCGGAAAAACTGGGGATCCGGGAGACGGCTCTGTGTGCGTACCGTCTGGCGTTTACCCATCCGAAAACAGGGGAGCGCATGCAGTTTGAAATCAGGCCGGAGGGTGCCGCGTTTCGGAGTATAAGTATGCAGGCGTGACTGACAAAGACAAGAAATTACATACATATGAAAAAATTATAAAGTATAAGATTTCACAAAAATCAAATAATAACATTGTAGTATCAGAGTAGAGAAGCAGGAACCCCCTCCTGCTTCTTTGCGTGTAAGGGAGGCAGGGTTTCATGGTATTCGGAGAAAAAAACGGCTTGATGACGCGTCTTTGGGAAAATAAGCTGACGAAGGGATGCCTTGTCTCCGCACTGGTCTGGTTTTTCTTCCGCTACATCTTTTCCCTTGCGGCTCCTTTTTTTCTGGCGTTTGCACTGATTACACTGCTGTATCCACTGCTAGGGCGGATACAGAAAAAGATTCCGATTAAGAAAAAGTTTCTTGCGGCCGGCATTGTGCTGCCGGTTCTGTTCCTCGTGTGTACGGTATTGTGGGCGGTTCTGGCATTTGGTATGGGGCAGCTCCAGGGGCTGCCATCTTTTTGTGAGAAGGTGGAGCGGCAGGCGGAAATGTTTTTTCACCAGTGCTGCTGCCAGCTGGATGGGAGATTTGGCTGGGAAGGAGAGCGGATTGAGAACTATGTGATTGAGCAGATGACGGTCATTATGGAAAATGTGCAGATTCAGGTAGTGCCGCAGCTTCTCTCTTCTTCCTACAGCTGTTTTAAAGGGATTTTAGCTGTAGTCGGTTTTTTGGCGATCACCTGTATTGCGGTGTTTCTGTTTGAAAAAGATTATACGAAAATGGTGGAATGGGTGAGAAATGAGGAGAGTTTCCGATTTTTATGGACAGTTCTGGAGGGTGTGCGGTCCTATCTGGTTACCTTTTTTAAGGCGCAGGGCGTGATCCTTCTGGTTATTGCCGTGTTGTGCAGCATAACCCTCAGCATTGCCGGGGTGGAGGGCGGCGTATTTCTGGGTATCCTGGCGGGATTTCTGGATATGCTGCCCTTTATAGGGACGGGAATTGTGCTGGTTCCCCTGTCCGTGTGGCAGCTTCTGAACGGCGCGTATGTGAAAACGGCGGTGTGTCTGGCGCTTTATGGGATTTGTGCGCTTGCAAGGGAACTTTTGGAGCCGAGACTGATCGGAAATAAAATCGGACTGTCACCGGTCTGGATCCTGTTTTCCATTTATGCGGGTATGAAACTTTTCGGTGTAGGCGGTATTGTAAAAGGGCCTCTGGCGCTCATTGTTATTTTCGAGATCCTGAAGGAGGGGAAGGGGGAATTTGACGAACCCGGGGATGTGTATTAACATAGAAGTCGCAAAGAAAAACAAGCGGCTGCAAAGCGCGGGTCAATCAGGGTGGGAAAAGGAATTACAAAATATGAGCAACAAAGTGATAAAGGGACAAAAGAAAAGGGATGCCGGGGTAGCGTCGGCACAGGGAATTTTAAAGCTGCTGATCGAGTATGTTGTGGCGGCTGTGATCACGGTAATGTGCGTGGCGGTCTCCTTTTACGCGAGGGATGGCTACAATCAGATTGGCAATGCGAAGTTTGCGGCATATAGGACGGTGATGACTGCCGGTTTTTCTGTCTTTTTGTTGTTGATGGTTGTTTTTGGCATTCTGTGGCTGCACGAAAAACAGAAAGCGGATAAGCTGCGGACGGGACAAATGCTGACGTGGGCAAAAACGCTGTCCGCCACGGACTACTGTGTGTTGGCTTATCTGCTCTTTTCGACAATATCTGTAGTTTCCGGCGGGTTTTATGAGGACGCTCTCTGGGGGAGCTTTGGCTGGAATATGGGGTGGATGGCACAGCTTAGTTTTGTGCTTATTTATCTGGCAGTGTCCCGGTTTGGGAAGTATTACCGGGTCATTTTGTCCGCTTTCTGTGGAGCGGCTTTCGTAGTGTTCCTGATTGCGGTGCTGCACCGTATGCAGATTGACCCGATCGGGTTTTATGACGGACTGCAGGGTTACCAGACAGCGCAGTTCCTCTCGACTATGGGGCAGGCGACATGGTATGCCAGCTATCTGGTGGTGGCGCTGCCGGTGGGGATGGCGGTGTTTCTCCTTGCCGAAAAAACTTTGTGGAGAGTCCTTGGCGGCGTTTACACGACGGTGGGCTTCGCTTCACTGGTGACGCAGAACAGTGACAGCGCTTATTTTGCTTTAGCGGGATTTATGATGGTGTTTTTGTGGGTATGTGTAGGGAAACGGGAAACCCTGAACCGCTTTGTGGAGGTCTGCACGCTCTTTTTTGCGGCGGGCAAGGCGATGCATTTTCTGATGCGGATTCATCCGAACCCGGATCTGGAATATGATTTTATCACCGATTTAGTTTTAAATGGAAGCATTACCTGGATCCTTCTGGGGATATGCCTGCTTCTGTGTCTTTTTCTGTACGGGAGAAGAAACAGACCGTATCAGGCGGTAAAGATGCTGTGGGTGGGACGCGCGGTTCTGCTTGCGGCGGCAGTTTTTCTGGCAGTGACAGTTGGGATGATTGTGTTGCAGAGCAAGGGCATATTGCCGGACGGACTGGCAAGCTTTTTCAGTGAAGTGTCCTATTTTAACTGGGGTGATACCTGGGGCAACGGCAGGGGGCGGATCTGGAGTTTTGCCGTGAGAGTGTTTGCCGGGGAAAGCGTGTTACATAAGCTTTTCGGTGTGGGGCCTGACTGTTTCAGCAGCTATGTGGGAGCGGTTCACGGCGAGGAGGCGCGGCTTCTTTGGGGAGACAAAATTTTGACCAATGCGCATAATGAGTGGCTCACAGTGCTGGTTAACTCGGGAATTTTTGGCGCATTATCCTATTTGGGAGTTTTCGTTACAGCGGTCAGAAGATATTTGCGGGGACGGCAGCAGGACTGCCTTTTAGTGGGCGTGGCGGCTTCAGCGGTATCTTATATGGCTTACAATTTTTTCTGTTATCAGCAGGTGTGCTGTACGCCGTTTGTGTTCTTACTGTTGGGAGTGGGAGAATATCTTGTGAGGAGTAAGCACGGGCAGGATGGATGATTATCTTGTGGCAGCTTCGGATGATTTAGTTTATTGCAGATGGGCCGGTTCCCTACAATATGACTAACGATTACATGTTCCGGGCGGTTCTGCAGTCCAACAATAAGGTTCTGCGCGGACTGATCTGTTCCCTGCTCCATCTACCTGAAAAGGCGGTGGCTTCCGTGGAAATTACCAACCCCGTGATACTGGGAGAGGCAGTGACAGACAAGGAGTTTCGTCTGGACATCAATGTGGTCCTGAATAACCACACCCTGATCAATCTGGAAATGCAGATCGCCAATAAACTCAACTGGAGAGAACGCTCAATTATGTGTCTGTGCCGTTCCTTTGATCAGCTAAATCACGGACAGAGTTACATAGAGGTAAAACCTGTCATACATATCGGGTTTTTAGACTATACCCTGTTTGAAGAGACGCCGGAATTTTATGCGGCCTATAAACTGATAAACGTTAAAAACCATAAAAAATATAGTGACAGTCTCACCTTGCATGTGGTAAACTTATCTCGAATAGATCTGGCAACTGATGAGGATAAGAAATACCATATTCACGAGTGGGCAATGCTCTTTAAAGCCACGAGCTGGGAGGAGATAAAAATGCTGGCATCCAAGGATGAATATTTGAATGAAGCGTCCGAAACAATCTTCCGCATGAGCGCGGATGATTTGGTGCGTAAACGATGCCGTGACCGGGAGGAGTACTATCAGGATCTGCGCAGTTACGAGCGGAAGATAGAGCAGGATCGGATAGAGCATGAACGGGCAATTGCTGAAAAGGAGGAAGAAATTCGGCAGCTTAAGGCGCAGCTTGCGCAGATGAATAACAAAGAATAAATAGTTGACAAAACTAGTTCATGCGGCTAAAATGGATGAAAATACAGTCAACTAAAGTTGATGTCAAAATAAAGACGTGGCGAAGAAGAGAATAGTACGGATAGGAAACGTTGCAGAGAGAGAGCCGTTGGTGGGAGGCTTTTACGGGAACTGTTCGGAACCGGCCTCGGAGCCCTGCGTGGGGAGCGCAGCGTAACACCGGCGATAACGGTATGAGAAGCAGAATGCAGATATTGCATTAATTAGGGTGGTACCGCCGAACTTTCGGTCCCTTACGGGATGGAAGTCCGGCGGTTCGTTTTTGCGCGCATAAGCAGAGTCAGAAGACAGAAAGGAGTAAATTATGGCAGACAAAAAGTTAGTGGAAGCAATTACCGCGATGGAGGATGATTTCGCGCAGTGGTACACGGATGTGGTTAAAAAGGCGGAGCTTTTGGATTACACCAGCATTAAAGGTTGCATGGTATTTAGGCCTGCGGGTTATGCGATCTGGGAGCTGATTCAAAAGCAGATGGATGAACGCTTTAAGGCGACAGGGGTGGAGAACGTGTATTTACCCATGTTTATTCCGGAAAGCCTGTTAAATAAAGAGAAGGATCATGTGGAGGGCTTTGCGCCGGAGGTGGCATGGGTGACCCACGGCGGTATGCAGCCCCTGCAGGAAAGACTCTGCGTAAGACCTACCTCTGAGACGCTGTTTTGCGATTATTATAAAAATGTAGTGCAGTCTTACCGGGATCTGCCTCAGGTGTGTAACCAGTGGTGTTCCGTAGTGCGCTGGGAGAAGGAGACGAGGCCTTTCCTTCGGAGCCGCGAATTTTTATGGCAGGAGGGACATACGGCTCATGCCACGGCCGAGGAGGCTGAAGAGCGGACGATTCAGATGCTGAATGTCTACGCCGATTTTTGTGAGGAGGTACTGGCGATTCCTGTGATCAAAGGCCGCAAGACGGACAAGGAAAAATTTGCGGGAGCGATTGCCACCTATACGATTGAGGCGCTGATGCACGACGGAAAGGCACTGCAGTCCGGCACCAGCCACAATTTCGGCGACGGTTTTGCAAAGGCTTTCGGCATACAGTTTACGGATAAGGACAATACTTTAAAATATGTGCATCAGACCTCGTGGGGAACTACAACCCGTCTGATCGGTGCGGTAATTATGGTGCATGGTGACAATTCCGGGCTGGTGCTGCCGCCTAAGATTGCGCCCACCCAGATTATGATTATTCCGATTCAGCAGAAAAAGGAGGGCGTGCTGGATAAGGCATATGAGCTTAAAGGACGTCTCGGCGCGTTTCGGGTAAAGGTGGATGATACTGACAAGAGTCCCGGTTGGAAGTTTTCCGAGCAGGAGATGCGCGGTATTCCTATCCGCGTGGAGATCGGACCCAAGGACATCGAGGCGGGCAAGTGCGTGATCTGCCGCCGGGATACCAGAGAAAAGATAGAAGTTTCTCTGGATGAGATTGAGATGAAGGCCGGAGAGATTCTGGACCAGATGCAGAAGGATATGCTGGAGCGTGCCAGGACGCACAGGAATGAGCACACTTACGAGGCGAAGGATATGGAGACTTTCCGCAAGCTCTTTGCGGAGAAGTCCGGCTTTGTGAAGGCTATGTGGTGCGGGGAGCAGGCCTGTGAAGACCAGATCAAGGAGGAGATGGCCGTTACCAGCCGCTGCATGCCGTTTGAGCAGGAGAAGATCGGCGACACCTGTGTGTGCTGCGGGAAGCCTGCAAAGAAGATGGTTTACTGGGGTCGGGCATATTAAAGTCTGATACCTTGGAAGGAGTCGCTTATGAGCAGGAGAAGAAAGAAGAAAAAAGGGCTTGTCCCGGTGATTATTCTGGGGCTTTTGCTGGGGGTCTGCCTTGTTGTGGTGATCGGATTCGCCAGCGGAACGCTGACTGGAAAAGTTCCCGAGGGCGTCAAACATGCCGTGACAAAGAAGGTTTCCGAGACGGTGATGGAACAGGCGGTGAAGCAGGCGCTTGAGAGCAGCGGAGAACCGCAGGCGGCAGAGAAGGCCAAAGAGATTGTGGACAATATGGATGAAGCTGACAAGCAGAAAGCCGAGGAGATCATCGACCGCTATGCGGACAGCGATACACTCTCCGATGTGATGGAGATTGTCGGAGACGGCGTGGACGGCGATTCTCTGTCGGAGGTCAAGGAGTACCTGCAGGAAAATGTGTCCGAGCAGGATCAGGCGGATCTGGAAGAGCTGTATCGGAAGTACAGTGAAGGATACTGAAGAGCGCAGAACGGAAATGCCTGGCAGAGCATAAGACAATAGTTATAAGAAAACGGAAACAGGAAATCCGAATGGGTTTCCTGTTTTGCTGTACAGAGATAATAAATGGACAGGCGAAAACTAATAGAAAAATTTAGTAGAAATAATAAAGGGGTTGACAAGTGTATACCTTTTGAGTATGATGCAACTATAACAAGGGAGAAAGGACGGAATATGGCGTGGTCAGTTTATCGGATGGGGAATGGAAAATTATGAATCAGCTCTGGGAGCGTGAGAGCACGATTACAGAGCTTAAAAATGTGCTGGGCAGGGAGACAGGCTGGGATAAACATATCGTAATTACTATGCTTTCCCGCATGGAAAAGAAAGGCGCGGTGGCGCACAGGGACGGCGGAAGGGCCAAGATATTTTATCCTCTGGTGACGAGAGAGGAGGTTTCCATGCAGGAGACCCGGGGCTTTTTACAGAAGGTTTACCGGGGCAGTCTGGGCATGATGGTCAACGCTATGGTGGAGGATCAGGCATTGACCGATGAGGAGATACAGGAACTTTACGGTATTCTGGAGCAGGCAAAGAAAAAGAAGGCGGAACACAGCAGGGATGGAAGTGGGCGCGGAGAAAAGCACGGATTGCAATAAGTCAGCGGAAATGGAGGATAAAATCTATGGGAGAGATACTGATAACGGCAACGGTTCTGATACTGTGCGTCCTGCTGATCCGGCGGATTTTCCGAGGGAAAATCAGCAGCAGATTGCAGTATGCGCTCTGGCTGCTGGTGGCGCTGCGGCTGATGATACCGGTTTCGGCACAGTTTGACATCGGCTCGCTTTCGCGGTTCCGTCTGATGGATCTGGTGGAGGAGGACGGGAGCGGCATAGGGGAACGGCTGGATGAGACCATCCGTCTGGAGGAACCTATCCAGATGACGATGGATTCGGGCAGCATTCTGTTTCGCCTGTTTGCCCCGGATGAGGTTAAGGAGGCGGTGGAGGGCGTGTCCGCTGATGGACCGACTGCCGTGTTTTTGGCGGGAAGGCTGGGATTTTCCCGGCTGGATGTGCTGTGGTTTATCTGGGGGCTCGGCGCGCCTGTCGTGGGTGTGTGGATTTTGGCTTCCAATATTCTGTTCAGCCGTCGGTTAAAGAAAAACAGGCAGCCCTTTGAATTGCCCGAAAACGTGAAGACAGCCGTGTTGGAGATGAATTGCGGAAAAAAGGGCCGTCTGCCTGCATGTTATCTGGCGGAAGGCATTTCCTCGCCCTGTCTGTACGGGTTTCCGGGACGCGAGGCAGTTTATCTGACTGTGGATGTTGTCGATGATGCGGACAGGCTGCGGCATGTGGTTATCCATGAGCTTGTCCATAAAAGGCATGGGGACAGCTTTTGGGCGCTTTTGCGCGGCGTTTTGGTGACGGTATACTGGTTCCATCCGCTGGTATGGGTGGCCGCGGTCTGCTCGAAGCGGGACTGCGAACTTGCCTGTGACGAGGGAGCGCTGGCATTGCTTGGGGAGGAGGAGCGGATTCCCTATGGGGAAACACTGCTTTCCATTATCACGAGAAAAGGGCGGGCATCCGATCTGGTATGCACGGCCACAACCATGACTGGCAGTGGAAAGAGCGTGAAGGAACGGATTCAGTTTATCGCAAAGGAGCCGAAGGTTCTTTATGCGGCGGTGGCAGGCGCACTTTTTCTGATTGTGGCTGTGTGCCTGTTCGTTTTCACCAGAGACACCCGGTTTCAGGGGGTTACGGTGGACGCGCAGGAAGGGCTTACGGTCACGGGTGCGGATATGCAGATACCGCTGCCCGCGAGTATCGGCGGTATCAGCGGCTGCGTGGTGGAGAAAGAAAGTGACGATGTTGTCATTTATCACATTGCTGCGCAGGAAGAGGTGGGAAGATTTGCCAGAATGCCGCTTAAGGACGCGCTGGAGCTGGTGGACGAGGGACGGGAAGTTCTGCCGATCGGAGATTATGGATATAATTATCTGCTGCGGGCTTATCAGGGAGAGCCTCTGTCGAGGACGGAGCATACTTACACGCCGAATATGGAAGAAAAGAGCGCGGGTGTCTTAGGGCATGAGGATATCTATTATGTGCCGGAGGAAGTCATCGTCTCGGATGAGCCGGTGGAGGAAGAGAGAGCGCATACTTACACGCCGAGTCAGAGTGTGGCAGGGGTGCCCGGGACAGACAGCAATGATGACACCACTTATATTATAGATGATGGGGAAGGGAATGGCAGTAATCCGCTGCTTAGCAAAGACAGTGAACTCATTCCGCTGGAGGAGGAAGACAAAGTAGATTATCTGCCGAACGAGCAGATCACGACAACCACATATCAGGCGAATGAGGTAAATGTGGATGAATTGAAATCGGGTTGTTATGTCTATGTCAAAGCAGATTTTTACGGAAAGGTGAAGGACAAGTATCAGGAAGAGATGGCGTTTGTCGACACAGAGCTAAAGGCGGCAGCCAATCAGGTGATTATTTTAAGTTTGAACCGCGAAAGGCGGGAGGCATTGTTTGATGCCCTGACAGCGAACCGAACGCCCTATGTGGGGGATAATGCCAAGGTGGGTGCTTTGATTGATGCCCTGCCTCTGCCGCCCACGCTGAACCGTTCCGGCGGTTTTTCCATGCAGACGCTGGAAAGACCGTATTCCCTGCGCTTCGACTATGAAATGAGCACGGATTATGTTACGCAGGAAGACCGGGATATGCTGTATTTTAATGCGGCGATGTTGTTTTACGCGGTCGGAAATGTGGAGGAGATCTCCACGGAGGTTCGGAATCCGTACGGGGCGGGCTCTATGATGACGACTTATAAGCGGGAGGAGCTGGAAAAGGAACTTCCAATATTACAGAATGTGGATTACGAGAACAACCAGCTTTTCCGGGATGAGCTGTCCGAATTGCACACAGCGGTGAAGACACATCTTTCGGCGGTGACTGCAGGATAAAAATAAAAAAATATTAAGAATTATGTTACCTTTTTCTTAAGCTGCCCGTTTTACTATTATAGGAATGTGGAAATTAGGTCAATTTTAGAGAAATTTTAAAGATTGGCACATTACAATGGTATGTATCAGGAAAAATGCCCGGAGGCAGACAACCGTTTATGGCTTCGGGACGCAGTACAGAAGAGGGGAGACGGAATTACAGACATGGGGCAGGCACAGAGAAGCGACAGGAGAAGTGTCCCGCAGGGCAGGGGAGACAACATAAGCGTCATATCGGGAAACAGTTCGCGAAACAGAGCAGGAAGCAGTGCGCAGAGGGGTAGAAACAACGGCAGGGAGAGTACAGGCCGGCGCAGCACAAACAGGGATGGGCTGGAGAATCTGGAATTGTGGGAAATTTCCAGGGATGACGACAATCCTCACATGATGCGTCTTGCGGACCGCGAACAGGTCCGTTACGGGCAGAGGCGCTTCCGTCCAGGGCAGAATTCCGAACGGCGCAGGGCGGGAAATCCGCGGCCAGTAAGCGCTGTCAAACGGCGCAGGGCGAGAAAACGGCGGCTGAATCTTTACCGCCTTTTTGTATTTCTTATGATTGGCGTATGTCTGATCCTGATTTACCAGACAACCGGGGCGGTTTACCGCATGATGCATCATGAAAAAGCAGGAAGCGGCAGGGGAATTGTGGAGATTGTGTCCGAAAAGATAGAAGGGAACCGGACCACGCCGCCAGAAATGATTGTGGATTATCTGGAACCGAACGAGTTTTCCAGACCCGGAACGGAGCTAAAAAAAATTAAAAGCATTTTTGTACATTATACGGCAAATCCCGGAACTTCCGCGGCGCAGAACCGCAGTTATTTTGCTAATCTGGCCGAGACGCAGGAGCGGTCGGCGAGCGCGCATTTTATCATCGGTTACGAGGGGGAACTGATTCAGTGCATTCCGTTAGAAGAGCAGGCTTATGCGGTGGCCACCAGAAATGAGGATTCGGTTTCCATAGAGTGCTGCTATCTGGATGATGACGGGAAATTTACGCAGCAAACCTACGATACATTGGTACATACACTGGCCTGGCTCACGCAGGAATACCACTTGTCGGTGGATGATATTCTGCGGCATTATGACTGCGGAGGCAAGATGTGTCCGCTCTACTATGTGGAGCATGAGGATGCATGGGAAAAGCTGCTTGCGGATGTGGAGAGTTATAAAGAAAACTGAGTCGGCACGGCAGGATTTTCGGTATAAATTTGTGCAATTTTTAAAAATTTACTTTCTTGACTTTTTGAAAATGGGTTTGCTATAATTTCTGAGGTAAAAATAAATACAGCCATTCAACGACACATGTAGGGCTCTGCCCGTAAATCTGATTACGGTATGGGAAGCGACTGCATGTGGAAGAATTTGATCTATACGGCACATGCAGAGGCATGTGTCGTTTTTGTCTGTAAAAACAGGAGGTTATCTATGGAACAAAACAATTACTTAGGCACAGAGAAAGTCGGGACATTATTAAAACAGTTTGCAATTCCCTGTATTTTCTCACTGATTATTTCCTGTCTCTACAATATTGTAGACCAGATTTTTGTGGGGAATGGCGTCGGCTATCTGGGAAACGCCGCGACGGGAGTTATCTTTCCGATTACAGTGATCGGCTGGGGTGTGTCGCTGTTCTTTGGCGACGGTGCGGCGGCTGATTTAAGTGTCTCTTTTGGAAAAAATGAGACGCAGGACATTCATACCAGCGTGGGAAACAGCATTCTGGGTTGGCGTGATCATTATTGTCATCAGCTATCTCTGGGGTGATAATCTGCTGCGCCTGATCGGGGCGACAGACGCAAATCTCTCCCTGGCGCACGACTACGGCTTTATTATTTACGCCATGATGCCTTTAGCCCTGGTACAGAATACGCTTGCATCCATCATTCGCGCGGACGGCAGCCCCCGCTATGCCATGTGTGCCATGCTGGTCGGCGCCGTTCTCAACATAATTGGCGACCCGGTGGCAATCTTTGCTCTGGGTCTGGAAATTAAGGGAGCTGCGTATGCGACAATACTGGGACAGTTTGTCAGCTTTATGATCTGCGTCCTGTATCTGAGAAGGAGCAAAACTTTTAAAATCTCCCTGAAAAGTTTTCGCCCCGATGCCGGAATTTTAAAACGCGTTATGGCCTTGGGCACATCCAGTTTCCTGACACAGTTGTCCATTGTGGTCATCACGGTCATAAACAATATACTGCTTGTAAAATATGGCGCTGCTTCCGCTTATGGCGCGGACATTCCTCTGGCGGCATTTGTGGTCATTATGAAACTGTTCCAGATTGTCTTAAACATCGCCATCGGTATTGCGGCAGGGGCGCAGCCGATTGTAGGGTATAATTACGGTGCGGGAAAATATGACAGGGTGCAGGAATTGTTAAAGCTCATAATCAGATGGACGGTAATTGTCTGCGTGATATGCACGGTTCTTTTTGAAGCGTTCCCGCTGGTGTTCATCAGGATGTTCGGTGCAGATGGGGAACTTTACACACGATTTGCCGTTTTATGCCTGCGGATTTACCTTTCCCTGATCGTCTTTACGTGTGTGCAGAAGGTGTGTGCGATTTTCCTGCAGTCCATAGGATATGCGAAGGCAGCGGCGCCTTTATCTGTTTTAAGGGATGTGCTGCTTATTGTCTTTTCGCTCATTGTTCCGATTTTCGGCGGCGTTACGGGTATCTTCTGGGCTGCCCCGATTGCAGATATCATCGCCATTTCCATTACGGGCGTTGTGATGGTCAGGTTATGGAAAACATTGGAACGGAAGAAACAGCAAAATTTGAATCGGTGTAGTTGGACAGCCAAAGATATGGTATACTTACAGGCGGAGAACAAAAGCAAAGGCATATCATTTCGCTGCTCGAGGTAATGTTGCCTTGAGAGCCAGGGGAAACTTATGGAAAAAGCTTACAAACTGGAATTTGCGGGGGAGCAGACGGGGAGCCTGTACGTGAACTGCTGCGGCCTTTCCCGGACGGAGCCGATGCACAGCTTCGGACCGGCCTTAAAACCCCATTACCTGATTCACTATATTTTGAGCGGCAGGGGAAAATTTTCGATTGGCGGGGAGGAGTATCCGCTGGAGGCGGGATACGGGTTTTTGATCACACCCGACGAGCTGGCTTTTTATCAGGCGGACGAGAAAGAACCCTGGACATATGTGTGGGTCGGTTTCAGCGGCACGCAGGCGGCGGAGTATGTGGGCAACATCGGCCTGTCCGTAAGACAGCCGATTTTCAAATCTGATGCTTCGGAGGAGCTTTATCAGATTGTGAAGGATATGATGGAGCATAATACCTACGGTCTTTCCCATGATTTGCGGCGGAACGGACAGCTTGGTATTTTTCTGTCCGTCATAGCGGAGGGCAGCAGGGTTGAGAAGAAAAATGAGGATGACAAGGCGAATATTTATGTGCGGAAAGCCGTGTCATTTATCCAAAATAATTACTGCAATCCCATCAAGGTCACGGATGTGGCGGATTATGTGTGTATCAACAGGAGCTATCTCTACACGCTGTTTCAAAATTCGATGGGGATGTCGCCCCAGCAGTTCCTGACGACTTTTCGCATAACGAAGGCCACGGAGCTTCTGCAGCTTACGTCCCTTCCGGTTGAAAGTATCGCCCTGTCCTGCGGTTACCACGATCCGCTGGTATTTACGAAAGCGTTCCGGCAGATGAAGCAGATGTCTCCCACAGGCTTCCGAAAGGAGATGCAGAAGGGGGAGACAAGGCGGAACAGGGAGTATCTGCGGCAGGTGGAGGAATTTATCGGCCAGATTAACAGTCTGAACCAATAATCTAACATTTTGACAGGTTTCAGTAACAAAGGACTATTTAAAGGGTAGTCCTTTGTTTTATATTATTGTAATATAAATGATATAGCTGACGCCGGGGAAAAACGTGAGGCGTAGAGGAAGAACAGAAACAGACGGCAGGTATTGGGTAAAACATTTAAAAGGAGAAGGAGAGTGGGTATGAAGCAGACAGTTTTGAAGAAATTCGAGGAGCTTTACGGGAATGCAAGCGGGGCAGGCGTATACTTTGCACCGGGCCGGGTGAACATGATCGGCGAGCACACGGACTACAACGGGGGACATGTATTTCCCTGTGCGCTGACGATCGGCACTTACGCGGCGGTTAAGAAGAGGACAGACAGGAAACTTCGGTTCTTTTCCATGAATTTTGACAATATGGGCGTGGTGGAGAGCAGTCTGGATGATCTGACACCCTCCGATGCGGCGGGTTGGACGAACTACCCGAAAGGGGTTATGTGGGCTTTCGCGGAGCGCGGCATGAAGATGGACTGCGGGCTGGATGTTGTGTTATACGGCAATATTCCCAACGGTTCGGGCTTATCTTCCTCCGCTTCCCTGGAGGTACTGACGGGCTTTTATCTGCGGGATCTTTTCGGGTTTGACGTGACGAATGTGGATCTGGCGCTGATTGGCCAGTATTCAGAAAATAATTTTAACGGCATGAACTGCGGGATTATGGATCAGTTTGCCTCAGCGATGGGCAAGAAGGATAACGCGATCTTTTTAGATACGGCGGATCTGTCTTATCAGTATGCGCCCCTTGTGTTAAATGGCGCGAAGATCATTGTCACCAACAGCAACGTAAAGCACTCATTAGTCAATTCGGCGTACAACGAGCGCAGAAGCGAGTGCGAGAAAGCGTTGGAGGAGCTTAAGACAGTGGTGGACATCAAGGGGCTGGGCGATTTGTCCGAGGAGCAGTTTGAGGCGAACAAAGACGCAATCAAAGATGAGGTGCGGAAAAAGCGCGCGAAACATGCCGTTTATGAAAACCAGAGGACGATCCGTGCGGTGGAGGCCCTTAAAGATAATAACCTGAAAGAGTTTGGCGAGTTGATGAACGCTTCCCATGTTTCCCTGCGGGACGACTACGAGGTGTCCTGCGAGGAGATCGACGTGCTTGTGGAGGAGGCATGGAAGGTGGACGGCGTGATCGGTTCCCGCATTACGGGCGGCGGTTTCGGCGGCTGTACGGTGAGCATTGTGAAGGACGAAGCGGTGGAGACCTTTAAGGAAAAAGTCGGCGCGGCTTATAAAGAGCGTGTGGGGAAGAACGCGGATTTCTATGTGGTGGAGATCGGCGACGGTCCGTCTAAACTTTAATGGAGGTTGTAAAGATGATTCAGCAAAATATAAAGAAACTTGTAAAATACGGCCTGCTTACGGGGTTGATTGAGAAAGAGGATGAAATATACACGACCAACCGTCTGCTGGAGCTTTTTGGACTGGATGAGCTGGAGGAGGGCGGCGACGTCTCCATGACGGTGGAAGAATTGGAGACGGTACTTAAGGAAATGCTGGATTATGCCTGCGAAAAAGGACTGGTAGAGAACAGTATTGTGTACCGGGATTTGTTTGACACGAAGATCATGGGACTGCTCACGCCGAGACCAAGCGAGGTGATTCGCATATTCCGGGAAAAATATGAAAAAGATCCGAAGGAAGCCACGGACTATTTCTATAAACTGAGCCGGGATACGGATTACATCAGACGCTACCGTATTGAGAAGGACCAGAAGTGGATTTCGTCCACCAAGTATGGCGATCTGGATATCACGATCAATCTCTCCAAGCCAGAGAAAGACCCGAAAGCCATTGCGGCGGCGAAGAACGCGAAACAGGGCGGCTACCCGAAGTGCCTCCTCTGCCGGGAGAACGAGGGCTACGCGGGCCGGGTAAACCATCCGGCGAGACAGAACCATCGGATTATTCCCGTCACCATAAACGGCAGCGAGTGGGGATTCCAGTATTCTCCCTATGTGTATTATAACGAGCACTGTATCGTGTTTAACTCGCAGCATATTCCCATGAAGATTGAGCACGATACCTTTTGTAAGCTGTTTGATTTTGTGAAGCAGTTCCCGCATTATTTTGTGGGCTCCAATGCGGACCTGCCGATTGTGGGCGGCTCTATTTTAAGCCATGACCACTTCCAGGGCGGGCACTATGAGTTTGCTATGGCGAAGGCGCCTGTGGAGCGGACCTTTACGGTGCAGGGCTTTGCGGATGTGGAGGCAGGCGTAGTGAACTGGCCCATGTCCGTGATCCGCATCTCCCATGAAGATCCCGACAGGCTGGTGGCGCTTGCAGATCTGATTCTGGAAAAATGGCGGGGATATACCGACGAGGCGGCGTTTATTTTTGCCGAAACCGACGGTGAGCCGCATAATACGATCACGCCGATTGCCAGAAAGCGGGATGACAAATTCGAGCTGGATCTGGTGCTGCGCAACAACATTACGACAGAGGAGCATCCGCTGGGTGTATATCATCCCCATGCGAAGCTGCATCATATCAAGAAGGAAAACATTGGCCTGATTGAAGTGATGGGGCTTGCCGTACTGCCGGCCAGACTGAAAGGGGAGATGGAACGTCTCGCTGAGGCGATTCTGTCGGGCGCGGATATCCGTAAGGATGAAGAGCTTGCAAAGCACGCCGACTGGGTGGAAGAGTTTCTGCCCGCTTACCAGAACGTGGACAGGGATCATATTATGGAGATCCTGCACAAAGAAATCGGCAACGTATTTATGGAAGTGCTTGAGGACGCGGGGGTATACAAGAGGGATGCCGAAGGTCAGGCGGCTTTCGACAGATTTCTTTCCACTCTTTAACAGGATACTTAAAAGAAATGGGGCGGGATTTTTAATCCCGCCTTTGATAGAAACGTTATATAACGCATAGATCAGATGCGACAGCAAAGGGGTTTAAGCATTACAGGGCGCTGGCAATCTGACTAGACATGCTGTGTGAAACAGAAAATAATATATACAGAAAGGCAAGGCGTCACGCGCTGGTGGCTGATTCTATGTTACAGATCATCGCTCATGCCTAACATGCTGCACAGGAAATTGTAAAAGTCTCCCTGTTGTTTCTGGGTCATCTTCTGGTAGATGGTGATAAGACGCTGGTATTTTTTGAGATTACACATATTATCTGCCAATAGGAAATCTGCAGTCAGACGTTCTTCGGAAAGCAATAGAATATAGTCTGTAGTGACATGAAAGAAGCGCGATAGATCGGTCAAAAGCAGAGCGTCGGGAATGCTGGCTCCACATTCGATTTTGCTCAGACTTGTCTGGTTAATGCCAAGCTGTTCGGCAAGAGCCTGTTGTGTCAGTTTTTTTTCTAGTCGGAGTTCCTTTATCCTTGTCTTCATTCGTAATCCCTTTTTGTTATTGTAGTTTATTTGCTGCGAAAAAATATTCCAATTTTTAATAAAGATATTCATTACAGAATATTTTGGGAGAAAGTTATATTTTTTTTGTACATTTGGAAGAAAAACTACAAAATATAGTAGATTACAGGGAAGCGTGGCATATATATAGGGATATGGAATGCGTTGACTTTTGCACAAAAACATGGAGAATATTCCACGGGACATAAAATATATCCCTGCCGGAGATTTTCGGTGTGCGTTATGGCAGTAAACCGTGCCGAATGCGGGACGGAGGATTCATGTGGAGGAGAGAATGACAGATTCCTATATATGTATTGACCTGGAGACGACGGGGCTTGACCCGAAGCGGGATAAAATCATAGAGATTGGCGCAGTGAAGGTGAGGCAGGGCCGGATCACGGCGGAATGGGAATCTTTTGTCAATCCCGGTAAAAAGCTTCCTGAACGTATCGTGGAGCTTACAGGGATCCACGACGGGGAACTGGCGGGGGCCAGACCGATCCAGGAGCTTTTGCCGGAGCTGCTTGCCTTTCTGGGAGAGGATGTGCTTCTGGGACACAGCGTGCTGTTTGACTTTTCCTTTTTGAAAAAGGCAGCTGTGAATGAAAGGCTGTCCTTTGAGAGACAGGGAATTGATACGCTAAAGATTGCGCGCAAATATTTGAAGGATCTGGAAAGCCGCAGCCTGGGAGCGCTCTGTAAGCATTATGAAATTCCCCACAGCGCGCACAGGGCTTTGGAGGATGCCAGGGCTACAACCATGCTGTACCGAAAACTTTCGGAAGAATTTTTTGAAAAAGAGGAAGAGGCCGGAGAGAAGAGTCTGTTTCGGCCAAGGCTGCTTATATATCAGGCGAAACGGGATACGCCGCTTACGGTTCCGCAAAAAGAACAGTTATATAAACTGTTGGACAGGCATAAACTGGTAGTAGACTATGAGATCGAGAGTCTGACCCGCAGCGAGGCTAGTCGGAAGATTGATCAAATTCTCGCAGCATACGGACGATAGGCTTCTGCATGGCGGAAGTCAGGGACTCCGCTACGGGATAAAGCGCCCTGATCTTTTCGGGCGTGCCGTTTTCCTGATAAATCCGGCAGAGCAGGCGGTAAGTTGCGCTCACGTCCGTGCCTGTGGATACGGCAAATTCCAGAAGCTGACAAGCTTCCGCAGAATAGCCGTTGTCGTAGAGCGCCTGTGCCCACTGCTGGAGGGTGCGCGCAAGAAGGGTGTAATTCTGATCGTAGGTCGTCAGCAGATTGATATTGGGCGCGCCGTAACGCAGTTTCAGCTCCGTGTTGGAAAGCCCTGTGAAATTGACGATGGGCTGATCTTTCAGGGTAAGGATAATCTGCCGGTAATCCTCAACGCGGGGAATATCCGGCAAAAGCTCCAGGGGAAAAATTTCCATCGGCAGTTTAATATAGGGAAGATCATCCAGAGGTTTGCGCCGGGTATTGTTTGCGGCACGCTCTCTCTGCCAGAACTCCCGTTCCATTTCGGCCTTGGCTTTTTGGCTTTTGGAGGAGGCGATGGCAATGGCTACTATCAACGCCAGGGTGCTTGCAAAAAGTATCAAATTCATATATAATTCCTTTATGCCAAAACAGGCATTCCTTTTTGTGTTAGTAAAAAATCGGTAAGGTTTTGTAGAGGTGCGCCATGAAGTTTAACAGAAAAACGAAAAAAATCATTTCATCCATTATCATTATTATAGTCGTTTTAGCAATGGTCATTCCGATGCTGGCTTCCGCGCTGTATTCATTTTAGCACAGGAAATGTGTTTTGTGAATGGTGTGGGATTCGGTCAGGAAGAAGTGGGGAGTAAAGTGGCTGCTATGAAAAAATTATCTGTGATGGTCTCGGCGGCATTTGCTGCGGCTGCGCTTATTGTTGTGCCTGTGCAGGCCCGTGAAGGAAAGATTGAGACGGGAATCTATGTGGATGATATAGATATCTCAGGACTGACAGAGGACGAGGCGGAAGCGGAGATAGAGGCGTATGTCGCAACCTTTGGCGACACAAAGATTACGCTGCATGCCCCGGAGGGGGGAGAGATTACTGCCTCCGCGGCGGATTTGGGCTTAAAGTGGGGCAACCGCGAAATTCTGGAGGAGGCCGCCAGCTTTGGCCGGGACGGGGATGTCCTGCAATGCTATAAAGAGCTGCGGGATCTGGAATATAAGAACAGGGTTTACCGGGTAAAATTTGACTTTGATAAGGATAGGATTCGCACACTGATTGAGGAAAATGCCGGTCAGTATGATCAGGAAGCTGTCAACGCGAGTCTGCATAAGACGGAAACCGGCTTTGAGGTGACAGAGGGACAGACGGGCCGCGTGGTGGACCGGGACGGTACGGTAGAGAGTGTGTATGAGTACCTGACGGATGAGTGGACGGGCGGCGCCTGCGATCTGGATGTACTGGTTGAGACGCAGGAGCCTCAGGGCAGAGTAGAAGACCTGGAGAAGGTGAAGGATGTCCTGGGAACCTTTACCACTAGTTTTGCCACTTCCGGCGAAGCGAGAAGCGCAAATGTGGCAAACGGCTGCAGACTACTCAACGGGATTACCCTGTATCCTGGAGATGAAATTTCAACGCTCGAGACAATTACGCCGTTTACGGAGGAGAACGGTTACCATATGGCGGCTTCGTATCTGAACGGGCAGGTGGTTGACAGCCTGGGCGGCGGTATCTGTCAGGTATCGACCACACTTTACAACGCGGTGCTGCAGGCGGAGCTTGAGGTGGTTGAGCGTTACAACCACTCTATGATTGTCACTTATGTCGATCCTTCCGCGGATGCTGCTATTGCGGAGTCCTCCGGCAAAGATTTTAAATTTAAGAACAATCTGGACTATCCGGTTTATATTGACGGCTATACGACACCTGAAAAGCAGATTACGTTCACGATCTATGGACTGGAAACGAGGGACAGCAGCCGGGAGGTAATCTACGAGAGCGAAGTTCTTGAGAGAATTGAGCCGGATTCGGAAGTGATCTACACGGATGCGTCCATGCCTGTAGGATATTGCACCGTGCAGTCCGCCCATGTGGGATATAAGGCGAGACTGTGGAAGATCGTGAAGGAAAACGGCGAGGAAGTGAGCCGTGAGCAGGTGAACAGCAGCAGTTACATGAAAGCGCCCAGAAGCGCGACGGTGGGAGTGGCGACAGAAGACCCGGGAGCGTATAATGCGATTATGGCAGCTGTGGCGTCGGGCAGTGTGGATCAGGTCAAGGCGGTGGCTGGTGCGTACCGCGGCGGGGATCCCGGAGCGATACAGGCTGCAGCGGCGGCGGCACAGCAGGCAGCGGCGGATCGCGCGGCAGCGGACCAGGCAGCCGCACAGCAGGCGGCAGCAGAACAGGCCGCGCAACAGACAGCAGAACAGGCGGCGCAGCAGCCGGAGGCACCGCCCCCGGTGGAGGAATCCTACGAAGAATAAGGCATACAGCATGAGACAGGAAAAAATGTCGGAGAACGTGTCGGAGCGTTCTTCGTCGGAAAAGAAAAAACATTATAGACGGGAAATAGGAAATGGCGCAGGGCTGGGGAAAGACTGCGCCGTTTTGACGCAGACAGCAGGTGCGGGTCAGGACATTGTGGTGAGCAAATGGATCGGTCTGGAGGGAACGGCCAGACTCGCCAGAGAAAACTACGATAGGCTGCGGGAGCGGTTTCCGGCGCGTATGATTGAGGAGGCCGCCGCCTTTGACCGATATCTGTCAGTGATACCGGAGGCCGCCACCGCCATGAAGTCCGGCGTCTGCGGCATACAGGCTGTTTCCCGGGGCGGCATTTTCGCGGGGCTGTGGGAGATGGCGGAGGAAGCCGGCGTCGGACTGGAAGCGGATTTAAGGAAAATACCTGTCAGGCAGGAGACGGTAGAGATCTGTGAGGTTTTCGGGGAAAATCCCTATGAACTTCTGTCGGGCGGATGCCTTGTTATGACGGCGGAGAACGGAAATGCCCTTGTGGAAGCGCTTTTGCGGGAGGGGATTCCGGCAGTGGTGATTGGCAGGACAACGCGGGGGAATGACAGGGCGCTCTACAATGAAGGGAGAAAAAGTTATTTGAATAAGCCGAGGTAATGGCAAAAAGAGGAGGAGAAAACATGAGAGAAGAATTGCTGAAAATCATAGAAAGGAACAGCCGTATTGACTTAAAGGAGTTGGCGGTGATACTCGGAGTGGATGAGATTGATGTGGTGAATGAGCTGCAGGCATTGGAGGATGAAGGAATTATATGCGGGTACCACACGATGGTCGACTGGGAGAAGACTTCGATCGAGAAGGTGTCCGCGCTGATTGAGGTGCGGGTGACACCCCAGAGGGGACAGGGCTTTGACAACATTGCGGAGCGGATCTACAAGTACCCGGAGGTGACCTCCGTGTATCTGATTTCCGGCGGGTATGATCTGCTCGTTACGCTGGAGGGAAAGTCCTTAAAGGAGATATCCGGTTTTGTGTCCGACAAGCTTTCCACACTGGATTCCGTTTTGAGCACGGCTACCCATTTCATTCTGAAAAAGTATAAGGACCACGGCACGATCCTGGCAAAGAAATATGAAGATACAAGAGAGAAGGTGTCACCGTGAGAGATATGTTATCAAAACAGGCAGTAGGGCTGAAGCCTTCGGGTATCCGAAAGTTTTTTGACATTGTCAGCGAGATGGAGGATGCGATATCCCTCGGTGTGGGCGAGCCGGATTTTGATACGCCGTGGCATATCAGGGACGAAGGTATTTATTCGCTGGAAAAGGGACGCACATTCTACACCTCCAATAGCGGGTTGATAGAATTGAGGCAGGAAATCTGCAATTACATAAAGAGAAAGCAGGGTGTCGCTTACGATCCGCAGCATGAAGTGTTGATCACGGTAGGGGGTTCCGAGGCGATTGATATCGGGCTGCGTGCGGTGATTAATCCCGGAGACGAGGTGCTGATTCCCCAGCCGAGCTTCGTATCTTATGAGCCATGCGCTATTATGGCGGGCGGCGTGCCGGTCATTATCGAATTGAAGGAAGAAAACGAGTTCCGTCTGACGGCAAAGGAGCTGGAGGACGCCATCACGGAAAAGACCAAGATACTGATTCTGCCCTTCCCGAATAATCCGACGGGAGCCATTATGGAGCGGAAGGATCTGGAGGAGATTGCGGAAGTTATCAGAAAACATGACATACTTGTCATGTCCGATGAGATTTATGCGGAGCTGACCTACAAGGAAAAACATGTGTCCATCATAGAGATGGAAGGTATGCAGGAGAGAACGATCCTGATTAACGGATTCTCCAAGGCATATGCGATGACCGGCTGGAGACTCGGTTATGCCTGCGGCCCGAGGGAGATTCTGCAGCAGATGGTGAAGCTCCACCAGTTTGCCATCATGTGTGCGCCCACCACCAGCCAGTATGCGGCGGTGGAGGCACTTCGCAACGGGGATGACGATGTGCGGGAAATGTGCATGGCTTACAATCAGAGAAGAAGATATCTGATGAATGCCTTCCGGGAGATGAAGCTGTCCTGCTTCGAGCCTTTTGGAGCATTTTATGTGTTCCCATGCATCAAGGAGTTCGGTATGACCAGCGAGGAATTTGCGGAGCGGTTTCTGGCGGAGGAGAAGGTGGCTGTGGTGCCGGGGACGGCGTTCGGTGAATGCGGCGAGGGGTATCTGCGGATTTCTTACGCTTACTCCCTGGACAACCTGAAACTGGCGATCGGGAAGCTTTCGGATTTTGTCAGCAGATTGCGTGGAGAGAAGTAATGCACATTATCTTACATCAGCCGGAAATTCCGGCGAATACGGGGAATATCGGCCGTACCTGTGTAGCGACAGGTACGGCGCTCCATTTGATTGAGCCATTGGGTTTTCGTCTGGATGAAAAATCCATCAGACGGGCCGGCATGGACTACTGGGAGCAGCTTAATGTGACCCGCTATATCAACTTTCAGGAGTTTCGGGAGAAGCATCACGGCGCGAAAATCTGGTATGCCACCACGAAGGCGAAACGCCTCTACACAGAGGCGGATTTCGGGCAGGACGATTATATTATGTTCGGCAAGGAGAGCGCCGGGATTCCGGAGGAACTTCTGGTGGAGAATGAGGAGACGTGCATCCGCATCCCGATGATGGAGGAGATTCGGTCACTGAACCTTTCCAATTCTGTGGCGATTGTGCTGTATGAAGCCCTGCGGCAGAACGGGTTTACGGGGATGCAGACAGAAGGGGAGCTGCACAGACTGTCATGGCGATAGATTGACTATTTCAGTCATCATCCTCCACTTCCGACTTCGGCAGGGAGAAAATAAACTCCGTCCCCACGCCCTCGGTGCTGATGACGTTGATGTTTTCCCCGTGCGCCTGTATGATTTCCTTCGTGATCGACAGGCCAAGCCCTGTGCCTTTTTTATCTTTTCCACGGGAGTGGTCGGACTTGTAGAAGCGGTCCCAGATCAGCTTCAGATCATCCTTCGGGATGCCGATTCCGGTGTCCTTCACGCTGATAAAAATTTTATTATGCTTTTCAGTCGTCTCGATCTTGATGAGAGAGTCATGATGACTGAACTTGATAGCGTTGTCTAAGAGGTTGTAGAGAACCTGCTGGATTTTGTCCACGTCCGCGACTACATACATCTCGTCGCCCGTGAGCACCAGCTCGATGCCGATCATTTTCTGGCGGCAGGTGCCCTCGAAGGTGGCGGCTACATTGCGGATGACGGCGTTAATTTCGAAGTCGGTCCTGTTCAGCATGATGCCCTTCGTGTTCAGGTTGTTGAGTGTCAGCAGGCTGTTTGTCAGTTTCGTCAGACGGCTGGTTTCGTTCAGCACAATGGTTAAATACTTTTCGTACATTTCCGGGGGAATCGTACCGTCCAGCATGGCTTTTAGATAACCCTCGATGGAAGTTAAGGGAGAGCGGAAGTCATGGGAGACATTGGCCACGAACTTCTTCTGGTCATCCTCCGAACGGGCAATTTCACTGGCCATATAGGACAGGGTGGCGGCCAGATAGCCCATTTCATCCTCGCTTTCCACATTGAACTCATAGTGCATGTTGCCGCTGGCGAACTGCTCCGTCGCTTCCGTAATCTTGCGCAGGGGAATATAAACCATCTCCGTGAAAAAGATCAGGATAATCAGGGACAGTAAAAAAAGGATAAGGAGCATAATATAAGAAATATTTAAAAGCTGGTTCGTCTCGGTCCGTATGCTGTTAAGGGAGGCGTGGATTACTACATAACCCTTCACCTTATAGTCGGAAGTAATGGGGGCGAAGACACTCAGCATCTCCTCGTCAAAGGTGCTGAAAAAGTCGCCGACCGTGTAGTAAGAACCGGCCGTAATCGTGGGGTCAAAATTTTCCACAACAACTTCATTTTCCACATCCACCGGTGCGGAAGAGTCCAGAATCATACGCCCGGAAGGATTGATGATCCAAATGGTGGCATTTAAGTAGGTGTCCAGCGCGTCTAACTGTGTCTTCACCGACTCCAGGGACGCTTCGGTATTGTACAGGTCGGTGGCGTAGGTGTTGGCGATCAGCGTAGCCTCCCGGTAAAGGGCGTCGGCTTTTTCCTTGGTGAGATGATTGAGGGTCATGTCAGACACAAAGGTAGCCACCACCACAAAACCAAACAGCCCGAAAATAATGTAGGCCAGTATTAATTTTAAGTAGAGTGTCTTCCGCATACAAGGGTCCTCGCAAAACAGTCTTTACTGTGCGTTTTAGTACTTCTTTTCACGCACTTCAAATTTATAGCCGACACCCCAGATCGTGGCGATGCGCCAATTTTCATGGTCTCTGATTTTTTCACGGAGCCGCTTGACATGGACATCCACCGTGCGGCTGTCGCCGATATATTCATAGCCCCAGATCTGGTCCAAAAGCTGCTCCCTGGAAAAAACGTGGTTTGGCGAGGATGCCAGAAAGTAGAGAAGCTCCAGCTCCTTGGGCGGCATTTCGATATTTTTACCCATATAGATAACAGAGTAGTTGGTCTGGTTGATAATCAGGTCCGGGTATTCCACACTCTTGACATCGGAATTTTTGGGCTCTGCCACGGCCGGTTTGTAGCGGCGCAGTACAGCTTTGACGCGGGCAACCAGCTCTTTGGAGTCGAAAGGTTTTTCCATGTAGTCGTCCGCGCCAAGTTCCAGCCCCAGCACTTTGTCAAAAACTTCCCCTTTAGCGGACAGCATAATGATGGGGAGCGTGGATTTTGAACGCACTTCCCGGCAGACCTGATAGCCGTCGATGCCCGGCAGCATCAGATCCAGAAGCATAAGGTTTGGCTCGAAACTGTCCACCGCCGTCAGGGCGGATTCCCCGTCGTTTACAATCATTGTCTCGAAGCATTCCTTCGTCAGATAGAGGGAGATCAGTTCCGCAATGTTGTTATCGTCGTCCACAATTAAGATTTTCTGCTTATTTACCATGATAACCTCCACTTTTTTAAACTCATAACAGTTCAGTCCGCGCCTGTTATTCCTTAAATTCCGCAATGGTAACGCCCGCGTCACCTTCCCCGAATTCTCCCAGCCGGAAGCTTTTAATGCCCCGGTTTTTGCGCAGATACCCCTGTACGGCCTGGCGCAGGGCGCCGGTTCCTTTGCCGTGCACGATACGGACGCTGGGCAGATGTGCCAGATAGGCGTCGTCCAGATACTTGTCGAGCTCTGAGAGCGCTTCGTCCACCGTCTTGCCGAGAAGATTGATTTCCGTGGAGACAGAGTAAGATTTGGACATTTTCAGTTTGCCGGAGGAACTGCGCTGCATTTTTTCGGTCTTTACTGTCTCCTCCTCAAGCAGAACCAGATCCGACAGGGATACCTGGGAGCGGATGATACCGCACTGGACAAACAGCCTGCCGTTTTTGTCGGGCAGGGAGCTGACGCTGCCCTTTAATCCCATGGAGACAACCTTTACGCTGTCGCCCAGCCGAATCTGGTTTGGTTTGAGAACCTTATGGGTTGGCTTCTCGCTTTTAAGCGCAAGTTTTTCGTTCTTCTCTGAAATTTTATCGTGCACTTTGCGGCGCGATTTCTCCAGATCCTTAATAGAAGAGGCGGCTCCGGCCTTTTGGAAGGTGCGGATGGTCTCGTCCGCCAGCTCCTTGGCATTCTGTAAGATTTCGCGGGCCTCTTCGTTTGCTTCTCTTATGATGCGGTCGCGGGATTGGTCGATCTTTTCCTGCTTGGACTCCAGCCGCTCCTTTAAAGCCTGCACTTCCCGCTTGTAGGCTTCGATCTCCGCCTGCTCCTTCTCAATGGTCAAACGGCTGTTCTCCAGATTGGCGAGCAGATCCTCAAAGCTCTCCTTGTCCTGCGTGATGTGCCGCTTTGCATCCTCTATGATGTGATCCGGCAGACCCAGACGGGAAGAGATCGCAAAGGCGTTGCTCTTGCCGGGAATACCGATCAGGAGCCGGTAAGTGGGCCGAAGCGTTTCCACATTAAATTCACAGCAGGCATTTTCCACAAAAGGGGTGGAGAGTGCGTAGACCTTCAACTCGCTGTAGTGTGTGGTTGCCATTGTGCGGATGCCCCTGCCGTGCAGATGATCCAGAACGGAAATGGCCAGAGCCGCGCCTTCGGTGGGATCCGTCCCCGCGCCCAGCTCGTCGAAGAGACAGAGGGAATCTGCGTCCGCCTCCTGCAGAATGGACACAATGCTTGTCATGTGGGAGGAGAAGGTGGAGAGACTCTGCTCGATGCTCTGCTCGTCCCCGATATCCGCATAGACTTCCCGGAAAACGGATAGTTCAGAACGGTCAAGGGCGGGAATGTGCAGCCCAGCCTGCCCCATTAGAGTCAGGAGCCCCACCGTCTTTAACGCCACGGTTTTGCCGCCAGTATTCGGCCCTGTAATGATGAGCAGGTCAAAGTCGATCCCCAGAAGAATGTCCACGGGCACGACCACCTTTTTGTCAATCAGAGGATGCCGGCCCTTGCGGATGTGAATCTGATGTTCTGTGTTGAAGAGCGGCATGGTGGCGTTCTGCTCCATAGCGAGGGAAGCCTTGGCAAAGATAAAGTCCAGCATGGTCATGGACTTCTGATCCGTGGCCAGCGCTTCTGTGTGGGCTGCCGCCTGAGCGCTCAGCGAGGCCAGCACTGCCTCAATTTCTTCCTGTTCTTTTATAGCTAACTCTTTGAGTTCATTGTTGAGATTGACTACTGCTGCAGGCTCAATGAAAAAGGTGGAGCCGGTGGAGGACTGGTCATGCACCATGCCCGGCACCTGTCCCTTATACTCGGATTTTACGGGAATGCAGTAGCGGTTGTCGCGCATGGTCACTACGGCGTCCTGCAGATAAGTGCGCAGGGAACCGTTTATCATGGAATTTAGCTGCGAGTGAATCCGGTCGTTGGTAACCGCCATGCTGCGGCGAATGTGTTTTAGGGCAGGACTTGCGTCGTCGGCGATTTCCTCCTCGGAGAGAATGCAGCGGTTGATCTCGTTTGCCAGGGGCGTGAGCGGTTCCAGGCTGTCGAAATAAACGTCCAGCGAGTCGCCGGGAATATCATCCCGCTCCCTGCGCCCATAAGATTTGATGCGGTTCACGTTTTCAAGAAAGGAGGCGATGCGCAAAAGCTCTGAGATGGAAAGGACACTGCCCACCTCAAGAGATTTTAAACTCATCCCCAGATCTCTGTTGCTGCCGAAGGACGTGGAGCCTTTCGCAAAAAGGCGCCCCAGAGCGTCCGCCGTCTGGGTCTGTGCAGTCTGAATTTCGTCTAAATCCGTCATGGGAACAAGCGCCCTGGCAAGCCGTTTACCCGGTTCGGAGGATGCTTTTTCCGCCAGGCGGTCGATGATTTTATGATATTCTAAAACCCGTAATACTTTGCTGTTCATAATTACCTCTTTTTCATGCAGACTCTTTTCTAAGCTTTATCCTACCACAAAAATGGGGAAATTACTACGGTTAGTGACGAGAAGGCTTAGGTACGGTTTCTTGTCATGCAACAGGGGGTATGATATAATGTGCGCAAGAGAAAAACAAAGCGAAAAGTGACTTCGTCACTTGGGAGCAGGCATTTGTTTTTCAGAAGAATCGAAGATTCTTCACGCCATATAACGAGCAAATGTCCGATGAAATCGGACGCAGAGCGCGTCAGCGCGGATTTGCGAGTATATTATTAAGAGGGCAGTTATATGTCTGAGCAGGAAAAAGAACGGAATCAAACAGAAGAAACGCCGGTCAAGGAGCAGGCGGAGTACACGCCTTCTGTGCAGGCGGAATTTATGCGGGAAAAGATCAAGCAGAAGCCTGTCAACAAGAAAAAGCTTCTCCGCAGAACAGTGATCACCGCTGTCATGGCGGTGGTATTCGGTCTGGTGGCGTGCTTTACCTTTTTGGTGCTGGAGCCGGTGATCAGCAACCGTCTCTACCCGGAGGAAGAGCCAAAAGAGGTGGCCTTTCCCGAGGAGACGCCGATTGAGGAGATGAAGCCGGAGGACATGCTGGTTACGGAAGAGGATGCGGAGCCGCAGACGCCGGACCCGGTGGATCTGGAGATGGTGGACGAGCAGATTCAGGAGGTGCTGTCTCAGGTGGACCGGGAGTTTACGCTGGAGGATTACCAGTCGCTCTACGAAGAGCTGCGGGCGCTGACGGAGGACGCTGGTCGTGCGGTGGTGACTGTGGCGGGGGTTACCTCGGACGTGGACTGGTTTAACAACATATATGAAAATGTGGCTTCCGCTTCAGGCGTGATTGTGGCCAACAATGAAAAAGCGCTGCTTATCCTGGTCAGCGCGGGGAGTTTAAACGGGGCCGACAGCATAGAAGTTACCTTCTGCGATCAGACACAGGTGGAGGCGGAACTTGTGCAGAAGGATGACAACACGGGACTGGCAATCCTTTCAGTACCCCTCTCCGCCATCAGCAGCGAGACTATGGATGCGATTGATATTGCGGAGCTGGGCAGCTCCAACACGAATCTGCTGGGCATGCCTGTGGTGGCGCTGGGAAGTCCCTTGGGCACCGGGGGTTCCATCAGCTACGGTATGGTGACATCCACGGGGACGGCGATTGATCTGCCTGATGCGGCTTATAAGAAAATTACAACGGATATTTACGGGAGCCGCAATGCAACGGGCATTCTGATTAATTTAAAGGGTATGGTGATCGGCATTATAGACAATGCCAATACCAGCAACGATATGAGCAATCTGCTCACGGCATATGGCGTTACAGAGTTGAAAGGTACGATTGAGCAGATGTCCAACAATAAAGAGCGCGCATATCTGGGGGTACATGGGGCGGATGTGCCGAAGGAAGCCACCACGGATACACAGATTGATACCCCGGCGGGTACCTATATCAGAGAAATTGAAATTGATTCGCCGGCGATGGCAGCAGGGATCCAGAGCGGCGATGTGGTGACCAGAGTGGGAAGTACCGAGATTACCACCTACAACGAACTGCTGGGTATTTTACGGTCATCGAGCCCCGGGGACGTGCTGACGGTCACGCTGACCAGACAGGGTTATGAAATGAGCGTGGATGTGACGCTGGGGAACTGGTAAGCTCCGGCCGGGTTCAGTGCGGCAGAGGATAGAAACGATTGAACGGTCAGGCAACTGGACGTAAAGCATGAAAGGATGGACAGAGCGGATGAAATATATCAAGGACTATAAGGAAAGTGACAGAATGTCGGATGTTTATCTGTGTAAGCATAAACAGGCGGCGGTTACGAAAAACGGGAAACCCTATGAAAATGTGATTCTGCAGGATAAGACAGGCACCATAGACGCGAAGATCTGGGATCCCAACAATGCGGGGATAGAAGATTTTGACAGCATGGATTACATAGAGGTGTACGGTGACGTGACAAGTTTTCAGGGAGCCCTGCAGGTCAATGTGAAGCGCGTGCGCAAGTGCAGGGAAGGCGAATACGACCCGGCGGAGTATCTGCCCGTCAGTAAATTTAAGACAGAGGATATGATGAAAGAACTTCTGGATCTGGTGGCAAGTGTCAAAAATCCTTATCTGCATCAGCTGCTGGATGCTTTTTTCGTGAAGGATGAGGCGTTTATCAAAGCCTTCCGGCAGTCCTCGGCGGCCAAGACAGTACATCATGGGTTTGTGGGCGGTCTGCTGCAGCACACCCTGGCGGTGACAAAACTCTGCGATTATTTCTGTACGCAGTATGCGGTCCTGAACAGGGACCTCCTGCTCACGGCGGCCATCTGCCACGATATAGGCAAAACAAAAGAACTCTCGCTTTTCCCGCAGAATGATTATACGGACGACGGGCAGTTTCTTGGGCATATCGTGATCGGCAGCGAGATGATCGGCGAGAAAGCAAGGGAGATAGAAGGATTTCCTCCACTGCTTGCCAATGAGCTGAAGCACTGCATTCTTTCCCATCACGGGGAGTTTGAGTTCGGCTCGCCCAAGAAGCCCGCGATTGTGGAGGCGGTGGCTTTGAACTTCGCGGATAACGTTGATGCCAAGATGGAGACCTTTGCGGAGATACTGGAGAATAGTACCGAGAAGGGCTGGCTTGGGTATAACAGATTGTTTGAGTCAAATCTGAGAGGAACGGTCGTTGAGTAATGTGAGGGGTAATTTATGGAGCAGGGAAGTTATAAAAAGAATGATATTGTCCGGCTTACGATAGATGATATCGGAAATGACGGTGAAGGTATCGGCAGGGTGGGGGGCTATACCCTGTTTGTAAAGGATGCCGTGATCGGGGACGTCATTGAAGCGCGCATTGTTAAATGTAAGAAGAATTATGGCTATGCGAAGGTAGAGAAGGTGGTGACGCCTTCTCCTTTTCGTGTAGAGCCCAAATGCCCTTTCCACAGACAATGCGGGGGCTGCCAGATTCAGGCTATGAGTTACGGGAGACAGCTTGCCTATAAGCAGGATAAGGTGCGCGGAAATCTTCTGCGGATCGGCGGTTTTCCTTCGGGACAGATTGATGCGGTCATGGAGCCTATTGTCGGCATGGAAGAGCCGTGGCATTACCGCAATAAGGCGCAGTATCCCGTGGGATACGACAGGAAGGGGAACCTGGTTGCAGGTTTCTATGCAGGCAGAACCCACGATATAGTCGCCAATACCGACTGCCCGCTGGGACCGCCAGAGAATAAGGCCGTCTTGGAGGCGGTTCTTTCTTATATGAAAGAAAACGGCGTGAGCGCCTACCGGGAAAGCGCGGGAGAGGGGCTGGTGCGTCATGTGCTGATCCGCACGGGGTTTTCCTCCGGTGAAATAATGGTATGTCTGGTGATTAACGGGAAAAGGCTGCCCGCGGAGGAAAGACTGGTGGAGAAGCTGCTGGGGGTGCGGTTGGAGAGTGCAGCGGCGGATGACCGTGAGCAGCCTGCGGCGAACGAAGAGCAGAAAACGCCGTGTAAGAAGATTGTCAGCATTTCGGTTAGTATAAACAGGGAAAAAACGAATGTGATTATGGGGAAGGATATAAGGGTGCTTTGGGGTCGTGGGTGGATCGAGGACAGCCTCAGAGTGATGGATTTTGCGGATTTCGGGGAAACCGGGAGCGCGGGAGAAGGGAAGGCGAAAGGGGGAGAGAAAGTCACATTTCGGATTTCGCCCCTGTCTTTCTATCAGGTGAATCCCCGGCAGACTGAAAAGCTGTACAGTCTTGCACTGGAATATGCGGGATTGACCGGGAAGGAGACTGTGTGGGACCTGTACTGCGGTATCGGGACGATATCGCTCTTTATGGCCAAACGGGCGAAGATGGTTTACGGGGTGGAGGTCATTCCGCAGGCCATTGATGATGCCAGGGAGAACGCTGGCAGGAATCGGATTACAAACGCGGAATTTTTCGTGGGAAAGGCGGAGGAAGTGCTGCCAGAATTTTACAGCGGGATGGGCGGGAGCGTCAGACCGACAACCACGAAGGAAGGCGGAAAGACGGAAGAGGGGGAGGACCCGGCGCGGAAGTTGATGTGCCATCCGAATGTGATTGTGGTGGATCCGCCCCGGAAAGGCTGTGATGAAAAATGCCTGGAAACCATGCTGGCAATGCGGCCGGAACGGATTGTCTATGTGAGCTGTGATTCCGCAACGCTGGCGAGGGACCTTAAGACTCTGTGTGAGGGAGGGTATGAGCTTAAAAGAGTGCGGACGGTGGACCAGTTTGGGCATACGGGGCATGTTGAGACGGTGTGTTTGTTATCCAAACTTAATGTCAAGCATCATATTGAGGTGGAAGTAAACCTTGATGAGATGGATTTGACGGCAGCGGAGAGTAAGGCGACTTATGAGGAAATTAAGGAGTATGTGTTGGAGCATAGTGGGTTGAGGGTAAGTAATCTCTATATTGCACAGGTAAAGCAAAAGTGTGGTATTATTGAGAGGGAAAACTACAACTTGCCGAGAACGGAAAAATCCAGACAGCCCAAATGCCCACTGGAGAAAGAAGGTGCCATAAGGGAGGCGTTGAAGTATTTTGGGATGATTTCATTGTAGAAGGATACTCATTTTGCGTTGATTGAGTAGCAATAAGAGACATGAGAAAATTGAATATATAAAAACATGGTATACTGATGTATAGAGTCAAGGTACGGCATTGTCAGGTAGAGAGTCGGGTGAGAAAATATATGAATAAACCAAAAATTTTTGTAAGTTCAACAATTTATGATTTTAAAGATTTACGTTCTGCCTTGAAATATTGGTTAACAGAAAAAGGGTATGAAGTAAGAATGTCGGAACGAAATGATTTTAAAAAAGATTCGAACCAAAATTCATATCAAGCATGCCTAGATTCAATTAAAGAATGTGATTATTTTATTTTGCTTATTGGTTCTAGGGCAGGAGGTATCTATTCTCAAAATCCGTTGATAACCATTACGCAAAAAGAATATCAATATGCTAATGAATTAGCGCAGAAAGGTGTGATAAAGAAATTATTAGTTTTTGTTAGAAAAAGCGTATGGGATATTCGGGAAGACAGAAGGTCATTACAGAAGTATATTGAAAACGAATTATTAAAAGATGAGGATTTAAAAAGTAGGGAAGAACAATTAAAATTAATTACAAAACAATCTAGTTCAATTGTTAAAGATGCAGAAATAATTTTTGATTTTATTAAAGAAGTGACAAAAGTTGATGAAATGAAAAAAGCCATACAATCAAGTGAAGATTACCCTGAAAGAAATTGGATTAATCAATTTGATAATTTTGAAGACATAATTAGTGTTTTAAAAATTGAATTGCGTGCTGAATATGATGTGGAAATAAAAAGATGGAACGAAAATTTGAAACAAGAAATTTCGGAAAATTTGGCAAGATTAAGTACATCTTCTAACCATGAAATATTCTCTATTTTTAATTTTGCAACATTAGCTAGAAGAAAATTACCTGAAAAATTTGGACAATCTTATACTTTAAATTCTAAAGAAATAGTAATGTTAAAAGCATTTGCAACGATAGGTATATTACAAGGTGAATTATTATCTTTAGATGTGATTACAGCAGCAATAAATGCAGGTGTATATTTGAAGTATAATAATCAAATTGGCAAATATAATTCTGGTAATATTCAGAAAGCTCTATTAGATATGGTGTTATCAATTAAGGGATTAAAGCGGCAAAAACAAGTATTCGGGGAAAATCATATTATTGATATAATCAACAAATTAAGTCAAATTCCAGAGGGAGCATCATTGACGCTTAACTCAGACGATATGCTTTTGTTTGGGGTATATGCAGCGTATGATTACCATTATAATATTTATCAATTATCAAAATATTTATTAGGAATTTTTGAAGGTATTATAAAAGATGATAAATACCCATTTTTGTATCAAGAAGGCGTATTCAAAGTTTTTGGAGATAATGATGAACCCTCCACAATCTTACCTCAAGAAGCATATGAGGCTTGTATTAATAAATTGAAAATGGAAATAAAAAGTGATGAATAGTGGGATAATTTGGCGTTTGGTTGCATATTTAGAGGGTCTTATTTATTCAATTATAGGGGTTACTAATCAGAACTAAAAGCGGAGGTCAAAAATGCTGACATTTAATGAAGATACAAGGGTAAAAGTTCCTGCTACAATTCAATTTCTTAGGTTGAATTATAATTATCAGTCATTGAAAACAGATGACATTGATATAGATTTTAGTACAAAGATTTTTGTAAACAGGTTTAAGCCCGCGCTTGAAATTATTAATAGCAGAAAATTTACATATGATGAGATTAAGGCTATTGTTACAGATATTCATAATGTATTAAAGAATAATGATTTGGGAAAAGAGTTTTATAATTGGCTTATTGATCCAAAGGATAAGGTAAAACTTATTGATTTTGAGGACATAACAAAAAACGATTTTGCAGTCGTGGATGAATTGCCGTTTAGCGTAGTGGAAGGAACAGAGGAGGGTTCTTTCAGACCTGATATTAATATTTTGATTAATGGTATGCCGCTTGCATTTCTGGAGGTAAAGAAGCCCAATAATGAGGGTGGTATACAGAAAGAATTTGATAGAATGATAAATAAGAGGTTGCAGAATCCAGACTATAGGAAATTCTTCAATCTTATTCAGTTGGTATCTTTTTCTAATAATATGGAATATGAAGAGGATGACGATGCGGAAGATGTAAAGGCGGGCTCATTTTATACAACGCCAAATGGAAATAATACCAGCTTTTCGTTTTTCAGAGAGGATAATGAACAGTATCATTTAACGTATCCATACAAAGATATTGATGAGGATACAATCAAATATGTAATGAAAGACTGCGGTTATAATCCAGCCGAAACAGATACTCCGGAGTTTGCAGAGAACCTAAAGGCAGGAACACCTTGCAACAGTTTTGTAACTTCTGTATTTGACAAGGAAAGATTTTTGTATTTTTTGCAGTATGGGATTATGTTTATTAGCAGCCAGATTCCGGAGAAGCATATTATGCGCTATCCTCAATTCTTTGCCACTAGAAAAATTATTGAAAGATTAGAAACTGGCGGTAAGGGTGGCATTATCTGGCATACACAAGGTTCCGGAAAGACAGCAATAGCAGCTTTTTCTAATCGTATTATTAGGGATTATTATTCCAAGAAAGATATTAGCACAAGATTTTTCTTTGTGGTGGACAGACTTGATTTGCTCACGCAAGCCAGTATCGAGTTTACTAATAGAGGCTTGAATACTGTTAATTGCGAAAATAAGACAAGTTTTAGCAAACAGTTGAATAAGGCTCTTTCAACAGATGTTGGTAGTAAGGCAATTGGTGAAATATGTGTTGTAAATATACAGAAATTCGAGGGGAAAATGCCAGAGGCAAAGAATGATTATAATGCCAAGGTCCAGCGTATCTTTTTTGTTGATGAAGCGCATAGAAGTTACTCTTCCACAGGTGAATTTTTTAAAAATCTTATGATTTGTGATATGGATGCAATTTATATTGCGCTCACTGGTACACCTTTACTTTCAAAGAAAGAACGTTCTAATTTGAAGTTTGGCGATTATATACATAAATATTTTTATGATAAGTCAATTGCTGATGGATATACGCTTAGAATCAAAAAGGAAAATATTGATACTGTCGCAAAAACTGAAATTAAAAAGAACCTGGAAATAGAAGATAAACAGCTTGAAGATAAAGATGTTTACGAATCTGATGCTTATGTAAATGCTTTGGGTGCTTTTATAGAAAAGGACTTTGTTAATTTTAGACTTCAGAACGCTGATACATCTATAGGCGGGATGATTGTGTGTCGAACAAATCCACAGGCGAAAAAGGTACATCAATGGTTTAAAGATAATTCAAAGCTAAATACCGGACTTGTTATCACAGACACAGATGATCCGAAGCAAAAGCAAATCAATAAAAATAATCAAGTGGACTTTAGAGAGACCCTTGCTCCTGATATTTTAGTTGTAAATTTTATGCTTACAACGGGATATGATGTGAAGCGTCTCAAAAAAATGTACCTTTTGCGGGGTCCACATGCACAGTCACTTTTGCAGACCATATCAAGAGTAAACAGACCTTATAAGTCTCCAAACGGAAAGATTTATAAGTATGGTTATATCGTTGATTTTGTGGATATAGAGCAGGAGTATGACAAGACCATAGAAGCCTACATAAAAGAGCTTGAAGCAGACCTTAATGAAAATGGAGAAAATGAAGGCTCTCTTTCGGGATTGATTGTTGATAAAGAAGATATTAACAGGAAGTATCATAAATATGCAGATGAGTTAGAAGATATTATTTCTACGGATAATTTGGAAAGGTTTTCAAAACAGCTTACTTTTTATAATAAAGAGACGCTGCTTAAAATTAGAAGGCTCTTAAATGGAATCAAAGAATGTCAGACAGAGTTTATTCTTTCAAGAGCCATGGATTATGCTGCGCAGATTGATTTTGATAAAAATAAAAAGCTCTTGAAATCGACACAGGAGAGAATTGATTTTATAAATCTTTCTCAGAACACTGTTGATATGATGGATGTGATCTCGAATGAAGAAGTGGTGGAGATCTTATATGAATTTATAAAGGTGAAAATTATCATTATGGATCTCGGACAGATGACACAGGATAACCCTAAGTTCCAGAGATTCTCAAAAGTTGTCAGGGATATACAAAATGAGATAAAGAAGAACAAAAATAAAAGTGATATCAAAATCAGAAAGTTGGATGAGCTATTGCAGAAGATTTTCAATGATTTGTCTATTTCAGATTTAAATGATTTAGATTCTATCACGGATGAATTGTTAGAGGCTCTTGAGAGGGCGAGAAATATCAATTATGAGAATGAAAGGTTATCGAAGATTTACGGAGGCAGTTATGCTTTTGTGAAAACCTATCAGGATGCCATAGAAACATATCCTGCCGATAAATCAGAGATTGAGCGTACTTTAGTTATCATATATAACGAAATAAAAAATGCTTTAGATAAAGAAATCGTTGTGATTCAGGGAAGAAAAAATTTTGCAGATTCCATAAAATCAAAAGCAACAAAAATTCTTTTGAAAGAAAAATTGTATGGAAAAATAAAAGGATTTTATGTACAGTTACTGAATGATTTATACACGAATATACAGTTGTTTAAATAAGGAGAATTACTATGCCGGATATTTTTACGTTGGAGAACAAAATGAAACAGATGATTGATGAAATGAAGGGTCTTTGCCAGACTAACGGGCTGTCAAATCAGGCAAGTGAAGAAGTGGTAATTACTTCTGTATTTCTCTATAAGTTTCTAAATGATAAATTTATGGCAAACATGAAAGATTTTGCAAATGATATGGATATGAGTACTGAAAAAGTTTTGCAGGATGATGATATGCTTGCGGGATTTTATGATACATATCCACAGGATGTAGCCTTTAAGTATGAGGATACCATTGAATGTTTGATTAATAAAGTCGGGAACAATGATTTTTATAAGCTTTTTGATGATGCACTGGAGAGGATTTCTAATTATTCGGAAAATGAAGAATTTAGTATTGATACGGCGGATGGCGGAAGAAAGCCACTGTTTACCAGAGTGACAGAGAATGTAGAAGCGTCAAAGAGAAATAATTTTGCTAAGAACATTTTTGGAATTATCAGTCAGGATAAATTTGATTTCGGAGAAGCATTTAAAAATAATTTTGATTTTTACAGTGCAATTTTTGAGTATCTGATTAAGGATTACAATGTTGCCAGCGGTGTATATGCGGAATATTTCACACCACAGGCTATTTCCGCCATTATTGCAAAGATTTTAGTAGAGATGTCACCGGTAGAAGATAAAATATATGATGTGTATGACCCATCCGCAGGTTCGGGTTCATTGGTGCTTCATCTGGCAAATGCTTTAGGAAAGGGCAGTTTCGGAGATAGGGCACAAGTTTATACACAGGATATTTCCGGAAAATCATCCAGATTTCTTAGAACCAATATGCTGCTGAATGGGCTTACAAATAGTTTGGACAATATCATTGAGGGAGATACGCTGGAAACACCGGCACATTATAAAGTGGCACACGATCCAAGCTCCGGAGTAAAGCAGTTTGACTATATTACATCGAATCCTCCATTCAAAATGGATTTTTCTTCTACCAGAAATTTGATTGAACAGAAGTGGGAGGATTCAGAGATAAGGGATGGAATTAAAAGATTTTTTGCAGGCGTTCCTAAAATCCCAAATAAGAAAAAAGAATCAATGGGAGTATATCTGTGCTTTATCCAACATATTCTCTGGAGTTTAAAAGAAGATGGAAAAGCAGCTATTGTTGTACCAACAGGTTTTATTACGGCACAATCAGGGATTGAAAAGACAGTACGCCAGACGATTGTTGATAAACATTGGCTTAAGGGAGTAATTTCTATGCCGTCTAATATTTTTGCCAATACAGGGACAAACGTATCTGTGCTCTTTATAGATAAGTCAAATCAAAATGGAAATATTATGTTGATTGATGCGTCCAAACTGGGAGAAAAGAGGAAAGAGGGAAAGAATCAGAAAACAGTTTTACGTCCTGATGAAGTAGCGAAGATAGAAGATACATTTATTAATCAGGAAGTAATTGAAGACTTTAGTGTTTCCGTTACATATGAACAGATTGCAGGGAAAAATTATTCTTTATCAGCAGGGCAGTATTTTGAAGTGAGGATTGAGTTTGTGGAACTGTCACAAGAGGCATTTGAGCAGAGAATGACAGCATATGCTGATAGGTTGGGGAAGTTATTTGCTGAGGGGAAATCTCTTGAAAGTGAAATTGAGAAGAGACTGGGGGAGTTGAAGTATGAAGATTAAGGAAATTGGCAAGGTAATAACAGGAAAAACTCCAAGTACTAAAAATATAGATAATTTTGAAGGGGAAATTAATTTTATAACTCCTGAGGATTTGCTCAGATGTGATAAAGAAGCATTAGAAGTGTAAAAAATTTTGCCGTTCCCGTCCAGCAACATATTCATGCGCCGGACAGGTCAGGCTTTCATTCAGGCAAGTCAACCTTGCCGACAAAACTGTAATAAATCTCTATTTCCTGCCGCCTTAGATTTCCATGCATCCGCCCGTCGGCGGCTGTTGCCTCATGGACAACGATTTTCTCAACAAACTCCCGCAGCAGGGTGGGAGTGAGTTCCTCAAAGGCTGTGTGCTTACGGATCACGTTCATAAACTTTTCGGCATTGGCGGTTGCCTTCCTTGTCTTTGCAAGCTCCTTTTCCAGTTCCGCCGCACGTTCCTTCAGCTTTTTCTGTTCGGCTTCATAATCTGCCGACAGTTCCATGAAACGCCCGTCGGAAATTCGCCCGCTTACGCTGTCCTCATACAGCCTTTTGAAGATGTTTGACAGTTCCGCAATCCTTTTTTCAGCCGCATCCAGTTCCTTCCGTTTTGCCGCATCCCTGCGTTTGCCGCCGTCCTCGTTCTGCTCAATCAGGAGCTTCATAAAGCGTGCTTCATGCTTTGCCGCATAGTTTGTTACCTTACGCAGGTTTTCGGTCACTCCGGCGGTTAAGAGGTCTGTACGGATAAAGTGCGCCGTACACTCCTTTGTACGCCTTTTGTAATTGCCACATATGTAACAGTCCTGTTTCCGTTTCTCTGTCTGGTAGCGCTGCTGGTACATGACGCTCCCGCAGTCGGCACAGAACAGTATGCCGGAGAACAAGCCCACCTCGTCCTGCCTGTTTGGGCGCTTGCGCTGTTTCCTAAGTTCCTGCACACGCTCCCATGTTTCGGCATCAAGTATCGGCTCATGCGTGTTCTCAAACACCATCTGTTTTTCTTCGGGATTGTCCACGCTGGATTTTACCTTGTAGGACACTTTTTCCGTCTTGAAGTTTACCGTATGCCCTAAATACTCCCTGCGTTCCAAAATGTGTATGACTGTGTTGGTTGCCCATTTGCAGGGATAATCAGGATAGTAGCGGCGTGTGCTGCCCGTCCTCTGGTACTCAAGCGTTCCCGGCGTTGGTATGCCCTGCTCTGTGAGCATACGGGCAATCTTAGTCGGTCCGTTCCCTGCAAGACATAAGCTGTATATCTGCCTTACAACGGGTGCGGCTTCCTCGTCAATGATAAAACGTCCGTCCTCACCTTTCAGATAGCCATAGACAGGCTGGCTTGTGATAGGCTTGCCGCTCATGCCCTTGCTTCGGAAAACCGCCTTAATCTTCCTGCTCGTGTCCCTCACCATCCATTCGTTAAATATGTTGCGCAAGGGTGCAAAGTCGTTCTCGCCCTGTGCGCTGTCCACCCCGTCATTGATAGCGATGAAGCGGACACCTTTCTGCGGGAATATCATATCCGTATACATTCCCACCTGTAAATAATTCCGCCCTAACCTTGACATATCCTTTACGATCACCGTACCAACAATGCCCGCCTCAATGTCGGCAAGCATGGCTTGAAAGCCCGGTCTTTGGAAGTTTGCGCCAGAATATCCGTCATCCGTATACCAGCGGATATTGGCAAAACCGTTCTGTTTTGCATAGCTTTCAAGGATACGTTTCTGGTTGCTTATGGAGTTGGACTCCCCCTGCAGCTCGTCCTCGTGTGATAACCTCGGATAAAGGGCAGTGATAAGGTTCTGCGCTGTCTGTCTTGCCATAGTTCTCTCCGTTTCCGACAGCCAAACCCACTATTCCGTATGGCTATCATAACATATTTCAGACTGTATGTACAGTTCTTTTTGCTACTTTATGAACATTATATTTGATAAATTCTATTGTAGGGCATATCGCATTATGCAGTGTATTCCGGTCTGTCCCCTGCCATGCTTTCCGCTTCAAGCACACGCATCATCTTGTCAGCGGCAGTGGAAACGGCATCTTCCTTGAAAAAGCCGGACACAACAAGAATGGTGTTCCCCATGCGGGTTTCCGTCACACAGTCGGGGCGGCGGACAGCGGCATTGCTGTTTTTCTCTTTTTCCATAGGCTCTCCTTTCACTCCATCAGCTTTTTCAGTCGTTCCATTTTCTGCTGTGCCGCTATTTTGCGGAAATCATCTCCCGTAAAGCAGACAGGCGTACACATCTCAAGCAGCCTGCCATAAATGCGTGCGTGGGGAACGTCCTCCGGGTTCTTTAGCTGCTCCGGCGTGAGATTTGTCGTTGCAATCAGTGGCTTTTTGCTGATATACCTACTGTCAATTACGTTGTATACCTGTTCCAGTCCGTATTCTGTACCCCTCTCCATGCCGAAATCATCAAGGATAAGCAGGGGATAGGAACAGAGCCTTACGATGTACTCATTCCTGTTTTCCGCCCCGTAGAAAAGATTGTTCAGTATCGTTGCAAAGTTTGTCATACAGACAGGTATTTCCCTCTCCATGAGGGCATTTGCGATACAGCCTGCAAAATAGCTTTTCCCCGATCCGACATTCCCCCACAAAACCAGCCCGTGGTTCTCCGCTTTCATCTGTTCCCACAGCTCCACATAAGAGTGCGCTTTTTCCATCTGCGGGCATTTCCCGTTGTCGTTTTCAAAAGTCCAGTTCCGCATCGCCGGATTGGAAAAGCCTTCCCGTTTCAGGCGTTCCACTTCGGCATTGTGCTTTTCGTCCGCTTCCTTTTTTTCCAGCCTTTCACGCTCTGCCCTGCGGCAGTCACATTCAGACGGGTGGCGGTCACGCCCGAACAATGCTTTCCCTTGTGGAAAATAGGCTTCTTTCGGTTTATGGCATTTCCCACAGTACAATAAACCGTCCCCACCCATATAATCTTCCGGCTCTGCATCAATGCTTACCATGTGCAAAACAGTATCCATTAAATTACCATTCATAAGCTGTCCTCCTCACTGTATGAATAATCAGGCATCCCTTTCTTTGGCAATGCCTTTCCTGCATCCTCCTGCGCCCATTTGTAAATCGTGGCGGCATGGTTATTGTACTGTTTCCCGCTTGAAGCGATATGTACGGATAAACGGTCAATGTAATACTCCCATTTGCCGGGCAGTTCCGATTTCAGACCGTTAATCTCCGCATCAGAAAGAAAAACATTACAAAATCTCCCATAAGCGGCGGGGGCGGGCGTGTCTTTCTCTCCCTCTTTCTCTATCTCTTTATCTCTCTCTATCTCTTTCTCTCTCTCTACGCGGCAAATCTGTTTCAGATTGTTGCAGCCTGTTTCATTTGTGTTGCATTGCAACGCTTCCTGCCCAAGCGCAAGCTGTTTTTTCCGTTCCCTGCACTCCCTTGAACGTATGGTTGACGCTGTTTCCGAACCGATGATTGTCGGCACTTCCGTAAGCTGGTATTCGTCATCATCGCCGATTTCTATCAGTCCATGCCGCTGTAAAAATGTAAGCGTCAGCTTCACATTCTCTGCGTCCTCGTCAAGCGCAAGGGCAATCTCCGAAGCGAAGTTATCCTCCACGCCCTCAAAGTAAAGTTTCCCCTCGTCCTTTAACGAGAGCAGCATCATTTTCAGATAGATAATCGTATGCGTATCGCCGCCCGCTATGGAGCGTAACTTCTTGATGCGCTTGTCTGAAAACCAATCGGCTTTCAGTTTCAGCCAGTAATATCTTTTTGCCATAAATGCCTCCTTAAACGCACAAAAAGGACAGCCCAGACTTTTCCCATAAGTCTGTGACTGCCCTTGCGCTGTGTCAGTTATTCTTGAGTGCAATCCACGCACTCTGCTTTAACAAAAATCCCTTAAAAACTTTCTGCAAACAGTTGGGAAGAATTGCAGAATCATGTGTGGGATTATGTATTCAGTTTTTGATATGTCTGTCCTATATTTTCAGCTTGTCCGCACCATATTTGTGAATGATACGGAACAGTATTTCTTTCTCTTTTCCTTCTGATTTTCCGTACAGCCTGCAAAGTGTTTCAAGCTCCGTCTGCGTGAGTGTATTGGCATAAGGCTTGTAATTTTCCGTAATAAAAACCCCGCCGCCCTCGCCCGGCTTTGTGTAAACCGGATAGTCAAAAGACAGTGCGATAATGTCATTCATTATCGTGCGTCTTGAAACATCAAGTTCCCATGCAAGCTCCCTCATTGTCATGTGCCCTTTGGCACATAAAATGCTGATGATCTCCGTTCTCCGGTGTGCAGTGTCCATGCCACGCCTCCCGTCACTTTTTCTATGTAAAACTTTCGCAGTATGGTCCAAATTCATGTATGATTGACAGGACTATCTTTCTGTCCTCTGAACCACAGGTCACAGCCATTTTCTCCAAGCATTCCAACTGTTCCTGCGTGAGCGTGTTCTGGTGCTGCCCCACACCGTCCGCAAGGAGATAGCCGCCGTCATATCCCTGTCTTGCGATAACAGGAAGTTCTTCGCCTATGATGTCAAAATCCCTGCGTATGGCTTTCCTGCCGACACCGTACATCTTCATCATTTCCGATGTGGTCAGCTTTTTCCCCGACAGCAGCATACGCTCGATATCACGCCGCCGCTGGAATGCGTTGTCTTTCATGTTTCACCTCCTTCCGCTGTTTGATTCCCTGTGGGTATTATAGAAAAAGTAATGTTCCCCCTATGGCTACCTTCCTCAAAAAAGTTTGGTTATTTTTTCAAAAACGGTAAAAGTTATACCGGCTTTTTTCTGAACAAATCCCGTATTTATCAGTGCTGCCGAAAAAGTCGGTATAACGTCATAGCAAGCACTGCCTGTGTTCCCTCACAGGCTGATTTTTTCCAATTTTCCCAAAGGCGGAAACTTGAAAAAATGCTTGTAGGGGGAAGCCTCCCCCTAGCCCCCTCTGCGCTTAAAAATTCACAAAATGTCCTGCCGGAATTTCTGATTTTTTCACTCATTTTTTTGCACAAATATCCCCCTTAACGGAACAGAAGATTGTGTAAAATACTTTCATCAATCCATTACAGAAAGGACATTAAAAATGGCAAACAGAGAACGAAAAAACGAGCTTAAAATATATCTAAGCGACGATGAGCAGTACATACTTGAGCAGAAAGTAAAAGCCTCCGGCATGAAAAGCAAATCTGCTTTCCTGCGCCGCCAAATTCTGTACGGTTTTGTCTATGACATTGACTACTCCGAACTTCGAGAATACAATGCTGCACTCGGAAAAATCGGGAATAATCTGAACCAGATAGCAAAGCGCATGAATGCCACAGGAAACGTCTATGCCGCCGATGTTAAGCAAGTCAAAGAGCTGATGAAACAAGTATGGAATACACAAAAGTCCATGCTCTCAAAACAGCCTTACATGAAACAGTAAACTGAACGTGTAGCCTTTGCCGGATCAACATTTCATCAGCTTGCTTTTCTTTGCAAATCTCCGAAAAGATAAACGCAAAAAAATTTGAAAACGCACAAAATTCGACATTAAAAAAGGTGTATCGCTTAGAAGTTTTTGCTTCATCACGATACACCTTTATGTGCAACAATCTGTCGGTATTTTTCTTTGTACACTTTCGTACATTCCCATATTCTTTTATCATAATTCTCTCCAATTTGTATCTTAAAACTATTAGCACATTTCCATGCTAATCAATCATCTTTTTCTGCAATATCCTTTCCCTCGTCAACACACAATGTTCATACATTTAATTTTCTGAATAATAATCTGTTTTTATACTGCTTTTCGTTTCTGTGCGACATATCTCATCCCCTTAGAAAAGAAATGATTTATACACACAAGCAAGACCATAACCGCTATATAATCTGCAAGAAAGAAAATCAGTGGCTCCTGAAAATCGAAAAATACATACTCATTTTTCAAAAGCATATACTGTCCGATTTCTCTTTGTATAAAAGCATATACCCCATATCCTGCAACAAGAACTGTAATACCTCGAAGCAGCCATATTAAAAGAATTGGAACTTCCTTTACAAACCGTTTTGCCATTCCTATCATCATGACCCAATGCAAGCCAAGATGAAGTGACATCAGCACAAATCCCCAATATGCGGAAATCATGTGAACATTTCTGGCCAAACTTTGTCCCCCTTTTATCGGTAGAAATGACAGCACATGTTTGGAAAGAATTATCCCACTATACATGGAACCAGCCATTGTTAGCAGGATTCCAATAACAAGAACTGTCTGCCATAGGCGTAGAGGCGTATATTTTCCTTTTACAATACTCCGAATCCATTTTCGATTCAAAATATGGTGGATGATAAAAAGCCCAAACATTCCAATTCCAAGCCATTCATGCATTGCTTCACCAATCAGTTCATAGGTCATTAGAAGCAGCAGCAAAACTGTCATGCCAATATCAACCACTATTTTCAAAATTGTATTCTGTTTCATATCTGCTGCCTCCCATCAATTTACTGAATAAAACCTTTATCTGCCAACCAGTCAATAATATCAGATTCTGAATCCTGCACCTCCTTGCGTAATATGGAAAGACCGTCTGTAACTACATCCGCATCCGGCTCCATATCCTTGATCGTGTTGATTGCATCTGAAAAACCACTTGCGCCGGATGTAACAAAAGGAACCACTGTTTTTCCTGCCAAATCGTATTGATCAAGAAAGCTGTACATAATCATTGGCATGTCATAATACCAGTTAGGGAAACCAAAAAAGATGATGTCATATTGGTCTATATTCTCCACAGTTCCAGAAATTTCAGGCCGGAAGTTCTCCGCCTGCTCCTTCTGCGCAATATCTTCAAGTTCCGAATGATTCAGCGGGTAGGGTGTTATCGGTTCAATCCGGAAAATATCTGCCCCTATATTTTCTGCGATTATATAAGCAACATATTGTGTATTTCCCAATACCTCACCATCAATCACAACGGTACTGAGTTCTTCCTCCCGCGACATATTCTCCGGATTAGTGGTTTCCGGCATGGAAAAATATACAACCAGTTTTTTTGCCGTGGCATTAGAATCCATATGATCAGAATCCTCCGTTTTGTTTGAAACTGTTGTTTCTGTATTTTTCTCCGATTGCTGCCTGCCTGATCCAGTGGCAGAGTTGCTGCCAGAAGAATCTTTGCCACAGCCACTTAACATAGCAATCGCAAGCAGCAAAGGTATGCATAATCCAACTAATTTTTTCATTATCAGTCCTCCTTTAATACCAGTCATGTTTTTCGCCCCGGTCGAGGTCATTGATCTGTGCCATTTCATCCTCAGTCAGGCTGAAATGGTACAATTCGGCATTTTCTTTGATATGGTCGGGATTACTGGAACCGGGGATAACCACCACGCCCTTCTGTAGATTCCAGCGTAAGATTACCTGAGCAGAAGATACGCCATGCATCCCGGCAATTTCAGAAATCACAGGATCGCCAAGCAGTTCTCCCGTATGCCCTCTGCCGCCCAGCGGATACCAGCCCTGTACTACGATACCCAAATCCTGAATAAATGGAATAACATCATTCTCCTGATAATATGGGTGGATTTCATTCTGGACCAATGCGGGAACCGTATCCACCTGCGGCAGAAACTCTGTCAATTCCTCCACATACCAGTTTGACAATCCGATTGAACGGATTTTTCCCTCTTTTACAAATTGTTCCATCGTTTTGTATGCCTCCACATCATTGGGGTCTGGATGATGCAGAAGCATTAGGTCCACATACCCGATATCCAGCCGTTCAAGACATGCCTGAATTGACTGAGCCGGATTTTCCATCTCATTACCCGGATAAATTTTAGTCGTAACAAATACATCCTCACGCCGTATGATCCCTTCACTGACCGCTTCCCTGATTGCCTGCCCGATCTCCTCCTCATTGCCATAAGCAGAAGCAGTATCAATAAGGCGGATACCATTTGATAACGCAGATTTCACAGAATCAATGCACTCATCACCATGAAGGCTATACGTTCCAAGGCCATTGATTGGCATCTCATATCCACTGTTTAACATTACTGTCTTAGATTCAAAATCAAACTCCGCTCTTACAATAATTTCTTCCTCTGCGGCTGGTTCACTGTCTGTATGGTCAGGCTCAGTTCCCGTTTCATGTGCAGATTCAATGGTATCTGTTGCCGGAGCCGTTTCCGCGCCACCGGCCGCCCCATTTTCCTCCATCCTGTTTTGGCTGCACGCCGTCATAAGAAATGCCAATAAGAAAACGAATACAAGACTGAATATTTTTTCCATTCCACAGCCTCTCTTACCGCTATTTCAGCGTTTTCCCAAAATCCCGGAGTTCTTTCAACTTTGAGGCAGAACCATTTTCCATACCGTAAGCTGTAAACACCCCCATATCTTCAAGACTAAGGTATTCCAGAAAATCCCCCTTGTATGAGAACATTGCTCCATCATACATTTCAGGATCGCCAGAACTTAATATCATAGCGACTTTTTTCAGATTCCGGGGCTTTCTTGGATAAGCTGCGGAATAGAAACGGTCAAGGGTACATTTTAACTGTCCCGAAACACCGTGATAATAAATCGGCGAGGCAATTATGAGCATATCTGCCTCTCCCAGCAGGGAGTAGACTTCCTGCATATCATCTTTCTGTACACAAACGCCGTTTCCTTTTGTATGGCAGTATTCGCAGGCCAGACAGCCCGCAATCTTTTTCTTACATACATCAATCACATCCACCTGATGGCCAGCGGATTCCGCACCTTCCCGAAATGCATCTATCATCTGTTTCGTATTACCCTTTGGACGGGGGCTTCCGTTTAAAACTAAAATATTCATACTTTTTCCTCCAAATCGAGCATATTATTCTGCGACTTCTACTAAAATATCATAATGTCCATGCAGGGCTTCCATTTCGGAAAGTGGGCAGTCCACAACACCAAGATTTGAATATAATCCATAAGCTGCTGATTCCTCCTCATGTCCAAACAGAATAGCAAAGTAAGTTCCATCATAGCTGATATCGCCATTATGCCAGCCCGTTACCAATTCATCCTTAATCCGGGGCAGCGGGCTGTCCATTGTGCCGCATATGTCAAATTCAGACCGCCCGGCAGGAATTGTACAGGGCAGACGTTTCAGAAATTCTTTTGCAGCTGTGCTTTCATTTAACGTTCCCAAAATGACTTTATTTCCAAAATGAAGCTTGATTTTTGTTGACATATTATTATTCCTCCAATTCAAATATTTTTCATACGCGCACAATGCGTCAGAATGTGGAAATATCTTCAACTCACTATTACTTATTTCATGCCACGCACCATAATATTTCCGCTAAAAACGGGATGCCTGCCAACTGGCACACGGCATCCCGCTGCTGCATTATAACGCTTTGGCAAGCTGATACGCCATTTGAGGGAAATGGGATTCCCTTGTTTTTTCTATTGTACCGCAGCCAATTCCAAGAACCACACCTTTATCCTCAAAATTCAAATACTTGCATAGTGCCTCATAATGGATTTCCAGAGCAGTCATTGTCCAGTCATCTTCATTCCATGCCGATGCCAGCAAAGCAGATTTCATATGCTTTGCTGTAACCTGCAGGTTGATGGAACAGCATCTGTCCAGACACATTTTAAGCTGTGCAGACATTCCAAAATAATACAACGGTGTAACAAATACCAGCATATCTGCCATTAGTATCTGTTCTTTGATTTCTGCCATTGCATCATCCAGAGGGCATGGTTTTCCATCAAAGCCACAAGCCTTGCAGCCAGTACAAGGATGAATATCCGCACGTGCCACGTCAATATCAATGATTTCATGCCCATTTTCCCCGGCTCCCCTAATAAAATTATCTGCAAGGAGATTGGATGATCCATTCCTGCAGGGGCTTCCCCTCAAAATGGCTATTTTCATCATAAATACCCCGTTATTTCAAGTTTTTTTCAAAGAACTGCTCCAGTTTGTCAAACGGGATTGCATTTTTGCTACCCCCATCATAGAGATCCGTATGAACAGCCTCCGGAATAATCAGCAGTTCTTTATTATCCGCATAAGGATTATCCTTTACCATAGCCGCATATGCATCACGACTGAAATAGCAGGAATGTGCCTTTTCACCATGCATCACCAGAACAGCACTGCGGATCTCATTGCTGTATTTCAGGATTGGCTGGTTCATAAAGGACATACAGCCAATCGCATTCCAGCCCCCGTTGGAATTCAGGGAACGCTTATGGTAGCCGCGGTCAGTCTTATAATAATCATGATAATCTGCCACATAGAAAGGCGCGCCCTCCGGAAGCGGATCGACAACGCCGCCGCCCAATGTATAGCTGCCATTTTTATAATCAGTAATCCGCTGCGCGTTCATTGCCTTTTTCTTTTCATATCTCGCATCAGCGGAATCCTCGGAATCAAAATATCCGTTTGCATTGACACGGGCCATATCATACATGGTAGAGGCAACCGTCGCCTTGATCCGGGTATCCAGTGCCGCGGCATTCAGAGCCAGGCCGCCCCAGCCGCAGATTCCGATAATTCCGATCTTCTCCGGATCAACATTGTCCTGCAGGGAAAGGAAATCTACCGCCGCCTGAAAATCTTCCGTGTTGATGTCGGGAGATGCCATATACCGGGGTTCCCCGCTGCTCTCGCCCGTGAAAGACGGATCGAATGCAATCGTAAGGAAACCACGCTCTGCCATTGTCTGGGCATACAGACCCGCAGCCTGCTCCTTTACTGCGCCAAAGGGACCACATACCGCAATAGCCGCCAGCCTGCCCTCAGCCTCTTTGGGTTCGTAAAGATCTGCCGCCAGTGTAAATCCATAGCGGTTATGGAATGTCACCTTGCGGTGATTCACCTTTTCACTTTTCGGGAAAGTCTTATCCCATTCATTTGTTAACTCCAGTTTTACAGTATCTGCCATTTTACATATACCTCTCTTTCTTTTTACATTGATTTTTTTCATTATTTATTGCTTTTTTCATACGCCAGACTAAAAAATCAAGACAGTCAACCCGTTCCTGACTTTCATGCAGTCTGTCCATCAGAATGCAACGGTGTTTCCGCAGTGTTTTAACAGCATCCTGAAACTGTCCATTAGCATACAGTCTACAAACTTCCATGATTGTTTCTGAACCACATCCTGCATTTTCTAAAGTTTGAATAATATCATCCGTATGACCGCCTCCCTTCCTGCTATGTTTATATTATATCCTCTTGATTTTTATTTCGCTAATGGCTATAATTTATATCATGATATGAATTTTTAGAATGTCACAGGAGGGGAATATATGGAATTAAGAACAATGAGATATTTTCTTGCAGTGGCAAGAGAAGAAAATATGACACGCGCAGCAGAATTGCTCCACGTCACCCAACCTACACTTTCAAAACAATTAAAAGCTCTGGAAGATGAGCTTGGTAAGAAACTGTTCCTGCGGCACAGTTTCAGCATCCAGCTTACAGAGGAAGGTATTCTATTACGAAAACGAGCGGAAGATTTGGTAAAAATGGCGGACAAGATTACCGCAGAATTTCTCACATTGGACGATGTATTAGGAGGAGATGTCTACTTAGGTTTGGCAGAATCTTATCAAGTCAAGCATCTTGCCGCCGCAATCAAAACATTCAAGAACACCTACCCTGACCTGCATTACCATATAACCAGTGGTGACACTGAGCAGGTTACAGAAAAACTGGATAAAGGAATCATAGATTTTGCAGTAGTGGCGCAGGAACCAAATACAACAAAGTACCATTACCTCACTTTTCCCGAATCTGATGTATGGGGCATCGTCATGCCACAAGACTGTCCACTGGCAAAAAAGCAGGCTGTATGTGCTGATGACTTAATCGGACTTTCGCTATTCTGTTCAGAACAGGGTTGGAATCATGATATTTCCAAATGGTGCGGAAACAAAATGGACGAGCTGCATCTCGAAGGATCGTTCCGTCTGTCCTATAATGGTTCCATGTTTGTAAAAGAGGGGCTGGGGTATCTTTTAACTTTTGAACATATAATTGATACAAGTCAAAACAGCGGGCTTACATTTCGTCCACTTACACCAAAACTTGAAACAAAAATGTTTTTAATCTGGAAAAAAAATCAAGTATTTACTCCTATTGCAGAACGCTTGCTTAAAGAACTGAAAAATAGTTTCTAAAACGAAATAGTGAATTATGGATCATATCTTACCGATATGCAATAAAAATACCATTCATTTGCTTCATTTTCTGACCACCTTTAAATAACACAATGTTTTCACTGTATTTCAAACACCGGAACTCTTGAAGTCTATTTTTTTGACTTCTTGAATTCCGAAAATCGGAATGTAACAATACTGATATAAATTAGACTGAATATATGCATACTGAATCAATCATATCCTAAATCCTTTCCTTGCATCATGGAAATGTGCATAACTGCATATTTGGTAGTGTAAAATAGTTTGTGT
>DKWV01000011.1:193143-433527 GCA_002491905.1 Lachnospiraceae bacterium UBA7143 | reverse complement strand
TTGCTCGGATTCGAAGATTGCTTGGTCGATGCGATTCATTTTTGCAAATTTATCGTATAGTTCACTACTCATCACAACCAAATCACTATATCCGTTTTTGGTAATAAAAATAGGCTCCTGTTCCTTGTGTGCGATATTAGAAATCTCGGTTGTATTGCGTAAATCTTTAATAGGCATAATACGTGGCATAATGCTTTACTCCTCTCTTTGACATAATTATAGCATAATTATGTTCAGATAACAATAAAAAATGCAACATGATGAAAAATTTAATATATGTTATACTGAAAATGTTTTCGGAGCAGCGTACCACGAAAAAACATTAAATTTAATTCGCTCTTTTCATTCACATCATAAGCCCATTGCGTCAGTCTGTGTTGCTGCATTTCCATTGGCTAAAAGTGGTATATTAAAAGATAGAAAAGCTACAACATATCATTTGCGGGGTGGATATAAGAGAGAGGAACTGAAAAATTTTGGAGTTGTACTCGGAGATGAATGGTTAGTAGTTGATGATAATATTATAACATCCTCATGTCCTAAAACTGCTCCTGATGTTGCATTTCATTTATTAGAAATGCTTACATCACAAGAAAAAACCATGGAAGTCAGGAAAGCAATGGGATATTAACAGTCTCATATTTTGTCGGGAAAATACATCATAATCCCTTGTTTTAGGGCAGTCTACCATTCGTAGATTGCTCTTTTTATGTTGATGGGGTATAAAAGAAGATACAGGCGGGCAGGAATTGGTGGAGAGGAATCAAGGGGGAGTATGGACAATATCAAATTTGGCAAATTCATACGGGAATCCAGACAGGGCAAGGGCCTGACACAGAAGCAGCTTGCGGAACAGATCCATGTGTCCGACAAGGCGGTTTCCAAGTGGGAGAACGGGGCGGGGTTCCCCGACATTAAAATCCTTGAGCCGCTGGCGGAATGTCTTGGGGTGAGCCTGGTCGAGCTTATGCAGGGTGAAAGGGTGGAGGAGCCTGAGATCGACAGGGAAGCGGCGGAACAGATTGTGGCGCAGACCATAGCCCAGTCAAAACAGGCAGAAGAGTGGCAGAGAAGGATGTGGAAGGTCAAGGTGCTTTTGGGCGCCTGTGTCTGTGGCATTCTCTACCTGGTCTGTGTGGGGCTGCGTTATCTGGCGGGTCAAACTCCCGGGGCGGTTTCGGAAAGCCATTTAGGGAGCCGAGGCGGTCTCTGGTATGAAAACCCGGTGTTCTTCTATGTGTGGGCAGGGATTCTTGTGATCCTTTGCGGAGCGGGGGCAGTGTATCTTCTCTGGAAGAACGAGAGCATACGGGAGGTAAAGATCGGCCGGCACAAGATGAAGGGGCTTTTGACAATTCTAATGGATATGCTGGTGGTGTTTCTTCTCCATGCCTATCTGTCTAATATCGCCAACAACGAAAAACAGCTTGCTATGCTGCCAGAGGCGATTCCCGTTAAAGCTTATATCACCACGGCGGACGGGAGCAGACAGGCGTGTATTTTTATCCGGGATAAGCTGGTACAGGGGCTCCTTGACTCGGCTTATGTGGATCAACTGCATATGGATGTGCGGTTGAAAGCGGGGATTGACAGGGTGATCCCCGGCCAGTGGCATACGTTGAATTTATATCTGGAAGGGGTAAACTGCATCGAAACGTTGGGCTCTATCAAGGAGAGTGATGTGGTGTGGGATACAGGGGAGGACGCTTCCTTTTTACAAGGGACGGAGGGAAAATGTATCGTGTCTAAAAAACTTTTTGACAGGAAGGGATGGAAGCTGGGGGATAAGGTGACGCTCTGCCAATGGTACTATTACCGGGAAGACGAGCGCTACCCTCAACTTTTTGCGAATCCCTTGCAGACGGTGGATTACGAGATCGCAGGATATGTGGATATGACGGGCAAGTGGGATGAACGGTTCGTAGTGCCGCCGGATGTGATTGTACCCTTCCATGCGGTCAGAAATGCGTATGACAAAGAGGGGATTCCCTTCTTTGCAAGCTCGGCTTCCTTTGTATTGTCGGATGCCTTGTGTATGAATGAATTTAAGCAGGAAATGAAGGAACTGGGATTTAGAAGCGTGGCGCCCACTGTTCCGGACTATTCGTTAAACGGCGTGGCGTTAAGTGTAAACGATGCGGCTTTTATCAGTACTGCGGAGCATTTACGGCAGGTGATTGATACGGTGCGCGCGTTCTTTCCGTTTCTTCTTGCAATGATTGTGGGCGTTGGATATCTGATTACGCTTCTGCTTTTGCAGAGCAGGAAAGAAGAGATGGCGCTGCTTCGCTCTATCGGGTTGAACAGGCGCAAGTGTTTCCGGATCTTTTTCGTGGATCAGCTTACGCTGGTGGTCACGGGCGTTGTGGCGGGAAGCGTGCTTGCGGTGCTGGTCCAGGGGAATTACGGTGGGAGTTCCGCACTGGCGGGAGTATTGGTAGGGATCTGTTATTTGGCGGGAAACAGTCTGGCGCTGTGGAAGCTTTTAAATGTGAGCGTGATGGAGGCATTATTTGTGGAAGGGTAGCGTGAGGAGGCGGGAAAATGGAGTTATTACGTGCGGAACATGTGTCTTACAGTTATCAGAGCAAATATCAGAAAGTGGAGGCGGTGAAGGATGTAAGCTGTGTTTTTGAAAAGGGGAAGTTTTATGCCATTGTGGGAGAATCGGGGAGCGGTAAGAGTACATTCCTTTCCCTTCTGGCAGGGCTGGATCTTCCCTGCGAGGGAACAATTTATGTGGATGGGGAACCCTTAAGCGCTATGGACAGGGACGCTTATCGGTTGAATCGTGCGGCGGTGGTATATCAGGCGTTCCACCTGTTTCCCCTGTTGACGGCGCAGGAGAATGTGATGCTGCCACTTGAATTTAAGAAGATGCGGAAAAAAGAGGCGGCCAGGCAGGCACAGATGTTATTGCAGAGAGTGGGACTGGAATCCAGGATATTCAGACAGTTTCCGAAGATGATGAGCGGCGGGGAGCAGCAGCGGGTGGCGATAGCCCGGGCGGTGGCGTCGGGCGGGGAGATCATCCTTGCGGACGAGCCGACAGGTAATCTGGATTCGGGAAATGAGAAGAATGTGGTGGCGCTTTTAAAGGAGCTTGCCCATGAAGACGGCTATGCAGTGATCGTCATCACTCATAACCAGAGGGTGGCGGATGAGACAGACCATGTTTTCCGAATGAAGGACGGAAGCATGGAACAGATTCGTTGAGGAAGGAGATCAGTATGCTGCTTTTCAGGAATAGTATGCGCCAGCTTTTTCGCATGAAGGGAAGGACTGCCCTTTTTTTGCTGCTGCTTGCGTTAGCATCCGGGTTGTGCAGCCTTGGCAGGGGATTCCTGATTACAAATCAGGCTAAGATGGAAGCTTATGAGGATTCCTTTATGACGATTGGTACGGTAGAGCAGAAGGCGGATCAGGTAAAGGAACGGACAGTATGGGATGCGGAGGATAAGGACTATCATATTTTCAATGATTCTGTTTATAACTCCTATGTGCCGTTGTCCGTGCTGGATTTTGAGGGCGCGGATTATCTGTCGGGACCGGAGCGGAGATGCTTTTACGGCTCCTATATGCCAGAGTATGAGATGTACGATATGGGCATGAGCCTCAGCGAGATTGTGGAGGGATCGCCAGTGGAGGATGCGGTGCCTGACCATCCGATTGCATTCAGGGTAACCCGTGTCCTGATCGGACAGGGTGGAATCAGGGAAGGGCATGTCATCAGTTTCTGCGACCATTATAATCCGAAGCCGGAGAAACTGTATGCGGACAAGACTTATGTGATGTCCCTTGCTTATAGTCCGGGACATGAGGATCAGAAAGAGTTTGAGGGGGATAATCCGACGGAGTATATTCCCTTTCCGGTGCTGGGTTCCACACAGGTCGATATGGAGGGAAACAGAATGCCGGACGAGGTGGACGACGAGCATTTCTGCGATGAGGTGACGGCGGGGTTTTATGATTCGCCCATAGGCAGACGCTGGTTAAACATTATCTCTACATGGGATAACCTGCGGCATACGTTCCCGGTGACAGGTACAAGCGACATTTATCTGATGATGGCTTTCTATAACGGCAATGCCTATATCAGCCGGGGCAGGGAGTTTACAGAGGAAGAGTACGCCAGAGGAGACCGGGTCTGCCTTGTGTCAGAGGTATTCGCCAAGCGGGAAGGGCTTGCAATCGGGGATGAGCTTCCCCTTGCGCTGCAGTATGCAAACTACAGGCGGACGGCGGGCCGCTCGTTTGCAACCAATACGGCGGCGGCATTTACGCTGGTCAATGTCAAAGGGGAGATCTATCCCATATTTGAGGAGGGCAATTATAAAATTGTTGGGATGTATGGCGGACAGTCCGGGCTGCGGGATGAATATGGGCTGGGCTACAATGAGATCATTATTCCCAGCCGTTCCGTGAAGCACAGCGATGCGGACAACATTCTTGAAAGCGGTCCCATGGCAGGAAGCAATACTTCCTTCCGTATTGAGAACGGCACCATTGACGAGTATATGGAGAAGTGGAATAAGCTGCAGATTCCCAATGTAGAGATTACTTTCTATGACAGGGGATATTCGGAATTAGAGGCAAATATAAATAATATGAAGTATATTGCGAGGCTGCTGATCGTCATGGGCGTGACCATGGTGCTGATGGTGCTTGCCTATTTTTCATGGCTGTTTATCCTAAAGCAGAAGGAACGTACGGCGGTAGAACGGTGTCTGGGGTTTCGAAAAAGACATAGTTTTGTATCCCTGTTTTCGGGTATTTTCCTGCTGATTCTGGTGGGGAGTGTATGTGGCAGTGTGGCGGGCAGTTACCTGTCGGGAGAGATTGCGGGAAAGCTTGAGAGGAAAACCTATTATGATAAAACCTTCGGAAACAGCGCGGGGACGGATGCGGGGGACATGGACGAAGCGTCCTATGAGCGGGTGGACCCGTTGAAGGCGTCGGCTGAATGTGCTCTCGTGATTGTGGCAGTGGGAACAATGATTTCAGCCGTGGGAATTTACGCCAATCTGAGAGAAGAACCGATGAAGATGCTGGCGGGGAGAAGGGAATAGCATATTATGGTGCGTATCAGTGCAGCGGTGTGAATTACTTTTCAAATCCATGCACCCAGTCCGCTTTCAGGAAATAGAGCAGGAAAACGATGGAGCTCAGACTCCATGTTAACGGATATGCCCAGAAAATCACATTAATTACCGGGATGAAATGCAGGATGACGGTGATATAGCTCACCCGGACGATACACCAGAAACAGAGCATGGTGAACATCGGCACGGCGGCTTTCCCCGCGCCCCTTAAAATACCCGCAATACAGTGGGAGAAAGAGAGCAGGAAGTAGAAGAGAGTGACCGTTCTGGCGTGAGTCGTCCCGTAGGCGATCACTTCCGGCGTGCGGTTGAAAGCGGCAATCAGGATCGGTATGGTAAAATAAATAAAGACACCCACCAGCTCCGCGGTAATCACGGAGCAGAGGATACCGAAGCGCGCTCCTTTTTTGGCGCGCTCGTACTGTTTTGCGCCAAGATTCTGGCTGATGAAGGTGGTCAGCGCCATTGCGAAACAGGTGATAGGCAGGAAGCCGAAGCCCTCGATCTTAGCGTATGCGCCGCTGCCAGCCACCGCCATCTTGCCGAATTTATTAATGTTGGACTGTACCACCACGTTGGCGAAAGCGATGATGGAATTTTGAAATCCTGCGGGCAGACCGTTGGCGATTACCTCACGGAGCAGGGGAAGATCGAAACGGATGTGTCTTATGGATACGCGGTAGTCTTTCGGGCTTTTGCGGGTCAGCCGCCAGAGGCATAAAAAGGCGCTGAAAAACTGGGAAAGGATAGTAGCCAGAGCGGCCGCGCCGACGCCGAAACCGAATACGGCGATAAACAGCAAGTCCAGTACAATATTGATGACAGAGGACACGATCAGATAGATCAGTGGGTGGCGGCTGTCCCCGACGGACTGCAGAATGCCCACGAATACATTGTACATGACAAAGGACAGGGAGCCTAAAAAATAGATGCGGAAATAGACCGTGGATTCTGGTAGCACATCAGAGGGTGTTCCCATCCATATGAGGATGCGGGACGTCAGGATTGTGCCCACAATGGTCAAAAAGACGCCCGATGCAAGTCCGAAAGCAACTGTCGTGTGAACAGCTTTCTGCACCTCTTTGATCTGTTTGGCGCCGTAATATCTGGCGATGACTACGCCTGCGCCCACGGAAATTCCCTGAAAAAAACCGACCATAAGAAAAATCAGGTTGCCGGAGGAACTGACGGCGGCAAGCGCATTGCTGCCCAAGAAATTCCCGACAATGAGAGAATCGGCGGTGTTATATAACTGCTGAAAAAGGTTGCCTAAAAAAAGCGGGAACGCAAAGGCGATGAGCTGCTTCCAGATGCAGCCCTCGGTCAGCAGAGTGGTTTTTGTAGTGTTTTTTTCAGTGTTCATTTTTGCTCCATTCCTTTTTTGTTTTTATTATAGCACAAAGAACTCCTTGCGGTATCTTCTGAAAAATTTTGGGGCTCTCGCTGCACATCTTTTTGCTCTGGAAGGGCAAGTGTGATATGATACATATAGCTGGGGGAATGGACACGGAGGAGGCGCTTTTGAAAAACCGTCTGGCATCTTTTATTCCGGAGCATATCAGTAATAAGAAAGTTGCTGGTTTTTATCAAATTTTAACGTGGATCAAAATACCGCGGTTTGTCAGAGAAAAAAATTATATTCACAATCGGGCCTGTCTGGAGAATATGCAGAGGGAAGCATGTGCGTCGTTTGCTTACATTGAAAACCAGGCGCAGTGGGGAAAGGTATGGTTCGGGGTGGGAAAGCATCACTGCATAAGTTATTCCGGCTGTGAAATTATCGCGGTGTTCAATGTGTGGAGAGCGTTGAGGGGACCGGGAACACTGATGGAAATGGCGGATCTGATCTGGGAATTTGAAGCGGACGGAGCGGCGCTGTGGGGAGAGTTCGGGACGGCGCCCCGGGCGCTGATAAAATATTTCAGGAAATGCGGCTTGTCGGTTCTGGTTTCTCATGGGGAGAATGATTCCATGAAACGGATAGAGCGGGAAAGCCGTGTTATGACTGCCACGGTATATAATGACAGAAAGGATATTACGAAACAGATACATACGGTGTGTATCACAAGAGACCGTAACTATGGATTTGTCCTGCATAATGCATATAGGCGGGATGAGAACGGGGTATACTGCGCAAGCGTGCCTTATGCGACGCTTGTTGAAGCAGTCAGACACATTTCCGGGTATGAGCCCAAGCTGATTTGCCTGATCGGCATATCCGGGTGAATGGAGCGACAAGAAGGATGTGGGGGTACGACATGGGAGAAGAGGGATTCTGGCATGACAATGAGAGCTATATGAACCTGGTCATGAACAAGGTGAACATGCTGGCGGAGGATACTTACATTTATGTCCTGCATTTACAGCAGAACAGAGCATGGTTTTCGGAGACGGCAAGAGCGTATTTTGGCATTGTGGACACTTATGTGCCGGATCACTACGAGATTATGCGCGGCCTGATTCATCCTGATGACTTTTGGGAGTATGAGGAGGGGATTCCTGAGAGAATGCGGGGCATCAATCTGGACAGGGAACTGTGTGTCAGGATGAAAGACATGTCGGGAGAGTATCACATGTACAGCATACATACGGATATCGTGGAGACGGAGGAAAGCGCGGAAGGATATCTGCTCGTTCTGCTTCATAATGAAAATGTTCTGCCGAGAATCGACGCCCTGACAGATTTATATTCCCATACAAGATTTGATGCGGATGTGGAGACGGAAATTGAAAAACAGAAGTCCTTTGCGGTCTTGATGATTAAGCTGGAGCGGTTTACGAATCTGAATATCATATATGGCACAGATTTTACGAACCAGATTTTGAAGGAAGCGGCGCTGCAGTTGATTTATATGATGGATGAAAACAGCGCCGTGTACCGTCTTGACGGCCCAAAGTTCGGATTTATTTTAAAAGACTGCGGCAGGGAAAAACTGCTCGACTTTGAGCAGAACCTTCGGGAAAAGCTTGCGGAGGGTGTTCGGGTAAACGGACGGCTGGTTACCTTGAAAATATGTGCGGGTGCGATTCTGATTGAGCAGTATGACGGAAAGGCGGATTCACTTACATCTAAGGCGGCTTACGCGCTGGGGCATTCGGAGACAGAGCATCAGGGTAAGCTGATTATCTTTAATGATGAGGTGCGCACGTCTAAGAATGTAGATCTGGATCTGATGAAGGTGATCCACCAGTCGGCGCGGGAAGGGTGCGCTGGTTTTTACGTGGAATACCAGCCGATCGTAGTCTCCGGGACAGGGCGTATCATAGGAGCGGAAGCACTGGTCAGATGGCGCATGGAACCTTATGGCACCGTGCCGCCCGGTATGTTTATCGAGTGGATGGAAACGGATCCCGCCATGTACGAACTGGGGAATTACGTCCTGCGGACGGCGCTGCGGGAGACCGTGGATCTGCTTGCGATTCTGCCGGAGTTTGTGTTAAACGTCAATGTGTCCGCAAGGCAGATGGAGCGGGAGAGCTTTCGCGCGGAGGTATTGCGGGTTCTGGAGCAGACAGGGTTTCCGGCCAGCCATCTGTGCCTGGAACTGACGGAGCGGTGCAGGGATATGCCATTAGATGTGATAAAGAGAGAGGTGGAATTCTTTCAGGGATACGGCATCCGTATGGCAATGGACGATTACGGAACCGGGAGCGCGTCCTCCGGTATCGTGCTGTATGCGCCGATGGATGAAATTAAACTGGATATGAGCTTTATCAGGGGTATTACGGAGGACGGGAAGAAGCAGGCGATGGTCAGGTCAATCGTGGAGTTCGCCAACAGCTGCGGCATGAGCACCTGTCTGGAAGGCGTGGAGACGGAGGAACTGCAGAACTATCTGCGGCTCTATCAGGCTACCTGGTTTCAGGGATACTTTTATTCAAGGCCGGTCGAAATCGGGAAACTGCGGGAGATGGTGCAGGGGTAGAAGATGAAAATGAAAGAGGAATACCGCCCATCTGCAAAACAGATGGGCGGCCAGTCAGCGTGCCATAATTACAGCTTTTTTTCAGTCCATGATTCTGCAAACGGGCCGGCAAGCGGCGTTTTCCCATGTGGTTTTCCGTAATAGTCTTCGTTAAATACAATGGGAGAGCCGTCTGGATTTTCAAACTTCTGTTCCGGCTCAAAGGCCATGCCGAGCACATCGGTAGTGATCACTCTATTTTGTGTTTTTGGCATATAATCATACAGGTTTGTTTTCAGGGAAAAACCTTCCGCTGTTTCTTCCACGCGAACCGTCACCTTGTTTATCCCATCCACAACCGCTTTTTCTTTCGACATGGGTTTCGCGCCGTTAAAATAGACGTTTCCTTCCGCCCATACCGGGAGCGGATTGTAATATCTGTCGCTGGGCGCGGACCCCATCCCGCAATACCCCTCAAACTGTGCCTGATATTCTTCCAGAGTCGGGTATTCTTCGTAGGGAATCGTGCCGACGATCAGATTGCCGTCCGTCCATTCACTATCCTTCATGGTGTCCGTCAGTTGTTTCAAAGCCGGACGGATATCCTTCTGAATGAAAATGTTATTGTAAAATCTCATATCTCCGTGCAGGATGGTCATAAATCCCGCGATCTCCGTGCGGTGGGGCACATGGTAGGGCGTGTAGCGGGGTGCGGATTTAGTGAGCGCACCGTTTAGGACGCCGCGGCCGACTGCTGTGAAAGAACCGGCGATCAGGTTGTGTACCCCCGCAACGCCCTGTGTGGCAAGTTTCAATGCACAGTCTGAAAGGAGCACATTGTGGTCGAGCAGCGTCGGTCCATGAGATACCTCGATAAATATATCTTCGCCGACTTCGTTTCCCACCGTATGATTGTATGCTTCCGGCAGGCAGTTATCAAAGAACAGATTCCCGGTCACTCTTGTCCCCTGTGCCTGCCAGTCGAGCCACAGACCACGGGTACAGTGGTAAATCTGATTGCGGCGGATAGAGACGTCGATGGCTGCATGCATCTTGATGCCGCCGATTTCAGCGCCGCATAAATTCTGCTTATTATTGATATGGTGGATCTTATTGTCCTCTATGACGGAAAATACGCCGCCCAGATGCCCGACGATTCCCGTCTGGCCGCAGTCGTGGATGTCACATCTTCTGACAATGTGAGAGCCGATTGTTTCTTTGCTCCATCCTTCCCGCTGGGCCTGGCAGATACAGTCGCGTTCCGTCTGCGTGCCGTCCTTATATTTCCACTTCGACCACTTATTATCGTTTTCCGGCTGCAGATATTTCCCCAGAGAAATGCCGGAGCATTTCGCCTCACAGACTTCACAGTCCTCGATGATCCAGCCTTTAGACCAGTGAGGCCCGATCATTCCCTCCTGATAAGCCGTCGGCGGCGCCCACTGTGTCGCTGCCTGTCTCACGGTAAAACCGGACAGGGTAATATAGCACACGCCTTCCTTTTCCGGGTAGAAACAGTTTCTTCTCACGCTGATTTCCACATTTTCCTCGTTGGGGTTCTTTTCCTGAAAATTGGCATACAGAATCGTCTCGTTCTCCGCTTCATTCTGAACGGTATACCATGTATAGACAGAAAATTCCGGATCCCAGGATGTCTTGCTCTTTTCCGGGTGCAGGACCTTCTCATACTCTGTCACCTCATACATGGACTTGCCGTTTAAGTATACATCTCCCGTATGCGCCGTCATGCTGGCCACAAACCAGTCGCCGTAGACGAGTGTTGTGTAGGGGTTATAGTCACCGAATATTTCGTTGGAAATTTTCGCTTTCCAAACGGTGCCCTCACAGGCTTCCCAGTTATTCACCGGTTCCGCTCCCGTGATCACAGCCCCACGCGCCGTTTCGGAGCGATAGACGATCCGCGCGTCTTCCGTGCCGCCATTTATGGGATTTACCGACTCTCTGTAAATTCCCGGCGCAACAACCACCTCATCCCCGGGCACAGCTTTGTTGGCGGCATCCTGAATCCGCCCAAAAGGATTCTCCTTACTGCCGTCTCCGTCCTGCGCCGCATTCACATTAACATAGTATTTCATCGGACATCCTCCTTGTCGCTGAATCTAAACATTATCTGTTTGCTCTGTGAAGTTTCCTTACAAACAGCAGATTGCCCAGAATTAATATAATCAAACTCACGATCTGGCCGTTTGTCACAATCAGGGATGTTCTGACTACGGACGGATTGCGGTCCGACGCATATCCCACGGTTATCATGCTGCCGGCAGTCTCGCCGCAGCCGCGTTTCACGGTGTCCATAGCGACTGCCTCGTCCTGTTCCATGACGGAAACCCACACATATTCGTAGCGCAGGCGGCCATACTGTATGTATGCTTCTTTCTGTTCGTACGCAAACTGGTAGGGAAGATAGGTAAACAGATAGCTTCGGTTGTCCACCAGAAACAGAATGAGCATAAGAAAGATGCTGGTTAAAATGCTTTTGATGATTGCTTTTTTGATTCGACTGTCATTCCACATACGAAAAGACCTCCGGGCTATTTTAATGTTGTGATTACATTCTATCATAAAATGACAGTTGCGGTCTCTGCTGTAGCACAATAATTATCTTTCAGGATATCCATTTTATGCCCCTCATAGGCGCTGTGGAAATATAAAATGAGCGCGTCACCCTGTCTTTCATAGCCAAAATTCAAGGCTACTACATAAGGTTTCCCGTCCTCCACCATGCCCACGTGTGCAACGCTGCAATTGCGGACGATTTCAAAAATCTGGTTAATATCAGTTACTTCTCTGTCTTTTCTTCTCATTTTTCCAGTAATTATAATATAGCATGCAAGAATAAGCAACAGAAGTTGATTAAAAGCAGCGGTGAGGAATGATGAGATTCATTCCTCACCGCTGCGCTAAAGCGGAAAAAGTAGAAACATCTACAGAAATGTGGTATTATAATTAGAAGCTTGTTTAGAAAGGCGTTAATACTTATGAGTGAAGCTTTACAGACAAATACGACTTCCACGTTTGCTGATAATATGTCGCTGCCGATTCACAGGTGGTTTAGGTATACGGCGGGCTTTTCTGCCCAGTGGGTAGAAGAAACGGTAACGGAATACCTGTCAAAATCTGTCCATAGTGATAATTTTAGAGTCCTTGATCCATTTGCGGGTTCGGGAACAACTTTATTATCGTGTGATAAGTTAGGCGTTACTTCATATGGTTATGAATCCCATCCTTTCATATATGAAATTGCTGCAGGAAAATTGCTTTGGAAATCGGATACAGATTTATTTTTAAAAACGGCGGATGACATATTGGATCAGGCAAAAAGTGATCATTCGGCGATTGAACAATATCCTGATATTGTCTTTAAATGTTATGATGAAAAGAATTTGGAAGAAATTGACCACTTAAAGAAAGCGTTATATTCTAAAGCCGGCAGTTCTTTTGCGTACAAATTATCCTGGCTGGCTTTTGTTTCAATACTGCGGGCATCTTCAAATGTTGGAACGGCTGCATGGCAGTATATATTACCTAACAAGAAAAAAGTGAAAGTATCATCTGCTTTTGAAGCGTTTGCCAAACAGGTTAATTTAATGTACGAAGACATGAAACTATTTCAGGAAAGCCCGGCAAAAAAGTGTGCTACCTTAATAAAACAGGATGCGAGGAAGGCGTCAACGATCGAAAACAATAGTATTGATCTTGTTATCACATCCCCGCCGTATGCAAACAATTATGACTATGCTGATGCGACGAGGCTGGAGTTATCTGTGCTGGGGGAAATAAATTCCTGGGGAGAATTGCAGAGCAAAATCAGACCGGGATTGATTCGTTCGTGCTCGCAAATGGTTTCTAAAGAAAAAAAGATACGTTTCAATATCTAAAAGACCCTTTACTGGAACCAATATATAATGAAATATTAGATGTATGCACAAAACTGGATATAGAAAAAGAGAGTCATGGCGGAAAGAAGAATTATCACACAATGATAGCACTTTACTTTTTGGACTTGGCAAAAGTATGGCAGGAACTAAGACAGGTTTGTAAAGAAGGTTCTGTAGTCTGTTTTGTTGTCGGTGATTCTGCGCCATATGGAGTGTACGTTCCCGTGGATGATTGGTTGGGGAGACTGGCCGTTGCTGCGGGATTTAAAGATTATGATTTTGAAAAAAACAGAGACAGAAATGTCAAGTGGAAAAATAGAAAACACAGGATTCCGTTAAAAGAAGGATACTTATGGATAAGGGGGTAAAATGACAATGGCAGAATCACCGGCACATCGTTTTGGACAGATGATAGGAGATATATTTGAACGTACTATAATCAGATATTGTCAATCTATCGCAGATGAATATGATATGTATTTAGATTATAAACATCCAAGACCTGCAAGAAATAATCAAAAAGATGTAAAATGGACAGATATGAACGGAAATATTCACAAACTGGATATTGTTATTGAAGAGGGGGGATCGGAAACAAAAACAGGAGCGCCTCGGGCATTTATTGAAATGGCATGGCGAAGGTATACAAAATATTCAAAAAATAAGGCACAGGAAATATCGGCAGCCATTAAACCTTTGGTAAGTCGATATAGTGAACATGCTCCTTTTTATGGAGCTGTTTTGGCGGGTGAATTTACGGAAAATTCGTTAAATCAGATGAGGACGGAAGGGTTTAAATTATTATATTTTTCAATTAATGCTGTGGGGGAAGCATTTGGTTCACAAGGTATTGATGCACATTGGGATGAAGGTACTTCGGAAGAAGAATTGATAAATCGCATTGAACAACTTGAAGCATTGACAGAAACTCAATTACAACAAATTGGCGATTATTTAATAAATAACAATGCAGAAAATTGGAAGACCTTTTCTACATATATACGAAATGCGCTGAAGAGAACTTTGGAGAGTATTGCTGTTATATCTTTATTTGGGGATTCGAAAGTATTTTGCAATATTCAAGATGCCTGTGCTTATATCAGTAATGAAGAAAATGAAGTTACCTTTACGAAAGATTCATTTTATAGATATGAAATTGTTGTAAAGTATTCTAATGGAGATAAAATCGATATGCAGTTTAGGGAACGACAGGCAGCAATAGCCAGTTTAAGTCGGTTAAAATAATACGATATTTTTGACACTTTGTCTGTGAAAAGAGGATTACCCATAAAAGAAAAGCTGAAAAAGCATTGCTGGGATATGTTCGTGATTACCGCCTTAATCCGTAATATAGACCATCTTGAAGGAAACATCATTATGAAAAAGAAAGTATTATTGTTTGCGCTAAGTGCTGCCCTATGTCTGACGGGATGCAGTAATAAATACAAGAATATGGCAGACGATCAAATGCAGATGGGAAACGGGAAAGTACAGATACCGGAAAGAGAAGAAGACACCGGGAAAGTACAGATACCGGAAAGAGAAGAAGACACCGGGGAAGTACCGGTACCGGAAAGAGAAGAAGATACCGAAAAAGAAGAAAGTGATGGAAAGGCTGCCATAACGTGCCGGGTTGAGAATCCGGGATGGGAATATTATTTTGCGGGCGAAGAAAACACAGATGTGAAGGAGTATTGCGCATTGCATCTGCTCTCTGTGGAAAAACTGGCGGAAGATGCGGAAGAGTGGTCAAGGGAAAAAGATTCTTGGTTTACGGAAAACGGATTGGATAGACCACAATTTCCATACAGTGCCGGAACTTACCATTATGAATTGACCAATGGGCTCTTTTTACAGATATCTGATGCTGGTACAGGAAAGGGCAAGGCAGAATTTGATTTTTCAGAGTTTCAGTATGCGGATGTTTATAAAGAAGAATATTCCCCGTATGTAGATCAGCATATTTTTTATGCAAAAGCGGAAAATGGGATTTTATATATAGCGGTAGCACACAATACTTATGCGGATTTTTGTCCACATACGGGTTATATTATGGCGCTTGATTTAAGTGACGGACATGTGATCTGGAAAAGTGAGCCGCTAATGAACAATGCGAACTCCTTTGTGGTTGCTGAAAATGAGATTATTTGCGGGTACGGATTTACAAATGAGGAGGATTTCCTTCATATTTTGGATAAGCAGACAGGAAAACTTGTATTGCAGATTCCACTGGATACAAAACCGGATTATATTATTAGAAAAAATGATATTCTGTATGTGCAGACTTACAACGAGAACTATGCATTTGAAATCATGAGGGGAAGCGCGGAAGAATCAGAAAAAAGTACTGTGGAAGCGGAGAAAAAGGAAGAAAGTGCTTTCATGAAAAACTATGACGGTGAATATGAAAAGGAGATCATATTGGAAGGAACCTCAAGACGGTACCGAATGGTCGTTGTGGATGCGGCGTTGGGAAGTCGGCTGTACGGACTGATAAAGAGTCAGGATGACGGAAGAACGTGGGAAGAAGTGAGCCTTGATCCATTTAATTCCCAGTTGGGAATGGCGGTTGACTTTACATTTCTGGATGACAAGATCGGATTTGCAACACTTGCGCATAACGGAGGAGATAACGCGGATCTCTATATTACAGAGGATGGAGGAAACCATTTTGAGCCTGTAGCAATTGAGGAAAAGCTGTTTGCACTGCCGGATGGAACAGAGTATACACCGTATGATTATCCACAGATGCCATATGAAAGTAACGGGGTTCTCGTCATGCTTTGCGGGCAGGGAAGTGACGGAGATTATAATGGAGGAGATCAGGAAGCAATGGCGCAATACCAGTCAACAGATGGCGGACATACGTTTACATTTCAAAACCTGAAAAGACTGTAAATTTTATCAGACTTAATCTGAGCAAGGCAGCCTACCACAATATAATATATGGCAAAACCGCAGGATAGTGGAAATAAAAAAGCAGTCGCCTCTCGTTAAAGTAGGCAGGCTGCTTTTTTATAATTATTATGCGTTATGGAGTACAGTCAAATCCCGGATTAAACGCATAGAAGTTCTTGGAATCGAGATGATCCTGCACGATTCTCAAAGCTTCACCAAACCGCTGGAAGTGCACGACTTCCCTTGCCCGAAGGAACTTGATGGGTTCGTACACATCGGGTTCATCCTTTACAAGTCGAAGAATATTGTCGTAGGTGGAGCGTGCCTTCTGCTCTGCCGCCATATCCTCCGTTAAATCTGTAATGATATCGCCTTTGGACTGGAACTCGCAAGCGTTGAAGGGAATGCCTCCCGCTGCCTGGGGCCAGATGCCGACGGTGTGGTCCACGTAGTAGTTGCGGAAACCGCTTGCCTCTATCTGCTCCATAGAAAGGTTCTTGGTCAACTGGTGAACAATTGTGGCTACCATTTCCAAGTGTGCTAATTCCTCGGTGCCGATGTCAGTAAGCACAGCGGACACCTCTCTGTAAGGGCACGCATACCGCTGCGACAGGTAACGCATGGATGCGCCCATCTCGCCGTCGGGGCCGCCGTACTGGCTGATGATGGCCTGGGCGATGTCCGCGTTGGCTTCTTTGATATTGACAGGAAACTCTAATCTTCTCTCATAATTCCACATTAGTTACAGCCTCCTTCCCAGGGCATGGGTGCCAAAGCCCATTTCCAGTCGTCACACGCCGATACATCCGCACAGGAAATTGTGAGCGGCGTGAACTTGGCGGAATACTCCTGCCTGGCCTGATTTGCCAGACGGTTATAATGATTGAAATATTTTAAAGCATCCTGATCTGTGGGGTGGGTGTCCAGATAGAGGGACAGTTCGATGACAACGAAGCTTAAGACGCCGATATCGTGGAGCAGTTTCTCCTGCTCATTTGCAAATTGTGTGTTCATCTGTTGCAACATCTCCTTCCTGTAAATGGTTTGTCAAGTTCAGGGAAGACGGTGCCGTTGCAATATCCTTTTTCCAGATTTTCGCAGATTCCCTTGAAACGCTGCCAGGGAACATAGGCCATCGCAATGGGGAAATCATCGCAGGGTTCCCTGTAAAGATAGTCCTTCATATGCATCCTTTCTACCTGTGCGCCGGATAAAAGCCGACACACGAAATTCATGTGTTTTTTAATAATATTGTATGTTATAATCATCTATGTGTGTAGTGTGGGAAGGACACAGATTATTCACAATTTGATACGAATAGAGACACATTTTGCCAGTATATTAGTGTGAGACAAGAATTATTTTCGCAGTTATGCAATAAAAGGGAGGAGCATGTTTTGATACAGGTAGAAAATTTGGTTAAACGGTATGGCGGCCATGTAGCGGTGGACGGCATGTCGTTTACGGTGGAGGAAGGGAAAATCTATGGCTTCCTCGGACCGAACGGCGCAGGTAAGACAACGACAATGAATGTGATGACGGGATATATCGCAGCCGATGGCGGAACGGTTACGATCGACGGGCATGATATCTTAAAAGAGCCGCTTGCAGCGAAGGCATGTATCGGGTACTTGCCGGAAATACCGCCTCTTTATCCTGATATGACGGTGCAGGAGTTCCTGCTCTTTGTAGCGGAACTAAAAAAAGTACCGAAGACGGAGAGAAAGAAACAAGTGGCAGCGTTGGAGGAGCGGCTTTCTCTCTCGGAGATGAGTAAACGGCTGATCAAAAATCTTTCCAAGGGATATAGGCAGAGAGTGGGACTTGCACAGGCGCTTGTGGGGAATCCGAAAGTTTTGATTTTGGATGAGCCTATGGTGGGGCTGGACCCTAAGCAGATTATTGAGATGCGCGATCTGATTAAGGGACTTGCAGGGGAGCATACGGTGATTTTAAGCTCCCACATTCTCTCCGAAATCAGCGCGGTGTGCGATCACATCCTGATTATTTCCAAAGGAAAGCTGGCGGCCAGCGGTTCGCCGGAGGAACTGCAAAAAATGATGCAGGGTACGGCGGAACTGGCGGTGACGGTGATCGGAGAGCAGGAACAGGCGCAGGCGGTACTGGATCAGATAGAGGAAATAGAGCAGTATACCTTCGAGGAAGGCAGTGAGGAAGGCAGCATTTTAATTCATATTGAAACAAAGGAGGATGCGGATATCCGAAAGTCACTGTCTGTTGCGCTTGCGGGGGCGGGTATGCCAATCCTTTCCATGAACCGGTCGGAGAAATCTCTGGAGGATATTTTCCTGGAGCTTACGGAGGTGGAAGAGAAGCCGGAAACAGAAGGGGAGACAGTGAACGCCGAGCTATCGGAGGAGGATGTTTTGAAGGATAGAACGGAAGAGAAAGATGCCGCAGAAAATAGAGAAGATACGGATGAAACCAACATAGAAGACGGAGAGGAGGAGAAAGATGAAAGCGATTTATAAGAGAGAATTGAAATCTTACTTCTGCTCCTTTACCGGCTGGCTTTTCGTGGCGGTGAACCTTTTTGTGATGGGGCTGTACTTTATCGTTTACAACATGCTTATGGGATATCCTACCATAGCCTATGTGCTGCAGAGCATTGTATTCACGTTTATTGTAACCATACCGATTCTCACCATGAGGACGCTCTCCGAGGAGCGGAAAAATAAGACGGACCAACTCATTCTGACAGCGCCTGTCTCGGTGGGGAAAATTGTGCTTGGAAAATATTTCGCACTTGTGACGGTGCTTTTTCTGCCGACGGCGTTTATGGGGATTTTGCCGCTCTTTCTTATGCAGGGAGGAGAGTTCCGATTGGGTGTTTCCTATGCCTCGCTTCTTGGATTTTTCCTGTACGGATGCCTTGCGCTGGCGGTGGGGCTGTTTCTTTCGTCCCTGACGGAGAGTGTGGTGATCGCGGCGGTGCTTTCCTTCGGCGCGCTGTTTCTCGGCTACATCATGCCGGGAATCTCGAATCTGCTTACCACTACGGGGACTTCCGCGGTCACCACAGTGATTGGGAACATTTTGTCCTGTTTTGATATGGTCAGCCGGTTTGATACGCTTTCCTCCGGCTATCTTGAACTGGAGGCCGTAGTTTATTATCTGACGGCCACAGGCCTTGCGCTTTTCTGCACGGCGCAGACCATTCAGAAACGCCGCTATAATGTTTCGGGAGGCGGCCTGAAAATAGGGGCGTACAGCGTCACGGGAATTTTGCTGATGATTGCGCTTACCGTAGCTGTGAATCTCGGGCTGAATTATGTGCCGGAGCAGTATTCTTCCTTTGATCTGACGGAGAACAGGCTGTATGCGCTTACGGATGAGACGAAAGCGTTTCTTTCCGAATTGTCCGAGGATGTGACGATCTATGTGCTGGCAGAGGAAGGCGCAGGGGATACGGATCTTTCCAAAACGCTGGAGCGGATGGCGGACCAGTCGGGACATATCATTGTAAAGTATGTCAGCCCGGCAAAGAATCCGAACTTTTATCAGAATTATACGGATGCGCAGCCTTCTTCAAACAGTCTGATTGTAGAGGGACAAAAGCGCAGCACGGTGGTGGATTACGGGGATATTTACGCTTATGAGATGGACTACTCCACTTACAGTTATCAGACCACGGGCTATGATGGGGAGGGGCAGACAGTATCGGCGATAGCTTATGTCACTACGGAAGATATGCCGGTCTTTTACACGATTGGCGGACACGGCGAGCTGGAGCTTGAGGAGAAATTTTTAAATACGATAACAAAGGAAAATGTAGCCTATGAGACGCTGATGCTTCACACGGTGGATGAAATTCCTGAAGATGCGCAGGGGGTGATTTTAAATGCGCTCACTGGCGACTATACGAAGGAGGATGCGGAAAAGATCATTGCCTATCTGCAGAAGGGCGGCAATGCGCTGATCGTCTCGACTATGGCGGAAGGCGAGATGACGAACTTTAAGAGCATTCTGGATTTTTACGGGATATCGGAGGTGGATGGCACCATCGTGGAGCAGGACCGTAATTTCTATTACCAGAATCCGTATTACCTTTTCCCGGAGATCGCTTCCGCCGAGGTGACGGAGCCTTTGTCGGACGGACTGGTATTTGCGCCATTTTCCAAGGGGCTTTCCTACGACGATACCACGGATGAAATCCATTACACGCCGCTTTTAACCACAAGCAGCAGCGCGTTTTCTAAGACGGATATCACGGACAACAGCGATTACAGCAAAGGTGCGGACGACATTGACGGCCCTTTTACCGTCAGCGTGGAAGTAGAGAAAAGTACGGAGGACGGCGGCGTTTCCCATGCGTTTGTGGTGGGAGGGGAGAGCCTTTTCACCAGCCTTGCGGATGAGATGGCGCCGGGCAATAATGTGAAGCTTTTCAGCAGCATGATAAGCAGCCTGGCGGATCATGAATTTTCGGTTGCAATTCCGGTCAAGAGCCTTTCCATGCCGAATCTGGTCTTTAAGGCGCAGACGGCATATATTGCGGCAGTTCTCTGTGTGATTGTGATTCCCCTCGCAACCCTTACGGCGGGGCTTGTGGTTTGGCTGAGAAGGAGGAGGCGGTAAATGTTGCAAAGCATTCGTTCCATAATGTAATTCTTCACCGTGCCATATTGTCGGCAGTGTGATACTTTCTAGTAAGAAGTTGTAAAGTGCAGTTATATGTGATAATATGGCAATATGAAAAATAAGTGGGGAGTTGAAGGAGGAAGACAACATTATGGATTCTTTGTATATAGTAATGCCAGCGTATAACGAAGAGCAAAATATTGAAAATGTTGTAAAAGCATGGTACCCGGTGTTGGAAGGGAAAAGCGAAAATTCGCGGTTGGTTGTTGCAGACAGTGGAAGTGATGACCAAACTCATGATATATTAACCAGACTGCAAGCCAAATATCCGCAGTTGGAGATACTGAGCAATACTGAAAAACAACACGGTCCTAAAGTGATCGCTCTTTATAATTATGCTATTTGTAATCAAATAGATTATGTATTTCAAACAGATTCTGATGGACAGACAAATCCGAAAGAATTTGATGCTTTTTGGGATATGCGAAGCCAATATGAGGGGATTTTTGGCAACAGGACAAAGAGGGAGGATGGAAGATTACGGGCTTTTGTCGAGCAAGTAGTTTGTTTTTTGCTACAAATATATTTTGGTGTTAATGTACCGGATGCGAATGCGCCGTTTAGATTAATGAATGTGGAAACGTTAAAAAAGTATCTTTATGAAATGAGTTCGGATTATGATCTGCCTAATATAATGCTGACTACATATTTTGTATATTATAAAGAAAGATATACCTTCAGGACAATAACGTTCAAACCCAGAAGGGGGGGGGGTAAATTCTATTGATATATCCCGAATAATCAGGATAGGTTGGAAAGCCCTTAAAGATTTTAAGTCTTTAAGGAGGAAAATGAAATGAAAGAGCAAATGCAGAAAAAGCAGATGTTGGTTGTGCTCTTAGTTTCATTGGGAATCTTTCTGAGATTTGTTTGCATGGCTTGGGGGCATAATTTCGATTGGGCATCTTATTGTATTGTAGGAGAAATAGCAGCACGTTTTGGTAATGTATACGCTGAGACAGCGCGCTATAATTATGGGCCGGTCTTTATGTGTATACAGGGAATGCTGTACGAACTTGCAAGAGGGGGCGGAGACTACCGTGAGCTTCTGTATCGGGTGTTGATGGTAGGTGTCTTAACAGCAGCAGATGTGGGAATTATGCTTTTCCTGGCAGAAAAATATTCTGTTTATAAAGCACTGATATTTTTTTTGAATCCGATTTCGATAATTATAACAGGTTATCACAACCAATTTGATAATATAGCAATATTTTTAGCACTTTGTACATTGTATTTTTACAATGAAGAAAAGCATTTTAACAGGCGGGATATTGGCTTTGTATTGTTATTTACACTATGTTTGACCTTAAAACACATTTTGTTTTTAATACCAGTATTTCTTCTCATGAGACCAAATCTGTGTTTCAAAAAGAAGATGATATATGCCTGCGTTCCGCCGAGTATTTTTATAGCCAGCTTTGTTCCGTTTACCATAAATGAAAAGGGGTTACAGGGAATTGTGAATAACGTCTTTTTATACAGAAGTTTCAACAATTTTCCATTATTGCATAAATTGCTTGATGCACTGTCGGTACCAACATCCTGCTGGTTTGTTTTATATATTTTTTTCATGTCGGTGATTGCATTTGTTACAAGAAAGTATGATTACGAAAAACAAATGTTTATTTATTTGATAGCAATGGTCGCTTTTTCTTCTGCAGTGGCAAATCAGTATTTAGTGATACCGTTGGTGGCATTGTGTGCTTTTGATATTGGATGGCTTCGATATTGTTATATATTTTATGTCTCGATCTTTCTTACTTTGCAAGGGAGCGGTTTGCATTTGAAGGGGTTTGTCGCGGCACACACACCAGAAGTAATTGGGAAAGTGGCAGACAAATGGATAAGTTATGGTTATAATGTAGCGGCGTGGATACTGTTTTTGACTCTTATATATATTATATATAAGGAAATATTAGTTGGTGGGATGAAAGAGAGTGACAGTGAGAGTTGAAAAAGGATACTTAACTGAAAATGTTTCGTTTATGTGCAGTATGGCATTAGCAGGAACTTTACGGAGGCATCATGAGAGGAATTGATACGCAGGTTCGGAAGAACAGAAGACGTATTTTTAAGGAAGTGGCGCATCTTGCCTATGAGTCGGAGAACTTGAAGGATGATATCGAGGCGCTGCCTTATAAGATTGTAGATTACGATGAGTCCGAGTACGAGAACATTTACAGGGACCGGGCCATCGTGCGGGAGAGAATCCGTCTGGCTATGGGACTTTCCCTGCGGCCGGAGAATGTGCCTGTGCATCTGACGCAGGGGCTTGAGGAGAGCAACATCTCGGAGAAATATTATGAACCGCCGCTGATGCAGGTGATTCCTTCGGCGTGCAATGCCTGCCCGGAGAACAGTTATTATGTGACTGACCGCTGTATGGGCTGTGTGGCGCACCCATGCCGCGAGGTCTGTCCCAGAGGCGCGATTTCGATGGTAAACGGGCGGTCTGTGATCGACCCGGAAAAATGTATCAGATGCGGTAAATGTAAGGCGGTCTGTCCCTATGACGCCATTTCCCATCAGGTGCGGCCCTGCGCGGGCGCATGTGGTGTGAACGCGATTAAGAATGATGAAAAGGGACGTGCCATGATCGACAACGATCTGTGTGTTTCCTGTGGTCAGTGCATGGTGAACTGTCCTTTTGGGGCCATCGCGGATAAATCGCAGATTTTTCAGCTGATCCGCGCGCTGCAGACAGGGGAGAAGATTATCGCCCAGGTGGCGCCTGCTTTTGCGGGACAGTTCGGCCCGGATGTGACGCCGGATATGTTGAAAACAGCGCTGAAAGAGTTGGGGTTTTACGATGTATACGAGACGGCCATAGGCGCGGATATGGGCGCGGTTGCAGAGGCGGAGCACTATGCGAAGGAGGTTGCCACGGGGAAACTGCCGTTTAGTCTGACGTCCTGCTGTCCGTCATGGTCGGTGCTTGCAAAAAAATTTTTCCCGGAGACCATTGATAAGATATCGAATGCGCTGACACCTATGGTGGCAACAGCGCGGGTGATCAAGAAAGAACACCCGGACGCGAGGGTGGTCTTTATCGGTCCCTGTGCCTCCAAGAAGCTGGAAGCTTCCCGCAGGACGATCCGTTCGGATGTGGATTTTGTCATCACGTTTGAGGAACTGACGGGGATTTTCGAGGCGAAGGGGATCCTGTTAGACCAGATCCAGGCGCTGGATAAACTGAGCGGGGCGACTGGTGCCGGCCGTGGCTACGGCGTGGCTGGCGGCGTGGCATCTGCCATCGAGGAGTGTGTGAAAGAGTACTATCCAGACGTGGAGGTACACATCGAGCATGCGGAGAGCCTGTCCGAATGTAAAAAGATACTGATGCTGGCAAAGGCCGGAAAGAAGAACGGCTGTCTGATCGAGGGCATGGCCTGCCCCGGCGGCTGTGTAGCAGGCGCAGGCACAAACATTGCGATCCCTGTGGCCGCGAAGGCGGTTGCGTCCTTTAAGGAAGCGGCTTCGGAGAAGATACCTGATCCCAGCATGCATCAGAATCGAGTAGAATGAGAGGAAATTGAGGAGTATGAAAAAAATAAGAACAAGATACGCGCCCAGTCCCACGGGGCGGATGCATGTGGGAAATTTGAGGACGGCGCTGTACGCCTATCTGATCGCGAAGCACGAGGGTGGGGATTTCATCCTGCGCATCGAGGACACGGACCAGGAGCGGTATGTGGAGGGGGCTGTGGATATCATTTACCGTACCCTGAAGGATACGGGACTGGTACATGACGAGGGCCCTGATAAGGACGGCGGTGTTGGCCCTTATGTGCAGAGTGACCGCCAGAAGCAGGGCATTTATTTACAGTATGCGAAGCAGCTGATAGACAAGGGTGAGGCTTATTACTGTTTCTGCGACAAAGAGCGGCTGGCAACGCTTACGCAGACGGTGGCGGGTAAAGAGATCAATGTCTACGATAAACACTGTCTGCATCTGTCCAAGGAAGAGGTGGAGGACAACCTAAAGGCGGGTAAACCTTATGTGATCCGTCAGAATAATCCCACGGAGGGACAGACCACCTTCCACGACGATATCTACGGGGATATCACGGTGGACAACGCGGAACTTGACGATATGATTCTGATTAAATCGGACGGTTATCCCACCTACAATTTTGCTAATGTGGTGGACGACCATCTGATGGGAATTACCCATGTGGTGCGGGGGAACGAATATCTGTCTTCCTCACCGAAATATAACCGCCTTTACGATGCGTTTGGCTGGGAGGTGCCGGAGTATGTGCACTGCCCGCTGATTACGGACGAGTCCCATCAGAAGCTGTCCAAGCGGTGCGGACACTCATCCTACGAGGATCTGATCGAACAGGGCTTTCTCTCGGAGGCCATCGTGAATTTTGTGGCGCTGCTCGGCTGGAGTCCTGAGGACAACGAGGAGATCTTTACACTGGACGAGCTGATTAAACGTTTTGATTATCATCATCTCTCCAAGTCCCCGGCGGTGTTTGATTACACGAAGCTGAAATGGATGAACGGGGAATATTTGAAGGCGATGGACTTTGACCGGTTTTATGGGATGGCCGAGCCTTATTTGAAGGAGGCGGTGAAAAAGGACTACGATCTGAAAAAGATTGCCGCTATGGTGAAGACCAGAATTGAGATTTTCCCGGATATCAAGGAGCATGTGGACTTCTTTGACGCGCTTCCGGACTATGATGTGGCGATGTACACGCACAAGAAGATGAAGACCAATGCGGAGACTTCCCTTGCGGTCTTAAAGGACCTTCTGCCGCGTCTGGAGGCTCAGGAGGATTACACAAACGATGCGCTTTACGCGGTTCTTTCCGCGTATGTGGAGGAGAAGGGATATAAAAACGGATATGTGATGTGGCCTGTGAGAACCGCCGTTTCCGGCAAGCAGATGACGCCGGGCGGGGCGACGGAGCTCATGGAGGTTCTGGGAAAGGAAGAATCCCTTGCGAGAATCCGCAAAGGAATTGAAATGCTTGAAAAAGCCTGATCCTTCCTGCACAGCAAGGCAGGAAGAGGCTATAAAGCACGTTGACGGCCCGGCTATGGTGTTGGCCGGGCCGGGCAGCGGAAAAACCTTTGTCACAGTACACCGCATTAGGAGGCTCATCACATCACAGGGCGTCGATCCCGCCCACATCCTTGTTATTACTTTCACAAAGGCCGCCGCGCTGGAGATGCAGGAACGTTTTTTCCGGCTGATGGAAGGGGAAAACCTTTCGGTACGGTTTGGCACTTTTCACGCAGTATTCTATCATATCTTGAGACAGTCGGCGCAGTATCGCAAGCATACCATTATTACGGAGAAAGAAAAAAGAAAACTGATTCGGGATATTATACATAATCACAGGAGATTCGTCTATTTGCAGGAGGAAGATATTGAAGAAATTCTGACGGCCATAAGCGGGTATAAGATAAAATCGGCAGAGGCACAGGGTGCGCTGCTGGGAACAGAAGTAAGCAGGGCAGAAATCGACAGTGTGCCAGAGATTCAAAATATGAAGCGGGAGGACTTCCTGTTTCTGGCTGAGGAATATCAGAGCTGGCTTATGGAATTTTCTAAATTCGATTTTGATGATCTGATGGCGGAATGTCTGAAACTCCTTCAGGAAGATGCGGAGGTTTTGTCCTTTTGGCGGGCGCAGTTTCAGTATATTCTAGTGGATGAGTTTCAGGATATCTCACCGATCCAGTATCAAATTATCCGGCTTTTAGCTGCGCCGAAGAACAATCTTTTTGTGGTGGGGGACGATGACCAGTCCATTTACGGTTTCCGGGGAGCGAGTCCCGACAGTATGAAACGGTTTCTTGCGGATTTTGTTCAGGCCGGGCAGATACTTCTGGATGTGAATTTCCGCTGCCACAGGGACATTGTGCAGGCTGCCGCAAAAGTGATCGCTGAGAACGAAAGCCGCATACCCAAGGAGATTTTTTCACGGCACGAGGAAGGGGAAGGGCTGCAGATTTATCGGACAGATTCGGAGGAGAAGCTCAGGAAAACGGTTGTTGGAATGCTGGAAGACGAACGCAGTGCGGGGACACTTTCGGAGTGCGCCGTGATCTGCAGGACAAATCTGGAATGCGGCTTCTGGGCGCAGACGCTGCATGAGGCGGGCATTCCTTACACGATGAGGGAACGGCCGGGAAACCGTTTCAGCCATTTTGTGATTCAGGATATCTGCGCTTATCTGGCGCTGGGACAGGGCGATCATGCCAGACGGCATTTTCTGCGTGTGATGAACCGTCCCGTCAGATATATGAAGAGGGACAGCCTGCCGGAGACAAAAGTGGAGCGGGAGGCGCTTACCAGGTATTATGCCGGTACACCGCTCATACAGGAGCGGGTGAAAAAGCTTTACCGGGATATCGACAGTCTTGCAGGGAAACGGGTGCATCTGCAGATTCACTATATACGGAAGGTAATTGGATATGAGACATTTCTGTGGGAGAAGTACGGTGCCCAAAAAGCGGAGGAGCTGATACGGGTCGGGGAAGAGTTCGAGGCGTTTTCCAGGAAGTTTTCCTCGGTGAGGGAGATGAACGCGTATATGGAGCAGTATGCGGAGGTGGTAAAAGAGCCGGAAAGGAACGGTGAGGGGCTGCAGCTTATGACTATGCATGCCTCTAAGGGATTGGAATTTCAGACGGTTTTTGTGCCGGAGTGCAACGAGGGGAAGATTCCCTCTGACAAATCGAGAACCGAGGAGCAGATTGAGGAGGAGAGACGGATGTTTTATGTGGCAATGACCCGGGCGAAAAAGAAACTCTGTCTCTTTTATCATGATAAAACAACCGGGAAGGATGCACCCTCCCGGTTCCTGAATCCACTGATATCCGTACCATGACGGGACGTCTTTAGAATTACTTCTCACTCTCGCCTACAAGCTCGTCAAACTCTGCGGTGTCTAAAAATTCGTCAAAAGCGTCCGCGACGGCCTCGTATTCTTCGTCATCTTCGATGTAGCCAAGTTCCGGCTCCTCGTTGGGATCCTTCGGATTCTCGCTGTAGCGGTAGAACCATACCTCGCCGTCCGCATTTTCACCGGTTTCGTCAAGCGGCAGGAGAGCGATGTAATCCTTCCCGGCCACGGTCAGAATGGTAACCACGGCGCAGGTGACCTGAGAACCGTCGTCAAGCTCGAGATCTACGGTCATTTCTTCCTTTTCCAGTTCTTCTTTTGTGGTATTTTTTTCGTTTTTGCCCATAAGTACCTTCCTTTCGATGAATATAGTATAACACAAACTCTACGGCGAGGCCAGAAATAGATTTTGGATTGAAAACACATCCTCTTTTATTGTATAATATAAAATGACTTAAATTTTGATTCCCGGACAAAAACGCACGACAACGGGAAGAGGCTTGAACGGAGGGTTTCATGCAAAAGAAATTCCAGGTAAAGACTGTGGACAGGACAAAGCTGTATCCGCTGGGCGTATCTTTTGAGGAAGAGGGACTGCGTGTTTCGGCAGTGTGCGCAGGAACAGAGGAAGCCGGTGTTGTTCTCTACGACAGGAGACACCGGGAGGGCGTGCGCATTCCATTCCCGGAAAACGGTCGGATAGGGGCGGTGCGTGCCATGATGCTGTCCGGCTATGAGGATAAGGAATGCAGTTATCTGTTTTACAGAGGGGAGGAGATATATCAGGATCCGTTCTGTAGGCGGGTTTGCAATCCTCACAGATACGGGGTGCCGAAACCGGAGCTGCCCCGGTGCCAGGCTGCTGCAGAAGCATATGACTGGGGAGATGATAAAAACATTCATATTCCCTATGAAGAGATGATTCTGTATGCCCTGCATGTGCGTGGGTTTACAAAGCACCGTTCTTCCGGCGTAAAGTGGAAGGGAACCTATGCGGGTGTGGAGGAAAAAATCCCTTATATGCAGGAACTGGGGATTAATATGGCACTTCTTATGCCCTGCTATGAATTTGATGAAATTATGCCGGAGAATACGGCGCAGACGATGGAACAGGCGGTGCTTTCCTACAAGCAGGAACTGCCTGCCCATGATGAGGAAGAAAAGAAAAAACCACGGATTAATTACTGGGGGTACCAGCCGGGACTCTATTACGTGCCTAAGAGCGCTTACGCCCACAGTAAGGATCCGGCGGGAGAGTTTAAGGATATGGTGCGGGCTTTTCACAGAGCTGGCATCGGTGTGGCGATGCAGTTTTACTTTCCGCCTGAAATGCGGGCGCTGGAGATTTTGAATATCCTGATATACTGGGTACTGGAGTATCACATAGACGGTTTCCATCTGATGAGCGCAACCCTGCCTATGGATCTTCTGGCAGGAGAGCCGCTGTTCTCGGAGACGATGCTGCTTACGGCAGAGGGAAACTTCCGCGCCGGGGACGGGAAAACGCGCAACCTTGGCATCCTGAATGACGGTTTCCAGTATGATATGCGGCGCTTTATCAAGGGCGATGACAATATGGTAAACCAGTTCCTGTTCCGCCTGCGTGAAAACAGGAGCGAGGCCGGTATTGTGAACAGTATTGCCCGCTGGGACGGATTCCGCCTGGCGGATCTGGTTTCCTATGACCGCAAGCACAACGAGGAGAATGGAGAAAATAACCGGGACGGCATGGATTATAATTGCAGCTGGAACTGCGGGGTGGAGGGAAAGAGCCGGAAGAAGGGCATCCAGGAACTTCGCCTGCGGCAGATGAAAAACGCGGTTACGCTTCTCTTTATGTCCCAGGGAACGCCGCTTCTTTACAGCGGAGATGAATTTGCAAATTCGCAGGGAGGAAATAATAACCCTTACTGTCAGGATAATGATACGGCGTGGATTAAGTGGAACTACACCGAGGCGGGCAGGGAACTCCTTGACTACACGAAGTTTATGATCGGTATGCGCAGGGCACACCATATTCTGCACAACAGGACGATGCTTCGCGGGATAGACACGCTGTCATGCGGTTTCCCGGATATCTCTTTTCACGGAAGGGAGGCCTGGAGACCGGACACAAGCCCTGCCAGCCGTTGTATAGGGATTATGTACTGCGGCTTTTATGGGAAGGAAGGGGAGCAGGAGGACGAACGCTTTTTCTACATTGCGGTCAATATGCACTGGCAGGTAGATTATCTGGGGCTGCCAAAGCTGCCGAAAGGGAAACTGTGGATTTATTCCGCTTCCACGGGAAAGGAGATACCGGAGATTGAGGAAAGCGCCTCTTCCCAGGAAATCTGCGTACCGGCCCGCACGATTGTGCTGTGTACTACGAAGAATGTGCCTGTGGAGAAGGAAAAGACAGGGCGGAAAAAGGGAAAACGAATTAAAGGGGATGACAAGAGCTGATGAACAAGGCCTGGGAACACTTTAAAACAATCACATACCATAAGCTTCTGGTTATGGAAGGGTGTTTCCGCGTGGGACTTTACAGACAGGGGCTTCTTCACGACCTGTCGAAATACAGTCCGGCGGAATTTATGGTGGGAGCGAAGTATTATCAGGGGGACAGAAGCCCAAACAATGCGGAGCGGGAAGATATCGGCTACTCCTCCGCCTGGCTTCACCATAAAGGCCGCAACAAGCATCACTATGAGTACTGGATAGACTACAGCACAAGGGACATTGAGGGGGGTATGGCGCCGGCGCCGATGCCTGTGCGCTATGTGGTCGAGATGTTTATGGACCGGGTGGCAGCCTGCAAGGTTTACCACGGGGACGCTTACAGGGATCAGGATCCGCTGGCCTATTACCAGTCTTCCAAGACACCGCCTCCGCTTCACAAAAAGACCAAAAAGATGCTGGAATTTCTGCTGCACATGCTGGCGGAGCAGGGGGAGGAGAAAACCTTCCGCTATATCCGTAAAAAGATTTTAAAAAAGTAACCGCCCTTTTTCTCTCGCATAGGATATGGTATGAGAGAAAAAGGAGATGAAACCCTATGAACTGTTGTTGGATTATACTGTTGTTACTTTTCTGCGGCGCCAACGGGGGCCGGAGCGGCTGTGGCTGTGAGGAGCCCGCAAGGCCGAAACCGCCCTGTGCAAGGCCTGAACAGCCCTGCGGCAGACAGGAACCGGAACCCTGCCCGTGCGAGGATTCCAGATTTGAGCCCCGCTTTGAGCAGAGGCCCTTTAGCGGGAACGGTTCTACCTGTGGATGCGAGGGAGAGAGTAACTGATTACGTTATGGCATGAATTTTGGAAGGGATCGTTCTGACGGTCCCTTTCCTGCTGCCTGGCGACGGTTCCTTGACGGAAACAGGAGGCGGTGATATATTATTTAATTATGGGAGGAAGACGATTATGTTGGACGGAAATAAGATACTATTCAGCGGTATGCAGGCAACCGGCAACCTTACGCTTGGAAATTATCTGGGAGCGCTTAAAAACTGGGTGACTCTCTGCGACGAGTACCAGTGCTTTTATTCGGTGGTGGACCTGCATTCCATTACCATAAGGCAGGATCCGGCGGAGCTGCGAAAGAGGGCCAGAAATCTTCTCACGCTCTACATTGCGGCGGGGATTGATCCCGAGAAAAACTGCCTTTACTACCAGTCCCATGTGTCGGGACACTCAGAACTTGCCTGGATATTGAATTGCTTCACATATATGGGTGAACTGAACCGCATGACCCAGTTTAAGGACAAGGCGGCAAAGCATGCGGACAATATCAATGCGGGACTTTTCACATACCCTGTACTGATGGCTGCGGATATCCTGCTCTATCAGGCGGATGTGGTGCCGGTGGGCAAAGACCAGCTGCAGCATCTGGAGATTACCAGAGACATTGCCCAGCGTTTCAATGCCATTTACGGCGATGTATTTACGATTCCCGAACCCTATGTGGGGAAGACGGGGGCAAGCATCAAGAGCCTGCAGAACCCGGAGAAGAAGATGTCTAAGTCGGATGAGAATCCGAACGGCAGCATTTATCTGATGGACGACCCGGACACGATCATCCGCAAGTTCAAGCGCGCGGTGACGGATTCGGAAGGCGCTGTCCGCTACAGGGAGGAGCAGCCGGGTATTCGGAATCTGATTGACATTTACTGCGCCTGCACGGGGAAAACCCCGGAGGAGACGGAGAGAGAATTCGACGGCAGGGGATACGGCGACTTCAAGATGGCTGTCGGTGAATCCGTTGTGGATGTGTTAAAGCCCCTGCAGGAAAAATACGAGGAGCTCGGAAAGAATAAAGATTATATTGACAAAGTGATTAAGGATAACGGTGAGAAGGCGGCGTACTTTGCCAATAAAACCCTTCGTAAGGTGCAGAAAAAAGTGGGCTTTCCGGAGAGGATCCGCTGAAAGACAAAATAGAACTGTAATTTGAAATTTTATATGCGTTCCTCAGTATAGAACGCCTTGGAATGGAAAGGAAAATATGGATAATCAGAATAACCAACAGACAAATACGGACCCCTGTCAGCAGGGAAATTATTATCAGCAAAATAATGCCTATCAGCAGGGGAACGCCTACCAACAGAACAGTGTCTATCAGCAGGGCAGCCCTTATCAACAGAATAATGCTTATCAGCAGGGGAACCCTTATCAACAGGGCAATACTTACCAACAGGGAAATGTCTACGGCGGTAACGGCTATGGAAATTATGGCGGCAGCTCCGAACCGCAGAAAGCGCCTAACATCTTTCAGCAGTTTGCATTTTCCTTTGTGCCGAATTTATATGACAGGCTGGTGAAGGTAAAGACCGGGAGCATGATCGGATTTGTGACGCTCCTGGTGCTTTTGGCCACGCTGCTTTCCTTTGTATCTGTGGTGGCTGAGTTTGCATCGGTGGATATGGAAGAACTGGCAGCGCAGCTGCCGGAATTTAAGCTGACGGGCGGACGACTGTATATGGAGGAAGATTTCCTGTATGATGAGGGAAACATACTTGTGTACATGACGGAAGATATTGACGGCTTTACTTATGATGATGCTGATGAGCTGGGCGATGAAGGTTACCAGGATGTGCTGCTGGTTGGACGTGACCGCATTTCCATCATGCAGAACGGAGAGTATCAGCAGCTCGATTTCAGCGATCTGGGTGACAGCTTTGAAATCAGCAGGGAATGGATCGCCACCAAACTGGCGCCGTTTATCATGGTTGTTCTGGTTTTGGGGTATATTGTTTTCTTTTTGTGGAGAGTGCTCTGGTATTTTCTGTGCGCGGCCGTTTATCTGCTGTTTGCGATGCTCATTGCCTCTGTAATGAACAGGCATGTACCGGGGGAAGCGCTGTTTCGGACGGCGGTATATGCGAAAGTGCTGATGTTCGTGGTGGTGACGTTCCTGGATCTGATACCTTTTGTGGATATTTCCGTGCCCTTCCTTCTCCGGGTTGTCATCACGACTGTGTTTATGGGATTTGCGATAGCGAAACTGCCGGATAATCGTCCAACCCCCGCGCCCATGATGGGGCAGGGGTGGCAGTGATTTCAGCCTTGAAAGGGGTCCGTGAAGTACCCGGCTCCGGAAACCGGCTCATTGCCGGTGAGCAGATGAGTCACATCGCCCATCACCTGTACGCGGAATATGGCATTGTTTTCCATCCGCTCCTCGCTTGCAAGGACGGTGACGGAAGTGGGGGCAAGAAAGAACCCGTGCAGAAGAAGAACGGGCGAAATGTTAAGAAGGTGGCTTAACATCATACAGGTAACGCCCAGATGGCAGAAGATCACGATGGTATCTTCTGCCTTCGTGCTGTCTTCCTTTTTTGCGGGAGCTGTGAGATAGTAATTGTTATGTCTTGTATAGCCGTAGGAGGACAGAAGGCCATCCAGTCCCTCGCAGACTTCGTTGTAGGCGGGGAGCAGTGCGTCGTTGGAGCGGTAGATCGCTGTGTTTTTCCAGCCCTCCCGGTCGTACATCTCTGGGATTTCGGTCCAGTATGCGGGCATGAAATCCCATGGCACCCCGTGGCGTCCCGTCACGGGATCATCGATAAAGTAGGAAAATTCCTTCATCCATTCATAGGTAACCGCCTCACGGCCGACCGCTTCCAGAGAGTAGGAGGCGGTTTTTTTTGCCCGTCCTAAAGGAGAACAGTAGAATTGCGTGATATTGTCCCACTTTGCCACCCGTTTTGCCAAAAGCTTTGCCTCCCGGATGCCTTTCTCCGTCAGGGAGTCATTCACATAATCGGGATCTCCGTGTCTGATAAATATGATTCTCATAAGTTCGCGCCTCGTTTCTTAAATTTTTAATTTTTATTTGCAGCAATACTGTTATATAATATAATAGCTGCAGGAGAAAAACAAGCGACGCGAAGCGGCATTTGTTTTTCTTGCGGCGTATAACGAGCAAACATCCGACGGAGTCGGATGGAAAGCGCGAAGCGCGGGTTTGCGAGTAAGGAAACCGAGAGCAAACATCCGACGGAGTCGGATTGAAAGCGCGGAGCGCGGGTTTGCGAGTAAAACAGAAAGGACTGAAAAGTATGTTTGGAAAGAAAAAGGAGCAAAAAGCCGGCGTTCCGAAGGGAAAGAGTCTCGCGGCGGCAAAAATCGTGCTGGTGCTTGCCGTTGTGGCTATTCTCGCTGGAAATTCCTATTACTCGATTCAGGAGGAGGAGCAGGCTGTGGTCTGCACTTTTGGCTCGCCCAAGGCAGTCACCACGCCGGGGCTTCACTTTAAGATTCCCTTTATCCAGACGGTGACAAAGGTGAATACCACGATCCAGGGATTTAATATCGGATACCGGGACGAGGCGGATGAGGTGGATGAGGTGGATGATATGGCTGATGACGAGATCGAGGACGCGCTGATGATTACTTCCGATTACAATTTTATCTACGTGGATTTCTATGCCGAGTACAGAGTGACTGACCCGGTCAAGGCGCTTTATGCATCGGAAAATCCAGCTCTTATATTAAAAAATATTGCCCAGAACTGCATCAGAACCACCATCGGTTCCTACAGCGTGGACAGCGTGCTGACGACGGGAAAGAATGAAATCCAGTCCAATATCAAGCAGATGATTCTGGATAAACTGGAGTCCTACGACATCGGTATCCAGCTTGTCAATATCACGATTCAGGATGCCACACCGCCCACCGCGGAGGTGGAGAACGCCTTTAAGGAAGTGGAGACGGCCAAGCAGGGCAAAGAGACTGCCTTAAACAATGCCAATAAATACAGAAACGAGCAGATTCCCAATGCGGAGGCGGAGTCCGACAAGATTTTACAGGATGCGGAAGCGAAGAAGCAGGAGCGCATCAATGAGGCCAACGGACAGGCGGCCCGCTTTAATTCCATGTATCAGGAGTACGCGAAGTATCCAGAGGTGACGAAGAAGCGTATGTTCTACGAAGCGATTGAGGATGTGCTTCCCGACGTGAAAGTTGTCATAGAAGGGGAGGGTGGAAAAACTACCACTATGCTTCCGCTTGACAGTTTTGTGACGCAGGAGGGCTCTTCCGTTACGGGAGAGGCGGGGACTTTGGGAACAGCCGGAAATGCGGCGGAGGACGCGATGGAAGAAACGCAGGAGGAGGACTAGACGATGGCAGATTTTACGGGAAATCCCTTTACTCAGAATCAAAATACACAGAACCATTATAATGGGAACCAGAACGTGAAGGATTTTGAGCGATATAATTCAGACGGCACGAAGAAAAAGGATAAGAAGGGCGGCAGGAAATTCGGTGTGGCTTTTGGCGTGCTGCTCGTTATTGCTGTTTTTCTGCTGGCAAATTGTATGGTGGTGACTAAGCAGAACCAGTTTAAGCTGATCCGTCAGTTTGGCCGCGTGGACAGGGTGGTTTCCACGCCGGGTTTAAGCTTTAAGCTGCCTTTTGTTGAGTCCGTCGATACCGTGCCGAAGGAGCTTTTGCTTTACGACCTGCCGGCATCGGATGTCATTACTTCGGATAAGAAAACCATGATCGTGGACAGTTATGTGCTCTGGCGTGTGACGGATCCGCTGCGGTTTGCCCAGACCTTAAGCTGTTCTGTGCACAACGCCGAGGGGCGTATTGACGCCATTGTCTACAATGCCACGAAGAATACCATTTCCAATATGAAGCAGGACGAGGTAATCCGAAGCCGCGATGGAAAGATGACCATTACGGTAGATGAGAGCGGCACGGAGCTTTCCGGGAATGATCTGGACCTTTCCGAGGGGAAGGAGGAAGTGATCGAGATCACTTCCCTGACCGAAGAGGTGATGGGACAGATCAACCATGTGGAGGACCAGTACGGCATCGAACTGGTGGCAGTGGAAGTCAAGAAGCTGGATCTGCCGGATGACAATAAACAGGCGGTCTATACCCGTATGATTTCCGAGCGCGGCAACATTGCGGCACAGTACACGGCGGAGGGCAAATCCGAGGCGAAAATGATCGAAAATACGACGGATAAGGAAGTTTCCATCATGCTTTCCGACGCCAAGGCGAAGGCGGAGGCCACCATTGCGGAGGGCGAGGCGGAATATATGCGGATTCTGTCAGGGGCTTACGCAGATCCCGAGAAGACAGATTTCTATTCCTTTGTGCGTGCTCTTGACGCACTGAAAGAGAGTGTGGTGGGAGACAATAAGACAGTGATTCTGACGGAGGATTCCCCGATCACGCAGATCTTTAACGGTAAATATTAATGAATAAATATGAGGTTTTAGAAAAGTATTACGGCTATCATTCTTTCCGGGAAGGGCAGGAAATGCTGATTGACCATATTTTGGAGGGAAAGGATGTGCTCGGCATCATGCCGACGGGAGCGGGAAAATCTGTCTGCTATCAGGTGCCGGCGCTTCTCCTGCCGGGGATTACGCTTGTGATTTCCCCGCTGATTTCCCTGATGAAAGACCAGGTGCAGGCGCTCAATCAGGCGGGCGTCCATGCCGCTTATATCAACAGTTCCCTAACGGAAGGACAGATCACAAAGGCATTGACATTTGCGGAGCAGGGGCGCTATAAGATTATCTATGTGGCGCCGGAACGACTGGAGACAGACCGTTTCCTGCGCTTTGCAAGAGCGGTGGAAATCAGCATGGTAGCGGTGGACGAGGCGCACTGCATTTCCCAGTGGGGGCAGGACTTCCGCCCCAGCTATCTACATATCGTGCAGTTCGTGAGACAGCTCCCGAAACGCCCCATTTTAAGCGCGTTTACCGCGACGGCTACAGGGGAGGTCAGAGAGGACATCGTCTCTGTGCTGGGATTGAGGGACCCGAAGACATTAGTGACGGGTTTTGACAGGCAGAATCTTTTCTTCGCGGTGGAGCATACGAAGAACCGCTCGCGGTATCTGCAGCACTATGTGGCGGACCGCGGGAAGGAGAGCGGGATCATTTACTGCGCCACCAGGAAAAATGTGGAAAAGGTCTATGAACAGCTGCAGGGAGAAGGCATAGCGGTCACCAGGTATCATGCGGGACTGTCCCCGGAGGAACGGCAGAAAAACCAGGACGATTTTATTTATGACAGAAAACCCGTTATTGTGGCAACCAACGCCTTCGGAATGGGTATTGACAAGTCCAATGTGCGCTATGTGCTGCACTATAATATGCCCCAGAGCATGGAAAACTACTATCAGGAGGCGGGGCGCGCAGGGCGGGACGGGGAACCGTCTGACTGTATTCTCCTGTATTCTGCGCAGGATATTATGATTAACCGTTTCTTGCTGGAGAACAAAGAGAACAGTTCCGATTTTACGCCGGAGGAGCAGCTCACCATACGGGAGCGGGACGAGAAACGGCTTCAGGCAATGATCCGCTACTGCAACACCAAAGAGTGTCTGCGCACCTGTATTCTTCGCTATTTCGGGGAAGAGAGCGAAAGCGCCTGCGGCAGGTGCGGAAACTGCCAGAAGAAATATATGGAAAAGGATATGACAAAGGAAGCCAGGCAGGTCATTCTATGTCTCGAAGAACAGGGGGAAAGATACGGCATACAGGTGGTCGTGGGCACGCTCCTTGGGGGAAAGAATGCGAAACTGCGGGAGTACCGGGTACAGCAGTATCCTTCCTACGGAACCTTGAGCAGATGGCGGGAGCAGGAACTGAGAGACCTGGTCGGCCAGATGATGCAGGAAGGGTATTTGCGGCAGACGCAGGATAAATATGCGATTCTGCAGACCACCGGCAAGGCGCAGGACATTATGGACGGGCTTTGCACGGTAACTGTGAAGCTGGAGCCAAGAAGCAGCCGGATGACGGAGGAGGACGACAGAATAAAAGGCAGCGCAAACAGGAAGTCCGATATCCTGAATAACAGGGGGCTTGCCTTCTTTGAGGAACTGCGGGAACTGCGAAGGAATATCGCCGCGGAAAAAGGGATTCCGCCCTATCTTGTCTTCTCCGATAAGACGCTGGTGGATATGTGTGTGCGCCTGCCCATGAACCGGGAGGAGATGATGGAGGTGAACGGCATGGGTGCCTTTAAGTACGAGAAATACGGGGAGCGGTTTCTTGCCTGCATTATGGATTATACCGGCGGGATACGGGAGAAATTTTATTTTGGGGAGTAGGCATGAAAACAGTCAATGTAGTTGCCGCTATCATTAAATGCGGCGATAAAATATTCGCCACCCAGCGGGGGTACGGCGAATTTAAGGACGGCTGGGAATTTCCCGGCGGCAAGATTGAGGAGGGAGAGACCCCGCAGGAGGCGCTGGTCCGGGAAATCTGGGAGGAACTGGACACCGAGATTGAGGTGGGGGAGCTGTTTGATACGGTGGAATATGACTATCCAACATTCCACCTGTCTATGGACTGTTTTTTCTGCACGGTTAAGTCCGGCAGTCTGGCACTGAAAGAACACGAGGCAGCCAGATGGCTGACGGGGGAGACACTTTCCAGCGTGGACTGGCTTCCGGCGGACAGGGATCTGATTAAAAATTTAAGGAATTTTTGTATATCGGAAGGAGAAAAGAAAGCGTGAAACTGGCGGTATTTTTTCCGGGAATCGGGTATCACTGTGATAAACCGCTTCTCTATTACAGTGAAAAGCTGGCAAAACAATATCAATACGAGACAATAAAGATTGCATATGAAGGGTTGAGTAAAGATCTGGATGAGGCGTTTGCAGGCGCTTTGGCTCAGACGAAAGTATGTCTTTCCGAAATTGACTGGAAACAGTATGAGGATGTGCTTTTTGTGTCGAAAAGCATCGGGACGGCAGTTGCCTGCGCTTATGCGAAAAAACATGCTGTAACCTGCAGAAATATCTATTACACGCCTCTGGAAAAAACTTTTGCGTTTGCACCGCAGACGGGGATCGTGTTTCACGGAACCGGCGATCCCTGGGCGGAGACGGAGATGATCAGGAAAAAGTGCAGGGAGAGTTGTCTGCCGCTTTGTATAGTGGAGAAATCCAATCATTCTCTGGAAATTCCGGGAGATACGAAGCGAAATCTGGAGATCATGGCGGAAGTCATGGAAGGGACGCAGAGCTATATTGCCGATACAGTCTGGTACAGACGGTTGGCGGAAAAGGAAATATGCCCGGAAATGTTTGACTGCTTTGTCCGTCACCAGAAAGTGACGAGATGCAGGAGAAAAGTAAACGGTGAGTGGACGGCCGTGGATAATCCGTTTACGGACGACTGGACGGCAGAGGAGTATCGGTTTCTGGTCAAATGTCTGAAAAATACAGTCTCCACGGACGGACTTGTGTGCGGGGCTTTTTACCGTGGCGTGCTCAAGGGGTTTGTCTCTGTGGAATCCGCGCTGTTTGGCGGAAAAAATCGTTACATGGATTTGTCCAGCATTCATGTGTCTGAGGACATGCGCGGACAGGGGATTGGCAGGATGCTTTTTGAAAAGGCGGCGGCCTGGGCCGGGCAGATGGGGGCGGACAAGCTGTACATATCTGCCCATTCGGCGGTGGAGACACAGGCGTTCTATCAGTCTATGGGATGTGTGGAGGCAGAGCAGTATCACAGGGAACATGTGGAGCGGGAGCCCTTTGACTGTCAGTTAGAATACAAAATAAGAGAGTGGTAAAGCAGGGGAAGGCAATGAAAGCACAGGAAAAACAAAACGGCATACTGGAAGGTGTGATCTGGAAACAGCTTTTGATTTTTTTCTTTCCGATTCTGATCGGCACCTTCTTTCAGCAGCTTTACAATACGGTGGACACAGTGATCGTGGGGCAGTTTGCCGGTAAGGAGGCGCTGTCCAGTGTGGGCGGTTCCTCGTCCCAGATTATCAACATGGTGGTGGGCTTTTTCACGGGGCTGACGGCGGGCGGCACGGTTCTGATTTCCCAGGCATACGGTGCTGGTCACAGACGGCGGCTGGAGGATGCGCTGCACACCTCGTATGCGTTCGGAATCATTGGTGGAATTGGCTTCGGAATTCTGGGAGTGGTGTCGGCGTCGTTTGTTTTGCGCCTGATGAACACGCCGTCCGAGCTGATGGAAATGTCTACGCTGTACATACGGATCTACTTTTCCGGCCTGGTCTTTGTGTTTATCTATAATATGGGTGCGGCAATCCTGCGGGCTATCGGGGATTCCAGGAGACCCCTGTATTATCTGGTGGTATGCTGTATCGTAAATATTGTGCTGGATTTGGCTTTGGTGCTCTATTTCGGGCTGGGGGTTCTTGGCGTGGCGGTGGCTACCCTGATTTCCCAGGCAGTCAGCGCATTTCTGGTAACCTGGACGTTGATGCGCAAAGTGGAGTGCATGAAACTGTCAGTCCGCAAAATCAGGATTCACCGGGAGGTGTTAAAAAATATGCTGCAGATTGGTTTCCCTTCCGGACTGCAGGCATCCATGTACAGCATTTCCAACATGATTGTGCAGGCGGCTCTCAACCTGCTTGGCGTGGATACTATGGCGGCATGGACGGCCTACGGAAAGATTGACAGCATATTCTGGATGATCAATTCCTCCTTCGGCATTGCCCTCACCACTTTCGTGGGGCAGAATTTCGGCGCCGGGAAATGGGACCGGGTGAAGAGAGGAACAAAGGTCTGTCTGGGAATGGCAGTGGGCACGGCCATTTGTCTGACGGCGGCTCTGATGACGGCAGGGCGTTTCCTGCTCGGTATTTTTACGGGGGATGCTGCGGTGGTGGAGATCGGCTTGACGATGATGCGAGGCATTGCGCCGGCCTTTGTCATGTTTGTGTTTATCGAGATCTTTTCCGGGTCGCTTCGGGCGCAGGGATATACATTTGTAACCACTGTCATATCCGTGCTTGGCGTGTGTGTGTTCCGTATTATCTGGGTTGGACTGATTACGCCGGGACAGGGGTTAAAGCGGGTCGTGGCATGTTATCCGATCAGCTGGATCATGTGCGCGGTGTTGGTGAGCGCTTACTATTTTTATAAACAGAAAAGAATCATTGCTCAAATGGAAGGAAAGGACAGATAAAAATCCGAGGTACATCTTTCGGGATAGTTTTGTCGGTTTATGGCATACTACCATATGGAGTACAAAAGTCAGCAGGGAAAATTTTTACCCAATGACGTAAGATGTGGTAAACTGACAAAAGGAGGTTTTATCCTATGGAAGATGATACAATTAAACTGCTCCGCGAGTGCAATGCGGGGATCAAAATGGGCATTTCATCGTTGGATGATGTGATGGAGCATGTGAAGGACAGCACACTGGAAAATCTGCTCATGAAGAGCAAGGACACGCACTGTAAACTGGGAGATAAGACGCACGACTATCTGCGGGAGTACCAAGACGAGGGCAAGGAGCCTGCCGCGATGGCCAAGATGATGTCCTGGATGAAGACCAATGTCAAGCTGGGCGGAGAGGACTCTGACAGGGTCGTGGCCGATCTGATTACGGACGGCTGTAATATGGGCGTTAAATCCCTGTACCGTTATCTGCACCAGTATCAGGCAGCGGATGAAAAGGCTAAGAAGATCGCCAGGGAAACGATTGCGGCGGAGGAGAAGCTGGTAAAGGATATGAGGGAGTACCTGTAAGGGGTATTCTCTCCCTACATACAATGCTTACGAAGGAGAAGGAGCGGGGATTTCTATGAATATTGATGCATTTTTTGAGGAGTTGGATTCTTATTTTGAGAAGAATCAGGTGGAAAAAATCGACGAGTTCCTGACGGCTTCACTGGCGCAGGCCAAGGAGGAAGAAGACTACGCGGCTTACATTTCTATCTGCAATGAGATGATCGGTTTCTACCGCAGCGTATCGGCCTTTCAGAAGGCATATGCGGCCGCGGAGGACGTACTTCTTCTGATGGAGGAGTTAAAGCTGGAGGACACGGAGCATTTTGCCACCACGCTGTTAAACGCGGCCACCGCTTACAGCGCAGCGGGAGATTACGCGCAGGCGCTGCGGCTTTACAGGCAGGCGGTGCAGATTTACGAAAGACTTCTGCCGCCGGAAGATTACCGGTGGGCGAGTCTTTACAACAACATGAGTATTATGCTGGAAAAGGCCGGAGAGAACAGGGAAGCGGCAGAGAGCGCAAAAAGGGCGCTTGCCATCATAGAGAAACAGGAGGGAAATGAGGCGCAGACGGCCACTACCCTCACCAATCTGGCGCTCATTTACTTTAAGCTCTCTGAAAATGAGGAGGCGAAGAAATGTCTGGCACGTGCAATCGCCCTCTTTGAACAGGGAGAGGGGGAGCCGAACGAGCACTACAGCGGCGCGCTGGCCGGGATGGGGGAAGCCTGTTTCCGGGACGGCGAGTATGAAAAATCACTGTCTTACTATGAGCGCGCTTTGGAGGATGTGAAGCGGCATTACGGGGAGAATATGAGCTACGGCATTCTCTGTGAGAACTGCGCGGCGGTGTATGGGAGCATGGGTGACGGAGAAAAACAGAAATTTTATCAGGAGAAGGCGCAGGAAGTGATCGGGCGTTTACAGGGGAAGGCATGAGGGGATTAGAATTATCTCAAAAATATTATGATACATATGGGAAACCGATGATCAGGAAACAGTTTTCCGGCATAACGGAGCGGATTGCCACAGGACTTGTGGGCTATGGCTCGGAATGCTTTGGATTCGATGACGAGATTTCAAGGGATCACGATTACGGCCCTTCTTTTTGTATTTGGTTGCCGCGGGAAGTTTACAGGCAATATGGAGAACAGATGCAGGCAGCATATGATGCCCTGCCGAAAGAGTTTATGGGCTGCGCGGCCCGCGTGGAGGAAGAGCAGGGAAAAGGGCGTGTGGGTGTACTCTGCATGGAGGATTTTTATCTCGGAATTCTGGGACGGGACAGTGTGCCGGGAATGGCCGAAGAATGGTTTGCGGTTGCTGAGCCTGCGCTTGCCACTGCCACAAACGGCGAGGTGTTTGAAGACCTGTGCGGAAAGTTCACCGAAATCCGGGAAGGGCTGCTGGCCTATTATCCCAGGGAGGTGTGGCTGAAAAAGCTGGCGGAGAGTCTGGCCAGGGCGGCCCAGGCAGGCCAGTACAACTATGCCCGCGCCATGAAGCGGGGAGAACGCATTGCGGCGGAGATCGCCCTGACGGAGTTTGTGAAGGAGGCGATGCAGATTGTCTATCTGCTGAACAAAAAGTATGCCCCCTTCTACAAGTGGATGCACAGGGGGATGAAAGCACTTGCCGTCTGTAGCGAGATCGGGGATATGCTTTCGCTTCTCTATCAGATTCCCGACCCGGCGGCTGCGTGGGAGGGCGTGACGCCCACGGATTATCTGTACCGTCTGAACACGGAGGACGGCAGGGTTCTGGTGATCGAGGCGGTTTGCAATGTGCTGGTGCAGACCTTAAACGAGATGGGGCTGTCCGACAGGCAGGATAATTTTCTGCAGAACCATGTGGAGGAGATATTGGGAAAATTAGCAAAATAACGTTTGTGATTTTTCCGTGGATTCTTTATAATATTGCATATAGTACAGATTGAGACAATGGGGAAGTGTGTCGATAAAAAGAGTAGAGTGTGCAGAGGAAGGATGTGACAGGAATGCTTGGCAGAAAAACATCTGGAACAATGAAAAGGGCGTTGGCAGGGTTACTGACAGCAGGGCTGGTGTTTATCGGTATGCCGTTACCTGTCGTTTTGGCATCAAACGAGGTGATGGAGGAACAACAGTCCGAAACCGAAGAGATCTCTTTGCCGGAGAAGGCGGACAGGGCGGAAGAGCCCGGAACCGATGGGAAAACGGGTAGTCCTGAGGAGGAAAAAGAGAATCCTGATGGGACAGGACAGAATCCTGGCCAGACAGAACCAGTTCCGGGAGCGGGTGCGGATACTTCCAAGCCGGGAACGGAAGCTCCGGGTGAGGAGGAGTCGGGTGAAGAGAATGCCGGTGGCGTCGATGCAGAGCTTTCTGAAACAGAGGAGGAAGAATCCACTGACAATCCTGAGAAGTTGGAAACGGAGCAGGTTTCTGGCAACGATATGGCGGCGGCAGGACAGGTTTCGGGCAATGACCTGATGGAAGCAGAAACCTATAAGGTATTGATGCCTGTGGAAGGCGGTGGTTCCTATCAGGAGGGTGCGTTTTCCGTCCCGGATGAACCCGCGGGTTCCCGTCCCAGACGTGCAGCGGCTTTTGGAGAGAGCGCGCAGCAGTCTGTGGCTGATTATTTATATGAGCAACTGCTGGAGAGGAAAGATGAGATTGATGTGTCGGAATATAAAATTCCGCAAAATGATTTGTTAAATTTATTGATAGGCGTGGTGAATGACCATCCGGATCTGTATTTTGTGAGAACGGGACATAAAGGTGGCTTTTTGATGGAGGATGGTGTTACATGGAAGACATTCAAGCCTTTGTATGTAACGGATATGACGCTGGACGATGAAAAATTCCAACAGGGTGTTCAGGATGCGCTGGCTTCGGTGGAACCGGGAATGACGGAGCTGGAGAAGGCTGTCGCGCTGCATGACTATCTTGTCCTGAATTGCGAATATGACTATGACAGACTGCACAATGGTACCATGCCGCAGATTTCCTACACTGCATACGGTGTTCTGGCGGATCGGATCGCCGTATGCCAGGGCTATGCGCTCGCCTATAAATATCTGTTGAATCAGGTGGGAATTGAATGCTATATGGTCACCAGCGACGCCATGAATCATGCGTGGAACCTGGTCCGACTGGATGGGGATTATTATCAGGTGGACGTTACCTGGGATGATCCGCTGGCTGACCGATTCGGGCAGGCTGGGCATAATTACATGTTTGTCAGTGACGCGGCATTTCAGGAGACAAAGCCGAATGTAAGAGACAATCACTACAGCTGGGTAATTACGACGGGAAGCCAACAGACCGTTCTGACGGCAACCAATTCCCAGTATGACAACGCGTTTTGGGTGAATATGACATCTCCGCTTGTGTTTGAAGGACATAAGTGTTTTTACATTAAAAATACTTTTGGTATTGTAAAGAGGGATACCCTGACAGCGGATGCGGAAAGTAATGTGTGCGAATTGGGCATTTGGAAGACTGCGGGAGTAGGAACTTGGCCAGGTAAGTTTTCGGGGCTTTTCCGGCTGGGAGACCGTCTGTATTTCAATTCTTCGGATAAGATTTGCAGTGTATTGCCAGACGGAACGGAGAAACGGGATGAGACAGAAACGCTTTCAGAGTCGAATCGGTCATTGTACGGCTGCGCGTACCTGCAGGGGAAAATACAGTATGTGTTGAAGACTGACCCGAATCAAAGTGACGGGTCTATTCTGCCTGCAACGCTCACGACGCCTGTCTATCAGGTGACCTTTAACATGCAGGGACATGGTACGTCTCCCGGTGTCTATACCGGCATCCATGCGGGGGATAAAATTCCCCGGCCGGCAGATCCCACCGCGGAGGGATACCGTTTTAGGGGCTGGTATAAGGATGCGGCATATACGGAGCCGTGGGATTTTGATACTGACATGGTACAGGAAAGCCTGACCCTCTACGCGAAGTGGGAAAGGGAGATTGTCTCCCTTGCAGATGCGGCGATCACCCTTTTGGAAACCGATTTTATCTATGACAAAACGGCGAAGAAACCGAAAGTTGAGGTGATCGTTTCGGGCATCACGCTGAAGGAGGGGACGGATTACACGCTTTCTTATGAGAACAATATCAATGCCGGGACGGCCACAGTCAAGGCGACGGGAGAGGGCGGCTACAGCGGCGAGGCCAGCAGGGACTTTGAGATCAAAAAAGCGCCGCTTACGATCAAAGCGAAAGATATCACCATACAGGTCGGCGACCCGCTTCCGGGAGAGACGCAATACGGATATGAGACGGTTGGCTTAGTATCGGGAGATACCGTGACGACCTCTCCAACCTATACCTGTACGGCGGCAGACAGCAATCAGGCGGGAACCTACGATATCGTACCCTCCGGCGCCAGGGTTGGAACCGGGGACGAGGACAATTATGAGATCACCTATCAGAAAGGCACCCTGACGATTGAGAAAATCCCTGCTGTCACTTACCAGGTGACCTTTAACATGCAGGGACACGGCACGGCTCCGGCCGGGTATGACAGTATTGCGTCCGGGACTAAACTGGAAAAGCCTGCGGATCCCACGGCGGAGGGATACGTTTTTGAGGGCTGGTACAAAGACGCGGCGTGCACGGAAGAATGGAATTTCGCGACGGATACCGTGACGGGCGACCTGATCCTCTACGCAAAGTGGGAAAAGAGGAGCATTTCCATTACGGATGCGGTGGTCACCCTTTTGGAAACTGATTTTACCTACGACAAAACGGCGAAGGAACCGAAGGTTGAGGTGACCGTTTCGGGCGTCACGCTGAAGGAGGGGACGGATTACACACTCTCTTACGCAAACAATATCAATGCCGGGACGGCCACGGTGAAGGTGACGGGAAAGGGCGGCTACGGCGGTGAGAACAGCAAAGGTTTTGAGATCAGGCCGGCGCTGCTTACCATCTGGGCGAAGGAGCAGACTATTCGGATTGGGGATCCTGTTCCCGACAAATATGAATATGGGGTGAGTGGGCTGCTTGCCGGTGACAGCCTGTCCGTGGAACCTTCCTTTACCTGCGATATTGCAGATACGTCGGAGGAGGGAATATACGACATTGTACCCACCGGCGCCAATGCGGGGAGCAATTATATAATTTTATACAGGGACGGCAGGCTGAGGGTAGTCGCAGAATATGTCTCCTATACGGTCACCTTTGATGTGCAGGGACATGGCACGGCTCCGTCGGCTTATGAAAATGTCAAAACCGGCAGCACTGTCAAAAAGCCTGTTGATCCCACGGAAGAGGGATATCTCTTTGACGGATGGTATCGGGACAAGGCATGTTCCAGAATATGGGATTTTGAGAAGGACACTGTACAGGAGAACATGACGCTCTACGCAAAGTGGGTGAGGGAAACCATACCCATTCAGGAGGAAGATGTTTTTCTCGGACAGGAGGTCTTTACATACGACGGGACGAGGCACAGGCCGGAAGTGACAGTGACTGTCCGGGGCGTTACGCTTGTGGACGGGCAGGATTATAAGCTGGCTTACAAGAATAACAGGGATGCCGGTATCGCTGCCGTGAATGTGTTTGGCATAAACGGCTACAGCGGCGAGGTCAGAAAAATCTTTCGGATTGAAGGGCTTCCGCTTGTGATTCGCGCGAAGGATAAAGCGATTCTGCTGGGAGATCCAATCCCGGGACCGAACGGTTATGAATATGATGTGAGGGGTCTGCTTGCCGGAGACAGGCTGACGCAAGAACCTTCTTTTACCTGCAGTATCAGGAGCACGGAAACGGCGGGGCAGTATGACATCGTGCCGGGCGGAGCGGAAGCTGGAAAGGGTTACAGCATCATCTACGAGTCGGGTATCCTGACGGTGGCGGACGAATATGTATCCTGTACGGTTACTTTTGACAGGCAGGGACATGGCGGCGGTTCGGTGAGTTATGTCGGTGTGAAAGTCGGTTCCACGATTGTCATGCCTGAGGAGCCGACGGAGGAAGGTTACCGTTTTGTGGGCTGGTATCGGGATGCGGCGTGCACGCAGGCATGGGATTTCGAAAATGATATTGTACAGACGGACCTGACACTGTACGCGAAGTGGCTTAAGTCTGCCCCGTCCGAAAGCGGGAGCGGCTTTGCCCTGCAGGAGATTACCGATTTCTATTATACGGGCAAACCGTGCAAGCCGGTGGTAAGCGTGTATGACGGAGAGACACTGCTTAAGGCAGGCAGGGATTATCAGATTAAATATTATAACAATACGAATGCAAATGCGGACGGTCAGAAAAAGACGGGGAGCGGTTCGGGTGAGGACTTCAATCCAAACCTGCCCTATGTGGAGATCATCGGCAAGGGCGATTACAGGGAGACCGCAAAGGTCAATTTTAACATTCTGAGAGCGCCGATCGGCGACGGCGGCGAAAGTCCGGCCGATGGAGTGAAGCTTAAAGTGAACGACCAGCTTGTGACGGCGTCGAGAGGATCACTGAAACCTTTTTCATCCGTCAGGTATGTGCAGGCCATGCGCCTGAACGTGGATTATACGGTCAGCCTGACGGCGGTGGACGCGAAAGATGCGGCGGGGAACAGCCTGACAGGAGAGCTGGACGGCGCGGTGATTCCTGCAGGCTGCAGCGGGAAATTCCTGCTTACGGTTGCAGGAGTGGGAAACTATGACGGCAGTATCTGCAGGCCGGTTCATGTAGCTGATAAAGTACACCTGATGAAAAATGCGTCTGTCACGCTCGGAAAGAACCAGAAGAATGTCACATTTGCGGGTAAGGCGGTGGAACTGAATGCCGGTGAGACCAACTCGGCGGATACCTTTACCGTGAAATGCGGCGGGATCATCTTAAAGCCCGGACAGGACTACACGGTGAGCTACCGCGGCAACGACAGGGTCGGCAAAGCGGAGATGACTGTCACAGGGGCAGGTATGTATGCAGGGAGCAAGACCGTGACCTTCAACATAAAAGGTGCGGTGTTCTCGGCAAGGACAGTCAGTGTGGGCGGCATAGCGGATCAGGCGTATACCGGCAGGGCGTGGACGCAGAATAACGCTGTCCTGACTTACGTTCCCGAAAACAAACCGCTTGTGTATGGGACAGATTATACCATAAACTACAGCAGGAACATCAATAAGGGAACTGCGACGATGACCTTTAAGGGAGCAGATCAGGCGGGCTACAGCGGCAGCTTTAATAAGACCTTCCGAATTACCGCCGCGGATATCAGCCGGGTAAACCGGGCGGAAGGTATGCAAAACCTTGTCTTTGATTACTGCAAGGACGGTGTGAAGCCTGTGGAGGAGATTATCCTGACAGACCAGAACGGATACAGGTTGAAAAACGGCAGGGATTATACGCTTCGGTATGTAAATAATAAGGCGGTGGCGGATATTACCGGCCCGAAGCCGCCCACGGTTATTGTGAAGGGAAAGGGAAACTACGTGGGAGAGTTCAGTGTGCCCTTCCGGATCGTCAGGGCTGACCTTGCAAAAATGGCTGTCACGGCAACGCCTGTTGCATATAAGAATAATAAGGCAGCTAATTTTGCCTACAAGCCGGCTGTGAAGCTTATGGACGGCAGGACGGCGCTGCGCGCGGGCAGGGATTATGAAATCGTGTATCAGAATAATACCCAGGCGGATTATGACAGATATATGGAAAAACGGGGGAACGCAGCCGGTGCAGGCGAGCCGTCGGCGGACGAGGGTGTCCCCGTCGCGGTGATTTCCGAGAAAGCGGGTTCCGCATATTGTCTGGATGAACCAATTATTGTTCCGCTGCCGATCTACAGGAAGCAGTTTAAGAAAGCGCTTCTGACGGTAGAGACGGAGGAGGCGGTATATACGGGCAGTCAGGTCAGGCCGTCGGTGAAGGTGTACTATGGAAACGAAAGAGAGCTGCTTGAAGAGGACAGGGATTACACGGTTTCCTATGGCGGTAACATCAAATCTGGAAAGAACCGGGGCAGCGTTACGGTCAGCGGCATGGCGCCGGAATACGGCGGCAGTATCACCGTAAAATTTGATATTATCAGAAAACCCATCATCTATTGACGCCGGGCAACGGCCTTGTAAAAATAAAAGAGTTATGCTAAAATATCTACAGATTGTATCCTGCCGGGCCTTTGCGCAGGTTTTAACGGATTATATAGTGTATGCGGTTGGAATGACTGTTGGGAAGAAAGAGGGTCGAGCGCTATGAAGAAAAATAAGCTTTATCGGAAAGGGGCAGCGTTTCTTGCGGCGGTGATGGTGTTTACGTGTATGCCCCAGAGCGGACTGTACGTGACAGCGGAAGAACAGGATGTACAGGCTGAACTCTCGGAGGATACCGCACAGGATACCTTGTCTGAACTTCAGGATGATTCTTTGCGGGATGGACAGGAGAATATTCTGGTTCCCTACACGGAAGCCGACGGGGAAAGCGGGGATGACATAGACGCTCAGGAGGATCCGGCGCCGACGCCCGCGCCTGTCCCGGTGACTGCCATCAAGTTAAATAAAGCAGAGATGACCTTGCAGAGAAAGACTACAGAGAAGTTGACATACACGCTGGAACCTGCGAATGCGGACACAGGCACGGACGTGACTTTTTCCAGCAGTACGGAATCCGTAGCTACTGTGGATGCGAACGGCGTTGTCACCGCACAGGGGGTCGGCGTGTCAACGATCACGGCGGCATCGGCGAATGGGAGACAGGATACGTGCACTGTCACCGTGACATCCATTCCCGTAGACCATCTGACCATCAGTTCGGAGAAACTGGCGATGGTGGAGGGTGACGAGGAAACGTTAGATGTGAACGTGTATCCGGCAGATGCTGACACGCTGGATGTGCTTGTGAAATCCAGCGATCCCAATGTGGCGGATGTGAAGACGGAGCCCAAAGCTGGCGCCCCCGGCGCATATGCGGTGACGGTAACGGCGAAGCGCGGTGGTGAATGTTATATTCTTGCAGAATCCCAGGACGACAGAAGGATAACAGCTCGCTGCGATATCTTTGTTGACTACAAAACAATTAATCTGACAGGGCTTTCTGCAAGGAGTACTACTCCATTGACCATATATGAGGGAAACAGCCGCAACCTTGCCAGGGAGGTTGTATTTACGCCTGCTAATGCTGCTGAGGCACAGAGGAAACTGACATGGAAGGTCACGGCAGGAGCTGACTATGTGAAGGTGGATGACAAAGGGAAGGTGACTGCAAATGTGCTGCCGGCAACGGCGGATGTAACGGCAACGGTGACAGCCACATCAGCGGCGTCAACGGCAGACAATCCACTGGTTGCCACATTTACAATAACGGTAAAGAAAAATTCTGTTCCGGCAACGCGCATCAGTGTGACACCCAGAACGCTGTCGCTGGAGGATGACGGCAGCAACAAGTCCACGCGTGTGACGGTGAAAGTGACTCCCGCAGGCACGACGCAAAGGATGGTCACGGCAGTAAGCGATGATGCGGCTATAGCGGAGGTGACGGCAGTAGGTACCACGGCGGGAGGTACTGCGACAGCTCCTGTCACAGCCACCCTGAATACGTCCGGGGAGGCGACTTTTACCGTCACGGCCAAAAAACCGGGTAAGTGCAAGCTTACGTTTGGCGTGGGCAGTCTGTCACCCGCGGAGTGCATTGTGAACGTGAAGGAGTATATCTGGCCTGTGGATAATATCAGGTTGTCCACCACCCTTCTTAATGATGTGACGGAGCTGCAGAGTAAGGAGCTGACGGCCACGATTGAGCCGGCCGGGGCGGAAAATAAAAACATAGACTGGACGGTCAGCGATTCGGAGATCGCTGTTGTGACAGATGCGGACGGAAAGCCGGTGGAGAGGACGACGGCGGCTCTGGATGCGAATGGGAAGCTGATATCTACGGTAAAGATAAAGGGTCTGATGGTGGGGAAATGTACCGTCACAGCCACGGCATCCGGAGGCAAGAAGCGGGAGTGCACGGTGAACGTGAGTCCTGCAGCTGTTCCGGCCGCGGGGCTTACGGTCAGATTAGACGGCGAGGAGATACGGGAGATTACCATGAAACCGGGTCAGGCCTACAAGCTGGTTTCGGACGTTGCGCCTTCCAACGCTGACAATAAGAAAGTGCGGTGGTCCTCAAGCAGCGCCACTGTGGTGTCGCTGGGGACAGATGCAGACTATTCCTGTACCGTGACGGCGAACCGGCCGGGGAGAAGTACCATAACGGCACAGGCCAGCGGTACGGCGGCGGATTGTACAAAGACCGTGACGGTGAACGTAGTGGATCCTCATCTGGAGGTGGATTTCCCGGAGAACTGGAGCTATACCCCGGATGAACAGCCTATCACGGATGCCAAGCTGAAGGAATCCCTGACGGTCTGGTTTTATCCCATAGAGAAAACGGATCCCGAACAGGATAAGACAGAGCTGGCGGATGATGAATATGAGCTTAAGATCATTGGCGAGGACGGGCGCACTGAGCTTGAGGATATTGTGTCGGAAATGGAGAAGCCGGGCGATAAGATTCTGGTTGTATCCCATACATATGACGGCGTGAGATATACATCGAAAGTTTCTGTGACGATGGAAGAGTTTTCCAGGGCGAATCTCGTTAGCGTCACCCCGTTAAGAGGCGAGGATGCGGCTATCTGGAATGTAAAGAACGCAACGCCGGCGGCGGCTCTCCCGCTTCCGAAGACAACGGAAATCGTCGTGAAAGGAGAGAAGACCGAAGCGGAGGCGCGGCTGAATACTGAGATTGTGTGGAATCTGGCCGGAAGCGGTTATAACCCTTCGAATAGCCAGGCGCAGAGCTTCCATGTATATGGGGAAGTACAGCTCCCGAAATATGTGTCAAACCCGGGCAATGTGTCCCTGACCGTAGGGGCGGAGGTACATGTGCGGGAGGCGGCAAGCACCGGCAGGGCGGCCGGGATGCCCAAATTTTCGGTGGCGGGCGGCAGACCGATCGGGAACCATACCACGGTGGAGCTGCCTTACGGATCCAGAATCGTGATTAGCTGCGACACGGAGGATGCGGAAATTTATTATATGCTGGACCGCAGGCCGGATCCCCAGAGAGGCATTCCCAAGGATGAGCAGCACCGCTACAGGAATCCGATCGAGGTGACGGAGAAGACTACCACCATCTATGCCGTGGCTTCCATGAGCGGATATCTGGACAGCGAGTGCAGCGAGTGCACCATAAAAGTGGTGCCGGGCGAACCTGTGGAGCCGGAAGACCCGGATGATCCTGATGACCCGGTACCCGATGATGTGACCGATGAGGACAGGGAGCAGGTTGGCGGTGAAATTCCAGAAGGGCTGTGGGCGGCCGTCCAGATGGAGGAGAGCGGGAAGGATGGGTTTGCCTATACGGGTAAGGCGATCAAGCCGGAGGTTCATGTCTATGACAATACCAGACTGCTCACCGAGAAGAAGGATTATACCGTCGCCTACAAAAACAACGTAAATGCCGGGAGCGCCAAAGGCTCCGCGAAACCGCCCACCATAACGGTGACTGGCAGGGGCAATTATCAGGGCAAGGCGGAAGTTTATTTTACCATCAGGCCACTGAGTATTAAGGATGACGCGGTGCTGATGGATGAGTATATGGCAGTAGCCTACACGGGGAAGGAAAAGAAGCCGTCGCCTTCCCTGTCATGGAACGGGAAAAGGCTTTCCAAAAACAGGGACTACACCTATCCTGATGTGAGCTACGAGAAGGCTGGTGTCTATGAGGTAGAGGTGACCGGTGTCGGAAACTATAAAGATACCAGAAAGATGAAGTTTGAGATATATTCGGGAGGCGTTGCGGTTTCCGGCCTCACAGTGACGAGGGTCGCGGACCAGAAATATACAGGGTCAGTGATCAAACCTCCGGTGACGGTGAAATATAAGAATACGATTCTCACGGAGGGAACCGAGGGGGGCAGGACAGGAAACTACTGGATCAAATATGAGAACTGTAAAGGGCCCGGGAATGCTTCCATAGTCATTGTCGGCAAGGGAAACTATAAAGGCTCCAAGAGAATCAACTTTAGGATCCTTCCTACGGCAAAAATCAGCCAGGCGGGGATCACGCTGAATGTTTCTCCGGCGGGCACTCCTTATACGGGTGAGGCTATCATGCCGGAGTGTACGGTGAATTATGCCGGTACGGTGCTCAAGAAGGATACCGATTATAAGATCCAGTATCTGAACAATACCAAGGCGGGGACGGCCACTGTCATGCTTACCGGGATGGGCGCTTTCACGGGAACGGCGAAGAAGACCTTCAGGATCCTGCCGTGCAACATTTCCCAGATTACGGCGCAGATGGAGAGCAGCTATGCTTACGAAAAGGGCGGCTGTAAGCCGAAGCCGGTGGTCACCTACGGCGGAAGGGTGCTGCAGGAGGGAACAGATTATACGCTGACCTACAGAAACAACAATAAACTTGGAAATTCCGCTTCCGTGACCGTCAAGGCTAAGGGAAATTATACAGGCCAGATCAGCAAGGGGTTTGAGATCATCCCGCAGGATATTTCGAATCTGAAAGTCAATGCGGCGGACGTTACCTGGAGGCAGAAAGCGAATATTTATAAGACCAAAGTTCAGGTGGTCGATGTGAACGGAAAGGCGTTATCCGCAGGGTCGGATTACTCCAGGGATATCGTTTACACTTACGCGGACGGCAGCAGAAAAGGAGAGATGGTGTCCTCAACGGATATTCTGCCCGTCGGAACCGTGATCCAGGTGGAGGTTCGGGTGACGGATCCGAAGAACTATAAGGGTACGGTTTATGGGACTTACCGAATTGTGCAGGCGGATATAGCAAAGGCGAAGGTGAGCGTGAATCCCCAGCAGTATACAGGCAAAAAGGTGAGACCGAAGCAGAGCCAGATGCAGGTGGTGTTAAACGGTGTAATGCTCGGCAAGGATGATTACGAGATCGTCGGCTACGAAAATAATATTAATCAGGGAAATGGCAAGGTGACCATCAGAGGCAAGGGCAGTTATGGCGGCACGAAGACGGTGACTTTCAAGATCGGAAAGAAGGGTCTGCTTGGCCTGATCTTCTGAGGGGCGTGTGACGGTGGAAGACACCTGTCATGAAAAAGCTTGCATATTCTACAAAAAAGAGTAAAATAAACTTATATGCGCGGGCCCGCAGAGGTATTTTGCTGGCAGCGCGGCGGGCAGGGCAATGATCTGTCCTGCCGGTCACTATCTGGTAAAGGAGCGGTTCCCATATGTCGGGATTTGAGGCGGCGGGAAGGAGATTCAGGACAGAGGCCGAGTATAAGGCTGCCAAGCGTGACCTGAAGATGATAGAGGAGATCAAGTCGAAAGTACATATGGACCAGCCGGGAGAAGTGATCTCCTTAAGCGAGGCGCTTGCGAAGGGGCAGTTCCGATTCGAGAGCGTGGTCGGGAACGAGTTCGACGATCAGGTCTATGAGCTGGCGGAGCGGTATAAGAGCCAGGGGTATACGAAAAACAGCATACTTCCTGCGGGCAAAAGGGCACGCAAAAAGGCGGAGAAGGAGAACAGGAAGAAAAAATCCGCCGGGAAGGGCAGCCAGACCGGGGGAAAAACGAAAAGGCAGGTATCGCTTGAGGACTACGATGCCGATATGAGGAAGATTATCCTCGAAGAAATCAAAAAAAGGGAAAAACGCCGTAAGCTGTTAGTTATCCTCTGCGGTTTCGTTGCAGTGGGGTGTTTCGGCTATTTTGGCGTGTATTCCTATTTTGCGGACAGAACGCAGATGGATTATAAGAGTCTGGCCATGCTGAAGGGAAGCGACAGCCTGGCCGGAGGAAGCTGGCAGACTCCCGCGGTTACAATTCATTACACGCAGGAGGAGGATGTGGAGCTTACCGTGCTCCCGGAGTACGAGACTCTTTATAATAAAAACAAAAAACTGATCGGATGGCTGAAAATTGACGATACAAATATAGACTATCCAGTGATGCAGACAGGTAATAACGAATATTATCTCGACCACAATTTCAATCAGGAGTACGATAAAAACGGAAGTCTTTTTCTGGATGCGGCATGCGACGTGGTGCACAGAAATACGAATCTGATTATATACGGGCATCACATGAAGTCCGGCAGGATGTTCGGAAACCTCAACAGCTACAGCAAAAAGGAATACTGTGAGAAACACCCGACGATTCAGTTTGACACGATCTATGAGAAGGGAACTTATCAGGTTATGTATGTATTCCGCTCCCGGATCTATAATGAGGATGAAGTGATTTTTAAGTATTACCAGTTTTTTGACGCGGCGTCGGAGAAAGAATTTGAGTCCAACATGCAGGAGATGGCGGCATTATCCCTGTATGACACTGGCGTGACGGCCTCTTTTGGGGATGAACTTCTGACGCTCTCCACCTGTGACAGTTCGGAGACGGACGGCAGGTTTGTGGTGGTGGCGAAGCGGATCCGGGCTGAGTGAACAGCATGGAGTAAAACAGCCGGTATGTGGCCGGTTTAGGACGACTCCCGGGTTTTCGGAAGCGGGCTTATAAAAATGTGTAAGGGAATGAGGAGAAAGTACCATGACGAAAAAAACAGCAGCGAGAAAGCCTAAGAGGAGATTAAAGAGAACCGTCAGACGAAGTTTTGCGGCGGTTTTGATGATCACGGCTATCGTGGTGGCGGCTATACCGGTGCCGGAGAACCTGGCTGAGGATGGAAATTCCGGCGGGAAAACGGATCTTACCGGGGCGATTGCCTATGTTCCCGCAAAGGAGTGTGAGGAGGATGTGTACGAGAATGCTTCCGGGGGAGAACACAGTATTCCGCACAGCTCAGGCGAAGAGAACTGTTCTGATATCGAGCTGAACATGCAGGGCGGCGGACTGCCCAAGACATTGAGAGATGCTGTCGCGGGAGGAGATCTACATGCGTCGGTCAGGTCAAATACCCGGGAAGGCGCGCTTTATCTGGAGTGGGAATTCCTTTATCACTTAAAGAATAACAGGGCGGTGCTCTGCAAATACAACAATGAGAATAACAGGGATCAGGTTGTGGTAAACAATCTGCTGCGGACAGATTACCAGACCGTCACGGAGGAACAGTTTAACGCCTATTTCAGTGACAATCCTGCAGCTAATTATCAGGACAGCAGCAATCCGATGGATAATCTGAAAGTGACGGGCGGTTCCTACCCCGGCACTTATCCTGCCAACGCGATCGTATACGGGCCGGATAACAAGACGTTCAAAAAAGGGGAAGAAGCGTTTCTTTTAAAATATTTTGAGAAGGAGTACAACGATAAGAAGGCTGAGATTGAAAAATGGGAAAACCGGGAGACAGATGTAAAACCGACTGATTTATCTGTCACGCCGAATAAAGATCTGTCTCCCCAGCAGAAGGTAGAGTTTTATTGTGAGCATAACTCTGTCCTGAGTTATCTGGACGCCGATTTTACTCTGGTGGAAATTCATGACAAGAGACTGGATGAGGACGGAAATGAAAGGACTGGCGAGACGGTATTTGTAGCCCAGAGCGATAAGAAGGACACGGAGCTTGGCGGCGGTATGCTTGGCGTCGGCGACAAGGTGGAATATCTTACGGATGAAAATGGCTGTCTGGCAAAGATGAATCCGGATGTGATACTCAGCGCGATCGGGGAAGGCGCTTTCTACAGGGTTAAAAACGTAGGGGAGATTGTTATCCCGAAAAATATTCAGGTGATAGGTAACGGTGCCTTTGAGGAGGCCGGTATGACGAGCGTGGAGCTTGACAATGATGCGATGGTCGGGAACAGGGCGTTCTGCAACTGTACGCAGCTTGCCACAGTCACTCTGGGGGATTCGTCCGGCTTTTCCACGATTGGCGCGGAGGCTTTTTACGGCTGCTCCAGTCTGAGAAGCATCAGTTTCCCGTGGTCTCTGAGCACGGTAGGGTATGGGGCTTTTGCCTACTGTGATTCCCTGACGGAGGTTGACTTTACGAAGGTCAACCCTGGCGCTGACGGATGCGCGCTGAAGGATTTCGCTTTCTACAATGATAAGGCGCTGACGGAAAGCGGCTTAAAGTTTGATGGATCTAAGGTGACCTCTTTGGGGAAGGGATGTTTTGCCTTGGAGACGATGGACGCCGGCGCCGGTATGACCAAGTTTACGTTCCCGGCAGGCATCACCGGCAGAAACGGGTCGTCTCTGGGCGGTTATGTGCTGGCTAACCGGGTTAAGCTCACTGAGGTGACCATGCCCGATAATTATCAGGGTGAAGTGCCGCACACGACTTTTTATAACTGCTCCGGGCTGCATAATGTCATTTTCCCCGATACTTGTGGCGCGGCATACTTTAAGCCTGATACGTTTGCCCATGTCACGGACGAGAAATTTTTCGTTCGCGGGCCTGAGAACGATAATAACGGAAAGACTGCCGAGCCCAGGAAAAGCACATGGGAGGCAAGCACGAGGGTCAGCGGGGAGACCGGCGTGCCCTATGTATATAAGGACAGCCAGGGAAATGACTGCTATGAAGTGGCTTTGAGGAGCGGTGACAGTGTTTACCGCTATGAGATTGACGCGAATGGAACCCTGAAGAAATGTGTGCTGATATCCGGGACAGGAAGCGTGGATATCGTCATTCCCGAACAGGTTGGCAACATTAAGGTGGTGAACATCGGAGAAGGGTGCTTTTCCGATGAGACACTGCGCAGGAAAATCAGAAGCATTACCATCAAGGACGGGTCAATCAGCAAGATTGACAGTGAGGCTTTTGCGGGACTTCCTTCCCTTGAGAAGGTGCGTATCGGCAACTCCGTCAATGAGATCGGAGCGCGCGCTTTTGCGGACTGCTCGAAGCTTGAAAATGTTTATTTCAACACGCCGTCTGCAGGATATGGCAGCGAGAATTTCAAGATGGATGAGACTGCCTTCCAGACCGGGGGGAGCAGACTGACCTTCCACGGCGACATTGTGAAAGGCTATGCGCCTTTTGCATATGCCATGAATATGAGCCATGTGCTGAAGGAGTCTGGTCCTGGCAGTGAAAATCTGCCAGATGTGAACGTGTGCTATATGAGCCGGTGGAATAGCGATAATGGCACCCATCTGACTGTGATGGTGGACAGGAGCAGTCCCAGTGATGTGGTCCTGATCGATTATCCGAGGCTTCCCGATTTGTCCGAGCGGGCGGTTCTGCTCGATGAGGAGCTGGCGGATTACTGCGCGGACATGGAGCAGTATTATTACAACAAGGTCTATGACAATGACGGCTACATGGTGACCAGCAAGAGTAAGACTGTGGGGCAGCTCCGAAACGAGTACGCGGTTCTGCTTGCGGCGGCAGTGGAAGGTGAGGGCAAAGTCACACTGAACGGGACGACTGTCGATCTGACGGATGCTTTGTTTGAGGAGAGATACGGCCCGTGGATCAATGAGAGGTACTGCGAGCGGGATGAGGATGGGCACTATAATTTTGTAAACTGGCTGGAAAACGGTTCATCGGGAGAGACGGCCAGTTCCCTGGGTGGACTCTATGACCTGCTGTTTGAGCCCATGACGGTGCAGGCGGCGGGAGTGAGCGCCGGAAAGTGGCTGAAGCCTTACTTTGAAAGCCACCCTTACAATTTTATGGGAAATTACTACCTTGAGCAGGAAAATCCATCAGGGCTTGGACTTGAGGAGTACCAGAGGGTGCCTGCCCAGGCTGCGAATTTTATTGCCGCTACCAATACCATCATCGTGCCTGATGGAGTCACCTCCATCGACGTGACGGCCTATGCGGCGGATAAGGAGAGCGGCAACCAGCATAATTATGATACTTATATAGGTTTAAACAGCCGGAGGACGGGACCTGTCGCATCTGATGGGACCATTCCGGGTCTGTTCAACGGCAGATATGTGGATTACAGGGACAAGGACGGCAATGCCCAAAAGGATGAACACGAGGAGGATATCCTTGGCAATGATGTCATCAGACGTGTGGAATTAACCAGTGTGAAGAAACTGCCAGACTATGCGTTTGACAACTGTGAACAGTTAAAGAGTGTCGCGCTTGGAGCGGGGATGTCGGAGATCGGCAAACTGCCTTTCCGCGGCTGCGGCAACATGACTGAGGTGAACGGCAACGAGAAGTATCCCGTGGAGAAGGGACTTCTCTTCGAAAGGCAGTCCGGGGACAGGGATGGAAAGTATAAGCTTATCGAATGTCTCATGGCCAAGGGGCGTAACGGCACTAATGATCCCGGTCTGGAGGAGAAGGAAGTTAATCCCGGCACAATCGCGCTGCTGAAAGGTGTGGATGAGATCGCGGACAGCGCGTTTGAGGGATGCGATGAAGTTCTGGTTGTGGATCTGACGGATCTGGACGATCTGAAGGAGATCCCGGAGGGGTGCTTTAAGGACTGCACCAAGCTGACGGATGTGCTTCTGCCTGTTTCCGTCAACAAGATCAAGGAGGATGCGTTCAACGGCATCACGGATACCGAGGGAAGGCACGCCCTGGAGGTAACCATCAGGGGACGCGAGGTGGATATCGCAGATTCTGCCTTCTCACCTAAGAATGGGGTTACCGTCCGGTCGTACATTGACTCCGCGGCGAAGCGTTATGTGGATCGGTTTGACCCGCCGATGGTATTTAAGGAGCTGGGGTCTTACCGTGTGAAATTCTTCGATTATGACGGCACGCAGGTCGGAAAGACCCAGGAGCTTGAGAGAAAGGGCACGGAGGATCTCTATGCGAGGGAGCCTGAGGAGGCGAAAGCTCTCTACGAGGAAGGCCATAGAAAGGGCTATAAGTTCAACGGAGAGTGGCTGGCGGTTACTTCCGCGGGTGATACACTGACTGAACTTGGTCCGATTACCGAGGATCTGACCACTTTTGTGGCGCAGTATGATTCCGACGGCACATCGGTGAACGGCCAGTATATCGTTGAGTTTTATGACGGTGTGGACGGGTCGTTCTTACCCGGCAGGACAGAGGACGGCGCTGATGCGGACGGGAAATATTATGTGGATGCAGGCATGAGTTTTGCGGATCTGGGCATGAAGCCTCCGGCACATAAGGCGCAGGCAGGCTATGAACCGCTTACCTACAGCAATAACTGGACTGTCGATACGGTAACTAACGATAATATGTCGATTATTGCCCTCTATAAGGCGGCACCGACGAGCGGTGGTTCGACCAGCGGCGGTTCTACCAGCGGCGGCACTACCAGCAGCGGTTCCTCGAACAGCAGTAAGAAGTCGTCGTCTGATAAGAACAGCAGCAGTTCAAGTAGCAGCAGCTCTACGAGCAGCAGTTCCACAAGCACCACATCCACGACAAGCGGAGCGGGGCAGTTCACGGTATTCGTGGAAGGTGGCAGCGGTTCCGGCAGCTACGCGCCGGGCACGACGGTTATTATCTCGTGCTATGCGCCGGCAGAAGGCATGCGGTTTGAGAAGTGGACGACAGATTCCAACGGCGTGGCATTAGCGAGCGTCAGCATGACGTCCACCACCTTCACGATGCCGTCCAACAACGTGACGGTCAAGGCGAACTATGTGGAGGCTCCCGCAGCGCCTGCCGTGGCGGTGAATACCGGCGGCGGTGGCGGTAACGGCAATAACAGTACATCGACCGGTGGCAACGGGAATACCACAGTAAATATAGAGAAGCCGGGTATCTCCAACAGGGATCTGGCGACGGCTACTACGAACGGTTCCTCGGATAACTTCATCGTGAAGATCTCCGAGACGGATGAGGCGACCCGCGCGGTATCGGCAGCACTCACAAACAAGTACGGTACGCTGGACAATATCCTGTACTATGCGATGGATATCAGTCTCTATGATTCTACCGGAACCACGAAGATCACGGATACCACGGGTCTGTCTGTAGATATCACGATCCCGATTCCTGATTCACTGGTGGCTTACGGCGGCAACAACATGGCGGGTGCGGTTATTAATGGGGATCAGTTAGAAAGCCTGAATGAGAGTTTCACCACGATTAACGGCGTACCTTGTATCCGTTTCCGTGCGACGCACTTCTCGCCTTATACGATTTATGTGGATACCGGAAATCTGGTGGAGGGTATGCTTGACGTGACGCCCAAGACCGGCGATCCGATTCATCCGAAGTGGTTCCTGTCGCTTGGGCTGGCCTGCCTGTCGGTTATCCTGTTCTTAAAGAAGGATAAAAAGACGGCTGCGAAGGTAAAAGCGTAAGAAACCTGAGATCCAGAGGAGGAATCCTATGGGGAAAAAAATGAGAAAGCTGATTGGCACGCTGCTTTTAGTGACGGCGATTGTCGTGACACAGATTCCTGTATCAGATGTGGAGGCGGAGGATTCCTCCGCCGCATCTGATTTTCAGATGGATGGAACTACATTGGTGAAATATAACGGCACGGCTGAGAACGTGTCTGTTTCCAATCAGGTAAAAAGGATCGAGGCGGAAGCCTTCGCGGGGAATGATCATGTGCGCAGCGTTACTCTGGGTGACGCGGTGGAGGTTATCGGCGCGAGGGCTTTTTCCGAATGCAATAGTCTGGAGAGCGTGACGGTACCCGACAGCGTAACGGTGATCGAGAACGCGGCATTTTCCGGCTGTCCTTCCCTGAGAAGTGTTTCTGTGGGAAAGGGGCTTAAGACTCTCGGCAATGGCGCTTTTGCGGGAGATTACAGCTTATCGTCTGTGGATTTTGACAGCGACAATCCGTATTTTGTCTGCGACGACGGCGCGATCTATAACAAAAAGGGATGGGATGTTCTTTATCAGGTGCTTGCTGGCAGAAAGGCGTCTTCCTACAGTATGCCGTCCTCGGTGAATAAGGTCAGGCCCTACGCTTTCTGGGGTGACTATAATCTGCAGGATGCAAGTATCAGCAGCAATGTGGCAGAAATTACCGGATACGCATTTTCCAACTGTAAGAACCTGAAAGAGGTTACCATTCCGTATTCCGTGAAAAGCATTGATATGAAGGCATTTGAGGACTGTGTCAGACTCCGGGATATCACGATCCCGATTTCGGTCAGCACGATCCACCCTACGGCCTTTGACGGCTGCACGAAGCTTGAAATACATGCGGAGGCCGGTTCTTACGCGGAGAACTTTGCACAGACGCTTGTTCTCGATGATATAGATGTCTCCGAGTATGAGGAGGCGCCGATTTCCGGAACGGTCAGTGAAAATGCTGCGGAGGGAGAGGAAGCGCCGATTGTGGGTCCTGTGGACTATTATCATGAGGTATCCCATATGAACGCTATGGAGGCGGAAGATGATCCCAGCGTGAAGGCGAAATCCCGTGTGGTCGGGCAGGAAGTCTATGTGCTGGTGGACAATGCAAAGGCAACTGTGAACGTGGGCGGTACGGGGGAGATTCTGGGCGGCGAACCCGTTGTGGAGGAACCCGATTTGGATACGGTGCCCGGGCTCGCGGGATCGGAGGACGCAAAGGGCGGTTCTTTTCCGAAATATACGGTGGTAAATGGCGAAACCATTGCGGCGCAGGCTTATTATGATGACGATACGACTTCGTGCGAGATCCCGGGCGGTATCCGCCGGATCGGGGAATTTGCCTATGCCAGATCGGCGGTGAATACGGTCAGAATTCCCGATGGCGTGGAGGAGATCGGTTATGCGGCATTTTATCACTGCGACGAGTTGACTGATGTGGTCATTCCTGACAGCGTGAGAAAAATCGGTGTTTCTGCTTTTGATAAGACGCCCTGGCTTTCCGGCTGGAAGGCGAATGCAGGCGAGGCGGGAGAGTTCCTGATCGTGGGTGACGGGATTCTGCTGGCTTATAGGGGCAGGGGCGGCGCGGTTTCGATCCCGGATTCCGTGAAGGTGATCGGCCCGGAAGCGTTGAAAGATATGAACAGCATAGACAGCGTACACATCCCTGACAGTGTCTCTGTGATCGGGGAGGGGGCGTTTGAGGGCTGTGCGAATCTGGCGGCAATTGACGGCGCGGAGGGTGTGCAGCAGATCTGTGACAGGGCCTTTGCCGGATGTCCGCTTAAGGAGATCCGAATTGCGCCGTCTGTGGAGCAGATCGGGCTTCGGGCCTTTGATAATGATAAGATAAAAGACGGTGTGATTTATTTCGCAGGGGATAAAGTTCCCACCCGTTCCTATGAAAATACGTCGACAAAGCTTTACCGCGATGACTACAGGGGGCAGAGCTTTACGGGAACCCGTGTTGCCGTGATTCCCGCAGGGGTGACAGATCTGACAGGAACCTGTCTGTCGAAGGCAGGGGGTGATTTTATGGGTGTGATCTGCAGAAGGCAGGACGCTGCGGCAGCTGAAAATGCTGGGGCGACTGTGGATGAGGCAGCTGGAAATGCGGCTGATAGCGAAAGTGCGGCTGCGGATGAGGCAGCTGGTCAGGAGGTAAGCAGTGAAGGCGGGGTTCTCACCATTCTTGCAAGAAGAGGAGGCGGCCCCGGCCCCGGGGAAACCGTGGAGATAGACGGCCGTACCTATACGCTGGAGGCAGGACAGGAAACGCTTTCGGATGTGGAACGGGAAGAACCGCAGGCCGGTATTACCGTGAAAAACAACAGTTACTCTATTCCGCAGGACAGCATTGTGACGGCTGTCATGGAAGGCGGCGAGGGCAGCTATCGGATAGATATCGCCGACAGCGAGGAGGCGATGACAAAGATCGGGGATGTATACAAGTCTATTTATGGCAGCAAACTGCCACATTCCCTGCATGCCTATGAGATTACCATGACGGATACGGAGACTGACGTGCCGATCACAGGGCTGGGAAAACAGCGGGTAGAGATTACCATGCCCCTTCCGTCCGGTGTACTGCAGGACAATCTTCACGTGGTGTGTCTGGATGCGGACGGACAGCTCGAAGAGGTGGACAGCCGGATTGTTTCCCTGGACGGTAAGGATGCGGTGGCATTCCAGGCGGCGCATTTCTCCGCCTACGGCATTTACAATTATGGTACGGGACCGGCAGTGGCGGATGTGAAGGACGGGCAGGCAGTGTTTGTCTCCCTCGGCAAGAAGGACGCTTCCCCCGACACAGGGGATCACAGCATCCATCCCAAGTATTTCCTTGTTGCAGGACTGTTTTTTGCTTCGATGGCGGTGTTTTTCTGGAGAAAGCCAAAGGCGGCATGGGGACGGAAAAAAGATTAGAGGATGGCGCATAAAAAAACTCCCGGCATAATATATATGTAAAGCCGGGAGTTTTCTTTTATGCGATGGACAGGGTAAAGAGACAGATTGGATGCAGCGAAAAATTGCAGTACAGTGTGGCCACGGAGGAAGTCTGTGTGGCTGTTTTAGATACAGGGATTGGCAATCACCCGGATTTTGAGGACCGGGTGGTTGCCTTTCGTGATTTTGTGAACGGCAGGGAGGAGCGTTACGACGACAGCGGCCACGGAACTCATGTGGCCGGGTGCATTGGCGGGAGCGGGCGTATGTCGGATGGCCGTTTCAGCGGAATTGCTCCCACATGCAGGCTCTGTGTGGGCAAGGTCCTGGATAAGAAGGGCGAGGGAAGCGTTGAAAGTATGTACTATGGCCTGCTCTGGGTTCTGGAAAACCGTCTGCGTTATCAGATACGTGTGTTAAACATTTCCGTTGGCATCGGCGAGGACGGGGACAGGGCACGGATGGATGAGCTGTCGGGGCTTTTGGATACAGTCAGCGAGCAGGGGGTGGTGGTGGTTTGTGCTGCCGGAAACAAAGGACCGGGAGAGGGAACGCTCTCTCCTCTGGGGGAAAGCAGAAGAGTCATCACCGTTGGCTGCCATGAGGGAGGATATTTTGGCAACAGGCGGGATCTGTGCGAGAATTATTCCGGCAGGGGGCGGGAGGGACTGCCATACCGAAAGCCAGATCTGGTGGCGCCGGGTACGGATGTGGTTTCCTGCAATCTGAACTGGAGCAGGGACAGAAGAGGAGGCTTTCGTGACCTTTATATAAAGAAAAGCGGCACATCTATGGCAACGCCCATTGTTTCCGGGGCAGCGGCGCTTTATCTGCAGAAATATCCGTTCTGCAACAGCGACCAGGTGAAGAGGCAGATGATTTATTCGGCCAGAGATCTGGGGGAGGAATGGAGCCGACAGGGCTGGGGGATGCTGGACATAGAAAAATTGTGCAGTTATTATTGACAGGAGCAGGTATATTGTATACAATTATACGAGATGAAAAAATAGCGGGAATTGTGTCCGTATGCTTGTCACATCCTACACAGACCCGTCTGTGCACCGTTTAAAAGGCAACAGAATCAAAGGGTGCAGAAGTGAGGAATGAAATGACGAATTATGATAAGAAGTATGATGCAGATGACAAGTATTCTCTGCGGGGGCGTGTGTTCCAAAAGCTGCGGGAGGATATATTAAGCGGCAGGTATAAGGAACACGAGGAGCTGAAGGAAGTGGCAATCGGCGAGGAACTCGGTGTGAGCCGCACTCCGGTCAGGGAGGCATTCAGACAGCTTGAGCTGGAGGGCCTGATTCGGATCGTTCCCAATAAGGGTGCCTATGTGACGGGAATTACGGCGAAGGACGTGAAGGATATCTATATGATCCGTTCCCTGTTGGAAGGGCTGTGCGCCCGTCTGGCCACGGAAAAAATTTCAAAGGAACAGATGGAGGAGATGGAGGAAAACGTCTATCTGGCGGATTTCCACGAGGAGAAAGGGCATTTAGACCAGATTGCGGAGTTGGACAACCGTTTTCACGATATTCTCTATGAGGCCTGTGATTCCAAACTGCTGGAACACACTTTGCGCGACTTCCATCGCTATGTGCTGCGTGTCAGGCAAAAGACACTGGCCACCAATACGAGGGGACGGGCATCCAACGACGAACACAGGAAGATCATGGAGGCCATTAAGGCGGGGGACGCCGAACTTGCGGAAAAGCTGGCAAACCAGCATATGATCAACGCCTACGACAATATGGTGAAAAACGGCCTGAAGGAAATATACGGGGAAAATACGGAAGAAGATACGGACAAAAAATAAGCGGAAATCTGGTAACGAAAAGCAGCGCGGTGCGCGTGGCGGGAAAGGAAAAACTGTATGGAAAAAATCAAAATGACTACCCCTCTGGTTGAGATGGACGGGGACGAAATGACGAGAATCCTCTGGAAAATGATTAAGGAGGAACTGTTATTACCATATATCGACCTAAAGACAGAGTATTATGATCTGGGGCTGGAGCATCGCAATGAGACTGATGACCAGGTGACGGTTGATTCCGCTGAGGCCACTAAAAAATATGGTGTAGCCGTAAAGTGTGCAACCATTACGCCGAATGCGGCCAGAATGACTGAGTATAATCTGAAAGAAATGTGGAAGAGTCCTAACGGCACGATCCGCGCCGCCCTTGACGGTACGGTGTTCCGTGCACCGATTATCGTTAAAGGAATTGAACCCTGCGTGAAAAACTGGGAAAAGCCCATCACTTTAGCCAGACATGCCTACGGAGACGTCTACAAAAATACGGAGATCAAGGTGCCCGGCTCCGGTAAGGCTGAACTGGTATTTACCGCAGCGGACGGAACAAAGATCAGGGAGACGATTCACGAGTTTACCGGGCCCGGTATCATACAGGGTATCCATAATACGGACAAGTCCATTGCCAGTTTTGCGAAAGCCTGCTTCAATTTCGCGCTTGATACGAAGCAGGATCTCTGGTTTGCCACGAAGGATACAATCTCGAAAAAGTATGACCACAACTTTAAGGATATCTTTCAGGAGATTTATGACGCGGAATATAAAGAAAAGTTTGAGAGTGCGGGCATCGAGTATTTCTACACGCTGATTGACGATGCGGTGGCGCGTGTGATGAAGGCAAAAGGCGGCTTTATCTGGGCATGCAAGAATTATGACGGAGACGTGATGAGCGATATGGTTTCTTCCGCCTTCGGCTCCCTTGCCATGATGACATCCGTGCTTGTCTCTCCCGACGGCGTCTATGAATACGAGGCGGCCCACGGCACGGTGCAGAGACATTATTATAAGCATCTGAAAGGGGAGGAGACATCAACCAACTCCGTTGCCACCATTTTCGCATGGACAGGTGCGCTCAGAAAGCGCGGCGAACTGGACGGGAACAAAGACCTCATGGTGTTCGCTGATAAGCTCGAGAAAGCCACAATTCAGACCATCGAAGAGGGAAAGATGACCAAGGACCTCGCGCTGATCACATCCTTAAAGGATGTCACTGTTTTAAACAGTGAGAACTTTATAAAAGAAATCAGAAAGACTTTGGAAACGTTATAAAATGTGAATGACGGGACGCTGCACAGCGTCCCGTCTGCCCATATTCCTGAATTTCTAAGATCTATTCTTCCAGCGACAATTCTTCCCACTTTTCATACAGTTCCGCCAACTCCTCCTCATTCCCCTCTTTCTCGCGGTTCAGCTCCTGAAGCTGTGCCACATCCGTGCATATATCGGGAGAAACCATCAGCCCGTCTATCTCCTCATTGCGTGTCTCCAGCGCCTCAATCCGCTCCTCACACTTTTTCAGCTCATTTTCCCGTCTGCGTTTAGCTGCCTGCTGTTCCTTCATGGCTTTCCAGTCCTGCTTTGCCCCTGACGGCATATCGCCCATTCCGTTTTTCGAGACAGTGGATTTCCCCGGCTGCGAATCCGTGAGAGCGGCATTGATCTTAGCGAGCTGCTCTTCCTTTTTTTCCAAATAGTAATCGTAATTTCCGAGGTAGTTTGTCAGCGTCCGGCGGTTCAGGTCAAGGATCCGGTGGGCGGTACGGTTGATGAAATAGCGGTCATGGGAGACATAGAGCACCGTTCCCGTGTAAGCGCAGAGGGCGTCCTCCAGTATTTCCTTGGACATGATGTCGAGGTGGTTAGTAGGCTCGTCCAGAATCAGAAAGTTGGCCTCGGAGAGCATAAGCTTGGCCAGAGAAAGTCTGCCCCGTTCCCCGCCGCTTAAGGTTTTTATCGTTTTAAAGACATCCTCCCCGGTAAAGAGGAAGGCCGCCAGCGTATTTCGGATTTCCGTGTTGTTTAAGGAAGGATAGTCGTCCGAAATTTCCTCAAACAGCGTCTTTTCCGGGTGGAGCACATGATGCTCCTGGTCGTAATAGCCGATCGCCACGTTTGCACCCAGGCGGATGGTACCCCGGTCGGGAGGCAGAAGTTCGTTAATGATTTTCAGTATGGTCGTTTTCCCCGTTCCGTTATCGCCGATGATGGCTACATGTTCCCCCTTTTTCAGTTCGAAGGACAGGCCGTCGAAGAGGGAGAGGGTGCCGAAAGACTTGGAAAGCCCTTCCACCCGCAGCACATCGTTCCCGCTCTGGAATTTGGGTTCCAGCTTCAGGTGCATGTCCGCGCGGACTTCCACGGGCTTATCCAGCACTTCTATTTTCTGCAGCATTTTTTCACGGCTCTCCGCCCGTTTGATGGACTTTTCCCGGTTGAAGGATTTCAGTTTCTCGATCACCGCCTCCTGATGTTTGATTTCCTGCTGCTGTTTCATGTAGGCGTTGTAGGCGGCGGCTCGAAGCATTTCCTTTCCGGCGGCGTAGGCGGAGTAATTGCCGGAAAATACAGTGGCTTTTGTGTTGTCCAGCTCAATGACTTTTCCGGCGATTCGGTCAAGAAAGTAGCGGTCGTGGGAGACGATAATCACCGCACCCTTATAATTCAGCAGATAGGTCTCCAGCCAGGTGATGGACTGCAGATCCAGATGGTTGGTCGGCTCGTCCAGAATAATCAGATCCGGCTTGAGGAGGAGGAGCTTTCCAAGCGCAACTCTTGTTTTCTGGCCGCCTGATAAGGTAGAGACAGATTTGTCAAATTCCTCCTCCGTGAAACCAAGTCCTTTTAGTACGCCCACGAGCTCGCTTTTGTAGGCGTAGCCGTTTGCAGTTTCGTATGCATGGGTCAGGGTGGCATAGCTGTCCATAAGTTTGGACAGAGAATCGCCGGAAGCGGTCTTCATCTGCAGTTCCACCGTGTGCATCTGCTGTTCCATATCCAGAATATCCTGTTTGACGCAGAGAAGTTCCTGGTAGATGGTGTTTTCCCCGGACACAGCCTCATGCTGGGAGAGATACCCTACAGTTTTGTCTTTCGCGAAAGTCACAAGCCCTTCGTCCGCAGAAAGCTCTCCCATAATGATGCGAAGCAGCGTGGTTTTTCCCGCGCCGTTGATGCCAACGATTGCGGCTTTCTCATTGTCCTCTATATGAAACGATACATTTCTAAGTACGGGAACTTCGTTAAAGGATTTATGGATGTTGCTGACAGATAAAATCATGTCTGTTGCACCTGGCCTTTCTCTGATACGGAAACTTTTACATACACTGTACAGTTTACAGACAGGGGAGACTTGTGTCAATCGAATCAATTGACAAAAAAATAACATAAGCGTAAGATGAAAGAAGAATTTATCGGAGGATGCGGTTGTGGAAGAAAAAGAGATTTCACAGGCTGTTATTGGTCGTCTGCCAAGATATCTGCGGTATCTGGGGGAACTTCGGGACGAGGGGACGGAGAGGGTTTCCTCCCAGGAGCTTTCCGATATCATGCAGGTGACGGCCTCGCAGATCAGACAGGATTTGAATACCTTCGGCGGTTTCGGACAACAGGGGTACGGCTACAATGTGGGATATCTATACGAAGAGATCGGCAAGATATTAGGGTTAAACAGGGAACACCGGCTGATTATTGTGGGCGCGGGGCATCTGGGACAGGCGCTTGTCAATTATTCGAACTTTGAGCGGCGCGGTTTTCTGTTTCAGGGCATATTTGACTGTGATCCGAAGGTATGCGGGAAAAAGATCCGCGGCATTACGGTGCGTCCGATGGAGGAGCTGGCGGGATTTATCCGGGAAAATGATATTGATATTGCGGTGCTTACCATACCCAAAACCTCTGCGGTGGAGGTGGCGGAGCAGCTGGCGGCCTGCGGGATCAAGGGAATCTGGAATTTCGCGCATGTGGATCTGCGCCTTCCGGGGCATATTCAGGTGGAGAACGTGCATCTGTCGGACAGTCTGATGAAGCTGTCTTACAATCTTTCCTCGGCGGAAGGGGAGATATAGTGCGACAGGCAGAAAGGTGTGACGGCGATGGCCAGAACGGATGAGATATTCAAGCCTGCGCTGGTGGGGAAGAAAATCCCCATTCTGACGCTGGACAATAAATGGCACAGGCTCTTTACGAAGTCGGAGTTTACTCCGGAGTTAGTGGGACTGGAAAAGAACCTGAACGAACTGTTAAAACGACAGGCAAAGGTCAATACGGAGAGTAAGGAACTCAAAAAACTGAAGAAGAAGCTGATGGACGAAGTCGTGATCCTGGCTGACGAGATGGGGGAGCATCCAACCAAAAAGCAGGATAAAGAGATGGCGGACCACAAGCGTCTGATAAAGGAGTGCAATGAAAAGATGGACGCCTATGAGGAGGAACTGGTGGAACTGCCGAGGCAGATCAACCAGATCAATAACCAGCTCATGCTCATCACGATGGACGTGTGCTATCGGAAACTGCAGCAGAATACGAAGGAACTTTCGGAGATTGAGGAGTGGATCGGCGGCATCCGGAGGGAACTCAAAAAAAAGGTGGTGCGCAAGCAGGAAAAAGAAGCGGTGATTAACAGGCTTTATGCGTATATGCATGATATTTTCGGGGCGGAGGTCATCGAACTCTTTGACATGCAGTATGACCCGGAGGAAAAATACCGCAAAAAGGAGACTGCCGCGCAGGCGGAAAGCCCGGAGAAACAGACAGAGGGACAGGATAAACAGGCACAGGAACCGGAGAAAACCAAGCAGACGGAAAAAGAAGCGGAATCGGAAAGTGAGGACATACAGACGCCGAAGTCTTAGGGCTTTGGCGTTTTTGCCGGATGTGAATATAATAATCGCAGGAGAAAAATAAGATGAGAAAATATATGTTGGAAAACTATCAGAGAGTGTATGCGGCCATAGATCTTTCGGCGGTTTTGGAGAATATGGAGCGGATGCATGAAAACCTTTCGCCGGGAACAAAGATGATCGGTGTGATTAAGACGGACGGCTACGGGCATGGCGCGGTGCCGATCGGCAGAGAGCTTGAAAAACTGCCCTATGTGTTCGGCTATGCGACCGCTACGGCGGAGGAGGCGTTTCTCCTGCGGCGAGCAGGACTTGTGAAGCCGGTCCTGGTTCTGGGTTATACGTTCCCTTACTGCTATGAGGAGCTGATCCGACAGAATGTCCGTCCCGCCGTTTTCAGGAAAGATACTCTGGAGGACCTGAATGCCTGCGCCGGAAGGCTTAAGAAAAAGGCCATCGTGCACGTGAAGGTGGACACGGGCATGTCGCGGATCGGGATTATGCCGGACGAAGAGGGACTGTCCTTTATGGAGTGGCTTTTCGGATTGGAAAATATTGAGGTGGAAGGAATTTTTACCCACTTTGCCAGAGCGGATGAGACGGATAAAGCGGCGGCGCGCGCACAGCTTTCGAAGTTTACGGATTTTGTCTCTGAGGCGGAAAGGCGGACGGGAAGGGAGATTCCTTTGAAGCACTGTTCTAACAGCGCGGGGATTCTTGCGCTGCCGGAGGCAAACCTGTCCCTCGTGCGGGCTGGGATTACCCTGTACGGTCTCTCCCCGTCTGAGGAGGTGGGAAAAGATATTCTCTCCCTGAAGCCAGTTCTCTCCCTGAAAAGCCGGCTGGTCTATGTGAAGGAGATCGGGGCGGGGACGCCTGTCAGCTATGGCGGCACCTTCGTGGCGAAGGAGAGGATGCGGATCGCGACGGTGCCGGTGGGATACGGAGACGGTTATCCGAGGAGTCTGTCGAACACAGGGTATGTGCTGATACGGGGAAAGCGGGCACAGATTCTCGGCAGAGTCTGCATGGATCAGCTTATGGTAAACGTTTCGGATATTCCAGGCGTGTCGGAGGGGGATGAGGTGACACTGATCGGCTCAGACGGCGGCGAGGAGATCACTATGGAAAAGCTGGGAGAGCTTTCCGGCAGATTTAACTATGAACTGGCCTGTGATCTCGGGAAAAGGATTCCAAGGGTTTATCTGAAAGAGGGAAAGATCATCTGCACGAAGGATGATTTTGGGGAGAGTCTGTAGGACGGCGTGAAAACGCATCATTATCTTGTATACGACCGAAAAAGGACGGCAATACTATTGCTGGTAACAGGAAAACAGTGAGAGTATCGAAATGTCAAAGGAAGTGTAAGGTAATGAGAAGAGGAGATATTTATTACGCGGATCTGCGTCCGGTAGTTGGATCTGAGCAGGGCGGAGTGCGCCCGGTGCTTATCATACAGAACGATGTGGGGAACAGACACAGTCCAACGGTAATCTGTGCGGCGATTACATCGAAGATGAACAAGGCAAAGCTTCCCACCCACATAGAGTTAAGCGCAGGAAAGTATGACATGGTGAAGGATTCCGTGATTCTTTTGGAGCAGCTGCGCACCATAGATAAGCAGCGTCTGAAGGACAGAGTCTGTCATCTGGATTCGGATATCATGCGGGCGGTAAACGAGGGCCTGATGATCAGTCTGGAGCTGGGTACATAGGATGAGACGGAGATTTGACACAAAGGATAATAATTGATATGATATCAAGGTCGAAAAGTCATGACCGTCATGGGCTTATGAATGGGCATGAATCTGTATATCATTTACTAAGAGGAGGAGACAAATAAACAATATGGAAGACGGAGGCTCGGGCAGTAACGGCATCTTGTGGTTTGTGCTCATGCTTGTTCTGGAAATGGCTTTTTACGGTTTCAGCGCGGCGATGCAGAACCGCAGGGGGACAGAGCGGGAGGACGGCGGCGCAGGCGGGGAGGAACCCGAAGAGCAGACGGTGAAGCAGAAAAGAAAGCAGGTCAGACTGGCCTATATGATGGAGCAGCATGCGGCTTATGCTACGGCAACGCAGCTTGGCGTGGTGACGATTAACCTGCTACTCGGCGCGTTCATTCTGTACCGCTTAAACAGCTACTTTTCATTTTTGGTGTCGGATCAGGTGCGCGCTCGTTTCGGTGTGCTTGCCGGGTGGCAGATGCATGCGCTGGCGGTTGCAGTTCCTGTCATTGTGACGATTTTTCTACTGTACATAATTATGACGATCGGGGTTATGGTGCCGAAAAAAGCTGCGGCGAAGCATCCGGATAAATGGCTTCATGCGCTGGTTACGCCTTTTTATTACTATGTGCGGATCGTGTCCCCCTTCAGCAGTCTGATTTTTGTCACGTCAAAAATGGTGCTTCACCTGTTCGGCGTGCGTGATGCGGACGATCACGAGGATGTGACGGAGGAAGAGATTCTCTCAATGGTGAGTGTCGGCCATGAGCAGGGCATTCTCCATGCCAGCGAGGCGGAGATGATCACGAATATCTTTGAGTACGGGGACAAGGAAGCCAAGGATATCATGATTAACCGCAACAATCTCATCGCCATAGACTGCACTATGACGCTGCAGGAGGCGGCGGCCTTTATCGTGGAGGCACACAACAGTCGTTTTCCCGTCTACGACGAGACGATAGACCATATCATCGGCATTCTGCACCTGAAGGATGTGATGCGGATGCAGATGAATGAGAAAATGCGTAACCGCCCGATCGGGAAGATCAAGGGACTTCTGCGGGAACCCCGGTTTATTACGGAGAAAAGAAAAATAAATGACCTCTTTCAGGTGATGCAGAAGGAAAAGATCCAGATGGTCATCGTGATCGACGAGTACGGGCAGACGGCGGGGCTGGTGGCCCTGGAGGATATTCTCGAGGAGATCGTCGGCAACATCCAGGATGAGTATGACGAGGAAGCAACTTACATCAGGGAGAGCGGGGCGGACCATTATGTGATTCAGGGCATGATGCCTCTTGAGGAGCTGGAGGAAAAGCTGCAGATATCTTTTGAGGATGAGCCTTTTGATACGGTGAACGGATTTGTGATCTCGAGACTGGAGCATATCCCGGAGGAAGGGGAGGACTTCGAGTTTTCGTACGGCGGATATACCTTCCGCATTATGGAAGTAAGGGACCATATGATCCAGACGGTGTCCGCAAGGCGGAACAAAGAAGACGGTGAGACGTGATCAGTAAGATAAAAGAGAAAGGAAGGAAAAAATATGTCAGGACATTCGAAATTTGCGAATATCAAACACAAAAAAGAGAAAAATGATGCAGCCAAGGGAAAGATCTTTACCATCATCGGCAGGGAAATCGCGGTGGCGGTGAAGGAGGGCGGACCGGATCCGGCGAACAACTTCAAGCTGGCGCAGGTCATTGCCAAGGCGAAAGCCAATAATATGCCGAACGACACCATTGACAGAGGTATCAAGAAGGCGGCTGGCGAGGGCGGAAACGTGGATTATAAGTATGTCACCTATGAGGGTTACGGCCCGAACGGCGTGGCAATCATTGTGGACGCCCTTACGGATAATACCAACCGCACGGCAGCAAATGTGCGGAGCGCATTTAGCAAAGGCAACGGCAGCATAGGCACGCAGGGCTGCGTCTCTTTCATGTTTGACAAGAAAGGATTAATCATCATCGACAAGGAAGAGTGCGGGATGGATGCGGATGATCTGATGATGACCGCCCTGGATGCCGGTGCGGAGGATTTCTCCGAGGAGGAGGACAGCTACGAAATCTATACCGATCCCGACCAGTGGAGTGAGGTGGATGCAGCCCTGAAGGAGGCGGGTGTGACGCCGGTTTCCTCCGAGGTGACGATGATTCCCCAGACATGGGTGGAACTTACGGATGAGGGAGCGATAAAGAGCCTGCAGAGAACGCTGGATCTTCTGGATGATGATGACGATGTGCAGGCGGTGTATCACAACTGGGGATAACGTGAGAAGAACTTCTAGCCGCTCACAGCAAAGGCTGTTTCGCGGAGAAGTTTTAGGAGTTGCCGTGCAACTCCGTCTCACGTGGGAGAATGCTTGAAAAGAAGCATTCTCCGCATGAAGGAGAAAATACGATGAAAAAAGAGACAATCTGTATACAGTCAGGCTGGCAGCCGAAAAATGGAGAACCGCGCGTGCTTCCGATCTACCAGAGCACGACGTTTAAGTATGAGAGTTCCGAGCAGATGGGGCGGCTCTTTGATCTGGAAGAGAACGGGTATTTCTACTCCCGGCTTCAGAACCCGACAAATGACTTCGTGGCACAGAAAATCTGTGAGCTGGAGGGCGGTGTGGCGGCTATGCTCACCTCATCGGGTCAGGCGGCCAACTATTATGCAGTCTTCAATATCTGCGAGGCTGGCGACCATGTGGTGATGAGTTCCACGGTCTACGGCGGCAGTTTCAATATGATCACCTGCACCATGAAAAAAATGGGGATCGACTGTACGGTGGTGGATCCCGACGCGCCGGCCGAAGAGCTGGAAAAAGCCTTCCGGGATAACACAAAGTGTGTGTTTGCGGAAACCATTGCGAATCCTGCGCTGGTGGTGCTGGACATAGAAAAATTCGCGGCGCTGGCCCATGCCCATCAGGTGCCTTTGATTGTGGACAATACTTTCGCTACGCCGATCAACTGTAATCCGTTTAAATGGGGCGCGGATATCGTGACACATTCCACCACGAAATATATGGACGGACATGCTATGGCGGTGGGCGGCTGTATTGTAGATTCCGGCAATTTTGACTGGACGGCTTATCCCGGGAAATTTCCCGGACTGTGCACGCCGGATGAATCCTACCACGGGATTGTCTACACAGAAAAATTCGGGAAGGCGGCCTATATCACCAAGGCGACAAGCCAGCTGATGCGGGATCTTGGCTCCATCCAGTCTCCGCAGAACGCTTTCCTTTTGAATGTGGGGCTGGAGACACTGCCTCTGCGCATGGAGAGACACTGCTATAATGCGCAAAAGTGCGCGGAGTATCTGCAGAACCATGAGAAAGTGGCATGGGTAAATTATCCGGGACTTCCAGGGAACAAATACTATGAACTTGCGAAAAAATATATGCCGAACGGCACTTGCGGCGTGATTTCCTTCGGTTTAAAGGGCGGCAGGGAAGCCGCTGCAAAGATGATGGATCATCTGGAACTTGCGGCCATTGTAACCCATGTGGCGGATGCCAGGACAAGCGTTCTGCACCCGGCAAGCCATACGCACAGACAGATGAACGACGAACAGCTGAGAGAGGCGGGGGTAGCGCCTGATCTGATCAGACTTTCTGTGGGGATTGAGCATATCGATGATATTATTGCGGATCTTGCGCATGCGCTTGCCCCGCTTTAGAAAAGAAGGATAAAATTATGGTATATCGGAAGACATGGTTTGATTATGTGCTCTGGGCAGTTTACGCGGGGCTTTGCGTGATGCTTTTGGCTTATGTGGGAAACCACATCTATGCGTTCTATGTGGGAGCATCTTATGCGAAGCTGGGTACATTTCTGCCGTTCCCGATTCTTTTATGTCTTTATTCCGGAATCCGCCTGGCTTCCCAGGCTGTGCGGAGGAAAATTCATTTTTCCGCACATACGGCGGCTATGGCGGAGTCCCTTGCGGTTTCCGTATCTTTTGTATTCGGCCTTATTTTAAGACTGAAAGAGGGATTTGTCATGGCATCGGTTCCCCAGCCGGGAGAATACTATGAAATGGCGGTTGTGAGGGCGGGGGAGGAGAGTCCTGCCCTTGCGCATGGGATGAGCGATCTGTTCGTGCGCTGTCTCCGGGTGGTTTTTTCTTTTCTGGGGAACAGTATGATGGCGGCTATGCTGCTGCAGATTTTTTTGCAGATGCTAGCCCTTCTGTTTGCTTATTTGGCCGTGAGAAAAGCGGCTGGCCGGTTCGCTTCCTGCACGGTGCTTTTGCTGCTTGCTTTTTCCGATGTGTTTATTCGAAAAATTTGTGTGATCGATCCGGAGTGTCTTCTGCTTGCGGCTTTGTTTGCGGGGCTCTGTCTGATCCTTGCCTTTGTGAAGGCGGCGCTTAAGGGGGCGGGCGGTCTTGGCAGTCTGCCGGGAGCGCTTCTTTTGGGAATTGTTTTGGGATTTTTGTGCTATCTGGAATGCGGTATGGCGATTCTTTTTCTGTTTCTGGCTGGTCTTTTTACCGGAAAGATGAGTGCGGAAGGCGGGCGGAAACGTCTGGTTGGCAGTCTGTTTTTGGTATTGGCGGGCAGTGCGGCCGGATTTCTTTGTGCCATCGGAATGGACGCTTCTTTTAGCGGCGTCAGCTTTTACCGGGGGCTGATGTCCTGGCTTGCGCCTTATCTGCATGTGGGTATGGGTGCGAGGACATTCAGTGTAATCGGCATGGCGTATCCCTTTTTTGCGGTTCTCTTTCTGTTTTCTTCTTGTCTGGGTTTTGAGTTTATACGGGGAGGACGTGAGCAGGATTTTTCTTTGTGGCTTCTGCCCTGTATTCTTGTGTCGCCCGTCTTTTTTATGGATTTCAGTATCGTGGGGTTCGGCGGCGTGACGCTGTTTTTCTGGAGTGTGATGGCGGCGCTCGGGTTGAAGAATGCGGTGTTTGGCGGGCAGGCTGAAACTTTGTTGGAAAAGATTGAGGAGATCAATGCGGCTGCGGGTCCTATTCCTGCGGCAGTGACTGCGGGTCCGATGGTTTCGGGGGCTGTGGCGACGGCCTCAGGGAAGAAGCCTCGGTTTCTTGAAAATCCCCTGCCGCTTCCGAAAAAGCATGTGAAGCGGGAGATGAATTACGATTATGAGGTGGCAGAGGCGGATATGCACTATCAGGTGGATGTGGCTGAGGGGGACGATTTTGATTTATAATTTTTCCTTAAAAGCAAATACTTTACATTATTATTGCACAAATTAGCCATACTAAGAGAGAGTCAGACAGATTCTCTTTTTTTTTGCGCGATAAGCAGAGTCAGAAGTGACTGACAGCATGCTCATGCTTGCATGAAAGCATGAAGCCAGTTGCTTCTGACGAGCAACGCGAACAAGAAATGCGAAGCATTTCGAGTCTGCTTATCGCGCATGTGCGGGCAGAGTCAGAAACCAACTTATGAGTGTATGAAATAGATAAGGAAGGAAGTGCATATATGGGAAACAATAAGAATACGAAAAATAAGGACGATCAGAACAGGGATGAAAAGGAAAAGAAAAGAGAGAACGAAAAGCAGAAGGACGAGCGGATTGAAAAAGTGGGTCAGGTGACGCTTGATGAGAATGCCCTGCACCATAAGATTCATCTGCTCACGATCATAGGGGAAATCGAAGGACACGACAATTTAAGCAGCAACGCGAAGACAACTAAATATGAGCATATCCTGCCACAGCTTGCGGCCATTGAGGACAGCGGCGAAGTGGACGGAGTGCTGATCCTTTTGAATACGATGGGCGGGGATGTGGAGGCGGGACTCGCCATCGCGGAGATGATCGCGTCTTTGAGCAAGCCGACGGTATCCTTAGTGCTTGGCGGAAGCCATTCCATCGGCGTGCCGATTGCTGTGAGTACGGATTATTCCTATATTGTGCCGACGGGCACGATGGTGATCCATCCGGTGCGTTTAAGCGGCATGGTGATCGGCGTACAGCAGACTTTCGATTACTTTAAACAGATCCAGAACCGCATCACCGGTTTTGTCTGCGGACATTGTAGAATCCCGAAGCCGCGTCTGGAGGAATTGATGATGGAGACAGGAATGCTGACGAAGGATGTGGGCACGGTGCTCGTGGGAAGAGAGGCGGTGGATGAGGGCATCATCTGTGAGGTGGGCGGCATCAGCGACGCCATTGGCAAGCTTCATGATATGGTAGACAAGAAAAAAGCGGATACAAAATAAGGGATGACAAGCCAAAATGAAAATGCTATACTAAGATAGGAATTTTGGGTTTGATGAAATTTGACACAGGCATTCGGGAGGCAGTCATGGCGGCTCAGGGTACGCGAGGGTCATCCGCAAGGAAACAGAATACAGGAAAAGGCAGGAATAATGCGGCAAACACCCGGGCGAAAACCCGGAACGCAAGACAGGATGCGCCCTTGGATCCTGCCGTCAGGAATGAAATTCTGCTGATCGTGCTGGCGGCTCTCGCCCTTATTTTATTTCTGTGCAATTTTGGGGTGGTGGGTAAGTTCGGCGATGCGGTCAGCAGTGTGATGTTCGGCGTTTTCGGTCTGCTCGCCTATGTGGCGCCGGTCATTATTTTCCTTATGATCGCTTTTGGCATGTTAAATGTGGGAAACCGCATCGCCACGAGAAAGCTTGTGGCCGGCATTGTATTTGTCCTCCTGCTGGGCATGGCCTTTGAGTTTTTCAGCACGAATCCCGCTGAGGCGCAGAGCTATCAGATCGCCGAGATTTACAGCCGCTGCAGCGAGGGGCATAAGGGCGGCGGCATACTGGCCGGTTCCCTTTCCTATCTGTCCTGCAAGTTTCTGGGCACGGTGGGCACGGTGCTTCTGATTCTGGTTTTGGGTATTATCTGTCTGGTGATTGTCACGGAGAAGTCGTTTATTGGCGGTGTGGCAGCCGGAGGCCGGAAGGTGTACGAGCGTTCCGTGGAGGACGCGGCCTACCGCAGGGAGCGGGCGGCGAAGCGCCGGGAGGAGCTGTCCGAGAGGCGGGAGCGCGAGGAGCGGGAACGCAGACAGCGGGAGGAGGAGCTGGAAAACGAAAAGCTTCTCCGCATGGACAAGAAGGTGTCCGGTGTCATGCTGGATACGGCACTCGGCAGGGAGCAGGAAAAGGCGGCTGCCGGGAAGGTGCGGGATGATATTCATGAAATAACGATAAATTATGACGAGGAGGACACGGAGGAACTGCCGCCTGTAAAAGAGCGGGAACAGCATTCCTACCATTACATAGAGCAGGAATCCGATGCACTGGATGAGGTCCACGTCAGCGAGGAGGAGACCTTGCCTGAACCGGAAATGGACAGGAAGACGGATAATCCAAAGAAGCCAATGGATTCCTATCAGCCTATGACAGGAAATCAGATGGCTGTCTCGAGCGGAAGGACGCGGCCAGCCGCAATAAGCCGTTCGGTTAAGCAGCCGGAGAGTCCGACAGCCCCGGCAGGAAAGGGCGGGAAAGATCATTACCGTTTCCCTACGCCGGATCTGCTGGCACCCCGGAAGAAAAAGAAGGGGGCAGATTCCGACAGGGAGCTTAAGGAGACGGCGGAGCGTCTGGAACAGATTCTCGGCAATTTCGGTGTGAAGGTGAGTGTCACGCAGTACAGCAGAGGGCCGTCCGTCACCCGCTATGAGCTGCAGCCGGAGCAGGGGGTGAAGGTCAGCAAGATCGTCGGGCTGGCGGATGATATCAAGCTGAATCTGGCGGCCACGGATATTCGCATCGAAGCGCCCATTCCCGGGAAAGCGGCGGTGGGAATCGAGGTGCCGAACAAGGAGAATACGGCGGTGCCTTTCAGGGATCTGGTGGAATCGCCGGAGTTTGAGAAATTCCCTGCGAATCTGATTTTTGCGGTTGGTAAGGATATCGGCGGAAAGACCGTGTTTGCGGATATCGCGAAAATGCCCCATCTTTTGATTGCGGGCGCTACCGGTTCTGGTAAGTCCGTCTGCATCAATACGATCATTATGGGTATTCTGTTTAAGGCGCACCCAGATGACGTGAAAATGATTATGATCGACCCCAAGGTGGTGGAGCTGAGTGTTTACAACGGCATACCGCATCTGCTGATCCCGGTGGTGACAGACCCGAAGAAGGCGGCGGCAGCCTTGCATTGGGGTGTGGCGGAAATGACGGAGCGTTATAAGAAGTTTGCGGATCTCAATGTCCGTGACTTAAAGGGCTATAATAAAAAGGCAGAGAGCATGAGGGCTTCGGGAGATCCGGACGCGCCGGATAAACTGCCGCAGATTCTCATTATTGTGGACGAGCTGGCAGACCTGATGATGGTGTCGCCGGGGGAGGTGGAGGAATCCATCTGTCGTCTGGCGCAGCTTGCGAGGGCATGCGGCATCCATCTGATTATAGCCACGCAGCGGCCTTCCGTGGACGTTATCACGGGGCTGATTAAGGCGAATATGCCGAGCCGCGTTGCTTTTGCGGTGTCCAGCGGTGTGGACTCACGCACCATTCTGGATATGGTTGGTGCGGAGAAACTTCTCGGCAAGGGAGACATGCTCTTTTATCCGCAGGGATATCCGAAACCGGCCCGTATTCAGGGACCGTTTGTCTCGGACGATGAAGTTTCAAACGTGGTGGAGTTTTTGAAGGACTATGCGCCTGAGGGCGCGGCGGACGAGTCGGTGGAGGAGCAGATCAACAGCATAGCGGTTGAGTCGGGCACAGCGGGCACGCCTGGCGGAGCGGCTGACGCGGATTCGGCGTATGACGAATACTTTGCGGAGGCGGGTCGGTTTATCATCGAGAAGGACAAGGCTTCCATCGGCATGCTGCAGCGCATGTTTAAAATCGGCTTTAACCGGGCGGCACGCATTATGGACCAGCTCTGCGAAGCCGGGGTTGTGGGCGAGGAAGAGGGAACCAAACCGCGTAAGATTTTGATGAGCGCGGAAGAGTTTGAACAGTTGATAGAGAGGTAAAAGCATGAAAACAGATATCGAAATAGCCCAGGCGGCGGAGCTTACTCCGATTACGGAGGTGGCACAGCGCATCGGCATTGGGCCGGAAGATCTGGAGGTTTACGGGAAATATAAGGCGAAGCTTTCTGAGGAGTACATAGAGAGTGTGAGAAAGAACCCGGAGGGGCGTCTGATTCTGGTGACGGCCATTAACCCAACCCCCGCAGGGGAGGGGAAAACCACGATTACCGTGGGATTGGGGCAGGCCTTTGCCAGACTCGGAAAGAAGGCTGTCATCGCTTTGCGTGAGCCGTCTTTAGGCCCGTGTTTTGGCATCAAGGGCGGCGCTGCAGGCGGCGGCTATTCCCAGGTAGTGCCGATGGAGGACTTAAATCTCCACTTTACAGGGGATTTCCATGCGATTACTTCCGCGAACAATCTTCTGGCGGCTCTTCTGGACAACCATATCCAGCAGGGGAATCTGCTGCGGATTGACCCGAGGCAGATTATCTGGAAGAGATGTCTTGACATGAACGACAGGGCGCTTCGTAACATTGTGATAGGTATGGGCGGCAAGACCAATGGTATGGTGAGGGAGGATCACTTCGTGATTACCGTCGCCTCTGAGATTATGGCGATTCTCTGTCTGGCGACGGATTTTAAGGACTTGAAGGAACGCCTGTCTCGGATTATCGTTGCCTACGACTATTCCGGCGAACCTGTGACGGCGAAGGATTTACAGGCGGTGGGCGCGATGGCGGCACTGTTGAAAGACGCTATGAAGCCGAACCTGATCCAGACGCTGGAGCATACGCCTGCTCTGGTGCACGGCGGCCCCTTCGCCAATATTGCCCACGGCTGCAATTCGGTGATGGCAACAAAGACCGCACTTAAGATGGCGGATTATGTGATTACGGAAGCGGGCTTCGGCGCGGATCTTGGTGCGGAGAAATTCTTTGATATCAAGTGCCGGATGGCGGACTTAAAGCCGGACGCGGTAGTGCTTGTGGCGACGGTGAGGGCGTTAAAATATAACGGCGGTGTGGCGAAATCGGATCTGTCCAGAAAGGATATGAAAGCGTTGCAGGCCGGAATTGTGAATCTGGAAAAGCACATAGAGAATATTCATAAATACGGAGTACCCATAGTGGTCGCGCTGAACGCTTTTTCTTCGGATACGCAGGAGGAAATCGATTATGTGCAGAAGTTCTGTGAGGACAGGGACTGTGAGTTCGCTCTTGCCAGGGTCTGGGAGAAGGGCGGAGAAGGCGGAGAAGCTTTGGCGGAAAAGGTGCTGGATACGCTGGAAAACAAGGTGAGCCTCTTCTCGCCGCTCTACGGGGACGATCTGTCTCTGACGGAAAAAATTCACACTGTGGCATCGGAGATTTACGGCGCGGGCGGTGTAACCTACACGGCGGCGGCGAAAAAGCAGTTGGAGAAGCTGGAGAGCGCCGGATTCGGAAGACTGCCCGTCTGTATCGCAAAGACACAGTATTCACTCTCGGATGACCCGAAGCTTCTGGGCCGGCCGGTCGGGTTTGAGATGCATGTGCGTGAGGTTTATGTGTCTGCGGGAGCAGGTTTTGTGGTGGTGTTGACGGGAGATGTGATGACCATGCCGGGACTTCCAAAGACTCCGGCTGCCTATCGGATCGATGTGGATGACGATGGGAAGATTGTTGGGCTGTTTTAGCGTGAAAATGGAATATAAAGAAAGGACGAGGTGAAAATGCCACAAATCATAGATGGAAAAGCCATTTCGGCACAGATTAAAGACGAGGTGAAGGAACAGGTTGCGGCGCTTTCCGAGCAGGGGAAAAAGGTGTGTCTTGCGGTGATACAGGTGGGGAATGACCCGGCTTCCAGTGTTTATGTGGGAAACAAAAAGAAGGCGTGCGCCTATGTGGGCATTGAATCCCTGGCCTATGAGCTGGCGGAGGAGACGACCCAGGAGGAGCTGCTTTCCCTGATTGGTGAACTGAATGCAAAGAACGAGGTGAACGGCATTCTGGTGCAGCTTCCTCTGCCGAAGCATATCGACGAGGATGCGGTGATCCGCGCCATCGCCCCGAAGAAGGATGTGGACGGTTTCCATCCCCAGAGCGTGGGAGCGCTCTGTATCGGCCAGCCGGGCTTTGTGTCCTGTACGCCTGCCGGAATCATCCAGCTGCTGAAACGTTCGGGAATCGAGATCGCAGGGAAGGAGTGTGTAGTGGTCGGCAGAAGCAATATCGTGGGCAAGCCGATGGCGCTTTTGCTTCTCAGGGAGAACGGCACGGTGACGGTGGCCCATTCCCGGACGAGGAATTTGAAGGAAGTGACGAAACGTGCCGACATTCTGGTGGTGGCGGTGGGGAAGCCGAGGATGATTACAAGAGATTATGTGAAGGAAGGTGCGGTGGTGATCGACGTGGGAATTCACCGGAATGAAAACAATAAGCTTTGCGGTGATGTGGACTACGAAGATGTGGCGCCTGTGTGCAGCGCGATTACCCCTGTGCCGGGTGGAGTCGGCCCCATGACGATTGCCATGCTTATGTATAACTGTGCAAATGCGGGAGAAGGGAACGGCCTATGAAGTGCCCCCATTGCGGACATGAAATGCCGGACGGGTATCTTATCTGCGACAAATGCGGAGAGGAGATCCGAATTGTTCCGGATTTTGAGCCGGAAATAGAAAACAGCATAACGGAAACGCTTTCGACTCTGGTTTCCATGCAGGCGGAGCCGGATGCGGTGGAAGAGTCTGCCCCGGAGACAGAAGAGGAAGAAGCATCGGACGGGGGAAAAAAGGGCCGGAAACCACAGGTGATTCTTGCCTTTGTGATTCTTCTTCTGGCGGCGCTTATTTCCTATGCCCTCTATGTCTACCATATCCATACAGCGGATTATCAGATCAACAGGGCGGCAGCTTATGCGGAAAAGGGAGATTACAGCCAGGCCATCGCCTGTCTGGAAACGGCCTACGCGGACTATCCTGAGGAGGCGAGGATTCTCTTTCTGGAAGCGGATTATTATTATCTGCAGCAGATGGATAATTACGCCCTGTCCGCCCTCATGAAAATCATAGACAAGGATACCGCACCCAGATACGCGGAGGAGGACGTGGAGGAGGCCTACGGGAAAATCATCACGATCTATGCCAACCAGGAAGAGTACGGGCTGATTAACGATCTGCTGCGGGCATGTGACAATGAGCGGATTGTGAGCATGTTCCAGAGCTATCTGGCTATGGAGCCGGAATTCAGCTATGTGGAGGGAAGCTATGCGGAGGTGATTCCGCTAAAGTTAAGCTCCAACACGGCTGGGACGATCTACTACACTATGGACGGGTCGAAGCCGGATAAGAACAGTCAGATCTATACGTCTCCCCTTTTTCTGGAAACGGGGGAATATACGGTCAGCGCTTTCTTTGTGAATGATTACGGCATTGAGAGTGACATCGTCACGAAGACCTATGTGATCAATCTGGCCGTACCAAACGCGCCGGAGGTGGAGCTTTACAGCGGAGAATATACGGAGGCGATGATGATTGCCGTGGAACCTGTGGAGGGCTGTAAGACCTTCTATACTACGGACGAGTCGGAGCCTACGGCGGACAGTGTCCCATACACGGGGCCAATTCCCATGCCCCTCGGGAAAACCCTGTTTAGGTTTGTGAATATCAGCAGTGAGGGGATTGCCAGCGAAGTGACGACGCGTACCTTTACGCTCAGGCTGCGGGGTGCTATTGCGACGGAAACGGCTGTGACCAATCTGGTCAACCGACTGGTGGAGACCGGATATCTGGAGGATGCGACGGGGAAAAATCCACGGCAGAGCGGCGTTTTAAGTTACCAGTTCAGCTCGGTGCTTAAGGTGGGGGAGGAAGACTATTACACCATCAATGAGTACTATGACGACGGAACGGGACTTTTAAGCCGCACGGACAAGGTATTTCTGGTGCAGGCATACACCGGGGCGGCCGCACAGCTTGGCTATGATGAGGACGGGGATTTTATAGCGAATCAGATATAAAAAGACCGTGCCAAATATTATGTCTTGCAAAAATCAATAAGTTTCGCTATTATGGAATAGTTCGGATAAAAGGAAAAGGAGTGTTGAGATGTACAGGATTATAAGATCGGAAGAACTTGCGGCGAATATCTATCTCATGGACGTGGAAGCGCCCCGCGTGGCTAAGTCGTGCCAGCCGGGACAGTTTGTCATTGTCAGAATGGATGCGGAGGGAGAGCGGATTCCCCTGACCATCTGTGATTATGACAGGGAAAAGGGAACCATCACCATCGTATTTCAGGTGGTGGGAGCGGCCACCGAAATGATGCGGCATTTGAAGACTGGGGATAGTTTTCAGGATTTTGTAGGGCCGCTTGGCTGTCCTTCCGAGTTTGTGAATGAAGATATTGATGCACTTAAGGAGAAAAAGATTCTCTTTGTTGCCGGGGGACTCGGCACGGCACCGGTTTACCCCCAGGTAAAGTGGCTGCATGAGAGAGGCATCGACGCGGATGTGATCGTGGGCGCGAAGACGAAGGATCTGCTCATTATGGAGGAGGAGATGAAGGCGGTGGCCGGAAATCTCTATATAACCACCGACGACGGCTCCTACGGCAGAAGCGGCATGGTGACGAAGGTGATCGAGGATCTGATTGAGTCCGAAGGAAAATCTTACGATGTGTGTGTGGCGATCGGACCCATGATTATGATGAAATTTGTGTGCCTGACCACAAAGAAATATGAGCTGCCCACCGTTGTCAGCATGAATCCCATTATGGTGGACGGCACGGGCATGTGCGGTGCATGCCGTCTGACCGTGGACGGGGAAGTGAAATTCGCCTGTGTGGACGGGCCTGAATTTGACGGCCACAAGGTGGATTTCGACCAGGCGATGAAGCGTCAGCAGATGTATAAGACGAAGGAAGGCAGAGACTTCTTAAAGGCCAAAGAGGGAGACACCCATCATGGCGGGTGCGGAAATTGCGGAGGTGATGAGTGATGCAGGCAGATGTGTTAAAGAAAGTTCCTGTGCGTGAACAGGATGCGAAAGTCCGTGCGACGAATTTCGAGGAAGTATGTCTCGGTTATGATAAAGAAGAAGCGATGTGCGAGGCGACCCGCTGCATCAACTGTAAGAATGCGCAGTGCATTAAGGGCTGTCCGGTAGCCATCAACATTCCCGGTTTTATTGAGAAAGTGAAAGATGGAGATATCGGGGCGGCTTACCAGATTATAAGCGAATCCTCAGCGCTTCCCGCTGTGTGCGGCCGTGTGTGCCCCCAGGAGAGCCAGTGCGAGGGCAAGTGCATCCGCGGCATCAAGGGCGAGCCTGTCTCCATCGGCAAGCTGGAGCGGTTTGTTGCCGACTGGGCGAGGGAGAACGGTGTGAAGCCAGAAGGCGCGGCGGAAAAGAAGAATAGGAAGGTGGCCGTAATCGGTTCCGGCCCGGCGGGTTTGACCTGTGCGGGGGATCTGGCGAAGATGGGCTATGATGTGACGATTTTTGAGGCGCTCCACGAGCCGGGCGGCGTGCTCGTTTACGGTATTCCGGAGTTCCGTCTGCCCAAGCAGGCTGTGGTGGCGAAAGAAATCGAGAATGTGAAGAGCCTTGGCGTGAAGATAGAGACCAATGTGGTGGTTGGAAAATCCGTCACCATCGACGAACTGATGGAGGAGGAAGGGTTTGACGCCGTATTTATCGGTTCCGGCGCTGGCCTTCCGAAATTCATGGGGATTCCCGGAGAGCAGGCGCTGGGTGTGTTCTCCGCCAACGAGTACCTGACGAGAAGTAATCTGATGAAAGCCTTTGACGACTCCTCCAATACGCCCATCATGCACGGGAAAAAGGTGGCTGTCGTGGGCGGCGGAAACGTGGCGATGGACGCAGCGAGAACGGCGCTCCGCTTGGGCGCAGAGGTGCATATTGTATACCGCCGCAGCGAGGAGGAACTGCCCGCCCGTGTGGAGGAGGTGCACCATGCGAAGGAGGAAGGCATCGTCTTTGACCTCCTGACCAATCCCACGGAGATCATTGCGGACGAGAACGGCTGGGTATCCGGCATGAAGTGTGTGCGCATGGAGCTGGGCGAGCCTGATGCCTCCGGCAGACGCCGTCCGGTAGTGATCGAGGGATCTGAGTTCCTGATGGAGGTGGACACGGTTATCATGTCGCTTGGCACATCACCTAATCCGCTGATCTCGTCCACCACGAAGGGACTTGAGGTAAATAAGCACAAGTGCATCGTGGCTGAGGAGGACTTCGGCGCAACCACGAAAAAGGGCGTCTATGCGGGCGGCGACGCGGTGACGGGCGCAGCTACCGTGATACTTGCAATGGGAGCCGGGAAGGCGGCTGCGAAGGGGATCGACGAATATCTCTCAAAATAGATATAAATCATTGGGGGAGAATGCGAAGCATTCTCTGAATCGAGCGCGTAGGCGCTCGATTTTTTCTAAGAAATTCTTAATAATTTGAGGCACAGAATCTTTAAAAATATTCTTTATGATGAGAATCAGGACAGCAAAGCAGGCCGCCCAAAGTAGAAAGGTATGGAAAACTTATGAAATGGACTGATTCGGACAACGATAAAAAGCGGGAAGAAGAAACGGAGAATTTGATGCAGAGTCCCCGAATGACCAAAATTCTTCTGGGAACGATTGCAGTTCTCCTGATATGTATCCTGATTTTACTCACTATGGTGATAGGCCGCAGGCAGGGACGTACCGAAAAGGAAGACAGGGATCTCCAGCAGAGCATCACGGACTATGCGAAGGAACAGCAGGAACTGGAGGAGCAGGCTCTTAAGGAGAAAGAGGAGGAGACTGCAGCAGATCAGCCGAAGGAGGATAAACCCGGGGAAGACAGGGAGATGCCGGAGGAGGAAGAGGCGGCGCCTGAGTCTGCGGACAATGAAAAGACGGCTGTTGTGGTGGATATTGAGGATGAGAACGATGAAGCGTACACGAAGGAATATATTTTAAAGGAAGCTTATCCCTTTTTTGCGGACAACAATCAGGATGCCATCTGGGATCTTGCCCACCTGAAACGCTATGTGAAGCTCTCGGAGGGACTCGAGGATACAGGTGACTACTATTACCAGGGCGATGTGGACGGCGAGGGAAAACCGCACGGCACAGGGCTTGCCATCTATGAAAAGAACAGTTACTATTTCGGAGAATGGAGCCACGGGGTGAGAAACGGCAAAGGCGTCTGGTTCCGCTTTTATATCAAACAGAAGAATAAGACGAATGCCAATGGCGTTTACATGTCCCACAGCTACTCCGGAGAATGGAAGGACAATCTGCCAGACGGCGAGGGAGCGGAACACTATGACGTGGACATCTCTAAACTGGCGCCCACCCAGGGCAGGATTTTGCAGAATGTAGTCGGTCCTTTTAAGAATGGTCTTTACAATGGGGATATGTATGCAAACACTGTGGATTACACAGGCAACGTGCAGGAGTGGGACGGCATTGCAAAGGAAGGTGTCTTTACGCTGTGGCGGGATATGAGCGCCATCGGCGAGTGCTCCGTGTGGCGTTACAGGGACGACCATTCCGTCTGTCTGGATATCGATAAGTCGGAAAATAAGAATCAGGGTATCAGGGAACTGTTAAAGTAGTTGCAATTTGTATAAAATGATAATAAAATAGAACCGTGCAGATGTTTTTTGTGTGCAGGATTTCCAATTCGTAAGATAAGGAGGGTGAGTTTATGCCCCAATATCAGAGCAGCGAAGCAAAGGCGGAGGATAACCGCACTTCCGCGTACACACTTCTGGCGGTAGGCGGAATCGGTTTTATTGCGGTGTTACTGATCTTTTTTAATGTGATACCGGTTTACAGGAGCGCTGGCATCACCAGATATCTTGTCTGCGGCGTTATGGGCGCGATGTTTGTCCTTTTTATTGTATTCGGCGCCGTGTCCATGCGGGATTCGAAACTGCTTTTGGTAAAAGCCAAATCGGAAAACTCCCTGCGCTCCGAGATTGCCAGATGGTGTAAGGAAAATCTGGAAGGCGCCGCCATAGACGCAGTGATTCTGGAGGAGGGTGAGACCCTGGCGGAGCTGACGGAGGAGGAAAAATACTACAGACGCACAGAAAAAATGCGGGCGGCCATCGACAACAAGTTTATGAATCTGGACGAGGCGTTTGTGGACAATTTTGTGGACGGGTATTATCAGGAAATGTATGAAAATAACGGTGATAGCAGTCGGTAAAGTGAAGGAAAAGTTCTTCCGTGAGGCGGTTGAAGAGTATGAAAAGCGGCTGGGACGCTACTGTAAGCTGGAGATCCGGGAGGCGGCGGATGAAAAAACGCCGGACGGTGTCTCCGGGACACAGAAGGAGCAGATCCTGTTAAGAGAAGGAGAGCGCATTCTGCGCTTTTTGCCTGCGGACGCCTATGTGGTGACGCTGGAGATCGAGGGACGGAAATTTACCTCCGAGACTTTTGCCGGAGAGATCGAGCGGTTGGGAATAAGCGGCGTCAGCCATATTGTTTTCGTGATTGGCGGCTCTCTGGGTTTACATAATACGATAAAGAAACGGGCTGATCTGGCGGTCAGCTTTTCGGATATGACATTCCCGCACCAGCTGATGCGGGTTGTTTTGTTGGAGCAGATTTACCGGGCGTACCGGATTATAAACGGGGAACCCTATCATAAGTGATAACCCAGATACATATAGTGTAACATGAGAAGAGAGAACAGACGCCAACCATTTTCGCCGTTTACCAGATCGAAGGAGCTGATTGTGGAATCCTTAAAACTTCCCAAGGACACCATGCTGGGGGCGGCTATTGTCACGGTTACGGGGAACCGGGAGGCATTTATCGAAAATTATAAAGGAATTTTGGAATATACAACGGAGTCTATTGTGCTGCAGGGCAAGAATGCCAAAATCTGCTTTGAGGGAAGCAGTCTGTCCATCGACTATTATACCAATGAAGACATGAAAATCAGCGGAAAGATCGACGCGCTCCGCTATATCTGAGCGCGCGGTGCAGGGGGAAACCTATGCTTCATTGGATACAGTATTTAAGAGGGTATGTGGCTGTTAAAGTGTGGGGCTATTCTGTGGAACGTCTCTTAAATCTCTGCGGCAATCACGATATTCTGGTGTGGGACATTGAAGATCACGGTGATTATCACACCATGCGTATGAGCATAGCAGGGTTTTTTGCCCTGAAGCCGCTTCTGAAAAAGACAGGGACCAGGGCGGCTGTTCTGGGTAAATACGGCCTGCCTTTTTTTATGTCAAAAATGTGGAGAAGGAAGTTGTTTGTGGCGGGGCTTGTCTGCTGCATTCTGTTCTGGTGTCTGGCATCCCGCTTCATCTGGGATATCCGGATTGAGGGAAATTTTGCCCTGACGGAAGATGTGCTGATGGATTACCTGGAGGAGAAGGGCGTGCACACGGCCATGAAAAAGAGTGCACTGGAAATTGAGACGCTGGAGCAGGCACTCAGGGAAGACTACGATCTGATCACTTGGACTTCCGTGCAGCTTAAGGGCACTACACTGCTGATCCGTATCAAGGAAAATGAAATGCCCGTCTACGACGACCGGGAAAAGGATGCAGGGACACAGGGGATGGACCTGGTTGCGGAAAAGGAGGGCGTGGTGACCTATATCATCACCAGAAGCGGCGTGCCCCAGGTAGCCTGTGGAGACAGCGTGCAAAAGGGGGATGTGCTGGTGAGCGGCGCGGTTCCCGTCTATAATGAGGATACCACGGTGCGCAGATACCAGTATGTGGAGGCGGACGCGGATATCACCTTAAGCTACGCACGGAATCTTTCGCTGGAGGAGGAAGTGGCATATGATGAAAAATGCTATACGGGTGAGGAAATTACAATTCCGGTGGCCGGAGCGGGGGAAAAGGAAGTCGCCTTTCGGTTCCGCGGGATTCCCTATGCTTTTTATGACACCAGCGAGGATAAAAAACAGGTGCAGCTTCTGGATCATCTGTTCCTGCCGCTTTATTACGGGAAAAGGACGGTGCGGGAATATGAAATCGTGCCCAAAATGCATACTGACGAAGAGATGAAAAACCTTTTACAGGAGCGGTTTCGAAAAATTATCTCAACTTTAAATGAAAAGGGGGTACAAATTACAAAAAAAAATGTTACAATAAAAAAGAATGATAAAAAATGGGTGTTAAATGCCCATATGCAGCTTGAGGAACCGGCGGTAAAACTGACGCCGACCATTACGGAACCTGTGGACGATTCCGAAGAGGAGGATTCACAGAACGACTAAAAGGCTGTGATACTGAAAGGCGGGGAATGGACGCGGTTACGGTCAGTATTGATGTGCCGGTGGAGCACATGCGGAATCTTTTCGGGGAGTTTGATTCCCATATCAAAAGAATTGAGAACGATCTGAAGGTGATGGTTGTGGACCGTGACGGCGCCGTCCGCATATCCGGAGAGCCGGAGGCCGCAGACAGGGCGGCCCGGATCGTGAACGAGCTTGTGGCCCTGTCGGAGAGAGGTGCGATTTTGGAGGAACAGAGTGTGGACTATGCCATTGAACTTGGCAGGGAACACAAGGAGGACATGCTGCTTGCCATAGACAGCGACTGCATCTGCCATACTGTAAACGGTAAGCCGATCAAACCGAAGACTTTGGGGCAGAAGCAGTACGTGGACGCCATGCGGGACAATATGATTGTTTTCGGGGTGGGGCCTGCAGGTACTGGAAAGACCTATCTGGCTATGGCGATGGCGGTGACCGCCTTTAAGAATAATGAGGTGAGCCGTATTATCCTGACGAGACCGGCTATTGAAGCGGGAGAGAAGCTGGGTTTCCTTCCCGGCGATCTGCAGAGCAAGGTGGATCCCTATCTGAGACCACTCTATGACGCGCTATACCAAATTATGGGGGCGGAGAGCTTTGCCAGAAATATGGAGAAGGGGCTGATCGAGGTGGCACCTTTGGCTTATATGAGAGGCAGAACTCTTGATAATGCCTATATTATTCTGGATGAGGCGCAGAACACCACACCGGCGCAGATGAAAATGTTCCTGACGAGAATCGGCTTCGGCTCCAAGGTGGTGGTTACCGGGGACGCTTCCCAGAAGGACCTGGCACCTGATATGAAATCAGGGCTGGACGTGGCGGTGAGGGTTCTCTCAAAAATAGAGGATATTTCATTCTGTAACTTAACCAGTAAGGATGTGGTCAGACACCCTCTGGTACAGAGGATTGTGAAGGCATACGACGACTACGAGGCGAAAGAGAAACGGCGCAGTGAGCAAAAAACAGGAAACAGGAATTACAGGCGTGGAAAATAATAGTAATCTCCAGAAAAACAGTATTATCATAAAAAGAATCGTGGTATTTATGTTTATGTTTGCCCTGTCAGGACTGATTGCCTGGCTTGGCAGTGTACTTTACCGCAATAAGACAGATATGATGATCCGAAATATCGTCATGGTTTTGGCCGGTACGGGGATTGTCATTTTCTCCTTTGTCATGGGCGAGGTGAGTGGTTTCTTTGTCTACCGCAACGAGGGACGATATGGGAGATTTGCGGTCACCTATCTGTTCTGTCTTGTGGCGGCAGTGTTTTTGCCTTTTCTGCCGGTTGCGGGATGGCCCTATCTGGTGTTTTTTGTACTGCTCGGCGTGTTTTCCAACGGCATGACAGGGCTTGTGGCTGGCAGTCTTTGCCTGCTCATGTCCGTGAATTTTGCGGGCTGTGACTACGCCGTTTTCTGGCTGTATTTTATCAGTGGCATGGCGGGTATTATGTTGTTTGCCACATTGGATGAGGAGTTCAAGGTGGGGATTCCCGTATTGATTTCTTTGTTGGTTCTCGCTTTAAGCCTGACGGCCAACGTGATTCTCTTTACGGAGGAAAAACTTTCCATCGCCCAGTTTATGATACCGGGCATCAACCTGATGGTATGTTGTATCCTGCTTCTGGTCAGTCTGAAGATGGTGAGTTCTATGGTAATCCACAGGTACCGGGACAAGTATATGGAGATCAATGACCCGGAGTGTCCGCTGTTGGTGCAGCTTAAAGAGCTCTCCAAAGAGGAGTATTACCACGCGATTCATACCGCTTATCTGGGGGACAAGGTCGCGAGAAGCCTTGGCATTGACGACGCGGCTGTGAAGGCATGCGGGTATTACCACAGAATCGGAAAGCTTACAGGGGAAAATACATGGGAAAATGTTTCGGCCATTTGCGATAAATACCATTTTCCACCGAAGACAAAGCAGATTTTAAAGGAGTATGTGGATCCGGATGAAAGAATTATCTCCAAGGAGACGATCGTCGTCCTGTTTGCGGACTGTATCGTGTCCTCCATTCTTTATCTCTTTGCGAAGGATCCAAAGGCGGAGCTGGACTACGAGCAGTTGATCGACACCGTATTTAAAAAGAAATTTGAGACGGACGAGCTTTGGGGAAATGAAATTTCTTTAGGGCAGATCTGTGAGATGAAAAAAATATTTATCAAGGAGAAGCTTTACTATGACTTCTTACGTTGAACATGAGACAACGCAGGCTTTTCCCTTTGACGAGAAAGCACTTCTTGACCGTGTGATGGAGGCTGTTCTGGACAGTGAAAACTGTCCCTATGAGGCCACTGTGAATCTCCTATTGACAGATGCCGCGGGCATACGGGAGTACAATAAAAATTTCAGGAATATTGACTCGGAGACGGATGTGCTCTCTTTTCCCAATCTGGAATTTGAGACGCCGGGGGATTTTTCCGGCGTGGAGGAGCAGGAAGCTGACTGCTTCGACCCGGACAGCGGGGAGCTGGTTCTTGGAGACATCATTTTGAACGCGGCGCGGGTAAAAGAACAGGCGGCAGCGTACGGACACAGTGAGCGCAGGGAGTTTGCTTTTCTTCTGGCACACAGCCTTTATCATCTGTGCGGATACGACCATATGGAACCGAAAGAGGCGGCGCTTATGGAACAAAAGCAGGAGAGTCTGCTGCAGAAGCTTTCCATTACAAGGGATGAAGGGTAACGGCCAGGGCTGCAGAAGATAAGACGGAAAAATCATTGAGGTAACGATGAATATACAATGGATGGCAAAAAATCTGAAAAACAGGATCGTTCTCTCGGCGGGGATCGTTTCTTATATGCTCCTTCTCTTTTTGCGTATTCCTCTTTCAAGGGTGATCGGGGATGAAGGGGTGGGGCTTTTTGCCCCGGCGTTTGAACTGTTTGTATTGACTACACTGGTCGTATCTAACGGCATGTCTAACGCTATGGCTGGTATCATACGCTACCGGGTAAAACGGGAGCGGTATCGGAATGCGGCGAAGGTTTTCAGGACCGCGTTTTTCATGAATCTGTTTCTCGGTGTCGTGATGGCGCTTTTCACGCTCCTTTTTTCCCGCTGGATTGCGGAGGTCCTGGTTTTGGAGCGCCTGAGCCATATGGCGGTTATGGCGGCGGCACCCTCCGTTTTTTTTGCAGCGTTCATTGGTGTTTTCAGGGGGTATTTTAACGGTTACGGCATGGGTGTGCTCACGGCGCATTCCCAGTATATTGAGAAGGCTGCGATGCTCGTGGGCGCGCTTCTTGGCGGACGGGCTTTTTACGGTTACGGTCAGAAGGTGGCGGCTCTTCTGCAGGTGGAGGCACACAGCTACGCCTACGGGGCGCTCGGCGCGATGGCAGGGATTTTTTTATCGCAGATAATAGCGCTGCTCCATTTGCTTGTGGTCTACGTGATCTATGCGGGAGCGTTTAAGGGGCGGCCGGGACAGGACAACAGCAGACGGGCCGAGACCCGTTTTGAGATACAGCGGATGCTTGTCTCTAATCTGGCGCCGTTTTCGGCGGTTGCCGTGCTTTCGAATCTGTTTATGATTGTGGACCAGCGTTATCTGAATTACTGTATGAACGTGACGGAGCGAGGGAATGTGCGCACGGCGCAGTGGGGATGTTATTACGGTAAATTTGCGCCGCTTCTGGGCATTTGCGCGGCGTTTTCCTGCCTTTTTGTACACGGGCAGGTTGGAAAAATCTGCAGCGCCTATGAGAGGGAGGAATACCGCGGTATGCGGGAAAGGATGGGCAGGGCGGTGCGCAGCGCATCTATGGTTTCTTTTCCGGCGGCAGTTTATCTGGCCGTTCTGGGAAAGCCGTTTTCCTCATGCTGCTATGGGAAAGCGACAGCACAGGCGGCGGTATTGGCGGGATGGATTCAAAAGGGTGCAGTCCTGGCCGCTTTGTTTACTTTCAGCTTCCTGTTTGGACAGATTCTGTACAGAATGCGGATGATGAGGGAACTGCTTCTGGCTGCTGCCGCATCTTACACGGTACATCTGGCCGCCGCCTATTTTATGACGCAGCGGGGGCATATGGGGGTGGACGGACTGCTCTGCGCCCTGATTCTGTTCTTTGGCATATATATGGTCCTGGCCTTTGTTTTCCTGAACAGGCGGATAAAATACAGACCGGACTGGATCGCTGGCATTTTGTTTCCGCTCGCCGCGGCTGCGGTCTCGGGACTTGTTGTGTTTCTGCTTAACCGCCTGCTTTCAGGCATTGCGGGGGCGGCGGTCTGCATCCTTGTTTCCCTGCCTGTAGGACTGATTTTTCACATCTTTTTCCTTATGCTCTTCCGGGTGATCGGGGAGGCGGAGTTGCAGGAGATGCCTCTCGGTTTCTTATTCATTCTGCTGGGCAGAGTGATAGGCGTTTTATAAGATGGTTGAATAAAAAAATAGAATTGGCTGATACTGATTACAGGAAATCCGACAAGAGAGGTTTAAAACGGAATGAAACTTGTAAAACGTATCAGTCTTTTTATGACATTGTCTGTGGTCATGCTGGGTCTTGGCGGCTGGGGCGCCCTGAAGGCGGAAGAGTTTTTTTATCCGCATCGGTACAGCCACAGTATGGAACAGGCCGGCACGGAGACGGCAGACAGTTTCCGTCAGTCGGTATCACAGCTTGCCGATGCGGTGTCTTCGGTCGGCAGGGGAGAGGCGGAGGAGCCGGAACCGAAAGAGGAGCAGGAACAGGTGATAGAGACGGCGGCAGCGGATATAGCCGTAGTGACGGCTGATACCCTGTATCTGGTGGAGCAGGTAAATCTGGACAAGGGTACGGTCAGGGAATCGGAGGAGACAATTCCGGTGATGTATATCGGATTAAACAGGGAGGAACTTTTAAAGGCTTTATCCGCCTATGAGGACAATCCGCCGCTGACTGAGCTGGAACAGGGATTTGAGGCCATCGAGCTGACCGCTTTTTCCAAAGACCGTGTGGCGGTCTGCAAGTATTATAAGGAGCAGAAACCGCAGGGGTTTTATCTGATGGTGGCGGATCATTTTATTGTGGTGTACGAAGAGGACAGGAGCACACTTTACATGAATACTGATATTCTGCTGGAACGGCTGCCCGATTCCCTGCAGAGGGAAATTATGGAGGGGAAATTTGTGGCGAGTGAGGAAGAGCTGTATCTGTTTCTGGAGTCGTATTCCAGCTAAAACAGAGTGAGAAGTAATGCAGCATTCTCTACATGAATTTGGGAAAGAAAGGATCGAGATGGGAAGACAGATTGCGGTGATCGGCGGCGGCGCGGCGGGCATGATGGCGGCTATTCAGGCGGCGGGGGAAGGCGCGGCGGTGACGGTCTATGAAAAAAATGAAAGAGTGGGAAAAAAGATTTTGTCCACGGGAAACGGCAGATGCAATTTTTCCAATGAAGCGATGGGGGCAGAGTTTTACCACGGGAGCGGGACGGCTCTGGCGGACGGTATTCTCGCTGCGTTCGGCGTTGTGCAGACGAAGGCATTCTTTGCGTCCCTCGGCATGCGGATCAGGGACCGGGACGGGTATCTGTATCCGGCCAGCGACCAGGCGTCCACGGTGCTTGACCTGCTGCGCTATGAACTGGACAGGCGGCGGGTGACGGTACATACGGGGGAGGCGGTGCGGACGGTTTCCTTCGACAGGGACAGAAAAAAATTTGGGATCGGACAGCAGGGGGAGGATGCCTGTTACGATGCGGTTATCTTAAGCTGCGGCGGCAGGGCGGCGCCGAATACCGGCTCCGACGGGAACGGCTTCCGGCTGGCAGAGCGGTTCGGACACCGGATAGTCAGACCTGTACCCGCTTTGGCAGCGCTTGTCTGTAAGGAATCTTTTTATAGACAGGTGGCGGGTGTGCGGTGTGACGCGGCGCTTACCCTGCTTGTGGCAGGAAAAGAGGTCTGCGCAGAGCGGGGTGAACTGCAGCTCACGGACTATGGGCTTTCCGGCATTCCGGCTTTTCAGCTCTGCCGGACTGCCGCCTATGCGCTGCTTGATCACAAATCTGTCACGGTGCGTGTGTCCTTTCTTCCCGATCTGGATGAGGCGTCCTGTGAGTCCTTTTTCCGGGAAAGGCTTGCCGCGCACGGGGAAGATGAGATGGACGTGTTCCTGACCGGAATAGTCAATAAGAAGATCAACCGCCTTCTCATGAAACTGTCGGGCATCCGGGAGAACGAGCGGGCGAAGGACGTCCCCGCAGAAGCTTTCGTGCGTCTGCGGAAACACTACCTCAAGCTGGAGACGGTGGTTACTGGAACAAACGGTTTTGACAGGGCGCAGGTGTGCGCAGGGGGCGTGGACTGTGCCGAGGTAACAACATGCCTGATGTCAAAAAAACAGCCGGGGCTTTACTTTGCGGGAGAAATTCTGGATATCGACGGGCAATGCGGCGGCTACAATTTGCAGTGGGCGTGGAGCAGCGGGACGGCTGCCGGGCGGGCGGCCGCGCGTAAGGAAAGGCTGTAAGCATAAAATGTTTGCAAAAATTTTGTTGCCAAATCGTTTGGGAAACCGTGTGGAATGTAAAAATTGTGGGAGAGTCTATTGGAGCCACTGCCACCCAGACAGACAGGAGTGTATGCGCGTATGATTCGGATACAGCAGATCAAATTGACAGCGGACTGTAAGGACGAGCGGACGGCGCTTCTCAAAAAAACAGCAAAGCTGCTGCGGTTGGAAGCTTCGGCCATACAGTCCCTTTCCCTTGTAAAAAGGTCCATAGACGCCAGAAAAAAGCCCGATATCTGCCGGGTTTACACGGTGGATGTGCAGGTGGCCCACGAACAGGCCGTCTTTCGGAAAATCCGTGGAAAAGACGGGCAAATCCAGCTTGTGGAAGAGAAAACGTATCAGTTTCCTGTCTTTAAAGAGCAGATCGGGGAAACGGCGCCGTGTGAGAGACCTGTGATCGTGGGCACAGGGCCGGCCGGACTTTTCTGCGGGTACATGCTGGCGAAGGCGGGACTGCGTCCCCTGCTTTTGGAGCGGGGAAAAGAGGTACATAAAAGGCGGGAGGACGTGGAGCGGTTCTGGCGGGAAGGCGTTTTGGACCCCGGTTCCAATGTGCAGTTTGGAGAGGGCGGCGCAGGTACGTTCTCCGACGGGAAACTGACTACTACGGTCAAAGATAAAAATGGCAGGATGCGGGAAGTGCTTCGCATCTTCGTGGAAGCCGGTGCGCCGGAAGAGATTTTATATGAGGCAAAGCCCCATATCGGCACGGATATCCTGATGCGCGTGGTGGAGAATCTGCGCAGACAGATTATAGAGTGGGGCGGCGAGGTGCGCTTTGCATCGCAGGCGACCTCTCTGCTTACGGAGAATGGCCGGGTGGCGGGCGTTGTGGTAAACGGGGAGGAGATTCGAAGCGGCACGGTTGTTCTCGCCATCGGTCACAGTGCGCGGGACACTTTTCAAATGCTTCACGAGCTGCATATTCCTATGGAAGCCAAATCCTTTGCGGTGGGGCTTCGCATGGAACATCCGCGGGAAATGATTGACAGGCTGCAGTATGGGGAATGCAGTATCCCCCTTCCGGCGGCTTCCTACAAGGTGACGGCACAGACGGCTTCCGGCAGGGGCGTTTATTCCTTCTGCATGTGCCCCGGCGGCTATGTGGTAAATGCCTCCTCGGAGCCGGGGAGGACGGCGGTAAACGGCATGAGCTACAGCGGCCGGGACGGCGCAAACAGCAACAGCGCCATGATCGTCACAGTTTCTCCTGCGGATTATGAGGCATACGGCGGAACGGGACCGCTTGCCGGAATCGCCTTCCAGCGGCATCTGGAGGAGCGGGCCTATGAGATTGGCCGGGGCGCGGTGCCGGTGGAGCGTTACGGGGATTTCCATGAGGCGGTCTGTGCCGGAATGGGCGCAGTTAAGCTGCTTTCGGACAGTATTTCGCGGGATGCGCGGCCGGTCGGCCGGGACGGCACGCTCTGCTTGCGCTATCCGGGGTTTGCGCCCGCCATCAAGGGCGCATGGCAGTTTGCCCCGGTGCATGATATTTTGCCGGATTTTCTAAATCAGGCGCTGATGGAAGGAATTGACCTAATCGGTCAAAGGATGCCCGGTTTTGCCGACGGGGATGCTTATCTGTCAGGCGTGGAGAGCAGGACCTCCTCCCCGGTAAGGATTCTGCGGGATGAAACGGGACAGTCTGCGCTCAAGGGACTTTTCCCCTGCGGCGAGGGCGCCGGTTACGCGGGCGGCATCACCTCGGCGGCGATGGACGGCATCCTGATCGCGGAGAAGGTTGCGTCGGCATATGGAAATGTGATAAGATGACGAAAGCAATGAGCAGTGCATGAAGGTTTCTCGAGCCTGCACTGCGGTGCGGAAAAGAGGATGGCATAGAAATGATAGACAGAAAAGCCTTGATGGCGGATAAAAAACGAATCGTGATCAAGATCGGTTCCTCCTCCCTGCAGCACAAGGAGACGGGGGATCTGGATTACACGAAGCTGGACGTGCTGGTGCGGGAGCTTTGTAATTTAAGAAACATGGGGAAGGATGTGGTGCTCGTCACCTCCGGCGCGATCGCCGTGGGGGAGAAAGCGATTCTGCCCAACCGTGAGGAGGATAATCCCATCGCTGTAAAACAGGCATGCGCCGCGGTAGGCCAGGCAAGACTGATGATGATTTACCAGAAGATTTTCGCGGAGTACAACCAGGTTGCGGCACAGATTCTGATGACGAAAAACACGATTGTGGATAACCTGAACCGCTACAACGCCCGGAACACCTTTGCGGAGCTGTTTAAGCTGGGCGTGATTCCGATTGTGAACGAGAACGATACCATTGCCACCTACGAGATCGAGATCGGCGACAACGATACCCTTTCGGCTATCGTCGCCTCTCTGGTGGAGGCGGACGCGCTCCTTCTGCTCTCGGATATCGACGGGCTTTACACCGATGATCCCCGAACCAACCCGGACGTCAAGTATATCGAGGTGGTGGAGGAACTGACGGACGAGCTGATGAATATGGGGAAAGCGTCCACCGGGAGCAGCGTGGGCACCGGCGGCATGACCACGAAACTACAGGCAGCCAAAATCGCCAGCAGTACCGGGGTGGACATGGTGATCGCCAACAGTAAGGACATCAAGGTGATCCACCGGATTTTAAGCGGGCAGAATATCGGCACACTGTTTTTGTCGCATAAGGACGAGCAGTTTGACCTGCCCCTCTATGTGCAGCAGATGCATGCTCATTAGTCTATATAATAAAAGGAAAAACGGGCTATGAACGTAGAACAGATGACAGCGCGAATCAATGAATTGTACCACAAATCACAGAAAGAAGGGCTTACCCCTGCGGAGAAGGAAGAGCAGGCAGCGCTGAGGCAGGCTTATGTGGCGAACGTGCGGGCGAATCTGAGGGGGCAGCTTGACAACATCTCCATTGTGGAGAAGGACGGCAGCATCACGAATCTGGGTGAAAAGAAAAGGCATGGGTGAGAGTGCGGAGAGAAAAGACATAAAAAAGAAACGCATTCGTCTGGATGCCCTGGCGAGACGCGACAGTCTGACGACAGAGCAGAGGAAAGACTACAGTGACCGGATTGTGAAAAATCTGACAGGTCTGCCCTGTTACCGGGAGGCGGATGCGGTTCTCACATACGTCAGCTTTCGCAGTGAGGTGGATACTTTTCCCCTGCTGGAACGGGCTTTTGCGGACGGTAAGGCCGTGTTTGCGCCAAAGGTTTTGGGCAAAGAAATGGACTTTTTTCGCATTTATTCTTTGGCGGATTTGACGGAAGGCTATCGCGGGATTTTAGAGCCTTCGCGCGGATATTCGTATGATGAATGGACTGCTGACCGATTAAGTCAACGCGCTCTGATCTGTCTGCCTGGCGCGGCGTTTGACAGGGCGCGGCACCGAATCGGTTACGGCGGCGGTTTTTATGACAGATTTTTGGGTGGACTGTCCGAAAGTGTAGGGAAAACGACCGGGACAGTCCGTTCGCTGCTGAAGATAACCACAGCTGCACTGGCATTTGACTGTCAGATTTATGAGTCGATCCCGTGGGAGGCGCATGATATTTGCCCGGAGTGGATCATCACAGAGAAAGAAAGGGTATCGGAAAATGGAAAGGGATAAAGTTGACACGGAAATCAGCGCATATTTGGAAACACTCGGCAGACAGGCGCAGGCGGCAAAGGTGGTTTTGCAGGGGCTGGATACGGCGCAGAAAAACCGGGGGCTTGAGCGGGCCGCAGAAATGCTTCTGCTGGAAAAGGAAAAGCTCCTATCCGCGAATGAGAAGGACTATGCGCGCGCAAAGGAAAACGGCATGGCAGAGGGACTTCTGGACCGTCTGAGACTGACGGATGCGAGAATCGAAGCGATGGCGGAGGGACTTGTACAGATTGCGAGGCTGACTGACCCGGTGGGAGAAGTGATGGAGACATTTGATCGTCCCAACGGCCTTCACATAGAAAAGGTGCGGGTGCCTATGGGGGTGATCGGCATTATTTACGAGGCCAGACCAAATGTGACGGCGGACGCTTTCGGGCTCTGTTTTAAGACGGGAAACGCGGTGATTTTAAAGGGCGGCAAGGATGCCTTTTACTCCAATCAGGCCATCACGGCGGTAATCCGTGAGGCGTTAAAGGAGGAGGGCATAGACGACAATGCCATTCAACTGATCGAGAACAACGATCGGGCAGTGACCACGGCTTTTATGAAACTGAAGGAGTATGTGGACGTGCTGATTCCCAGAGGCGGCGCGGGACTGATCCGCTCGGTTGTGGAGAACAGTACGGTGCCCGTCATTGAGACCGGTACAGGCAACTGCCATATTTACATTGACGAGGCGGCTGATCTTTCCAAGGCGGTGCCCATCGTCATCAATGCCAAAACTCAGCGTATCGGCGTGTGCAATGCCTGCGAATCCCTGCTTGTGCACGAAAAAGTCGCGGAGAAAATCCTGCCTGCCCTGGGGAAAGCCCTGCTGGAGAAACAGGTGGAGATCAGGGGCGACGAGACGGTGCGGGCGCAGATACCGGAAGCGCGGGCGGCTGACGAAACGGACTATGGCACGGAGTATCTGGATCTGATTCTCTCCGTGAAAACCGTTGGTTCGCTGGAGGAGGCAATCGCCCATATCAACAGATATAATACGGGACACTCCGACGCCATTCTGACGGAAGATCAGGTGCATGCGCAGAAGTTCCTGCGCGAGGTGGATTCTGCCTGCGTGTATGTGAATGCCTCCACCCGCTTTACGGACGGTTTTGAGTTCGGCTTCGGGGCGGAGATCGGTATCAGCACCCAGAAACTGCATGCCAGGGGACCTATGGGCCTCAAGGAACTGACATCTTATAAATATCAGATCACAGGTGACGGACAGGTGCGTCCGTAGCGGATGAATAATTGTATAAACTATATATCCGTCATGAGCTCCTTAAATGTGTTATGTAAACTAAGTTGCGCAAATTATGCCTTAAAAAGTACAATCCGTACCATTCCGATAGAAAAAAAGTGTCTTTTCTGTATAATAGATATCACCTTGCCTAATAAATGTTCAGAAAAAAAGGTTGACAGAGATGCCATTTGTGTAAAAAATGTACTTTTTGCGCAGAATTTTCCTTTTTTTGAGATTGTATATTTAAAAAATGAAAAAAACGTGTTATAATTGTTGCACCTGCTTGACATTTATGGGCAGTCGCTTACCCTGCTGTTTATTGACAATTTTTATTGTTAAAAATACGCGGGGAAGGGGGGAACATAGTATAATATAAGGAGAAGGTAGGGATGAAAAAACAAAAGAAACTGAGCGTAATGGCGCAGCTTGTGATGCTTTGTGTAATTCCAATGGTGATCATGATTGCGTTTGTTACCGTGTATGCAATCAATACCATGGAAAACATGGTGCGTGATGCTAAGATGGAAGGACTTGAAAACCTGTGTCAGGGCGTATATGCGGCTTATGAAGCGATTGACCCGGGTGAGTATCGGATGGAGGGTGAAACGCTTTATAAGGGCGATTACTGTGTATCCGAAAATGAGGATGTCATCGACAGCTTCGTGGAAGGGGGCGCCGCTGATGTAACAATTTTCTATGGGGATACCAGACGTGCTACTTCCCTGCGGGATAAGAGTACGGGGGAACGTATTCTTGGCACGAAAGCTTCTGATGCGGTTATTCAAACCGTTCTCAACGAAGGGAAAACATATGAGACGGACAGTGTTACCATTAACGGGGAGACCTACTATGCGTTCTATATGCCGATAACGAGTGGCGGAAAAAACATAGGTATGGTGTTTGCGGGACAGCCTGCCACCGAAGCCAACGCCAAGATCAACCAAAGTTCCCTGATGATTCTGGGAATCGCGGCCCTGATTCTCGTCATTGCTCTTTTTGTCTGCGTGAAGATCGCAGGCGCGATCGCGAAGGTGATTGTTCAGACAGAGAAGCTCCTTTCTTCTCTGGCGGAGGGCGACCTGAATCTGACCGTAAATGAGAGAATCTTAAAGAGAACCGATGAAATCGGTGTTATGGGACATGCTGTACAGAGACTGCTGGAGGAACTGCAGAACATTATCGGCAGTATTAAGAAGAATACAGAGACGCTCATGAATCAGGGTGATAATCTGGAGAGCATGGCGTCCCAGACTTCGACCACGGCGGACGAGATCAGCAGCGCGGTTGAGGATATCTCCAAAGGCGCCGTTGCTATGGCAGAGGACATCGAATCCGCTACAGGGCAGGTTGCCAATATGGGGGCAATTATTGAAAAAATCGCGGACAGCGTCAAGGAATTGGACGATCTTTCCAACCAGATGCATGTGGCGGATGTGGAGTCCTCCAGAATTATCAACGAGCTGAGCGAGTCCAACGACAGGACAACGGAGGCGATCAGGAAGATAGAGGTTTCCGTACATACGACCAACGAGTCCGTTACCAGAATTCAGGATGCCGTTAATCTGATTGCATCCATTGCCAGCGAGACAAGCCTGCTTGCCCTGAACGCGAGCATAGAGGCGGCAAGAGCCGGAGAGGCAGGACGCGGATTTGCCGTGGTGGCGACTCAAATTTCCAAGCTGTCTGAGGATTCCGCGCAGTCTACGAAGACCATTGAGGATATTATTCACCAGCTGACCGTCGACTCCGAAGCTTCCGTTCAGATTATGAACGAAGTGAATGAGATTATTCTGGAGCAGCAGCAGAAACTCACGCAGACCAAGGAGAAGTTTGGCGATGTGAGCAACGGTATCGAAAACTCCAGAAAAGAGACGGGCATTATCAGCGATCAGGCGGAAGAGTGCAACAGGGAGAGAGGCAAGGTTGTGGATGTGATCCAGAATCTGTCCGCTGTATCCCAGGAGAATGCGGCATCCACTGAAGAGACCAACGCGTCGATGGAAGAGATGAACGCTACTATCAATCTGCTTGCCGAGGCGGCTGGCGAATTGAAGGAGATGGCGCAGGTTCTGGAGGACGATGTATCCTTCTTCAAACTGTAAATTTTGCTGGAAAAATAAAACATATCAGGGAGACCTACTGCGGGTCTCCCTCTTTACATCTAACAGAAAAATCACCTTGACAGAATACACACGTTCATATTATAATATGAACAAATAAACATATATTAACCCGGATTGAGGAAGGAGAATGTCTGTGGAGGAATCATATATGGATGAGGCGGTCTATAGCCTGGCTGAGCTTTTCAAAATATTTGGAGACCCCACCCGGATCAGGATTTTGTATGCGATGCTGGATACGGAGCGGTGTGTCAACGATATCGCGGGGGTTTTAGAGATGAGCCAGTCCTCCGTCAGCCATCAGCTTCGTATTCTGAAGACCTCCAAGCTGGTAAAGAGCCGGAGAGAGGGCAAGTCGATCTATTACTCTCTGGACGACGAACATGTCCGCTCTATTTTAAATATGGGTATGGAACATATTATGGAAGGGCATGGAGTTTGAGATTTGTCCTGTGGTTTTGGCGGGAAACTTCGAGAAAGGAGAAGGAGCAATGACAAAGACTTACAAAATTGAGGTAGACTGTGCGAACTGTGCTGAGAAGATGCAGGAGGCTGCCAGGAAGACGGAGGGTGTCGCGGAGGCTACGGTGAGCTTTATGACCCAGAAAATGAAAGTGGAATTTGCAGAAGGGGCGGAAGAGAAAAGCGTTATGAAACAGGTACTGAAAGCGTGCAGGAAGGTGGAGCCGGACTGCGAAATCGCGTTTTGACAGCCAGGAATCAGTCGCATGACAGAAAGAGCGGATGGCCGGGAAAGGCTGCCGCTCTTTTTTTCTCTTATTTTCCCACGAAAGAAAAGGTTGACGAAAGGTGTGGAAATCAGTACTATGTTTAGATAGGGGATTTATGAATTTTTATGTATTCGGAGGATAATTGTTTTGATAAAATACAGAATTATGGTCATCACTCTGCTTTTGGCCTTTGTGCTTACAGCCTGTGGGAAAAACGAGGAATTGACGGCGTATCAGGAGGATATGAACACTTTCTTTGAACGTGCGGCGGAGTACAATGACAAAATGAATGCCATCGACCGCGAATCGGATACCGCAGTTGTCGAACTTCTGGGGTATCTGGATGCCTTTGCGGAGGATATTCAGTGGATGGCGGAGCTTGAGGTGCCGGAACGCTTTTCGGCGGTGGAGAGTCTGGCTGACGAGGCGGACGAAAATATGAAAGAGGCGGTGTCCCTTTTCCATGCTGCATACGAAGGCGACACTTACGACGAGGCTTCCGAGCAGGCCGCCCTGGAATATTATGACAGAACAAACATTCGCATCCAGTATATTATCACGATTCTACACGGGGAAATCCCCGAGGGGGAGGGGGTCACCTACACGGAGGAGAATCCCATTCTGGGCGGAGGCTATCTGAACAAAAAAGAGGATGCGGAAACGGGCGGCGAAGAATCGGAGGATGCGCAGGAGTCGCAGAACCCGGATGGGGAAGAGGATGTGCCGGAGGATAATTTTGACACCGACGATACGGTTTTCTATGAGGAACCCTCAGAAACGGATGGAGAATAGATGAACAGACAGGAATTTCAGGCTTTAATCAGGAATACGCCTCTGGTTTTGGACGGGGCCACAGGTTCCAATCTGCAGAAAAAGGGAATGCCTGCGGGCGTCTGCCCGGAACAGTGGATTCTGGAACACAGGGATATCATGACCTCGCTGCAGCGGGATTTTGTCTCGGCAGGCAGCAATATTGTCTATGCCCCCACCTTCACGGCCAATCGGATCAAGCTGAAAGAATACGGACTGGAGGGACAGATCGGACAGATGAACCGTGACCTTGTAACCCTTTCCAGGGAGGCCGTCGGCGGGAATGCGTATGTTGCCGGGGATCTGACCATGACGGGGGAACAGCTTTCCCCTATGGGAAAATTGGATTTTGAGGAGCTGGTTGAGGTATATAAGGAGCAGATCCGCTATCTGGATGAAGCGGGTGTGGATCTGTTGGTGATAGAGACGATGATGAGCCTGCAGGAGACCCGGGCGGCTGTGATCGCTGCAAAGGAAGTCTGTGATCTGGCGGTGATGGCGACGCTTACCTTTGAGGCGGACGGCAGGACGCTGTTCGGCACCGACGCGGCTACCGCGGCGGTTGTGCTTGAGAGTCTCGGTGTGGCGGCGGTGGGGACGAACTGCTCTACTGGTCCCGATAAGATGGTGGATACGGTACGCCGCATGGCGGAGGTCACAGGCATTCCCATTATCGCCAAGCCCAACGCGGGGCTGCCGTCCCTGGACGGGGAGGGCAACACGGTCTATGATATGGGGGCGGAAGAGTTTGGACGCCACATGCGGGACCTGATTTCGGCCGGCGCCTCCGTGATCGGCGGCTGCTGCGGCACGACGCCGGAACATATCCGGGCGGCGAAAGAAGCGGTGCAGGACATGGACGTCATACACCGGGAAAAGCCAAAGAAACGGTTTTTGACCAGCGAACGGCAGACAGTGGCCTTCGGTCTGGATGATCCTTTTATCGTGGTGGGCGAACGCATAAACCCGACCGGGAAAAAGAAGCTGCAGGCGGCGCTTAGGGAAGGCTCCCTGGAGATGGTGACAGATTTCGCGGAGGCACAGGAGGCCTGTGGGGCAAGTATACTGGATGTGAATATGGGCATGAGCGGCATCGACGAGAAGGCTATGATGTTAAAGGCCATCGAGACGGTGAGTGGTGTAACAAGCCTGCCGCTGTCCATTGATTCCAGCCATGTGGAGGTGCTGGAGGCGGCGCTTCGCAGATATCCGGGCCGCGCGCTGATCAATTCGATTTCCGGCGAACAGGCAAAACAGGATGCGCTGCTTGCCATTGCGAAAAAATACGGCGCTATGTTTATTCTGCTGCCCCTGTCGGATGCGGGACTCCCGAAAGATCTGGCGGAAAAGATTTCTATTATAGAAAGCATACAGGAAAAAGCGTTTACACTTGGCCTGACGAAAGAAGATATTGTGGTGGACGGTCTGGTGGCCACCGTGGGAGCCAATAAGAACGCGGCTTTGGAGACGCTTGAGACGATTCGTTACTGCAGGGAAAAGGGACTTGCCACGATCTGCGGCCTGTCCAATATTTCGTTTGGCCTGCCGGAAAGAGGGTTTGTGAATACGGCCTTCCTCACTATGGCGATCCGGGAGGGGCTGACTATGGCGATAGCCAATCCCTCGCAGGAACTTCTGATGAGCTGCGCTTTCGCTTCCGATCTGCTTCTGCATAAGGAGGAGGCGGATACCCGCTATATCCGATTAATGGACGCTCTGCGGGAGAAGAAAGAGGCGTCAGGCGTGACCGCGCCAAAAGAGACTGGAATCCGGCTGAACCGGGCAGCGCAGGAGGAGAACGCCCTGTCGCCGAGGGACAGACTTCGCACCGACGTCCTTAAGGGTAAGCGGGATGCCATCGTGGAGGACACGAAAAAGGCGATAGCGGACGGCGCAGAGGCAAAAACGCTTCTGGATGAAGTACTTCTGCCTGCCATCAACGAGGTCGGTGAGCTGTTTGACAAGGGCAAGTACTTCCTGCCCCAGCTGATTGCCAGCGCGGAGGCGATGAAGGCCTCCATCGAGTATATGGAGCCTATTCTTTTACAGGCAAATACCGGGGATGATATGCCGACAGTGGTGATCGCCACAGTGGAGGGCGACATTCATGACATTGGTAAAAATCTGGTGGCGCTGATGCTCAAAAATTATGGCTTTCACGTGATTGATCTGGGCAAGGACGTGCCGAAGGAGAGAATCATTGAGGCGGCCAGAGAACATAATGCGCAGATCATTGCACTCTCGGCGCTTATGACCACCACCATGCAGCAGATGCGCCATGTCATCGACTATGCGAAGGAGCGGGACATCGGGGCGAAAGTCATCGTCGGCGGCGCGGTCATCACTGAGGAGTACGCGCAGGAGATCGGCGCGGACGGGTATTCTAAGGACGCGGCCGACGCGGTCAAGCTGACGCAAAGACTGTTGGGATTAAATTGAGTAGATGTAACTGTGAAGATATAGAACAGTTGCGAACAGACGATAGAAGAGAGGATAACGTATATGATAGGTGCAGATGCAATCGTAAAATGTCTGGAGGCAGAGGGCGTAGAGTATGTGTTCGGTTACCCGGGCGTAGCCATATGCCCCTTTTACAACAGCATATTGGAGTCGGATATCCGTACCATACTGATCCGCACGGAGCAGAATGCAGCCCATGCGGCCAGCGGCCTTGCGCGGGTTTCCGGGAAAGTGGGCGTATGCGCGGTGACTTCCGGTCCCGGCGCAACGAACCTGATTACGGGCGTTGCCACCGCTTTTGCGGACAGTATACCGCTTGTGTGTATCACGGGGCAGGTAAATAGCGAACTGCTCGGTTCCGACGTGTTTCAGGAGGCGGACATCACCGGCGCAGTGGAGTCCTTTGTCAAGTACAGCTATCTCGTGAAGGATGCGGCGGATATCCCGCAGATCTTCAAGGAGGCGTTTCATCTGGCGTCAACGGGACGCAAAGGCCCTGTGCTGATCGATATCCCCATTGATATCCAGAATGCGCCTGTCGGGAAATTCAAGTACCCCGACGAAGTCAACATGCGCACTTACAAGCCGACGGTAAAGGGCAATATGGCGCAGATCAAGAAAGTCATAAAGGAGCTGGCAAAAGCGAAGAGTCCTTTAATCTGTGCAGGCGGCGGCGTGCTCTTAAGCCAGGCGGAGGGAAGCCTGCGGGCGTTCTCTGAAAAGTATCGGATTCCCGTGGTCTCCACCATGATGGGAATCGGCGCCATGCCTACCGAGCATCCCATGTACTACGGCATGGTGGGCAATAACGGCAAGCCCTTCGCCAACCGTGCCATGAACGAGTCAGACCTGCTTCTCATGGTGGGCGCTCGGGTGGCCGACAGGGCGGTGAACCAGCCCGATCTGATTACGGAGAATAAAGTCCTTGTCCACATTGACGTGGACCCGGCGGAGATCGGTAAGAATGTAGGTCCCGCCATTCCACTGGTGGGCGACGCGAAACATATTTTTGAAGATATCGAGACACAGGAGTTTACCTGTGAGCATGAGGAGTGGATTCGGACGTTAAACACTTACCGCGACACCATGCAGCCGATACGCAGGCCGAATCCCGCCTATGTGGATCCGGCGGCTTTTATCACAATGCTTTCCAGAGAGATGGACGAGGATGCGGTTTATGTGGCGGATGTGGGACAGAACCAGATCTGGTCCTGCGGCTACCATATTGTCAAGAAGGGGCGTTTCCTCACCACGGGCGGTATGGGCACTATGGGATATTCGATCCCGGCGGCTATGGGCGCGAAGCTGGCGGACAGAAACCGTCAGGTGGTGGCGGTCTGCGGCGACGGCTCTTTCCAGATGTCCATGATGGAGCTTGCCACCATGCGGCAGTTTGACGTGCCAGTTAAAATCATTGTCCTGAAAAACAATTATCTCGGCATGGTGCGCGAATATCAGCATTACACTTACAAGGATAATTATTCTGTGGTGGATCTGTCGGGCAGCCCGGATCTGGAAAAACTCTCCGCGGCTTTTGGCATCCGGTTTATGCGGCAGACGAATATGGCAGGGGCGGAGGAAACAATCAAGGCTTTTCTGGAGAAGGACGAGTCGGTGCTTCTGGAGTGCCTGATCGACCCTATGGATTTGGTGAAATAGGAGGATGAGATGAAAAAAATATATTCCGTACTGGTAGAAAACAGGTCCGGTGTGCTGTGTAAGGTAGCGGGACTGTTTTCCCGAAGATGTTTTAATATTGATTCCCTGGCGGTGGGCGAGACGGAAGACAGCACGGTTTCACGTATGACCATTGTCAGCTCCGGGGACGAGCGCACGATTGAGCAGATCGAGAAGCAGCTCAACAAAAAGATCGACGTCATCAAGGTGAAGACCTTTGACGAGCCTTCCAGCGTGAGCAGGGAGTTGATGCTTATGAAGGTGAAATACAATAAGAACAATAGGAAGGACATCATGGAAACCTGCGATATTATGCATGCAGATATCGTGGATATGTCCCAGAACATGTTTATCATCCAGATCTGCGACGTGCCAGAGCGTGTCCGGCTCTTTATCAGTATGATGAAGGGCGTGAGCATTGTGGAGATGGCCCGCACGGGAACGCTGGCGCTGCAGAAGTGCCTGGAGGCGGAGGAGTAGGAGAAAGATATCAGTGGTAAACATCAGAATGAGCGGGAAAATGTCAAAAACGTTCCCGCTTTTCTTTTTATAATGGAGTTGAGATATCAGCACTTATGTGGTTTTTTCGTAATTTTTACGTTATTGATCATGTACTAAAATAAGTGATTAAATTTTTGTTTGATTGACTCATAGCATAAATCGGGAGAGGATTCCCAACCGCAGGCAATCTGATGCCATTCATCGTCAAATTTTAGGACGCACCAGAAATACGGATTTTCGTTATTGTCATGTGAGTGTGGTGAAAGTAAGATTTTCATGCAGTATTCTATTTTCATTTACAAACAAACTCCCTTCCAGTATAATGATAGTTAAAAGTTTAATCAAACTATTATATGTATCAGTTGAAAGGATTATGTATGCTTACAGCAGAAATTAAGGAAGATTTGGATAGGTTGGTAAATATAGGAAACGGCAAAGGCGGAATATTAAATGAGATGATGGTTTCTAATTTTTATGCAGGGCTTCCGTCTTCTGTAAAGGCAGAGGAAAATTATAATGAGATGATGAGATATCTCGAAAATAAGGGAGTTTTGATCATAAGCGATGAGGTCGAGGCAGATGATAGCGATGGGAATGATGAGATATCCGAAATTCGTCCGTTTGATCCAAGCAAAATTGATATAGATATGAAAACAATGGAATTGTCATCACTGATATCGAGGATTCGCTATGGTGAGGTAAATTTGAATACAGCTTTTCAGCGAAAAGCGGGTCTGTGGTCTGACCAGAAAAAAAGTCAGTTAATTGAGTCTATGTTGCTGCGTATTCCGCTCCCGGCTTTTTATTTTGATGGAGGGGACAGTGATAACTGGTTGATTATTGACGGTTTGCAGCGGATTACGTCAATCAAAGAGTTCGTGGTAGAGAAAAAGCTGAAGCTGACCGGATTGGAATTTTTTAAGGATTTGGAAGGAATGAGGTATTCTGAGCTGCCTCGTGTATTTGCCCGAAGGATCGAGGAGACAAATATTATTACATATATTGTGAAGTCTGGCACTCCGATAAATGTAAAATATAATATTTTCAAAAGAATTAATACAGGCGGTCTGGAATTGACCCCGCAGGAGATCAGGCATGCGTTGTATCAGGGGAAAGCAGTAGAAATGTGCAAAATGCTTGCGGATGAAAAAGAATTTAAAACTGCAACCTCGTATAGCCTTCGGAATGACCGAATGCAGGATCAGGAGTTTGTCCTGCGCTTTGTTGCTGTCTGTTATTACGGAACGGATAAGTATGAGGGCATTCCAGATAATTATCTAAATGGGGCAATGGAGTTTTTGAACCAGGAGAATTCTGTGGACAGGGAAGAATTGTCGCAGTCTTTTGTCCGAGTTATGGCTGCCGCAGAGAAGATAATGGGGAAATATGCATTTCGTAAGCTGGCGTCGGACGGTATGCGTAGACCAATTAATAAGGCGATTTACGAGGCATGGTGCAGAAATTTATTTCTTCTGGATGAAGAAGAGCTGTGGATACTGACAAAGCAAAAGAACAAGGTATATGAGGAATTTTTGATACTGTGCGAGTCGGATTCTTTTTTGAAAATTTTAAAGGCAAGCGATAAAAAATCGTTTGGACAGCGTTTTATAAGAATAGAGAAAATGATGAGGGGGATTATAGATGATTACAAAAATTGCGGTAGAAAACTTTAAATGTTTTGAGAAAGAAGAGTTGGAGATTTCCTGCCTGAATTTATTTTCCGGGATAAACAGTATGGGGAAATCTACTATGATACAGGCACTGTTGCTTTTACGTCAGGCACAGGAGCAGAATGCCCTAGATAAGGGAATCTATTTGAATGGGAAATATACTAATATAGGAGTAGGCAGAGATTTGCTTTATACAAATGCACAGGATAATTTTATTGGTATTTCTTTGGAATCCGAAAATGGTGTTTTTAAAAAGCGTTATTGCTATGAAGGGGAGGCGGATTTTTTACGTGAAATTTCGGAGGAAGACAAGAATCAGTTGTTAGGTTTGAATTTGTTTGAAATCGGATTTACTTACATAGCGGCAGATCGTCTCGGGCCTCAAAGCAGTTATCAGAAGTCTTATTATGAAGTATGGGAACATAGACAAATTGGAAATCACGGAGAATATGCGGTACATTATTTGAGGGAACATGAGTTAGATGATGTTGAGAATGAGGCAGTTTTGTTTGAAGGAGAGGCGAACCACCGAATTTCCAGACAGGTGGAGTGTTGGATGAGTGAGATTACCCCTGGTGTAACCTTTCGGACAGAAGATTATGGGCACGGTAATATGGTCGGATTGACCGTTCATCAGCGGAGCGCTGCAGCGGCGGATTATTTTTCCGCTCAAAATGTAGGGTTTGGTATTTCTTATGTCCTTCCCGTTATACTGGCCTTAGTAAAGGCGAAAAGGGGAGAACTTTTAATTTTGGAGAATCCTGAAGCACATCTGCATCCAAGGGGACAGCGGAAAATGGGAGAATTGATTGCAAGAGCGGCGCAGGGAGGCGTGCAGATTATAGTAGAAACACATAGTGACCATGTGTTGAATGGCATTCGTATCAGTGCAAAAAGAAACATTCTTGAACCTGAGAAGGTTAGGCTGTTTTATTTTGATAGATTGGAAAAGAAAAATGGGATTGAAAATGTTGTGCTTCCTGTTATACAAAAGCCTGTTTTACAAAAAGATGGCAGGCTGAGCTTTTGGCCGGATGGTTTCTTTGATGAATGGGACAAGGCAATTGATGAAATGTTTTAAGGGGGAAGTTTATGCAATTAGTTGTCAATGATTTATCGGCTAAGTTTCCGTGTCCTGATAAAAAAATGGGACAAGATATTATGGAGAATTTTATTAATACATATTATTTGGTAAAGAATGTGGTTGATGATAATGGCATTCTGTTGGATCAAGATTACCGTTCATTTGAATTAGCAAAAGATTACAGGATGGAACATTGGCTTAATGACTGTCAAGTAGATATAGAACAGAAACGCAGGTTTCGCAGAATTCTGAATCAATCATATACCATTGATTCAGAAGAATTTGAGCAGGAATACCAATGGAAAATGGAGGCAGAGTTTTCTCATAATGAATTGACATCAAGAAGCTGTCAGCTTGCTTATGAAATAGGCGGAGTTTTAATCAGCTTTTTGAGTGATTCATCTTGGAAACAGACTGTTATCAAAGGAATATATAGTTATCTGGACGAAAAGAGAGGGATGGTTTCAGAAGATGCGGATATTCCGAATGTTTCCTGTAAGGAGAATGCCATCCTGTTTCGTAACGAGCAGGAGAAAACTCTTTCATTGGAGAAAAGAAAGTCTATTCATTCCGGGATGGATATTTTTATGTGCAAAGAGGAGATGTTTCCAAATTTAATTTTTTGTGATAATGCTTTAAAGCAGTTACAAACGGAAATCGGAGGAACGGAGGCCAGACAGGTATACCGCAGATTGTTGGAGCTGCAGGAAGCCACAAAAAAATGGGAAAGAACTTTGACAAGGAAAAGTTAACGCATGCGACACCGGAATCAAAAGCCACTTTGCAGCAGTTTGAGGAGGAGCATAAGATTATGCTGCCTAATGGAACGAAGCAGGTTTTTTCGTGGCACGTTAGATTTACCGGAGGGTACGGCGGAAGGATTTTCTTTGAACCGCGTCTTGAAGAGGCGAGAATATATATAGGGCATATAGGGAAAAAGCTTCCTACGGTAAAATTTCATTGATGTATACAGATCGAACAAATAACAGAAGTTTTGAGGAAGAGTGTCCGGAAGAAGTTTTGGAGACTGTTTGGGTAAATATTTTGGGGGAATCCTTTTATAAATGGGTTCCCCGATTTTGTTTGCCCGACAGTTGACTTTTCTTCCTTAAATTGGTACGATGTGTGACAGATATAGAAGCGGGGCGAAAGGGAACGCACAGAAATGTCGGAGATTCAGACAGCATTTTTACAAAGATGCATTGATACGCTTGAAGAATCGTATACCATGCTGCAAAATGCGCATAAATATTCCCTGGTAACCGAAGCGGAGACGGACAGATGGATGAGATACCGCGATAACTGAAACAGTACGGCACACGATTACGGGCAGTCTTTTGCAGAGGAAACCCTGATTTTGATAGATGACTTTATAGCGGATGCAAAAAGGCTGAAAGAGGTCATTGACAATGATTGACCTGACCGTGAAAGATTTTAACGAAGAGGGTAAATCCATTGTGGAACTGCGGGAAATCCTAAACGACAGCGATATTCCGTTTTTGATAGAGATACAGGAATTTAACAGGCTGCCGGAGGCTTTTCAGAATGAAATATTAAAAAAGTATGTTCAGATTTTTCCGATGCCGGACAGGGCTGCGCAGTTGACTTTTTGCCCTTAAGTTGCTACAATTATTGACAGTGTTTATGCCGAAAGGTCAGATTGCAGGGAAATGCTCTGACTGGAAACCGGAAGGAAGGATATTGCTATGCAGAAAAAGGTTTTTCAGTTGTTGGTGGATAATACATCGGGTGTTTTGAGCCGCATTGCCGGCCTTTTTTCCAGACGCGGCTACAATATAGACAGCATCACCGCTGGCGTGACGGCTGATCCCCGCTATACGCGCATCACGATCGTTACCTCCGGGGATGACGAGATTCTCGAGCAGATCGAGAAGCAGGTGGCGAAGCTTGTGGATGTGCGGGATATCAAGGAGTTAAAACCCGGCGAGAGCGTATACCGGGAGCTTGCCCTGATCAAAGTGAGGGTAACCTCAGCCAGGGACCGTATCGACGTGTTCGCGGTGGCGAATGCTTACCGGGCTGATCCCGTGGACGTATCCCCCGGCAGCATCACCATCGAGCTGATCGGAGATCAGGAGAAGATTGACGCTTTTATTGCGGTTCTGGACGGCTATGAGATTCTGGAGCTGGCCCGTACCGGTATCGCTGGCTTAAGCCGCGGCATAGAAAATGTGACGTATCTGTAGAAAGCAGCGTCAGACAGTGCAGATTCAGAGAATGTGTTAGCTCAAGGGGAAACCCTTTCAGTTATATATGGTATCAAGTTATACTACAAATTCATTTTTGAATGGAGGAAAAGAAAAATGGCAAAAATTTTCTATCAGGAAGACTGTAATTTATCCCTTCTGGACGGCAAGACGATCGCTGTGATCGGCTACGGCAGCCAGGGACATGCGCATGCGCTGAACGCGAAGGAGTCCGGCTGTCATGTCATTATCGGCCTCTATGAGGGTTCCAAGTCCTGGGCAAAGGCTGAGGCGCAGGGATTCGAAGTATATACGGCGGCAGAGGCTGCTAAGAAGGCAGATATCATTATGATCCTGATCAATGATGAGCTGCAGGCGGCTATGTACAAGAAGGACATCGAGCCCAATCTGGAGCCCGGCAATATGCTGATGTTTGCACACGGCTTTAACATTCACTTTGGCTGCATCGTACCTCCCAAGGATGTGGATGTGACCATGATTGCGCCCAAGGGTCCCGGCCATACCGTGAGAAGCGAGTATCAGGCAGGTAAGGGTGTTCCCTGTCTGGTGGCTGTTCATCAGGACGCGACAGGCAAGGCGCAGGATATAGCTCTGGCATACGCGCTGGCAATCGGCGGTGCAAGGGCGGGCGTTCTGGAGACCACGTTCCGCACAGAGACAGAGACAGACCTTTTCGGCGAGCAGGCGGTTCTCTGCGGCGGCGTATGTGCGCTGATGCAGGCAGGTTTTGAGACGCTTGTGGAGGCAGGGTACGATCCGAGAAATGCGTACTTCGAGTGCATCCATGAGATGAAGCTGATTGTAGACCTGATCTACCAGTCCGGCTTTGCGGGCATGAGATATTCCATCTCCAACACCGCTGAGTACGGCGATTACATCACTGGTCCGAAGATCATCACCGAGGAGACCAAGAAGACGATGAAGAAGATCCTTTCCGATATCCAGGACGGCACCTTCGCGAAGGACTTCCTGCTCGATATGTCCGCAGCGGGCGGCCAGGTACACTTCAAGGCGATGCGCAAGTTAGCTTCCGAGCATCCCTCTGAGGTAGTCGGCGAGGAGATCAGAAAGCTCTACAGCTGGAACGGAGAGGACAAGCTGATCAACAACTAACAGTTGAACAGTTGTCATCCCCATATTTTAGAAACGCAGAACCTTACTGGTTTTCAGACAGGAAAGCTGAGCGCCGGTAAGGTTCTTTTATGTGTTGCTTTACATAGGTCCAACGTGTATAATATATGAATATGTAAAGAAAGGAACTGCATATTTATGAAGACAAAAGTTTTTATTGACGGAAGCGAAGGAACAACCGGGTTAAGGATCAACGAACGGTTCCAGAACCGTGACGATATAGAACTGTTACATATCAGCCCGGAATTGAGAAAAGATCCGAAAGAGAGAAAAAAGCTTATCAATGCATCGGATGTCACGTTTCTGTGTCTGCCGGATGAGGCTGCACGGGAAGCGGTTGCACTGACGGAAAATGAAAATGTGGTAATTATCGACGCGTCTACGGCGCACCGCACGGAGGAGGGCTGGGCATACGGGTTCCCGGAGTTGTCCGATGCGCACAGGACGGCCATCAGACAGGGAAAACGGATCGCCGTTCCGGGCTGTTATGCCAGCGGATTTATCTCCCTCGTCTATCCTCTGATTGCGGGAGAAATCCTGCCGAAGGACTATCCGGTAAGCTGTTTTGCCATCTCAGGCTACAGCGGAGCCGGTAAAAAAACGATAGCGGCCTACGAGAGCAGTGACAGGCCGGAAGAGCTGTCTGCGGGGAGGGAATATGCATTGACGCAGCGGCATAAACACCTGAAAGAGATGAAGAAAATTACGGGGCTTGCGCGTACGCCTCTGTTTTCACCGATTATTGATGACTATTACAGCGGCATGGTCGTATCGGTGCAGTTATACGCCGATCTGTTGTCAAAAAGGCATACACCGGAGTCTCTGTCGGAGTATTATGCTGCGTATTACAGAGACCAGCGGTTTATCCGGGTCAGCGCCGCAGATGACGAGACTGCCACAAGCGGGTTCCTGGCGGGGAACGGATTGTCCGGCTGGGACGGCCTGAAAATATATGTGACAGGAAATGAAGAGCGCATCGTTGTCTCTTCGCAGTTTGATAATCTGGGAAAAGGCGCTTCCGGTGCAGCAATCCAATGTATGAACATTATTTTGGGATGTGACGAGGCAAAGGGACTTGATCTGAATCGTGCGTAGGAGAAGCAGAGGCATTTTTGGCCATTTATCTGGCCGGGATGCCTTTTCTTTTGCCGCCTTTTATATTTTGGGGATTTTAGAATATCTTAAGAATTGACAGCGGTTTCTGTTTAGATATTTCGGTTATGATGGATGAGAAGTGGAGGGGCAGATGATGGACTACCATATTTTGATCGTGGAGGACGACAGGGATATCCGGGAAGGCATTGAAATCTATCTGAAAAACCAGGGTTACACCGTTTTTCAGGCAGCGGACGGCGTGGAGGGACTTGCCGTGATCGAGAAGGAGACCATCCATCTGGCGATCGTGGACGTCATGATGCCGCGGATGGACGGGATCAACATGATGATGCGTGTGCGGGAGCTTGGGTATGAATTTCCGGTGATCATGCTCTCCGCCAAGTCGGAGGAAGTGGATAAGATCATGGGACTTAACATGGGTGCGGACGACTATGTGACGAAACCTTTCACTACTATGGAACTTCTGGCCAGGGTCAATTCCCATCTGCGGCGCTACAGCCGTTTTCTGGAAATGAAGAACGGCCGAAATGCGGAAAACGAGGAGCGGGTCTACACGATCGGGGGACTGGAAGTGCACGAGGACACCGTGGAAGTGTTTCTGGACGGCAATCCTGTGAAACTGACGCCCACAGAGTTTAAAATCCTCCTGCTTCTCATCAAAAGTCCGGGCAGGGTCTATTCCGCGGAGGAGATTTACGAGAGAGTCTGGAACGAGCAGGCGATCAACACGGACACGATCATGGTGCATGTCAGAAAAATCCGGGAGAAGATCGAAATGAATCCCCGGGACCCAAAATATTTGAAGGTGGTGTGGGGCGTTGGGTACAAAATCGAAAAACAGTAAGACGGCAAAACCTGGTAAACGGGAGAGAATACCGGGGCTTCTTGTCGCGGCGGTACTGATTCTTGCGGCCTCTCTTGCCTTTTTGTCGCAGTATTCGGTATTTAAGGAGCGGGCGACGGCAGAGGAGCCGAATATTCTTGCCAGCAACGAGTTCCTGCATGAGATTTACCAGGCCAACATCGTACTCTACAAGCAGTTCTGCGATTTCGCGGCGAACGGAGAGCAGGTATCCGCGCAGGATGTTTTCTTAAGCGCCCAAACCGGGAAAGCGGAGCGCTTTAGTGAATACTATGATTTTGGCGGGAAGACGCCTCTTTCCTTTGCCGGGGAACAGCTTGACGAACTGCTTTACCAGTGGTATCTTTCCATGCAGAACGGGCTTGCACAGCAGGTTGACTATGAGTTTATGGATAAGGAAAGCGGGAAGATATTTTCCAATACGGAGCGTGCGCTGCATCAGCTCGGTACGGAAGAGGCGGACGTGTCTCTGGACGATCACTATCCCTATTACATTAAGCTGGATTTTGAAGAGAACGGTCTTCTGGAACATGTGTGGGTGCGGGGTGAGGATGCGGATACACTGGTCAAAAGCGTACAGCGCGTGATGCGGAGCCGCTATCTGGAGCGCAGTCTCTATGAGAGTCTGTCCTATTCCTCTTACGGGGGCATCGACTGGGAAGATACCATTTATTATATGGGGGACAGCAGCGTGATGCAGATGGATCTGCAGGTTCAGGGTATGCCCAAAAACTGTACTGTCTGCTATGCAATGACAGAGACGCAGCTGAACGAGGTGAAGGCGACCTCCCGCATGTTTCTCTCCTTGAGCCCCGAGGATAACTATTTCAACAGCGGCATTCAGGATGTTTTTCGTATTCTGCTGATCGTACTCGGATTCGCCGCGCTGCTTTTGCCGCTGTGGAAAAAGTACCATCTGCATGAGAGTAGTCTGCTTCCGCTGCATATAGAGGTGCTGGCGGTGCTGCTCTTTGCGATGTTTCTTATTCTGGGAGAGCTGTCCGCCAATCTTGTCAGGTATTCCATGTCGGACAGCTGGGAGTACAGCCTGCCCTATATGCTCTGTTCCACATTTCCCGGGCTTACCGCAGTGATGGGAACAGGACCCATTGTGCTGGTGATCAACCTGCTGTTTCTGACAGTGGCGTTTACGCTGTGGTTTACGCTGGTGACAGCGCTCGGTCAGGTGTATGTGTTTGGCATCAGGGGATATTTTCGGAAACGGTGTTTCTGTTACCGGCTGTTCCGGTATGTGCGGGTTTCGGTCAGAAGAAAGCGGACAAGCATCAGACGGGAATTCCTGCACATGGATCTGGAACAGAATATGAACATGCCGCTGTTTAAACTGCTTTTTGCTAATTTCGTGGTTTTGGCGGTCATCAGCATGTTCTGGGTGCTCGGCGTGGTTCTGCTGATTCCATACACCGTCTTCCTCTATGGCCTGTTTAGAAAGTATATCCGTATGATACAGGGGCAGTATACAAGCCTGCTCACGGCTGTCCGTTCCGTTGCGGCTGGGAATCTGCAGACGGAGATTGAGGGGGACTGGGGAATATTTTCCGCCATTCAGGAAGAACTTTCTTCGATTCAGACCGGCTTTTCCAGAGCGGTGGAGGAGGAAGTGAAAAGCCAGCGCATGCGCACGGAGCTGATCACCAATGTGTCTCATGATTTGAAGACACCCCTTACCGCCATTATCACTTATACAGAGCTTTTACAGGAGGAAGGCGTCACGGAGGCACAGCGGAAGGAGTATCTGGCGGTGCTTACGAGAAAGTCCATGCGCTTAAAGACGCTGATCGAGGATCTGTTTGAAGTGAGCAAGGCAAGCAGCGGAAATGTGACTTTCCATACTGAAAAGGTGGATATCTGTAATCTGGTGCGGCAGATGTATCTGGAGTATGAGGACAGGGCGAAGGAGGCCGGCCTGACCTTCCGTTTTCAGTTCCCGCAGGAAAAGGTGTTCCTGATGCTGGACGGGGAGAAAACCAGCCGGATTTTCGATAATCTGTACACGAACATCATCAAGTACGCCATGCCGGACACACGGGTGTATGTGAGTGTGGAAAAAGCGGCGGATGAGGTTGTGATAGAGCTTAAAAATATTTCAGGCTATGAGCTGAATATCCCGGCCGAGAGCCTGACGGACCGATTCGTCAGGGGCGACAGCGCAAGGAACAGCGAGGGCAGCGGTCTGGGGCTTGCCATCGCCAGAAGCTTTGTGGAACTGCAGGGCGGAAGGATGGAGCTTTCAATTGACGGGGATCTGTTCAAGGTACTCTTAATCTGGAAGGGGCTGTAGGAACTATTTTGTCTCCAGTTCTATAAATTTTAATATGTTCTCGTTCACCGGCTGGATGCAGTGATACAAGAAACCAATTTCGCGGGGGGATATGGGTTTGGATAATTCTATTTCAATCAGGGAACCTTCCTGTAATTCCTGCTCTACAAACTGTTTTACAACACAGGATACCCCTATTCCCATCCGTGCGAATTCAATGAGCAGATCCATCTCATTCACTTCGAGGATATGCAGAGGCGTAATTTTATTCTGCGCGTAATAACTGTTTAAATGTCTGCGGGAGACGTTGTCCTGATCGAGCAGCATGATATTTCCGTGTTCAAAGATCGAGTCATTGTCGCAGTCTAATTTATCCCGGTATGCCGGGGTACATACAAAGATATACTCGATTACGCCAAGAGAATGATAGACAGCAGTCCCCGGATTTTTCGGTTTTGCCACGAGCGCCAGATCGATATTGCCCTGTTCCACCATAGAACAGGCCGCTGAGGAAGACGTACAGGTAATAGATACGTCTGTATTAGGGTGACGTTCTGTAAATTCTTTGAGATAGGGCATAAGAAAATGTTTGCACAGCACATTGCTGGCGGCTATCCGCAGATATCCGGTGCTCTGGTTGTGCTTCAGTCGTTCTTCTGCATCCGACAGCAGTTGAAACGCTTTCTTTGTGTTCTCATATAATTTTTTCCCATTTTCCGTAAGCGCAACCCCTTTCGATTTTCTGATAAAAAGAGTGGTATTCAGGTTATCCTCCAGCTTTTTGACTGTGATACTCACTGCAGGCTGCGAAATATACAGTTGCGCAGCCGCCTTGGAAATACTTTTGCATTCGGCAACAGCGAGAAAGATTTTATATCTGGAAAGATTGTCTAAGGTTTCCACAACATCAGTCCTCCTTATATAAATGATATTTATATATTTCATAAATTACATATATTTGAATTATATCATTGACGGCATTATAATGCAAGAAAGCATATGTATTGCAGATGCTGCAAATCAATGCAAAATCCTAAGTAAGTGCGGATGGGAACAGCGCTTCAAAAGGGATTGCATCTGTACGGAAATATGATAAACTAAACATGGAACCTGGAGAGAAGACGAGGAGGAAGCAGATATGGGAATGACAATGACACAGAAAATTCTGGCGGCGCACGCCGGTCTTTCGCAGGTGGAGGCTGGACAGCTCATCGAGGCCGATCTCGATCTGGTGCTGGGCAACGACATCACCAGTCCCGTTGCGATTAAAGAGATGGAAAAAATGAAGGTGGACGGTGTGTTTGACAAGGATAAGATCGCACTTGTGCCGGATCATTTCGTCCCCAATAAGGATATCAAGTCAGCGGAGCACTGCAAATGCGTGCGGGAATTTGCGAAGAGGAATGAGATTACGAATTATTTTGAGGTGGGACAGATGGGCATCGAGCACGCCCTTCTCCCGGAGCAGGGGCTGACCGTGGCTGGAGACGTGATTATCGGCGCGGATTCCCACACCTGTACCTACGGCGCGCTGGGCGCGTTCTCCACAGGCGTGGGCAGCACAGATATGGCTGCGGGAATGGCTACCGGCAAGGCATGGTTCAAGGTGCCTTCCGCCATTAAATTTAACCTGACCGGCAAACCGTCCGAATGGGTCAGCGGCAAGGATGTGATCCTGCATATTATCGGTATGATCGGTGTGGACGGTGCGCTCTACAAGTCTATGGAGTTTACCGGGGACGGCATCGCCAACCTGACTATGGACGACCGTTTTACGATTGCGAACATGGTGATTGAGGCGGGTGGCAAAAACGGCATTTTCCCGGTGGACGAACTGGCCATTTCTTATATGAAGGAACATAGTACGAGGGAATATAAGATATATGAGGCGGACGCGGATGCGGTCTATGACGAGGAGTACACTATTGACCTGAGTACACTCAGGCCCACCGTTGCGTTTCCCCATCTGCCGGAGAATACAAAGACCATCGACGAGATTAAGGAGTACATCAAAATTGACCAGGTGGTGATTGGCTCCTGCACCAACGGCAGACTGGATGACTTGCGGATTGCCGCAAAAGTCCTGAAGGACAGGCATGTGGCCGAGGGGATGCGCTGTATCGTGATTCCCGCCACGCAGACCATCTACTTACAGGCTATGGAAGAGGGGCTTTTAAAGACCTTTATCGAGGCGGGCGCGATCGTCAGCACCCCCACCTGCGGACCGTGCCTGGGCGGTTACATGGGCATTCTCGCGGAGGGAGAGCGCTGTGTTTCCACCACGAACCGCAACTTTGTAGGACGTATGGGTCATGTGAATTCAGAAATTTATCTGGCAAGCCCCGCTGTGGCGGCGGCCAGCGCGGTGGCGGGAAAGATCTCCTGCCCCTGTAAGTTATCATAAAAAGGAAAGGACAAACGGTTATGAAAGCAGCAAAAGGAAGAGTGTTTAAATATGGAGATAATGTAGATACGGATGTGATCATCCCCGCGCGTTACTTAAATTCCTCCGATCCTGCGGAGCTTGCGCAGCACTGCATGGAGGATATCGACAAGGGCTTTATTGACAAGGTCCATAAAGGGGATATCATTGTAGCCACCAAGAATTTCGGATGCGGCTCCTCGAGGGAGCATGCGCCCATCGCCATCAAGGCGGCAGGCGTAAGCTGTGTGATCGCGGAGACTTTCGCCCGCATCTTTTACCGCAACGCCATCAACATCGGCCTACCCATCGTGGAGTGCCCTGAGGCGGCGCAGGCGATTGAGGCGGGAGATGAGGTGGAAGTGGATTTCGATTCCGGCGTGATTACTGACGTGACCAAAGGGACGACCTACCAGGGGCAGGCATTTCCCGAGTTCATGCAGAAGATTATTGCGGCGGAAGGGCTCGTAAATTACATCAACACCACGCAGAGTCATGCGGATTTAGGATGAAGCTTAAGGGGAATCCATTATGATTTACAGGGTCGGTGACGGCGATAATCCCGCCTATGACTACAGCAGTCAGTTAAAGCCCGCCAAAAACGCCGAGAGCCAGGAGAAATTCAGCCTGGAGCGGCAGAAGGAACAGGAAGTTCCGAAAAAGAAAGAGGAGAAGGGCGAGGATAAAAAACTGCATCAGAAACCCGGTGTCGATATCAGGGCGCAGGACGGCGTGAAGCTGGAGTTATCCGGCGCCCGGATAAACGAATGGGGACAGACGGCAGACAACGCCGCAAAAGCCGAAAGTGCGGGCGGCGGTCTGTTTGATGCCGTATTGTCGATTTTTAAGAGCCTGTTTGAGGCGGTCGGGGATTTCTTTTATAAGGTTTGGAATGATCCGCCGCAGGAGGTGTTTTCCGAGGACGTGACACCCGAGGAGGCGCAGCGCTATACCGAAGAATATTACGCCATGAAGGGGATTCCTGTGCCGGAGGCCGCTGCAGCGGAAGAGGACGCTGTAACGGAGGCTGCTGAGGATCGGGAAACATTTGCCGCAGAATCGGCAGAGCGTGACAAAAAAATCAGAAAGCATCTGCGATCCGGGAATCTGGAGCAGGTGATGAGCCTGCTTACGGACGGCGGCAGACGGTCTGTGGCCAAAAACTCCACCTTGTTGACTTATTATGATAAAAGCGGAAAGCTGACGCAGTTAAGCGCGTCGGACAGAGAGCGTATCCTGCACGGAGACCGCCATGTGAAGAAATTATGAGACCACGGCGTTTTTCCCGTTGCGCTTACCGCAGTAGAGATTGTAGTCGGCTCTTGTGATCGTGTCTTCCACGGGTTCATTTCCGTTATAAAGGGCAACGCCGAGCGTGATGGAACAGTGAATCCATTTGTCGTTCAGCTCAAACACACGGTTTGCCACATTTCTGCGGATGTTTTCCGCAATGCGCAGTGAACTTTCCTCCGAGGCGTTGTTGATCAGGATCAGAATTTCCTCGCCGCCCCAGCGGCAGACATAGCCTTGTCCCTTTACCTGATCTGTTGTGATACTGGCAATTCCCTTTAAAACTATATCTCCGAAATCATGTCCGTAGGTATCATTTACCTTCTTGAAATTGTCTATATCACACATAATCAGGGCAAAGCTGGAAGCTGATTCCACCGCCTGATTGAGAAAGATATCCATGCTTCTGCGGTTGTACAGTCCGGTCAGAGGGTCTGTGCTGGCAAGTTTATCCAGAATCGCGTTCTGATGCTTAAGCTGACTGCTGGACAGCTTCATTTCAAACACGAAAACCAGTGAGAAAATAATCAAAAACACAAATGCACAGAGCGAGTTAAACACGTAGAGCGACAGTTCCAGCGCAATATTGTCTATCACCACAAGGGGTTCCCCAAAAAAAGAGAGAAATTTGCAGGCCAGAAACGCCACAGATGAAATAACAGCCGACACAGTGGCTATAGTAAATTTCTTCTGCCTGATATCCAGGGTGTAGCAGATATAAAAACCCACCGGGACAATAGCGATGATATATTGTGCGAACCCGAATTTCCAGCCAAGGCAGATGGTGGCTGCAAAAGAGTGCATAATAACTTCGATGTAAGTAATGAAATAAATCGTCAGATAATGTTCTCGCTCGCCCCACATCAGCCAGAAGCAGGCCGCGTAGGTAAGCACGCTGCAGATATTGAAATAGAATAAAGGCATAATGTGAAATATGCCGAAAACAACAAGTAAAAAAACATGCACCGATGCGATGGAACCAATCAGCGCATGGAATTTCAAACGGTTCGTGATCTGCATTTTTCCTGTCAGAACATCTTTTAATTTGTTGACACCCTTTTTCATGAGGATTTTCAATGGTTGGTTTGTATTCATAAGTCAGATTCCTGTATTCCTGATTATTGGGATTTCATACATAATTAATCTATTCTATTATACTCCCCCTTATTTTATTTGTAAATCATCTGAAAGTTCGACGACATGCAGATTATACCACAAAATGTACATTTTATACCTCCAGCAGGCGCCAGAAAACACTTGTTCGATCAAATGATTTCTGGTATACTTTCTGTTATGGATAAGAATGCATTTGAAAGCGCAAAATTAAAGGTGCTCCTGAAACAGAATGATCCCCACGGTTTCGGCACGCTGCAGGAGAAGACAGTTCATGCGGTGATGAAGCTCTACTATGAACCTGATGAGGACTGTCATGAGGTGCCGGTGGAAGGATTTATTGCGGATATTTACAGGGACGGGCATATCATAGAGATACAGAACGGGAATTTCGGGAAGCTGCGGCCGAAACTTTCCGCCTTCCTGCCGCTTTACCCGGTCACGGTGGTTTTTCCGATTCCGCATTTCAAATGGCTGGTCTGGATGAATGAGGAGAGCGGGGAACTTTCCGAAAAGCATAAATCCCCGGTGACGGGAAACGCCTACCACGCTTTTGCGGAATTATACCGGATTAAACCCTTTTTAAAGGACCCGAATCTCTCCTTCGCCTTTCCGCTGATCGACATGGATGAGTACCGGCTGTTAAACGGCTGGAGCCGCAATAAAAAGCGGGGTTCCACGCGCTATGACAGGATGCCGCTCTCGCTCTTTGACGAGATCCGGGTGGAGCGGCGGGAGGATTTCAAGCAGTTTGTTCCGATTGACCTGCAGGAACCTTTTACGATTACGGACTTTGCGAAGGCCGCGGGAATCAGGCGGGATCTGGCCGCGGACGCTGTGCCGATCTTAATGTATCTGGATATTCTTAAGAGGGAGGGAAAACGGGGACGGGAGTATCTGTACCGGGTGCAGGAGTGAAAGCAGCATGACAAAGCTACATAATATAGTACTTTTTCTTTACAAAAATACCAGATGTATGGTATGCTACGCATAGTGCAAAGAGAGGTTAAAATTAAAATGGCTAAGACAGACGCAAACACATACGACGCCTCCAGCATCACGGTGCTGGAAGGTCTGGAAGCAGTCCGGGTCCGTCCCGGCATGTACATCGGCAGCGTCTCCACCAAAGGGTTAAACCATCTGATCTACGAGATTATGGACAATGCGGTGGACGAACATCTGGCGGGCTATTGCAGCACCATCCGGGTGACGCTTGAAGCGGACGGTTCTGCCACGGTCTCGGACAATGGGCGGGGCATTCCCGTAGGGATGCACGAGAAGGGAATCAGCGCGGAGCGGCTGGTATTCACCACACTTCACGCGGGCGGCAAATTTGACAACGATGCCTATAAGACCAGCGGCGGACTCCACGGTGTGGGTTCCTCGGTGGTCAATGCGCTGTCCACCCGGCTGCATGTAACCGTTAAAACTGGCGGGCAGATCTATGAGGACCACTATGAGCGCGGCATTCCCACGCTGGAACTCGCGGACGGGCTTCTCCCTGCGGTGGGAAAGACAAGGGAGTCCGGCACTACCATCAATTTTCTGCCGGACGACACCATCTTTGACAAAACCCGGTTTAAGGAGGACGAGGTCAAGAGCCGTCTTCACGAGACTGCCTATCTGAATCCGGAGCTTACAATTATTTATGAGGATAAGAGAGGTCCGGAGATTGAGCATATCGAGTACCATGAACCGGAGGGGATCGTGGGCTTTATCAAGGATATGAATAAGAGCCGTGAAGCGATTCACGATGTGATTTACTTTAAGGGAGAAGCGGAAGGGATCACCGTGGAGTGCGCCTTCCAGTATGTGAATGAATTTCACGAAAATGTGCTGGGCTTCTGCAACAATATCTACAATGCCGAGGGCGGCACGCACCTGACAGGCTTTAAGACCATGTTCACAAACGTGATAAACACCTACGCCAGAGGCCTTAACATCTTAAAGGAAAAGGACGTGAACTTTACCGGCGCCGATGTGAGAAACGGCATGACGGCGGTGGTTTCCATCAAGCACCCCGATCCCCGTTTCGAGGGACAGACCAAGACCAAACTGGACAACCAGGACGCGGCAAAGGTAGTCAGCAAAGTGACAGGCGACGAGATCGTCCGCTATTTTGACAGGAACCTGGAGACTTTAAAGAGCATTATCGGCTGTGCGGAGAAGGCGGCAAAAATTCGGAAAACCGAAGAAAAAGCCAAGACCAACCTTCTGACCAAACAGAAATTCTCCTTTGATTCCAACGGAAAGTTAGCAAACTGCGAATCAAAGGATGCTTCCAAATGCGAGATCTTTATCGTGGAGGGCGATTCTGCCGGAGGCAGCGCCAAGACCGCCAGAAACCGCATGTACCAGGCGATCCTGCCAATCCGCGGTAAGATCCTGAACGTGGAGAAGGCAAGCATTGACAAAGTGCTCGCAAATGCCGAGATCAAGACCATGATCAACGCGTTCGGATGCGGCTTTTCGGAAGGATACGGCAACGATTTCGATATTTCCAAACTGCGCTACGACAAGATTATCATCATGGCGGATGCGGACGTGGACGGTGCCCATATCTCCACACTGCTTCTCACCCTGTTTTACCGGTTCATGCCTGAGCTGATCTATGAGGGGCATGTCTATATTGCCATGCCACCCCTATATAAAGCCATGCCAGCGAAGGGGGCGGAGGAGTATCTCTATGACGACAAGGCGCTGGAAAAATACCGCAAAAAACACAAAGGCCCTTTTACGCTACAGCGGTATAAAGGGCTGGGCGAGATGGATGCCGAACAGCTCTGGGAGACAACTTTAGACCCTGAAAAAAGACTTTTAAAACTGGTGGAAATCGAGGACGCCCGCATGGCGAGCGAGGTGACGGAGATGCTGATGGGCACGGAGGTGCCGCCGAGAAAAGCATTCATCTACAAGAACGCGCAGGAGGCGGAGCTGGACGTATAACGCGACGACTTGTAAATAAATTGGGAACTCGTTTCCGAAAAGAGAGAGAATAGAGATGGAAGACAGAATTATAAAAACGGAATATTCCGAAGTGATGCAGAAATCTTATATCGACTACGCCATGAGCGTGATTATTGCAAGAGCCCTGCCGGACGCAAGGGACGGCCTCAAGCCGGTGCAGAGGCGGACGCTCTATGACATGCATGAATTAGGTATCCGTTATGACAGACCCTATCGGAAATCCGCGCGTATCGTGGGTGATACGATGGGTAAATACCATCCCCACGGCGACAGCTCCATCTATGAAGCGCTGGTGGTTATGTCACAGGATTTCAAGAAGGGGCTGCCGTTAGTCGACGGCCACGGCAATTTCGGCAATATTGAAGGGGACGGCGCGGCGGCTATGCGTTACACGGAAGCCCGTCTGGAGCAGATCACACAGGAGGCCTTCCTGGCGGATCTGGACAAGGACGTGGTGGATTTTATCCCCAATTTTGACGAGACGGAGAAAGAACCCAGCGTGCTTCCCGTAAAGATCCCCAATCTTCTGGTGAACGGCTCGGAGGGCATCGCCGTCGGCATGGCGACCAGCATCCCGCCCCACAATCTGGCGGAGGTGATCGACGCCACCAAGGCATATATGCTGGATGAAAACATTACCACCAGAGAGCTGATGCGTTATATAAAGGGCCCTGATTTCCCCACCGGCGGTATCGTCATCAATCAGGACGAGCTTCTGGAAATCTATGAGACCGGTATGGGAAAGATCAAGCTGCGGGGCAAAGTGGAAGTGGAGAAAGCCAAAGGCGGTAAGACCAATCTGGTCATCACCGAGATTCCCTATACCATGATCGGCGCCAACATCGGCAAGTTCCTGATGGACGTGGCGGCTCTTGCGGAGACGAAGAAGACGCAGGATATCGTGGATATCACGAACCAGTCTTCCAAGGAGGGCATCCGCATTGTGATCGAGCTGCGCAAGGATGCCGACGTGGAAAACTTTAAAAATATGCTCTACAAAAAAACCCGTCTGGAGGACACCTTCGGCGTCAATATGCTGGCGATCTCAGACGGCCGCCCGGAGACCCTGGGCCTTAAAGATATCATTCGGGAGAGCGTCAATTTCCAGTACGAGGTGGCGGGGAGAAAATACCGAAATCTTCTGGAAAAGGAGTTGGAGAAAAAGGAGATCCAGGAGGGACTCATCAAAGCCTGCAATGTGATCGACCTGATTATTGAAATTCTCCGGGGATCCAAGGACCGGGCTATGGCGAAAGCCTGTCTGGTGGAAGGCCGGACCGACGGCATCAAATTCAAATCCAAGGAATCCAAGGTGATGGCCGCGCAGCTATTGTTTACGGAGAAACAGGCGAACGCCATTCTGGAGATGCGTCTCTACAAGCTGATCGGCCTGGAGATCGAAGCCCTCATAGGCGAGCATGAGGATACCCTGGCAAATATATACCGCTACGAGGATATTCTGGCCAGAAGAGATTCTATGGCTCAGGTTATCATAAATGAGCTGGACGAAATCAAAGAGAAATATAAACGCAAAAGAAGGACGCAGATTACCAATGCTGAGGAAGCCGTCTATGTGGAGAAAAAGGTAGAAGAGATGGACATTGTCTTTCTGATGGACCGTTTTGGCTACGCCAAAACCATCGACACCGTTGCCTACGAGCGCAATAAGGAGGCTGCGGACGCGGAGAACCGTTTTGCCTTTGTCTGCAAAAATACGGGAAAAGTCTGTCTGTTTACCAATACAGGACAGCTTCACACCGTAAAAACGATGGATCTGCCTTTCGGGAAATTCCGCGATAAAGGCGTGCCCATCGACAACGTGAGCAACTTTGACTCTGCGAAAGAAACCATCGTCTATGCCGCAAGCCAGAGCGATTTGAACCTCTACCGCGTGATCTTTGCCACGAAACAGGCGATGCTCAAGGTGGTGGACGGCGGCGAGTTCGATGTGGCCAAGCGCACCGTTGCGGCTACCAAGCTTGCGGACGGCGACGAAGTGGTAAGCGTCGTGGCGTTCAAGGAGCAGCGCAACATGATCCTGCAGTCCAAAGCCGGCTATTTCCTGCGGTTCCCTGTGGAAGAGATCCCGAAGAAGAAGAAGGGCGCCATCGGCGTGCGTGGAATGAAACTTGCTGCCAAAGACGAGATAGAGGCTGTTTACTATTCCCAGAATGCGGTGGAGCAGACCATCGAGTACGGGGACAGGACTTTGGAGCTGAATAAGATTAAATTGGGGCATCGTGACAGCAAGGGTGTCAAAATCAGGGTATAGGGAGAAGGAGAGTTATCGTGAGAGTGATAGCGGGAACGGCGAGGAGTCTGCGCTTAAAAACCCCGGAGGGGATGGATACCAGACCTACCACAGACCGGATCAAGGAAACCCTTTTTAATATGCTGCAGCCGTATCTTGGCGGCGCGCTGTTCGTGGATCTGTTCAGCGGCAGCGGCGGTATCGGTATTGAGGCCTTAAGCCGCGGCGCAAGGCATGCTTATTTTGTGGAAAATGAAAAGAGGGCGCTTGCCTGCATTCAGGAGAACCTGCAGTTTACCCATCTTGCAGAGCAGGCCACGATCTTAAAAACGGATGTGCTTTCCGCCCTCTACGGGATCCATGAGAAGGAGGCGGATATCGTCTTTATGGATCCGCCATACGACTGTGGGCATGAGGAGCGTGTGCTGGCGGTCCTGAAGGATCTGCCCTGGGTGACGGAGGACACGCTCATTGTGACCGAAACCTCCCTGCATTCGGATCTTTCCTACCTGAAGAGCCTGGGTTTCTCTGTGGAGAAAGAGAAACGGTATAAGACGAACCGGCATGTTTTTTGTCGGAAAATGTAATACTCCGCAGTATTTTTTCCAAAAAAATACAAAAAATTCAAAATAGGTAAAGACATTTCGGCAAATTTGTTTTAATATGATATCATGAGTTTTGGTTTTGTCATCAGTTTTCTGCGAATAAAAAATGTGAGGGCTTTCTATGAAGGCAGCGATCTATCCGGGAAGTTTTGACCCGGTAACCTATGGGCATCTGGATATTATCAGACGTGCCTCTGAAATTTTTGATGAACTGACCGTCAGCGTCTTGAACAATAAAACAAAGACTCCATTGTTTTCTGTGGAAGAACGTGTTAAAATGTTAGAGGAAGCAACCCGTGACCTTCCCAATGTGACGATAGATTCTTTCAGCGGCCTGTTGATTGATTATGCGGCGAGAAAAGATATTCATGTGGCGATCAGGGGACTGCGCGCTATTACGGATTTTGAATACGAGCTGCAGATTGCGCAGACGAACCGTAAATTTTCCAACGGGAAACTGGATACGGTATTTTTGACGACCAGCCTCGAATACGCATACTTAAGTTCTTCCACCGTCAAGGAAATTGCAAGCTTTAACGGGGATATCTCGGAGTGCGTGCCTGATTTTGTCGGGCGGATGCTGTATGAGAAATATAGGTAACTGAACGGTTACAAATACGGATATAAGAGATAGGAGCAGGCAATGAGCAGTAGAATTGAACAACTTATCGACGAGATTGAGGACTACATAGACGGTTGCAAATTCCAGCCGCTCTCCAAGACCAATATTATCGTAAATAAAGAAGAAATAGATGAGCTTTTGCGGGAACTTCGCATGAAGACCCCGGACGAGATCAAGCGCTATCAGAAGATTATTTCCAATAAGGAAGCCATTTTAAATGACGCCCGCACGAAAGCGGAGGCGCTCATCAAGGATGCGACGGTACAGACCACAGAGCTGATCAACGAGCACGAGATTATGCAGCAGGCATACGCGCAGGCCAACGAAGTGGTGCGCATGGCGACCAATCAGGCGCAGGAAATCTTAAACAACGCCACTATGGAAGCAAACGGCGTCAAAACCTCAGCCATGCAGTATCTCGACGAAATGCTTTCCAATCTGGAAAATGCCATGACAACCACGCTGTCAGCGGCTACGGAGCACTATGAAAGCTTTTTTAACACAATCAGTGGCTATAATGAGATTGTGAAAGCAAACCGTGCGGAGCTGCGTCCCGTGGAGGTAGAAAAAATGCTGAAGGAGGCCGAGGGGGAAGCGGAGCCCGGGCCGGAGCTGGATCTGATGTAATGATATGTGACTGCGGAAATTGCATCGCGGGTTGAAAAATGACAGGTAAGCCGGTTTCCTTATGAAGCCGGCTTATTTTTTCTAAAAATTTGGAAGAATATGGAGCATATGAAGAATTATTTCAGAAAACGCCTACATAACAACATATCTGCATTCCTGTACCGGGCGGCGGCCTTTATGCTCTGTCCCGGTCTTTGCGTCTGCCTTTATGCGGGCAGGATGCCGGTCGTCAGGGCGGAGGAACCGGTGGTGATCGTCATTGACCCGGGGCACGGCGGCGAAGAGGAAGGCGGCATGTACGATTCCTTTGTGGAGAAGGAACTGACGCTGATTACCGCCAAAGCCATGAAGGAAGAACTGGAAAAGTATGAGAATGTTACCGTCTACCTGACAAGGGAGGACGACAGAAAGATGTCTCTGGAAGAGCGGGTGGCATTTGCCAAAGAAGTGAATGCCAATTTTCTCTTTTGTCTCCACTATAATCTTTCCCAGGACCACAACACGCTTTTCGGGTCGGAATGCTGGGTGTCCGCTTTCGGAAGACATTACAGCGAGGGTTACGCTTTCGCGGATATTGAGATGGAGGCGCTCGAAGACCTGGGGCTGTACTCCAGGGGAATCAAGACAAGGCTTGGCCAAAAGGGCAATGATTATTACGGCATTATACGGCATTCGGTAGAGCAGGATCTCACCTGCGTGCTCATTGAACACTGTCACATGGACCACGAAAATGACCGTCCCTTCTGCGAGGGCCAAGAACAGTGGGAAGCTTTCGGCAGACTTGACGCGGAATCCGCAGCGAAGTATTTTCACCTGAAATCGGATACGCTCGGTGTGGATTACAGTGATTATTCGGTTTTGGATATCCCGATACCCGCAGGCGTTATGCGGCCGGACACCACGGAGCCTGATATCTGCATGATCGAGGTCACCAGCCAGGAGATGGAGACCGGGGATGTCACGGTGGAGCTGTCAGCCGCGGATTATGACAGCGGGATGCTGTATTACGACTACAGCTATGACGGCGGAAAAACCTTTTCCCCGATGCTTGCCTGGGGCGACAAAACACAGGATACCATCACTTTCACCATGAACGTACCGCCCCATATTGTGCCGCAGATCGTGGTGCGTGGCTATAACGGTTATGATCTGTACACGGAAAGCAATCTTGTCTCCCTGCCTTCTATGGATTATAAAACCGAAGAGGAAATCGCGGCGGAGCTTGCAGAGCAGGAGCGGATCGCGGCCGCCGCAAAGGCGGAGGCCGAAGAAGAGGCGAAGCAAAGTGCCGTTGCTTTGGAAAATGAGGCGAGAATTCATACGGAACCCGCCGGGAAAGAGGAAGAAACAGAGGAAGAAGCAGAAAAAGCACCGACAATCAGCTATTTCCTGACGGTATGTCTGGTCTGCGCCCTGTCAGTAATCGGCCTTGCGCTCTCCATGTCGTTGATCCTCAGAAACGCAAAACGCGGGAAACGGCGGAGAAGAAAGCGGAGAAGGAGGCGCAGGCGCTGACATAAGACGGTAAACACCCGTTTTGCATCTGCGGGAAAACGCCGTCCGCCGGGACGCCTCAAAATGGCTGCCACAGAAGATAAATCAACGCTGTGACAGCTGTCTGCGCAAGCTTGTGCAGTACATAAGTGCGGACGGACAGATCCGTGCCCCGGATCATGCTGTATGTCTGGGCAATGCAGGAAAAACCGCCGAAGGGCAGCATAACCAGCACCAGAACTGGATGGAGCGATCCACACCGCGCGATCCCGCCGGTAATTTCCAAAATACAGTAATAGGTCTTCATAAGCGTGTCAGGCAAATGGGTAAAGGGTACGAAGAGAATATTCAGCAGATTGAAAAACACCATGTAACCGCCAAGTTTTGCAATGCCGATCAGGCCGGAGACCACGGCATGGTCGGTGGCTTCTAAAAGCCCCTCCGCATGTGGAATCTGCTTAGAAATAGATGCAGCAGATAAACCAGAGTTGATTGACTCGGTCGGTCTATTAGAGGAGGGGGACTGCACTTCAAACATGCCATTATGACGATGAAAGGGCAGGGGAAGCCGCATTACGAACAGGCCGTAGACAAGGGGAACTCCATACATAACAAGAAAGGGCGCAAGCGGCTTTTCCAGAGACAGCGTGCTTACCACGAAGCTCAGAAAATAGATCGGGCCAATGTTATTGGTAAAGGCCAGCAGACGGTTCCCCTCCTCTGTATGGAGCCGTCCCGTCCGGCACAGTTCGCCGGCGATCCGCGCTCCCATCGGGAAACCGCAGAGAAATCCCATAAGCAGGGTGTAAGAACCGTTTGGCGTGGTGCCGTAAAAGAAGTGCAGGACGGGGTGAAACAGGCGTACAAAGCCTTCTGTCAGGTTCATATTGATTAAAATACCTGACAGAATCATAAAGGGCAGAAGCGTGGGGATCATTTTCTGAAACCACAGGTTCAGTCCCGTCAGGGCATACTGCAGGGACAGGGCCGGATAGCGCAGAAGAAGGAATGTCAGGTAAACGCCGACAGACATATACAGCAGGCGAAGAAAGCCCTGCCAAAGTCTTTGCATCGTTTTTCGGTCAAAAGTCATGCGGTTCACCAGTTATTGGTTTTGTACATGTATATTCCGGGAAAGCGTTTTGACATGACAAAAAACGAAAGAAACATAGGAAGGAAACAGATAGATGATAGAAGCGGTTATTTTTGATCTGGACGGTTCTATGGTGGATTCCATGTGGATCTGGAGATCCATAGACATAGAATATCTTGGAAAATTCGGCATAGAGCTGCCGGAAAATCTGCAGGCGTGTATCGAGGGGATGAGCTTTTCCGAGACAGCGGCCTATTTTAAGGAGCGCTTTGACCTGCCGATTGACCTGGAAACGATCAAGGACGACTGGAACCGTATGGCTGGGGATAAATATGCCCATGAAGTGCCGGTAAAGGAAGGCGTCAAAGAACTTCTGTCATACTGTACGTCACATGGCATTAAAGCCGGCATTGCCACCAGCAATTCCAGACAGCTTGTGGAAAACGTGGTGCGGGCCCACAATCTGGAATCCTGTTTTGACTGCATCATGACGGCGTGCGAGGTGAAGCGGGGAAAGCCCGCGCCGGACATTTATCTGGCGGTGGCGAAAGAACTTGCCGTCGATCCCGGAAACTGTCTGGTGTTCGAGGATATTATACCGGGCATTCAGGCGGGGAAAGCGGCGGGTATGAAAGTGTGCGCCGTCTATGATGAATATTCCAGGCATCAGGACAATATAAAACGGGAACTCGCAGATTACTACACCTTTCACTTTACGGAGCTGATCCAAAACGGGGTATTGTTATGAGTTTTTTGCCGATTTCAAAAAAGGATATGGAAGAGCGGGGGATAGAACGGCTTGATTTCGTCTATGTGATCGGTGACGCCTATGTGGATCACCCTTCCTTCGGACACGCCATTATCAGCAGGGTTTTGGAGGCTCACGGCTACAGCGTAGGCATCATTTCCCAGCCGGACTGGAAGGATGGGAACAGCATCACGGTGCTGGGACGCCCCAGGCTTGCCTTTCTCGTATCAGGCGGCAATATGGACTCTATGGTGAACCACTATTTTGTCTCCGGGAAACACCGTCCGACGGATGCATATACTCCGGGTGGCGAGCCATATAAAAGACCGGATCACGCCACCGTGGTCTACGGCAATCTGATCCGCCGGGTATACAAGGATGTGCCGGTGATCATCGGCGGTATTGAAGCGAGTCTGAGGCGGATGGCGCATTACGATTACTGGTCTGACAGTTTCAAACGATCCATTCTGCTGGACAGTCAGGCAGACCTGATCTCTTACGGCATGGGGGAAAAGTCCGTTGTGGAGATCGCGGAGGCCTTAGACAGCGGCATCGCGGTGAAGGATATCACTTTTATTCCGGGAACCGTCTATAAGACGAAGGATACCGGGGGCATTTATGAGGCTGTGGAGCTGCCTGCCTATGAGGAGATGAAGGCGCATCCGGCGAAATATGCGGAAAGCTTTCAGATCCAGTATTGCAATACCGATCCTTTCACGGGGAAAACCCTGATAGAGCCTTATCCGAACGGCGTTTATGTGGTGCAGAATCCGCCCCAGCCGCCGCTCACAACGGAGGAGATGGACGGGATTTACGAGCTGCCCTATATGCGCACATACCACCCTTCCTATGAGGAAGCCGGCGGCGTGCTGGCCATATCGGAGATCAAATTCTCACTGGTCAGCAACAGAGGATGTTTCGGCGGCTGTAATTTCTGCGCACTCACCTTTCATCAGGGCAGGACAGTACAGGTCAGAAGTCATGAATCCATCCTGCGGGAAGCGGAGATTATGACACAGGATAAAGATTTTAAGGGCTATATCCACGACGTTGGCGGACCCACGGCCAACTTCCGGCATCCCTCCTGTCAGAAACAGATGACTAAGGGCGTCTGCAAGAACAGACAGTGCCTTTTTCCGAAACCCTGTCCCAACCTGGAGGTGGACCACAGCGATTATCTGTCTCTTCTTCGCAGGCTGCGGGCGCTGCCAGGCGTGAAAAAGGTCTTTATCCGCTCGGGAATACGGTTTGATTACCTGATGGCTGACCCGGACGACACCTTTTTCCGGGAGCTGGTAGAGTATCATGTCAGCGGACAGCTCAAGGTGGCGCCAGAACATATTTCCGATCAGGTCCTTAAGTATCTCGGAAAGCCCCGGAAGGAAGTATACGAAAAGTTTGTCAAAAAATATACAAAGTTAAATGAGCAGCTCGGGAAAAAACAGTTTCTGGTACCTTATCTGATGTCCTCCCATCCCGGTTCCACCCTGAAGGAGGCCATAGAGCTGGCGGAATATCTGCGGGATCTTGGCTATATGCCGGAGCAGGTACAGGATTTCTATCCAACGCCCTCCACCGTGTCCACGGTCATGTACTATACGGGCATCGACCCCAGAGACGGCAAAAAAGTGTACGTCTGCCGCAATCCCCATGAAAAAGCGATGCAGCGGGCGCTGATCCAGTACCGCAATCCAAACAATTACGAGTTGGTCAGAGAGGCTCTCATAAAGGGCGGCAGGGAGGATCTGATCGGCTTTGACAAAAAGTGCCTGATCCGGCCGCGGAAGACGGACGGCGGGAATACCGGCGGCTACAGAAAGCCTGTCGGCGGGAAGCGGGAGAGTGACAGCCGCAGACGGGCAGATGAGGGAAAGCGGGAGAGCGGCGGCCCCAGACAGTCTGACAGAAGGACCGGCAGGAAAAAGACGATCCGCAATGTGCATAAAAAGAAAAAATAGGGCAAAAAATGTCCCGCAGACAGTACATCATCTGCGGGACATGCTCGATTTTCAGACGGTCTGTCCTTTTCCGATATAGACGGGGAATGTGTCTGTTCCCTTCATCTCTTTACCGGCTGAGATTATGACATCCTTGTCCGTGATGAGATATTCGATATTCGCGCCTGATTCCACGACGGTGTCCTGCATCAGGATACAGTTTTTCACCGTCGCGCCTTTGGCGATCTTGACACCGCGGAAGATCACGCTGTTTTCCACTTCGCCCTCGATGATACAGCCGGAAGCCACCATCACATTCTGCACCTTGGAACCGTTGACATACTGGGTCGGATGGTCTCCCCTGATCTTTGTATAGACGGGAGCACCGTCGAAGAGCGCATCCAGATTATAGTCATCCAGAAGTTTCATATTCTCGTCGAAATAACTCTTCATATCTGTGATGAACCCAACATAGCCGTTGTATTTGTAGCCTTTCACATTCAGCTTATTGATCTGCGGCATCAGCACATCGCGCATAAAGAATTCCTGTCCGCGCAGCAATGCGTTATCCACCATCTCAACCAGAAGATCCCGGTTGATGATGAAAATATTCATGGAGAGGTTCTTGACGCCGTCCTCCTTGGAATTGATGTAGACCTTTTTGATCTGATCTTCCTCCATATCAAAGGTATAATAAAAGCTTCTGCCGTCATTTTTGGCGTTGATAAATCCGTTAGGGATCGGCTGTTCGCAGTAGGCAAGCGTCATATCCGCTTCGTTCTCGATATGAGTCTGCAGCATAGCGTGAAAATCAAAATTCACCACCATATTAGTGTCAGACATGATAATGTATTTTTCCTTGGCATCACGCAGAAAATCCAAAATGTTTGCCAGTGCGCTCGCGCGCCCCACATAAGGCTTCGCCTCTTTTTCCGCGAAAGGAGGGAAGATATGTAAGCCGCCGTTCTTGCGCACCAGATCCCACTCGCGGCCGGAGCCGAGATGATCCATCAGAGAGTGGTAGTTTTTGTTCACGATCACGGAAATATTTCCGATGCCGGAATTTGTCATGCCGGACAAAATGAAGTCGATGATACGGTAACGGCTGGCGAAGGGAATGGAAGCCATCAAACGCACGTTTACCAACTCGGGAACCAGCACATCATAACTGTTCGGGAAAATAATTCCAAGTGCACTTATATTTGATTTTACCATTGTTCTTCACCGCCTTTCATATCGTTTCTGACGATGGCATTCGGGCCAACCACCGTGTTTTCACCGATCGTAAGGTCTGAACCTATGGTTGCCACGCCGTCCTCGTCTCCGGAGGGCATCGCGCCTACCACAGCGTTTTCACAGATCGTTACATTTTCCGAAACAATGCAGTGCTTTACCACCGCGCCGGATTTGATGGTCGTGTTGCCCATGACAACCGCGTCTTCCACCACCGCGCCGGATTCCACCTTCACGCCGGCAAAGAGGATGGAATGTCTTACCTCGCCTTTGATCCGGCAGCCGTCGGCTACCATGGTATTTTGCACCACCGCGCCCGCGCTGATCTTATGACCGGTCATACCGGTGTTGCGGCTGTGGATCTTCCAGCTTTCGTCAGAGAGGTTGATGCCGCTTACGTCCGCGTCCAGAACCTCCATATTGGCTTCCCATAAAGAGTGGATGGTTCCCACGTCCTTCCAGTAGCCGTTGAAGTGATAAGCATACATCTGCCTGTTATCGCGCAGCAGATTCGGTATGATGTTGTTTCCAAAATCGTTCTCGGAGTTCGGGTCAGCCTCGTCCTCCTCCAGATACTTTTTCAGGATGTCCCAGTTGAAAATGTAAATGCCCATGGAAGCCAGATTCGACTTGGGATTTTTCGGCTTCTCCTGGAATTCCGTGATCTTATCGTTCTCGTCCGCAACCATCAGTCCGAAGCGGGGCGCCTCCTCCCACGGAACTTCCATGACGGCTACGCTGAATTCCGCGTTTTTCTCCTTGTGAAATTCCAGAAAATCACTGTAATCCTGTTTGCAGATCTGGTCGCCGGAGAGAATAATGACATATTTCGGATCATAGCGCTCGATAAACGATATATTCTGGTAAATCGCGTTTGCCGTTCCCTTGTACCAGTCAGAGCCCCCGGATTTCTGGTAGGGCGGCAGCACATGTACACCGCCGTACAGACGGTCAAGATCCCAGGGCTGCCCGTTGCCTATGTATTCATTCAGAACGAGCGGCTGATATTGCGTCAGGATACCTACCGTATCAATGCCTGAATTGACGCAGTTGGACAGCGGGAAGTCAATGATGCGGTATTTTCCGCCGAATGGGACAGCAGGTTTTGCAAGCTTCTCGGTAAGGGTGTACAGACGGGAGCCTTGTCCGCCGGCAAGAAGCATTGCAATCATTTCTTTTGCCATATTCGATTTCCTCCTTTTTACAATTTATAAAAATTATACATCATATTCACGAAAAATGATAGTTTTTGAAAAAATATTTTGTGAAATCTGATATGCTTTTTTGAATGCGGCGTCTTTGCTTTCGTCATAAAGTAATTGTTTGCGGATGACAGTTAAAAGTGGTACACTAAAGCATAGCAGAAATTTTGGAATCATGAGGTGTATATGAATATCGCTATCGTCACGGGCGCCTCCTCCGGAATGGGGAAGGAATTTGCCCTACAACTGGATAACAATCTCGGTAAAACGGAGGAAATATGGCTTCTGGCCCGCAGCCGGGAGAGTCTGGAAGAACTGGCCGGCTCCCTGCGGACCAAAGCCCGCGTCGTTGTCATTGACCTGACAGATGAAACCGCACTGAAACAGTTTGAGGAAGTGCTCGCCATACAGAATCCGAAGATTACGGTGCTGGTCAACTGCGCGGGGATCGGCAGCCACAAGCCCTTTGCCAGACAGAATAAGGAAGAGATCGACGCAATGATCCAGTTAAACATTATGGCGCTGACCCGTATGACCATGCTTTGCCTGCCTTACATGAGAAGCGGCAGCAAACTGATACAGGTTTCCTCCGGGGCGGCTTTTGTCCCGCAGAGCGCCTTTGCCGTCTACGCAGCCTCCAAGGCCTATGTGTATTCCCTGAGCCGTGCGCTTGACCGGGAGCTCAAGGGGCGGGGAATCACCGTGACCGCTGTCTGTCCGGGTCCGGTCAATACCCCTTTTCTTGCGCATGCCTATGAGGACATGTCTGGACTTGGCGTCCTGAAAAAGCTCACTATGGTGAAAACCGCATGTGTGGTGAAAAAAGCGATCGACGACTGTAAAACCGGGAAAAGCGTTTCCATCTGCGGCCTGCCCGTAAAGCTATTGTATCTGTCAACCCAGAGCGTACAGAATGTGATGATGAGATTATGAAAAATATACTCGTGCCGAAAGGCAGTTACGGATATATAAAAAACAGAAAAATATACACGGCGCTGCGGACTGTTCTTTTCTTTGGCATTTCCGCCGCCCTATATATCTCCGGAATCATACGAACCGGCTCCAATAAAAATCTGCTCACCATCGTGGCAGTTTTAGGCTGCCTGCCCGCCTGTAAGAGTGCGGTGAACTTTATCCTTTTTCTAAGGGCGAGGGGCTGCAGTGACGCGCTGCATAAAAAGCTTGCCACGGATTTTGACAGCGCCCTTACAACCTTTTATGATCTTTACTTTACCTCCTATCAGAAAAATTATCCCCTAAGCCATATGGCCCTTAAGGGCGGTATGCTCTGCGGGATTACGGAACATCCTGCCTGCGACTGTAGAGAGGCGGAAAAGCACTTAGAGCAGATGCTTGTGCAGGAGGGCATCCAAAACGTGACGGTTAATATCTTTTCTCAGGAGGATAAGTATATTGACCGACTAAGTCGGTTAGCAGAAATGCAGGTGGAAGATCATAAAGAACGGGAGGGGATTATCAGCCTGTTGTATTCCATTTCCATCTAAGACCATGTTTCCTTTTGTTAACGGCGTTGGAGGCTGCGGTTCAAACTGCAGCGGTATTTCAGAGAGCGGGAGAGTCATCATGTATCAGGCGATCATCGGCGAGCGGGAGTCCGGGCAGCGGTTTGACAAGTATCTGCACAGGATTCTGCCAAACGCAGGCAGCGGTTTCCTCTATAAAATGCTGCGAAAAAAGAATATTACCCTGAACGATAAGAAGGCTGACGGCAGTGAAAAGATTGCGGCGGGAGACTGTGTCAGAATTTTTTTTGCGCAGGAAACGCTGGATAAATTTATGGACAGGCCTTCAGGACAGTACAGAACAGTATATAAGCGGCTGCAGGGTATCCGGCTTATTTATGAGGACGATCACATCCTGATTGCAGATAAGCCAGCCGGTGTTCTGTCCCAGAAAGCGGATAAGTCCGATCTTTCCCTCAACGAGTGGCTGATCGGTTATCTTCTGGAAAAGGGCGGCATTTCCGAAAAAGAGCTTGCCTTCTATAAACCCTCCGTCTGCAACCGCCTCGACCGCAATACGAGCGGCATGGTGCTCTGTGCCAAAACCCTCAGGGGAGCGCAGCTGCTGGGCGGGCTTTTAAAGGACAGGACCCTTCACAAATATTATCAGCTTTATGTAAAAGGCATGGTAGCGGAAGAACAGTTGATTGAGGGCTATCTGCACAAGGATGAGAAGAAAAACAAGGTGACGATAAAGCCATTTCCCGGTTCATCGGATCATGGCGGCGTTCCAGAGCTGAACGCCGGAAAGAAGAACGGTCTGGGAGATAAAGAAGACGCTTACATCCAGACCAGATATACGCCTCTTAGGCAGGAGCCGGATAAGACGCTTCTGGAAGTGGAACTGATCACGGGAAAGCCCCACCAGATCAGGGCGCATCTGGCGAGCATCGGTCATCCGCTGTTGGGGGATTATAAGTACGGTGACAGGGCATGGAATGAGCGATACCGTCAGAAATATGGCGTACAGTCACAGCTTTTACACGCCTATAAGGTGATGTTTCCGCCGCTCCCGCCGCCCTTTGATGATTTGAGCGGGCGCACCTTTCTCTGTGAGCTGCCTGAGATTTTTGAAAGGATAAAGGAAGGATGAGATGGCGACTTGGAACTCCCGCGGACTTCGCGGCTCCACTTTGGAGGATCTGATCAACCGTACAAATGAAAAATATCTGGAAAACGGGCTGGCGCTGATCCAGAAGGTGCCCACCCCCATTACGCCCATCAATATCGACAAGGACAGCCGCCATATTACGCTTGCCTACTTTGACCAGAAGAGTACGGTGGACTACATCGGCGCGGTGCAGGGGATTCCCGTCTGCTTTGACGCCAAGGAATGCGCGGTTGACACCTTTGCCCTGCAGAATATCCACGAGCATCAGGTGGAGTTTATGGGGCAGTTCGAGAAACAGAAGGGGATCGCGTTCTTTCTGATCTACTATTCCCATAAGGATATCTTCTATTATCTTCCTTATGAGATGCTGCGCTATTTCTGGGACCGGGCGAAGGAGGGCGGGCGCAAGAGCTTTCGGTATGATGAGCTGAACCCGGAATATGTGCTGCCGAAAAAACACGGGATTTTAGTGCCGTATCTGGATATGATACAGAAGGATCTGGAGGACCGGGCGGAGTGAACTTCAGACCAAGATGGGAGTGACTGAAAATCAGGTAGAATATTTGGATTGACAAAAACGGTGAACCGTCGTATAGTGTAATGAGTTTAGCTTGGTAGCAAATTAGCGAGTTATCACTTTAAAGCGCTAAAGTATTGCCTGACAAAAAATGACTGGCAATAAGAGCGGGATTCAGGCGCTTTATCAAAAAAGACGATCTATATTACGGAAACGAGGAGCATATGAGCAAAAAATTAGTACATACGCCGGAGGGCGTGCGGGATATTTACGGGGAGGAGAAGGCGAAAAAGACGGTGGTGGAGCGTCTTTTGCATGAAAAAATCACGGGCTACGGCTACCGTGACATCCAGACGCCGACCTTTGAATTTTTCGACGTTTTCTCCAAGGAAGTGGGGACGACGCCGTCCAGGGAGCTTTACAAGTTCTTCGACAAGGAGGGGAATACGCTTGTTCTGCGCCCGGACTTTACGCCGTCCATCGCCAGATGCGCGGCCAAGTATTTTATGGACGAGGACATGCCGATCCGTTTCTGCTATCAGGGCAACACCTTCACAAACACCTCGCAGCTGCAGGGGAAATTAAAGGAAGTGACCCAGATGGGCGCGGAACTGATCGGAGACAGCTCCGTACAGGCGGACGCGGAGATGATTGCCATGACGATTGAGGCTCTCTACCACGCGGGGCTGTCGGATTTCCAGTTGAGCGTCGGCAATCTGGAATACTTCAAGGGCATCTGCGCGGAGGCAGGGCTTGACGAGGAGACGGAACTGGAACTGCGGGAATATATTTCCGGGAAAAACTATTTCGGCGCGGAGGAGCTGCTTGACCGTGTCGGTGTAGGGAGAAAGGATAAGGAGCTGCTCCTCAAGGTGAGCGACCTGTTCGGGACAGTCTCCATTCTGGAGGAAGCGAAAAAGGCCGTTTCCAACAAGCGTTCCCGGCACGCCATCGAGCGGCTGGAGAAAGTTTATCGGACGCTTGTCGATTATGGGGTGGAAAAATATGTTTCCTTTGACCTGGGGATGCTCAGCAAGTATAATTACTATACGGGCATCATTTTCAAGGGATACACTTATGGGGTCGGCGATGCCATCGTAAAGGGCGGACGTTACGACAGTCTGCTCGGAAGGTTCGGTAAAGATGCGGCGGCCATCGGTTTTGTGATCGTAGTTGACGACCTCCTTGCAGCGATGGGACGGCAGAACGTGGTTATTGCAGGGATAGAAACGCCTGTGAAACTGTACTATACGGAAGAAGATTTTAAAGAAAAGCTGATGGAGGCCAAAAGAATGCGTTCCTCCGGGAAACAGGTGGAACTTCTTCCGCATGCAAAATGATGAGAAAAGAGAGCGTACTTGAAAATGAGTGAGGACAGATATCTGACATTCGCCCTTGGGAAAGGGCGTCTTGCCAATAAGACTATGGATCTTCTGGAGAAAATCGGCATCACCTGCGAGGAGATGAAGGATAAGGATTCCCGCAAGCTGATTTTTGTGAACGAGGAGCTGAAGCTAAAATTTTTCCTGTCGAAAGGTCCCGACGTGCCCACCTATGTGGAATACGGGGCGGCGGACATCGGCGTGGTCGGCAAGGATACGATCATGGAGGAGAACAGACGGGTCTATGAGGTGCTGGATTTGGGCTACGGCAAGTGCCGTATGTGCGTCTGCGGCCCGGCCGAAGCAAGGGATCTCCTGAAACACCATGAAATGATACGGGTTGCCAGCAAATATCCCAATATCGCCAAAGATTATTTTTATAATAAGAAACACCAGACGGTGGACATCATCAAGCTGAACGGCTCCGTGGAACTGGGACCGATTGTGAAACTGTCCGACGTGATCGTGGATATCGTGGAAACCGGTTCCACCCTGAAGGAGAACGGGCTGGAAGTTCTGGAAGAGATCTGTCCGCTGTCAGCAAGGATGATCGTGAATCAGGTGAGCATGCAGATGGAGCCGGAGCGGATTAAGAAGCTGATTGGCGATCTGCGGGCGCATTTGTAGCAAGAACAAGGAGGGGAAAATATTATGAAAGAATGGAAGGGAATTATCATTGCACTGATTGCAGGGGCGTGCGCAATAGCCTGCGTCACCATCTTTTCACAGAATATCGTAAACTACAAGAAAACCTCCGGCAGCGAGGGACTGTCAGCCACCGGCTCCGCCAACTGTGACTTTGAGGCGGACTTAATCGTATGGCGGGGCAGCTTTTCCGGACAGGGAGCCACCACACAGGAAGCTTACCGCTCCATCAAGAAAGATGCCGAGCTTGTCCGCAAATATCTGATAGACAGCGGCGTGAACGAGGAGGAGATGGTGTTCAGTTCCGTCACCATCAACGCCCGCTGGGAATCCGAGTACAATGAGAACGGTGATCGGATAAGGGATTACATCGACGGCTACGACCTCTATCAGAATGTGTCCATCACTTCCACAGATATTGATAAGATCGAGGGTATTTCCCGGGATATCTCCGGGCTGATCGAGTCCGGCGTCCAGTTCGCCTCGGAGGAACCCGAGTATTACTACACGAAACTGGACGAATTGAAGCTTGACCTGATCAAGGAGGCAACCGAGAACGCGAAAAACAGAATTGATCTGATGGCACAGGGAACAGGCGCCAATGTAGGAGAGCTTTTAAACGCAAATCTGGGCGTCTTCCAGATTACCGCGCAGAACAGCAATACCGAGTACAGCTACGGCGGCTACTTTGACACAAGTTCCAGGAAAAAGACGGCTTCCATCACTGTCCGCTTAAACTACAGCATCGTAAACTGATACTAATTAATGCAGGCGGGAAACTGCTGCAGACCCGGAAAGCACGGGTTTTGCATCATAAATATGTAAAACCAGAATGGGAGAAACGATAAAGATATGAAAACAGTTCGATTGACAAAAGATTCACAGAGGGATCTTCTCAACAGTCTCTTAAAGAGGAGCCCTAACAATTATGGACAGTATGAGTCCGTGGTCGCTGACATCATTGCGAATGTCCGCGAAAAGGGCGACAAAGCAGTGTTTGACTATACAAGTCAATTTGATAAATGGGATTGCGATGCAGATCATATCCGTGTGACGGAGGCGGAGACCATGAAAGCCTATGCTGAGGCAGATCCAGCTTTTATCGCAGTGATGGAAAAATCGGCGGCAAACATCCGGGATTTTCACCGCAAACAGTTGAGAAACAGTTGGATCGACACCAGACCGGACGGCTCCCTTCTGGGACAGCGCATTATACCCATCGCGGTATCCGGGGTTTACGTGCCGGGCGGCAAGGCGGCTTATCCAAGCAGCGTTCTGATGAATGTGATTCCCGCTAAAGTGGCAGGCGTGGAGCGGATCGTTATGACGACTCCGGCGGGCGCGGACGGAAAGGTTAATCCCGGCACGCTGATTGCGGCAAAGATTGCGGGTGTGGACGAAATCTATAAAGTGGGCGGCGCGCAGGCCATCGCTGCTATGGCGTTTGGCACAGAGAGCATTCCCAAGGTGGATAAGATTACAGGCCCGGGCAACATCTTTGTAGCTTTGGCAAAAAAAGCCTGCTTCGGCTATGTCAGCATTGATTCCATTGCAGGCCCCAGCGAGATTCTGGTGATCGCGGACGAGACGGCCAATCCCCGCTATGTGGCGGCGGATCTGCTCTCCCAGGCAGAGCATGACGAGCTGGCAAGCGCCATTCTGATCACCACCGATGAAAACCTTGCGGGAGAAGTGGAAAAGCAGATCGAGGGCTTTTTGAAGGAACTGTCCCGGGCGGGAATCATCCAAAAATCTCTGGACAATTACGGCTATATCCTGCTGGCGGACTCTATGGACAGCGCGGTGGAGGCGGCCAACGCCATCGCCTCGGAACACTTGGAGATCCTGACGAAGGATCCCTATCAGGTGATGACAAAGATCAAGAACGCGGGCGCAATTTTTCTAGGTGAATACTCTTCGGAGCCTTTGGGAGACTATTATGCGGGACCGAACCATATTTTACCCACAAACGGTACGGCACGGTTTTTCTCCCCCTTAAATGTGGATGACTTCATGAAAAAGACCAGCCTGATTTCTTATTCCAGAGAGGCGCTGGAACAGGCGCACAAGGATATCGAGCTGTTTGCCGAGAAGGAAGGGCTGACGGCCCATGCCAACTCCATCCGGGTGCGGTTTCAAAATACGAAAAGTAATCAATAACCAAAGGTGATGAAAAGGGAGGATCTCATGCCCAGAATAGCGACAATAGAAAGAAATACAAAGGAAACGCAGATCAAAGGAGTCCTCGCTTTGGACGGCACGGGCAAGAGCGACGTGCACACCGGGATCGGTTTCTTTGACCATATGCTCGAAGGCTTTTCCAAACACGGTTTTTTTGATTTGACCCTGCAAGTCAATGGAGATCTCCACGTAGACGGGCATCACACCGTGGAGGATACGGGCATTGTGCTTGGCACGGCGGTCAGAGAAGCGCTGGGGGACAAGGCAGGGATCAGGCGCTATGGTTCCTTTATTCTGCCGATGGACGAATCCCTCTGCCTGTGTGCGGTCGATCTGTGCGGCAGACCGTACTTTGCGTTTGACTGTGAGTTCCCCACAGAGCGGGTGGGGGAGCTTGACACGGAGCTTGTGCGGGAGTTTTTCTATGCGGTCAGCTACAGCGCCGGCATGAACCTGCACCTGAAAATGTTAAGCGGCGGGAATGCCCACCACATGATCGAGGCCATGTTTAAGGCGTTCGGCAAGGCATTGGACGAAGCATGTTCCTATGATCCGCGGGTGAAGGGCGTGCTCAGCACGAAAGGAGCGCTGGCTTAACGCAAAAAGCGCATTCTCCGTATCATTTACTACATGAGAAAGGAAGCACCGGCAGTATGGCATACAAAAAATTTATACCCTGCATTTATTTATATAAAGGAGACGCGGTCAAGGGATTTTCTGACAGCACGATTATCGACACGAACCCGGTGGCACTGGCTAAATTTTACAGCGACAATTACGCGGATGAACTGATCGTTTACGATATGTCCGAGGGCGACGCCGCCCATGAGGAGGCGCTGGATATCATCAAGGCCATCTGCAGTGAGGCGGAGATCCCCGTTATCGGCGCGGGGAACGTAAAGCGCATGGAAGATATCAAAAAGCTGCTCTATGCGGGCTGTAAGAAGGCGGCCCTCAATTATTCCAAGCCCGGCAATATTGAAATCACTGCGGAAGTATCGAAAAAATTTGGCAGGGACAAAATTGCGGCATGCGTGACGGAAGCTGACAGCATTACCAGGAACGAAGCCCTCATCGACGAGTATATTGGGGAGATCATTCTCGTAAAGGAAACCTGTCTGAAAGAGGCCATTGGCATATCCCGGTTTCCCATGATTGCGTCGGTGCCTGAGGTTTCTCTGGACAAGATTCTGGAGCTTTTGTCCAACGACAACATCTGCGGTATCTCCGGCTATGCCATAAACGAGAACGCCAAGGAACTTCTGGCAATCAAAGCGCTGTGCCAGAACAACGATATCTCCGTGAATACCTTTGAACCGGCGATTCCGTGGGAGGAATTTAAGTTAAACAGCGACGGACATGTGACCGTGGTGGTGCAGGATTATAAGACCGACGAGGTGCTGATGGTGGCCTACATGAATGAGGAGGCCTACAACATGACCCTGAAAACAGGCAAGATGACCTATTATAGCAGAAGCCGGGAGGAACTGTGGGTAAAAGGCGAGACAAGCGGCCATTTCCAGTATGTGAAATCCCTCACGGCAGACTGTGACAAGGATACGATTCTGGCTAAGGTTTCCCAGATCGGCGCAGCCTGCCATACCGGTTCCCGCTCCTGCTTTTTCAATGAAATCATGTCCAAGGAGTACGAGGAGACGAACCCCCTCAAGGTGTTCGAGCAGGTGTTCGACGTGATCAAGGACAGGAAAATCCATCCCAAGGAAGGTTCCTACACAAATTATCTGTTTGAAAAAGGGATTGATAAGATTCTGAAAAAGCTGGGAGAGGAGGCGACGGAGATCGTCATTGCCGCCAAAAATCCCAATGCCAACGAAATCAAGTACGAAATTTCGGATTTTCTGTATCACATGATGGTATTGATGGCAGAGAAGAATATCACATGGGAGGAGATCACCACAGAGCTTGCCCAAAGATAATCTGCTTTTTGTATGAAAATGGGACGTACCTGTCTGGGTACGTTCTTTTTTTGCATAATTTGGCATAACATGTAGGGACATCAACCAAGCGTTTCCGGCAAAACATCCGTCTGAAGGAACCGGGTGTGCGGAACGGGGAGAGAATACAGAAATGACAGAAAAAAAAGTGACACCTGAAAAGAGAATGGAGCTTGCCCGGTATATCCGAGAAGAAAATCTGGGAAACCGTATAAAGCTCAGACAGCGGGAACATATCCTTTACGGAAAGGAAGTCCAGATGCCGCTTTACGATAAAGGACTGCTTGACGGAACCGAAGGATTAAGCGGGAACGCAGAAAGAGGCGGGGACATCCGGGTCAATGCCACAGGAGGCTTTAAATACCGAATGGTGTTTTCCGTACTTCTGTTTGTGGCATTTCTGCTCTGCGATACCAGAGACAGTAAAATCCTGTCGTACAGCACAAATGACGTCTATGATATGATTGTGGCGGACAGCTTTCATCTGTACGACGGCGGGGAAAACGCCGTGATGGAGGAACTTGCGGAACTTTTTCACTAAATCAGGCAACCGTAAGCCTTGTCCGCTGTAAGACAGTCATCAAATCTTATACGAATGCCGCTTTGACTTTACGTTACAAGTTCGCTATACTTAGAATACTGAACAAAAAAGCAAAGGATTTTAAGTATGAAAAAGCTGGCATTAAGCGATGAAATTTTAATGCGGGTAGAAAAGCCCGCCCGCTATATCGGGAACGAGGTAAACTCCGTTGTAAAGGACAAGTCAGAGATTTCTGTGCGGTTTGCCATGTGCTTTCCCGATGTCTATGAGATCGGTATGTCCCATCTGGGCATCCAGATTCTCTACAGTATGTTAAACGAATGGGAGGACGTGTGGTGTGAGCGCGTCTATTCCCCGTGGCCGGATCTCACTAAAATCATGCGGGAAGAGTCCATCCCGCTGTTCGGGCTGGAATCCCAGGAGCCGGTGAGGGATATGGATTTTCTCGGCATCACCATCCAGTATGAAATGTGCTACACGAATATTTTACAGGTGTTGGAGCTGTCGCATATCCCGCTCCTCTCGAAAGACCGCGGGGAGGATATGCCTATCGTGATCGGAGGCGGCCCCTGTGTCTACAATTCGGAACCGATTGCCGATTTCTTTGACCTGTTCTATATCGGCGAGGGGGAGACACAGTACCGTCCCCTGTTTGACTGGTATCTGGAAAACAAACGTCTTGGCGGCACGAGAGAGGATTTTCTGCACGGTGCGGCAAAAATTCCCGGCATCTATGTGCCCCGGTTTTACGAGGAAATATACAAAGAAGACGGCACCATTGCTGGAAGGCAGAAAAAATATGAGGATATTCCCGACCGAATTCTCAAAGAAATCGTCACGGATGTGACGGAAGCGCATTACCCGTTAAAGCCCGTGGTTCCTTTTATCAAGGTGACACAGGACCGGGTGGTGCTGGAAATCCAGCGCGGCTGCATCAGAGGCTGCCGTTTCTGTCAGGCGGGTCAGATCTACAGGCCCGTGCGGGAGCGGGACGCAGAAAAATTAAAGGAGTATGCGTTGGAAATGCTGCGTAATACGGGTCATGAGGAGATTTCCTTAAGTTCCTTAAGTTCCAGCGATTATTCCAGACTGGACGAGCTTCTTGACTTTCTGATTGCGGAATGCGACCGGAAACACATCAATATTTCCCTGCCGTCCCTGCGCATCGACGCCTTTTCCCTGGATGTGATGAGCAAAGTGCAGGATGTGAAGAAGAGCAGCCTGACTTTTGCGCCGGAAGCAGGCAGCCAACGGCTGCGCAATGTGATAAACAAGGGATTGACCGAGGAAGTCATTTTGAAGGGTGCCTCCCTTGCGTTCGAGGGCGGCTGGACCAAAGTAAAGCTTTACTTTATGCTGGGCCTTCCCACGGAGACGGAGGAGGACATTCTCGGGATCGGCGACCTTTCCAACAAGATTGCCGCCGCCTTTTTTGAGACGGTGCCAAAGGACAAGCGTGTGAACGGCAAAGTGCAGATCACAACCAGCACCTCCTTCTTTATTCCCAAGCCTTTCACGCCGTTCCAGTGGGCGCCCATGTGCACTAAGGAAGAATTTCTGGACAAGGCCCACCTGACCAGAAAGGGCATTATGAGCCAGTTAAACCAGAAGAGTATCAAATACAACTGGCACGAGGCGGATGTGAGCGTCCTGGAGGGCGTGCTTGCGAGAGGAGACCGCCGTGTGGCAAAGGCGATCCTCAAGGCTTACGAAAAGGGCTGTATGTTCGATTCCTGGAGTGAGTTTTTTCACAATGAACTTTGGCTTGAAAGTTTCGAGGAGTGCGGTCTGGACATAGGCTTCTACACCACGAGAGAGCGGGCGGACGACGAGATTTTCCCGTGGGATTTCATAGACTGCGGCGTGACGAGGGAATTTCTGCTGCGGGAGTGGAAGAAAGCGCAGAGCCAGACCGTTTCCCCAAACTGTAAAGCGCAGTGTCAGGGCTGCGGGGCAAACCGGTTCGGGGTGGGGATCTGTTATGAAAAGAATCAAAGAGGTAACCTATGAAAGTCAGAATCAAATTCGCCAAATATGGCGCTATGAAATTTATCGGTCATCTGGACATGATGCGCTTTTTCCAAAAGGCTGTCAGAAGGGCAGACATTGACGTGAAATACTCGGAAGGGTTCAGTCCCCACCAGATCATGTCTTTCGCGGCCCCCCTCGGCGTGGGGATTGAAAGCTGCGGGGAATATATGGACTTGGAAGTGCTGTCCATGTCTTCTGTCGAAGATATGAAAGATGCGTTGAACCGGGTTATGGTGGAAGGCGTAGAAGTACTTGCCGTAAATGTACTGCCGGATCAGGCAAAAAACGCTATGGCGAGCGTAGCGGCTGCTTCCTACCAGATCCATTTGAAAGAGGGAAGCTTTGGCATTCCAGACCTTGCGCAATCTGTCGCATTGTTTTATGCGCAGAACCAGATTCTTTATACCAAAGAAACGAAAAAAAATATCCTTGAAATGGACTTAAAACAGGGGATTTACGAGATACGGGCGGGCGAAACGCAGGTGCTTGCAGACAGCATGTCATCAGTCGCGGCGATGTGTGTAACCGATCCGGGACAAAACCGCATGACAGTTCCCTGCATCCAAATGACTGTGGACGCCAGCAGCAGCGGCAACATCAAGCCAACGGTGGTCTTTGAGAAATTCTGCACCTTTGCAGGTCGTGAAATACCAGTTTCTGCCGTACAGGTGACGAGACTGGAGACTTATACAGATCTCGCAAAAGAGGGGGAGCCGGGACAGCTTGTTCCGCTTCTTTTGCAAAAATAGAATTTTTTTCATCATTCCTCTTGACCTTCCCCCTTGTGGAAGCCTTATTCTGACGGTGTCAGAGGAAAGAAATGCTTCAGAAAGGAGGATGACATGAAAATCAATGAAGTGGAACAGCAGGTGGGCATCTCTAAGAAGAACATTCGTTTTTATGAACAGCAGGGGCTTCTGCACCCGAAACGAAACAGTGAGAACGGCTATCGGGAATACGATGAGGCAGATGTGCTGCGTTTAAAGAAAATTAAACTTTTGCGCAAACTCTCCCTGCCCATTGATGAGATCAGGCGGATCCAGAGCGGCGAACTGCTTCTGGCGGACGCCTTGCACCGTCAGCTCATCGTGCTGGAGCGGGAGCAGACAAATCTGTCGGAGACTGTCGGGCTGTGCCGACTGATTCTGGAGGAGGACTGCCTCTACCAGACCCTTTCCCCTGACCAATATCTGGAGAGGATGGTAGAAATGGAAGAAAAGGGAACGAAGTTCAAAAATGTGTCAGACGACACCATCAGAAAAAAGAGAGGTTCCATCTTTGCGGCCGTCGTTTTTATTCTGATTATGTCTGCTCTTGTCGGCACGCTCATCTGGGGCTATGCACACGACCCGATCCCGAACCTGTTGTTCGGCGTGGTTCTGTTGGTGCCCATCGCAGCTGTTTTTGCCGTGATCATCGCGCTTTTGCAGCGCATAAAGGAATTAGAAGGAGGAGAAGAGGATGCTGCTCGTAAATACTGATTATATTTCGGGAAAGGAACTGGAAACGCTGGGAATCGTCAAGGGAAGCATTGTACAGACGAAAAATTTCGGCAAAGATTTTATGGCGGGAATCAAGACGCTGGTTGGCGGAGAGGTGAAAGAGTATACCGATATGCTGAATCAGGCCAGACAGATTGCCGTGAAACGTATGGTGGATGAGGCGGAGGGGATGGGCGCGGACGCGGTAGTCAATATCCGCTACGCCTCCTCATCGCTCATGCAGAGTGCTGCCGAGGTGATTGCCTACGGGACTGCGGTGAAATATATGTGAGGGCGTCACCCGCCGTTCGATAAAAACACATTGACAACATGCAAGGGCTATGGCAACATAGTCCTTGAAATAATGAAGCCCCTAAAGGAGACAACTATTCCATGACATCAGACGGCAAAATCCTCATCCTGAAATTACATGACAGACGCCTCAGTCTCCTTATGAACGACAATCGGATTCTTTCCGCCAGTGTCCAGCACGATGCGGCCATAACCGTAGGTGATATCTACATCGGCAAAGTACAAAATATTTCCCGGAATATCAACGCTGCCTTTGTTGATCTGGGCGGCAGGAATCTGACATTCCTGTCTATGAACGATGCCGTTTCCGCCTTTGTGTTAAACCGAAAGCCGGATGGCACCTTAAAAATCGACGATGAAGTACTGGTGCAGGTTGACAGGGAGCCTATGAAGACGAAGCTTGCAGGCGTAACGACGAAGCTTTCCCTGCCCGGCCAGTACGCGGTGGTGGGGATCAGGCCCAAGGGGCAAAAGGACGGCGTGCAGGTTTCCTCCAAGCTGGACGCAGGGCGACAGGCGCATTTCCGTGAATTGGAGGAACTTAAGCAGATCTCTGAACGTTTCCGGCTGATTGTGAGAACGAACGCTGGAACGCTGGAACGGGAGGAGGCGCTTCTGGAAGAAGCCCGGACGCTTGCGGATACGCTGGCGCATATTCTGGAAATTGCCGCTTCCCGTACCTGCTATAGCTGTCTTTACCAAAATAAACAGGATTATGTTTCCTTTGTGGAAAACGCTTACCGCAGTGAATTTGATGAGGTAATCACGGATCTGCCGGAAGTATATGATATTCTGCTGGATCCATGCCAAAGGGCGGATATTCCTCTGCGTCTCTACGAGGATTCCCTTCTGCCGCTCTACAAGCTGTATTCCGTGGAGCAGCGCCTGCAGGAGCTTACCGATAAAAAGGTATGGCTGAAATCTGGAGGCTATCTGGTCATCGAGCCTACGGAGGCGCTGGTTTCCATCGACGTCAATACAGGAAAATACGAAGCGGGAAAGGATCGGGAGGAAACGTTCTATCGGATCAACCGGGAAGCCGCGGAAATGATTGCCCTGCATCTGCGGGCAAGAAACCTGTCCGGCATGATTCTTGTGGATTTTATCAATGTAAAAAGCAGGGAACGGGAAACGGAACTTCTGGAATATATGCGGACTCTTTTAAGGAGAGATCCCATTCCCGCCAGAGCCTTAGATATGACCGCGCTGGGGCTGATGGAGCTTACCAGAAAGAAAGTGGCTCCCAGCCTTGCGGAACAGTTGAAATAGCGGTGATTAACGGATAAGGAGAATGTCATGAAGCTTTTACATATGGAAAAGGTAAAGGACGGAAAATATCTGAAAAATTATGAGCTGACTTACTGCAATAAAGCCGGACGCGAAAAAAAGTATGAGATTGTCAGCCGCCATGAGATTCCCGGTCCGGAGGCCATTGGGAGGCACGTCAGCGGCGTCTCCATCGTCGCATTCCATGAGGGGAAAATGCTGCTGCTTCGGGAATTCCGCATGGGTGTCAACCGTTTTGTCTATAATCTCTGTGCAGGCATGATAAACGAAGGAGAGTCTCTGGAAGAATGTATCCAGAGAGAACTTTATGAGGAGACGGGGCTCGGCATAAAGAAAATCCACAGTATTCTGCCGCCTTCCTTTGCCGCCGTTGCCTTCTCCGATGTGAAGACGCAGATTGCATTTGTGGAAGCGGAGGGCAATTTTGAAGACCACACCTCAGAAAACGAACAGATTACCGCCGATTTCTATACGAAAGAAGAAGTTCGGGAACTGCTTGAGACGGAAGAGTTCAGTTCCCGGGCGCAGATAGCCGCTTTCTTTTTTGCAGGGAATCCTTCATTTTAAAACTGATGCGAAAATTGACTTATTTAGTCATTTTTTGAAAAACATTTGTATTTTGACAGAAAGGAATGTCTCGTCTTAACCATGAAAATACAGAAACAACATCTTTTTTTTTCCACTTTGGCATTATGCAGCCTGCTTCTTGCAGATCAGTACACCAAATGGCTGGCCATTTCTCATCTGAAAGGACAGGAACCCTTTGTCATAATCAACCGTGTGCTGGAATTTTCCTATCTGGAAAACACGGGGGCGGCATTCAGTTCCTTTATGGGAAGACAGACCTTCCTGATCGGCTTGACAGCCATTGTCATTTTACTTCTTTTGTGGAAATATCTTACCCTTCCTTCGGGAAAACGTTTTGTCCCGATGCGTCTGTGCTTGCTGTTCATCTTAAGCGGTGCGGTGGGAAACCTGCTTGACCGTGTGAGCAGAAATTATGTGGTAGACTTTATTTACTTTGTGCCAATCAATTTCCCGAAGTTCAATGTGGCTGATATTTATATCACTGTGGGAGTGGCCATACTCGCACTCCTTCTGTTCTTTTATTATAAGGATGAAGAACTGGATTCCCTGTTTGCAATACGGAAAACGGGCAGCAAGGATTGACGGTGGGAAGAGTAGGGTCTGGTAAAGGAAGAAAAAATCAAATTTTGGTTGACAAACTGGCATAAAATGTATATGCTTATTAAGTGTGCCGCATAACGAGGTAAAAGTATGCCCTTTTGGCATCACCACAGTTAGCGAGTAAATGGACTTTTGTCCATGAATAGGAGGTGTGCAGATATGTACGCAATCATTGCAACAGGCGGAAAACAGTACAAGGTATCCGAGGGCGATGAGATCAGAGTGGAGAAGCTTGACGTTGAGGTTGGTTCTACCGTTACCTTCGATCAGGTGATCGCAGTCAGCGATAAGGATCTTAAAGTTGCAGGCGATGTGGCGAACGCGACCGTGACAGGAACCGTTATGGATCAGGGCAAGGCGCGCAAGGTTATCGTTTACAAATATAAGAGAAAAACCGGCTACCACAAGAAAAACGGTCACAGACAGCCCTATACGCAGATCAAGATCGACAAGATCAACGCGTAATGACCAAGGTTACCATTTATAAAACAAAGGCAGGAGAATACCGAAAGTTTACCTGTGACGGCCACGCGGCATATGCGGACTACGGTCAGGATATTGTCTGTGCGGCGGTTTCGGCTCTGGTGATCAACACGGTGAATTCCCTCGAGGAAGTCACAAAGGAACCGATACAGGCAGAAGCGGATGAAAAGGCGGGCAGAATCAGCTGTTCCTTTTTGAGACAGCCCCTGTATGAAACTTCTGTTGCGCTTATGGATTCTCTGGTGCTCGGACTGAGCCGGATTGAGGCCCAGTACGGGAAAAAACATTGTAAATTGACATTTAAGGAGGTGTAATACCATGTTGAATATGAACCTTCAGTTTTTTGCTCATAAGAAGGGGGTCGGCTCCACCAAGAACGGCCGCGATTCCGAATCCAAGAGATTGGGCGCGAAGAGAGCTGACGGCCAGTTTGTCAAGGCAGGAAACATCTTATACAGACAGCGCGGAACCAAGATTCATCCCGGCGTGAACGTGGGAAAAGGCGGGGACGATACGCTGTTTGCTCTGGTAGACGGTGTTCTTCGTTTCGAGAGAAAAGGAAGAGATAAGAAGCAGGCGTCCGTTTATCCTGTAGAGAAGTAAGAAGTTTAAGAGACAGCTCCGAACATCCTGATGTTTGGAGCTTTTCTATTCCTCATGACGGAGAGAGATTATGTTTGCAGATCGTGCGAAAATATATGTGAAAAGCGGCAGGGGAGGCGACGGCCACGTCTCCTTCCGGCGAGAGAAATATGTACCAAACGGCGGCCCCGACGGCGGGGACGGCGGAAACGGCGGCAGCGTCTACTTCGAGGTGGACGAAGGGCTAAACACCCTGACGGACTTCCGCCATGTCCGCAAATACTGTGCCAAAAACGGCGAGGAGGGCGGCAAGAAAAACTGCGCCGGCAGAAACGGCGAAGACATTGTCATCAAAGTACCTGAGGGCACGGTGATTCGCGAGGCCGAGAGCGGCAAGGTCATCACTGACATGTCCGGCGAAAACAGACGCTTCCTTCTGCTGAAAGGCGGGCGCGGCGGCAGCGGCAACCAGCACTATGCCACCAGCACCATGCAGGCGCCAAAGTATGCCCAGCCGGGCCAGCCGGCCAGGGAGCTTGAGCTGCTTCTGGAACTTAAGGTGATCGCGGACGTGGGGCTGGTCGGTTTTCCCAATGTGGGAAAATCCACTTTTCTGTCGAAAGTGACAAATGCCCGGCCCAAAATCGCCAATTATCATTTTACCACTTTAAATCCCAACCTTGGTGTGGTGGATTTAGATGACGCCAAGGGCTTTGTGATCGCCGATATTCCCGGACTGATTGAGGGTGCGTCGGAGGGCGTTGGCCTTGGCCATGAATTTCTGCGCCATATTGAACGGACAAGGCTGATTGTGCATATCGTGGATGCGGCCTCCACAGAGGGGCGCGACCCCATAGCGGATATCTATGCCATCAACAGGGAGCTGGCCGACTACGACAGGACGCTGGCCGAAAAGCCCCAGATCATCGCCGCCAACAAGATTGATATGATCTATGAGAAGGACGACGATCCCGTGGAAAAGATCCGGGCGGAATTTGAGCCGCAGGGCATTCCAGTCTACGCCATTTCCGCCATCAGCGGCAAAGGCGTGCGGGAGCTTCTCTACGCTGTAAGTAACCGCCTTGGTGAAATGGAGGACAGCAAACCCCTGACCTTTGAGCAGGAATTCTTCCCAGAATTTCACTTTGACATCGAAAACGAGCCGTTTACCGTGGTCTATGACGAGGCGGCGGACGAGTATGTGGTGGAGGGTCCGCGCATTGAGAAGATGCTCTCCTACACCAATCTGGAATCGGAGAAGGGCTTTAAATTCTTTCAGGACTTTATGCGCAAGCAGGGGATTTTAGAACAGCTTGAGGCGCTTGGCATCAAGGAGGGCAGCACCGTCCGAATGTACGGGCTGTCGTTTGATTATTATAAGTAGCGCAAAGAAAAAACAAGCGGCTGCGCAGCAGACATTTGTTTTTTCTGCGCACTTAACGAGCGAACGTCCGACGAAGGCGGACATGGAGCGCGTAAGCGCGGGTTCGCGAGTGACTTAGAGAAGGAGACTTTAATATATGGAATTAACAAGCAAGCAGCGGGCATATTTGAAGAGTCTGGCAAACGGCACAGACCCCATTTTTCAGGTGGGGAAATCCAGCCTGACGCCGGAATTTACAGAGTCCATAGCGGATGCTTTCAATACAAGGGAACTTTTGAAGATCGCCGTCTTAAAAAACTGCGGGGACGATCCCCGTATGATCGCCGAAGCGGTAGCGGAGAGGACCCATTCCAAGGTGGTGCAGGTGATCGGCAAGAAGATCATCCTCTATAAGCCGGACAAGAAGAATCCCAAAATAGTCCTGCCAAAGTAACTGTTACTGGCATGATTTTGTACAGTGCCGTACAAGCTACAGGTAAAGAGCGTAAAGGGGGAAATGCATGAAAAGAATCGGCATTATGGGCGGCACTTTCAATCCTATCCACAACGGGCATCTGGCGATTGCTAAAAAGGCAAAAGAGCAGTTCGCGCTGGAAAAAGTGCTGTTCATGCCAAGCGGCGTCCCCTATATGAAGAACCAAAAGGAGGTTCTGCCCATACAGACCCGCTGTGAGATGACAGCCCTTGCCATCAGGAACATGCCCGGTTTCGAGCTGTCCAGGATGGAGGCTTCTGATGCCTTACAGAGGAAGCACACCTACACATGCGACACCCTGAAAAAGCTGAGACGCATAGACCCTGAGGCGGCATACTACTTTATTCTGGGAGCTGACAGCCTGTACGCCGTAGAGGATTGGAAAAGCCCGGAGCTGATTTTCCAAAACTGTACGATTCTGGCAGCGTTGCGGACAGGGACGGCATCCACTGACGCAGGTTCTGGGCAGTCTTTTGCCTGCAGGGTGGACGGAGAGACAACCGGCAGTGATTTTGACCGTGTTCTGCCGCAAGAGCGTCTTCTTCACCAGGCGCGGTATCTGTGTGAAAAATACTGTGCTTCCGTTGAGATACTGGAATTTGCGGGTATGGATGTATCCTCCACACAGATCCGTGAAATGGCGCGCAGGGGAGCGTCCCTGAGCGGACTGGTGCCGGAGGCGGTGGAAGCGTATATCCGGCAAAACCGGCTCTATGAAAAGGAGTCGTAAAAAGAGAAGATTTATGATATAATGGACGCAGGCTGTTTAGTCTGCGTTTATATTTTATCCATCAAACTTCATGTAGAAAGGAATCCATTATGAGAAAACGAAAAGCATTCAAATGTATAGCGGGTTTATTGAGCGCTGCTATCCTTTTCACAAGCGAGGGCATGTCATGTCTGGCCTTTGCTGAAGGTACGGTTTTACCCCCCCCCCCTTGCCATAAGCGAGGCGGAGTCAGGGAGTGATAATCCGTCAGGAGAAGAACAGACGCCGGCCGAAGATTCGGAGAAACCAGCATTTTCCGATGGTGCTGCTGATGGGTCGGAAAATTCGGAAGAAAACGTGATTTCCTCTGATGAAGAGAATCCGACTCCATCGGATACTGACGACGGGATCTCGGAAGATGACGGCGAACAGGATCCCGTGAACCCTGTTCCCGAAAATCCGGGGAAAACCGACCCTGAAAACCCGGACGGGAAAGAGCCTGAAATTCCAGGGGATCAGGAAATCGAAAAACCGAAAGATGAGCTGATCACCGAAACGGTTTCCGATAATTCCCTATCAGCAAACACTCTGATGTCATTGGAGGAGGAAGCGCCTCCGATGGAAGACTTTGCGATCGTGGACGAAGGCGGCAATCTGTTAGATGAGACAAAGATTCTCTATATAGAGGAGACTTCGTATAGACAGCTCCATGTCAGGCTGACCCCGGAGAACGCTGTTGCAGATGACGTCATATGGTCTTCAGGCAATGCCCGGATCTCAGTTACGGATGGTAAGGTGACCCTAAAACAAGCGGAGGCGTCCGACGGCGGCGTGGTAACAGGCATTGTAAGCGCGAAGATCGGTGAGATCACAAGAACCTGCAAGGTCGAGTTCCAACCGGTAATGCAGGGCATTGTCATCGTCGATCAGAACGGCGCTGCGATTCCCGAATCCGGGATCAGTATCCTGCCGGGACAGCGTAAGAAGTTAGGGGTAAAAATACAGCCCGAGGGAGCTGTCGCAGAAAATCAGCAGACAACTTTTAGTCTTGATAGCACCCAGTATCTAACGCTAAACCGTACCACGGGTACTTTGTCTGTAAGAAGAACCCCAGAAAAATTTCCCCAAGAGGCTACCGTGACGGCTGAAGTCAGAAACATAAAGACCGGGCAGAAAGTAAGCGCGACTTGCAAGGTTATCATTCCGGCGCCCAGTGAATCGGATGGCATCCGATGCGGGGATATTCTTTTTTACTGCGACGGTATGCAGCCAGACTATAAAAAGAGTGATACAGAACCAAACACCTGGGAGATCAGCGCAAACAGGAGTAATTGTACACTGACCTATATTGGCACGGAAGATCCGAATATGGAATATGCCATTTTTTATTCAACTGGTTCAAGAGGCATTGACACCGGCAACCTTTCAAGGCCTGGGACTCAGTATAGCAGAAGTTTCACCTATAGTAATGACAAGTATCCGTTGCAGTTTGTACTTGGAACTAAGCCCAAGAACGATCCGAGGAACAGAAACTATACTCTTTCAGATGTATATACAATCCGGGGCACTTTAACACGATACAGATCGGATTTGAAAATATCGCCGGTTAACATTCGCACTATTCCTGGTGCGCCCGATCAGGAAATTCAGGTAAAACAGCTTCCCGATACCTGTGAGATGAAGGATGTCACCTGGGTCTCCAGCGACGAACGGCTTGTAAAGATAAAGAAAAAGACAGAAAAAGGTGCTATTCTGCAGTTTGGGCAGAGCACAGGCACAGCCCAGATCACCGCCATCGCCAAAGATTACCGCGGACAGGAATGCTATGCCACCTGCGATGTCAGAATGAGTATGACACTCCCGTATCCTTCCTTTGGAAGCGATTCCGGCGGGGCAATGTCGGAGGAAACCGCGGACGGTGGCAGCAATGATTATTGGTTGATCGACAAGGGCGGCAAGGTCTCCCTCTCGGTAAAGGGAGTGACGAAAGCCAGCATTTACTATACCACGAACGGGCAGGATCCTGAAACGAACGGTATTCTCTACCAGTCGCCGATAACCATAAACACAAAGACCACCATCAAGGCTTACACCAAACTGGACGGCTATGCAGACAGCGGTGTCAACGAAAGCGAATTTCGGATCGGAAATCCTAAGATGTCGATTTCGCCGTCTTCCGTGACCGTACAGCAGGGTCAGGAAAAAAGGGTTTCTTTCACGCTGCCCACAGGCGCCGATCCAAGCACAGTCACGTGGAGCAGCAATGATTCCGAGATCGCGGATGGACTGACGGACTCTGCAACTGATGATGATGGAAATGTTACTTCAGTCACACATAAGATCATTGCTGGTTCAGCAACCGGCAAATGTACCGTTACGGCGTCAATCACCGATTATGCCGGGAGAGAACAGACATCTTCCTGTCAGGTTACCGTCCCCGGCCAGATGGAGATTACCCCTGAGATAACGATAGAGGAAGAAGAAAAAGCCGTCATAAAGATCACCAAACTTCCCAAAGGGTACGAAAGGGATGAAGTGAGCTGGAAAGTGGACTCTGTCTATGATGCCTCTCTGATCACGTTTGGAATCGACGATAGTGGTAATACGACGATTGCCGCTGGCAGGCTGACAAGCACTGAGGAACCGCGGACTCTCACGGTAAAAGCCACCCTGCCCACGGATGAGGATGAGGAAGGTATTTGTGCGCGCTGTCAGGTGACGATTGTGCCAAGACAGTATACCGTCAGGTTTTTAGGTTTAAATGACAAACTGGCGAAAGAAGAAAAAGTATTCAGAGGCCAGAGTGCCACACCACCCGACGAGGCCGTAATGAGCGCGGCGGCGCCGAAGGGCTATCAATTTAACGGCTGGCAGGAACCCGATACTGCATGGAAAAACATCTCTGCGGATACCGATATACACGCAAATTATAATTTGATGTCCTTTAGCATTGCCTATAAAAATCTCGTTGTCGATAACGGAACGGTACTGGGCACTAATCCCACTGCCAACCCGAACACTTACAATGTGGAAACTTCACAGTCAGCACTTGCATTACAGGACGCAGTTGCCGCCGAAAACTCTGGTAAAAAATTTGCGGGCTGGTATCTGGAGAAAGATTTTTCAGGCAGTCCCATCGATGAAATTCCTGCCGGGACCACAGGCGACCTTACCCTGTATGCAAGATGGGTCTCCGCAAAGACAGGTCTTCGGATTGAAACGATTGCTGTCCAGCTCTACACGGGAAAAGCCATTACGCCAACAGTAAAGGTATATGACAGTGACAAACTCCTCACGCTGGGAACGGATTATACCGTCTCCTACAAGAATAATACAAATGTATATGCTGGAGATGATCCGAAGAAGATGCCTACGGTAACCGTCAAAGGAAAGGGTAATTACAGCGGCTCCGACACGGAAACTTTCACAATTTATCCACAAAGCATCACCTCTGCGAAAACAGAGGTTGTCATCCCCGACCTGTATCTGGCCCATACCGGGAGAAAACTCACGGTTACCCCAACAGTGACCTGGAACGGGAAGAAACTTGCCAATAAAAAGGACTTTGAAGTAACCAAAATCACAAAAGGCGGCACAGAAGTAACAGAGTGTATAGATGAGGGCGAATATACCGTCACTGTCTCCGGCAAAGGAAACTTCACTGGCACGCGGGATATTTCACTGACTGTTACAAAGAAAACGCTTCTTGGCAAAGTGTCGTTTAAAGGAAAATTGAAAAACATCCCTTGGGCGGATCTTCAGGGAAAGACATTGGGAGAGGCAAACATTCAGGTGGATGAGGAAGTTACCTTAAAGAAAGGCCGTGATGAACTCATAAAGGGCACTGATTATACCGTGACTTTTGATACCACCGCAAATACAATTGGAACTTACACGGTGACTTTTACCGGAATCGGAGAAAAATATGCGGGAACGGTAAGCAAAACTTTCAAAATCACGGGAACACCGATTACTGCCGCCAAACTTTCTTTTGGCAGCGATAACAAGGACTGGAAACCATCCTTGGCCTATAACGGCACGCCCTTGAGACAGTCTTTTACGCTTTATTATAAGAAAGACAAAAATACGCTGATTGAGATGAAGTATAACAAGGACTATACCTTGGCTTATGAGAATGTAACCAACGCTGGAAATAAAGCTACCGCTACCATTACCGGAATAAACGGCTATACCGGCACGGTGAAAAAAACCTTCAAGATTACGCCGTATTCCCTAAAAGACCAAACTGCTGCGACGCAGATCACAACCTCTCTGGCAAGTGACTCCGTTCCCTACGAAAAGGGCGGCGCAAAGCCGAAGGTTACCGTGGAATATGGGGAGACCGTACTGACAGAAGGAAAGGATTATACAGTCAGCTACAAAAACAACACAAAACTGGCATCAAAAGATGACGCAAAGGCGCCTTCCTATACAGTGAAAGGAAAAGGCAATTTCAAAGATTCCCTGCTAGAGAAAAAATTCTCTATTGTAGCTCAGGATATCAGTACACTTCCCATCACGGCGGAGGATGTAATGGCCGCCGCACCGAATCAGAAGAAAGGGGAGACGGTCGGAAAAACCGGCGCAGGCAGATATAAGAGTACGCCGAAAATAACGGATATAAACGGCAAAGCTCTGTCTGCCGGTACGGATTTCCTGAAGACCTATACCTTCACGGACGAAAACGGCGTTGTGCTCGGCCCGAAAGACCAAGTGGAGGCAGGCTCCGTACTGACTGTGACGATAGAAGGAACCAAGAATTATACCGGGGAAACCAAAGTTTCCTACCGTGTCCTTGCCGCTAAGATGAGTCTGAAAGGAGCCAGCGTATCCCTGAAAAAGGGCGTGATAAAAACATATGACCTAGAACCTGTCGTCCTCAAAAAGGAGGATCTGGTAGTAAAGCTGAATGGCCAGGAACTCTCCAAGGATAACTATACGATTGTCTCTTATGTGAATAACAGAAAGAAGGGAACTGCCAAAGTCACCATACAGGGCGTAGGAGAGTATGGCGGCCAAAAAACCGTAAACTTTAAAATCAACCCGCGGATCATAGCGTGGTTTAAGACACCATAGCTGTCTCCCGGGAAAGAAAGGATACCTTCTATGAGTCAAAGTCAACATCAGTCTGAAATGGAAAAGCTTCGCCGGGCGATGGAAAAGGAACTGTCCACCGGGCGCTATACCCACACCCTGGGGGTGGCCTATACGGCCGCCTCTCTGGCGATGGCCCACGGCGAGAATATGGAAAAGGCCATGACGGCAGGGCTTCTGCACGATTGCGCCAAATCCATGCACGGGTCGGAGTTGGTAGCCATCTGCGAGAAAGCGCACCTAAACGTGACAGCGGTGGAGCGTGCCAATCCAACGGCGCTTTTACACGCCAAAGCCGGTGCCTATCTGGCAGAACACAAATACGGCGTGGAGGATATGGATATACTAAACGCAATCCGTTATCACACGACGGGGCGTCCCGATATGAGCATGCTGGAAAAGATCCTTTATATTGCGGACTATATCGAACCGGGCCGGAAACAGCTTGCGGAACTTGAAATGATCCGCAGGATCGCCTTTCAGGATCTGGACTGGACGATGGAAAAGATACTGGCAAACACGCTGGCATATCTGCGGACTACGGACGGTCAGGTAGACGATATGACAGGCAAAACCTATCAGTACTATAAAAGGCAGTAAAATACCATGTATCAATATGACTCAGAGAAAGGTAAGGTATCGTTATGAACACGAAGGAAGCAGCACTTTTGGCGGTAAATGCACTGGAGGATAAAAAGGCGGAGGATATCCGCATCATTGATATCAGCGAGATTTCCACCATCGCAGATTATTTTATCATCGCTGACGGCAGTAATAAGAGCCAGATTCAGGCTATGGCCGACAATGTATCGGAGACCCTTGGAAGGGCGGGCGTAAACTTAAGACAGATGGAAGGATATCAGAACGCCAACTGGGTCCTGATGGACTTTCAGGACGTGATCATCCATATTTTTGACCGGGAGAACCGTCTGTTTTATGATCTGGAACGGATCTGGCGGGACGGCGTGCTGACAGACAAGGCTTCATTGGAAGAATGATAACGGGCCGGACTCTTTGCCAACGGTCGCTCCAGGCGGACACAATGCCTCCAGAAAAGGCAGAACCGGGGTATCTGATACCGCCGGTTCTGTTTCTTTCTCTGCTGTTTTTCTACTCTGTTTTACTCTGTCCGTACCTATGCCTTGTTCGACTCTGCCATATTGTCGTTTGTATACATATAAAATGTGATGATATACAGTCCGGCGATACCTACCAGGGCGTAAATGATTCTGGAGAACCATGACATGTTACCAAAAATAAATGCCACAAGGTCAAAGCTGAAAAGTCCGATCAATCCCCAGTTGATAGCGCCGATGATGGCAATTGTCAGGGCAAGGCAGTCTAAAGCTCTGTTTCTCATTTTCCTTCCCCCTTCATAAGACATCAACCCCCGTACAAATAAGTGAGAGACTGATTCTTTAATCACATCTGCAAAAGCTGTGCAGTTGCGATTACTATGTAGTATGTCTGAATCGGAAATTGCTATGCTGGAAATAACTTCTCATACAAACATATATTATTTGTCAGTTCATTACCAATTATAATTTTCAAAAAATAAAAACTACTGTTTCTTTACCACTGGAATCCACACTTCGTATTTTGCATTTTGCGGATCGGGATTCAGATAGACTTCTACATCCGGGGCATCGCCGTATTCATACCCCGATGTGGGAAGCCACTCCGTTACAATGCGCCGTTCCAGCTCCTGAATGGACTGGTTCGTGCCTTCTCCCGGGAAAATGGCCCAGACAGCCGCCGGGACGGTATATTCCTCAAAGTCTGCTTTTTCTTTTGAGGACGGCACCGCAATATAGTATCTCCATGCTTCCTTATCATTACAGACGCTCACGCCAAGAACACCCATAGGCGGCATATCCATCATTCCAGCCAGTCTCTGCAGGGTTCCGTTTACGGATACCTCCTGCCATTTAGATGGTATCACTGTGAAGTTATCCTCGATGTCTTTTTGCAGGGGCACCGACACGCCGATCACGCGGAATGCCTCCTTTGTCTCTATCCGATAGTTCATTTCTTCCGCTCCTTTGACTGTTATTTTAAACGAAACAGGCGGAAAGGACTTTACGGAAACACCCTCATTCTTTACAGCGGACGGGGCTATTCCGTGGACGGACTGGAAAGCTCTGTTAAACGCAGTGGGAGAGTGGTAACCGTATTTTTCTGCCACATCAATAATCTTCACATCCTTTCCCTGCAAATCAACTGCAGCGAGTGACATTTTTCTCCTGCGGATATACTCTGATAGCGGGACGCCAGCCATATAAGCAAACATTCTCTGAAAATGATAGGAAGAACAGCAGGCGATACGCCCAAGCTGTTCGTAATCAATCTCATCTGTCAGATGTTCCTCCATATAGTTTATGGCCTCATTTAATTTCTCAATCCATTCCATGCTGTACAATCCTCCTGACAGTATTAGTATATAAAATTCTTTTCTTTCTTTCCTCTCAATTTCTGCACAAAAAAGAGAGCATATATTACCACATGATAGCTGTTGTATATAAATATGCCCTGAGAACTTTGCCGGCTGCTCTCTGGAAATTCAGCAGACAAAGCCCTCAGAGCAAATATAATTTATTTGAGATATAGGCCTGGCTGTTCTTATCTTTTCGTATCAATGTTTGTAGAGGCGGAATACCCCGAACACTTTGCCCAGAATCTGGCAGTCATCCACTATGATGGGCTCCATCGTGTCATTCTCCGGCTGCAGGCGGATATGTCCGTCTTCTTTATAGAAAGTCTTCACGGTGGCTGAATCGTCAATCAACGCCACAATGGTATCCCCGTTTGACGCCGTCTGACAGCAGTTTACAAAAATCTGGTCACCGCTGTAAATCCCTACATTAATCATGGAGTCGCCCTTAACCTTAAGGACAAAGGATTCACCACCCGGCACCATATCCGCTGGAACAGGGAAATAGCTCTCGATATTCTGCTCTGCCAGAATCGGCTGTCCCGCAGCCACCTGACCGATCACAGGCAGGGAAACCATCTCCGTGCGCACCATCTGGAAATTGTCATCACATATCTCAATCGCGCGGGGTTTCGTGGGATCTCTCCTGATATAACCGTTTTTCTCCAGCGTTTCCAAGTGGGAGTGTACGGAGGAGGTCGATTTCAAGTTAACCGCCTCGCAGATCTCCCGGACAGCCGGGGGATATCCTCTCTTTAAAATTTCATCCTTAATATAATCAAGAATCTGCTGCTGTTTTACAGTGATCTTTCCCTGTGCCATACGTAAAATCCTTATCCTTTCCCCGAACTTTTCGGACCGATGATTATTTTCTGACAATTTATATATTTAATCATAGCACAGTGTCCGGCAAAAAGCAAACATATATTCAGAAAATTTGTTCGATTATTTTTTGAGAGAGTATTGACATCCGAAAACACGTTCGATATAATGCATATATAGAACATTCGTTCACAACATTTGTTCGGGTAGAAAGGAGACATATATGAGCAGAACCATGACACAGCGCTGTTACAGACCCCAGGATATCAGAAGCGAGAGAAGAATCCGCAACAACCGCATACGCAGAATACGAGAGATGAGAAAAAACTTCCTACTGCTTATATTGACTTTCTGCCTGATAGTGACCACCTCCATCGCGGTCAGCTCTTTCCGCTCCAACGCGGAGAATGACCCTTCGCAGGAAACTGCTAAATATTATAAGAGCATTGTCGTATCAGACAATGACACTCTCTGGTCTATCGCGGAATACTATATGGACGAGGCGCATTACGGATCTGTTTATGAGTATATCCGTGAAGTTATGCAGATCAACAGCCTGACAAGTGACGCAATCTACGCGGATGCGCATCTGATTGTGCCGTATTATGCTGCGAAATAATAGGAGAACATCCATGAAAATCGACCGAATGATCGGCATTTTATCCATTTTGCTGCAAAAGGAAAAAGTCACTGCCCCATACCTTGCGGAGAAATTCGAGGTTTCCCGACGCACCATCAACCGGGATATCGAGGCGCTGTGTCTGGCTGGGATTCCTCTGGTAACAGAGCAGGGACAAAACGGTGGCGTCTCCATCATGGAGGGCTACAAAATAGACCGCACGCTGTTTACCACACAGGATATGCAGGCCATTCTGGCGGGGCTTCGGAGTCTGGACAGCATAAGCGGCACGAATCAGTATCTGCAGCTTATGGAAAAGCTTTCTGCGGGCGCATCAAGCCTTTTAGCCGGTGACACACATATTCTCATTGATCTGTCCTCCTGGTATAAATCCGCCCTATCCCCCAAAATTGAACTTCTGCACAATGCCATTCTTACCTCAAATAAAGTTTCTTTTATTTACTTTTCACCGAAAGGAGAGTCCAAAAGAACCGTGGAGCCTTATGATCTGATCTTCCAGTGGGCTGGATGGTATCTTTGGGGGTGGTGCGAGCGGAGAGAAGAGTTCCGGCTGTTTAAGCTGATGCGGATGACGGATCTCTCCGTGGGGGAGACCTTTGAAAAGCGCGCGGTTTCTCTTCCCGACCTGAGTCCGAAACAGATATTCCCGCCTCAGTTTCAGGTTAAGGCAAAAATTGATCCCGCCTTCAAATGGCGGCTGGTGGAAGAATTCGGCCCGGAAAGTTTCGAAACTTTACCAGATGGTATGCTTCTTTTTTCCTCCGATTTTTTTGACAAGCAGAGCGTGGTAGGCTGGATTTCCTCCTTCGGCGGCGGGGCAGAGCTTTTAGAGCCTATGGAACTGCGGCAGGAGGTTCTAAGCTTTGCGGAAGGAATCTGCCGGAAATACAGACCTTTCGCCGAAACATGACATACAGTTGTCGTGGTTGCCATGATAAGATGGATTCATCAAATCACCCCAGCCGTTTCTCAAAAGTATGCGGCAGGAACATCAAACGAAAGGATGGATCATAAAAATGGAATATGAAATGGTAACTCTTGAAGGAAAAATTGCAGTCGGCATATCGGCCAGAACCAACAATACCTCACCCGATATGGGCGCCGTAATCGGCGGTCTGTGGAACCGCTTTTATAACGAGGGCATATACGCCGCCATACCGAAAAAGGCGAATGCAAAGGCACTGGGGATTTACACCGATTACGCTGGAGATGAAAAGGCAGATTACACCGCATTTGTCGCATGTGAGGCCACTGATGTCCCCGATGGAGATGACTTTGCCGTCTGTCATATTCCAGGCGGCCGGTACGCGAAATTCGTGGTACACGGCAATATGGTGCAGGCGGTCGCCGGGGCTTGGCAGGCGATCTGGCAGATGAACCTGACAAGGGCTTTTCAATGCGATTTTGAGGAATACCAGAACGATAATATGGGAAATGGCGCGGAGATTCATATCTATGTAGGGCTGAAAGAGTAGGAGTGTGAATAGTAAGCCAGAAAACTTAAAAACCGTTATCCGGCATCCCGAAAAAAAAGACAACATAATAAGTAAAAACGTAATGGCTATCGGCAAAATATAATGTGATTCTATTTATGAAATCATGGATATATTTTGCCGATAATGGTATAATAATTCCGATAGAACATTTATGAGAGGTCAGATTCCTATGAAATATATGAGTGTCCATATAGCGGCAGAAAAATGGAATGTATCTGAGAGAAGTGTACGGAATTATTGTTCCGAGGGTAAGATTCCCGGTGCGGTACTTGACGGTAAAACATGGAAGATCCCGAACGAAGCAGTAAAGCCTACAAGAAAGCAAAGAACCGGGAAAACAGCAACGGATCTATTAACCCGATTAAAATTGGAAAAAGAGTCCCATATACCCGGCGGAATTTATCATAAGGTACAAATTGAACTGACATACAATTCTAATCATATGGAAGGAAACAGGCTTACACATGACCAAACAAGATATATTTTTGAGACAAATACAATCGGCATACAGGATAAAACGATAAATGTAGATGATATTGTTGAGACATCAAATCATTTTAGTTGTATTGATCAGGTCATAGAATCAGCTAATTATCGATTAAATGAATCCTTTATAAAACAGCTTCACGTTATCTTAAAATCAGGAACTTCCGATAGTAGAAAAAAATGGTTCGCGGTTGGTGAGTATAAACGTTTTGAAAATGAGGTGGGTGGCAGACCAACTACAAAGCCTGACGATGTTTCTACTGAGATGAAAAAGTTACTGAAAACATACAATCAGAGTAAATCGAAAACATTGCGGGAAATCATCGCCTTTCATTATGAATTTGAAAAGATACATCCTTTTCAGGATGGAAATGGACGTATCGGCAGACTTATTATGTTTAAAGAATGTCTGCGAAATGGAATTACGCCGTTTATCATTGACGATGACATGAAGGCATTTTATTATCGCGGTTTAAAAGAATGGGAAAATGAACCGGGATATTTAATAGATACCTGCCTGGCAGCCCAAGATAAATTTAAGGTATTTATGGATTACTTTGGATTAGAATACAGTGACTAAACATCGGAGCAGTATCTATCCAACTATGAAACAAATACACATTTATTTCATAGTTGGATCAAATTTCGCAGTATAATCCGTACATAAATGCATCTCTGCATGAAAACAATATATTTACTCTTTCAACACCTGCATAATCTTATCATAGTTTTCAGGCTGATGGGGAAACGTACAGTCCGTACAGTCCTTTATTTTTCTTCCGTCTTTTTCAAAATATTTGGGATTGCCCGGACAATTTTCCCGCAGATACATTGGGCAGTAACAAAACAGACAGTTAAAATCCGCCAATCCCTTATGACAGGGAAAATATTTGCACTCCCTGTTTTCAAAAAAACGATATGAATTTTCCATTCTATTTGACCGCTCCCTTTACTTCTCTGAATCGCCGCTGCCAGACGGCGATTAAATTGCGACGGCAAACCGCATTGCTTTTTCTACCAGCGACTTTGCGAAAGCCGGATTTGAGGGATAATATAAATGCGGAAATCCCATCCAATGTGTCTCATCTATTATCATACAGGAATAATTTTTCCCTGTCACCGGTTTTAGCGCCACGGCATCCGCACCGTTGTCCGTGCTGTCATAATAATGAAATTCGTGTCCCTTGATTAACGTATTCTCCGGCAGAAAACAGCTTTTCTTTTCCCGCAGTTCTATGTATCCGAAACGTACAGATTTCCCGGTATCGTAACAGTCGGCGGCAATCACGCCCGCCATAGGGTAACATTTCCCCTCACGGTCGGTCATTGTCCTGTGCAGATACAGGAATCCGCCGCATTCCGCCACGATGGGCATTCCGTCGTTTGACGCTTCCCGGATTGCTTCGCACATTTTCCTGTTTTCACCCAGCTTTTGGGCATACAGTTCCGGGTAGCCGCCGCCCAATAGAACCGCGTGGCAGCCGTCCGGCAGTTTTTCGTCATACAGGGGAGAAAAATATCGGATTTTTGCTCCGTTTTCTTCCAGCAGCCGCAGATTGTCTTCATAATAAAAGCAGAAAGCCGCATCCAGGGCTACGGCAACTGTCGCTTTTGCTTTTTCCCAAACTGCCTTTTCTTTCTCGATATTAATTTCCTTCGCACTTTCCGCTATTTTTAACAGGCTGTCAACAGAAACGGTCTTCTGCCATTCTTCCGACAGGACCCGCAGCCTTTCTCTGCTATCGCCCAAGTCATCCGGCATGAGCAGTCCCAGATGCCTGCTTCCGATCTGATATAATGCTTTCTCCGGCAAAAATCCTGCCACCGTGACCGGCAGCTCCTCCTCAATCAGCGGCTTTATCGTCTCATAATATCCTTGGGAAATGCGGTTTAATATCACGCCCTGAATGAGATGTTCCCTATCAAATTGCAGGAAGCCGGCCAGTAAGGGGATGATAGAACGTCCCATTCCCTTCACATCCACGACAAGCACAATCGGCGTTTTCGTGGCGCACGCCAGATGGTAGGAAGAGCCCTCCCTGCGCACGCCGCCCAATCCGTCATAGAGTCCCATGACGCCTTCGATCACCGCAAAATCATGTTCCGTCCTGTCCCGTAAAAACAGCCTGTTTGTCTCCTCCTCATCCGTAAAAAAGGTGTCCAGATTTTTGGCTGGCACGCCGATTGCCTTTGTGTGAAACATGGGATCGATATAATCCGGGCCGCATTTGTAAGATACCGCTTTCCATCCGCTGTTTTTTAGCGTCTGCAGCAGCGCGCAGGTGACGATGGTTTTTCCGCTTCCGCTTTTCGGCGCGGCTATCATAAGTCTTCTCAGCTTCATGCTGCCTCCATGCCAGAAAGGTTATCCGGCTTATTTTCAATCTTCCTCTCCATCAAACGTAAACGCACAGACCCAAATCGGATTCTCAGCCCGCATCAGATGATGTGTTCCGGCTTTTCTGGTCCGGCTTACCTGCAGCTGCACCATTTCCTCGTCTTTGATCCGATAGAGAGGCAGTATCTTTGTTATTTCACAGATGGTCTCCATGCTGACCGCGGTCATGACTATCCGCATATGCCTGTTTTTCTCCCAGAGGGCTGCAAGAATCTCTTTTAACCTGCCGCCGCTTCCTCCGATAAACGCCTGTGTCGGCACCGGCAGATCGGCAAATCCTTCCGGCGCCGTATCTTTCACTACAGTCATGTTTTCCAGTCCAAACTTTTCCCTGTTTTGTTCAATCAGCGCAGCCGCTTCTTCCTTCTGCTCTATGGCATACACCTGTATCTCATCCGAGAGTCCCGCGATTTCAACGGCAACGGAACCGGTACCGCTTCCGATATCATAAACCACTGCTTTTTCCCGCAGATGCAGTTTGCAGATACTGACCTCCCGCACCTCCTCCTTTGTCATAGGCACCGTTTCCCGGATAAACTGTCCGTCCGCTATGCCGTGCGTCAGTCTCCCCGACTTGGCATACGGATTTTTCACGAGACATGTGTACAGCCCTTCCTCTGTCACTTCCACACACTCGGAGGGCGATAGGCGCCTGATCCGCTGTCCGTCATAAGACAACTGGCAGCCCGTAATAATCTCACAGGAATCCATTCCTGCGTCCAGCAGAGCCTTGCCTAAATAATTGACATCCTTTACACCCGATGTCAACAGGAATGTTTTGGAGCTTTTCCCAATCCGGTTTGCCAAATTGCAAAGCGGTTTTCCGTGCATACTGTAAATAACCGCGTCCTGATAACTTTCCCCGGTACATGCCGCCAGATACGCTACGGATGAAATTCCCGGTAAAATGTGCAGCATTCCGATCAGACGACCTTCCCGGATTTCCTTTTCCAGCGCGGTATACAGGGATTGGCAGCCGCTGTAAAATCCGCTGTCGCCGGAGAAAAGAACGACGATTTTCCGTTTGCCCGTAAGCAGGCCGGTTTCCTGCAGATTCCGCAAATAGGGGATCAGCTCATTTGCCCGATAATAGGGATATTTCTCCGATATGCGGGGAAAAGCGGCTAACATACGCTCCGCCCCGAATACCAGATCGGCCTCCTGCACCGCCTGTCCTACTTCCCTGGTCAGCCCATTCTCATTTCCCATGCCGATTCCCGCCAAAGTAATTTCCAGCGGTTCCGTCTGAGGGAACAGCGCCGTCCCGTAAAGGGTTTCCAGCTTGCGGCATATTCCCGCAAAGGATACGCCTTCGTCCTCCTTGGGGCGCCCTATGACAAAAACAGCCGTGCCGGTTCGTGCTGCCGCTGCTATTTTTTCCGGGTAGCCTCCCACTGCGCCGCTCTCCTTTGTCACCACACAGGAAATATGATACTGTCGGATCACGGCTTCGTTCATTTCCGCCGTAAAAGGTCCCTGCATCGCAAGGATCTGTTTTCCCCGGATGCCCTGTTCCGCGCAAAGGACAAGGCTCTCCACGTTTGGCAGGACTCTGACATACAGCCGGGACCTTACCTCCTCGTTTTGACAGTACACGGACAGCTCCTTACTGCCGGTGGTCAGGAGAATATTTCCCTTTATGTCTTTCAGTGCCGCCGCACAGTCCTCATTTGACTCAAAATAAGTGACGCCCTGCTCCTGCCGCCCGCCCTCATCCCGTTTCAGCCGCAGATAGGAAACTGGCTGCTTTTCGTGACAGCACGCTTCGACTGCCGCCTTTACATTGCGGGTGATCTCCCCCGCAAAGGGGTGGGTTGCATCAATCACGAGCGTAAACTGTCCTTCCCGCACAAAAGACCCAATCTCTTCCCGGTTCATTCTTCCCCGATGAATCTGTACGAGCGGGTGCTGATTCAGAACAATCTCCCCGTATTCGGTCGCCACACAGACGGTATGCGTGACTCCCGCCGCTGCAAGAACCTCCGAGAGTTTTCTCCCCTCCGTCGTCCCCGCAAAGATAGCTGTTTTGTTTGATAAAATTTCCTCCATAGGAACCTCCGTAAACGGTCATAAATGTTTCCTGCAGTCATACCCCCGCTTTGTCACAAATCTGCCGTCTATGACCTCTGAATCGCTGTTGCCGATGAATACCGTGGTAAACATGTTGACTTCCCTGTCCTGCAGTTCCCCAAGCGTGCAGATTTCCGTTTTGGTCCCATTCCTTCCGATATTTTCCACGTATCCGCACACCCTGCCCTCCTCCATACTGCGGAGTAAAATTTGGCATGCTCTTTTCAGATAATCTTTTCTTTTATGGCTGGACGGATTGTAGAGCACAATGACGAAATCGCCCTCTGCCGCGGCTTTTAAGCGCCTTTCAATGGTTTCCCACGGCGTCATCAGGTCGCTTAAACTGACCGTGCAGAAATCATGGCCAAGCGGCGCGCCAAGGAGAGCCGCGCCACTGCTGGCCGCGGTGACCCCTGCAATGACCGACAGTTCTGTCTGCGGATATTCCTTCCCGATTTCAAACATCAGGGATGCCAGCCCGTAAATGCCGGCGTCCCCGCTGCATATGAGGGCAACGGTTTTGCCTTTTTCCGCCTCCGCAAAGCAGATCCGGCATCGTTCCTCCTCCTGCCGCATCGGCGTAGCGCGCAGTTCCTTCCCCTGAAAACGTTCTCCGAGGAGGTTCAGATAAGTCGTATAACCGACGATGATATCGGCCTGCTCCAAAATATACAGGGCTTCCCCCGTCATCATTTCTTCCTTGCCGGGGCCGATCCCCACGATATAAATTCTGTTTTTCAATCTAAAACCTCCTCTCTCACCACTGCCTCTTTGCGACTGCAAGCGTCATTCCGTTTTCCGCACATTTGTGCACGATCAGTTCTCCGCCTGCGCCACAGGCTTTCAAAGCAGCCCGCTCACAGACATTATCCACGCCCACCTGCTCCTTCACAAAGGCGGATGCCGTAAAATCGCCCTCCATCTCCTGCAGTTCTTCCGCGGAATAGGTCAAAAACGGAATCTTTTCTTTCAGACACCACGCTAAGATCCCCTCCTCATCCCTCTTTTGCGAGATGGAGGCGACCGCAAAAATTTGGGAAATCAATATGCCGTTATCTTCTGCCTTCTCTGCAATAAACTGCTCGATTTTCCCCGCCTCTTTTCCTTTTTTACATCCCAATCCAAGGATATATTCTTTAGGCCGCAGAACCAGGCTTGCGTCAAACGCAATCTTCTCCGATGTGATTACCAGATCTACCGGCCCTGCGGGCGGATAGGGAACCGCACAGATTCCGCTTCTCTCCAAAAGGGCAATGCAGTGACCTGTTTCTATGGATGCCGTAACCGTCTCTCCAGCCAAAATTTTTGCCGAAATCTTTGCGATCCCGTCCTTGTTTTCTATGGCAAAGCCGTTTTCCATAGCGAATACATCCACGGCAAATACATCGTTTAAATCGGTTGCCGTTGTGATCACCGGCTGCGCGCCGATCTTTCTTGCAATCATTTTGGCAAGCGCGTTTGCACCACCCACGTGACCGGACAAAATGGGAACGACATAGTTTCCCTTCTCATCCATAACCAATACCGGGGCGTCCTGAAGCTTATCCGTCAAAAACGGAGCCACTGCCCGGACAGCAATTCCGCAGGCGCCGATAAACAGAATCGCGCTTTTTTCCCGCATCCGCTGCCCGGCCCACTCCCCGACGGGGCCTGCCACCCGGCGGACAGCGTCGGTATTTTCCGTCCGTACGGGCGGCTCCCCGGCATATGCCTGTATGGACGCCCTCCCAGCATCGACGATACCGGCCTTGCACTTTGTATACAGCTCAACCGCCAGCCGACCGATCAGGGTTTCCTTTATGCGGGTGGAAAGGAGCATACCGGCGCGGGTAAAGCTGATGACGCACAGTGATATTTTCGCGGAGGGTATGTCCAGCTTTTCCGTTTTGCCGGGCACGGCCGCATCCGAAACAGTCTGCGGCTCTTTCGCTTTTCGGAACGCCGTCGCAAAATCAGGCGCGTACAGCCTTGACTTCTGGTAGTTTTGATGGGCAATCGCATCCCCGACCAGCACCAGCGCGGTTTTGGCAATACCGTGTTCCTTCGCGACAGCCGCCAATGTTTCGACCGTGCAGACATAGGCTTCTTCCTCCTCCCATGTGGCCTTGTAGACAAGGGCCGCCGGCGTCGTTTTATCATAGCCGCCGGCTATCAGTTTCCGGCCAAGTTCCTCCAGCATTCCCGCGCTCAGATAAACCGCCATGGACGCCCGGTGCGCCGCAAGACACTCAATACGCTCTTTTTCCGGCACTTTGGTTCTTCCCTCCATCCTCGTGATAATCAGGGATTGGGAAATGCCCGGCAGGGTATATTCCAGATTAAGGGAGGCGGCGGCACCGAAACAGGCGCTGACGCCCGGACAGCTCTCATAGGAAATGCCGCGTCTTTCCAGCTTGTCCATCTGTTCCCTGACAGCCCCGTAGACGCTGGGATCTCCCGTGTGGAGACGGACTGTCATTTTCCCGTGCGCCTCCGCACGCTCTATGATTTGGATGACTTCCTCCAGCGTCAGGTGGGCGCTGTTGTGTATCTCGCACGCCTTTTTTGCATAGGCAAGCAATTCCGGGTTCACCAGAGAGCCCGCATATATGATGACGTCCGCCTGCTCAATCAGCCGTTTCCCCCTGACGGTGATCAGGTCCGCCGCGCCTGTTCCCGCCCCAACAAAGTAAACCATTTTTCCACTCCTTCGCTTTTTGCCAGTTTTCCAAAGCTATTTGCATATAAGATGCAGTCTGCCCGCAGCTTTCCTCCCGCGCGGGATTCCATATAGTAACAGACACGGTCAGCGACCCTGTTCATAACCGGGCTTAGTTTTCCGCTCTCCATTAAAATAGAGATTGCCTCCTCGCTCGTCGCGCACGCCAATATGCGGCAAATCCGCCCGGTTTCCAAATTTTCCCGTGCGGCAAATGCCGCAAGAAGCTCCATCCGGCAGTCCGCCTCCCTGGAATGGGTATTCATAATGCCTCCGGCTACCTTGATCAGTTTCCCGATATGGCCCGTCAGAAGCATCTTTTGAAATCCCAGTTCAACCGCCATGTCAATGGTTGCCCCGATAAAGTTGCTGCATTTCACACTTTGGTCCAAATCATAGCCATAGGTCTGTCTCATAAAATCCAGACCATAATTTCCCGGCGAAACTGCCACATAGGTAAAGCCTTCTTCCCTTCTCTGGCGCAGCTCCACCCGGATCGTGTCAAGGATTGCCTGCGTGCTCATTGGCTCCACAATACCGCTTGTCCCCAATATGGATATGCCTCCCACTATGCCGAGCCGGGGATTAAAAGTCTGCGCCGCAAGCCGTTCTCCCTCCGGCACGGAAATCTCGATTTTCAGGCTTCCCTGATAATCCGCTGCCCGGCAGACCTCCAACACTTCCTTTTGTATCATCTCTCTGGGAACACGGTTGATCGCCGCATTTCCCACCGGCTGGTCCAGCCCTTTTCTTGTCACTCTTCCCACGCCGGTTCCGCCTTCCACGATAATTCGCGGCGCATTCTTTTCGGATGCCTTTTCACTTGCCGAAAGATTTCCGCTTTCTATATCCCTGTTTCTTTCGGCGTTTTTCAAGTAGGAGACCCTCGCGTAAACCCATGCCCCCGTGGTGATATCCGGGTCATCCCCGCCGTCCTTCTCCACGGCGCAGCTTACTTCCTCCTCCGCCCGGCAGATATCCAGAATTTTCGCATGGTATAAAATGCCCTTAGGCGTTTCAATGGTAATGCTTTCTTTTGTCTTTCCCGTCAAAAGCATATAAGCTGCCGCCTGTGCCGCGGCCGCCGCACAGCTTCCCGTTGTGAACCCATAACGCATCCGGGCATCCTCCCCTGTCTGCTTGTTATATTCCTTGCGTCTGCCCAATCATGTCATTGGTGTTACTTCGACAGTTCTGATGGCGCTGCAAGGCCGCCCGCCCTGACATCCCTCATCCGATAGAGGACGGCATTGCAGATGGCAGCCGCAATACTACTCCCGCCCTTTCTTCCGCGGTTGATAATATAGGGAATCTGCGTGTCCAGTATCAGTTCTTTTGCCGCCTCCACATTGACGAAGCCAACCGGCACACCGATCACAAAAGCCGGTTTCCAGTCCTTTTCCATCGACATTTCATACAGCTTAATCAGGGCGGTTGGCGCGTTGCCGATTGCAAATATAACAGGCTTTTCTATCCTGGACGCTTTTTCCATGCTGACGGCTGCCCGCGTCATATTTGTGGCTTTCGCCACGGTGGCCACATCCTCATCCGCCATGAAGCAGTGCACCTGCCCGCCAAACTCTGCCAATGCTTTTTTATTGATTCCGGCAAACGCCATGTTCGTATCGGTGACAATGTCCGCCCCGTTCCCGATCAGCTTCTCCAGGACCTGTACCGCCCCTTCCGAAAAGCAGAGCGTATCGGCATAGTCAAAATCTGCGCTAGTATGGATGACGCGTTTGACAATGCCTTCTTCCTCCTTTGGAATGCGGATATTTCTCTGTGACAGTTCCTCACTGATCATCTCCATACTGCGCTTTTCAATCTCCTCCGGCAGCACATATTCCATGTTCCCCATATACGCCTTCCCTCTTTCCGTTTTGTCAGACATGTGTCTCTTCTTCTCCTTCTATCTGCGCCAGCGCCTGCAGCAGCCTTATATTTTCTTCTCTGGACTTTACCGCAATCCGATAGAACCCACTGCCAAGGCCACGGAAATTTCCACAATCCCTGATCAGAATCCCCTTCTGTAAAAGCTGCCCGTACAGGGTTCTTCCGCACGCCTTCTCCTCTGTGTAAAAAAGAATAAAATTCGCCGCGGAAGGAAACACAAGGAACCCTCTCTGCCTTAACGCTTCCTCCAGAAATGCCCGTTCCCGCGTGACATATCTTTCTGTGTCTGTGATAAACGCTTTCTCCCCGGCACAGGCACATCCCGCTTCCTGCGCGAAACAGGAAAGATTCCATTCCGGCAGCTGTCCCGCTATTTGGGTAAGAAGCCCTTTGTTTTTACAGAGCAGATATCCCAAACGCACGCCGGGAATCGAAAAAAGTTTGGTAAAGGTCCTGACTAACAAAAGACGGTCATTTTTTTCTATCTCGGAAAGCAGGGACGGACAGCCCTCGCAAAACTCAATAAAGCATTCATCCACTATGACATATATGCCATTTCCCCGGCAGTGCCTCAGTAAGTTCACCGCCGTTTCCCTCTCAGGCAGACAGCCCGTAGGGTTGTTGGGATTTGCCAGAAATAGGAGTTCCACATCCTCCGTCAATCTTTCGCACAATGCATCCGTCACACGAAAACCGTTCTCCTGCTTCAGTTCATCATAAAAGATCTCGCTTCCCGCCGCGTACGCCGCATATTCATAGCCGTAGAAAGAAGGCACGGGAATCACCACCTTTTTCGGTTTTATGGCATGCGTAACCGCCATAAACAACTCCGACGCCCCGTTTCCGAAAAGAAGATACTCTTCCGGCACCGCGAGCATGCTGCCTACTGCTTTTTTCAGCGCCTGTGCCTTTATGTCGGGGTATACGCCGCATCGCGCGACCGCCCGGTGCAGGGCTTCCCTCACAGCCTGCGGCATCCCCAGCGGATTCGTGTTGACCGAGAAATCAAGTTTGACGGAATTTCTGTAAATATCCCCGCCGTGGACCGCCATCTTATCATTCCTCCCCATTTATGTTATTTGTACAATCTCAATGTATATGAAAGAGTTTTGCAATTACCTGATAAAGCAAAGCATAAACAGCATACAGATCATCTCACAGAGCCATGCGGTGACATACATCATGCGGTTTGCCCGTCTGATATCTTCGTATTCCACCCCGCGGGACGCGTCCCCGATATATGGTTTCTTTACTGTTTTCCCGCCATAACTGGCATCTCCCGCAAGCCGGATTCCAAGCGCGCCGGCACATACAGACTCTGTCTGCGCGGAATTGGGACTGGCATGCTTCCTGCGGTCCCGCCGGTAAATGCGAACCGCATTTCTGCCTGAAAAATCACCACCTAAGACAAATGCCGCCGCGATCATCAGACAGGCGCTGACTCTCGCCGGAATGAAATTAAGCGCGTCATCCAGTTTTGCCGCCGCTCTGCCAAAATACAGATACTTTTCATTCTTATAACCGACCATCGAGTCCATGGTGTTTACCGCTTTGTAAAAAAAGCCGAGAACCGGTCCGCCGAGAGCCAGATAGAGCATCGGCGCAATCACCCCGTCCGATGTGTTTTCCGCCACCGTCTCGATCGCCGCCTTTGCGATGCCCTCCCCGTCCAGCCTGTCCGTATCCCTGCCCACAATCATGGAGACCGCCGCCCTTGCCTGCACCAGATTCTCCTCCTGCAAACATCGGTACACTTTCATACTTTCCACTCTCAGGCATTTCACGGCCAGAATCTGGTATGTCATCAGAGATTCCAAAAGCACGCCCACCAAAGGATGCATCAGGTACGCCGCGCATAAACAACCTGCCGCAGCGGTTACGACAACCACAAGGACGACACATACCATCGCCGTCCCCTGCCGGATTTCTTTCCCGCTCTCTGCAGGCTGTGATCCGCGCAGCCGCTCTTCCGTCTCTGAAATCAGCTTGCCGATCAACCGCACGGGATGGGGAAGAAAACAGGGGTCCCCCAGAAGCAGATCCAATATAAAGCCGCAAAAAAAGGCTAATATATGATAATTCATCATTCTCTGCTTCCTCCCTGCTCTCTGCGCATACATTTTCAATCCTGTTCCGCATGCCAGCCTCTTATATTTCCGTAATTTCCTCAATCCAAATTGCGGGGGCGGCGGCCTCTACCTTCCCATCCCCAGGCGCGGCATTTCGGTTTCTGCTTCCTATCCAGCACAGATATCCCCTGCCGTTTGCAGCCTGATAGTCGAAATATCCCTTTTGGCAGTCTCCTTTCGCGTAGGAACTCAGCAATGCCATAATGGTTCCCCCGTGGACAATGGCGGCTGCCAGGACAGGCTCCGCGCTGTTACCGCCCTGATTGTCTGGCGGCGTTTCCTGCAGTATCCCAAACATTTTCCGAAAGCCAATCCCGCATCTTCTTACAAACGCTTCCCGGCTTTCCCCGCCGGGGAAGGCTGACATCCCTCCGCTGTCAATCCACTGCTGATAGGCGGGATCGTCCTTTAACTCCTCATAATTCTTATATTCAAAACGGCCAAAATCCATCTCCTCCCACTCTGAAAAGACAATCGGCTTTCGCATCGGATAGAGTATCTCCGCCGTTTCCACACATCGTTTCATGGGACTGGCAAACAGATACGCCGCTTTCGGATAAAGATTCTGCTCTTTATAGGACAACAGCAGTTGCTTTCCCCGTTCCGAAAGAGATTCGTCCGTTTTGCCCAGATAGCGCCGTCTGGCGTTCGCCTCTGTCTCTCCATGACGGATAAGCGCCAATACTATTTGATCTTCTGTCCGATTCCGCATATCACCCGCTCCACCTCTTCCGCTTCCCGTGCAAGCTGTATTAACATCCTGCCGGTCCGTTCCCGGTATTTTCTCTCAAACGCCTCCATCGGCACGATCCCGTTCCCGATCTCGTCGCAGATTATGATACAGTTCCCGCAGCGGTTCACAAACGACTGTACTTCCTCCTCCGGGCATCCCCCGTCAAGCAGCCTGCTCCTTACCCATTGATGCAAGTGGTTGACCACTATTATTTCTGACAGCATTTCTTTCTCATCCGGCAGCGCCGCATCCCAGACAACGTTCTCTTCCAACTGATATTTCTGCAGCACATACTGCAGCTTTCCCTGCGCATAACCGCCTATCACTAAATTCATTTTTCTCTCCACATCCATGTTATGGTACATTCCCATATCCAAACAGCAAATAGATATCCTCTTTTAGCATAGGAATATGTCCAGCGCAGCCGCCGCCACAACCATGCTGCCCTCACAAAGCAGGATAAACCAGCCCGCCGTGTCGCCCGTGACGCCCCCAAACTCTTTTTTGCTGCGGTAAAAATAGTAAGCAAGCAAACCGGCGGCGCACCCCGCCACAAACAGTCCCGCCGGAAGATGCCAGTAAAGCATCAGACCGATACAGGCGGCGCTCTGTAAGTACAGAAAACCCTTTACGGTTCTTTTTCCTGCCCGGTCTGCAAAAAAGAAAAGCAAGCCATCCTTCTTCGCCATCGGAAAGGAAACCGCACTGATCCCGCACAGGCATCGCGACAGGAAAAATCCGCTGCAGACAATCTTTTGCAGTTCCCTGTTTTCCAGTTCAGACAGGGCGCCGAGGAAAAGCATGCCGTACACGGAAAACCTTATGACCGCAAACGCGCCGATATGGGAATCCTTTAAGATTTCCAGTCTTCTTTCCTTCGGCTGGTAAGAGTGCAGGGCATCCACGGTATCCATAAATCCGTCCACATGAAAGCCGCCCGTGATCAAAAGGGGGATTGCCGCGCCAATCATGGTGCGGCACAAACCGCCAAGCTGCAACCGATCGCACAGGTACAGCCAGAGGGACAGGCAAACGCCGATCAATGCCCCTACCCAGGGAAAGAAGCAGAAAACATATTTCATGTCTTCCTCCTTCCACTCATACTGCGGAAGGGGGATTTGGGAGTAGAGGGAAAAAGCGATAAAAAACGATTTTAGTATGTGCATACAGCCTCCTCACCACGACAGCGCAGATCTATTCCCGTCTGTACCTCCACAGGCAACCGGAACCGGAATCCCCGCCACCACTTCAACCACCCGGTCCGCCCACGCCGCAAGCTGCCGGTTGATCTTCCCCATGGCATCAAGATAATCCATCGTCGATGGGTCATAGACGATGCCGTCCTCAAACACATTGTTGCTGACCACGATCAGATGGGTGGTTTCCCGCCTGATCTGCGCGATGCCCTGCCGTATCAGCTCCACCGTCTCCTCCGCCTTTCTCACCCGCGTCTCATGAAACGTCTGCGCGTTCGAAAATGTCTGCGTTCCCGAAAACATCTCATTGGCGGTGAGGTTCGAGATACATTCCAGCAGAACAGTCCTTCCACCTGTTTCCATCTTATCGAGCGCGCTCTCAATCCGAACGGGCTGTTCGATCGTGAGAAACCCTTTCCCCTTCCTGAGCGCCCTATGCCTCGCCACTCTCCTCTCGTCCTCCTGGTCAAAAACCTGCATGGCTGCCAGATAATATTTTGCTGTATCTTCTCTTTCGGCCAGCGTGCAGGCAAGTTCCTCCGCATAGGCGGATTTCCCGCTCCCGCTTCCCCCAATCACTAAAACCATCATCTTTTTTCCCATATCCGATTAAAGTTTCAAAAGGTGCATTTTTAATCCTGTATAAGCATATTGCACAAAATACTCTCGCAGTTGTCATGCGCAGGAGACTGAGATTTTCTTAATATTCCATTCTGTATCCAGCAATTTGCGGGCATGGATGTCCGCAAAAGCCCGATCCGAGCCATGATGGCGAGTAAAGGGCGATTGCGTCCGGCTCCATTACCTGAATTGGAATATTTAGAAAATCCATTCGACGAAGCCGACACAAGAAAGCATTTTGTACAATATGCCTCCTCGATTTGAAAATAACAGTTACCCATATCTTTCGTATTGTGTAATGTGCATATCCGAAAAAGACGTCTTATCGCGGTAAACGCACAGCGCCATATCTAACAGTGACAGCATCATAACCGCCCCGGTTCCCTCACCGAGCGCCATTCCCGCGTCTATTACCGGCTGTAATTGCAGTGCTTTCGTCAATTTCTCCACGGCCGGCTCCCTTCCCCTGTGGGAGGCAATGAGATAAGCCGCTGTGCCAGGAAGAATTCTCTCTGCCAGCAGCGCCGCCGTCATGCTGATCACGCCGTCCAGCACAATCGGGATGTGAAACAGACCGCCGCCCATACAGACACCGGCAAGTCCCGCGATATCCAATCCGCCCACCGTGTAAAGAATGCGGATAGGGTCCGCCCCATACAATCCGTATTTCTCGATTGCCTCCGCTATCACTTGCTTCTTATGCAACAGCCTTTCGTCGCTGAGACCGGCTCCCCTGCCTGTCACGTCACCGGCGTCACAGGAGAGCAAAGCTGCCGCGACAGCGCTGCTGGTGGTCGTATTTCCGATACCCATTTCCCCTGTGGCAATTATCTGATAGCCCTTCTGTCTGCAATCAGACACGATCTCTATGCCCGTTCGGATTGCTCGTACCGCCTCGGCTTCGGTCATGGCGGGTTCTATTCTGAAATTGTTGGTTCCGCAGTGTATTTTTCGGTCAAGCACGCCCGGTATCCGCTCCTTTTCGCTCATCCCGATATCTACCGGCAGCGTGTCGGCGCCGAGAAGCGCCGCCATTTTTCCCACGGACGAGGTGCCCTTTGCCATCTGCCTGACAACAGCCGTGGTCACCTCCTGCCCGGACTGGCTGATCCCTTCCGCGACAATCCCATTGTCCGCGCACATGATAATCACGGCTTTCCTGGAAATGTCGATCTGATCCGTCCCCAGAATGGCGCCAATGCGCGCCGTCACTGTCTCAAACCGCCCCAGTCCGTCAAGGGGTTTGGCTATGGCATCCCAATTTTTCAGCACCGCTTCGTATATCTTAGGGTCCGGCGCGGACACATACAGTTCTTTCAACGACTCTACAGTCATAAGATCAGATCCGCGCTTCTCTGAGTATTCCATAAATGTTCTCCCTGTCTAAATGCTTGGTCAAAATATCCGCCAGCCGGTCGTACTGTTTCTCTTTGTACTCCCTGTAATCACTGCAAATCCTGTTCTCCGGGACAAGCCCCTTTTTCCGCGCCAGTTCTCCCACAAGGGCGGAAGCCGCCGCGCCCTGGTCAAATACCCCATGCACATAAGTGCCATACACGTCCGGGATGCCGCCGCTCACAAAAACCGGTTCCTGCGCCCCATCGGAAGGGGAAAGCATGCGGCTGCACCCCATATGTATCTCATATCCCTCATAGGCAAGCCCCGTCAGGACGGAAAACGTACCACCCAGGCGGTTTATCTTTCCCCGTACCTGGCGGCGCACCTTTTCTCTTTGCAGCTTCGTCTCAACCGGCAGAAGCCCCATGCCTCCCACCGCGCCTCCGGCCTCCATTCCCTCAGGGTCCGCGATTGTCTGCCCCATCATCTGATATCCGCCGCAGATGCCGCAGATGGGTATTTTCCCCGCTATGTCCTTTACAGCCTGCTCCAGACCGTTCTGCCGCATCCACTGCAGATCGCTCATCGTGTTTTTGCTGCCGGGCAGAAAGACCAGATCCGGGCAGCCAAGCTCTGCCGCGGACGCGACATAACGAACCGACACGTCCGGTACCTGTTCAAAGACATTAAAATCCGTAAAATTGGAAATCCTCGGATAGCGGATCACTGCAATGTCAATTTTTCCGTGTCCTTTTCTCCCGAAACGGCCTGTCAGACTATCCTCGTCCTCCAGGTCGATCTCCATATAGGGAATCACCCCAGCAACGGGGACACCGCCTTTTTGTTCCAGTATCTCCAAGCCGGAATCAAGCAGGGACGCGTCCCCTCTGAATTTGTTGATGAGCAGTCCCTTGACCCTGCTTCGCTCCTCCTCCTGAAGCAGCATCAGCGTGCCCAAAAGCTGGGCGAAAACTCCGCCCCGGTCGATATCACCCACAAGCAGCACCGGCGCGTCCAAAAGATCAGCCAGTCCCATGTTTACAATATCATTTTCCCGCAGATTGATTTCCGCCGGGCTGCCCGCTCCCTCAACCACAATGATATCTACCAGTTCTTCCAGCCGACGGAAAGCCTTTATGATATCCGGGATTAATTTGCGCTTATAGGAAAAATATTCCCTTGCGCTCATATTGCCGAGCACCCGCCCGCTCACGATCACCTGTGAGCCTGTATGATCTGTCGGTTTCAACAAAATCGGGTTCATGCACACAAGCGGTTCTATTCCCGCCGCCTCCGCCTGCATGACCTGTGCCCTGCCCATCTCAAGCCCCTCCTTGGTGACATAGGAATTGAGCGCCATATTCTGGGACTTAAAGGGCGCCACCCGGTATCCGTCCCGCCTTATCATCCGGCAAAGTCCCGCCACGACAAGGCTTTTTCCGGCGCCAGACATGGTCCCCTGAACCATAACCACCTTTGCCATTCTATCCCTCACCTCTTATATGGTTGACAGCTGCCGGATATACGCGCAAAATCTTTCGTCCTGCATAAAGCCGTCATTCTCCATCCCGTAGAGCCGCCTGATAAAATCCGTCTCAAAAATTTTCTCCGGCGTGCCATATCTCTCCACATATTCCCCTTTCAGACAAAGAATCTTATCCGAAATGATCTTGGCAAGTTCCAGTTCGTGCAGGGACATGATCACCGTCAGATTCCTTTTCTGCCGCATTTCCTTAAGGATTGATAAAAAGGCCAGCTTGTACCTGATATCCAGATAGGAAGTGGGCTCGTCCAGCACAATGATTTCCGGCTCCTGGCAGAGCGCCCTTGCCAGCATCACCCGCTGTTTTTGACCGTCGCTGACTTTCTCGAAATTCTGTCCGGCGATATCTGTGACGTGGGTCAGCTCCATCACTTCATCCACAATCCGCCAGTCATCCTTTGACAGCACGCCAAACCGCCCGGTGTAGGGATAACGCCCCGTCGCGGCCACATCCCTGCAGGTTTTCAGCTCCGCTCTCACCTTCTGCGTAAACACCACCGACATTTTCTTTGCCAGCTCATTTCCCCTCATTTCGGAAACGGCGCTTTCTCCCAGATATACAGTTCCGCCAAGCAGTGCAAGCTGCCCCGCGACACTTTTCAGCACGGTGGATTTCCCCGCGCCATTGGGGCCGATCAGCGTTAAGATTTCCCCTTTTTCAAGCGTGATTTCCACATCTTTAATCAGCGGTTTGTTCTCATAGCCGACACACATCTTCTGCGTTGTAAAATAGTATTGTTTCATACCGATAACCACGCCCTTTATACACAGTCTGTTCTCCCGACTTCTTAATGATGTTTATCCACTTTTTTTCTTACCATAATCCACAGCACCACCGGCGCGCCAAAAATGGCAGTCACCGTGCTGATGCTAAGCTCCGTCGGCGCAAGCATGGTTCTTGCAAGCAGATCGCAGAACAGGCAGAAAGTACTCCCGCCCAGGAAACATGCCGGTATCATCAGAAGCGGTTCCGCCGTGCCGAACAGTTTTTTGACCAGATGCGGCACCGCAATGCCGACAAAGGAAACCGGACCCGCAAACGCTACGATACACGCTGACAGCATACTGGAAAAGATGACGATGCAAACCCGTAAAAGCTTGAGATTCACACCGACATTTGCCGCGTAGACGTCTCCCATCTGATAGGCGCCGAGAGGCTTTGCGATCCAGAACACAAACAGTACGGTCATGGCGACGACTGCCGTCATAACCTCTACATTCTCCCATGTCATTCCCGAAAAACTGCCTCTTGACCAGTTATGCAGATTAATAATATCCGCGTCGTCCGCGAAAGTCACGACCAGCTCTGTGACCGCGGAACAGATGTAGCCAATGATAACGCCGCATACCACCAGCATGGACATCCCCTTCACCCTGCGCGACAGAAGAAGCACAAATCCCATAGAGAGGAGGGCTCCTGCAAAGGCGGCGGCAATCATATCCGCCGACGTCACCCGGATTGTTTTTCCCATGAGAAAAATCATGACAAGGGCGACCGTCATCTTTGCGCCGGAGGAAATGCCGAGGACAAAAGGTCCCGCAATCGGATTGTGAAAAAAAGTCTGCAAAAGATATCCGGCAAGGGCGAGGGCGCCGCCAAGAATCAGCACAGCCGCCGCTCTCGGCATGCGGATATCCCACAAAATCCGCCGCAGGGTCTCCGTGCCGCTCTGTCCTTTCCATACACGCATCATTTCCGACAGGGAAATCTCTACGCTCCCCATACAGATATTGAGAATGAAAAAGAACAGAACACATGCCGCAAGCAGAGCGAAAGCCATTATGTATCTGTATTTTCTGTGCTTATCCATGCATATCCCGTCCCCAAATCCATGCCGGGAATACCGTTTCCCTTTCCCGATTATCTAAGCTGAAACAGATAGTGCATCCCCTCCGTTTTGCCCAAAAACATATTATGGATATCTTCCGTCAGACAGCCGATGGAGAGAGACTGCTGGTACATATCGTTTGTCGTACACCAGACGTTTCCTTCCTTAACCGCCTTAAAGTCTGATAGCAGCCCGCATTTGTTTAACAGCTCTTCCAGATCGGAGACGCCGCCGTCAATGGAACTGTTGTAAATCAGAAAGTCGGCATCTTTTGCGCCCGCGTAAAATTCCTCTACCTGTATATTCATGGTGGAACGCCTCGTCTCCGCGTCTCCCAGATTGTCAAAAACATACTTTCCCCCGGCGATCTCGATCATTTTCGGAATATAGTCCGAGGACTGGCGCACCTGGATCAGGCCGTTCGCCGTGACAAAAAAGAAGGCTGCCGTTTTGCCTGTCCCTTTCTCCCCCGCCATGCGCTCAAAAATAGCCGCCTGTTCCTCAAATATCCTTTCCGCTTCCGCTTCCCTGCCAAGCAACGCGCCATAAAACTTTACCCACTCCACCCTGCCAAGCGGGTGCGGCTCATAGCTGGAATACTCGATCATAACGGGAATATCAAAATCTTCCAGCTTCTCAATAACCTCCGGCGAGTGGGATATCATCATGTTTTCTATGGCGAGCGTACACCCTTCTGATACGATCAGCTCATAGTCCGGCTTGTTGTATTTGCCGGCATAGATCATATCCCCCCTCGTCATGGCTTCCCTCGCCTCGTCGATGTACCAGCCCTCCTCCTTCTGCCCGGAAAAAGCAATGCAGTTAATCCCGTCCAGTGCACGGAACATATCCATCGCCGAGGATGCCACCAGATAAATATCCTTTACAGGACATTTTAACACTACGGTTTCTTTCTCTAAATCCTGCGGCGTCTCTTCTGTTTCCGGCACGACCAGAAATTTCCTGCCGTCCATCGTCGTGGTGAGCAGCACGTACCCGCCTTCATAATAATCCACCGTGAAGTTCTCCGCATACTGCAAATCCATGCTACTCTCGCGGGTCAACGCGAAATCACTTCGCCTTTCTGTTTCCTGTTCAGAGGAAGCCTCTGTCTCCGAGGCTTCCTCATGCATATACCCGGTCTCCTCATGCGCAGGGACCGATTCTGTCCGCACTTTCGTCATCGAATCGGAATCTGAACAGCCGTACAGACCTGTCAATCCGGCAAAAAGCAGGAGGAGCAGCGTTCCCTTGCGCATTTCAAATTTGATGTCCCGCTGCCTGCGGCATGATTGTTGATTCTGCATCCGCCTTTCTCCCTTTTGCAACAAACGCCATTATAAGTCACTGTTCTTTCATGGTCTCCGAGCGGAAGGTGATCGTATACTCCACCTCGTGGGGCTTGCTCATCGCCACCGTATCCCCTACTACCGTTATCGGTTTATCGAAGCAGGAAACCGGAATCTCAAAGACAGAGTCGCCGTCCGTATTGACCGGCAGGTATTTCTGCCCGTCTACCAGCATATAGTCATAGTTCGGACTGTTCCACTGTGCCTTCGCGGTTACATTTCCGCCCTTAACAGTGACGGTTACCGGGGAAAGGATCTGCGCCTTTCCGCTGCCGCCCTCAAAAGCGATTTCCACGCTGTAGACACCGTCCTTCAAAATATCCGTTTTTGCCGTCGGTGTGTCCCCTTCCAAAGGCGCCGCGTCGGAAACGCTGACTTTATGGTCGTACCATTTCCCTTTCGTCCCGATCAGCGCCAGATCAAACTCCGTTTCCAGAGCCGGAACAGGCACGTCAAAGCCGTAAACTTCCTCTGTCATGCCGTCGCTGTAAGTGACGGTATCTTCCGTGGGCATCAACAGCGCCGCGCCGTCTTTCTGTGCGTCCGCCGCCAGTCCGGGATACAGGTTCACAATTTTTTTCGATCCGAGGGAAATGTGAAGCGTCATTTCCCCGTTCTTTACTGTCAATGTCCCTCTGCCGTCGCATGCCTCGCTGACGCGGAACATGCTGCTGTCCGTGTGAAACGCCGCCGAGTAGGTTCCGTCTGCAAGCTGAGTCCCTGACGGGCCTGAACCGATTTTGGAAAGATCCGCCGCATCCAAAGCCGCCGCCGTATGCGCCACATATATTTCCTGAATCGTGGCAATCGAACCGAGACCGACAATCTGTACGTCCACACTGTCAAAGCTGCCGGATGCCTGAAACATACTGATCCATGAATCTTCATCGTCACCCGCCATATCATTGTTGGCATGGTCCCCAGCCACCACCATGAGGGGGCGCAGAATCACCTTTTTGTAGCCCGCCATTTTGACTGCCTCTATAACCGCCTCACAGGCGGTCTCCTCCGGCTCGCCCTCCACCGTGCCGACAAAGGCATTGACACAGCCAATATCTGTCAACTGTGTCTGCATCTGACTGTAAGAGACTTTCGCAGTATGGGAAGTGCCATGTCCTAAAAATACGAATGCCGTACCGTCTTCCTGTGCCTCCGCCAGACTCCCATACCCTGCGTCCGCCACCGTTGCCGCAAGAATTGCGTCCGCTACCGCCGCCTTATCCTCATTGACAACCGATGCATCCGCACCAACCTCGCCGAGAAGCGGTTCCGCGATTTTTACCGTCTCAAACTGGTCGCGGTACGTCTCTACGCTTTCCGCCAATTCATCATATTCTGCGCCATGCATCAGATGTGTAGGTTGTATCACGAGATTCTTCACCCCGTTTCGAACGGCGCGCTCCAATGCCTGGTCCATATTGTCGATAAACTCACTGTCCCGCGCCTGTACATGGTTAATAATAACCTGTGCAGTAAAAGCCCTTCTCACAGACCAGTCAGGATTTGCCGCCTGTATCGCATCCTCAATTCCCTTGATATCCGCTATGCGGCTGTCATTGAAGGAAGTGCCAAAGCTTACCACAAGAATCTCATTTTCACCGATTTCATCCTGATTGCGCGGATCATCCTTAGAGGCGTCGCCCGTATCCCTGCCAAAGTAATCCGGATCGGCATTTTCCCCTTCCACCAGCTCTTTCTGGGCGTCCGTGAGCGCATCCCAAGCCGCTTTTGCCTGTGCGCACTGCTCATCGGTATTTTCTGTCCGCACTTGTACATAGATGTCATCGATCAATGCCGCAACCTTGTCCGCCGCCTCCTGGTCTCTGACGGTTTCCTGCGCGCTGTCCGTTTCCGCCTGGCCGTCTGTCTCCTGCGCACTGTCCGCCTCGTCTGCCGTCAGCGTTTCATCGGTAGATACCGGCGTCTCGTTGGAACATCCGGTAAACGCGACAGAGCAGATCATGCCAAAAGCCAACCCTGCGGTCAAAAATTTTTTCTTCATTTTTCTCCTCCTCTTTTCCACCGCTATTCAATATTTTGTAAATTATAATCATGCAGAGGACCATCAAGCCGGGAAGATTTATTTTCCCCTGCGCACAAAAAAAACCTCTACCGCTGCCTGTCCGCCACGGTAAAGGATTCCTACACAAAATAAGCCTGCAAAACGCCTGTCCGGCATATCTTGCAAGTGCAAAACGTACAACCAATTACTCGTGGCTTGAAACAACAGTTCCCGTACAACATTCAGGCAGGTCTCCCGGCTTAAAGATCTTGGTTTCACAAACCATCGCATCGGCCATCTTCCCAGTTTCCCAGTGATATAGCGGCGTCAGCTCCCTAATTACGGTGACGAGTTCGTACAGGATTTTCACCTGTTTCCCTTTTCACCAAAACCAATGCCCTGCGCATTGTTTTGACACCTGAATGCTATGTATTCAATTGTTCAAAGTATATCACATATTTACGGGATGTCAATATGCGCACACAAAATGCCATGCAAAATGAATATACAAACTGCTGTTGGGAGCTTGTTCACATAAGGCAGTTTGTAGATTCATCTGGCAATCCCAAAAATCCGACTGTATCCATACGTCAAAGGCATATCCGCCATCCTTTTTCTTATGAGATCGTTCTCTTCTACCCTGTTTGGACAGGATGTGTTACTGCATCCGATGCAGATACCCTTGCAGTGCACATTCTCATCCTGCGTGAGCTCCGCAACAAATACCACGCTCTTTTTGGGCTGCATGCAGAATGCGGCGTTGCATGTGATCTTCTGTGTGAGGTCTTTTAACAGTTCCGGCAGCATTTCCAGAGGAAATGCATCTTCACTGCCCGGAAAATGGTACCGCGCCACATGTCGGTCCGTATGTTCCGCAATATACCGATTGTAGGCGTCATATCCCCGCATCAGCAGTTCGCCCGCCAGTACCTCAACGATATAGCTCTCCGACAGCAGCCCCTTTTCGCTGAAACTCTCCTGTAAAAGATCTATGCCGCGCCCCAGAGACATGGCGGCGCACTCATACGCCGTGTCAGAAGCGTTAGGAAGCCGCTGGTGCTCCACCGAGGAAGCCTTTCTGACCCAAAAGGCTTCCTCCCGCATGGCCGGCAGCATTTCTTCCGCCACCCTTCGGATCTGTGCCGTCTGTTCTTTCTCAAAATGAAATTTTATTCGTACCTTTTCTAAAAAATCGGCAGATATAAATTCGTCTAATAAGGCGGGGAAAAAGTGTTCCATTTGATCATCTCCGTGTATCGTTTGTAAATCCACCACAGCATCACCCGTTCTCCCGCAGCCTGATCGTCTGCGCCGCCTTCCGGCGATTCTGGTCCTTGATGGCCGCGTAATGCTTTCTGGTCGTCCCCACATCCGAGTGTCCCAGCACATCCGCCACCAGATAAATATCCTCGGTTTCCTGATAGAGGGACGTACCGAAGGTGGAACGCAGTTTGTGGGGCGTAATTTTTTTCTGGGGCACGAACTCTCTCGCGTACTTCTCCACCAGATTCTCTACCGCATGCACGCTGATCCGCTTTTTCTGCAGAGAGAAAAACAGCGCGTTTTCCTCCCCGGGAAGCGCCTGCGCGGCTATGCCGGCGCGCGGCCCCTCAATATAATCTAACAGGGCTTTTTCCACCTCTTCCCCGAAATAGAGCACAGCCTCGTTTCCGCCTTTGCGGATAATGCGGATGCTGTTTTCCCGGAAATTCACATCGTTTATATCCAGTCCCACGCACTCCGAAACCCGGATGCCGGTGCCGAGAAACAGGGTGACGATGGCGATATCCCTCACCTTGGTCTTTAAAAAGAAGTCTTTTTTCTTCCCTGTAAGTTCCTTTTCGTAGGTGTCCAGACTGTCCAGAAAAATAGCCACCTCGTCAGGCTCCAGATGGATGATAGCCTTCTCGTGGAGTTTGGGCATATCCACCTGCATTGCAACATTCTTTGACAGCTGTTCCTTCTTATAGAAATAATCCATAAAGCTCCGCAGGGATGACATTTTCCGCGCAATGCTGCTGGCGCCGTTTTTCTGTTCACCGTTCCCGGACTCGTAATACTTCAGGTATTCCTGATATTCCTCAATATCCAGACTGGTCAGGCTGTCCAGATCCTTCAGGGTGATGTCCCGCATGCTTTTATTTTTTAAAGCCGGATTTCTCTCCAGCAGGAACCGCAGGAAAACCTGCAGGTCATAGGCATAGGAAATTCTCGTCTTGGCGCTGGATTTCTGTTCCACCGCACGGAAATAGTCCCTCGCGTAAGGCGGCAGATCCGCCAGCAGCCCGCGAAGCTGTAAAACGTAGCCCGTCTCCCTCTTTTCATGGTAACTATGGTTTTTCCCAGCCATCTATCTTTCCTCCTAAAATAGCCGTAAACATGCGTTCCTTCACGCCCGGCGCTTCCAGATTGATCTTCTGCACCAGATTTTTCACAGTCTCCCGCTTGGTATGGCCGTCCGCCGGGCAGGGACTTTTGACCACAGGGACCTGGTTCTTGCGCACAAAGCCGATCACGTCCGCCTCGTTCATATAAATCAGCGGCCGGATCACTGTGATTTCGGTACGGTCCAGATAAGTCACCGGCCGGAAGGTGTGGAATCTGCCCTCATAGATCAGCGACATCATCATGGTTTCCACCACATCGTCCTTGTGGTGCGCATATGCCACCTTATTGCATCCAAGCGCTTTCATGGCATCGTTTAACGCCCCCTTGCGCATCTTCGCGCAGAGGGAGCAGGGATTGGATTCCTTTCTGTCCTCAAAGATAATTTTTCCGATATCGGTTTTTACAATATGGTACTCTACATCCAGTTCCCGGCAAAGCTGCTCAATCCCGGATAAGTCCAGATTTCCAAAGCCCAGATCCACCGTCACCGCACAGAGGCTAAACGGCGCGGGATAAAACCGCCGCAGACCCTGCAGGGCATAGAGCAGCGTCAGGCTGTCCTTGCCGCCGGAAATGCCGACCGCAATCTGATCGCCCGGCTCAATCATATGATAATCGTCCACTGCCTTTCTCGTAAGGCTAAGTACCTGCTGTAACTTCATGTGTAAATTTCCTTTTATGCCGTTTTCCTTTGCAACTTTTATATATTATACAGAATATTTGTTCCTCTTGCACTACTTTTTACGCAAAAAGAACCGCAAATAGAATATGAAAATCGGCATACATGTGATTTGTAACTTGTGTCTCCACCTCCAAATTGCTATAATAAAGATGAATTAATCCAAATTTATCCTTAATTATATGATCGGAAAGGTTTTGTAAATGAAATTCAAATTTGACAAAAAATATTTATACTGGGGCATCACAGGATTTCTGGCGCTGGCGGGAGCGATTCTCTTCTACTATATCCTCTTCCACCGCTCTAATTTTATGGGTGGACTAGACAGGTTTATCACCATTGCCATGCCAATTATCGACGGTTTTGTGCTGGCTTACCTGTTTACGCCTATCCTAAATGCCATCGAAAAAAAGCTGATTAAGCCGCTCTACAAAAAAGCAGGCATTGCCATAACGCCGAAGGTGAAAAAGCGCATGCGCGCATGCTCTATTCTGGCTACGCTGGTGATTGTCATTCTCGTATGCTACGAGCTTTTTGCCCTGATTCTTCCGGAAGTAGTCCGCAGCATACAAAGCATTATCTTCCAATTCCCCATTTACGTCAACAATCTCTCGAATTGGGCGCTTCTTATGCTGAAAGACAATCCGGATCTGGAGGCAACCGTAAATGCGCTGATCAACCAGTACTCCGCAAAGATGCTGGAGTATGTGAACACCAATCTCCTGCCCCATATCAACGAAGTCCTAAAAACCGTCTCCTTAAGCGTGATCGGTGTGTTTAAGGCACTCTGGAATCTTGTGATCGGCTTTATTATTTCTGTCTATCTGCTTGGAAGCAAGGAAAAGTTCGCCGGGCAGGCAAAAAAGATCGTCTACGCCGTTTTCGACCGTGAAGCTGGCAATGAGATTGTCTCCAACTTCCGCTTTATTCACAGCACATTTATCGGCTTCCTCGGCGGCAAGATTGTGGACTCCATCATCATAGGAATTATCTGTTTTGTCTGCACACGCATTATTGGCACCCCGTATTCGATCCTGGTGAGCGTGATTATCGGCGTAACCAATGTGATTCCCTTCTTTGGCCCGTGGATCGGCGGCATTCCAAGTGCCCTTCTGGTGCTGATGGTGGATCCCAAGCAGGCGCTTTACTTCGGCATCCTGATTATCGTTATCCAGCAGTTTGACGGCAATATCCTTGGCCCGAAGATTCTGGGCGACTCCACAGGGCTTTCCGGCTTCTGGGTGATCTTCTCGATCACCATTTTCGGCGGCCTGTTCGGTGTACTTGGCATGATTGTAGGCGTACCGATCTTTGCGGTGTTCTATGCAGGCGTTAAGTCCCTTGTAAACAGGGTACTACACAAAAAGAATCTGCCTACAGACTTAAGTCCCTATATGACCGTCGGACGCATAGAGGAATCCATGACTTTTACGGAGTATGTGCCGCCTGTCCGCAAAAAGACCGCCAACAAGGCGAAGCCCAAACCCAATGGTTCCAAAGAAGATAAGGAGGAAGCACCATGATCAGTGTACTTCTCTTTACACTCCTCGTTGCGGTTCTTATTTTTTTCTATATGCGTCACACAGCCAGACGCAGGAAAAAGCGTTCTGCGGATTTAAACTCCGTCAGGGATTTTCACGAATCCTATGACCGCATCAAAACCCGCCGGGAGCTGCGTGACCGTCACAGCGGCTACCAGACATATGTGACGAAATATAACAGCAAAGAAGACTACAGAGAGCGAAATGAATGAGAAAAGGGAGCGGTCATCACAATCCGCTCCCTCATTTTCATCTGTTTTCAAAATCCTCCACAAACTGCGCAATCAGCTTTACCGTTCCGTCAATCCCCAGAATGCTGCTGTTAATGGAAAGGTCATAGCTGTCCACACGTCCCCACTTCTTGGAAGAATAGTAGTTATAATAGCTCTGCCGCTGCTTATCCTTCTTATTCATCATATCGAGCGCTTTCTGTTCGGTATTGATATCTTCGAAACGCTCCATGATACGCTTCACCTTGCACTTTTCATCGCCGTGGATGAAAATATTCAGGCAGTTCTGGTAATCGTGCAGCGCATAGTCCGCGCATCGTCCCACAATCACGCAGGGCCCTTCGCTGGCAATCTTCTTAATCGTGTCAAACTGCGCCAGAAATACCTTGTGGCTGATGGGCATATCCACAAAAGAGGAAGAATTATAACCGAAAGAATAAGTATCCATCACCAGATTGTAGAGAAAAGAATTGGTAGGACGCTCATCGTGGCTCTGAATCATCTCCTCGCAGAAACCGCTCTCCTTCGCCGCCCTCGTCAAAAGATCCTTATCATAAAATTTAATCCCGAAGTGCTCCGCCACCTTCTTGCCGATCTCACGGCCGCCGGAACCAAACTGACGTCCTATTGTAATAATCGTATTCATATATATACATCCCCTTTCTGTCTTACATCCCCTGTCTCACGCCGCTCCCCTTACTTTGTGCCAAAACACGAAATGTATTTATGATGTATATATTATATATAATTTGCACAATAAAGTCAAGTAAACGTAAGCAAAAACGGTGATTTTGCCGAATGTATGAACTTTTTCTTTGCGCATAAGCAGACTCAAGCTTATTAGCGCCAAAAGAGGGCAGAAACCTCTGCCCTCTCACAACTCGTATGTCTATTTCGGAAGAAATAACCTGTCTTACGCTTTCTTCTTCTGCTTACTCAGTGTCTGAATACCCTCAATTACCAGTACAACCGCAAGGATAATCAGGATAACCGCCAGAATAGCCTGTGCATAAGGACCCCAGTCTGCACCGCCTGCGGAAATGATACCGATCTGGTTCTTAACGGTCACGCACAGTGAGCAGATCGTAACGATAATCATAAAGCCCATAGGGAACAGGAACATCTTGTTGTTCTTACCCACATTGCCAAGCCATGTGGCAACTGCCAGCAGACCGATACCTGCAAGGAGCTGGTTCGCTGCGCCAAACAGACCCCAGATCTTGGAGTAGCCCGTCATACCGAGCGCAATGCCGAGGATAACGGTGATAATCGTTGACACATAAGGATTCACAAGCGTCTTCTTCCAGCCATCCTTGATATCGTCCACGGTCTGACCGGGCTCAAGGAAGAACTCCTGGAACATGAAACGTGCCAGACGTGTTGCCGTATCCAGGGAGGTCAGGCAGAATGCAGAATAAGTGAGCACCAATAAAGTGTTCAGCACTTTTACTACGCCCTCGCCGAAAATGCCGCCGTACATCTGGGAAATACCGCCCGCAAAGATTGCCGTTGCACCTGCGGTAATGCCGTTCTTGTACGCGAAGTTGATTGCGCATACCGTGATCACTGCCAGCACACACTCTAAGAGCATGCCGCCATAAGCGATCGGTCTCGCGTCCGTCTCCTTGTCGAGCTGCTTGGATGTGGTTCCGGAAGACACCAGAGAGTGGAAACCGGAAATCGCGCCGCACGCAACTGTCGTGAAGAGCACAGGGAACAGATACTGCATACCGTTGCCGTTGTCAACCGCAAAGCCGTTGAAAGCCGCAAGGCCGTCCGCACCGCCCATGCCCGCATGGGAAATGATAACACCCACCAGAGCTACCGCCAGCATAGCGTAAAGCAGGAAGGAACTCAGGTAATCACGGGGCTGTAACAGGATCCATACCGGTGTCACGGACGCGACGGCAATATAGATACCTACAATAATCATCCATGCCTTGGTGGTCAGGTAGATCGGATGGAAATTCATGCCAATCACCATGCAAAGTGCAATGGCAACTACGCCAAGGATCGTGGAAACAGTCATGGAAGCATTGCGGCGATACACCATGAAACCGAAAACAATAGCGATTACGATAAACAGCAGGGATACCATAGCGACAGATGCATTTGTCGCAGATGCCGCCTTGTCGATTGCACCCGCATCGTCCACCACCGCGCCGAAAGTAGTAGCCACGATGGACGCAAATGCCGCAACCACAAGGATCAGGGTCAGATACGCAAAGATGGTAAACAGCATCTTCGCCCTCTTACTCATGTTGGTGGAAATAATCTCACCAATAGACTGTCCTTTGTGACGGATGGATGCAAAAAGCGCGCCAAAGTCATGGACACCGCCGAAGAAAATACCACCCACCAGAATCCAGAGCACAACGGGAACCCAGCCAAACATTGCCGCTCCGATCGGGCCGGTAATCGGGCCTGCTCCCGCAATGGATGAGAAGTGGTGGCCCATCAGCACGGGCGCCTTAGCCGGCACATAGTCGACACCGTCTTCCATCTCATGGGCAGGGGTTGGTTTCTTGCTGTCACCCACACCCCACTGTTTGCAAAGCCATCCGCCGTAGAATATGTAACCGAGGATGAGAATTGCAATACAGACGATTAACAGTAATAATGAATTCATACAAACTCTCCCTTTCTTTCTTATTTTTTGGAATATAACACTTTTTTCAAAATTTTCGCTGTCGAACGTCCGGCACGGTTGCTCTCAATCCGGTCACTATCCCCAATGACCGCCGCCGCATGAAAGTCCATCCAGCCGTGAAGCGAAAAATGAAAACTTTTGTAAATGTGACACTTCTTCAATGCCTTTACGGCCTCCTCATCGCAGGTGTCACAGACTATGATGGGGGTAATATAGGAATACATATGGCCGGGACCGATGTGAAGGCGGTCCATGCCATCCTCATAAGCTGTTTTTTTGCAGTTCTCGAAAGTTTCCGGCGTAAGGCGCGGCACATCAAAAAGATAGATAAATTCTTCGCTGTCCGCAGCCCAGAGAGAAACTTTTTTGGAAACCATATATTTTTCTGCGTGTTCATAATATTCACACAGCGCCCGGAGCGGTTTTCTTTCTGCCCCGTAATCCGTTATGTCATAATAAGCGACATAACTCTTCAACAAAAGCTCTATAATGTCCTGTCTCGTATATTTCATAATCCCTCAAATTCTAACAAAAACTCATACAGTAAATGGTAACACCTTATTCCCATAATTTCAAGATATTTTAACAGTTTATTCATGGTTTGTTTATAATTATACCAGTGTACAGCGTAAATGTACCCTTTATAAGATCTCCAGAAGATGTGCAAAATAGGCCGGAAGGGGCGCCGTCACTTCGATATACTCCCCGTTTACGGGATGTATAAATCCCAGACAATACGCATGCAGGGTCTGTCCCTCCAGATGGAACGCCGTCTTTCTCGGGCCGTAAATCTCATCCCCAAGAAGCGGATGCCCGATGGATGTCATATGTACCCGGATCTGATGCGTCCGTCCCGTTTCCAGCCTGCATTCTATATATGTATACTCCCGGAAGCGCTCCAGTACCCTGTAATGCGTGACCGCTTCCTTACCATTTTTCTCATTGACGGCCATCCGTTTCCTGTCCCGCTCATCCCTGCCGATGGGCGCCCGGACAACGCCTTCATCCTCCCTGACTGCGCCGTGTACAATGGCCCGGTAGCTTCTGTTCAGGGAATGTGCTTTCAGCTGGGCCGCAATGTTCTTATGTGCACTGTCGTTTTTACATACAATGAGCGATCCCGTTGTGTCCCGGTCTATCCGATGGACAATCCCCGGCCGCAGCACACCGTTGATACCTGAAAGCTGCCCCCTGCAGTGATACAGCACCGCGTTGACAAGCGTGCCGCTGTAATGCCCCGGGGCAGGATGCACCACCATCCCCTTCGGCTTGTCCACCACCAGTACGTCTCTGTCTTCATAGAGTACGGAGAGCGGAATGTTTTCCGGCTCCACAGAAGGCTCCACTGCATCAGGAATCTGAAACGACACCTCGTCGTCCACACGCAGCCGGTAATTGGCTTTACAGGGCGTCCCGTTCACAAACGCCTGTCCTTCCCTGATGCACTTCTGAATATAAGAACGGGAAAGCGCCGGAATCGCACCGCTTAACCACTTATCGAGACGTTCCTCGTCCTCCCCAACCCCGATCTGGTATTTAAAATCATTCATCTATATTCTCCAGTTGCTCTTCTCACGTTGTTATTTAAGTTCCCGGTACCGCTTCTGTTTAAAGCTGATAAAATACAGGTCATTTTCCTTATAGACAAACAAGAGCAGAAAAAGCAGTACAATGGCGGAAACTGTCGCGTAGACATCCGCCACATTGAAAATCGGGAAATTGATCCGCACAAAATAAATGAAGTCTACCACGTAATCGTAACGCACCCGGTCTATCATGTTGCCGATAGAACCCGCCACGATCAGGCTGAAAAGGAAATGCAGAATTGTGTACTTCTTATGGTCCGGCACTTTTATGAGCACATAACCCACCACGCATAGAATTACCACGGCCACAAATATAAAAAAGACTTTCTGGTTCGGGAGCATGCCGAAAGCCGCGCCCTGATTTTCCAGATAATTCAGTTCCAGAATCCCGTTGATCAGATTATAGGCAGGCTTATCCTTCAGATAAACCTTCGCCCACTGTTTGGTATACTGGTCGAGGGCAATTAATCCGGCAATCATAAGCAGATCCAGAAACAAAAAAAACTTCTTTTTCAGACTCATTCCCGCATATCCTCATCGCTAAAACAGATTTCTTTCACTGCCTCCAGAATTTCCGCATCGGTGACGGTCCTGTCCACATAAGCCTTACCCGCCTTTTTAAGCAGTACGAACTTGATCTGCCCGGCCTCCATTTTTTTATCCGACTTGGTCAGCGCAAGGATTTCCTCCGGCTCTATGCCGTCGACGCTGATCGGCAGCTGAAAGGGCACGAACATGTCACGCACCTCATAATATTCTTCCATAGAAATATTTTCACGCTTCCACGAAATATAAGCCGCCGCCACCATGCCGAGGGAGATGCATTCCCCGTGCAGCATCTCGAAATGCTTCGCCTTCTCTATGGCGTGGCCAATGGTGTGTCCAAAGTTGAGAAGCGCGCGGTCCCCCTGCTCCTTCGGGTCCTTCTCCACCACAAGCTTCTTGATGCCGCAGCTTCGCATCACCATTTCGAGAAGCACTTCCATATCCCTGTCATGAATCTCATACATATGGTCAAGCAGCCACTCATAAAAAATAGCGTCCTTAATCAAGCCGTGCTTCATCACCTCCGCAAAGCCCGCATAAAACTGCCTGTCATCCAGACTTTTAAGCGCCCCCACATTCATGTAAACCAGCTTCGGCATATAGAAGGCTCCCACCATGTTCTTAAAACCGTCAAAATCCACACCGGTCTTGCCCCCGATGCTGCTGTCCGACTGGGCGATCAGTGTGGTGGGAATCTGGATAAAATCAATGCCCCGCAGATAGGTCGCCGCCGCATAGCCTGTCACGTCCCCCACCACGCCGCCGCCAAGCGCCACAAGCAGATCTTTTCTGTCAAACTTTTCCTCTATCAGCCGCCTGTAGATTTCCTTCACCGTGTCCAGCGTCTTGTTTGCCTCCCCCGCGGGAAAGGCATGTACAATCACCTTTTTGCAGCATGTTTCAAGTATTTTGGTGACCTCTTCCCCAAACAGCCTCTTTGTATTGCTGTCACAGATCACGGCCACCTTCCGCTCCGACACGCCGAAATCCGCCAGTTCCTCCGCAAGCAGGCCAAAATCCCCAACAAAAACAATGTCATAGCAGGGCTTTTTCTCGTAGTTTATTGTCATTCGGTTCGCCATAATATGTGTTCTCCTTATCTGGTCTTATTCCGCTGCGTTCTTCTGCCTCTGCTTATGCGCGTAAAAGAATCGAGTGCGTTATGCACTCGATTTCTTAATACCTCTTATCGATCGGCACATCGAAGGAACCTGACAGGATATCCTGAAAGTCGCCGGAAATGTCAACGCTGGCCGGCGTGATAATGAAAATGTAGTGGGATATCTTCTGCAGATTGCCCGAAATCGCGAAGCAGGAACCCGAAGTGAAGTCGATAATCCGCTGGGCGATATCCACATCCAGCCCCTCCAGATTTAAGACCACCGTCCGATTTGCCAGAAGCGTTTCCGTAATCTCTCTCGCATCTTCTACTGTGGTCGGCTTTATCACACATACCTCCATGCCGGAACCCATCTTTTTCGTCTGTCTGAGAGGCGTTACCTTTGGCATGGCCTTTCTGACTTTATCTTCCTCCGCATTGTCTGTATCCTTGCCGGAAGCGGGTTTGCGCATCGGTTCCGGCTCATCATCATAAAAATCATCGTCGTAGTATCCGTCATCCTCTTCCTCGCTCAATTTCATGGCGCTGATAAACTTGTCCATAACACCCATCTGTAAAATCCTCCATACAATCTGACTTTTCGGCTGCGTATAAGCAGATGCTTATACGCATCTTATGTATACTAAATTAACGCGTATTCTCTTTCTCCAAATATGCCCGTACCGACTCTGACATAGGTCGCGCCCTCTGTTATCGCGACTTCGTAATCTCCGGTCATGCCCATTGAAAGTTCCTCCATAAAAACATTATCAATGTTTTTATGTATTATGTCAACATAAATTTGCTTTAATTTTGCAAAATATCGTCTGTTTTCTTCCGGATCCTCTACATAGGGCGCTATGGTCATCAATCCTCTGACCCTGACATGGGGTAATTTCGCAATCTGCTCCACAAGAGAAACCGCCTCCCCGGCCGTCGTGCCGAACTTGCTCTCCTCCCCCGCCACGTTCACTTCCACGAGGATATTGACGTTTATATCCTTTTTCGCCGCTTCCTTCTCAATCTCCTGCGCGAGGCGGAGGGAATCCACACTGTGAATCAGGAAAACCTTGTCCACAATATATTTCACCTTATTGCGCTGCAGATGCCCGATCATATGCCAGCGGATGTCCTTCGGCATGACTTCATACTTGTCCACAAGCTCCTGCACTTTATTTTCCCCAAAATCACGGCAGCCGTAATCATACGCCTCCTCAAGTGCGGAAACCGGCTTCGTCTTGCTCACCGCAATCAGCTTCACCTCATCCGCCGCCCTGCCACAGGAACTGCAGGCATCCCTGATACGCGTCTCTACCATGTTCAGATTTTCTTTTATTTCCATATCCATCTGCCCCTATTCGTAGATAAATTCGTTATCCTTCACCATATCCGCGTTCAGCACGATATAATCATATACGCTCAATCCGTAAGTGGTGTTTGATTTCACCACAGAATACTCTTCGTTGTCATAAAGGACACTGATCTGCTTGAAGTCCGCATATCCTTTATTGATATTATAAACGCCTTTGAGCGAGCCTGTTTTGCTGACGGCATACTTTTCCCCCGTCTCCGGCATAACAATATAATTTCCTGCCCTGAGTGTCGAATTATCCAGATAATAATCCGTCTCCGTCTCCTCGTAAATTTCCGTCTCCACAAACTGCGTGGTGGCCTCGCCCTCTTCATTGTAGGTTTCAAGAAGCACACCGTCGCCGCCGTTATTACCGCCCCTCGTCACATAGGCCTTCGGCACAATGAAAAATTCTTTCTCCACAATGGCGGAGTTGGGTATTTTCAGCCCCTTCTCATCCTCTAAGAGAAGCTCGATATCAATAAAACGGTCCGTGCAGAAGGTAATCATGGAATTGGTAAAGGTGAGCGACGCGAAAGTCTCTCCCGCCTCGTTGGTGTAGACCGAAACCTCTCCCCACGCCGTGTACTGGTTCTTTAAAAACCGCACCTCCACAAATTCCTTTTCCAGAAGCTGATCCGCCACGGCCTTTTCCACCGGGATCACAACAGACCAGTCCTCCGACGTCGCCAGTTTATAAACAGGCTCCCCTGCGGCAACCAGTCCATTGTTCACCAGATATTTTCGCTCGTAGTTCTCCTCGTCAAAAAGCTCCGACGTCATGTCCTCGAGCTTTAAGTTCTCATAACCGTCCGTGGAATAGAGCACAATACCACTCTGGGCCGCATAGCGGTAATTGATCAGCGCCGTGCTGGAAGCGTTGTTTAAGGCATCTGCATTTTCCAGAATATTATAGTTTGCCAGCTTGACCGCCATGCTCTCCATGTTATGCCGGAAATTATAGACCTCATCAAAATGTCGTCTGTCAAAGCCGTGCATAAAAGCGGTGATATCCGTCTTAAGCTCAGATAAATCGCTGTCCGAAAGGGAGTTCTCCCCGTTCGATCCCGCCTTGATATAATCAGAAAGACGTCCCGTCTCATCCACGGTGTACACCAGATCCCCCACCGCCGTTCGTTCGCCTTCCCTGGCAAAATAGTTCACATAGCCTGCGTCCTGTCCTGTCACGATCTGTTCTTTCCTCAAGGCAATTCCTTTGTAAATGCTGTTTGAGGTAAGCGAGCCCTCCTGCACGCTGTACCGGACAATATGGTCTGTCCGAAAGTACATAATCACGCAGATTACAACATAAACAAGAATGACTGCAAAAACCATCATGCCAATGTTCAGGTTGATGGGCCTTCTGTATTTAGCTATCTTATTGTTCCGATTATCTGCCAAAATCTACTCTCCATAACACGAAAACCCCGGAAGACTCCTCCGAGGTTTTATATTGTTTTCTATATCGTTTATGTACATATCAGAGGGAAACAATAACGTTTTTACGCATATTCTCGGGAAGCTCGCTCTCATCGCGTGATACACTGATTACAAAATCCACATGGAACTTCTCACTGATCTTCTCAATCTTTTCGATTACCTTCTCCAGATCATCCGCCTCCACGCAGGCGATCTTTAAGAAGCTGTCAAAATACATCTGCTGTAAATCGTGATCCTGTGAAATGATGCCGCAGATAAAACCGATAAATTCATCGCTGTTCGTCACCAGATACTCCGGCACGTCAATGAGTCTGATCTTGTTATTCAGCTCAAACATATGTTTTGTGCTCTTGTCCAGATACACGACATTGCCCTGAGCATCCTTAATCTCCGTATTGACTTTATCTAATAAATGCTTGGTCTTTCCCTTTCCTTCCCTTCCTACAATAAACTGAACCATGTCGATACCCTCCTAGCGTATATTATTATTTACTACCCTGACCGCTCCATACAATATCTGTATGATCTTACTGTAATTATACAGGAACTCCCCCGAAAAAACAACTACCTTATTTGATCATTCCGAGCAGTTCACCCATATCCCCGTACAGTCCTTCTCTTGATTCATCTTTCAAAATAACAGAGATGTAAGGCGTCCCGCTGCTGCTTCTGGCAAGCAGGATCAGGCAGTGCCCCGCTGCGTTGGTAGTTCCTGTTTTCCCGCCCACTACCGTCACGTTCGAGGGCGCCTCATAAGTCCCACGCAGAAAAAGATTGGAATTTTCCATCTCCAGCGTCTTTTCGGAACCGTCCGCCGCCGTATAGACCGTACTGTAGGAAGTCATCTGTATGATCTGGTTAAACAGTTCATATTTCAAAGCTTCCTGGAAAATCAGATAGAGATCATAGGCCGTCACGTAATGCCCCTCCTGCGTCAGGCCGTTGGGATTCATAAAATGACAGTTTGTTGCGCCAATCTCCTGCGCCTCCTGATTCATCAGCTCCACAAATTCTTCCACAGAGCCGTTACCTCCGTTCACGGAAGCCGAAATCCCCTCCGCGATCATAACGGCAACATCATTACCCGAATAGATCAGCAGCACATGCAGCGCCTGGTCCAACGTCATCCGATCACCCGGTTTCACGCCGCACAAAACAGCGCCGGACTCTGTGATCAGCACATTCTCCGATGCTGTATAGATATCGTCCGGGGATCCGTATTTCAACGCCACAAGCGCCGTCATCACTTTCGTCAGGCTGGCCGGATTCATCTGATTATGCGCATTTTTCGCATACAGCGTCTCTAAGTCCTTCGTGTCAAAGAGCGCCGCCGCCCCCACCTGCTGCAGTTCCGGGCCGCCTGCCGTCACATCCTTTGCAGCCACGCACAGATCCTTTGCGAAAGGCTCTATCGTCTCCCTGTTTGCGATATTGATAAGCTGATAGCTGCTGACACTCCCCTGCTGTTCATAAGGCATATCATACTTCGCACCCCCGCACCCCGTCAATGTGAGAGCCGCCGCAGCCAGAAGCGCACATATTCTCAATTTTTTACTTGTACATTTCACGCCACTCCATGTCTCCTCTGTCAAGCGATTTAATCAGAAGCTCCGCGGACGCCAGATTTGTGGCAAGCGGAATATTGTGCCTGTCACAGAGCATAACCACATTGTTGACATCCGGCTCATGGGACTTCGGATAGAGAGGGTCTCTTAAGAAAATCACCAGATCAATCTGGTTGTGCTCAATCTGCGCACCGATCTGTTGTGCCCCGCCCAGATGGCCGGCCAGATATTTGTGGATGGTCAGGTTTGTCACTTCCTCAATCAGCCTTCCCGTCGTCCCCGTCGCATAAAGTTCATTTTTACTCAAAATCCCCCGATAAGCGATGCAGAAATTCTGCATCAGTTTTTTCTTTGCATCATGTGCGATCAACGCGATATTCATTTGCTAACACCCCTGTCATTTTTGCTTTGCAGTCGTATGTTCAGTACGAACCCAATTCCGATGTAGAGACTCACAACCGAAGTCAGCCCGTAACTGACAAAAGGCAGCGGTATACCCGTATTTGGACTTGCACCGGTAGCCACCGCAATATTAAGCATTCCCTGAAAACCGATCAGCGCCGCAACCCCCGCCGCGATGATCGTGCCTGCCAGATCTTTTGCCTTCCTAGCTACCATAATACATTCAAATGAAATGAAAATCAATAACACAATTACCACACAGCCGCCGACGAACCCAAATTCTTCGCCAATTACCGCGTAAATAAAGTCTGTCTCCACCTCAGCAATAAAATTTCCGTTTTTTACGGAACTGATCTCATTGGTGTTGTAACCCTTGCCGTAGAGCATCCCGGACCCAATGGCCATCATGGAATTGGTCTGCTGGTACGCCTCCGTATCAGAGTATTCGTCCGGATAGAGCCATGCCAGAATGCGCCTCTGCTGGAAATCGTTGATAATCTCCTGCTCTGGCTGTAAAATTAACGTCAGTGCGATGATAAATGCCGGTACAGCCACGGAAATCGCCAGCACCACATACTTCCAGCTCACACCGCCCACAAACATGACCACGCAGAAAAGAATCACCACCATGATACTGGTGGACAGATCAGGCTGTTTGAGGATCAGAATGATCGAGGGAACAAACAGAAGCACACAGCTTGCGACTATCTTAAATGTTCCCATCTCCTCCTTATGTTTCATGATAAACTGTGCAAAGAATAAAATCAACAGAATCTTAGCCGTCTCCGAAGGCTGGAACTGGATGCCGAAAAGATTCAGCCACCGCTGGGCGCCGGCCACCTCCACCCCGGCAATCCGCACCAGCCACAAAAGAACCAGATTCGCCGCATACATGATCCAGTAAAACTTAAGAATCACCGAATAGTCAAACAGGGACAGGACCAGCATCAGGAAAAATCCAAAAACAGCCCCCGCGATCTGCCTGGACTGTAACGATTCCTTGGCGCTGCCGATGGCCAGAACGCCCACAGCCGTGAGCGCCACCACCAGTACAATCAATTTAAAATCATAGTCCCTGATATGATAATGTTTTAACATTTTATCTCCTATTGTTTTAGATCCAAAATCGGTATATTCGCGTAGAGCGTCGGATTTTTGATCCCGTGCCCCTTGCCGCTTGTCTGTGTAATCTGTATTTCCATGCTCTGGGCGTCTATCTTCATGTACTTGGATATCACCTTGGCGATATCGTTCTTAATCATTTCCATCATCTCCTGCGAACAGTTGACCCTGTCGGAGATAAGCAGTATTTTGAGCCGGTCTTTGGCTATTTCTCTGGAGCTTTTCCGTTTTAACAGATTTTTAAACACGCTGATCCCCCCTAACCTTTATGGAAAATACCCGTTACCCTGGTCCAGAACGAAACGCCCTTGTCAAAGTCCATGAAAGGAACCTCCTCGCCTATGATCCGATAACAGATATTCTGGTATGCCTTCCCCGCCAGTGTATTGCTTCCGACCAACGGTTCTCCCTGATTTGTGGCTATCACCACATTTTCATCATCCGGCACCCTTCCGATCAGGGGCAGCGATAAAATGTCCACCACATCCTCCGAGGACATCATATCGCCCCTTCTTATCATATCCTGTCTGATTCGGTTGATAATCAGATCCATCCTATGTATTTCATTGGCTTCCAGAAGACCGATAATCCTGTCCGCATCCCGGATCGCGGAAACTTCCGGTGTGGTCACCACAAGCGCCCTGTCCGCGCCCGCGATGGCGTTCTGAAACCCCTGTTCAATCCCTGCAGGGCAATCCAGAATGATGTAATCAAACTGATCCCGCAGATGGCTGATCATGCGCACCATCTGGGAGGGATTCACCGCACTTTTATCCTTTGTCTGTGCTGACGGCAGAAGAAACAGCGTCGGGTAACGCTTGTCCCGTATAATTGCCTGCTTGATGCGGCAGTTTCCCTCCACCACATCCACCAGATTGTAGACAATCCGGTTCTCCAGTCCCATCACCACATCCAGATTGCGAAGGCCGATATCCGTATCGATCAGAATGACCTTCTTTCCCATAGCTGCCAGACCTGTTCCGACGTTTGCAGAGGTGGTGGTCTTTCCCACCCCGCCTTTCCCTGACGTGACGACAATCACTTCACTCATAGCAAAACCTCCGTAACATGAATTGTTATCGTCCCCCAAATAATTTACACAGGTAAATCATTTAGTAATTCTTTGGTAATCGGCTCAATGATGACTCTGGCGTCGTTCACAAAAGCAATCTTCGGCTGGATCTTTGGTTTGATCGACCACTTGCTCTGTTTCTCTGAAGTCTTATATTTGAAGTCGCCGATCTTTAATTTCTCCGGCGACATTTCAAGCGCCACCACAAAATGTCCGTCCTCTCCGTTTCCTCCGGCGTAGGCCTGTCCAAAGAGACCGCCCAGCACCACAATATCCTTGCTCGATATGATACATGCGCCTGGGTAGACGTCACCGAGCACAATGATGCTGTTCTCCGTCTCCAGAATCTGGCCGTCCTTTAAGGTTCCTTTATAGAACTGTCCCGCATTCTCCATCACTTCCTGATGGAAGGAAAGCTTCTGCAGAGCCTTTACGAAGTTTCGGTCCGTCTCCTCATCCTTCCCCATGATACAGATGATATTCAGCCGTGAGTTGGCTGAAATAGTGTCCACAATCTGCCGTTCCTCCTGGTCTGAAAGCACCCTGCCCTCAAAGGAGATCACCATACTGGCATCCTTAAAGAAATTGGCGGACTCGCTGAACTTCATTGCAATCTCACTGAGGAGCTGCGAAAAAGGGATCTCACTGTCCAGAAAAATGGACAGACCATTCGGGAAACTTTTGATAATCACTGCATTTTTCATATTTACACCCCAATCCTCATACCTTCTGACCGTTAGTCAGCGTTAATTGCGCCGCCTTCCAGATTGCCGGCCGTACCGGTAATGATTTCATTTTCATCCTTCAACCCGTAATAGTATTCGTATACGTCCTTTGCTATCTGGGCCGCGTAGTCGGATGTATAACCGTTCGCCACACGCACCGTCACCGATATCTCCGGCGACTCATAGGGCGCATAACTGATAAAAAGTGCGTGGTTAGGACGATTTCTGCTCTCCTGCGCCGTACCGGTCTTGCCTGCCACATTCACATCCAGATCTGAAAAGTAAGCTTTGTTCTCCACGACCTGACGCATTCCCAGATGAATGGCGTCCCAGTATGCCGGATCCATATCAATCTGGTTTCTGACCTTTGCCTCATTATCCCGGATCAAACCGCCATTCTGGTCTTCCACCTTGTCCACCAGGGTTAAATTATAACATGTTCCGCTGTTTGCTACGGTTGTAACATATCGCGCAAGCCCTGCCGTGGTGTAGTTGTTGGTGCCGTGGCCGATGGCGGACCGGACCGCATCCAGATCGGATACACCCGGTGCATATTCCTCTATCTCAATTCCGGAAGTTTCCGAAAGACCGTACATATCCGCATACTTGGCAAGCTTTTTCAAACCCACACTGTCATTGTAAGTATCTCCCACCGTCCCCAGCCGGTAGCCTACCTCATAGAAGAAATAGTTGCATGAATACCGCAGACCTCCCGTCACGTTCAGGGCGCCGTGTGCACCCGGATAAATATGACATCTGGGCGGCTGCGTGATCTTGTCGAAAATACCAGTACAGGTAATGGTGTCCGTCAGGGTAATCACGCCTTCCAAAAGCCCAGCTGTGGCGGACACAGGCTTAAAGGTAGATCCGGGTGCCGTCCGCTGCTGGGTCGCGTAATTTAACATAGGACTGGACAAATCGTTTCTCAGGCTTGCAAAGTAAGCCGCATCCACACCGTTTGCCATGCGGTTATTGTCATAGCTCGGATAGGAGGAAATGGCCAGCACATCCCCCGTATTTACATCCGTGACGACAATGGATCCGGAATACGGGTCAAGGGCCAGCTGCGCCGGCGTCAGGTCAAGCTGCTCTATGCGGTTTCGCATAAAGGTGTAAGGTGTCACCGCACCTGCCTCAAACTGAGCGATTTCCTCCTCTGTCGGCTCTACCACATACTGTTCCATAAGCAGCTCGCAGATCTGTCTTCCCGTGATCTCATCGTTCAGTATCATGTACCGGTAAATTTTTTTGTCAAAGTCCAGATCCCGGTCAAGTATATCAAAAATATACTCCAGAATCTTATTGTAAATCTCCACCGAATCAGAATAGCGCGAGTCGATATCCAGTTTGGAGACATTAATCCAGTTCTGCGCAATGGCGTAATTCAGGTACTCGTTTAAACTGATAACTTCATCCTTCGTCCAGGCGATGTAGGTGGCATCAGATTTATCCACCTCGTCCTCCATCAGAATATCGCGGTCATACAGGGCCGCCGCCACATAGCTCTCATAGACCTGATATTCTTCCGTCAGCGCTTCATAAGGGGTGCAGCTCTCCGTCAGTTCGTCCCGCAGCGTGGCAAAAACGCGTGCCTTTTTATCCAGATAAGCTTCCTGCACAGCTTTTTCCGTCTCTCCCGCATACTCGGACGTAAAGTGGGTGGTGTCAATCACGTTGTTGTTGATGCAGGCATAATACACATCATAGATGGGAATGGGTATATTCCCGCCGCTGCCCCCCTCCGGGGGCGTATATTCCCTGATATTCTCTATCTTATTCAGAAGAATGGCGGCAAGCTTGGATTCCAGGATATGATAGCATGCCTTCTGCAGCCCGGTGTCCAATGTCAGCACAATATCGCTGCCCGCCGACGGCTCCACCCGGTCGCTGGTCTCCACGACCTTACCCATATTGTCCACGTACACGGTCTCGGAACCCTTTTTGCCCTGCAGCTCCATCTCCATAGAGGCCTCAATCCCGGATTTGCCGACGGTGTCATTCAAATCATAAGCAGGGTTCTGTTCCTGCAGTTCCTGCAGTTCCTCCTGCGCCACCCGGCCCGTGTAGCCGATCACCTGGGCAAAATAAATGCTCTCATTGTATTTACGGATGGTTCCTTCCGCAATAGATACACCGTCCAGACTGTCCTCGTTCTCCATGATGACAGCCACCGTCTCCTGGGAGACATTTTCCGCCACCGTGGTGGCTATATATCTCTGGTAGCTGTTGGCGCTCATGGCATAGCGGACGGTAATAATCTTTAACACTTCCTCCCTGGAAAAACCGAGTTCTTCCACAAAGCTGTCCGAATCCTCTTCATCCGCATAATCGCCGATACCGTAACGGCCTGTCCCACACAGATATTTGACCACATCCTCCGGGGAAGCGGTCTTCTCCCGCTCCTTCAGGTCATCCGCGGACGCATAGCCGTAAATATCCGCCAGGAAACGCAGAAGCTGTGCACCTTCCACATTATACACATACTCGCCGTTTTTATTAAGCTCGATATGGAAGCCGCTGATTACATGGTCGCCGTTTTCCTCAATCATAGCAATCAGCCTGCGGATCGTATCGTTCAGCTTCGCGTTTTTCCCCCGCCCCGACTCATACACATCCTCGATGGTGACGGAGTAAGCCAGCTCGTTGTATGCCAGAAGATCGCCGTTTCTGTCCAGAATATTACCCCTGGTGGCCGGAAGGGTTCTCTCCTTCCTGATTTTCAGCTGGAAGTCGTTGTAATACTGCTCCCCGTTCACAATCTGGAGCTGGAATACCCAGTAGATCAGATATCCGCCCATACCGGCAATCACGAGCATCAGCACAAGCAGCCGGGAGGTGACCATATTCATAAAATTTTCTTTAAACCGTTCTAAAAGTTCCTCAAACAAACTTCTTTCCGCTCCTCAGTTCGCTTCGCTCAAGCCCCGTGTTAATCCAGAGAATGAGCGGGTATAAAAGCAGGGTAACCACAATGGTATATACGATTTCCGGCAAAATAATGTGCAGGAGGTAATATGTAAATTCAAAACGCCCACGAAGGAGAAACAGGATCACGTAGCAACCGAGACCATAGAGGAAATCGCTGCCTAAAATAAGCGCCACCGGCAGCTTGATGTCCTGCGGGTAAAAAATTGCCGCAAATTTACCGTTCATATAGCCGATGTACATATACAGCAGGGCATAGAAACCGATCACACTGGCGAAAAAAATATCCACCAGAAGCCCGCAGAAAAAGCCGATCAGAAGCCCGGTCTTTTCCCCCCGCATAAAGCCGAAGGAAGCCGTCAGCACAATCAGAAGATTGGGAACAATGCCGCCGAAGGCAAGAGCCCTGAACACCGTGCACTGTAACAAAAAGCATATGAAAATCAGTAATGCGGTAATAATGCCACGTTTCATAAAATCCCCCTAATCTGGGACGGTCTGTTTCAACTGCCGGATCACCAGAACTTCCTCAAGATGCTCAAAATCCACAGCCGGCGTTATGTATCCGGACTTGGTCAGGTTGTTCACATCCTGGTTGATCGTGTTGATATAGCCGATCAGGATGCCCGGCAGATACTTGTCACTGATATCGGAAGTAACCACCTTGTCTCCCTCCACCACCACGTCCGCGCTGTCCACAAGCTGCTCGAACTCAATGACGCCGGATGCGTAAAGCTTCAAATTTCCGGAGACAATCATGCGGTCCGCACTGGCAAGCACCATAGCGCTCACGTTGGAATCGTCCGCGATAATGGACTTCACTTTCGCCCAGTTGGGACCCACGTCCACCACACGCCCCACCAGACCGCTCCCGGCCATCACATTCATATCAACGGCAATGCCGTCGCTGGCTCCCTTGTTTATCACAAAGGAGTAAAACCAGTTGCCGGAATCCCTTGCAATAATGCGTGCACCCGTCTTCTCGTACTCATCGTACTGGGCATCCAGACTGTAAAGTTCCCGCAGGTTCGTCAGTTCGTAGCGGTCCTGCTGGAGTCTGGTATTTTCGATGGTCAGATCATCCACCTGCTGTTTCAGCTGCTCATTCTGGGCGAGAAGCTCCCTGATCTGCACAAGCTCCTCCGAGCGTCCGGAAAGCCAGCTTCCCACCACACTGATTCCCTCCTCAAAGGGAACCACGATATAACCCGCCACGGCGGACAGAGGCCCGCTGAATACCTTCGTGTTAAAAGTAAGCAGCACCAGGGCCGTACAGAGGATTGTTAAAATAAAAAGGAGATATTTACCGGGTAGTGTAAATTTTTCTCCTTTTCTTTTGACGATTGGACTCATTTACTCATTCCTTCTATCGCGTAGGCGACTGATTTATAATTTTCTTCCTTAATGATCTTTGCAAGGCCAAGCGCCACACTGGTCACCGGGTTTTCGGAAACATTCACCTGAAGCCCCGTACCTTTGCTCATAAGCTGCGCCAGTTTGCTCACCTGGGAAGCGCCGCCCGTCAGGTAAATGCCATGACGGTAAATATCCGCCGCCAGCTCCGGTGGGGTGCGCTCCAGAATTACCTTGATATTGTCGATAATCGAATTAAAATGCTCGATCAGGCACTCGTCCACAAGGGCGGTGGGAATTTCCCTCTCCACAGGCAGCCCCGTCACGATATCCCGGCCGTAAACCACGGCGCCCTCCCTGTCCTGCTCCAACTCATGAAGGGAAATTTTCACGATCTCCGCCGTCTTCCCGCCGATGATCAGGCTGTACTCGCGGCGCACCGCCGCCTTGATGGCCTCGTCAAACTTGCGCCCACCCACTTTAATCAGGCGGCTTAAGACTATACCTCCCAGCGAAAGAATGGAAATTTCCGTGGTATCAAATCCCACATTTACCACTAAAACACCCTGCGAGTTTTTCACGTCGATGCCAAGCCCGAGACCGTCCGCCACAGCCTTATCCACAACCATGACTTTTCTTGCTTTCACATTGGACTCCTTGATCAGATCCTTGAACGCGCGCTTTTCCACCTCTGTCACATCCCAGGGAACAGCAATATAGTAGTCGGCCGGACGCACATTGTTTCTCATCATACCGCTCAAGAAATATTTGACCAGCGTCTCCATGTTCTGAATGTCCGCAATCACGCCGTTGCTTAAAGGATAGGTGATACTTATGTTGCTGGGAGCCTTCTCATACATCTCAAAAGCCGCGTCGCCGTACGCGAAAAGCGTTTTTTTATTTTCAATTGCGATCATGTTTTTTTCCACAAAAACATCGTCGTCCGCGCGGTTATATATCTTGATATTGCTGGTGCCAAGGTCGATTCCAAATGCGTTGTTTGCCAAGGTAAATGTACCCCTTTCTGTTTTATTACGGAAAATGCCTGTCTTTCCAGCATCCTCCCAAGACAACTTAGAAGTTCTCTTCACTTTCTGACTTGTCGGTCAGTAATTTACTCTCTTTAAAGCTGAAATAATTGTTGTCACCCAGAATGATATGGTCAACCAGCGGAATATCGGTAAGCACCCCTGTCCGTCCGATGCGCTCCGTGACCAGAAGGTCGTTTTCGCTGGGGACAGGATTCCCGCCTGGATGGTTATGCAGCAGCATAATACCGGCCGCGCCGTTTCGGAAGGCGTGCGTAAACACCTCTCTGGGCGACAGGAGGGAGGCGTTGACCGTACCTTTGGAGAGGATCTCCTCCCCGATCAGATGATAGCCCGAATCCAGGAGCAGAAGCAGGATATACTCCACACTTTCATGGCGGAACCGTTCCATATAATAATCCGCAACCGAATAAGGGTCGTGGAAGGAAAGCCCGCTCTTCGCTTTCGCTCTGGCCATTCTCTTTGCGAACTCGGCGATTGCCTTAAGCTGAACCGCTTTCACCTCACCGATTCCCTCAATCTTCTGCAAATCCTTCACAGGTATATGATAAAGCCCCAGGAGGCCGTTTCCGTATCTGGCCGTCTGCGACAGCACCCGCTCTCCCAGTTCCCTCGCATTTATCCCTCTGGTTCCGGTTCTAAGAAGGATCGCCAGAAGCTCCGAGTCCGTAAGGCTCTCGCTCCCGAAGGCCGCAAACTTCTCATATGGAAGATTTTGCTGCCTGTAATATTCATTGTTCTCACACTTTTCTGTTTTCATGCAGTCTCTTTCCCGACAGCTTCTCTCCAAAAGGACAGGTCAGATCATGCGGTATATAAGGATCGCCGCGGCAATTCCTATAATGCTTGCTATGGTGATCTTAATCGACAGGGCAAAGGTGACGCTCAGAATACCCAGATCCAACACCAGAGGCTGCGACAGGCCGAAGGACTGGCCGTAATTCAGCCAGGTGGATGGGAAAAGGCTCCCGATAAAGCCGCCGATCACGATTCCCGCCAGAATCAGCAGGAAACAGGCCCAGTTATTTTTGCGCATAAAAAGTACAATCTCCTTTCTCCAACGCCCATTTTAACACAATCGGAATTTATTTACAATATACTACATACCCCGCAATCTATGAGATTTTGTAAGCTCTTCAGGATGCCGAACTTCGCGTGGGGGAAGGTCAGTCCTCCCTGAAAGTAAACCGCATAGGGCGGCGCAATGGGTCCGTCCGCGGAAAGCTCGATGGAGGAGCCTGACACAAAAGCGCCTGCCGCCATGATAACCTTGGAATCATAGCCCGGCATATCCCAGGGCTCCGGTTTCACAAAGCTGTCCACCGGGGCCGCCGCCTGAATCCCTTCGCAGAAGGCGGTCACACCCTCCGGCGAGCCGAAAGTCACGGCCTGAATGATGTCGTGGCGGCTCTCCGTCCCATCCGGCACTACGGCAAATCCCAGCTTTTCGTAGATATTCGCCGCAAATATGGCGCCTTTTAAGGCGGAGGCCGTCACCGTGGGCGCAAGAAAAAGCCCCTGATAAAAGGCGGGCAGCACGCCGAGGGAAGCGCCGACTTCCTTTGCCAGTCCCGGCGAAGTCAGACGGCAGGCCGCGTTCTCCACGCATTCCTTTTTCCCGGCAATATAGCCGCCGATGGGGGCAAGACCGCCGCCGGGGTTCTTGATGAGGGAGCCGACCACCATGTCCGCTCCCACTTCGGAAGGCTCTGTGGTCTCCACAAACTCCCCATAGCAGTTGTCCACCATCACCAGAACATCCGGCTTTATCTTTTTTACAAAGGAAATCAGTTCACCGATCCGCTTAACGGAAAGGGTCGGTCTTGTCTGATAACCTTTGGAGCGCTGGATCGTGACAAGTCTGGTCTTATCATGGATGGCCGCGCGGATGCCTTCATAGTCAAAGCTGCCGTCCGGCAGAAGGTCCACCTGCCTGTAGGAGACGCCGTACTCCGCGAGGGAACCTCTGGAGGGGCGGATGCCGATCACCTCCTCCAGCGTATCATAGGGCTTCCCCACCGGGGACAAAAGCTCGTCCCCGGGCCGCAGATTACTCGAGAGCGCAAGGGCAAGCGCATGGGTACCACAGGTGATCTGGGGACGCACCAGCGCGTCCTCTGTCCGAAACACATCGGCATACACGGCTTCCAGTGTGTCGCGTCCCAGATCATTGTAACCGTAACCGGTAGTCCCAAGCAGACACGCCTCGCTCACATTTGCACGCTGCATGGAGCGGATCACCTTGAGCTGATTGTATTCCGCCGTGTCGTCAATCTGCCGGAACCGTTCCCGAAGAGATTCCAGAATCGCCTCCCCGAAACGGTATACCGCCTCCGATATGCCAAACTCTCTATATTTTTCTAAAAGATCCGTCATTCTCTCCGTTCCGCCTTTCTTCTGCCATTTTTCTACCTTTGTATATTTTGTACACCAGCCCGGCAATCCACTTTCCTGCCCACATGGGAACACCTGTAAAAACCAACATTTTACAGTATTCATTTTCCTGCATCCCCCTGCTTTTTATCCTGCTGGATATCCATTTTTAATTCATATAATATCAATTACTTAATCATTTTTCGTTTAATAACAACATCTATTTGAAATAACACAACCTATCAAATCGTTATTCCGACATTTTATCGGCCGTTTCCCATCAAAAAGCCTGATTTTATCATTATTCGACAAATACTTACAGGATGATTCCTTTTTCGCGCAGGAAATCCTGCATAAATTTTAAAATGTTTTGACTATTTTGGTCAAAAACGGTTTTATCAATCCAAGTCACCTCTTTTTCGCGTCGAAACCATGTAAGCTGTCTCTTAGCAAAGTGTCTGGTGTCCCGTTTTATCAGGTATACAGCCTCCTCCATAGAAATTTCACCTTCCAGCGCGGAAAGAATTTCTTTGTAGCCAAGTCCCTGCATGGAAACCATGTCTCTGTGGCATCCCGATTCCCGCAGGGCGCGCACTTCCTCCACCAGTCCATGCGCCATCATCAGGTCCACCCTCTCGTTAATCCTATGATAAATCCTGTCCCGGCTGTCAGTCAGCACAAAATAGGCGAAGTTATAGGGGGATGCATTCTGCCTCTGCTCCCTGTTATGTTCAGAAATCTTTTTTCCCGTCTTTTCATAAAACTCAATGGCGCGGACCACCCGCTTTATGTTGTGGGCATGGATGCTTTCACAGGACTCGGGATCTACAGTTCGAAGCCGCTCATACAGCGCCTCCGGCCCCTCCCTGCGGGCCTGTTCCTCGAGAGACTGCCGAAGCGCGGTGTCCTCATCGTTTTCCGTAAAATCAATGTCATACAGCAAAGCCTGAATATAGAATCCGGTACCGCCCACCAGAATAGGGATATGTCCGCGGCTGTAAATCTCCCCGGCAGCCTGTTTCGCCAGCTTCTGGAACACCACCACGTTAAATTCCTGCGCAGGCTCCAGCACATCAATCAGATGATGGGGCACACCCGCCATCTCCTCCGATGTGATCTTGGCGGAACCAATATCCATATGACGGTACACCTGCATGGAATCGGCGGAGATAATCTCTCCGCCTATGGCTTTTGCAAGAGCGATGGAAAGAGCCGTCTTCCCCACCGCCGTGGGACCCGTCAAAATGACCAACGGTTTCTTTATCGTTTCCATCAATTCACTATCCTCTTAAATTTCTTTTCCAGTTCCTGTCTGCTCATGGAGATAATCGTCGGTCTTCCATGTGGGCAGTTATAGGGGTTATCCAGCGTCAGAAGCTCGTCGATCAGCGCCGCAACTTCCGTCCGGCTCATGCGCATATTACCCTTGACAGCCGCCTTGCAGGCCATGGTGGCAATGCGCATACGGATGCTCTCGGGCGTTCCCGTCACCGCCTCCGCAGCCAGCTCATCCAGTATCTCATAGAAAAAAGTCCCCTCGGCATAGCCGTACAGATCGAGCGGCACGCCGCGTATCGCGTAGTCGCTGCCGCCAAACTCCTCGATCACAAAACCAAGCGCCTCAAAATCGGCTGCGTGGCTTTCCATGCACTCCTTCTCCTGGTTGTTCAACGTCACGATCATGGGCGGGTTAAGCTGCTGGGAAACTACCTCCTTCTCCCGGAAATGCCGCATCAGCCGTTCGTACCTGACTTTTTCGTGGGCGGCATGCTGATCCACGATCAGCAGCTTATTCTGATAGGAAATCAGCCAGTATGTCTCAAAAAGCTGACCGATCAGCTCATACTGCTCTTTCGCCTTCACGGAGAGCATCTTATCGTCAAACATGGTCATCTGTTCGGGTTTTCCTGCAGAGACTTCCGCATCCTTCCCGGCTGCGGCTATTCCCCGGCCGCCTGTCTGGTACGCCGTGGTCTGTCTGAGCACATTCGCCTCCGCCGGACGGCTTTTCTCATAGATGGCGCGGATGGACGCCGCTCTTTCCGGCATAACACCCCCGTCTTTCTCATGCGCACTGGCAATCCTTCTCTTCTCAAAGGGCTCCGGCGCCGTCTCCTTCACCCGCCTGGCGCCTTCGTCCGCCTCTTTCTTTTTTTCCTTTTCGGGAGGGGACAGGATCACCTCGGGAATCATCTCTTTCTCCCGCAGCGCCTCCTCCACCGCTTCCTTTACCGTCTCATAAAAATCAGGCGCATCCGCAATCCGTACCTCCATCTTGGAAGGATGGACATTCACGTCGATTTTCTCCGTGTCGATCTGAAAGTGCAGGATGCAGAAAGGAAACTTGTGCTGCATCAGATACTCGCGGTAGCCCTCCTCCACCGCCTTGCTGATCAAGGTACTGCGGATATATCTGCCGTTGATGTAAAAAATTTCATAGGAGCGGTTTGCCCGGTTGATCACCGGCTTCCCCAAAAGCCCCGTCACCGTCATCCCGTCCTGCTCAAAGTGAAAATCGTTAAGCGCACCGGCAATTTCCTTCCCGTAAATGCGGTAGACGATCTCCCGCAGATCGCCGCTGCCCGTGGTATAAAATCTGTTCTGTCCATTCAAAAGAAATTTGAAAGATACACGCGGATTTGACATGGCAAGATGCTCCATCAGATCCGCCACATAAGATCCTTCCGTCCGTGGCTGTTTTAAAAACTTTTTGCGGGGCGGCGTGTTGTAAAAAAGATTCCGCACAAGCAGGGTTGTGCCGTCGGGCGCGCCGATCTCCTCCCGCTCCTTCGGTGCACCGCCCTCAATCAAATACCGGATGCCTGTCAGTTCCTCCGGCGTCTTGGTAATCAGCTCCACCTGCGCCACCGCCGCGATACTGGCAAGCGCCTCTCCGCGGAACCCAAGGCTGACCAGTTTGGTCAAATCATCTGCGGAGGATATCTTGCTGGTAGCATGGCGCAAAAAAGCGTTCTCCACCTGGGATTTCTCGATACCGCCGCCGTTGTCTGTCACCCGGATCAGGCTCGTGCCGCCGTCCTTGATCTCCACCGTAACGGCATCCGCGCCCGCGTCAATGGCGTTCTCCACCAGCTCCTTCACCACGCTGGCAGGCCGCTCCACCACCTCCCCGGCGGCGATCTTGTCTATTGTCTGGTTGTCGAGTATATTTATTTTCGCCACTCACTCACCCTCACGTTCCCCATCGGTTTTTCAGCCTGTTCTGCAGCCGATACAGCGTATTTAGCGCATCCACCGGCGTCAGGTTGCTCACGTCGATCTCCTTCAGTTCCTGTAGTACATCCTCGTCGGTCACGGTGTCAAACAGGGAAATCTGCTCCAGATCCACCTCATCGTACCTGACGCTCTTTTTCTTCTCGCTCTTCCCTCTGTCAATCTCTATGCTCTGCACCTTCTCGGTGATGTCGTTGTCGCTTAACTGTTCCACGATCTCTTTGGCACGGTCGATGACCATATCCGGCACGCCGGCCAGCTTCGCCACCTGGATGCCGTAACTCTTATCCGCCCCGCCCTTCACGATCTTTCTTAAGAATACGATATCGTCCCCCTGCTCCTTGACCGCGATGCAGTAGTTGTTTACGTTGTCCATCTTGCCTTCCAGCTCAGTCAGCTCGTGGTAATGGGTGGCAAACAGCGTCTTTGCCCCGAGAATCCGGCGGTTGCTGATGTGCTCGATCACCGCCCACGCGATACTCAATCCGTCAAAAGTGGATGTGCCGCGCCCGATCTCGTCAAGCACCAGCAGGCTGTCCGGCGTGGCGTTCCTCAAAATATTGGCCACCTCGTTCATCTCCACCATAAAGGTGGACTGCCCGCTTGCCAGATCGTCGGAGGCGCCCACTCTCGTGAAGATGCGGTCCACAATGCCAATATCCGCTCTTTTAGCGGGCACAAAGGAGCCGATCTGCGTCATCAGCACGATCAGCGCCACCTGCCGCATATAGGTGGACTTTCCCGCCATATTGGGACCTGTAATGACAGCGATACAATGCTTTTTATCGTCCAGATGGGTGTCATTTGCGATGAACATGTCGTTCTGGATCATCTGCTCCACCACGGGATGACGCCCCTCCTTGATGTCGATCACCCCTTTTTCATTGAGTGCGGGGCGTACATAATGGTTCTGCTCCGCCACAAAAGCCAGAGAAGTAAACACATCCAGTTTCGCCACCGCCCGGGCCGTCTTCTGAATCCGCTCCACCTCCCCGGCAATGGCCTCCCGGATCTCGCAGAACAGGTCGTATTCCAGCGTAAAGAGCTTATCTTCCGCATTCAGGATGGAATCCTCCAGCTCCTTTAAGCGTGGTGTCGTATACCGCTCCGCATTGGCGAGCGTCTGCTTGCGCACATAGTCCTCCGGCACCTGATCCCGGTAAGAGTTTGTCACCTCAAAATAGTAGCCGAAGACCTTATTGTACTTGATGCGAAGGTTTCTGATGCCCGTGCGCTCCCTGTCTTCCTCCTCCAGCGACGCCAGCCACTTTTTCCCGTCAGTCTTCGCTTTTTTCAGGGAATCAATGGTCTCGTTGAACCCCTCCTTAATGATACCGCCCTCCTTGATGGCAATGGGCGGCTCCTCCGTAATCGCATCTTCTATCAGCTTGTGGATATCCTGCAGTGGATCCATATTTTCCCTGATTTCCCGAAGAAGCGGCACATTAAAATCGGTAAGAACCGTCCGCAGGGAAGGCAGCATTGCCAGCGAATTGCGAAGCGCGATCAAATCCCTGGGATTTGCGGTTTTGTAGCTTACCTTGCCAAGAAGCCTTTCCAGATCGTAAATGGCATGCAGATATTCCCGCAGCTCCTCCCTGTCCACGCTACGCTGACACAGCTCCTCCACCGCATCCAGCCGTTTTTCAATCCGCTCCCTGTCAATCAGGGGCTGCTCTATGTACTTGCGAAGCAGCCGTCCGCCAAGCGCCGTTTTCGTGCGGTCAAGCACGCCCAGAAGAGACCCCTTTTTCTGCTTCTCTCGCAGAGTCTCGATCAATTCCAGATTTCGTCTTGTAGAGCTGTCTAAGAGCATGTATTTGCTGCTCAGATAGGGATAGATGTGGGTAAAGTGTGAAAGGGAAGTCTTCTGCGTCTCGTAAAGATAAGTAAGCAGCGCCCCCGCCGCCGTCATCCCCAAGGGGAAATCCTCAATCCCCAGACCTTTAAGCGTATTCACCCGGAAGTGGCGCATCAGGGTCTTTTTACAGCCTTCCTCGTCAAAATAATGGGGTGCCAGGGAATAGACAGACACGTTCAGCCTGTTTTTCAAGTCCTCTATGTCATATCCACTGACAAAGAACTGTTCGTTGCAGATCACCTCAGACGGCGCGTATTTGTTGATTTCATCCTGAAGCCTGCGGATATCCTCCACTTCCGTCAGATAGTAGTCCCCGGTGGTGACATCGGCCACCGACATGCCAATCTTGCCGGGAAAATAGGCGACACAGAGCAGATAATTATTCTTGCTGTCGTCAAGCGCCTGTATATTCAGGTTCGTGCCCGGCGTCACCACCCGGATGACTTCCCGCTTTACGATGCCCTTCGCGCTTTTTGGATCTTCCACCTGCTCGCAGATCGCCACCTTATAGCCTTTGGAAACAAGCTTATTCAGGTAACTGTCCACCGCGTGATAGGGGACGCCGCACATGGGAGCCCGCTCCTCCTGCCCGCAGCTTTTTCCCGTCAGTGTAATTTCCAGTTCCTTCGAGGCCGTAAGCGCGTCCTCAAAGAACATTTCATAAAAATCTCCCAGTCTGTAGAATAAAATGCAGTCCTGATAGTCCTTCTTCGTGTCCAGATACTGCTGCATCATAGGTGTCAGTTCAGCCATTGGTTATCAACCATCTTTCCTAATCTCGTATGCTTGGTTTGACTCAGCCAGTCAACCATTCTTCCCGTATAGTAGAAGCCATGACAGGTGTCCAGCACCACCATGACAAATTTGCCGACCAGCCTTCTGTCCGCCTTAAAGTGCACCAGCATGTTATTGCCAAGACGCCCTGTGACAAAAGCCGGGTCCTGTTCGTTTACCCCCTCCACAAGTGCCTCCATAACCTTTCCCTGCAGGAGCGCGGCCCGCTCCTTCGCCGTCTCCTGCACAACAGAGAGAAGTTTGTCAAAGCCCTCGTGCACAATCTCCTCCGGCACCTGATTCTCCATAGCCGCCGCAGGAGTGCCCGTCCGGGGTGAATAGATAAAAGTGAAGGCATTGTCAAACTGTACCCGCTTCACCACTTCGATCGTCTCTTCTACATCCTCCAAAGTTTCCCCCGGAAATCCCACAATCAGGTCCGTGGTGATCGCAATATCAGGAATGGCAGTTTTAAGCTTGTCCACTAACGCCAGATACTGCTCTTTCGTATAGCGTCTGTTCATGGCCTGTAAAATACGGTCAGAGCCTGCCTGCAGCGGCAGATGCAGATGACGGCAGATCTTGGTGGAACGCCGCATCACCTCAATCAGCTCGTCCGACAGATCCTTCGGATGGGAAGTCATAAAGCGGATGCGCCTAAGTCCCTCGATCTTTTCCACTTCCTGTAACAGTTCGGCAAAGGACATGGGATTTTCCAGAGTTTTCCCGTAGGAATTGACATTCTGGCCCAGCAGCATGACCTCCACCACGCCGTCCTCCACCAGCGACTCAATCTCCCGCAGGATATCCTTCGGCTCACGGCTCCTCTCCCTCCCGCGCACATAGGGTACAATACAATAGCTGCAAAAATTATTGCAGCCAAACATAATGTTGACGCCGGACTTATAGCTGTACTTGCGTTTTACCGGCAGATTCTCAACGATTTTGTCCGTCCCCTCCCAGATATCCACGACCATGTTCTCGGACGAAAGAGTCTCTGAAAGAAGTTCGGCAAACCGAAAAAGATTGTGGGTACCGAAAATCAGATCCACAAACCGATAACTTTTCTGTATCTTTTCAACTACAGCCTGCTCCTGCATCATGCATCCGCAGAGCGCAATTCTCATATGCGGTTTCTTCTTTTTCAGGCTGTTTAAATAGCCCAGCCGCCCGTAAACCCGCTGATTGGCATTATCCCGCACGGTGCAGGTATTGTAGAGGACAAAATCAGCCTCCTCCTCAGAATCGGTAATCTCGTAGCCCGCCTGCACAAGAATGCCTGAAAGTTTCTCGGAATCCCTGGCGTTCATCTGGCATCCGAACGTCACCACGCAGGCTTTCGGAAAGCGTCCGTGTTCCACCTCAAAAGCCTTTACATACACCCGACATTTTTCTATATACGTCTGTTGACGTTCCCGTTCCTTTTCGTTCGACAATTCCTCTTCCTCTTTATACTCTAATTTAATCGTTTGCAGCAGGCAAGGGCCAGTGATCCCGGTCCGATATGGCAGGCGATACTTAAGGAAAGCGGATCCATATGCACGTCGAATCCCGGGAAAAATTCCTCCACCTGCGCTTTAAACTGCTCCGCCGCATCCCTGTCGTAGGTGTAGGCGATCTGCAGCCAGATATTATCAGCCTTCGCGCCGCCAAAGCGTTTCTCCATATCCGCTTTGATCGAGTTCATCATGATAGTCTTTCCCTGTGAGACTGTTCTCGCCTTGGCAAAAGCATCCAGTTTCTCGCCCTGAATCTGCAATACCGGTTTCAACCGCAGAATTGTACCAAGCGCAGCCGCCGCAGGTGTGATCCTGCCTCCCTTTTTGAGATAATACAACGTATCTAACATAATATAGATGCTGGAATTAAATTTATCTTTCTCCAGAACATCTTTGACCGCCGCAGCGTCCAACCCCTTCTCGACCAGAGCGAGCGCATCTAAGGCTGACTGACGCTGGGTTACGGATATACGCTGGTTGTTGACCACCTGTACCCTGCCGTCATACTCCTCTGCGAGCATCCTCGCGCTCTGACAGGAACCGCTAAGGCCGCTTGACATAGGGATATGCACAATCTCATCGTGCGTCCTTAACACCTCATCCCAGAGTTTCATCACCTCTTCCGGGCTGGGCTGGCTGGTAATGACATCCGCATTCTCCGAAAGCCTCTGGTAAAACTGCTCCTGTGTCAGCGTAATGTCCTCATAGAAAGTCTCCTCATCAATCATAAAGGGCATGGGGAGCACATAAAGCCCACACTCCTTTGCCTGGGACTGGGTAATGCCGCTGTTACTGTCTGTCACGACCGCGATCCTTTTACTCATAGTTATCCTCGTTTTCTGTTTTCGTAGTCTTACTCTGCTTACTCAGTGTACCGTCAGATACTCCTAAAGTCAACCTCATTTGTCTCATGCAGGGTCAGGGTCTTCCGAAGTGCCGCAAACTCTTCCCCGGCAAGCGCTGCATCTTCGGCAAGCACCCTGTCCACCCACTCGCTCGCACGCTGCAGGACGGCCGCGTCCCGGTAGATATCGCCCAGCGCAAACTGCAGATCCCCGCTCTGCCTGATGCCGAAAAGGTCCCCCGGTCCCCGAAGCGCCAGATCCTTGCCCGCGATGTAAAAGCCGTCGTTGGACTCGTTCAGAATCTTCAACCGCTCCATAGTTTCCGGCCGCTCCGACTTGCTGACAAAAATACAGTAGGACTGCTTGTCGCCGCGCCCCACCCTTCCTCTGAGCTGATGAAGCTGCGCAAGACCGAACCGCTCCGCGTTCTCCACCAGCATCACCGTAGCGTTTGGCACGTTAATTCCCACCTCAATCACCGTAGTGGACACAAGCACATCGATATGATGCTCCCCGAAAGCCTCCATAATCCGGGTTTTCTCCGCGGGACGCATCCTGCCGTGAAGCGTCTCCACGCGGACGGACGGGGAAAGCGCACCCTTAAGCTTCTTCGCGTAGGAAGCCACATCCTCCAGTTCCTGCTCTTCCCCCTCCTCCACCATGGGACAGATCACATAGACCTGGCTGCCCTGTGCCACTTCCTTCTCAATAAATTTATAAGCGGTATTCCGATACGAGGTATTCACCACACAGTTCTTGATGGGCAGTCTGTCTGCCGGCAGCTCGTCCAGCACAGAAATGTGCAGATCACCGTACAGAATAATGGCAAGCGTCCTCGGGATGGGCGTGGCGCTCATCACAAGCACATGTACCGCCTTTCCGTCTTCGTAAAAGCCGCCCTTTTCCGCCAGGCTCTCCCGCTGCCTGACCCCGAAACGGTGCTGTTCGTCCGTGATGACGAGGGAAAGGCTTTTATAAGCCACCTTCTCCTGAATCAAAGCGTGGGTGCCGATCACGATATCTGCCTCCCCGCTCTCAATCTGTGCATAGATTTCCCGCCGGTCTTTTGCTGTGACCGACCCGGTCAAAAGGACGGGATGCACGTGTAAACCGTGCTCTTTATTCAATTTCAGCAGACTCTCATAATGCTGTCTCGCCAAAACCTCCGTGGGCGCCATCAGCGCTCCCTGAAAGCCGTTGGCCGCGCACATGATGAGGGCCAGAAACGCCAAAATCGTCTTGCCGGAGCCGACATCCCCCTGGACAAGCCGGTTCATGGCGTATTCGGAGGTTAAGTCCGACCGGATTTCGGCCCACACCCTCTGCTGCGCTTTCGTCAGCCGGTAAGGCAGCGCTTCAATCAGGCGCTCGGTCTGTGCCACCTCAATCATAGGATGAAGGCTTTTCGTCCGCTCATTGTCCTCCCGCATCCTGCGCAGCACCAGTATAAACCGGAAAAACTCGTCAAACACAAGCCTGCGCCTTGCCGCAAGAAGCGATTCCCGCCCCGTGGGAAAATGCATCTGCTCCACAGCCTCCTGAAATGACGGAAACCCTTCCGCCACACGGATCCTTTCAGGAAGTGGGTCTTCCGAGAGATCCACAAGGCCGATGGCCTGTCTCACCGCCTTTGTGATGGCGTTGTTGGTCAGCCCTTTCGTGGTGGCATACCGCGGCTGCATACAGTCCGTCAGTTTCCCATACTCCTCCGGCTTATAAATCCTGGCCTGCTCCATCACATACCGGTCTTTCCTGCGGTGCAGGCATCCCCTGAAAATATAGGCCTGTTCACGCTTCAGACTGTTTTTCAGATAGGGCATATTAAAATAGGTCATATGCAGGATGCCGCCCTCGCAGGATACCTCAAAAGTGGTGATGGAAAGCCCCCGCACATGCCTGGTCGCCACATTGCCCGACAGACATCCTTCCACCGCCGCAATCTCCTCAACGGATGCCTTGTCCAATGGAACCGGCTCCTGAAACTGTTCATAATCCCTGGGGTAATAAAATACCAGCTCTTCCGCCGTATATACATGCAATTTTTCAAAGAGGGCGGCGGTTTTCTCACCGACGCCCTTCAAAGTCTTTATATCCATAAATGTCTGCTTATTCCGCTGAAATAATATAGTAATAGATCGGCTGTCCGCCGTACTGCAGTTCGATATCACAGTCCGGGTACTTCTCCCCGATCTGCTCACGAAGTTTCCCGGCGTCTTCCTCCGCGATCTCCTCGCCGTAATAAATGCTGATCAGTTCCTTCTCCTCCGTCATCATGGCATCCACCATTTTGAACGCAACAGACGAAATCGCCGTCCCCACGGAGAGAATGCCGTGATCCCCAAGTCCCATGAAATCGCCCTGTCTGATCTCCTGTCCGTCGATATTTGTATCCCGCACCGCATAGGTAACCTGCCCCGTGGCCACCGACTTCATCTCCGAAAGCATGGTCTCCTCGTTCTCCTCAACAGATAAGCCCGGCACATAATTGATCACCGCCGTAATACCCTGGGGAACCGTCTTTGTGGGAATGACCACAATTTTCTTGTCCTTCACAAGGGACTGCGCCTGGTTGGCCGCCAGAATGATGTTCTTGTTATTAGGGAGAATAAAGATCGTGTCCGCATTCACCTTGTCAATCGCGTTTAACATATCCTCCGTGCTTGGATTCATGGTCTGGCCGCCCTCGATGATATAGTCGACGCCCAATCCCTTAAAAATCTCCGCAATGCCCGATCCTACAGAGACCGCAATGAATCCCACATCCTTCTTCGGCCCGGGCAGATCGTCCTCCTCCACAGGCTTTTCATCCTGCTTGGACATCCGAAAGAGCTTTTCCTGATGTTCAAGCCGCATATTATCAATTTTCATGTTGGAGAGCGCACCATACTTTAATGCCTTCTGAATCGCCAGACCGGGATCGTTGGTATGTACGTGCACCTTTACCACGTCCTCGTCCGCAACCACCACAATAGAATCCCCGATGGACTCCAGATACGCCTTAAAATCCATCTCCGTCTTGATATTAAACACCTTGTTAAGCATAATGATAAACTCGGTACAGTAGCCGAACTTAATCTCCGCATTCGCCTGTGCCTCATACCCAGCCGCCCCCGCTACCTGACCGAAGACAGCCACGGTTCCCTTATCCACCGTCAGGTCAATCTCTTTTCCGAGATAGGCATCATATGCGCCCTTCAGCACCTGCATCAGCCCCTGACCGCCAGAGTCAACTACACCTGCCTGCTTTAGTACCGGCAAAAGTTCCGGCGTCTGCAAAAGCACCCCGTCCGCGTGGGCGATCACCTGTCCCAAAAATTCGGACATATCTGTTACGCCCGCGTCCGCAAGCTCTCTGGCTTTGACCGCGCCACCCTTGGCCACCGTGAGAATGGTGCCCTCCTTTGGCTTCATAACCGCCTTGTAAGCCGTCTCCACCGCCTTCTCAAAGGCTGTGGCAAGGACGGGAACCGTAATTTCCTGACACTCCTTCACACCCTTCGTAAAGCCTCTGAAAAGCTGGGATAAAATGACGCCCGAGTTTCCCCTCGCCCCCCTTAATGAGCCGGAAGAAATCGCCTTACACAGGGAAACCATGTCGATATCCCCCATATCATACAGGGCGGACACTTCCCTGGCTGCCGCCATAATCGTCATCGTCATATTCGTGCCCGTATCGCCGTCCGGCACAGGGAACACGTTCAACTCATTGATCCATTCTTTTTTGCTCTCAAGATTTTTCGCTCCGGCCAGGAACATTCTGGCCATCAGGCCGGCATCTATCGTATTTGAATCCACCTTATTTGATCCTCCCTCTAATCAATCACTCTCACGCCTTCTACAAAAATATTGATTTTTTCCACTTCTATCCCGGCAAACTCCTCAACCTTATACTTTACACTATCAATCAAATTATCCGCAACCGCCAGGATACTGACGCCATAGGACACAATAATGTGGAAATTGATGGTGAGCTTGTTGTTGTTCAAAAGAACCTGTATGCCGCGTGTCATGCTGTCCTTTTTCAAAAGCTTAACCAGCCCATCCCTGACGCTCATACTCGCCATACCGACCACACCGAAACACTCCATCGCCACTGTGCCCGCATACTGCGCAATCACTTCCTGGTCGATCGAGATATTCCCCATATGGGTATCCATTGAAGAGACTTTCATAGACTACCTCCTGAATCTAGAATATATACTCGCGAACACGCGCTGCCTTTGCGACAGATGAACTCGCAAACCCGCGCTGCCGCGCTCTCCGTCCGGCTCGCCGGACGTTTGCTCGTTAAATATCGCAGAAAAAACAAATGCCGCCAAAGGCGTCGCTTGTTTTTTCTTCTGCGATATTTATATTATAACCCGATATTTGGAAAAAAGAAACCGAAAAAATTCTTGTAAATTGTGCTTGCATTCTCTTCCACATTCTGCTATTATATCAATGTTGTGTAGACAAATCGAGCAGGCTCGGTTGCGGGATCCGCTCTGCGGTCCCGGATTGGTTCGGATATTATAATTCGTTAGGAGGTGCGAAGATGGCTAAATGTGATATTTGTGGTAAGGGCGCTCATTTCGGAAATAACGTCAGCCATTCTCATAGAAGATCAAACAGAATCTGGAATTCCAACATTCAGAACGTGAAATGCAAAGTGAATGGCGCAAGCAAAAAGCTACATGTATGCACGCGCTGTTTGAGATCCGGCGCTGTGGAGCGCGCGTAATTTTATTTTTGTAAATTATAAGTTAGTAAGAAAGAGCTGGCGGATGTCCGGCTCTTTTTCATGAATAAGCAGACTCAAGATGCTTTCGCATCTTTCGTTCGCGTTGCTCGTCATAAGATATTCTACGCATGTGCTCATGCAAGCATGGCACATACTTCGCATATCTTCTGACTCTGCTTATTCGCGCAAAAAGCAGGCGCATCTCTACGCCTGCTTACATTTTTCATACTCTCTTTTCAGTCTCTCGTATTCCCTGTTGATCCGCTGAATGATCTCCGTGTCCCCGGCCAGATTGTCCGGGTGGAAGATCTTCGTCAGGTCCTTATACCGCTTCTTGAGCGTCAGCGGATTTTTCACACCCTGAAAGAAAACACTGGTCTCCGGGTGCGTATCGTAAAGTCCGCGCTCTTCCAGGAACTCCTTCTCCGCCGCAAGCCTTGCCCACTCCTTATCAAGCCTTCTGCGGTCCATATCCAGTTTCTGGAACCCGTCCTTTATGATCTCCAGCTTCTCGCCCACAAGCTGGCTGTCCTTCCGAATCCGTTTCTGCTCTGCGTTCATCTTCCGGTTCAGAGTCTTCATTTCCTCTTTAAACTGGTCTTTTTCCTGCTCAAACTTCTCCCACTGCTCATTAAGCTCCGCAGAGGCAGTCATAATTCTGATATTCTCCTTGAAAAGCCAGGCCTTTAATTCCTGCAGGCCGTCCTCGGTCAGCCCGTCCTCCAGAAGTATTTCTTCCATATTCTCCATCGTAATCCCCATATCCTTAAACTAACAGCAAAAAAAACTGTACCCGATCAGCAAAAGCAGCACAATTAACAGAAGCCCCAGAAAACGATTCACCAGAAAAAGCATGATAAGCATACCCGCCGCGACACAAAAAGCCACAAATCCGATCATTTTTTTCATGGGCTACCCCTGTTTATGCTCTTATGATACTATATGAAACCGCTCCAAAAAGGTGCTATTTGTTTTCCTCCGGGAACGCAATGTCAACAGCCGCGTCATCAGCAAGCATCTCTTCCTTAGGGGAAGTAAATTTCTCCACGATATCCGGAATCATATCGAGCACTTTGGTGACCGTATCCTGATTCTTGATGTTGACCAGCTTAGTGGTGCCGTTCTTGATCACAAGCACCGCGCTGGGGGTCATCTTCGCGGAAAAGCCGCCGCCCCCGCCGTTTTTCTTATCGCCTGCGCTGGCGCCGGCACCCACACCGAAACTCACATCCACCAAAGGCAGGATGATGGTATCTCCGACCTGTGTGGCATCTCCCACCACTGTCTTGGTTCCAATCACGGCATTCATGCCCTTCATCAGGGATTCAACCACACCGCTAAAATTATTCTCAGCCATTTATACTGCCTCCTTTTTCAACAGACCGTAAAGTTTTCTGATATCCTTGTTAAAGTACACCCGCACTGCCGCCCGGATAAAGGTAAAAAGCCGCAGTTTTCCCCTGATATACACGCGTCCCTCCAGGCGCTTCCGTTCAAAGTCTCCGGCCACATTCACTTTCGGGCCGAGAATCGGGTACAGCATGCCGCAGACTGCCAGAATTTCCCCCGTCGCCGCGGGATCATCCATGCCGACAACAAGCGCCGCCTCGAACCGGGTCGGTTTCAGGCTCTTTGCGATCGACCGAAGTTCCTTCTTACACAGGGCAAAGGAATGCCGGAACGGCTCCCCCTCTATCACGGTTCTGTAATACTCTATAGTATCCGATACAGACTTTATTTTATCACAGATATTTTGTATTGTGTACTGTATATTTTCAAAGATGCTTTTAATTTTCGCGAAAATACTGCCAAGGATCTTCGGTATCGCGCGCAGCTTGTCCCACAGTGTAGGGCTTTTTTCGGGTTCCTCAGTCTTCTCTCCCCCCGCCTTCTGCGCATCCTCTTTTTCATCGCCTTTAACCGAGCCAGGGGATATCGTTTTCTCCGCCGTTTTTGTTTCTTCTATATTTCGTTCTTCTTCTGCCGAGTCCCCGGTTCCACCATTCCCCGATGGCTCCGTATCCATTTCGCCTTCCGTGTTCTCCGGTGTTTTCTCCTTTTTTCGCTTCTTTCTGCCTTTTTTCTGGCCCGGTTTCCTCGTTTCGGCCCTGCCGCCGCCCTTTTCCCTCTTCGGCAGCCTAAAAACCGGGATGAACATAAAGCGTGCCCGCACAGACAGCTCCCCGGCAAAACGCACCAGCACATTCACAAAATGTAAAAGCCAGGTAATCTTCACCGTGACGGCGACAGGAGGCTCTTCCTCCCCCTCTTTCCTTACCGCCTCGATCCGATAACGAACCGGCACAAAGAGCGCGCAGACAATTCCCAGAATCAGCACACCCAGAATGCATAAAAGCACAATCCCTATAATCTTTAATATAAGCAGCAGAATATGTAGCATTTTCTCTCCAAGTGTCAAATTTCAGGCGTCCGCCACTGCAGATACCCGTCCTAACCCAAAATTCCCAACTCAAAAATCAGGATCACGCACCAGATGCATGGACATTCTTAAAGCTCTCCGGGTCAACCCCGGAAAGATAAGCGACAAGCTGTGCCTGCCCGGTAGCGGCGAGCGATTCCTTCGCAATCTGTTCGATCACGTCAAAAGCCTCCTCCCTGCCGTTTGCCAGTCCGACAATACATCCGGGCGGATTTTCCCTGTAATACCACTGTAAAAGCATCAGGTTGTGGTACACGGCAAGCCGGTCCGTCTCCCCGTCGTAGACAATCACGTAAAGCCGGGGCTGCTTTTTATGGCGTTTCAGTTTTTTTATGGCCTTTTGAGGCTTTTTTACAGTATCTCCAATATAGAGATTTTTATAAAAATTCATGTGGATTCCTTTTGTCATCGCGGTGTCTTTTTTCACCTTACGTCTGCGCACCGCTTCCGTGAACATTTTATCACACTTTTTTCCAATTAGACACAAAAATTTCCCGCGCCGCCTCACATCTGCTTTCTCACCACCGCATATTCGTCGTCGCGCTGGTAGAACGAACATTCAAAGCTCCCGCCCCGCAAAAACCGGCTCATATCGTCCTCGTCCAGATCCACCATGCACACATAATACTCGTAATCTTCATCGTACTGATAGTTGCTGCATGTATCGCAAATGCTCATCTGATCCGCCTTTCCTGTGCGTTTTGCGCACTTTTTATTCTCTTTAAACAATCTGTACCGTTTTTTATGCAATGTATACCGTTTTCCCAACAAATACGGCATGAAGTGATTGACTTCTCAATAAGATGTTTTATACTAAATATGTGCTTTATTCCCAAAAGTAAATTGTTTTACCACTACATATAGGGCGTGCGCCACACTTTTTGCACTTTTCCCCCTGCGCGCATTCCCGCAGAAACGGAGGTCTCTTATGAAGGATGTTGCCCGCATGGCACTGGAAAACGGCATGATAATCGGCGAGGACGTCTACAACTACCAAAATGAACTGGTTATCCCGCGCGATACTGCGGTGGATGCAAAGGTCATCAAAAAGCTGGAACTCCACTCCATTATCTGTGTTCCTGTCAAGGAAGAGGTAGACTTCGCCACCACCCACTTTGAAAAGGTACGGCTTAGCAGGGAATTTCAGACCTTCCAGCTCACCTACAACAACTGCATGCCCATCTATGCCCGGCTGATGAACCGCTTCGTTGAAACCGGCGTCTGGAAAAGCACCAGCCAGCTTAAGGATATCTATGTGAAAATCACGGCCTGCGCCAAAACCGGGGAGGCGCTTCTTGATTTCCTCTACAACATGCTGCCGAGGGAGGACACCATGACCCATGCCCACTGTCTCAATTCCGCCCTGCTCGCCGGTGTATTCGGCACCTGGTGGGAACTGTCGCAGGAGGATATGATGCTCTTAATCCAGTGCGGCTTCTTTTACGATATCGGAAAGTTAAAGCTCCCGCAGGATCTCCTCTGGAAATCCGAAAAGCTGACGGATCTTGAATACACCAAATTGAAAACGCACACCATGCTTGGATTCGATCTTTTGAAGGACCAGCCGGAAATCGGCGAAACCATTATCAAAGCCACGCTCCAACACCATGAACGGTGCGACGGTTCCGGTTATCCCTCGAAGCTTAAGGGCGACAAGATCGACATTTTCGCCAAGTATATCGCCGTCATAGACGCCTACGAGGCCATGACCTCCGCCCGCACCTACAGGCAGCCCCTCCATCCCTTCCAGGTCATCGAAAACTTTGAACGGGAAGGCTATGAGAAGTACGAGAAAGCCATCCTGCAGCCCATTCTCTACCGCATAGCGGCAACCCAGCTCGGCTTTATGGTGCGCTTAAGCAACGACGAGGAGGCAAAGGTGGCTACCATCAATAAAGATAATCTGGCAAGACCGCTCTTAAAGCGGGAGGACGGAAGTTACATCGACCTGTCCTCCAGGCCGGAACTTTCGATCGTGGCTATCTTCTGAGTTCACTCTGCAAAACAGGCATCCAGAATCCGTTTTGCGATCGGCACGGCATAATCTCCGCCGCTGCCCGCCCCTTCTATAATGATCGTCACGCACACCTGCGGCTTCTCCACGGGGGCGAAGCCTGTAAACCAGGCATGGGAATCCGTCTTGACCTGATTGTATTCCGCCGATCCGGTTTTCCCGGCCGCCGTGTAGGACAGCCCGGACAGCTTTGTGCCCGTGCCGCTCTTTACCACTTCCTCCATCAGCCCCGTCATAATCTGGGCTTCCTCCCCGCTCATAAGCCGCTTGTAGGAGTCCGGTGAAAACTGCTTCACCACCGACTTTTCGCTGGTTTCCACCCGTTCCAGAAGGTAAGGTTTCATCAGCATGCCGCCGTTGGCGATGGCGCAGGTGATCATGTTGAGCTGCAGGGGCGTCATCTGCGTGGTTCCCTGTCCGATGGACGCCTGCATCACGTCCGCATCCTCCGTCTCCGCATCTATCACAAGTTTACTCTGGTTATAGGAAAAATCTACCTTCAGCTCGCTGTTAAATAACAGATCATTCAACGTATCCCCAAACTTGTCCCGGTCAAGTGAAAGGCCGATGCTTGCAAAGGCGGAATTACAGGATTTTGCGAAAGCTTTGGTAAAATCCTCGCTTCCGTGGGCCGTGCCGTGATAACAGTTGATCTTCTCTTCCCCGTGGGTAAAACTGCCGCCGCACTGAAACCGGAACTGGTTGTACGTATCCCTGTTTTCCCTGATATATTCTAACGCAGTCACAATCTTAAACGTGGAACCGGGCGGGTATAGCCCCTGGGTCACCCGGTTTAGCAGCACACTGCTCTCCTTGTCGGCAATCAGGTCCTCCCAGATCGCGTCGATTTCATTCGGGTCAAAGTCCGGCTTCGACACCATCGCCAGGATCCGTCCCGTGGAAGGCTCCGACACAATCACTGCCCCGCTGTACATGCCGAGGGAATCGTAGGCAATCTGCTGCAGATCCACATCCAGCGTGGTGATCACGCTGTCCCCCGGATACTTTTCCCCCGCAACGTCGCTCGCCACCTTCTCGGAGAGGCGGGTGTTGGAATTGATGAGGTAATAGTTGGCCTGCGCCTCTATGCCGTACTTGCCGTTGGAAGCATAGCCCACCGCGTGGGAGAACATATTGGCGTAAGGATAAACCCTGACCTCTTTCCCCTCCGCGTCCGTCGCAGTCTCCGCAAGCGTCTGGCCGCCTGACGCATAAATCGTTCCCCGGCTGTTCTGCGCAATCAGGATCTCCTGCCTGCTGTTGTAGCTGTTGTTCATAAACGTCTGCCTGTGGGTGACCGCATAATGGCAGGTATAGCCCATCATCACAAAAAACAGGCCCACAAAAAACCAGGTAACCGTCATAATCTGCCGGTTACGCTTACGTCTCGTCTTCTTCGTCCTGCGGTTCATCTCCCGCGCTCCGCTCTCTCTTCTTTCTGTTTTTTCGTTTTCTGTTTTTGGCACGTCTGTCTCCCTCGTCCCGTCTGATAATATAAAGTCCCTCTATGATAAAGAACATGACCAGCGTAGTCAATACCGAGCTGCCTCCATAGCTGATAAAAGGCAGCGTCACACCCGTCATGGGGATAAACTTGGTTCCCCCGCCAACAGTCAAAAACACCTGAAAAATATAGGTCACGCCCAGTCCGAAGGCAATCAGTCTGTAAAACCGTGACTGTAATTTTAAGGCAATATTCATGCACATGATAAAACTGCTGATGCAGATCAGGATCAGGCACATGGAAAAGAGAATGCCCAGTTCCTCCGCCACCGCCGAGAATACAAAATCCGCCTCCACCAGCGGAATCGCGGTGGGATTGCCCCTGAAAAGTCCAAGCCCGAACCACCCGCCGCTGCTGATGCCAAACAGGGACTGGGTAATCTGGAATCCCGCATCGTCAATACAGCTGAACGGATCCCGCCACGCCTGCACCCGCACCTGCACATGGGAAAACATCTGGTAGGCAACAACCGCCGCGCCGGCGCCGCCCGCCACGCCCAGAAACAGATAAATCCATCTGCCCGTGGCGATAAACACCATAAGCACATAGACCACAAAAAAAATCAGTGCGCTCCCCAGGTCCTTAGATGCCACCAGAATCAGCACATGGGCACCCGCCAGCGCCGCCGTCACCACCACCCGCAGGAAATCCCATGTTTCGCTGAACGCGCTTGCCACAAAAAAGACGAAAATAATCTTCACAAACTCCGACGGCTGGAAGGTAACCCCCGCAATGGAGTAGGATATCTTGGAACCGTAGGTGACCGAGCCTAAGATCAGTACCACCCCCAAAGCCGCAATGCCCACCCCGGCGTAAACCCAGGTCAGGCTCTTTAAAAATTTCAGGTTGCGGATAAAGAAGGGGACCGCCATACCAATGATGATGGATGCCGTCACGATAAAAAACTGTTTGATCGCCCGCTCGTAGGACAGTCTTGTGAGAATCACAAAGCCGATGCTTAAAAGCATACACATATTGTTGATAATCAGAAGATTCCCCTTCGGATAGATCATCCGGAACAGCATGACCGTGGAAAACAGCAGGATCTGCTGCAGTACATAAAAAAGCAGGTACTCAATCTTCCCCGTCTCAAAACAGATCACAAGAAAGCACGAAAAATGCACCAGAAACATCCAGATGTTCTGGCGGATATACCCCCCTTTACGTCTCTCCTCATCCTGAAAGCGGAACACAAGAAAGCATTCCAGCGTATAGCAGGCGATAAACA
>DKWV01000011.1:192927-193069 GCA_002491905.1 Lachnospiraceae bacterium UBA7143 | reverse complement strand
GTTGATAATCAGAAGATTCCCCTTTGGGTATATCATGCGGAACAGCATGACCGTGGAGAACAGCAATATCTGCTGCAGCACATAAAAGAGCAGATACTCGATCTTTCCCGTCTCAAAGCAGATCACAAGAAAGCACGAAAAA
>DKWV01000011.1:132048-192849 GCA_002491905.1 Lachnospiraceae bacterium UBA7143 | reverse complement strand
CCAGCGTATAGCAGGCGATAAACAAGGTAATAAAATATTTAGAAAGCTCTGTGATATACAGCTCCATACTGGTTACTCGACGCCTCTCTTACAATGTCCTGTCGTATACTCCGTAAAGGGAAAATCCCCTTCCAAAATCTTTACGCACTGTGTCCCGTCCTCAGTGGTAAAGTCATAGCGCAGCGCGTCCGCACCGATTCTCTCCCGCTCCTTTTTTGCCCCATGCAGGGAGTAGGGAACGCAGTTATATATGATATTATAACAGTGATCGCAGTTTATCTCTACAGGAAATGCTCCGCCCCTGCGGTCTTTTAACACAAGCTGCCGTTTCCGTCCCGCTCCATCGCCGCAAAGCCCTGCCGTCTTTTGCAGACAGTTGGCCGTAACCATCATGGGAATCCGGCTGTAGGCAATCAGACTTGTGCCCATGCCCTGCTTCCTGGCCGCACGGACAAGATGGGCCGCCTCCCCGGCGTTCAACTCATAGGGGAGCGTGATCTCCGCCGAAAAGTCCTCGAAAAATCCCAGCGCCTCCTCGTTAAAACAGTATAACCCAGCATCCGGCACGATCTCGTATGGCATCCAGCCACCGTTTTGCTCCCTGGACACTTTCCGTTCCCGGCAAACCTTCCGCACCCATCCAAGCCCCTCCAGACTGCGGACCAAAAATCCCCGCACGAAGCCGCCGGCCTGTCCCAGCAGATCATCCAGCCGCCGCAGATAAGCCTCATCCCGCTCCCGCAGGATATAAGGCAGCGCCAGATAAAAGACCGGCATTGCCCCGGCGTCCGATCGCCGTGCCGACTCCTCCGCCAGCCGAACGATCTCCTCATACGACGCAAAAAACAGACAGCTGTCCACATAAATCCGTCTGCAGCCGCCCCATTTCAGAACTGCCCGCAGTTGGTCACAGGTGCCGACTGTCACATCAACCGCCTTTTTTCCTGTGCCGCGCGCTTCCGAACCCTTCGGCGGCTTGGTCTGGATAAATGTGCCGTTTTCCATTGACTGACTCGGTCGGATAAATGTATTCGACATATCAGACTCACTCTCAGGTGTCTGCCGTGCAGAATACCCCCTGCTCTCGGCCACCGCCGCCTCAAAAATCTCCACCGCCGAACGCCGCAGCCCGTTTAAAGCCCGGACAGGCACAAATCCCGCTCCCTCCATAAAAATCTCACAGTCCGCCACCGACAGCAGGCTGTCCCCGGTCTTACAGAGCCTTTTTCTGACCTCTTCCCCGGAAAGGGGCGCATTTTTCGCAGGCTGGACTTCGTCTCCCGTGACCTCAACCGCAGGGCGCGCTGTATCCGGCGAATGGCCTTCCGCCTTAATCCGCATACGCAAAGGTTCCCCCACTCTCACCTGCGCCTCCATCCGCACCGACATTTTCTCCGGTTCCCTGATATATTTCTCCCGTATTTTTGCCAGCAGATTCTCGTCACAGCCCTCGTAGCCGGGCTTTTCCAGAGTAATCATCTCTTTTCCGTTACGCCGCTCATAATAGCCCGTCTGAATCTCGCTGCGGATATAGAGCCGTCTCAGCCTGTCCATGTCCTCCGGCTCCACGCGGCAGGCCGCAGCCCCCTCCCTGTAGTACCGGTCGATATATTTGCGGTACACCGCCGTGACGCCCGCCGCATACTCCGGCCGTTTCATCCTGCCCTCAATCTTAAAGGAGTCGATCCCCGCCTCCAGAAGCGCAGGCAGATATTCCAGTGTGCACATATCTTTCAGGCTCAGGGGATAGCCACTCCCCGAAAGCCTTTTTTCTCCGTCGTAAATCCCATAGGGCAGTCTGCACGGCTGGGCGCACCGCCCCCTATTGCCGCTCCTGCCGCCCAAAATACTGCTGAAAAGGCACTGTCCCGAATAGGAATAGCACATGGCGCCGTGGATAAAGCACTCCACCTCCACGTCCGCCTCCTTTCGAATTTTCCTTACCTCCTCCAGCGAAAGCTCCCTTGCCGGGACAATACGGCATGCACCCCGTTCCTTCAAAAGCGCCGCGCCGCCCGCGCCCGTCACCGCCATCTGGGTGCTCACGTGCAGGGGCAGCCCCGGAAAGCGATCCCTGATATAGCCAAAAACTCCGAAATCCTGCACGATCACGCCGTCAAGCCCCGCCTCGTAAAAGGGCTGGAGATACCCGTAAAGAGTTGCCATCTCCCGCTCCTTCATCAGCGTATTTACCGTCAGATAAATCTTTTTCCCATAAAAATGGGCAACACGGAGCGCACGGACAATTTCTTCCGTGTTGAAATTGTCCGCGTATGCGCGGGCGCCAAACTGCTGTCCGCCCAGATATACCGCATCCGCCCCGGCGTTTACCGCGCCTAAAAAGGCCTCGTAGTTCCCCGCCGGAGCAAGCAGCTCCACATGCTTTTCCATACACCGCTCCGCTTCTTATTCGCAATTTCCTATAGAGTAGAAAGAGCAGACCCTGGGATCTGCTCCATACCTTTTACTGTTCTATTATTTCCCTTTGCGTTCTTTCAGTTCCGTCTCCATGCGGACGATCTGCTTCGCGCTCTCGTTCGCTTCTTCCTGAAGACTCTTGACGCTTTTCTCGGTATTTTCCAGTTTCATCTGCGCCGCAATCAGATCATGCTTCAGCGCGTACACCTCGTCATTCTTGCTTTTCAGGTCCTCTTCCAGAATACTGATCTGCTTCTTCGCTTTAAAATAATCATCCGCTATGTTTAACTGCAGCAGCACATTCTGGGTATCCATCGGCTGCCGTCTGAAACTGTCAATCTTGTTATACTCAGCTATTTTATTATTTATGTAGGACGCCACCTTCTGCAGGTATTCCTCACTCTCATAACCGCTCAGAGTGAAAACTTTACCGGCAATGATCACTTCCGTATCTGTTTTTGTTGACATAGGAGCGCCCCTCCGTCGCTGCGCATGACATACAGTATCATCATTATTATAGCCGCCTCAGGACGGAATTTCAAGCCCAAAATGTCGATAGGCCAGCTCCGTGACCATCCTCCCTCTCGGCGTGCGGTTTAGGAAGCCGTTCTGGATCAGATACGGCTCGTACACATCCTCTATCGTCCCGGCATCCTCCCCGATCGCCGCCGCCAGCGTATCGAGTCCTACGGGGCCGCCTTTAAACTTTTCCATCATGGTAGTGAGAATGTTCCTGTCCACATGATCCAGTCCCATTTTGTCCACATCCATCAGATCCAGCGCCACCTTCGCAATCTCCTCCGTAATCGCGCCGTCATATTTCACCTGGGCGAAATCCCTCACCCGCTTCAGGATGCGGTTGGCAAGACGGGGGGTCCCGCGGCTTCTTCTGGCAAGTTCCTCCGCGCCCCTTACGTCAATCTGTACTCCCAGCTTTTTTGCCGACTGGATGATGATGGTTTTCAACTCCCCCACCGTATAAAACTCCAGCCTGTGGATCATGCCGAAGCGGTCGCGCAGGGGCGCCGTGAGAAGGCCTGCCCTGGTAGTAGCCCCAACCAGTGTGAAATGCGGCAGATCCAGGCGGATGGAACGCGCCGTCGGGCCTTTGCCGATCATTATGTCGATGGCATAGTCCTCCATAGCGGGATAAAGGACCTCCTCCACCTGCCGGTTCAGCCTGTGGATCTCATCCACAAAGAGCAGATCCCCCTCCTGCAGGTTGTTTAAAATGGCCGCCATCTCTCCCGGTTTCTCGATGGCCGGGCCGCTGGTGACTTTCATATGGACGCCCATCTCATTGGCGATAATTCCAGCAAGTGTGGTCTTCCCCAGCCCGGGCGGCCCGTAAAACAACACATGATCCAGCGCATCCCCTCTCTGCTTCGCCGCCTCAATGTAAATCTTCAGATTGCTCTTCACCTTTTCTTGACCAATATAGTCAACCAAATTCTGTGGACGGAGGGAGCCCTCAATTTTGATATCTTCCTCTATCAGGTTTGTCTCTATCGTTCTGTTTGGCATAGTTACCTCCCTATCCGGGCAAGTGTTCTGTCCTTCATCATAGCATTTTCCCACCCGCTTCGCAAGCTGGGACACCCCTTACCCGTTCATGCATGGGAAAAGCAAATGTGCTTTTACCGTCGCTTGTTTTTTCCGCGCAGTTATTATAATATAGTCTCAGAAATATAATTTTTAGGAAAGAGGTGGATCTTTGCGGACAGGAATTATTTTGCGCGATAAACTGAGGGAAAAGCTGCGCGAGGCGCTGGTGGCCGTACTTCCCATCATCGTCATCGTCCTTTTTCTGTGTTTTTCCGTGGCTCCGATCTCTCCGAGCATCCTTTTATGCTTTCTGATCGGCGCGGTGCTTCTGATTCTCGGCATGATGTTCTTTACGCTCGGCGCAGAGCTGTCCATGTCCCCTATGGGAGAAAAAGTCGGCACCTGTATGACAAAGAGTAAAAAGATCAGCGTTATCGTCCTTCTTTCCTTTCTTCTTGGCGTTATTGTCACCGTCTCCGAGCCGGATCTCCAGGTGCTCGCCGGACAGGTCCCCTCCATTCCGGGTGGAGTCCTGATCGGCGCCGTGGCCGGGGGTGTCGGTCTTTTTCTGGTGCTGGCCCTGCTTCGTATGCTGTTTGGCATTCCCCTGCCGCCGTTACTGATTTTCTTTTATATACTGGTGTTCATTCTGGCTCTCTTCGTGCCGGATGATTTTTTAAGCGTAGCCTTCGACTCGGGCGGCGTAACCACCGGCCCCATGACGGTGCCCTTTATCATGGCGCTGGGCGTGGGGGTTGCCGCAATCCGTAATGACCGCCACGCCGCGGACGACAGCTTCGGTCTGGTAGCCCTGTGTTCCATCGGCCCAATCATATCGGTTCTGATTCTCGGGATGATTTACCGTCCAGGTGAGAGCAGCTATGTGCCGCCTGTGATCCCCTCCGTGGAAAACTCCGTGGAACTCTGGGTGCTCTTCCATCATGGCTTTCCCACCTACATAGCGGAAATCGCTGTCTCCCTGTTGCCAATCGTGCTCTTTTTTGGTGTTTTCCAGGCTTTCGTGCTGCGTCTTTCCAAAAGGACGCTCTCAAAAATGTGCGTCGGTCTGGCATACACCTACATCGGGCTGGTTCTGTTCATGACCGGCGTAAACGTGGGCTTTATGCCCGCCGGAAACTATCTGGGACAGATGTTAGGCTCCTCCGACACCCCCTGGTTTCTCATTCCCATCGCCATGATTATGGGCTTCTTTATCGTAAAAGCAGAGCCTGCGGTCTATGTGCTGAACAAACAGGTGGAGGGAATTACCGACGGCGCCATCTCCGCGGACTCTATGGGAACCTGTCTTTCCGTGGGCGTGGCAATCTCCCTCGGCATCGCCATGCTGCGTGTGCTGACCGGCATCTCCGTCATGTGGATTTTAATTCCCGGCTATGCCTTCGCCCTTGGGATTTCCTTCTTCGTACCAAAAATCTATACCGCTATCGCCTTTGACTCCGGCGGCGTCGCTTCCGGGCCCATGACGGCGGCATTTCTGCTTCCGCTTGCGCAGGGCGCATGCGGGGCTGTCGGCGGCAACATCGTAACGGACGCTTTCGGCATTGTAGCTATGGTCGCCATGACGCCGCTCATCACCATACAGCTTCTCGGCCTCCTCTCCCAGCGCCGTTCCGTTTCCGAAAGCCGGAAACGCCGCATGACAGCCCGTACGGCAGAGACGGCTGTATCCGCCGCAGCCGGAACAGAGGATCTGATTATAGAACTCTAGTGTACAGACTGATCAGTCCCAAGGCGGAAGAGCAAGGCAGCGCAGGAACCGTACAGTATCCTTGCGCCATGAAAACGGAGGGCACGCAATGAGCGAACTATATATGATGACAGCCATCATCACAAGGGACCGAACAAAGGATTTTGCGGCTTTTTACGACAGATACGGTGTCCCGGTCAATTTCATCACCCTGGGGAACGGAACCGCTGGCAATGAGCTTCTGGATTATTTCGGGCTGGACGGCACCGAAAAAGCCGTAATCTTCTCGGTAGTCACCCGGGAAACCTGGAAAAAGATCAAAACCGGACTGGAGCGGGAAATGCGGATCGACATTCCCGGTACGGGGATCGCGTTTATCATCCCTCTCGCCAGTATCGGCGGCCTTCGGGCGCTGCGTTTCCTGACGGGAAACCAGAATTTTGAAAATGGGGAGGAAACCGTTTTGAAAAATACCAAGTATGAACTTTTAGTCATCATCGCCAATCAGGGCTACACGGAAATGATTATGGATGCTGCCAGAAAAATGCAGGCCGGCGGCGGAACAGTCATCCACGCCAAGGGTACCGGCATGGAGAGCGCCGACAAATTCTTGGGCGTCACCCTTGCCTCAGAGAAGGAAATCATCTTCATCGTGGTAAAAAAGGAGCAGAAAAATGCCATCATGAACGCCGTTATGGCTGATGCCGGGCTTACCACCAAGGCGAAATCCATCATCTTTTCACTCCCTGTCACCGAAACCGCAGGCATGCGGCTGTTGGAAGAATATGCGGCGGAAGACGCCGATACGGATTCTGCAGAGCCTGCGCAGACCTGACACACCGTCCTGCCCCGTTTCCGGCAGACAGTACCTTCCGTCAGCCCACACGGTCCTCTTTCCTGTCCATCTCTTCCCTGCTGTACTGCAGATGATATAATTTGTAGTAACGCCCGCGCATTTCCAAAAGTGCCTGGTGAGTCCCCTGCTCCACAATCTTTCCGTGGGACAGGACGATGATATTGTCCGCGTGCTGGATGGTGGACAGCCTGTGGGCAACGATCAGCATCGTTCCGATATTCTGCATCTTTTCCAGAGAATCCTGTATCAGAAGCTCCGTCTCCGTGTCTATGTTTGCCGTGGCCTCATCCAGAATCATCACGGACGGCCTGTGCACAATCGTGCGGGCAAAGGATAAAAGCTGTCTTTCGCCCGCCGAAAAATTGTTTCCTCTCTCCCGCACCTCCTCGTCCAGTCCCTTTTCCAGCTTTCCGATAAAATGATCCGCGTTCACATACCGGCACGCATCCCAGATTTCTTCCTCCGAAATTCCTTCCGCCCGCAGAACAATATTGCTGCGGATGGTCCCTGAAAAGAGAAAGACGTCCTGCAGCATCTGCCCGAAATGCCTGCGCAGGGATGAAATCTTTATTTTTCTGATATCTGTCCCGTCAATCAGGATTTCCCCCTTCTGGAACTCATAGTTTCGGCAGATCAGGGAAAGTATCGTAGTCTTGCCGGAACCTGTGGAGCCCACAAAGGCCGCCGTTTCCTTCGGCATGACATGGAAGGAGACGCTCTTTAATACCCACTCCCCCTCCACGTAGGAAAACCAGACATCCTTAAACTCAATCTCACCCCGCACCGTCTCAAGCTCTGTCGCATCCGGCGCATCCTGTATGGCCGGTTCCAGATCCATGACCGTAAACACTTTTTCCGCGGAGGCAAGCGCCGACTGCAGCCAGTTAAACTGCTCCGCCAGATTCTGGATCGGATTATAAAATTTCGAGATATACATGTAAAAGGATACCAGCGTACCGCCGGTGATTACCTGCCCCATAAAGACATGCCCTTCAAGATACCCCCTGCCACCCAGATAGAGAAGGCAGAGGATGGAGCTGACATAGAGCATATACACAAGAGGCCGGAAAATACCAAAAACAAAAATCTGCTCCCGCTTCGCTTTTCCCAGCGCGTTGCTTCTTTCCACAAAATCCCGCAGCTTCGCCTCTTCCCGGTTAAAAACCTGCGTGATCTTAATTCCGGAAAGGTTCTCCGAGAGATAGGTGTTGATCTCCGTGGTGCAGTCCTTCACCTTTCTGTAAGCGCGCCTTGAAAACCTGCGGAAAATCACGGTAAACAGGGCGATAAACGGCACAAAGCACAAAACCATCAGCGTCAGCTCATAATTCAGCATGAGCATCGCCGCAAACACACCCACGATCACAAATATATTCTTTACAAAATTGACCAGCAGATTGGTGAACATCATGGAAATCGCATTGGTGTCGTTGGTCACACGCGTCACCAGTTTTCCCACGGGAATGGCGTTTAGCTGCTCGTGGGAAAGCCGTTCAATCTTCACAAACAGGTCCTCCCTCATGACGGAAATGATTCTCTGCCCCGTCTTCTGCAGAACCACCGCTTGCACATAAGTACAGAGCATGGAAACCAGAAGGACCGCCACATAGAGCGCAACCGCCCGGTAAAGCCGGATCATCTCAAAGTCCCCCACAATGAGCTGCTCGATCCATCCTACAATCAGCGGCGAAAGGATATCGTAGGCGATGGAGAAAAGCATGACGCCGCCCACCAGCAAAAACTGCGGCAGATAAGGTCTTGCATAGCGCATCAGCCGCCCCATAATCTCCCTGTCGTCCATCTGCCGTTCAAACTCCTGCGGTTTACTTTTATCTTTCACAAGAAGGTATGCGGAAACAAGAACAACGGCAAACATTCCCACAATCGCGCCCACCACGATCAGCGGATAATATTCATACACCGGCCTCACCTCCCTCTTCCTCCTCCATGCGCTGCAAATCAACCATCTTCCTATAGTCCGCACATTTCCCATACAGACTCTCGTGGCTGCCCACCGCGCGGACACGCCCCTCGTCGATAAAAATAATTTTGTCCATATGCTCCACCGTGGAAATCCGATGGGCAATCAATATGGTCGTGCGCCCTTTTCTCTCCTCCAGCAGATTTTTCAGGATACTTTTTTCCGTCTTCATATCCACCGCGGACACCGAGTCATCCAGAATCAGTATGGCAGCGTCCTTTAAAACTGCCCGGGCAATGGAAATTCTCTGTTTCTGGCCGCCCGACACTGTCACTCCGCGCTCTCCCAGGACCGTCCGGTAACCGGCCGTAAAACCACAAATGTCTTCGTGCACATCGGAAATCCTGGCCGCCCGCTCCACCAGCGCGCCGTCAGCTTCATCCGACGCAAAAGCAATGTTGTTTTCTATGGTGTCGGAAAAAAGAAAATTGTCCTGCGGTACATAGGAACAGCCCTCCCGCAGGGAGCGTATGGAAACCGTATTCACATCCCGTCCGTCGATAAAGAGCATGCCGTCCGGCACATTGTAGGCCCGCAGGATCAGATCCACCAGAATGGTCTTCCCGGAGCCGGTTCTGCCCACCACGCCCACGCTCTCTCCCGCATGGATGGTGAAGGAAACATCCCGCAGGGCGTCGGACTCCCCGTCCGGATAGCGGAAGGAAAGATGCCTGAACTCAATCTCCCCGCGCATATCTGTAAGTTCCGTTACGTCCTCCCTGTCCTTCACCGTAATCCCAGCCTCCAGAAGCTCTCCCACCCGGTTTAAGGAGGCCTTGCCCCTCGAGGTCTTTTCAATCAGCATGGACACCGCCATGACAGGCCAGATAATCGAATTGAAATAGACGATATATTCTACAAGCTGGCCTGCGTTGAAACCGCCGCGGTAAACCAGATACCCGCCGTAGCCCAGTATCACGCAGATCACCGACTCCACAAGCAGAATCGTCAGAATATCAAGTGAAGTGGAAATCCGGGTGTAAGCTACATTGATGTCCTCGTTTTCCCGGTTCAGTTTTTCAAACTCTTTAAGCTCCAGAAACTCCTTCACAAAAGCCTTAATCACCGCGATCCCTGAAAAATTTTCCTGTGAAAAATCAGAAAGCTTTGAAAAGGCCTCCTGCCTGATCTCCCATTTCGCTTTCATCGCCTTAAACATAACCGTCCCGACCAGGAACAGAAGCGCAAGGGGAATCATGGAAAGTCCCGTCAGAGCCCGGTCCATATTCCACATCTTAAAAAAGGCCATCAGCCCCAGAAACAGGGCGTCGCAGAACATCAGTACCCCGTCGCCGAAGCACTCCTGTATGGTGTCCAGATCGTTGGTAAACAGGCTCATCAGATTTCCGACCTTGTTTACCTGAAAGTAATCCTGGGACAGATCCTTACAATGGTCAAACATGCGGTTGCGCAGATCGGTCTCCACCCGGATAGCCGCCCCGTAAAAACTGACGCGCCACAGGAAACGCCCTACCACCATGACCAGGATGACAAGGATCGCCCGCAGGCATACCTCATCCAGAAGCACTTCCATCGTGAAGGGAACCATTCTCCCGTCAATCTCTACCGGACCGCCGTTCATGCCGTTTACCACAATACGGTACAGTTCAGGCAGAATCAGTTGAAAATAATCCACAAAAACAAGCGCCGCAATGCCCACCAGCAGAAGCGGCCCGTGTTTGATATAGTAGCGGTTAATGTGTTTTCCGAAAATCACCCTGTTTTCCTCCGTCAGAACATGTATTTTAAAGCAAGTTTCAGGATGATCTCGGATGTGGCATCCTCCGTAATCTCCACCTTCTTCACCGCCGCCGTTGCGTCGGAGGCTGAATATCCCAGCGCAACCAGCGCCTCTATGGCCTCACGCTTCATCAGATTGTCACCCCCCTGCACACCGGCGGCTCCTCCTGCTGCAACACTGTCAGGCGCGCCGAGCCCCTTCAGGGTATCCTCCAGGGAAATCTTGTCCCGAAGCTCCAAAATGACCCGCTCCGCCGTCTTCGCACCGATTCCCGGCGCCCTGGCAATCGTCTTGGCATCCCCTACCATGACAGCAAACCGCAGATCATCCGCGCTCATCACAGACAGGATTGCAAGCCCGCCTTTGGGGCCGATCCCGCTGACCGTAATCAGTTTCCTGAAAATCTCCAGATCGTCTCTGGTAAGAAAGCCGAAAAGATTAAAAGTATCCTCCCTCACCAGTGTGTAGGTGTATATTTTTACCTCATTTCCAACGCCGGGCAGAAGCTGCGCCGTAGCCGTGGAAACCCTGATATTATAGCCGATTCCTCCAGCCTCCACCACCACGGCCTCCTCCCCGATCTCCTCAAGCGTACCCTTTATATATGCGTACATGGCACCCGTTTCCTTCCTTATTTTGCTAAAATCTGTGCAGAGAATGCCGTCATTTTCTGATAAACTGCGCATCCCGTCGGGGCATTCCCTCCTCGTCGGCCCGATACCGCTCCACCTTCATGTGAAGATCATATTTATCCCGCAGCGCCGCAATCTTCTCCATCATCGGTGAGGCATGATGCGCGTCAATGGCCGCCTGATCCCGCCAGCTGTCAATCAGGAGCACCGTTTCCGGATCCTGCATGGGAAAGAAATACTCGTATTTCAGATTCCCATCCTCCCTGCGGATCGCCGCCGCGGTTCCGCTCTCCTCCATCTCCTGCGCAAATCTGCGTGCGTTTCCGTCTGTGCCGGTATAATATAAGTTCACTGTGATACTCATCTGCTCTCGTCTCCTTCCCTTCCAATCTGTCTAAGATAAGGCAAAAGTTCCATCCCCGCGAATCCCAGCAGTGCTCCCGTCGCCGTGCCAGCCACAATCAGGAACGGCACATAGTAGGCTACCGCCAGAGTCTCCACCACCGCCATCGCCACAAGGATCTGTCCCACATTGTGGAATACACCGCCGAGCACACTCACCCCGATCATGGAAAAAAGATGGATTCTTCTTCCAAAATACATTGCCGTAAAACTGAACGCCGCCCCCGCAAGGGCATATAAAATGGCGTAGAGATTGCTGAACAGAAAGCCGGACAGGACAATCCGCAAGCCGTTCACCAGAAGCGCCTCCCGCTCCCCTTTTGTGAAAATTTTCACAGGCCGCGTCCTGGACTTTCCCGTCGTATCAGCCGCACCGGCTTCCGTCCCGTCGTACAATAGCAACAGCACAATCAGGTTCGGCAGCCCCAGCTTGATTCCGGGTATCCCGAAGGAAAACGGGATCAGGGACTCCACATAGGACAAGATCAGTGCCATCGCCAGCAGCAGTCCAAGTTCAGCCGTCCGCCTCATGCCCGCGCCTCCCCTCTTTCCGGATGATTTTGCTTGCGTCTCCCGACGCTGTCATCCCGTCCAGTGTCTCCGCATCCGCCCCGCCTGTGATCTCCACCACAAGTCTGTGGGGCAGACAGATAATGCTCTCCCCTCCGCCTGAAATGGGCCTGTGGCGCACACAGATCTGATCCCTGCAGTCGGCGGCCTCCATGAATACCCCGGACCCGGAAACAGCCAGCAGATTGTAGCCGGTTCCCGCCGGGACTTCCGAAGCCGGATCGGGGACTGCATCATACCACTCACAGGAGACGCCCGCCTCCGAATAGAAAAGCAGGCAGTAGCGCGCTGCCCGGCCGTCTCCTGAGGATTCCCGTGACAGAGTCCGCGAAAGCGGTTCACTGACAATCACCTGCCCGTCATAGGATATCTGTAATGTCTGTCCTTCCCCACGTCCCATGACAGACCAGACAAAGCTCCCCAGCGCCAAAAGCAGGAAGAACGCCATCAGACATAGATCAGTCCCGCGAATCCCTCCGCCGTCTGTTCTGTTAATTTTCCTCTTCTTCCCAAACATACTGATATCTTACCACAGGCGAACATATGTTTCAAGTCCTTCCTGCATTCGAATGAATGTAAAGCCCCGTGTTCCGTCTGCAAACCCGCTATACAAAAAGATTCCGATTCCTTTAGGCACCAAATCACCCTGCCCACATAAGATAAACCATAACTAACATTTGGAGGACACTAAAATGAGTGATCTTACAGCAACTCACTGCGGATGCAACGACACCCGTACTAACAATGGCGGATGCGGATGCGGTTCCTGGATCTGGATTCTGATCCTTTTATCCTGCTGCGGTAACGGCGACGGCTGCGGCTGTGGCGGCAGCTTTTTCGGCGGCAACAGCCTCTTCGGCGGCGGCGACAACAACTGCTGTTCCTGGATCTGGATTCTGATCCTTTTATCCTGCTGCTGCAACAACTAAGTAAAAGCGGCAAAGCCTCACCACACATGACAGCCCGGCCAGCAGGCCGGGCTGCCAGCATCACATCTTTCACACACATCTGACGGGATCCTGTCCACAGGATTCCCCGCCTGCGGCGGGCCGTTTTGGCGGTATCTTTCCATACCGCCGCAGCGCGGTCTATGTCAGGAGCCTATTTGGGTTCGATGTGTCATATACTGTAGAGAAAAAACAGGCATCAGAAAGGCATATCTTATGACAGATAAAAAAGAAGATGCGTCAAATGTTATGGCATTCGATGCCTTATACACTACCAACCAGATCCAGAAACTCAAGGTTCTTCTCCCCTACATAGAACCTTCCATGCAGAAGCATCTGGCCGTTTACATTAAATATATGGAACTGCAATATACCATAAATCTCACAAAGAGACATCCCCCCACGCTCAGCGGATGCGGGCTTTTCCAGACGGAAAAGCCTGATCTTAAAAAACTCTGTAAGGAGTTATGTCTCTACTCCACCCCGGAGGAGATCCGGCAGTTAGAGCAGATACAGAACATCATACAGACTATGGAAACCGTGCAGGAAATGTCCCAGACCATGACCGCCATGCAGGAAATCTTCCCCGACCTGAATATGGATTCCCTGTTTGAAAATCCGCTGTCCGGAGGCAGTCAGTCAGAGGATTCCGCCGACGGTTCCGAAAAGGCGGCATCCCACGGCTCTCCCATGATGGATATGCTGATGCATATGCTCACCCCGGAACAGAAAGAAATGTACGAAATGTTTCAGCAGCCGCCAGACGCCGATCCTTAGTCTAATCTTTGCGCTACAGTTTTTAAACATTTTACAACGGAGGTTGTCATGAATAATAATGATTGGATGAATGACCCGGCCCTCGCCGGAATTGACAGGAAAAAACTTGGCTTTTTGCAGGCTCTTGTGTTTGAAAGCCGTACCATGAACAAGGAGCAGATGCTGCCCTTTCTGATGGCGGTCGCCAAACGCGGGCAGAGTGAACACATTACTTTTTCCAATGAAGAAATTGAAACAATTGCCGCCACCATCAAAAACTATTCTTCTCCCGAGGAAGCAGCAGCGATTGATAAAATGATGCGCATGCGTAAAAACAGAGGGTGATGCGCCGCGCGCACCGCCCTCCACCTATCCGAGTTCGCAAAGTGAATCTCGCAATCGGGCTCTGCCCGATTTGTTACTTCTGCACGATATTCACAAGCCTTCCGGGCACGTAGATCTCCTTCACGATCGTCCCCGTCAGCTTGTCGGCAATCGCCTCCTTCGCCTTCGCAATGACCTCATCCTTCGGGTCGTCCTTACCGATATTCAGGGTCGCCCTGTTCTTGCCGTTAATCTGCACCATAATCTCTACGGTAGATTCCACCGTCTTGGCCTCCTCGTACTCCGGCCATGTCGTCTGGTATACCCTTCCTTCAAAGCCAACCGTCTGCCACAGTTCCTCTGTGATATGAGGCGCCACAGGGTTAAGCAGCGTAAGAAGTGTCCTGAACTCGCCCTTTGTCACCGCATTTTTCTTATAAAACTCATTGACAAGGGTCATCATCGCCGCGATCGCCGTATTGTATTTCAGATTTTCAAAATCACTGCTGACCTTCTTGATGGTCTGGTGCATCTTGATTTCCATATCCTTGGAATAATCCATCCCGTCCGTGAGGATATCCTGCAGCTTCCATACCCTCTCAAGGAACCTGCGGCATCCCTTTACGCCATCCTCGCTCCAGCCCGCGCTCAGTTCGAATGCGCCGATGAACATCTCATAGGTGCGCAGGGTGTCCGCGCCGTAATCCGCCACAATATCATCAGGATTCACCACGTTGCCAAGGGATTTGGACATCTTGACAACCGGGTGCTCCGCCATCTCGCCGTACTTATCCTTAAGCGCCTGTCTGGCTGCCTTCTCGCTGCCGTGCTCCTTAAGAAGCGCCTCCTGCTCCGCTGCGGGCAGATTGGAGAAACAGTGCGGGTTCAAACCGAGAATCATGCCGTGGGACGTTCTCTTCGCGTAAGGTTCCGGGCAGGGCACCACTTTCTGGTCATAGAGGAACTTATGCCAGAACCGGGAATATAACAGATGCAGCGTGGTATGTTCCATGCCGCCATTGTACCAGTCCACGGGCATCCAGTAGTCAAGCGCTTCCTTACTCGCCAGCGCATTCTCGTTCTTCGGGTCTGTGTAGCGCAGGAAATACCATGACGAACCCGCCCACTGGGGCATGGTGTCCGTCTCCCGCTTCGCCGGGCCGCCACAGCAGGGACAGGTGGTGTTGACCCAATCGGTCATGGCCGCCAGGGGCGACTCACCGGTATCTGTGGGCATATAGCTCTCCACCTCGGGAAGCTCCAAAGGCAGCTCACTCTCGTCAAGCGGCACAAAACCGCATTTCTCACAGTGCACAATCGGAATCGGCTCTCCCCAGTAACGCTGTCTGGAGAACACCCAGTCGCGCAGCTTGAAATTCGTCTTGGCACAGCCAACGCCCTTCTCCTCCAGAAACGCAATCATCTTCTCCTTGGCATCCGCCACGGAAAGGCCGTTCAGGAAGTCAGAGTTTACAAGCGTACCCTCCGCCACATCGGTGTAGACCTCCTCCTGCACATCCTTGCCTCCTGCAACCACCTCAATGATCGGCAGACCGAACTTCTTCGCAAACTCCCAGTCTCTCTCATCGTGGGCGGGCACCGCCATGATCGCGCCAGTGCCGTAGCTCATCAGCACATAATCGGAAATATAAATCGGAATCTCCTTGCCGTTTACAGGATTCACCGCGGACATGCCGTCAATGCGCACGCCAGTCTTCTCCTTCGCCAGCTCCGCCCGCTCGAAATCAGACTTTCTCGCCGCCTGCTCACGGTAGGCGCAGATCTCGTCCCAGTTTTTCAGTTCGTCCCTGTATTTGTCAATGATTGGATGTTCCGGCGACACCACCATGTAGGTCGCGCCGAACAGCGTATCACAGCGGGTCGTGTAGATGCGCAGCTTATCCTCCTTACCCTTGATGGCAAAATCCACCTCCGCACCCGTGGACTTACCGATCCAGTTCTTCTGGGAAACCTTGACGCGCTCCACATAATCCACCGTGTCAAGCCCCTCGATCAGCTTATCCGCATACTCCGTGATCTTTAACATCCACTGGCTCTTTACCTTGCGGACCACCTCGGAACCACAGCGCTCGCACACGCCGTTCACAACCTCCTCGTTGGCAAGTCCTACCTTACAGGATGTACACCAGTTGATCGGCATCTCAGATTTATAGGCAAGTCCCGCCTTAAACAGTTTCAGGAAAATCCACTGTGTCCATTTGTAATAGTTGGGATCCGTGGTATTGACCTCCCTCTCCCAGTCAAAAGAGTATCCCAGAGAGTGAAGCTGGCTCTTAAAGCGCGCCACATTGTTCCGCGTCACGATCTTCGGATGGATGCGGTTTTTGATCGCATAGTTCTCGGTGGGAAGACCGAACGCATCCCATCCCATCGGATAAAGCACATTATAACCCTGCATCCTTCTCTTTCTCGCCACAATATCAAGCGCCGTATAAGGGCGCGGATGTCCCACATGCAGTCCCTGCCCAGAGGGGTATGGGAACTCCACCAGCGCGTAGTATTTCGGTTTGGAGTAATCCTCCGAAGTCTGGAAAGCCTTCTCGTCGTCCCAGATCTTCTGCCATTTTGTCTCCACTTCTCTGTGATTGTACACTTCTGCCATTTTACTGTCCAACCCTTTCCCGCCGCATACGGCTTTTCTTATCGCAAGCTGCGGCGGCAAACGCCCTGTCCGCCACAGTTTTTTGGATTTTTACTCATACTCTACATATTTTATTATACCTGCGGGATTTGTCAACTGTTTTTCTTAATTCCATAAGGCACAATATACTATTGCGCAATTTTGTACCCTGCAAATTCATTGATTTCTCTTTTTCAGAAGAGTATACTGTTTATATAGCACGCATAATAATACAATTATGCGTCAGACAGTTTAAAAACAGGGGGCATTCTTAAATGAAAACAAAAGTGAGAAAACTCAGCATCCGGTGGAAAATATTGATTCCGTCCACACTTCTGATCATTGCCATGTGTGCGGTCATAGGGGCAAATTCCTATATCCGCATCAAAAGCGGCATGATCCAGTTAGGTGTGGAGGAAGCGCAGATGGCCGCTTCCATTGCGGGATTTGCGGTAGACGGCGATTCCCTTTCCCAGGTCAAAACAGGTTATGAAAAAACGACGGAGTACCAAAACAGCCTGACCTCTCTCAGGGAAATCCAAAAACTCTGCGGCATTGCTTATCTATACACCCTACATACGGACGACAACGCCCGACTCTATTACGGCATCGATACGGACGACAGCGCAAACCAGAAAAAACCCGGAGACACATTTGACGGAGAATTCTCAGAATTTTCGGATGTATTTGCCGGACAACAGTATGTGCAGGACTATATAGACAGGACGGAAGACAGAATGCTGATATCCGCCTATCTTCCGATCAGGGACAGCTCCGGCAAAGTAGCTGCCGTGCTCGGCTGTGATTATGACGCCTCCTACGTTGCCAGCCGGATCGAGGGCGCAAGAAACAGTATCCTGCAGATTGCCGTCCTCTGCCTTATTCTGGCTCTCGTGATCCTAAATCTCATCGTAAACCGTATTATGCGGAGTCTGAACAAAGTCGACCGCAAAATCTACGATCTGGTGCACAACGAGGGTGACCTGACGCAAAAACTGGATATCTCTTCAGGAGACGAGCTGGAACTGATCTCCGAAAACATCAATTCCCTTCTCGAATATATCCGAGGAATCATGCTGCATATCTCCGCTAACTCCACGCAGCTTGGGACATCCACTGGTACCATCGCGGAAAGCCTGGTAAGCGCGAAGGACAACATCTCGGACATCTCCGCTACTATGGAGGAAATGAGTGCTGCTATGGAGGAAACCAGTGCATCTTTACATCAGGTAGATGAATCCGTCGTACATATCATGAACAGCATCGGAAGCATTGCCGCAAAGGCGTCCTCCGAGCGGGAATCCGCGGCGGAAATCATGGAAAAAGTACAGGCAATTTATGAATCGGCAGAAGCGGACAGAACCGATGCGGCGCGGCAGGCTGCGGAAATGTCGGAGCATATGAACGAACGCATTGAACGCTCCAAAGCAGTGGAACAGATTGACACGCTGACAACGGAAATTATCAACATTACCGACCAGACAAGCCTTCTTGCCCTGAATGCGAGTATTGAAGCGGCCAGAGCCGGTGAAGCTGGAAAAGGATTTGCTGTCGTAGCCAGTGAAATCGGATCACTTGCAGATAATTCCGCCCGGGCCGCCGAAGGCATTCAACGGGTCAGCCAGGAAGTAATCCATGCGGTAAATGAACTGGCCGGCGAGTCGGAACAAATGATACGCTTTATGAATGAAACAGCTATGGCCGGATACGAAATGCTGCTTGACAACAGCATAAATTATAAAAATGATGTTGGGCACTTAAGTGAAACAATGAATGATTTCGCGGATGAAAGCATGCACCTGAATACCAACATCGACAGTATCAAGGAAGCTGTGGATGCCGTCAACATCGCTGTGGGAGAAAGCGCCAAAGGTATTGTAGGTGTGACAGAAATGTCCTCCGACATGACGGTGAGCATGGAGAGCATCAAAGGCGAAGCCGAAAGCAACAGGGATATCGCCGGGCAGCTCGAAGCGGAAGTCGGGAAATTCAAATTGTAGTCACTATATCTTACCATCTCTTACCAGCCGGTTCCTATGGAAATCGGCTGGTTTTAATGTTATAATAATGCAGATAAATTTTCTTGCCATATAATTAAGGCATTTTTGAAAGACCACCGAGGAGGAAATTGGAAATGCATATCATGAAGAAACTGCTTACCCCTATACTGACAATTGCTATCTTGCTTGGCGATTGCGGCGGCATGACAGCGTCTGCAGCGGAGAACGCCCTGATCACGGCGGATTCCGTCTCGGAAAACACAGTGATTTCCGATGAAATGCCAACACCAGAAGCGGAACCACAAAAAGATGACGCAGATCATGTTATATCGGATCCGCCTGTTTCTGATACCACCCTGCTGGAAAAGCCACCGGCCTTACATATCGGACAGATCTCCAAAGGCGACCCGCTTCCCGCCGCGTATGACGACGACTTCCGTTACGATCTCCCGGTCTCATTCGAGGCGGCGGAAAGTCTGATCCTTTTTGTCAATTATGACGTGGAAACCATGCCCGGAGCATGGGAAACCGGTACGCTTAAATGGAGCATTCTCCGCGGCGAAAAAGGAATGGCTCCCGGAAGTGCCGGCCTTCTCGATGAGGAAGACGACTGGACCGGCTTTGAGACCGTGTCCTCTTCGCCTTACTTTACTATGGAGGAAATCACGGACCAGGAAAGCGACTACTTCCAAATGATGACGCTGACTCCTGAAAAAATCGCCTCTGATGAGAAGGATAAGGGAAATCATGAACCAGAAAATCCATCTGTAAATTACGACTACTATATCCGGGCGGCTTATTATGCACAGCCTGAAGTCCGAAGCGCCGACCCCTTTTATGCGGCGGCCACCATCCCCGTCCTGCCACCCGATGATATGATGTCCGATATTGGGCAGACAAGCGAGGATGTTACAGACACAGCAGAAATTCCCGCAAATGGGATATCCGACGAATTGTCCGTCTCCGGCAACAACACCGATGCCGCTGCGGACACCGTCTCCGGCAACTCCCCTGACGACACTCCGACATCGAGCAAAAGTGGAAGCGAAGATACCGCCGGGAGCACGGATTTGAAAAATACCGGGACAGACCAGACGTCAGATCCCCTTTCCACACTTTCTGAAAACAGCATTATGGCTGACGTATCTGCGCCTTCCGATAAAGATACGACATTGTCCGAGACCGAAAAGGTAGAAGTTACATCAATCACATTAAGCGAAACACAGATGCTGACTATGCAGCCGACAGACCCCGGCAATACGAAACAGATAACCGCGTCAGTCAATGTAGAACCACAGTCTGCCACTGCTCCACCCCTCTTATGGGAAACCAGCGACAAATCTGTCGCCACGGTAAAAGCTGGCGCAAACGGAACTGCCGTGATTACGGCGGTTGCGGAAGGCTATGCTACAATCACCGCATCCTGCGGCGGAAAGACCGCTTCTGTCATGGTGGATGTCGTGCCTGATAAAAACAATCCTGATTCCGATAAACTCCTCGATCTGTCCGGCGCCATCCGGGTAGCCGGATTTGAGAAAGAAAGCGATGCTATGGTCTATAACGGACAAAAGATCACACAGAGCCTTCGCGTTTACTATAACAATACCCTTTTAACGGAAAAAACGGATTATACCTTAAGCTACAAAAATAACGTCAACGCCGCCGCATGGAACACCGCCAAAGCGCCCAGCGTAACCATCAACCTGAGAGGCCAGTATCAGGGCAGCGTGACCCTCTACTATACGATTAAACCGCTGGACATCAACAAAATTGATATTTATGGTAAAGAGGAAACGGCTCCCGGCGAAGATGGTGCTGTAAGCGCCAAAACACCCAGCTATGAGCAGGCCATAAATTACGGCAGAAACCTGAATATCCCCGCCCCTGTCCTGAACTTCGGCAAGAAAAAACTGGCCGCTAAAAAAGATTTTGTCTGCGACTACACTCTCCTGACAGAGGAATTAGGCGGAAAAGATTACAAAAAAGGGGATTCTTATGAAAGTAGCATGGTTTATCATTACACGGTAAACGGAATCGGAAACTACACGGGCTCTTTCCAGATGCAGCTTGTCGTCTTAGATAAAGCAAAAAATTTTAGCGCCGCATCAGTAAAGCTCAACAAGAGCCGGTACGATTACCGTGGAACGCCTTTAGCCAAAACCGACGTTCAAATTAAGGAAGTCAAAATAAACGGTCAGGTTCTTGCTGACAGTGATTTCGATTATGAAGTCTGTGCAAACGGAATTGAAGACGCCTCCCTGACGGTCTTTCCCTCGGAATCCGGCAGAACTGCCGGCTACCGCGGCTGTAAGAAAATACCTCTGAAACTGGCGGGGGACAGAAAAATAAAAGACGCCTTTTTCGGTGCTAACTGGAAGGATACCATACCCTTCTCCCAACAAACAGTAAATAAAACCGGCGGCATGTTCCAGGCAGAGACAGAACTGCTCACATACAAAACCGAAACCGGTGAAACGCCTCTTGTGGAAGGAACCGATTACACCATAAAGTATGGCAACGCAAAAAAAGTCGGAAGCGTGACAATCACCTTCAAAGGCATCGGCAGGTACACAGGCTCCGTCTCGAAAAGGTATCAGATCACGCCAAACAACGGCAGTCAGAATCTGGAAATTGTCTGGGGAAAGAATGTCACAAAAAGGGCGGATGGTTCCCTTGAAATCCCCTATCAGAAAAACGGCGCGTCGCCGGAATTTGATATAAGGGACCAGAATTATGTTGTCTTAAACAGCAAAACTGATTATACGGTAACATTAAAGGACAACAAAAAGCCAACATCCGAAACAGGAAAAGCTATGACCTGTACGATCAAGGGTAAAGGCAATTATAAGGGATACGAAAAAGTCGTAACTCTCACGGTGACCACGGCTCACATCAGCGAAGCACTTATGACGGTTTCTGATAAGCCCCACGATCCCAGACCGAACAAATGGAAATCGGCAGTCACCGTGACAGACAAAAACGGGAAAAAACTGGCGGCAGGAACAGATTACATCAAGAATATAGACTATAGCTACCCCGATATGGATCCAGCAGATCCGAAAGCCGTTCCCTCTATCGGCACAGTCGTTACCGCAAAGGTAACAGGAACCGGCTTTTATGAAGGTGAACTCACAGGTACTTACCAAATCTATGACAAGGCGAAAGATATCGGCAAATTAAAAATTGTAATTGATCCCCAAACTTATACCGGTGAGGAAATCAAATTAGAAAAGAGCGATATCCATGTCTATGCCACCGCTGCGGACCAGAAGGCCAAAAAGGAACTGGAGGGAAAGGACTCCTGTTTTGAAATAATGGGGTCCACATACAAAAACAACATAAAGACAGGCACCGCCAAGGTAACCTTACATGGCATCGGGGAATACGGCGGCACAAAGACCTACTCCTTTAAGATTCAAAAGAAGGTTTATGTCGTCAACCGCGTGAAGGGAATCAAACTGGATAAAACCAGCCTTACGGTTTCTATGATTGAACTTCAGGAAGCGGAAAATGACGAAAATACGGAAGTCGGAAAGCTGATTGCCACCATAACATCTCAGGCGGCAGAGGAAATCACGAATCCCACTGTCATCTGGTCTTCCTCCAACAGCAATATCGCTGTGGTAGAAGATCTGCAGAGCAATACATCCGGCACCGACGATGCCACCGGCGTGGCCACCGCTGCCAGCGCTGTCCGTATCAGGGCAAAGAAGGAAGGCACGGTGACAATCACTGCTACCACGCAGGACGGCAATAAACGTGCGCAGTGCAGAGTGACTATCACAAATCAGCCGGTTTTCACAGAGGCCGGTCAGACAGTCAAGGCAAACATCGGGGAAACCTATGAACTGCACCTGAAATATGCGCAGACGGATGCTGCGGCAACAGATAATACCTCTAATGTCAAATGGGAAAGCAGCAATCCCGAAGCAGTAGCCGTGGACAATAGCGGCATGCTCACTATGAAAAAGGCCGGATCATCTGTCATCACTGTGTCCATAAGCAAATATAAATTTAGCGCCCAGTGTTATGCGGTCGCAATAGATCCGAATGAAAAAGTGCCGGAGCCGGAAACAGGTGCGCTTCTCACTTATGAACAGCAGGAAGGCGTCACCGACGACACGCCATACATTAACAAAATGCTGCGGGATTATGAGTGGATTGACGGTACAGCCGGAGTGCATGAGGTGACACTGTATATCCCTGCGGGTGTGTACCATATTGACGCCACAGCGGACGGCGAAGATTTATTTGGCAAATATAAGTTCGGCGGCATCGTCCTGACAACCAACCAAAAGCTTGTTATGTCGCCCAGCGCGCTGCTGATCGCTCTTCCCAACAACAAGACTAACTCTCAGGTAATCAATATCACTGGGCGCGATGGAGTCAGTGTTTCTGGCGGGCAGATCATCGGCGAACGGAAGGAGCACAAAGGAAAGAGCGGCGAATGGGGACACGGCATCGCTGTATTTGGCAGCACAAACGTCACCATCGAAAATGTAGATATTTCCCAGTGCTGGGGTGACGGCATTTACCTTGGCTTCTATGACGGGCCAAACACATACAGCGACACGATAACGATTAAAAACTGTAATCTGCATCATAACAGACGAAATAATTTGTCTATTACAGATGTGTCGAATGTGACGGTCACAAATTGCAAGTTTAACTATGCGAACGGTGCCGACCCGCAGTACGGCATCGATATTGAGCCAAACAAAAACAGAACATGCAGCAACGTAACAATATCCAATTGCTCATTCAAGGGAAATGCCAAAGGAACCATTCAGATTCTTGGACAGTTGAATGCCCATGTGAAAGGCGTTACGATAGAAAACTGCACTGGCGACAAAGAGCCCGTCGAATGGTCAGGATTTGGAGGCAGTGTGAGCGGTGTTGTAAAGACTAACAACAACTGGAACGGATAACCAATCCACATGTATGACAAGAGGAGCAGGCCAATCGGCCTGCTCCTCTTTGTTCTGATATGATACAGATACGACGCTCGCATGGCATCTCTCCTGTTCGACTCTATGCCTCCGCATTCGCCTCCGCAACGGCCTTCGCTCTCGCCGCCACTTCCTTCTCCTGCACGTCGCTGGGCGCCTGCTCATATCTTGCGAACTCATACTTGTATGTGCCGCGCCCGCCGGTCATGGAACGAAGGTCGGTACAGTAACCGCTTAAGCATGCCACCGGAATATCCGCCTCAACCACGGTCTTGCCGTCGCCTGCGGGATTCATGCCAAGCACCCTGCCCCTTCTCTTATTCAGGTCGCCCATAACATCGCCCGTATAAGAATCAGGAACCGTTACCTGAAGATTTGCAATCGGCTCAAGAAGCACCGGCCCTGCCTCCATAAAGCCTTTCTTAAACGCCTGAATCGTCGCCATCTTGAACGCCATCTCGGAGGAGTCCACCGGATGATAGGAACCGTCGTAGAGAACCGCTTTCACGCCCACCACCGGGTATGCCGCCAGAGGTCCCGCCTGCACGGAATCCTGTAAGCCCTTCTCTACTGCCGGGAAATAATTCTTCGGCACGGCTCCGCCCACGACTTCCTGCTCAAACACAAAGGGCGTCTCCAAATCCCCTGAAGGCTCAAAGCGCATCTTGACATGACCGTACTGGCCGTGTCCGCCGGACTGCTTTTTATATTTATTTTCCACGTCTGATTTCTTACGGATGGTCTCTTTGTAAGCGATCTTTGGATCGGTAAGCTCAATCTCTACCTTGTACTCATTGAGCAGACGGCTGACAACCACATCCAGATGCAGATCGCCCATACCGTAGAGTAAAGACTGTTTGTTCTCCGCATCATTTACCACCTGAAGGGTCTGGTCCTCGTGGCGCATCTTCTGCAATGCCTGGGAAACCTTATCCACATCCCCTTTATTTTTCGCCCGATACCGCTTGTATGTATAAGGCGTGGAAATTTCTGTCTTACCGTAACGGATGACTCTCGCTTTTGTAGAGAGTGTATTGCCCGTTCTTGCCGCAGTCAGCTTCGCGATGGCGCCGATATCACCCGCATGAAGCTCCTTGACCTCAATGGGTTTGCTGCCCTGCAATACATAAAGTTTGCTGATCTTCTCCTCCACTTCCTTCTCGTCGTTATAGATCACATCATCGCTCTTAATTACGCCGGAGCAGACTTTAATCAAGGAATACTTGCCGATGAAAGGATCCACGATGGTCTTAAAAATGTATGCGGACTTCGGCTTGGAGAAGTCGTAGTTCGCCTCAAAAATCTCGTTGGTCTTTAAGTCAACGCCCGCAATCTCCCGATTCTCCGGGCTGGGCATATATTTCACGATATCGTCCAGCAGAGTAAATATTCCCTGACAGAGCACGTTGGAACCCATAGACATAGGCACCACGCTGCCGTCCATCACATTGGTGCGCATAGCCGAACGGATCTCCGCCTCGGAGAAAGTATCTCCGTTAAAGTAGCGTTCCATGAAATCCTCGCTCGTCTCAGCAACCGCCTCCATCAGCGTGTCACGGCAAAGCTGCAGATTTTCCTTACTGTACTCAGGCATCTCGCACTCCACGACTTCCTTGCCTTCCCAGCGGTACGCCTGCTCGGTAATCACATTGATATAACCCACAAACTTTTCATTCTCACGGATCGGCAGATGGAAAGGCGCCATTTTCTTCCCGTATTTTTCCGTCATATCCGCCACAACCTGTCTGAAAGAAGCGTTGTCGATATCCATATCCGTCACAAACACGAAGCGGGGCAGTTTATATTTCTCGCAGATCTCCCACGCCTTCTCTGTGCCGACTTCCACGCCGGCCTTTCCGGAAACCACGATAATCGCCGCATCCGCCGCGCTGACCGCCTCCTCCACCTCTCCTACGAAATCAAAAAAGCCGGGGGAATCGAGCACATTGATCTTCGTGCCCTCCCACTCGATCGGAACAACAGACGTGGCGATGGAGATATGGCGTTTCTGCTCCTCCTTACCGAAATCACTCACCGTGTTCCCGTCGTCTATCTTGCCCATTCTGGATGTGATGCCGGAAAGGTAAGCCATCGCCTCCACCAGACTGGTCTTGCCGCAGCCCCCATGCCCCAGCAAAACCACATTACGAATCTTATCCGTCGTGTAAACATTCATGTCCTGTAACCCTCCAATTCTGTTGTTCTATTTTTACAACCAAAGTTGCACAAAATCATGGCAATACAGCCTCCTTATGGCAAACTGTCTCTGCTGTATTGTCATGTCCCGCGCATGGCATCAAGTTGTAAATACATTTTACTAAATTTTCAGAACAATTTCAACAACTATTTATACATTCTGCACAGATTGTCCGCCGTAATTTTTTTATCTGTCAGGTTTTGTCCTCTGCTTCCATTTTTTACACTTTTCTCCGCTCTGTCACTCAATTTCCTGCAGAAACCGATCATTCACAGGCGTAGCGATTCCGTGTTTCTTGCCCAGCTCACAGATCGTCCCGCCAAAAAGGGCAACTTCCGTCTTTCTGCCCGCCTTGCTGTCCTGCCTCATGGACGGCTCTCCATCCGGGTTCAGTCCGTCTACGACAGTTACCCAGTCGGTCAGATCCTTTTCCGTCAGATCCACCCCCTCCGCGTTCGCCACAAGGATCGTCTCCCGCATGGCTGCCTTCATCATTTCACGCGCTTCACCCTCCTGCTGGACGCTCTGATAGGTTCCCCCGAAAAGAGATACCGTCTGGTTTACGCCCACATTGCACAGAAGTTTTCCCCACATCGCATGGCGCATATCCCCGGGGCAGGAATAGGCAAAACCCGTCCTGTCAAAAAAGGCTTTTACCGCCGCCAGATTGTCCTCCCGCCCATCGCCGAGAATGCCGATCGCCAGTTCTCCCGTATTGGTACAGATCGCGGCGTTTCCCTCCTTCATAGCCGCCATTTTCTGCGCAATACAGTGCACTACTTTCTCCCTGCCAAATCGCCGGCCTAGATCCTCCTCGCTGCGGATGCCGTTCAGTACGGATAACAGAACCGTGTTTTCCCCGACCAGATGTGCATTTTCCTCCATAGCCGTTTCCAGCGCACCGTATTTCACCGCGAAAAGCATTAATTCCGAAGGACGGCTTTCCTTCGCCGCATCACAATATTGGAAATCACAGACTTTTCCGTTAAAAGTGACCTGTTCTTTTTTGTAGCGTTCGATTCTTGCCTCATCCGCCAGTACGCGCACCTTTTCCTTTCCCAGTTTTTTCGTAAAAAAATCCGCGTACATCACGCCAAGCGCGCCAAGCCCGACGATATCAATCGTCTGTATGTTTTTTGACATTTCTCTTCTCCTATCCCTCTTGCTAATAAGAGGTCAGAAACAGCATTTTTTCTTGTAATATGTACAGTATGCCCTGTTTCCACCAAAAATGCAAGTCTCCTAAGGCGGCCTGCCCGGCCAGACAGACTCCCTGCTTTCTTGCTTTTCCCTCCGTTTTGTGATATCTTTAGAGGCGAAAATAACCGTCAAAATTATGAAAGGTAATGTCATTATGAGTACACTCACCTGCGGCTTTATCGGGCTTGGCCTGATCGGCGGCTCCATTGCCAAAGCCCTAAAGCTCTGTCTGCCGGACATTCGGCTGATTGCCTATGATATCAATACCGCCTCTTTGGAACTGGCGAAAAAAGAGAAAGTGATTGACCAGATCTGTCCCGCCATCGACGACTCATTCCGGGCCTGTGATTATATTTTTTTGTGTGCGCCGGTTTCCCATAACGCCGAAAATCTGCTCACATTAAAAGTCTTGCTTTCCCCCGATACGATTCTCACGGACGTGGGGAGCGTCAAGACCGGCATTCACAAGCAGATCGAAGAGTTACATCTACAATCACAGTTTATCGGCGGCCACCCTATGGCTGGCTCTGAGCGTTTCGGTTACCAGAATGCGAAGGCTTCTCTTCTGGAGAACGCCTACTATATCCTGACTCCTTCCGACGAAGTCCCTTCCGAAAAAGTGGAAGTCTATCGGAAGCTCGTGGAAACAATGGGTGCAATCCCACTGGTTTTATCATACGGGGAACACGATTACGTGACCGCTGCGATCTCCCATCTGCCCCATGTGATCGCCGCTTCTCTCGTAAACGTGGTCAAGAGCTTTGACTCCAAGGACGGTATTATGAAAATGATCGCCGCCGGAGGATTTAAAGATATCACGAGAATCGCCTCCTCCTCCCCGGAAATGTGGCAGCAGATCTGCCTGACCAACGCGGAAAACATTTCAAAGCTGCTCCGCACATACATGCAATATCTGGGGGTAATTGCAGACTATATAGACGATCATAAAAAAGATAGCCTTTACAACTTCTTTGACACGGCGAGAAATTACCGGGAATCCTTCATCAGCGCTCCAAGCGGTCCCATCAAGGCGGAATATGTGTTTACCATAGATATCGCGGACAAACCCGGCGCCATTGCCGCTATCGCCTCCCTCCTTGCCATGCATGACGTGAGCATCAAAAACATCGGCATCAACCACAACAGGGAGCTTGCGGAGGGCGCGCTGCGCATCGAGTTTTACAGTCAGGATATGCTTGCCAAGGCAGAGGAAATTATGACGGAACACGGCTACAAAATTCATACCCGTTAACAGCGCGAAAAGTACTTCTAAAACTCAGCAGCAAAGGCTGCTTCGTTAAGAAGTACTAAATTTCGCGTAAGAGAATGCCTGAAACACGGCATTCTCCGCATAAAAGAAAGGCATAGGTTCACAGCATGAAATTCCAAAAAGTAAACACATTAAAAGGGGAAGTGACGATCCCCGGTGATAAGTCGATCTCCCACCGTGCGGTAATGTTCGGCTCACTCGCCGAAGGTCTCACGGAGGTCACCAACTTTTTGCAGGGAGCAGACTGCCTCTCCACCATAGACGCCTTTCGGAAAATGGGGATTGAAATTGAGAATACCCCGGAGAAAATTCTGATTCACGGCAGGGGCCTGCACGGTCTGCAGGCACCCTCTTCCATTTTGGATATGGGAAACAGCGGCACCACCACCAGACTGATCAGCGGCATTCTGGCCGGACAGCCTTTTGAGAGCACCTTGACCGGCGATGCCTCCATTCAGAAACGTCCCATGCGGCGTATTATGGAACCGCTTTCCATGATGGGAGGAAATATCGTCAGCGTAAACGGCAACGGCTGCGCGCCGCTCCACATCACAGGCTCTCCCCTGCACGGCATCCACTATCATTCCAAGGTTGCCTCCGCCCAGGTAAAATCCGCCGTTTTGCTGGCCGGTCTCTATGCGGACGGCGAAACCCTTGTAACGGAGCCGACCCTAAGCCGCAACCACACGGAAATCATGCTGCGCTATTTCGGCGCGGATCTTCGCTCGGAAGGTAAAACAGCGCATATCATCCCTGAACCGCATCTGGAAGGCCGGAAAATTGACATACCCGGCGACATTTCCTCCGCCGCCTATTTTATCGCAGCCGGACTGATTGTTCCCGGCTCCGAGATTCTGATCAAAAATGTGGGCATTAACCCCACCAGAGACGGTATTCTGAGAGTTGCCAGAGAAATGGGCGGAAACATCACGCTTTTAAACGAAAAACATGACGGGGAACCGACTGCCGACCTGCTGGTAAAGTACAGCCCGCTTCACGGCGTCACCATCGAGGGCGACATTATCCCTGCGCTGATCGACGAGCTGCCTATCATCAACATTATGGCCGCCTGCGCGGACGGCACGACTATAATCCGGAACGCTTCTGAATTAAAGGTCAAGGAATCCAACCGTATTGACGTGATGGTACAGTATCTAAGCGCTATGGGCTGCGACATCACGGGAACCGAAGACGGCATGATTATCCAGGGCGGACAGCCCCTTCACGGCACTGAGGTGGACTCCCATCTGGATCACCGCATCGCCATGAGCTTTGCCGTGGCCTCGCTTGTGGCCGAGGGCAAGACAGAAATAGAGGGCAGCGATGTGGTCACCATCAGCTACCCCGATTTTTACGCGGATCTTGCACATTTGTGTCAATAATCCTATGAGCGGAAGTTTTGTTGTTTGTAACTTCCGCTCAAAATGGGCAAATGGTATTTGTCTGCGGCAGATTATTTACGTCTACAAATCAGAACGAAAGTTTCACCAACAGCCGATTCAAAAAATACGATGCCACCATGCAGAAAATCCCCGCCACGCTTCCGTACCAATTGAGCGCCGCGTCGGACTGCTGGAAATGCCTGCCCTCCACAAACTGCTTGTAATATTCCGTGTAATAGGCAAGCGCATAGCAGACCGCTCCCGCCCCAATCACACCGAGTATTCTGTAATATCTTCTGAAAACCACCATGCTGACAAAAGTAGTCACAAAACCGACCACAAAAAACAGGCCAAGATGCGCCCCGTATCGTATCATCAGCGCCGTAGTCGAAATCTGATCCGCCGTAGGATTTTCAAAAATCCGCCTCGCAATCTGATCCGCCATTTGCATCGTCACACCTGATGAGGCCGTCCCGTTCTGAAAGGATACTGCCACCACAAAATACAATAGCAATAAAAGCGCCGCCAGAGAGACCGCAATCACACAAAGTTCCAAAAAAACAGCTATCTTTTTCCTCTTACTCATGCCTTTGATTTCCTCGCTCATTAAGGATATTGTAGCATCGCATGAAACACCATGTCCTCATATACCAGCACATTCTGATCGGGCGGCATGCCGTCTGTCTCCGAAGTCCAGCTCAGGAACACGGCATAAGAAATTTCCGCATCAGGTATGTCTGGCATCGGTTCTCCCTCAAAAACATACAGCGTATCGTAAGGTTCATTTTCAATCAGTAACTCAATCTGATGTACCGGAGTCCGCCTGATCCATGCCCGATCCAGAAAATCTTTTCGCCTGAGAATATAATCTGATAAAAAAGCAATTTCCTCTTCACGACTTTCCTGGATTTCATTTTCCGCGTATTGCGCCGCCCACCGAACTCTGTCCATAGCCGCAGATGCCGCCGTTAATTGTGCAAACTGAGGAAGTACCTCCAAAGCCAGTGTCTGCAGATAAGGACTTATTTCCTCCTCATAACAGGACATGATTTCCCGACGGAAGTCCGGCTTTTCATATAATGCGGAAAACCATACGGTTGAATCCGCATGGGAAGTAAGTCTGGTCAAACGCCTTGGAGAATTGGAAATATACCCGATATAGGAAGGAGAATTTCCCCAAGTGATATCATAATCCCATATCGGCCCTGCAAACAACTTTTCGCTGACAGAATCCCTGTCCTTATAAAAATAAGAGCTTGCCACACCGCCGTCATAATTCGCTGTCACTTCTTCCAGAAGATATTTCCGCACGAAAGAATTCACATCAATTAAATCCTGATAAGACTTTCCACTGTCATAATCAATGCCGTCGGTAGACAAAATAGCGTTTTCAACGCTTTGCACATAACCGTTAATATAGGCCATCTGTTTTTCTGAAACATATTCCGGTGAACGGACTATGAAGGATTCTTTTGCCTCAGTTATAAAATAGCTGTCATTTATTTCGACTTCCGAAAGAAAGCGACTATCAAAATCCCGCTCAATTAAATAGCCGCCCGTGATATCTACGGGATCCTGGGGAATATCTGTCGCCTTGGTAGTATCTGTCCAGACTGTTTCATATGAACTCAAATCCATGTTATCGTTCACAATTTCCGTTGCCTCTTCCAGGTCTGTTATCGGAAGGCGGTTTTTATTCACTTCCACTTTTTCCGTGACATAATAATTTCCCGCATATTCTCCATTCAGATATAAATCCACAAAAACGCCTTCATCTGACTGCGCCAACCCCAGATGATTTGCAAGATTTCTGGACAGCGCGTTCCGCAGCAGCGTGGTATCCGGTGCATTGGAAATAAAAATCCATTTTTTAGCAGCATCCATACCTAAAAACGATACCGAATCCACTAATTTTATCTGATAAGGCTTTTTTTCAAAAGAAGTAAAAGAAGTATTGCCCCTGCTCTTAATATAGGCAAGCGGCATATGGAAACTGGTATTGCCGTCAGCTTCCAGAACGGAAATCTTTCCGGCTTCTCTTACATTTTTATCAGCATGAATTTGTTCCATGATTCCTGATTCCGTATCAATAAAAACTGCAGGAATATTTTCAGAATACATCCACACAATAGAATCAGGGTCAATTCCCTTCGGTATATCCGGTTTCAGATCCATTTCTTTACAGAAGGACGGGAGAAATGCATAGAAACGATTACCTTGCTGCCACAGGGAAATCTCATGCCCTGCCACTCTCACATAAAACTTTTCCGTATCTGTTTCGCTCGCTGCATAGGCAGCCATTCCCGCACCGTTCTTTGAATCAGAATCTGAAAAAAGACTAAGAACCTGAAGCAACATTAAAAGAAATCCTGCCAAGACCCCTGCCATATACTTTGTTTTCATCTTATGCCATCCATCTTTTATACAATCAGCATCGCGTCCCCAAAACTGAAAAACCGGTACCGCTCATCCACCGCCTTCTGGTACGCCGCCAGCACATTCTCCCTGCCCGCCAGCGCGGAAACCAGCATCACCAGCGTCGATTCCGGCAGATGGAAATTCGTAATCAGACAGTCCAACACCTTAAACCGATACCCCGGATAGATAAAAATCTCTGTGTCGCCGCATCCCGCCTGCACTCTTCCGCCCTCGTCCGCCGCGCTCTCCACGGTACGGCAGCTTGTGGTTCCCACACAGATCACCCGTCCACCGTTTTCCTTTGTGCGGTTTATCAGATCCGCCGTCTCCTGCGTCACCTGATAATGTTCGGAATGCATATGATGTTCTAAAATATTGTCCGCCTTCACGGGACGGAAGGTGCCAAGCCCCACATGGAGGGTCACAAAGGCAGTCTCCACACCCATCTCCCGAATTTCCTGCAAAAGCGCCTCCGTAAAATGCAGCCCTGCCGTAGGCGCGGCCGCGGAACCGTCATACTTCGCGTACACGGTCTGATAGCGGTTTTTGTCCTGTAGTTTATGCGTGATGTACGGCGGAAGCGGCATTTCACCAAGTCGGTCGAGCACTTCCTCAAAAATGCCTTCATAAAAAAACTGAATCAGCCGGTTGCCTTCCTCTACCACGTCCAGAACTTTCGCCCGCAGGCACCCGTCCCCAAAGATGAGTTTTGTTCCGGGTCTCGCTTTTTTCCCGGGCTTCACAAGGGTTTCCCACACGTCGTTCTCCCGCCTTTTTAAGAGCAGCACCTCGATTGCCGCGCCGGTATCCTCCTTCACGCCCATCAGTCTTGCCGGTATCACCTTAGTGTTATTTAAGACCAGACAATCGCCTGGCCTTAAATAGTTGGTAATCTCTTTAAAATGGCGATGCTCCACCGCCCCGGTCTCCCTGTGCAGTACAAGGAGTCTGGATGCCGAACGGTCCTCCAGAGGATCCTGCGCAATCAATTCCTGCGGCAGATCAAAGTAAAAATCTGATTTCCTTAATTCTGTCATAAGTTTGCATTCTCCAAGAACGCCACATACCCGCGCTTTGTCTCATACACATCCGCCTTGCTTGTCGCTTCCCACGGCGCATGCATATTTAATACCGCCACGCCACTGTCGATCACATTCATGCCGTAGAGTGCAAGAATATATGCGATGGTACCGCCGCCGCCAAGGTCTACCTTGCCCAGCTCCGCCGTCTGGAAGTTCACCTTTTCCTTTTCGAAAATCGCCCGGATATGGCCCAGATACTCGGCATTGGCGTCGTTGGAACCCGATTTGCCGCCCCTGCCCGTAAACTTGTTAAACACCATACCGCCGCCCAGATACGCCACGTTCTTTTTGTCAAAGCTGGACGCGTAGGTGGGATCATATGCGCTGCTCACGTCGGAGGAGAGCATGCAGGAGCGGGCAAGACATCTGCGCAGGCCAAGCTCGCTGTACTCGCCGAGAAGATTCATCACCTCCGCCACCGCATTCTCAAAGAATTTGGACTGCATGCCGGTAGCGCCCACGCTGCCGATTTCTTCTTTATCCACCAGAATACAGCATGCCGTGCGCTCGGTCTTTCCGATCTCCAGCATCGCTTTCAGGGAAGAGAAAGCGCACACACGGTCGTCCTGCCCGTAGGAAAGGATCATGCTGCGGTCAAATCCTGCCTCCCTCGCCTTACCGGCCGGCACTACCTCCAACTCCGCAGAGATGAAGTCCTCCTCCTCGAAATCGTAATCCCTCTTCAAAATTTCAAGGATGCCCTTCTTCACGGCGTCCTTCGGTGCACTGTCCTCCTCGTCTTCTTTCTTCTTTTTCTTGTCGATGACAAGAGGCTTATTGCCGACAATGATATCCAGCGCCTCGCCCTCGATCACCTTGTTGGCTTTCTTCTCAAGCTGCTCCTGCGCCAGATGAATCAACAGATCAGACACGAAGAAAACAGGATCGTCCTCGTTCTCTCCCACATTGACCTCCACAGTGCTGCCGTCCTTCTTCACCACCACGCCGTGAATGGCAAGAGGAATCGTCACCCACTGGTACTTCTTCACACCGCCGTAATAATGGGTGTCCAGATAAGCGAAGCCGCCATCCTCATACATGGGATTCTGCTTCACGTCCAGACGGGGAGAATCGATGTGCGCTCCAAGAATATTGATGCCGTTTTCCATCTTCTCTTTACCAATCTGAAACATCACAATGGATTTATTCATCCATACGGAGTACACCTTATCACCCGCCTTGAGCTTCTTTCCGGCCTTTGCCAGAGCCTCCAGCTCCTGATAGCCCGCCTTATCCAGTGTGTTTACAATCTGGTCGATGCACTCCCGCTCGGTTTTGCCGTTATCGAGGAAATCCATATACTCCCTGGCAAAGGCGTCCACTTCCTTAAGCTGTTTTGCATCATAAGTTTCCCATGTGTTTTTCTGCTCCAAAATTACCACTCCTTTCAAATCTGTCTTTTTAACTTCTCAGCTCAATCCCCATTCCTTCCAGCCCATTGAGGATCTTCTTCATAGCGCCGGTCACATCTGTCTCCTCAAGCGTTCTGTCTTTAGCCCGGAAAGTGATGGAATAGGCCATAGATTTAAATCCTTCTTTGATCTGGCTGCCCTCATAGATATCAAAGAGCTGGTAATCCTCCAGAATCTTTCCGCCACGCTGGGCAATGACAGCCTCAATCTGCCCTGCCAGCACTTCCTTTGGCACCACCATGCTGATATCCCTGAGAACCGCCGGATATTTCGCGATTCCCTCATACTTGCGGTCAAAAGTCGCGTGCGGCAGAATCGCCGGAATATCCAGCACCGCCACATACGCTCTGGTCTTCAAATCATAATTGTCGCATACCTCCGGGTGCACCTCTCCCAAGTAACCGACCAAAGTTCCCTCATATTCGATGTTTGCCTGTCTGCCCGGATGCAGGTAATTCCTGCCCGCCTTCGGATCATAAACTGCCTTCCCACGCATGCCGATGCTCTCAAAGAACTCCTCCACAACGCCCTTCATATCATAGAAGTCGCAGTCCCCGTACATGCCAAGGGTAAACTGCATCCGCTCCTCGGGAAGTTCTGTGAGGGGCAGGGCTTTGGGCAGATAAATATTGCCAAGCTCATAGAGCCGCACATCCTTGTTGCGCCTGTTGTAGTTAGTGGCAAGACTGGTCAGCATCCCATGCAGAGGAACCGTCCGCATAATCGAGAAATCTTCTCCCAGCGGGTTGGCGATGGTGATGGCCTGTCTGGCCGGATCGTCCGCCGCAAGCAGCAGCTTGTCAAACACCTTGGGGCTCTCGAACGAGTAACACATACCCTGCGAGAAACCGCAGTATTCTGCAATATCCCTCGCCTTCTGCTCGATGCGCAGCTTGAAGGGCAGCTTGCCCGTGGTCGCCTCACCATTAGGAAGAGTTGTTGGAATCTTGTCATAGCCGTAAAACCGAGCAACCTCCTCCGCGATATCGCACTGCCGCAGAATGTCCTGCCGGAAAGTAGGCACGGTGAGCGTTCTCTTCGCCGCGTCATACTCCACCTCAATCATCTTAAAGATGTCAATCATTTCCTGTTCAGAGATATCCGTGCCGAGCAGTTTATTATAGCGCTCCGGCTCAAAGGGCAGAACCACCTTCTCCTTCATCTCGCCGTGCACATCCACCATGCCGCCCACCACCTCGCCGCAGCCAAACTCTTCGATCAGCTGGCAGGCTCTGTTGATGGCCGCCTCCGCGTTGTAGGGATCAAGCCCCTTCTCAAATTTGCCGGACGCGTCTGTCCGCAGACCCACACGCTTTGCAGATTTACGGATGTTTGCGCCATTGAAGGTCGCCGCCTCAAAAAGTACGGTGGTTACGTTGTCGGTAATCATGGAATTTTCACCGCCCATGATCCCGGCGATACCCACCTCTTTCTCCGCATCACAGATCATCAGCACGTCCTTATCCAGTTTTCTGTCCTGCCCGTCCAGCGTCCGAAACACATCGCCGTCCTTGGCGCGGCGGACAATGATCTTATGTCCGACAATGGTGTCCAGATCGTAAGCGTGCATGGGCTGACCGTACTCCTCCATCACATAGTTGGTGATATCCACCAGATTGTTGATGGGACGGATGCCGCTGGCCGCAAGGCGCCTCTGCATCCACTTCGGGGAGGGCCCTATTTTGATGTTCTTGCAGACCCTTGCGCAGTATCTCGGACACAGTTCCGTATCCTGCACCTCCACAGAGATATAATCCTCCACTTTTTCGCTGTTTCCCTTTACATTTACCTCCGGCAGAACAAAGGGCTTTCTGAAGGTTGCCGCCGCCTCTCTGGCAATGCCGATCACACTATAACAGTCTACACGGTTTGAGGTAATCTCATACTCAAACACCGTATCCCGGAGTCCTAGCGCTTCCACCGCGTCTGAACCCACCTGCACGTCATCCCCGAAAATATAGATTCCCATTTCCGGCGCTTCGGGATAAAAATTCCTGTCGGAGCCAAGCTCCTCAATGGAACACATCATGCCGTTTGACGGCACGCCGCGAAGCTTTCCTGCCTTGATCGAAATGCCGTCCTCCGGCAGAGGCCCGCCGTCGTGACCGCCCGCCACCTTGCCGCCGTCCAAGACCACAGGAACCTTGTCGCCCTCTTTCACGTTGGGCGCGCCAGTGACAATCTGGATCACCTCGCCGCCGATATCCACCTGACATACAATCAGCTTATCCGCGTCAGGATGCTTCTCAATCTTCTGAATCTGCCCTACCACGATCTTCTCCAGATTTTTGTCCAGTCTGGTGTAACCCTCCACCTTCGTCCCAGAGAGAGTCATCGCGTCCATATACTCCTGATCTGTACACGTTAAATCGGGTACATATGCTTTAATCCATGACAATGCTGTATTCATGTTAACTCCTTTTCCTTTCTTCCTTTTCGGCAAAATATTATAAACGCTCAAGATATCCCTAACAGGTTTTACCCTGCCAGATATACACTAAAACTGCTTTAAGAAACGGATATCATTCTCATACAACAGTCTCATGTCGTCAATCTCATATTTTAACAGCGCAATACGTTCCAGTCCCACGCCGAACGCAAATCCCGTGTACTGCTCCGGGTCGATGCCGCTCATTTCAAGCACATGGGGATGCACCATGCCGCAGCCGAGAATTTCGATCCACCCCTCGCCCTTACAGAAACGGCATCCCTTACCGCCGCATTTGAAACAGGTCACATCCATCTCCGCGCTGGGCTCTGTGAACGGAAAGTGGTGAGGTCTGAATTTTACCTTCGTATCCTCCCCGAACAGCTCCTTCGCGAACTCCGCCAGCGTTCCCTTCAGATCCGCGAAAGTGATATGCTTATCGATCACCAGACCCTCGATCTGATGGAAGGAGGGAGAGTGGGTCGCGTCCACCTCATCGGAGCGGAATACCCGCCCCGGCGCAATCATGCGGATGGGAAGTTTCCCTTTCTCCATCTCATGCACCTGCGTGGAGGACGTCTGTGTCCTCAGCAGAATGTCGCCGGTGATATAAAAGGTATCCTGTTCATCCTTCGCCGGATGATCCGCCGGAATATTCAGTGCCTCAAAGTTGTAATAATCCTTCTCCACGTCGGGACCTTCCACCACCTCATAGCCCATGCCGATGAAGATTCTCTCCACCTCTTCCAGCGCGATGGTGTTGGGATGGCGGTGTCCCATCTTATTCTTTTTGGAGGGCAGGGTTACATCTATAACCTCCGTCTTTAACTTTGCCTCTCTCACTGCCCTTTCCATCTTTTTGACGGAGGCCTCCAGAACCTTCTCAATCTCTTCCCTTGTCTCATTGACAAGCTGACCCACCTTCGGCCGGTCCTCCGGCGCCACGTCCTTCATGCTCTTTAACACCGCCGTCAGCTCACCCTTTTTCCCGAGATAGTTAACCTTAATCTCATTGAGCTTTTCCAGAGCGTCGCTGGCCTCGATCTGGCGCAGGGCCTCGGCCTTGATCTGTTCCAATTTCTCTTTCATCATTTTTCCATCCTTTCCATAAACATGACAACGTCCCATGTGCATCTCTACACATGGGACGAATATACTCCGCGGTACCACCCAACTTCCCGCCTCCGGCTGTTTCCACAGCCCGGCAAACGGACGCTTCATTTGGCGTAACGTGCCGATACGTTCTGCGCTACTTAGATATACCCGTTTTGTGGTAAATCGGTTCACCCAGACAGCTTCGGTGGGAAATTTCGGATAATTTCTGAACCGAAGGGAACTTACAGCCGACGATTCCCTCTCTCTGGCGGAAAAAATTTCCTACTGACACCTTCTTTGCCTTTCCGACTATAAATCTATCTGCTATTTTAGTGTCTTTCCTTCGACTTGTCAAGCCACCCAAAAAGAAATTTATATACCGGACCGAAATACCTGTTGACATGGGCGCCAATCATTAAAATATACATGAGCATATAAAACCAGAACATTAGAATGACCACAGTGGTCAAGCTCCCGTAAGTGCCGAAATCATTGTAGTGATCCACATAGACAGAAAAGGCATAGGAGGCGGCACTCCACAAAACTGCCGAAAAAGCCGCTCCCGGAATCTGCGCCTTAAACCGCAGCTTGCAGCTCGGCACATAGGCATAGATCATAGCAAAAATAAAGGTAAGGATCACCCATGAAACCAGAAAGCGGAATCGCATAATCACATGCACCACCAGATGAAGCGGCGGTATATCCCGAAGAAGGATATCTACAATCACATTGCCGAACACCATCACAAAAAGCGCCACCAATGTGGCTGCCAGAATGATAACCGTGTAAAAGCAGGCGATTGCCCGCAGCACAATATAATTTCGTTTCTCCTCCACATCGTTGACAGCGTTTAAACCGTAAATCAACGCCAGCATGGCCTTTGCCGCAGACCAGATCGTAACCAGCGCAAATACCGTGATAGTCCCTGCCGATCTGTCATAAACATCCGACACAATCCGTATTACCATGCCATCCACGGCATCCGGCGTAAACTGCGTAATCGCACTGATTAAATTCGCCTCCGTCAGCCTTGTATAAGGCAGAATGGCGCACAGCGCCATCAGAAGCGGTATCATGGACAGGAAGAGAAAGAACGCCGTGCTTGCCGCAAAAGCGCTGATGTTTTTCTTCGTCATCTGCCAGTTAAAGTCCCGCAGGATATAATATAATCTGAAAACCGTTCTCATCATACTCCCGATTGTTTCCTGTTATCTGCTTCTCTTTTCAGATCCCTTACTGCTCTTTCAGCTCCTCAGCATCCGTCACCTCACAGCCGGGATAAAAGCTGGAGAGAATCTGTCCATATCCGGCTCCCTGCTCCCCCATCGCCTTCGCCCCGTTCTGGGACATGCCGACACCATGCCCGAAGCCGCCGCCGTTCAACGTATATCCTACCACATTTTCCCCCTCTTTTCCAGTCTCCGAAATCGTATCTATTACAAAAAAACCGCTGGGAAGAAGCGTTCCCGGCACCGATTCGCTCCCGTCCTGTTTTCTGACCGCACTTTTTCCGTCACAGAGAACATAGCGGATATTGTATTCGGAGAGCACTTTATACGTGACTTTCTCTGTCTCAATGTTCACTTCCTGCGCAATCCCGCCAGCGCCTCTTTTCGTTATTTCAATCTTCTTAATGTTTCCAGACTTCCCGACAGGCTCTGACACATAATAATCCCCTTCCGCCTTCGTCAATACAAAAGCCGGCGCCTGCGTGTAACGCTCTTTCAATCGGGCAAAAAGACTCTTTTCATCCAACTCTTCCACACGGTAGCTCCACCGATACCAGGGTTCATCTTTCTCAATGTCCGTTTCGTGTACCGTGGTAATAAACTGGCGGAAAACCGTCTCGTCCCGTAGGGATTCCGTGTTAAAACTTTCAAACGCGCCGCTCTCCGCCCCTTCCGTTTTCTCTTCGTCATATACGCTGCCCACACGCACACCGCACAGATAGGGCACATCCTCTCCGCTGCCTCCCTGCCAGCTCACTACGTCCGTCCCTATCCCGCAGGAGGTGGAATAATAATAATTTCCCGCCGCCTCCCCTTCATAGGTGAGCAGCACCCCATCCGTCTCCTTGACGGCAGTGGTGGAGGCCGCATTCTCTTCGATGTTATGATAAACCTGATAGGCTGTGGTATCGTCCACATGCGCACCAAACTCCGGGATGCCCGCCCTCAGAATATAACGGTAGGCATAGGTTCTGGCACACACCGCCTGCGCCTTTAACGCCTCCTGCGGGTAAGAAGCCGGCATCTCGCTCGGCACCACAGCATAGAGATATTCCTCCAACGGCAGCTCATTGATCAGCACAATTCCCTGATCCACCCGCAGACACTCAACAGCCCCACGGTAATCATGGTCGGCCCTCGTACTCCCTTCCATCTCCACCGTGACCTTGTCCGTGAGATTCGCGCTCCGATAAGTCCTGCGCTCCCCAACAGCCATCTGATCCTTTCGAAGCCTGAGCTTTTCACCGTCCACGCCAATACCCACCGTATCATGGAAAATACTGCCCGACCCCGTATTTTTTAAAAGAACGCGGATCTGGTCAGCTCCTGCCTCCTCTGAGACCAGACAGGCATATACTTTCCCCTTATCGACAACAAAATCCGTATCCGCGCATCCCACCCGCAGCTGCGCCTGTTCCAGCGTCTTCAGACTCCCGTATAGCTTATAGACCTCCATCTCCTCCGCGATCTGATAAACCCCGTAATCCTCGATCTCCAATTCCTGCGCCGAAGCCCTGAGAAGCTTCCCGTGAATTTTTTCCCTGCGTTCCTCAGCCTCCACAACGTACCCGTCCCGAAAGGTCAGATCCGCAATCTGCTCCCGCTCCGGCGGATTTTTTCGGACATCATCGGAAAGTGCCGCTCTGAATGCGGTCTGGCGATAAAAACAGTCCAGTGAACCGTCCTCATTTTCCATCACCCAGACGCTCCCCAGATAATGATCCTCCGGCAGCACCTCCACAATGGTCAGAAGCGTATCTCCCTTGATATAAACCTTCATCTCCTGCAGCTCGTTCTCCGCAAAAGCAGCGGAACAATAATGACAGGCGCCCTGCATGGCGCCGCTCTCCGTGTAAGCCTCCGCCGCCTCTTCATCCACCCTCAGCACAAAAACCGTTGTCTCCCAGATAGAAGATTCCGTATCCAGATGCGCCAAAAGAATGCGGAATGCCCGATACCAGTCTTCCTTCAAAAGCGCCTGTCCCGGCTCATAGCGTTCCCCGTAATCGGGCAGATCCCACTCTTCCTCTGCGATACTTTCACACAGCGCCTGATACTGCCCGTATGTAAAATATGCGGCGTTTTCTTTCTCCCCTGCGTCCTGCATGTTCCGCGTCTGTCCCTCCGCGCCGGATTCGGGTATCGAAAAAGTGACTCCCAGGGCATCCATCAGAATCGCCACGTCCTCCACGGTGATCCGCTCCCCCACAAGCGGCGGCGTTTTCTCCTGCCCCTGTCTCCTCCCCAGAAAAAGACAGACGATAAACAGAAGACCGAAAAAAATAAGAGCCAGCTTCGCCAGTTGTTTCCCGTCAAACCTCATATTGCAGCCTCTTCCGTTTCCTCCTCTATTTCTATGCACGCAGAGACAAAAATAGTATCGAAGTCCCCATATTATATTTTAAAAGATCGCTTTCCACTCTGTTTCTGCCTTTTTACCGATACTGTGGTAATACACCAGCAGGACAAAGATTGCCGCGAGCGCAAGCCATTTTCTGATCCGGCCGCCCTGCTTCGCCCACCCGGTCATCCTGGAAACAAGCTCCTTTTTCGTCTCCTCCGTCATGCCCCTCTCCCTGTCCGCAAAATACAGGAGCAGATAGGCAAAGCCCGCTATCATGGCAAGGGTTGCATACAGTTCTAATGGTGTATTGTCCCCGGTCTTCGGCTCACCGCCTTTTCCGCCGCCCGAATTCTTGCCGTCGCTGTTCGCGCTCATACGGACGACACCCGTTTTGCCGTTTCCACTCTGGCTGTCACTGGATCCGCCTGCCGTATCCTTGTAGACCACCGCATAGGTGGAAAAGCGGTCTGTCTCTATGGTAATCGTGTCGGCGTTGTCGTCAAGATCAGCCAGAAGCTCCGCCTTTCCGTCATGCACGCGGATCACCGCAAAGGTTCTTGTCTTTGCAGCGTCGGTATTTTTCAGGCTGTCCGGCACATCGATCGTAACCCTGATCTTGCCGTCTGTCTCCGTAATGATATTCCGGCTGTTCCCGACCACTTTGTAAAGACTGATGTCAAGATACTGTCCCAGCGTGTAGCCTTTCGCCAAGGAACCGTTCAGCGCCTTTTCCACGAGTGCCTTGTCCGACGCATTGACAAATGCGGAAGCATCTTTCACGTCAAGGACAATCCTTATGTCCGTCCCGCCTGCCGCCTTCTGTTTCTCCTCCTTCGTCAGGACGATATCCGCCAGTTGCGAGAGGGGGGTCTCCACTGCCGCGTCCAGCGTGCTCTCCCCTTCGACCCGCACTTCCTTTCGGATGTTTCCCTCCTTTTCCTGCTTTACTTTGGGTTGTCCCGCGCCGGGTGTCTGGGACGTACCTGCGCCTGTCCCGCCGTTTCCGCCGGAACTGCCGTTGCCGTTATCGCTTCCGCCATTGTTGTTATTGCCGCCGTCTGCATCACCGCCATTGTTGTTATCACCGCCGTCTGCATTGCCGCTGCCGGAACCGCCGCCCGATTTATTTTTATAAGTCGCCGTCACGCTTACCGCTTCTGTCGGCATGGTAAAGGTCGTGGTGCTGCTCGTGGCGCTGGCTAAGGTCACGCTGCCGCTGTTTACCACCCACTTGTCAAACTGCTTTCCGCTTGCAGGGGCATTTGCCCTGATCGTCACGGTATCGCCCGCCACGTACTCGCCGCCGCCTGTGCCGCTATTGACGGTTACCGTGTATGACTGTGACTGGGCCACAAGCTGCACCACGTTATTCCCGCTGTTCACTATTGCATAATCCGGGTTGTCGCTGTGGAAATATTTGCTGTAATCCTCGCTGTATTCTCCCGTAATATTGACCGGGCTTGCGTCTGTGGGCGCGGTTTTGGTTGTCACACCGATCTTTGCGGAGCCGGAAAGAGGATTGGCACTTTCAATCGTTATTATTTGTCCGTTATTCAGACAAACATTGTTTTCTTTTCCGTCACAGGTATTGCCGCTGATCACGGCGCCGCCGCCGATGGTAAGCGGCTCGTCATAAATAATAGTAATGAATGTACCGATAATAGACACGCAGCCCACGCCGCCGCCCGTATTAGAGGTATTTCCGCTGATCTTACCGCCGTACATGGCATATGTACCGTTTCCTATATATACGCCGCCGCCCACGCCGCCATAACCAACCGCTTCATTTCCGCTGATTTCGCCGCCGTACATCTGAAAAACGCCCTGATTGTTCACGCCGCCCCCGGACGTATCTTCGCAGCTATTTCCGCTGATCTTGCCGCCGTACATACAGAAAGTACCATTGTTACTAACACCGCCGCCCTTTCCGCCGGTGATATTCCCGGCGTTCTGACAGTCATACAGGTTCAGTGTACAGGACTCCGGGATTGTAATGACTCTGTACTCGTCCGTCCCCGACGCGCTGATGGTCTTCCCGTTCAGGCAGAGGGTCGTCTCGCCCGGCACCTCCCACGTGTCGGTAAGCGTCACATCCTCCGTCAGATAGTAATTCCCCGCCGCATCCGGCAGGCTGTCCGTCTTCGTCCATGCAGCGAAGGTCACGTCGTTATGCTCGTGGGTTTCCACAGGCGGGGTCGGTATATCGTCCGTGATATACGCCGCCCAATCCGTCCACGTGTCTTTGTAAGTCTGCGCCTTGCCCTCCAGGACATGGATGCCCTTTGATTTATCCGTGACAAACTTACAATCGTAAAAAGCATCCGTCCCAACCGTTGGCGGCGTCTCACACAGCACTGTCACAGTTGTCAGACTGCTGCAGTCACCAAACGCAGCATTCCCTATGTCCCCCACTTTGGACGGAATCGTTATTCCTGTCAGACTGCTGCAATCATTAAACGCCCACACTCCTATGATTGTCACACTCTCTGATATTGTTATGCTTTTCATTCCACTGCAGCCATTAAACGCCGCACCAGATATTCTTGTAACACCATCGAGTATCCCTGCGCTTGTCACTTTCGAACTATGGTTGTTCCTCCCATTGGCAATCCAATCCTCCATCCCCGCATCTGAACTGATCGTCAGCTTGCCGTCCTTATCAAGCACCCAGTCCGTGCCGGAGGCGATGTTGGCGCTGGACGGCGTATCCGGCGTCCATGAGGCATAGACATTTGTTATCTGTGCAATTGCTGTCTTAAAGTCAAACGCATCCTTGCCGCCATCCGCCGTTACCCAGCCCGCAAAGGTACAGTCGTCCTTTGTCAAAACCGGCGCAGAGTCTTCCCATGCATGATTGCCGGACGTCACATACTGTACCCCTTTTAATTCATTTCCGTCATAAAAATTGACCGCGTAGTCAATTCTTTCATACTCTGTTCCGCTGCCCGTCGGAATGGTATACATCTGTCCTAAGGCGTTTTTTTCTTTTACATCATATCGCGTATTCACATCCAAATTCCTGAACGTATATGACCAGCAGGTATACCCCTCTTCCGTTACCGCTTTCTTATTCTCTTCCCCCTCAATGAACTCTTCTGCGTTTTTTGACCATATTGCCACAACATTGTTAAGTTCCAACGGAAACTTGTCGGGATGATACCCATATATTTTAAAAGTAAATGTAACATCCCTCTGACCGTCCGTCTGCGGTGCGGGTGCCGCCATCATCACTCTCTGCGGCGCTGCCTCATTTCCGCCGACGGTTCCCGGCTCCGTTTCTTCCTCTGCGGCATCCCCCGGCTCCGGCTTCTGTTCCCCTGCGCCGTCCCCCGGCTTCGGCTGCCCTTCCTCCGTGCCGCCCGGTTCCTGCGGCTTTTCTTCCATACCGCCGCCCGGCTTCTGACCCGTCAGCGCGTCTCCCTCTTCCGTCCCACCGCCGTCTTCCGTCGTCCCGGGTTTCTCCTGCCCCTCGGGATCTGTTTTCTCCTGTCCCCCGGAGCCTGTCCCCTCCGCGGGCGTTGTCTCCGTTTTCTCCTCCGGCTTCGTATCGCCCGCCGCCGGTTCCGTCCTACTCCCGCCGGTATCCTCCTGCTGTCCATCCGTCTCCTGCGCCAGCGCGGTCACCGGCACAGCGTCCCACAGCATCCCTGTAATCAGTACCGCAGAAAGTAACACGGCCGCCATTCTCCGAATCCGGGTTCCTTTCCGCCTGCTTATATTTCTACCCCCCCCCCTCCCAAAAATATGCTCCCCCATGTTCTTCTGTTCTCTCATAATGTACCTCCCGTCTTTCGTTATGCCGTTCCGGCTGCCCATCACCTATTCACACACCAAAAATTCTCTATTTATTTCCTAAAAATTTCTTCTTTTATTCTCCATAGATCGCTTTCCATTCTGTTTCTGCCTTTTTACCGATGCTGTGGTAATACACCAGCAGGGCAAAGATCGCCGCGAGCGCAAGGTATTTTCTGATCCTGCCGCCCTGCTTCGCCCACCCGATCATCCGGGAAATAAGTTCTTTCTTCGTCTCCTCCGTCATGCCCCGCTCCCTGTCCGCAAAGTACAGGAGCAGATAAGCAAAACCCGCGATCATGGCAAGGGTAGCGCTCAGTTCTAACGGCGTGCTGTCCCCGGTCTTCGGCTCGCCGTCTTTTCCGCCGCCCGGATTCTTGCCGTCGCTGTTCGCGCTCACACGGACGACACCCGGTTTGCCGTTTCCGCCTGCCGTGTCCTTATAGACCACCGCATAGGTGGAGAAGCGGTCGGTTTTTATGGTGATGGTTTCGGCGTTGTCGTCAAGGTCAGCCAGAAGCTCCGCCTTTCCGTCATGTACGCGGATCACCGCGAAGGTCCTTGTCTTTGTTCCGTCGGTATTTTTCAGGCTGTCCGGCACGTCGATGGTAACGGTGATCTTACGGTTTGTCTCCGTAATGGCGCTGCGGCTGTCACCGATTACCTTAAACAGGTTGATATCAAGGTACTGTCCCAGCGTATAACCTTTCGCCAGAGAACCGTTCAGCGCTTTTTCCACGAGTGCCTTATCCGCCGCGCTGACGACGGCGGAAGCGTCCTTCACGTCAAGGACTATCCTTACGTCTGTCCCGCCTGCCGCTTTCTGTTTTTCTTCTTTTGTCAGAACCATGTCAGCCAGCTCTGAGAGGGGTGTCTCCACCGCCGCGTCCAGTGTGCTTTCCCCTTCGACCCGCACTTCCTTTCGGATATTTCCCTCTTTCTCCTGCTTTACTTTGGGTTGTCCCGCGCCGGGAGCGCCGGGCTTCCCGGACGTACCTGCGCCTGTCCCGCCGGTATTTCCTGTACTGCCGCCCGCATTGCCGTTTCCGCCGGAACTGCCGCTGCCGTTTCCGCTGCTGTCCTGATTACCGCCGTTATTGCCGCCATTGTCACCCGAATTTCCGCCGGAATTGTCATCAGAACCGCCGGAAGTACCGCCGCCGCTATTCCCACCGGAGCCGCCGCCCTTTTTCGGGATGATCTCGGTCTCCTTCTCATTACAGCGTTTACAGATGCGCTCCTTTTCCCCGGGCGTCGTCGCCGTGGCGGGCTTCGTCACCGTCCACTCTCCCCAGTCATGCCCAAGCGCGGCAATGCTCCCCCATGCGCTGATATCCGCAATGAGCCTTGTTCCCGTTTCGTCCTCGTAATTCTTTCCACAGCCTTCACAGTGGTAATAGGCCTCTTTGCCTGCCGTGGTACAATCCGGCTCCTTCTTTTCCACAAGCCGGGGATCACAGGTATGCCCAATCGCCGGCTTGATAATATAGCCGCATACCGTACAGATCTGGGGCGTACTTTCTGTCGCCGCATCTCCCGGCGTGTGTTCCTGGATCTCATCATGGGCATCACAGTTTTTGCAGCTATGGGCGTGTCCGTCTGCTGCCTTGTAGCCCCACTCTGTATCAAAGGCATGTCCTGCCGCCGGAATGACCACGTTTTTCTTATCCGTGATCTCCTGCGTCCCCGATTCGTCCGAAAACCATTGATCACAGCCGTCACAGGTATAGTACGCCGTATTTCCTTCCTCCGTACAGGTGGCGGTTTTCGCATCCACACGGGTCAGGTTGTGGGTATGCGGCTTCACCGCAAGCTGCACCACATTGTTCTCGCCGTTCACGATTTCATAATCCGGGTCGTCGCTTTGGAAATACTGGCTGTAATCTGCGTTGTTTTCTTCCGTGATATTGACCGGGTTTCCCGCTGTGGGCGCGTTTTCTGTTGTGATTCCAATCTTTGCGGAGCCGGAAAGGGGATTGCTGCTGTCTATCGTTACTTTCTGCCCCGCCTTAAGATAAACATTATTCTCTTTTTCGTTCTTGATATTGCCGCTGATCACGGCATCACCGCCTACGATCAATTGACTGCTTATTAAAGTTACGCCACCACCCTCATCGGATGCACTATTACTATTCCCACTGATTTCACCGCCATACATATGGAAAGTGCCAATATTAAAAATGCCGCCAGCCGTTCCACCGGTTATCTTCCCGGCATGCCGGCAATCATACAGGTTCAGAGTACCGACGCTATTGATTTGAATTACGTTGTTTACGCTGATGGTCTTTCCGTTCAGGCAGAGGGTCATCTCGCTCGACACACTCCACATATTGTTAAGGGTCACATTCTCTGTCAGATAGTAATTCCCCGCCGTATCCGGCAGGCTGTCCGTCGCCGTCCATGCGGTGAAGGTCACGTCGTTGTGTTCGTGTTTCTCCACAGGCGGAGTCGGTGCGTCGTCCGTGATATACGCCGCCCAATCCGGCCACTTCTCTTTATAGATGTCCGCTTTGCCCTTGGGAACATGGATACCCTGTTTGCCGGCTTTGACAAATCCACACACAATACCCCATGGAATCTGAAAAACATACTCACCAATCTCCGGCGGCTCATCCCCTAAGAGCGTGACGCTCATAAGTGAGGAACACTCCACAAATGCATTCGCTCCTATACTCGTCACTGTCTGCGGAAGTTCAATTTCTTCCAAAGAACTACACTGACGGAACATATCTCCTGAAATTGTCTTCAGGTCCTTCGGCAGTTTTACCTTCTTGAGCTTAGAGCAACCTCCAAATGCGCCATCTCCTATCGATTCCACACTGTCCGGGATCGCGATTTCTTCCAAAGATGTACACCATTGGAACATCCCTTTGGGAATTGTCTTCAGGTTCTCCGGCAGTTTTACCTTCTTGAGCCCATCGCAGTTCTCAAAAGCCTGATTCGGAATGCTCGTCACCTTCTCCTCCAGCACCACGCTTGTGACCTGAGCTTTCGTGGTCGATTTATGATTTTCGACCCAGTCCGTCATGCCTGCGTCCGTAAGAATCGTCAGTTTACCGTCCTTATCAAGCACCCAGTCCGTGCCGGAGGCGATATTTTCAGTCTGCACCACAGGCTCCGCCGCCGTCATCATCACTCTCTGCGGCGCCGCCACGGGTTCCTGCTTCGCATCATTTCCGCTGACGGTTCCCGGCTCCGTTTCTTCCTCCGCGGCATCTCCCGGCTTCGGCTGCTGCTCTTCCCCTGCGCCGTCCCCCGGCTTCGGCTGCCCTTCCTCCGTGCCGCCCGGTTCCTGTGGCTTTTCTTCCATGCCGCCGCCCGGCTCCTGACCCATCAGACCATCTCCGTCTTCCGTCGTCCCGGGGTTCTCCTGCCCTTCGGGATCTGTTTCCTCCTGTCCCCCGGAGCCTGTCCCCTCCGCGGGCGTTGTCTCCGTTTTCTCCTCCGGCTTCGTATCGCCCGCCGCCGGTTCCGTCCCGTTCCCGCCGGTATTCTCCTGCTGTCCGTCCGGCTCCTGCGCCAGCACGGTCACCGGCGCTGCATTCGACAGCATGCCCGCCACCAGCACCGCGGAAAGCAGCACCGCCATCGTCCTCTGTAGTAAACTGCCTTTTCGTTTTTTCATAAGAAACCTCCATTCTAAACTTCTATTTTAAAACTGCTGTTTCCCTGTCCATGCACAGCCTGCCCGCTATTCGGCAATGCCCGGCACGGAACCATCACATCCAGTATAAAATCCCCGTCCTCCGTAAAACAGAACATCTCCCCGTCAAGACGCTCTGCCGCCTCTTTGATCGCGACGAGACCGAAACCATGGTCTAAGCCCTCCTTGTCCGTGGCGGGCAGTTCTCCCTGTTCCACACACAGGTTGTCCCGGCACCTGTTCCTGATCCGTATCAGGAGATAATTGCCATTATACCGCATTTGTACGGAGACCGCCCGCTTCTCCTTTTCCAGTCCCGCCAGAGCGTCGCAGACATTTTCCAGCCCATTGGAGAGAATCTGGCACAGCTCCATATGGGGCAGTTCTTCCTCCCCAATCTGAATGTCATTTCTAAATTCAGCCCCCATTTCTTTCAGTTTCCCGGCGTAGTGAAGAAACACCGCATTGATGTAAGGATTGGCGCAGAACTGTCCGCGCGTGGTATTCATCTGTGCCTCCACGCCTTTTAAGTATCTGAGCGCCTCGTCAGCCTTCCCCTCCGTCAGCAGCCCGGAGAGCGTTGCCGTATATCCTTTCATGTCATGCTTCATCTTTCTTATATTCTGCTGGCTTTCAAGCTGCGCCTCCAGCGTGTTCTTCTGCTCTAACAGAATACGCTCGGCCTGCTGTTTCCGATACAGTAAGAGCTGGCGGTAGAGCGCCGTAAATATGGTGCCGTAATTAAACACCATCAATATCAGTATCAGCACACACAGGAACGTGTCTTCCGGGCGGTTTACAATATTCGTGGGGAACTGCACCGCCGCCACCAGCAGGACATAATACAGCGCAGTCATCCCCGCAAAGACAGCCCACCCTTTTTTTACCGCATCCTGCAATTCCAGATAAGGCTTCCTCAGATACCGCCACGCCAGATATTCCAGCAGTGGGAAAGCAGCCAGCCGGCTGATAAACATCAGCACATACCTTCCGCCGCCAAGATAATAATCCAACAGATTCGTGACCGCCATGACCCAGAGACTGACAGTGTCCGCCAGACAGAATGAGAGCAGGAACTTAAAACGCTTATCCGCACTCATCACATAGAACAGGATAAAGCTCGGTATGGAACAGGTAAACAGGAACGCCTTTGACAGCGCCTCGAAACCGAACACCCAAAGCACCGCCACGTTTGCCGCCATCAAAAGCCCCATGCCGATACCCGCTGCCACTATGGTCTTTTTTTTGGTAAACCGTGACCGAAACAGCATGAGGAAAAGGAATATCACATGGAGCATCGCCCAAAATATGGATATATCCCGAAGTATTATCATCGTTTCCCCCTTCCTTATTGAACCGTAATCCTGCCCTGCGGTTTTTCGTATTCCTTTCCGATCACGCCTCCCAGATTTTCCCTGATATAAGTCTCCAGAATCTCGTAATCCGCCATTCCCTCATCTACCGTAAGCGGCTTATCCATAAACATGTTCAGACCGTCGCCGCCCTTTTTGATCAGATAATCCTGCGATGCCACCGTATAGGTCCGCCGCGGATCGAGAAGCGCATAGCTGCCGTCCGTCTGCTGCACCATAACATCCTTCACCCGGCGCGCGTTCCCGCAGGATACAAACATGCCGTTATCATCCGTCTCCACCGTGGATGCAACCGTTGTATCGACCGTAAAGGTGATACCGGACACCTGCAAAAAGCCGCCGTTTTCGCCCACCGCGTTTTCGCCGTCGCTATATTCCGCCTGCACCGCCCGGTTCGCCATCTCCAGCGCGTCAAGAATATCCTGTCCGCTGACTTTGGCCACGCACAGCGTATTCCCGAAAGGCTGCACCCCGATCAGATCCCCGCAGATAATCTCCCCCGCGGGAAGGTCCGCACGGATGCCCCCACCGTTCAACACGCCAATGTCCGCCCCGGAAACGGCACGGTAAGCATCTGCACAGAAGTCCCCGATACTGGTCTCCCGGCTCCTGACCAGACGGACGCCCGTCCCGGAAGATATGGAAAGCGGTATTTCACTGTGCCCCGCCACTCTATCCAAATCCTCCTCGAAGTTCGCCTGAATCTCCCGGATATATCCGGCTGTCTCCTCATCCTTTCCCGGATAGACAATCAACCCGGTTGTGAGATTTCCGCCGGATGTGATCGTGAGCTGCCCGATATAGGCAAGCCCCGTCCCCGTAGAGGACAGCGGCACTTCCCTGCCGCTCTTATCCTTTATGATCTGACAGGGAATCACACTGTGAGAGTGGCCGTCCAGCACGGCGTCCACCCCATCCGTATGCTCGATCAGATCAATGGAACGAAAAGGTGCGGAATCTTCGTCCACTCCCAGATGCGCCAGCACGATCACATAGTCGGCGCCTTTCTCACGACATGTATTCACCGTCTCCTGCACCTGTCCGTAAAACGATGCGCCGTCTCCCTCTCCGTAAAAATCGTAGACAAACTGCCCCGCCTCGTCGCGGAAAACCGACGACGTGACACTGCTGATATTCTCCGGCGTACAGACGCCGACAAACGCCACATCTGTATCCCCGTAGGACTCAATCTGATATGGTTTCACCCCGGCAAGCGGGTTTTCTCCGTCTCCCAAATAGCGGATGTTGCAGCCCAGATACTGCGCCGACGCCTCTTCCAGAAGCGCTGCCGCCCGCTCTATCCCATAATCAAATTCGTGATTGCCCAAAACCGCCAGATCGTAACCTGTCCGATTCATGATCTGCACCGGGTATTCCCCTTTTGACACCATACCGATGGCGCCCCCTCGTATGGCGTCCCCACAGTCCACAAGCGTCACATATGGCGTCTTCGCCTCCATCTGTTTTTTATAGGCGGCAAGCCCCGCATAGCCGATATTTTCATCTACGGCACAGTGCACGTCGTTGGTGTAAAGGACGATGATATCCTCCGTTTTCCCACTCTCCGCGCCACAGCCGCACACGCAAAACAGCGTTGCCGCCATCGTCAATACCGCTCTTAAAATATTTCTCCCGTACCTTTTCATTGTCATAATCCTCTTCTGTTTCTAATGGTACGCTGTCCCACGCGCTTTTCAGTCGTCCGATACCGTAAAATACAAATATCCGTCCCCGTAATAGGGAAGTTCGTCGATGGTATACAACCTCGCCGCATAATCTATCTCACTGTTCGCCGTCATCTGTTCCAGAGAATCCTTTCCAATCTGGAACATGGCACCCTCATAGTCCGCCGGACAGGTCACAGCGACCGTTTTGATGATATGTGTTCCCTCTTCCTCCGTCATAAATTCCACCGACACATCATAAGATTCGTCCCCGTTCTGAATGGTCACAAAGCCGTCCTGCGCCGTGTGTTCCCCGTCAAGCTGTTCATTCACCGCACTGTCAAACTCAAAGCTCGTCCCCGTATATCTGTCGAAGGCGCTGCACCAGAACAAGATCCCGTCACCTGTGCAATTTCCCGCATCGATGGCAAACACCGCGCTGACCTTCTTGTATCCGTCCGCCACGCCTTCCGTGGTCTCCGATACGGCCACATGCACATCCGCCATAAAATCACCCGTGATCTCGCCGCTCGCCGTGTCATAACCGCCCATCTCCACCTGACAGTCTCCCTGCGGTGTGACAACGATCCCCTGTTTTTCCGACCAGCCTTCTGTTTTCTTTTCCTGACTGCCCTGTCCCGCACCGCACGCACCAAGCAGTACCGCCGCACAAAGCAGCAATATAACAAATCCTTTTCTCTCCCGTTTCTTATCTTTCATGACTTGTCCTCCACACCTACCTGAAACTTATACTTTTTCTTAAATTTGTCATGGTTAAATGCGTTGACTACGTCCCAGCCGTTGCAGTGCCCGGAACACATAAAACTCTCGCATCTGGACAGCATGTAAAGCGCGTAGAAATAATTGACGGTAGTGTCCTCAAGCGCAGCCTCATATTCTTCTCCGCTCTTTTCCTGCTTCTCCAGTTCACTGATCAGCGCCACATCCTTAAAGTCGCTGACCCGATGTCTTTCCTGCGCAATGACACGGATCTTTCCTTGAAACTCCTTTCGCATCACGTCCAGAATATCCTGATCTTCCGTTGCCAGGAATATCGCATCATACCGATCCTCATCCATCCACTCATGGATCATCGGCAGCATCTCGTCCACCGACGCCATCTTGCGTGCGCCCGTCATCTTTGAGACCACATAGTCCGTGCCCCGCATGAGGATTCCCAGCAGCCGCCTGTCGCCGATCACTGCCTCCTCATACTCCTTCAATTCCTGAATAAAATGATCGCTTAAGATACTGTCATCAAAATCCGCATTGCATCTTGCCACAAAATGAGTCGGCACGAGCGGCACCGTGTTCGTCACATAAATGGTGTTCGTCTCGTCGGACTCATCGCACGCCACGTCCAGATTAAAATACTGTTCCAGCATATCGTCTTGATACCGGGTGCTGTCACGCTTCAGCACGGTTTTCCATCCCAAATTTTTAAAAGCATTATTAATCCTCGTATAATGCGCCAGAATCGCCCCGATGCCTGCCACCATACCAAGACCCACTTCCACATATTTCACATCAGCTAACGGAATATCGGTCAGCCACTGCCAGATAAACACATTGTTAAACAGCGGAATCAGGCTGATGGAACGGAAATCCCCACTGTTAAATCCCAACGAAAACCGCTGCCCGCTACGGAGCACATTATCCTTCTCCCTGTCGGGAAGCTCATCCGTCACATGCAGCCTTTCATGAGGCTCCACAAACCAGTAAATCCTCTTATCCGGAATCCACACTTCTTTATCCGTGTAGTCCAGAATAATCTTTGTCAAAACCACGCTGTATTCGTTCAACTCCTCAAACACGGCGCCGTTATAATCCTGAAAAATATCCAGATATAACGCGTCCCTGTCTGTTTCGTCATACAGATAATAGGGTGGCAGCATGACCAGTCCTGTTGTCACAGCCATATTGGGCGCGGCGTCATTATTTTGAAAATACACCAAATCGTAGTCCTCTCCCACGCCATTTCTTACATGAAACCGGTTTTCCCCCTTTAACACTGCCCGGAGCGCATGGTGGAATACCTGCGGACCGTGCCGCAATGTCCTGCAGTTTTCATTCCTGTCTGCCTCTACAATCTGTAACATATATCTTCCTCCTCTCTCTTTTTCCGCTCTTCATTGTTATGCAAAACAACCGAATCTGCACTCCTGGCCCCAGGCCCATTTCTGACCAGCACTGTTCTTTCTTACAGCCAGACAACCAACCGGTTCTTCCCGTCCTCATAAACATACGCACTGTCCGTAAGGACAGACTTCACCAGCCGGACAGACAGTTCCTCCCCTTCTTCCAACGGCTGATACCGCCTGCCGCCCCACACAAACCGCATGGAAAGTTTTCCGTCTGCCTGGACGAAAGAAAATTCTTTTCCCCAAACCGCTGCAGGGACTCACTCATGGCAATAAAATCGTAATCCGGCGAGGTAATCCGGAAACGCAATCTCTTTAGCCGCTTGACAAAGACTCTTGTTCTCTCCCTCTTCGGGTTGTCAAATATCTCCTCCGGCGTTCCCTCCTCATAGATCTCTCCCTGATCCATATAGAAGACCCGTGTGCTCACATCTCTGGCAAATTTCATCTCATGGGTCACGATCAACATAGTCAGCCCTTCCTTTGCCAGACGGCGGATGACGGACAGTACCTCGCCCACCATCGTCGGGTCAAGGGCGCTGGTCGGCTCATCAAAAAGCACGATCTGCGGACGCATGGCAAGTGTTCTGGCGATCGCCACGCGCTGCTTCTGCCCGCCGGAAAGCTCATCCGGATAGGCCAGCGCCCGCTCCGCCATACCAACGGATTTAAGCAGATACATCCCGTAGGCAAAAGCATCCTGTTTCGTCTCTTTCTTCACCAGAGTCGGTGCAAGCATGATATTTTCAATGACCGTCAGATTCGGGAACAGGTTAAAGCTCTGGAACACCATGCCCATCTGCCTGCGCAGTTCGCACAGATCCGCACTTTTTTCTCCCGTATCCATACCAAATACAGTAACTCTGCCGTCAGTTGGCGTTTCCAGACGGTTCAGACACCGCAGGAACGTCGATTTACCTGTCCCGGAGGGACCGATCACCGTGATCACTTCTCCCCGGCGGATGACTGTATTCACATCTTTTAAAGGCGCTGTGCCTCCGTAATCCTTTTTCAAATGTTCCACGCGGATCAGTTCCTCCGCCCCGCCGTCTACGGTTCTCCTGCTCTCCTCTTCCACAAAAGCCGACGGATCCACACCCTTCGGATAGCTGCGCGTACCCCGCCTGGCATCCAGTTTCCCTTCCACTCTGCCAATCAGGAAAACCGCTGCCGCCGAGATAGCAAAATAGATCGCCGCCGTGGCGATCAGTGGAAAAAACGCTTCGTAAGTCCGGCTTCTGATGATATCTCCCGCCTTCGTCAGATCCTCAATGGAGATGTAGCCCACGATCGACGTCAGCTTCAGCATGGAGACAAATTCTCCCCGGTAAATGGGGAGCACCTGACGCACCGCCTGCGGCATGATGATCTGTATAAAAGTCTGGCCCCTGCCAAAGCCCAGTGCAGACGCCGCCTCCCACTGCCCGTTATCTATCGTCTGGATCCCGGTATTTAAAATACCCGCCACAGCCACCGCAAAGATCAGGGAAAAGGAAATAACTGCCACCGTCACCGGCGCGATCTTCACCGAAGCAAATACCACAAAATAGATGATCATCAGTACTACAAGGCTGGGAATCCCCTCCGTCAGATGGCAGATGCCTTTTGCCAGCAGGGCAAGCGGCCTGTTCCGGCACCTGAGCCACAGGCAGAGCAGAAATCCCAATATGGTGCCGATGATACCCGCTAAAGCGGCGATCTCAAGCGTCACAAGCAGACCATTTCGGATCAGCCGCCAACGGCTCTCTCGGATAAAAGTCTTCTCAAAGCTTTCCGCAAGCGACGCAAAGAACCCCTCTCCCTTTATGCCGTTCCCGTCGTCCGCCACGACCATGACAGTCTCCACGTAAGTATAGGGGATGGAAAAAGGCATGACATCCCGCCTTTCGGGCGTCTCAAACAGGCTGGACATGACATAGTCCACCCTGCCGGACACACAGGCGGGTATTATGCCGTCCCAGTCATAGATCTCCACTGCAAGCTCCGCATTGCACCAGAGCGCGAAACGCTTCATCAGCTCCAGATCATAGCCTGTCAGTTCCGTTCCTTCATAAAAGGAATAGGGTTCCACCAGACCCGTCGTCCCTATGGTAACGGTATAAGCAGGCTGCGTCGCCTCCCCGATCTCCGGCATGGCATAATCATGCTCTACCAGCCAGCGCCTGCGCATGTCATCAAGCGTCCCGTTCTCCGACATCTCCTGTAAGAAGTCGTTGATCTTCCCCTCCGCGTCCGATATCCCGGTCACCGGACTGATGGCTGCCGCCACATTGCCCGGCTCTCCCACGGTTGTATCCCCATAAATGCGAAGCCCCTTATTCCCACTGGCAAGGAAGCTTTCCAAAGCCGTCCTATCCGCGGCAAAGGCGTCCGCCTTCCGGCTTGTCACCGTCAAAAAGCCGTCTATGGCATCGTCCACAATAATAAACTTCGCCTGCGGGTAAGCCGCCCTCGCCGCCGCCTCCGTGGTGGTTCCCGTCTCTATGGCGATGGTGACCGTTTCCCGGTTCAGATCAAGGGGCTCCGCAGGCGTATGATAGCCGGTTTTGCCGGAATCCCTGCTGCCGCAGCCTGTACAGCCCAACAGTACAGTCAATATAGTCAACCAGAAAAATGCGACTCTTTTTCTCCCCATTTACGTTCGTATTCCTTTTATCATGTTCTATTTTACAGTCAGGATATCCCTGCTCTGAATGGCGCTTTCCGTAAAATTTTTATATCACAAAATCACCGCCAAAAACCGAACTTTACCTGAACGACACACTTTTCGACGAAAATAACGTACCTCAAAGCTAAATTGACACCTGACAGTCCCACTTTTTTGATATACTATATAATGGTGTTGTATAGTACCAAATTACATGACAGCAAAACGACTGCTTACCGTCCGTTATGTGTGAAAGGAACGATTTTATGATTCATATTGCTATCTGTGAGGACAATGCCGCAGATCTGGCGCATCTGCGAAGCCTGCTGTGCCAGACAAAGATTCTCTGCGATTTTACGGAATACACCAGCGCTGAACCGCTGCTGCTCGACATGGAAAACGGACAAAAACACTTTGACCTGTTCCTGTTAGATATCTTTCTGCCCGGCCAGAACGGCGTGGAGACTGCCCGCCGCATCCACAGCCTGGACGAAGAAGCGGTTTTGATCTTCCTGACAGTCAGTGAAGATTTTTACAGGGAGGCATTTGACCTCTATGCGTTTCATTACCTGATCAAGCCTGTATGCCTTGCCGATCTGACGGAAGTTCTGACAAAGGCGGCAGACCGTATTTCCGCCCCGGAGGATACGCTGCATATCATGTCCCGCGGACAGAATATCATACTCCGCCACGCGGATATCGTCTATATAGACAGCTCCAACCATGCCCTCTGCTTTCATATGCGAAGCGGACAGGAATATACCGCCTACGGCAGACTTGACGAGATCCAGACAAGGCTTGCCTCCGAGCTGTTCGTGCGCTGTCACAAGAGCTTTATCATCAATTTGGTTCATGTGGAAAGGCTGACGCGGGAAGGTTTCCATATCGGCGATACCCTGATCCCTGTCTCACGTACTTATGCGGCGGGCGCAAAGGAGAGCTATCATAAACGTCTGTTTGGAATTTTCCAGGAACATTAGATGCAATACAGAAAATAGAGGATTCCCATATGAAAAAAACTTTGATTCAAAAAAAGCAAGCTACAGCCATCCTTTTATTTATCCTGCTCGCCGTCTGGGTTTGCTGGCTGCTTTCCGACATTACCCGGGTGCAGACGGAGGAACTTTTCCTTACGCCGCTGCTCAACGATGCCAACGGGTGGAATATTTATACTGTGGAAAACGGCAGCCGCAGGGAACTTTCTACAGAAGAACTTCTGGAGGCAGATACAGGCAGTGTATTTTATCTTTCCCGTATTCTGACAAAAGAGCAGGAAACAGAAGGTTATACCTTCCTTTTGTTAGACTTCTATCGGCCCTGCGCCGTATTTCTGGACGGGGAGCTGTTCTATACTAACTGCCCCCAAAGCGATATGCAGATGGATGCGTTGTCTTTACCGCAGGATTATTCGCCCACGCCGCCCGCTGCAGGAGAATGGGTGCGGTGTACCCTGCCTGCGTATTTTGCCGGCAGAAGGCTTACCATTGCCACCACAATGCAAGATTCTTCCATGCCCGGCATCATGTTATCCTCATACAGGGCGGAATCCGAGCAGCAGATTACGAAAATAAGCAGTGAATTAATGCCCGCAGCGGGATTTGCTGTCGTAGCACTGCTTCTTTCGGGTATCTGGCTCTTTGCCATTTTTCAGGGAATCCGCGATTATCCCTCCCTGCTGCTGATTCTTGCCGCCCTGATACAGATGCTTTCCCATCTGCGGCAGTTTACGTTTGCCACGCCCTCCTCCTATCCTTTGGACAGTCCTCTTGCGGTATTTATTCCTATAATCGAGGTTCTGCTTCCTCTGATATGGCTGCTTTTACAGATGAAAGACCATAAAAACCGCCAACTATTCGGCGGTATTCTCGCAGTTTCGACGGCTGTTTCGATGGTTTCCCCCATCGGCGGACTTTTGGGCGGTCTGCCCTTTTACAGCCCCTTTCTTGACAGCAACAGGATTTTATATTGTCCTCTTGCCGCACTGCTTATTCTTGCCATTCGGGAAATAATCCGCGAAAAAAACCGCATTTTTATCCTGCTGTCATACGAACTTTGTATGAGTGTCTGTCTGATTGCCATCCTGTATTTCGCTTCCCTGTTAAGGAAGGGGTTTTATGCAAATCAGATTGCAAATGTTATCAGGGATATCGGGAGTCCTGTCACAACTTCCTTTTTCTACTGGTGTGCCATGATACTGTTTGCATTCTCGGCAGCCTTAGCCCTGTACCAGATCATACAGCGTGTCGCGCAGATGCGCACGGATCTGGCTTTGCAGACGGAACACACAAGGCAGCTTGACAGCCACCTGTCAGCACAGAAGGATTTTTATGAGGCGAGACTTGCCCATGAAGATGCGCTCCGTTCCCTGCGCCATGACATGGCAGGACACCTGAACACGTTAGCCATATTGCTTGGGGATAATAAAACGGAGGAGGCAAAAAAGTATCTGGACGGTCTTGCGGAATACCATAAGGAACAAGCCGCTGAAATCTTTTGCAAAAACCCGTATATGAACGCGGTACTGCAAAATTATGCGGCAAAATGCAGGAAGCAGCATATAGAATTAACTTGTCACATCGGAGTCGGGGATGAGGAACTGCCCGCCACGGAGCTGTGCCTGATCTTAAATAATGCGCTGGAAAATGCGATGGAAGGTTCCCTGATGATACCCGAAGGAGAGAGGATCATCAAGGTGCAGGCGGCTGTCCGCCAGAACCAGTTTTTGCTCCGTGTAAGCAACCGCTTTGACGGACACCTGACAATGGCGGACGGACTGCCTGTTTCAACGAAGGAGGAAAAAGGACACGGTTACGGTCTTTCCAATATCAGACAGGCGGCCGAACGCAGAGTCGGACATATGGAATGCCATGTCCTGGGCGGATATTTTGTGCTGGATGTGACGTTGGCGGTGAATTAAAATTCTCCCCACACGCTTTACAGCATCTGTGCCCGCAGCTCTTCCCCGCTCTTCGCACTCAGATAAGCGGGCGGAATATCAAACACGGTCTTTGCACCCGTCTGCCCCTCTTTATAAAGGCGATAGGCAGCCCGCGCAAAAGCAATGATCACGCTGGAGGTAAACTCCGGGTTGGAATCCAGCTTCAGACGATACTCAATTAAGTGGCTGTTCTCCTCCTCCCAGCCCGTCTTTCCGCTGCGGAGCACAAAACCGCCGTGCGGAATGCCGCTGTGATCCCTGAGCAGTTCCTCCTCACTGATAAAATGTACGGTGGTATCGTAGTCCGCAAAGTAATTCGGCATGGTTTTGATCTCCTGCTCCACTTTCGCGGCGTCCGCCCCCTCCTCGAGCACTACAAAGCACTCTCTGGTATGTTTTTCCCTCGTGGACAACTCGGGATTTTTCCCCTCTCTCACCGCCTCAAGAGCAGCCTCCACCGGGATGGTATACTGTTTGGCATTCTTCACGCCCTCAATCCGGCGGATCGCATCGCTGTGTCCCTGGCTGACGCCCTTCCCCCAGAACGTATAATCCTTTCCGTTTGGCAGGATCGCGGAGGCATACATCCTGTTTAAGGAAAACATCCCCGGATCCCAGCCCACGGAAATGATTCCCACTTTTCCCGCCTCTTTCGCTGCCGCATCCACGTTCTCAAAGTGCTTTGGTATATTGGCGTGGGTGTCAAAGCTGTCCACCACATTGAACAGTTTCGCATACGCCGGCGTCTGCTCCGGCAGATCTGTCGCGCTGCCGCCGCACAGAATCAATACGTCAATCTTATCTTTCCATGCCGCCGCCTCAGACACATGACAGACGGATGCCGTCTTTGTGAGAATCGAAACCGTCTGCGGCTTTCTGCGGGTAAATACCGCTGCAAGCTCCATATCCGGATTCTGCTTTATGGCGCACTCTACGCCTCGCCCCAGATTTCCATAGCCTAAAATGCCAATTTTGATACTCATTTTCTTCATTCCCTCCATATCTGCAAAAGCAGCCGTACAAGACGACTGCTTTTCCATCTTTTGTATTAGCCCCAAAATGCCGGATCTTGTATT